>CAWFSW010000001.1:0-33875 GCA_963818605.1 uncultured Acidobacteriota bacterium
CAGCGTGATGAAAACTATGATTTATTCGCCCGAGTTCTGGTCGAAGCAAACCTATCGCGCGAAGGTAAAGACGCCATTCGAACTTGTTTCCAGCACGGCCCGCGCGCTGAACGCCCAAGTGACGATTTCGCTGCCGCTAGCACAATGGGTTGGACGAATGGGCGAACCCCTCTTTTTGTGCCAGCCACCTACGGGTTATTCGGACAAGTCTGAAACGTGGGTCAATACCGGCGCGCTCTTGAACCGCCTGAACTTTGCGCTCGCGTTCTCGAACGGGCATCTCGCCGGAACCAGCGTGGATTTGGGCGCGATCTTCGGCGACGGCGCTTCGAAGGATCCGGAGATGGCGCTCGCCCGCGCGCTCGATATTTTCCTCGGCGGCCAAATCGAGCCGGCAACACGCCAGACGCTTGAAACCCGGCTGAACGATCCGCAGATTTTGCAAGCGAAACTGGATGATCCAGTGAAACAAGTGAATGAAGGATTGCTTTCCGGGCTGGTCCTCGGCACGCCCGAATTTCAGCGCCGTTAGGGAGAATGAAGATGAACATTTCCCGGCGATATTTCTTGAAGAATGGCGGCATCGCGATGCTGGGGATGGCGTCCCTGCCTTCCTTTCTGCAGCGAGCAGTTGCGGCTACGACGGGCTCGAACAAAAAGAAAATGGTCGTGCTGTTTCAACGTGGCGCGATGGATGGCTTGAACGTCGTGGTCCCGTTCGGTGAGCCGAATTATTATCGGCTGCGCCCGACGATCGCGATCCCTGAGCCGCGCCGCGGAGGCACGGACGCCGCGCTCGACCTCGACGGATTCTTCGGCTTGCATCCGAGCCTGCAGCCGTTGCAGCCGCTCTTTCAGAATGGACAGCTCGCGATCGTGCAGGCAGTCGGCTCACCAGACCCTTCGCGCTCGCATTTTGACGCGCAGGATTTCATGGAATCCGGCACACCCGGCGTGAAATCCACCGACGATGGGTGGCTCAACCGCGCGCTGCAATCCATGCACGAGGAGCAGCCGTCGCCCTTCCGCGCCGTCGCGTTCGGCCCGTACCTGCCGCGGACACTCGCGGGCAGCGCGCCTGCCGTGGCCATCCCGGACCTGAAGCAATTCAAGATGTACGGCCCGCAACAGACCGTCGAGGGCGGCTTTGAGGCGATGTACGCGCAGACGGTTGATCAAGCGATGCGCGGCGTCGGCGCGGAAACCTTCGAAGCGATTGACCAGCTAAAGAAAATCAACCCCGATTCGTATGCGCCTGAAAACGGCGCGGATTATCCCACCAGCCGTTTTGGCAAAAGCCTCATGGAGATCGCAGAGCTTTTCAAGGCTGATCTCGGGCTCGAAGTCGCATTTCTCGATAGCGGCGGTTGGGATCATCATGTCAACGAGGGCGGCGTGCAAGGGCAGCTCTCGAATCTGCTGCGCGACCTGGGGCAGGGAATCGCCGCATTCCATCAGGATATGGGCGACCGTATGGGCGATGTCGTGTTCGTCAGCATGTCTGAATTCGGCCGGACGGCGCATGAGAACGGAAACCGCGGCACCGATCATGGCCATGCGAATTGCATGCTACTGATGGGCGGCGATATCAAGGGCGGAAAAGTGTACTCGCGCTGGCCGGGGATGAACGACGGGCAGCTTTACGAGGGGCGCGATCTTGCGGTCACCACCGACTACCGCAGCGTGCTCGGCGAAGTAATGACGAAGCATCTTGGCGGGCGCGATCTCAGCACGGTTTTTCCAGGTTTCAAGAACGATCCGAACCAGTTCCTCGGCGTGATCAAGTCCTAGCGACAAGCTGCGTGCAAATAAAAAGGGAGGGCCGAAGCCCTCCCAGTTTCAATTTAGACTGTTGGCTATCCCGCTCAGAACTCTTCCTAAGCTCCCGCCTTGATTCGCATGCCGTAGAACGACCGGTAGACGAAAAAGAACGAAATCAGGAAGAACACGGCCGCGAGGATGTGGGTTAGCTCCGGGTTCTTCGACGCGAGATCAACGGCCAACTCTACTGCCAGCAAGCCGAAGAGCGTGGTGAACTTGATCACCGGGTTGAGCGCAACGGACGACGTGTCCTTGAAAGGATCGCCGACCGTGTCGCCGACAACCGTGGCGTCGTGCAGCGGAGTTCCTTTCTGCTTTAGCTCGACTTCCACGATCTTCTTCGCGTTGTCCCATGCGCCGCCGGCATTGGCCATGAAGATAGCCTCGTACAATCCGAAAATCGCGATGGAGATCAGGTAGCCGATAAAGAAGAAGGGTTCGACGAACGCGAATGACAGTGCGGCAAAGAACACAGCGATGAAGATGTTCAACATGCCCATCTGCGCGTATTTCGTGCAGATGGCGACGACCTTCTTGCTGTCTTCCACAGAGGCCCTTTCGATGCCCTCGAGCTTAATATTTGCCTTGATGAATTCGACCGCGCGGTAAGCGCCTGTGGTCACAGCCTGCGTGGATGCGCCAACGAACCAGAAAATCATGGCGCCTCCCGTGATCAAGCCGAGGACAAACGGAGCATGGAGCAGCGAGAGCTTGGCGACATTCTCCGTGAGTCCATTCGTCAGAGCCATGATGATCGAGAAAATCATCGTAGTGGCTCCAACGACTGCCGTTCCGATCAGCACAGGCTTAGCGGTGGCCTTAAACGTGTTCCCAGCGCCGTCGTTTTCTTCCAACATGTCCTTGGCGCGCTGGAAGTTCACGTCGATATCGAAGTCCGTCTTGAGCTCCTGCTTGATGTTGGGAACGTTTTCGATCAGGGATAGCTCGTAAACCGATTGCGCGTTATCGGTAACGGGACCGTACGAATCGACCGCAATCGTCACGGGGCCCATTCCCAGGAAACCAAATGCCACTAGGCCGAAGGCAAACACGGGAGCGGCGATCATCATGGCGCTGAGGCCGCCGAGGCTGAACATGTATCCGATTGACATCAGGATGACCATCGTCAAGCCGAGGTAGTAGGCGGAGAAATTGCCCGCCACGAAGCCGGATAGAATTCCCAGCGACGCACCGCCGACTTGCGCCGAGGTGACCACTTCGCGGACGTGCCGGGATTCCGTCGAGGTGAATGCCTTTACAAGCTCCGGAATGATCGCGCCTGCAAGAGTTCCGCAGGAAATGATCGTCGCGAGCTTCCACCACTGCGTGGTGTCGCCGGCGAGATCCGGAATCATG
The DNA here is from genome assembly GCA_963818605.1 of uncultured Acidobacteriota bacterium. Taxonomy (GTDB): domain Bacteria; phylum Acidobacteriota; class Terriglobia; order Acidiferrales; family UBA7541; genus Palsa-295. The sequence goes on from CAWFSW010000001.1 coordinate 3,178, forward strand.
TAGTAGGAGATCAGGTACGTCAGAGAGATCGAAACCAGCGAGGTGATCCATACCAGCGACGTGAGCGGCGACTCGAAGTTCATCTTGTCAGCGTTCTTGAATCGCGCGCTAGCGATGGCTGTGTTGACGAAGTATGCGACCGCGCTGGCGACCAGCATGGCGATGCGCATCACGAAGATCCATACGAGCAGCTGTACCTGCACGACCGGGTTGGACACGCCGAGCAGAATGAACGTGATCAGCGCCACGCCGGTGACGCCGTAGGTTTCGAAACCATCGGCGCTTGGGCCGACAGAATCGCCCGCGTTATCGCCGGTGCAGTCCGCGATCACGCCGGGGTTGCGCGCGTCGTCCTCTTTGATCTTGAACACGATCTTCATCAGATCGGCGCCGATATCGGCGATTTTCGTGAAGATGCCGCCTGCGATGCGCAGCGCCGCCGCGCCCAGCGATTCGCCGATGGCGAAACCGATGAAGCATGGCCCAGCGTAGTCGCCCGGAACGAAGAGCAGGATGATGAGCATCATCACCAGTTCAACGCTGATCAGCATCATTCCGATGCTCATACCCGCGCGCAGCGGAATTTGATAAATCGGATAGGGCTTACCGCGAAGGCCCGCAAACGCCGTCCGCGAGTTCGCAAATGTGTTCACGCGAATCCCGAACCATGCAACGCCGTAACTTCCCAGAATTCCCACGACGCTGAAGAACAAAATCATCGCTACTTTCGTCGTTTCGTAGTGACGCAACACGCCGAAATACAGCACGATGACGGCAGCGATGAAAATCCAAAGCAAAAAGAGAAACTTGCCTTGATTGATGAGGTAGGTCTTGCAGGTTTCGTAGATCAGCTCCGAAATTTCGCGCATCGAGCGATGCACGGGCAGATTCTTAAGCCGCACGTAAATCGTCATGCCGAATGCGAGGCCAAAAAAGCAGAAAAGAATTCCCCAGACCAGCAGTGAGTGTCCGTCGATTCCGGGATGAGTGCCCGAGCTAAGAAATCGCACCTGCGAGAGGTCGGGGAGTTTCAGACTAGCCTCGCCGCTCGGGTTTTCATCCGCCATGGCTCTTCCGGCGCTCATCAGCATCAGTACGAACGCGGAGCTGGTCGCGAAGAATCTTGCCATGCGGGATACGAGTCTGCTTTCACCCGTCCCTGGGGCAGTTGCGAATCTGGTGCGCATCAGTGATCCTCCATCGTTCGATTTCATAAGAGATCTTTCAGGCGATCTGCTGGGGGCCGTGTACTTTACCGCCAGCGAAGTCTGGGCATCAGCCCGCGTCCGCAAGTTCACCGTCCTAGTCAGCAACGGCGTCCTTCCCCCGGGAGGAAAGCCCCCTGAACGGGAGCTCGTACTTGCGAGAAGTCACATCCACAGAGCGCACTTTTGTAACAGGATTCGCCGTTTTCGTCAAGAAAATGGGTATCCCAAAATGTGGAGAGGCGGCAAGTGGCATGCGATGAGCATGTTAGACTTAGCCCATGGGAAAAAGGGTCGTTTCGCCTGGCGGTACGATAGAAGGGGTTATCGAGCTGCCCGGCGACAAGTCCATATCGCACCGCTACGCCATCCTGGCGGCGCTGGCAGAGGGTAGTAGCGAGATTTCGAACTATGCCTCAGCCGCGGACTGCCGCAGCACCCTGGAATGCCTCCGAGGCCTGGGAATCGGGATTGAGTCGAGCGAAGGCCGGGTCCGCATTGCCGGCAAAGGGCTGGAAGGGCTGCGGGAACCGCGGAGGGCACTCGACGCCGAGAACTCCGGCTCGACAATGCGCATGCTGGCCGGGGTGCTTGCCGGGCAGCGGTTTGCTTCGAAGATTACCGGCGATGACTCACTTCGGAAGCGACCCATGCGTCGCGTGATCGAGCCGCTGCGGCAAATGGGCGCCGAAATCCGCAGCCAGGAAGGTGACCGCGCCCCACTTGAAATTCGCGGTGCGGCATTGCGCGCGATTGATTACACGCCGCCGACGCCCAGCGCGCAGGTGAAATCGGCAGTCCTTCTAGCCGGACTCTACGCCGACGGCGTCACAACCGCGCGTGAATCGATCAATACCCGGGATCACACGGAAGTCGCCCTCCGCGAATTTGGCGCGGTGATTGACGGCAGCCGCGGCGCGATTCGTATCCACCCGCGGCCGAAACTCACTGCGCGTCAGCTGGTGGTGCCCAGCGATCTTTCCACCGCCGTGTTTCTGATTGGCGCCACGCTCGTGCTGCCCGGATCATCGCTGATGCTCCATAACGTGGGCTTGAATCCCACGCGCGCCCGCGTGCTCGATTTTTTCAATTCCATTGGAGCATCCGTGCGCGTGGCCACGGTGCAGATGCGCAATGGCGAATTGGTTGGCGACGTTTCCGTGCGGCATGCCCCAATCGAAGGCGGCACGATCTCAGGCTCGCAGGTCGCGGAAATGATAGACGAGCTGCCAATGCTCGCCGCCCTCGGCCCGTTCACCGAAAAGGGAATCGAGATTCGCGACGCGCAAGAACTACGCGTGAAGGAGAGTGACCGAATCGCGGCTCTCGCCGAAGGTTTGCGGCAGATGGGCGCCAGCGTGGAGGAATTTCCAGACGGCCTGCGCGTCGAGGGCCGCTCCGCGGGAAAAGTGCGCGGCGCCAAAGTGGATCCGCACGGCGATCATCGGATCGCCATGGCGCTTTCGGTTGCGGCGCTCGGCGCTGATGGTGACACAACGATTCGCGATGCAGAATGCGTCGCGGTTTCGTTTCCGGAGTTTTTCGCCACGCTGGATCGCTTGCGGGGATCAGAGAAAAAGTAGGCGGACGAATCTTGCGTGCGGCGTCATATCGCAAATCACGAAGACTTGTGCAGCGAGATCGTGCCGTAGCTTGTGGTTATCGTGATTTTCGGCGCTGGCACTCCGGATTTGCTCCCGAATTGGCCGTCCAGCCGCCCGTCGTCGTGTTCGCCCGTCGTTTTGAGTGAAGGATCCTCGAACTCGCTGTCCACTTCGCCAGACTTCGAGAACGCGGAGATCTGGAAGTTCGACCTTCCGGGCAGCGCCAGGTCCACTTCTCCAGACTCGTTTGATATATTGACCGACTCGCGCGGCGGATTTGCATACACCACTTTGACGTCGCCGTGCGTATCCACGACATCGAGTTGTCCCGCCACGTTCTCCACATCAATATCTTTATTGTGCGTCTGAAGCCTCGCGGGCCCTGCGACGTCGGAGATCTGAATATCGCTCGAATCCAATTCCAGGCGCCCGGTCAATTGCGCGACCGCGAGCTCGGCCCACGGCGACGTAATCTGCGTTGCCCCTTTTACTCTGCTAACGACTGTGGACCCAAGGAAAGGGCCATCGAGAGTGGCGTTACCGCTTACGTCGCCGATTTCCACATCGTTCCCGCGCCCCTTCAACGACACGTTCCCTGCGACGCCGGTGATGCGAGCGTCGCCCTTCTCCATCTGAGCGACAACATCTGAACCCACGTCGTGGATTTCGATGTCGCCATCCTCTGTGCGCGCGTTAACGGTTCCGGCGATCGCCGACGCATTTATGTCGCCATGGGGCGTGTGCAGCGTCACGCTCGCGGTTTTCGGCAGTTGTACGTCGAGATCAACGCGCACCGTGTCCCGGAAGTCGCTCTGATGCACAGGGTGGATGCTGTATCCGTTGCCCGCCTGCTCGACCACGACGTCAACCTGCTTCATTCGGTCATCGGCTGCGGATTCGTTATCTCCCCCTGCGGATTCGTTAACGCTGACTCGGAGGTCATTTCCTTCGCTGCCGTGGACGGTAATGCTTCCGCGCGTGGTCTCGATCGCAATATGTGAACCCGCGGCGATCGTCCGAGAGGCAAGCTCCCTGCTCTGTGAATAGGACTCACGAAAAGGCGCTATGTCGACTAAGTGCAGGCCCGGTATGCGATCGAGAAACCAATCGTGGAGGACGAATGCGATCAGCACAAACGCAAGGAGTATCAACAGCGCGGCCTCTCCTCCTGAAAGCAGGGGAGGGCGCGACTGCCCCGAGCTTTGCGCAGCGAAATGGTCGATCAACTTGGCGATTCCCCAGAGAATGATCAAGAAAGGCCAGTAGATTCGCGCGAGGTGGCCGATGCCGAATGCGGGGTTGAGGTGATGCAGCAGGAAAATCAAGCCGAGCACAATCAGAAGCAGGCCCGGGAAAATCGATCTTCGTCTGTGCTGGATGTCGGTCACGTGGTAGTTACGCTCCGGTGTGGCCCGCGCCCGAAGCCGTCGATTGGAGCCACAACACTACTCCGACAATTACCAAGAGAATGGGCCAGAGCTGCAAGAACCCGTGACTCGTAAATCGCCCCAGCAGGAACATAAAGCCGATGGCGATCAGCATCAGTGGGCCCATGAGTCCGCGCACACGGCAGCGGGCGCATGTACATTTCGGACCTGTGTCGTCTCCCATTGCGTCGCTCCTAGGAAGTTTTTTTCATTCGATCCATCAGAATCCAAGCACCCAACAAGATTAGTCCCACCGGCCAAGCCTTGGAGAACCAGCCCCGCTCCAATAGATGAAAATTTGACAACAGGAACAACACCCCAAGCCCGATCAGAATAATTGCGCCAATCGGCTTCCGGCTTTCGTCCTGCACGAGGTCGGGCGGCTGCGGTTGTCCCAACTGACGCGCCTTCGCCGTGCGGAAGGCCTCGATCGGCATATAGAAATAGAAGCAAGCCAGCGCGATTCCGAGGAATGCGTCGAGCTCACCGGGTAGATCGGACGATAATGCTGCGATAATTCCCCCGAAGACCGCCACGTGAATCAGCGCCTTCACATACTCGCCGTTGTAAACCGCGCCAAGGCCGGGAATGAATCCAAGGGCGAGAGCGGTCCCGGGATGCGCGCCGGCTGCAGCCGTTTTGCCAGGCAATGCCTGAGGCGAAGAAACGATGTTTGCAAGGCAATTCTCGCAATAGAGGGCGCCGCGCACGTCGCGCGTGCATTCGGGGCAGAGCGGCTTGCCGCACTGCCGGCAGTAGCCTGTGGCGTCCACATCTGGATGTTGTGCGCATTTCATAGAGGGCTCCTGAGTCGTGCGGTTCACGAAATCGTAGGGAGTGGCGTCGTTCAAAATCATGGCCAATTCGGGGCTGTTGTGCGTGCCGCGGCGGTTCGAATGCGGAATGGTTTGCGACTTCTCCCGAGGCTCGTTCGAAGGCTGCTGCTGTTCACTGGGCGGCTTCGTCGTCGGCACGGAAATCGGCTCGGACATGCTTTCAGGCTGTGACGAGAGTCGCGATTGAATTTCATAGACGACGCGCAGGTCGTTCACGAACTTCGCTCCACGCGCGTACGTGAGATGGACCTGCCGGTTCGCATCGCGAAACAGGTTCATGGGATTCAGGCTCGTCCGTTGGACGCCGACGAACTCGCTGCATGAAATACGATCACGAACGAAGCCGCCACGGTAACCATTCCCATCGCAAAACGCGGTTGCCAGATCGCCGGCAGCCACCCGAACCAGCCCGGCGAAACTGAGTCCTGTTTTCGTGGGCCGAGCGTAGCTTCCAAAATCTTTCCGGCCAACAGGGGCGGCGCTTCAACGGGCGGCGCTTGCTGCATCCGGCTGACCAGCTCGCTCACCTGCGCGACGAGCTTCGTGCAGTTCGCACATCCTGCGGAGTGCGCCGAGAACGCCGCCGCTTCCTCAGGCAAGAGCGTGCCCTCGAGGAAATCGCTCAGCCGTTCTTCCGTAAGTGTGCAGTTCCAGTCCATTGTCTTCGATCCGGCGTTCACGCCGGGCGCACTCCCATTTCACCCAGAATACGCGCCAACTCAATGCGTCCCCGGTTGATTCTCGATTTCACCGTGCCTTCAGGAACCTGCAACACGGTGCGGATCTCCCCGTAATCGAGTCCTTGCAGATCGCGCAGGATCACCGCTTCGCGCAGTTCTGGAGAAAGCCGCGCAAGTCCCCGTTGCAACTGCGCGCTCAGCTCGGACGCTTGCGCCAGTTTGTCCGGCATGCGTGCCGGCGAATGCCTTTCCTCGAGCTGTGGCATGGCGTCATCAATCGAATCCGTCATCCGGTCGCGGCGCGTTCGGCGGTAGTGGTCGACCAGCAGGTTTCGGGTCACGCTGGTGAGCCAGGTCGGAAAAGCGCCCTGCGCCGATTGATAACTTGCGAGCGTGCGAAAGACGCGCAGAAAAACCTCCTGACTCAAATCCTCGGCCGACGTCGGATTGCCGGTAAAACGATAGCAGAGGTTATAGACGCGCCGCGTGTGCCGCCGCACGAGCTCCTCCCACGAAGGCCCGTCGCCCCGGAGACAAAGCTGCACCAGTTGGGCGTCGGGCTCCAATCGTTCCTACCCTCGCGATCCGCATGACATCTCGGCCTCACAGTATGGAACGCAAATCGCGGCCGAAAAGTTCCGTGTCGCCCGGCATCTTAGGCGTATTGACTCTGCAAACACAAGAAGCGGTTACCTTTGCAGGAAGGGCCGCATCCAACTATTGTGGAATACGTGTGCATATCGGCGACAAGAGCGGCTGGACGCAAGCGTCGCGTCCTGGGGTCCAAAACTCGTGCGTGAAGGGAAGCGCTTCGTACCGCTCGCTCGCAATAGGCCTCGTGCTCTGCAGCTGGCTGCTCTGTTCCGGTCGTGCTCGCGGGGACGTAGGCATCGTTTTGAATGAGTCGCTCGACACAAGCGTCGCGCGGATCACAGGTTCCGGGCATAGCGCCGTGTATCTATCCCGCATCTGTCCGGAATCACCGGTAAAGCTGCGTCTCTGCGGACCGCACGAGCAGGGCTCGGTGATGAGCAATTACACGACGCTCGGAGAGGATGAGCCTTTCGAATGGAATATCGTCCCACTGAGTGTTTTTGTCTATGGTGTCGCTGACCCTCAAAGCCGCCCTCTTTTCACGTCGTGGAAGATCAAGGCCGCACTGGAAGAAAACTATCGCGACACTTTTCTGAGCGGCTATTGCGCCAGCCACTTCTGCCAAACGAGCGGAAAGGCAGAATGGCGTGAGATGGTCAGTGCCTCGTCCGAGCGGACCCTTTATATCCTGATCGTGTCTACGACAGTTGAGCAGGACCGCGCCCTCATCGAAAAATTCAATGACGCGCCCAACGTGAATCACTTTAACGGGGTGACGCGCAATTGCGCCGATTTCACGCGAAAATTGATTAACACATACTTCCCTCACGCTACTCATCGCGAACTCTTGAACGATTTCGGCATAACCACTCCTAAGGCTGTGGCGCGCTCGTTTGCGCGTTATGCCCATGGACGGCCGGAAACTCAGTATCGCGTGCTCCATTTCGCGCAGTTGCCGGGACCCATCAAGCGCAGCACCGAGTGCCGCAACGGAACCGAGCAGCTTTATCACTCGAAGAAGCTTCTGGTCCCCATGGCGTTTTTTGCGTGGCACGAGCTGCCGGTTGCAGTGGGATCCTACGTGCTAACCGGACGCTTCAATCCCCAGCACGAATTTGAGAGCCACGCTACCGTTCGCCAAGTCGAACTCGGCCACGAGATTGAACTCGCCAAGCTAAGCGACAATCCGGACGAAGCACAAGTGTCCGATCTCGAAGCCGCGAAACAGGAGGAACGCGTCCGGGTCGTCGGCAGCGAGAAGGAATGGGATTCGTTTCGCGAGCAGTTTGATTCGCTGGTCGCGGAGGCCGTGGACGATCATATTCTGGCCAGCCCTGATTCCTTGGCCCGCGCCCTCAAGGATCTCAGTGAGAACGGAAGGCCGTATCTCGACAAGCAAGGCAATCTTTGGCTGGAAGTTCAGCAGAACGGCAAAACAACCCAGGTCGGCTTGAGTGCCGATAACCTTCTGGCGCCGGGATCCGATCGTGCGATCGCTTACAAAATGATGCTGGCGCACGTCGCAGAGGCGCTGAAAAGCCCTCCGCGCCAGCGTGAGAACATGCCTGAGTTCATTGAGGCATGGAACCTGATGCAGCAGGCGCGTCCTGACGAGTACGAAAGGGCCTCGCTTGCCATGGGTCGCTGACGAGCGATCCTTTGCCTGGCTCTGCCCAGCTAATTCCAACCAGATAGCAGGCCGTAAGGAATCGTGCGTTCAAGAGTTTCACAATCGTTCGCCGGAAGGGAAGAGGCCGGATTAGCTTGTGAAACTAATCCTTGCCTGTGTAGCCGGAGCACCTGAGAACCGGCAGCGGAGGATACTTAGGAAATGCCGGATCGGTGGCGGACAATGCGCACATATAGAATAGCGACCCGCGTTTCGCCTCAACCCGCCGTGAATGAGTGCAGTCGGCGCACAAACCGAGCCGTTTCTTCTCTTCCGCGTCCGATTTTTCGCCCGGGCTCATGCTGCGAGAATATCATTCCGGCACGGTGACTGCAGACAGCATGCCATGCTGGGCCGTATCGAATGTTCGTTTTGATGTCGCAAACATGCCTGCTAACATTTGCTCGCTGGCGCGAGTCCAATCCTGAAACCTTGCACCCAGGAGATTCACTGATGACGCAAAGCTCCAGAGTTGGCTTGTGCGTGGCTGTCTCGATGCTGTTCGCGGGTTCGCTCGCCGCGCAATCGCCGGCATCGAATTCGGCTGCTCAGAGTCTTGTTGAGTCGCGATCGCCGTCCATGGGCGGCTGCGGCGGCGTAGCGCCGGATGGGGCGGGTGGCCAAAGCCAGGCTCCGAAGGGCTCATTCAATTTGGCCGATCTCGACCGCTCTGTTTCTCCTTGCGATGATTTCTTCGAATTTGCAACGGGCGGCTGGGTGAAACAGAATCCGATTCCTGCGGCCTACCCCTCATGGGGCATCAGCGAGGAGATTGACCGCCGGAACAAGGAAATCCTGCGCGGCATTCTTGAAAAGGCAGCCGCGGACAAATCCGCCAAGCCGGGATCCCCCTGGCAAAAGATCGGCGATTTCTATGGCAGCTGTATGGATGTATCCGCGATTGAAGCCGCTCGGGCGAAGCCTCTCGACGCAGAATTTCAACGCATCGCGGCAATCTCCGATCTAGCGTCTTTCCAGGCCGAGGTTGCCCACCTCCATACTCTCGGAGTCGACGCGCTATTCAGCTTCAGCTCCGATCAAGACTTTAAGGACAGCACGCACGTGATCGCGCAAATCGATCAAGCCGGTCTGGGGCTGCCTGACCGGGACTATTACACGCGCGATGACGATCAATCCAAAGCGCTCCGCACCGCCTATGTGGCTCACGTCACGAAAATGTTTCAGCTTCTCGGCGAGGATCCCGCGAAGTCGGCGGCCGAAGCCAAGACCGTCCTCGAACTCGAAACACGGCTCGCGAAAGCCTCGCTAACCAATATCGAACTTCGCGATCCGGACAACGTGTATCACAAGCAGAGTATCGCCGAGCTCGGTGCCGCGGCTCCGCACTTCCGGTGGGCCGAGTATTTTCATTCCGCCGGCGCGCAGCCGGTCGCGAGCCTCAACGTGAGCGAACCCGAATTCTTCAAGTCGATGGATACGGCGCTGACGGCGGTTCCGCTCGATGACTGGAAAGTCTATCTTCGCTGGCATTTGATTCACGCTTCGGCGCGGGCGCTTTCGAACGACTTCCAGGGGGAGAATTTCGATTTTTATGGCCGCACGCTCACGGGCGCCAAGGAACAGCTACCCCGATGGCAACGTTGCGTGGCCTCCACTGATGCCGAACTCGGTGAGGCGCTGGGGCAGTTTTATGTGACTGACGAATTCCCCCCGGCGGCCAAGGCCGCTGCTACGCAGATGGTCAAGAACGTAATTGCCGCGCTCCGCGACGATCTTGCGACACTCGAGTGGATGTCGCCCGCCACGCGCCAGAAGGCGATCGAGAAACTCAACGCGATCGTGATCAAAGTGGGATATCCGAATCAATGGCGCGATTACTCCGCGTATAAGGTTGATCGCGGACCCTATGTCGAAAACGCTTCGCGAGGTTTGCAATTTGAATTTGCGCGCCAGCTCGCCAAGATCGGGAAGCCCGTGGATCGTGCGGAATGGGGAATGACCCCGCCAACCGTCAACGCCTATTACAACCCCCTACTCAACGAGATCGTTTTCCCTGCGGGGATACTTCAGCCTCCGTTATACGATCCGAAAGGTGATGACGCAGTGAATTATGGCGCGACGGCAGCTGCGATCGGCCACGAGATGACACATAGTTTTGACGATCAAGGCGCGAGGTTCGACGCGCAAGGCAACTTGAAGAATTGGTGGACGGACGCGGACTTGAAGAATTTCAACGAGCGTGGCGACTGTATTGCGAAACAGTTCGATGAATTTGAAGTGGAGCCCGGCCTGCACGAACAGGGAAAACTCGTCGAGGGCGAAAGCATCGCCGATCTGGGCGGGCTTGCCATGGCCTATGCGGCGTACCACAAATCTCTTGAAGGCAAGCCAGCGCCGCCATCCGTGGGCGGATTCACCGCTGACCAGAGATTCTTCATCGCTTATGCGCAAAGCTGGGAAGATAATCTGCGGCCGGAGTTCGCCCGTTTGATCACGGAATCCGATCCGCACCCGCTGCCCAAATTCCGAGTAAACGGTCCCCTCGCGAACACGTCTGCATTCCACAAGGCATTTGTATGCACCGAGAAATCGCCGCTCGTGCGACCCGAAGCCAAGCGATGCCGCATTTGGTAGAGCACCTCTTGATGCGATGGTTTCTTCGGCTCCCGACGACAGTTCAGGAGTAGCTCAGGGTCCGCAGAGCGTCGCGTCGTTCTTGACACTGTAGAAACCTTGCTGCTACGGTTCCAATCGAATGCTGCGTAAATCGCGCCGGTACTTACTACTCCTGCTTGCCATTCTGGCCCTCGGCTATTTCCTCTATAGGTTTCGCGATTCCATCACCCTCGAAGGCTTCCGTTGGGGAATGGTGGCTTCTTCGATTCGCGGGGCGCGAATATCGCTCCTGCTCCTTTCATTTGCCGCGATCTATGGTTGCTACGCACTTCGCGCGGTGCGGTGGATGCGATTCTGCCGAGAGCTGGGACCGACACGCTTCTGGGATGTGTATGGCGCCACGCTTGCGGGTTTTACATGCACGTTTCTACTCGGCCGCGCCGGAGAGCCGATTCGACCCGTGTTGATTGCGCGAAAGAGTTCGCTTTCGATACCTGGAATGTTTGGCGTCTACGTGCTCGAGCGCGTATTCGATATGGCGGCAACGGCGTCGCTTGCGATCGTGGCGTTATTGTTGTTCGAGCGGAAGGGAATGGTTGGCGCTGGAAACGACCTGATGCTGAGGGTTGCTCGTTCGGCGGGTGTGTTGCTTCTTATAGGCCTCGTAGGTGTTATCGCATTTTTGATTTATTTTCGATATCGCGGCGCGGCTTGGCTCGCGGAAAAGCTGGAGCACCCGAAGTGGCGCGCGGGCTGGCGCGAAAAGATAGCGGTGCTGCTCGAAGGATTCAGCGACGGACTACGTGGCGTCCGTACGTGGGGCGATCTCGGAGCACTCACCGGATATACGGCGGCGCACTGGGTGCTTGTAGTTTTGATATATGTTTGGGTTGCGCACGCGTTTGGAGGCGAACTCGCCGGCCTCACTTTTGCCGGAGCCACTTTGGTTCTCGCATTCACGATGGTCGGATCGGCAGCACAGCTTCCCGGCGTCGGCGGAGGATCGCAGTTGGCCACTTTTCTTGTCTTTACGCTGATCTTTGGAGTAGAAAAGGAACCTGCGGCGATCACCACGATTGTATTGTGGCTGATCACATTTGCGGGGTGCTCCGTGGCTGGACTGCCGTTGCTTATCAAAGAGGGATGGTCAATGGGAGAATTGCGGCAGATGGCGCGGGCCGAAGAGCGAGCCGGAGAGGCTGAGCTACTGGCTGAGGCCGAGCACGGCGGGAAACTGCCCGCTGGTGGGAAGGAGAGCGTGCAGTGAAGTGTCCCTTTTGCGCGCATCTGGATGACAAAGTGATCGACTCGCGCGAGGCGCGAACCGGCGATTTGATTCGCCGCCGCCGCGAATGTCTGAAATGCAATCGCCGCTTCACCACGTATGAACGCATTGATGAAATTCCCTACATGGTCATCAAGAAGGATGGGCGCAGGGAAAAATTTGAGCGTCAGAAGATTTTGCAGGGATTGCTAAAGGCCTGCGAGAAGCGGCCCGTTCCAGTGGGCAAGCTCGAAACCATCGTAGATGAGGCGGAGGCATTTGTCAGCGAAGCCGCGGATCGCGAGCGCACGACTACAGAGATCGGTGGTCTGTTGATGAGTCATCTCAAGAAACTCGATAAGGTCGCTTACGTCCGCTTTGCCTCTGTCTATCTCGATTTCAAAGACGTGAAGGAATTCATGGACGAGCTGAAGGGCCTGCTGAAAGACCGCGCGAAGAAGTGAGGATGGCGTGCCTATCCATGAAAACCTGCGGGTCATTGCCTATATGGCGAGGCACGCTCCTTTGGTCATTCTCGGCCTTTGCCTGATCGTCACCGGCACTATTCTGTTTTTCCACATTTTGCTTAGGATGAACAGAGCAGGCCTCTTCACATTTGCTTCTTGGCGATACGACTCGGGATATAAATTGCCGAACGAGTATTTGAGGGTTCGAAAGCAGCTAGGATGGTCGCCCTGGCCTGTTTTTTTGATCTGGCCGTGTTTCGTGCTCGGATTCATCACATTGGCCCTGGGTGTTTCACGGCTGCACTAAGGCTGCTCTCGGCTACGCTTGCCACACTCCCGCTGCGAACGTCTTCACGGTGCGAAATCCGAGGTGCTCGTATAGCTCGACCGCTCGCTTGTTGATGGTCGTGACTGTCAGCGAGAGCGATTTGTATTTGTGACGTCTTAGCGCTTCGATCGAGTGCTCCATCAGTTGGCGGCCGATGCCGCCGCCCTGATATCCCGGCATGACGCAAACCTGTGTAGTGTGGCCCACGCCGTCCGCGACGGTTGATGTAAGGATCATCGCGACCGGGTGATCGCCCGTTGCCGGCCGCACCAGAAAAGAAGCCTCCGGCAGAAACTGGCCGCACCCCGGCAAGAGCACGATATTACGCAGGAATCGCAGGCTGCCCGCTTCGCTGCAATACTGATCGTTGATTTGCCCGTCCACATGGTTCGCATAGGCAAGCTGGATCAGCCGCGCGGCGGATTCGAATGCTCGATCGGTCCACGGCTCGATGCGCAGTCCCGTCGAAGACGGTTTGTTCGTGAGCTTCGATTTGTCGAGCGAGAGCAGCATGAACTGCCGAGCGTGCAGCCGAAAATGTTGCGAGAGAAAGGCTGGATCGAGTTCTGTTCCAAAAGGCATTAGTTGAGCTTCGATGCGCTCGAGTCGCGGCGTCGCTCGCAGCGCGCCAAGCATTTCGGTCAACAGGCGTTCAGTGATTGGGCCTTGCGAATGTTGCGCGGACACGAAAAGTCCGCCGATGAGTCCCTTGTGATCCTCGAGGACGTAGAAGCCGTATCCGGCGGGACGTCCATCCTGCACCGCTGCATATCCGCCCAGCGCGCGCGAATCGATGAACTTCCGGACCAGGTCAATGGAAGGGCGATAGTCCCATTGCAACTCGTCCCGCCACCGCTCGGCTTCCTCCCGAAAGAGGCTTTCGAGCGACCGCGAATGGAGCTGCCGTAGATCAACAATCTGCATGGAAGCCACGGGCCATCTCCCTGAGGCATTATAACTTCGCCCAGCGCCGGAACCCAACCACTCCGATTTGGCACACCGTGCCCTCGGTGGGACCAGGGTTCCAAGGGAAATGTGCTAACATCCGTTTGTTGAGGCGCGTACGCTGAAGCGCCCGCGCTTAGATGGCCGTCCTTTCCGAGCTCCGCTATCCCACAACGCGTCTCGCCAAGGTCTTCTCCGGATTCCTGGCGCTGCTGCTGTTCGCCTTTATTTCGGTTTCTACCATCTCGGGATTTCTCCTCTACCAGATTCTTCGCCCGGCGCGGAATCCTGCGTCGTTCGATTTGAGCGTAATGATGGGTCATCCCGCCACTTTTTCATTTCCCGTCGCGGGTGGAGCGCAGCGTGAAGGCTGGCTTTTCCCCGGTTTGCGCGGCTCCCCTACGGTGGTTGTCTGCCACGGATATCAGTCGCAACGGGCCGACGTACTAACCCTGGTCACTGCGTTGCAGGACCATCAATTCAATGTTTTTCTTTTCGATTTTTCAGGGCATGGCACCAGCCTGGGCATTACCACGCTCGGTTATCGGGAGACGGATGAGTTGCGCGCGGCGGTGCAAGCACTCTCAGCTCGCGACGATGTTGATCCGCAAACTTTTGGATTGTGGGGAGTGGATATGGGCGGATACGCGGCTTTGGAAGCCGCCGAAACCGATCCGCGTATCAAGGCGTTGGCGGTTGACGATGCCTACGACGATCCGCGCGACATGTTGCAGATCGAAGTGAAAAAATCTGGACTCAACTCCTTGCCCGGAGTACTCCGTTTTACCGATTTCGGATTTCGGATGATGAACTATTCCTACCGAAGCGAACTACCTGTTTCTGCGCATCTCGGTCGAACCAACGGGATCCCCAAGCTATTCGTACAAGCCGACGATCGCACGGCGCTTGCGAACGAAACACTGCGGCTCTTCGTGAAGGCGCCGGACCCCAAACAGACGTTGCGCGAGCGCTTGAGTTATCGCGACATGACCGATGATGATCGGAAGAGCTACGAAAGCCAGATCGTCAACTTTTTCCTTCAATATATCCCGCCGAGTTCTGGCCGCTAACGCGCGCCGGCAACAGGGCCAATCGGAACGTACATCAGCCCCGGCTGCATTTGCTCCAGATCTCCACTGAATCTGCCAAGTTTTCTGATTCGTTCCAGGCCATCCGGACTCGTTAGGACAAGCGCCGGCATCGGATCTTCCGGTGACCATTCCGGAAGCTCGCGGTGAAAATAGAAGGCCAAGCCCCAGCCCCAACTGCGGCTCAGGCGATAGGTGAAGATTCGATCGGGGCGCTGGTCGTTTCGCATGAATGCCGCGTGAGGCCTTGCTGAGTACAAAGGGTCGAGCGCTGGCAGCTCACCCAGGCTCACGATTGCGACATTTATCGCCATGCAGGCAACCAGGAGCGGCATGGCGATCGCTGGTCGCTTATAGAAAACGACCACAATCACGATCATTCCCGCGAAAGCTAGACTCGCGAGCGGAAAGCCTCGCATGACCGCGACATGGGCCGATGCGTGACCTGACCAGAGACGTTCTGCGACCAGCCGGTGCACCCCATGTAGGCCAGCGCCTACAAGCACCGCCCACGCTGCGAAGAGAACTGACCCGAGCGTGGCGCTGACCGCAGCGCTCCAGTTCAAAGCACGAACGGCGGCAATTGCGCAGAGAAGCGCCAGCGGAGGTATCGCCGGCAGTATGTATCCGGGCAGCTTGGACTGCGACAGGCTGAAGAAGAGAACTGGGAATACTGCCCAGCAGGCGAAGAAGAATCCTGGCGAGTTCGTCCACGATTTTTCTCGCCAGATGCGAGCGCCCTCCTGGGCCGCTAGCCAGAGCAACGCTGTCCAGGGAAGAAGCGCGAGCAACATGATCGGCCCGAAGTACCAAAATGGCTGGCGATGCTCAAATATCGGCGTAACGTATCTCTCAAAATTGTGTTGCCACAAGAAAACTTTCAGGAAGTCCGGGTTGCGAACTGCGCAGAGCGCATACCAAGGAACCGCCACCAAGCAGAACGAAGCAATCGCAAATGGATGCGCCAAGCGAATCGCATCGCGCCAATGTTTCGTTGCGGGCGCCCAAAGTCCGATCGCGCCGCCCGCCAGGATGATTGCCGCGGGACCCTTTGCCAACACAGCAAGTCCAAGGAATGCTCCGAAGAACACGAGCGGCCACGCGTCTCCCTTCATATTCGTGGGAGCGGGGGCTGGCGCGCGCAAAGCGCCTGAGCGACGAAACACGGTCGCTGCGCTCGCCATTGCCAGCGCGATCGTGGCGCTGAAAAGCATGTCGGGAGTCGCGGCGCGCGCGAATCCGATCGCTGCGACGCTCGTCGAGAAAAGCAGTGGCGCGAGCAACACCGGACTCGAGAGGGAACTCGCATCACCGCCGTAATGTTTCTTGGCTAGCCATGCGATCGTCAGCGCCGCGGCCAACGCCGCGCAAGCTGACGGTAGTCTCCCTGCCCATTCCGCCGAAAGGTGCAGCAGGAATCCCATCGCGGCGGCCCAGTAATAGAGAACTGGTTTCTCGAACCACGGCTGCCCATACAGATGCGGCGTGACCCAGTCGCCTGTCTCGGCCATCGCGCGCGCGATCCAGACGTACCGCGGCTCGTCGGGGCCGACGAGGCCCATGGCGCCCAAGTTCCCGAAAAGGCAAATGCCGATCGCGGCCGCGGACAATGGCACGGTCCAGCGTGCCGGGCGACTCCCCTCGTTCGTGCGGATTTCGCTCAAGGCGGGCACGAGTCTAGCATCGGCGGATTCAATTTGAACTTGCTAACCGTATAATGGCGGCGATGCGGGAATCGTTCGAGTATGCCGTGGCGTGGACCGGGGTGAAATTACTGGGGCTCTTGCCGAGGCCTGCGGCGAGGTTTGTCGGAGCCAGTTTTGCGGCCGTTGCGTATGCGATCCGAGTGCCCCTGCGCCGCTCGGCGATGTTCAATTTGCGGCTCGCGTTTCCCGACTGGACAGATGAACGGCGCCGGCGCGTGATCCGCGGAATGATCCGGCAAATAGGGTGGATGGCCGGAGAGTTCTCGCAGTTCCCGAAATATACGCGCGAGAGAATCGAACGCATTGTTGTCGTGGATGGGTTCGAAAGTTTCGACGCAGCACGCCGCCGCGGCAAAGGCGTCCTATTTCTCACGGGTCATATGAGTGCCTGGGAACTAGCTCCCTTCGCGCAGGCCCTGTACGGCCACCCGCTGCATTTCCTTGTTCGCCCGATCGCGAACAGACGCGTGGACGTGCTGATCAACAGCTACCGTTGCCGGTCCGGCAATCAGCCGATCGAGAAAAATCGCTCTGCTCGCGCGATCTTGAAGGTCCTTGGCGAGGGCGGAACAATCGGCGTTCTCGCCGATCACAATACGGACATCGAAGAAAGCGTGTTCGTGGATTTTTTCGGGGTGCCGGCTTCGACTACGTCGGGCCTCGCTCGAATTGCACTGCGGACAGACGCCGCCGTCGTCCCGGGTTTTCTGTCTTGGGATGAAGGCCGGCGCAGGTACCGCCTTCGGTTCGAGCCCGCCGTCGAGCTCGCGCGGACGGGCAACGAGGAATCGGACGTTATTGAGAACACGGCGCGGTTCACGCGTGTAATTGAGGATTTCATCCGCGCGCATCCCGATCAATGGCTATGGATTCACAAACGATGGAAGACTCGTCCGCCCGGTGAGAAGCCGCTCTATCCGTTTTGAGGGCAGTGGTGACGCACGCTTAAAGGTGCCTAAGCCTTCGATCTACCGTGCAAGAGCAAGAGGGGGAACCATGATTCGCACCGCCGGTGAACTTGCGGAGTATTTGGGGGCCACAATCGAAGGAGACTCGCGCGCGCAGATATCGGGTGTCGCCTCCCCCGAACGCGCCCGGGCGAGGGACCTGATTTATTTGGATTCGCCGCGCCATCAGGAGCGCGCTGCGAATTCCGCAGCGACGTGCGTGCTCGCGAGGCCTGGCACCCGACTCGCCGGCAAGACGGTCCTCGAAGTCAGCGAGCCGAAATTCGCTTTCGCGAAAGCGGCCCAGTGGCTGTCGCCGGAACCCGCGTTGCCCGCTGCGATCCATCCGACCGCAATCATCGCTCCTGATGCAAAGCTTGGCGCGCATGTCTCTATCGGCCCCTACGTGGTGATCGAAGATGCAGCCGAAGTTGGATCCGGAACGATGATTGAGGCATTTTGTTTCCTGGGCCGTGGGTCGCGCCTCGGAGAAAATTGCAGACTGCATCCGCGTGTCACGCTCTATGCGGAGTCGCGCCTCGGTAGTCGAGTTGAGGTCCATTCTGGCGTGGTCATCGGCGGTGACGGGTTTGGCTACGTATTCGGTGAAGGGCGTCACTGGAAATTTCCCCAGATCGGAACCGTTGAGATTGGCGACGACGTGGAAATCGGCGCGAACGCCACTATCGATCGAGGCTCGCTCGAATCAACCCAGATCGGTAACGGCGTGAAAATAGACAATCTGGTTCAAGTCGCCCATAACGTTCGAGTCGGCGAACATTCGATACTCGCGGCGCAAACCGGAGTCTCGGGCAGCAGCACCATTGGCACGCGCGTGATTGTGGGGGGCCAAGTAGGAATTGCGGACCATTGCAAAATCGAGGACGGCGCAATCATTGGCGCGCAAGCTGGTATCCCCACCGGCAAGACGATTCGCGGCGGGCAGACGGTGTGGGGAACGCCGGCGCGCCCGCTGGAGAAGTTCAAGGAGCAATACGCGTGGTTCTCGCGCCTGCCGGACCTCGCCGAGCGCGTTCGCCGACTCGAGGAAGGAGAGCAGAGCCGATAGTCCGGGTACCCAGCCGGCAGTCCAGCGGCCCATTCGATTTCCATTCGCCGCCAGTTTGGCGGGTTCTCCACGCGGTTCGCGCTATATTCACCTCAATGAGGGTTCTCAGGCAGCCACAGTGAGGTTGCCACCATCCTAGTCGGAGGGACCTAGACGGAAATCGGAGCGCGTTTTCAGTTGACCCTAGCTCGGATACGAAAGATAATATAGCCGAGTTAGCCTGTAACTACCTGCATTACCGGGAGATTGGGCATTTCGTTGGTTTTCCCGGTGACTGAACTGTGGGGTTCGCCCGACTTGCCAGTGACAAGATATGTCTGAGGGGTTGATGGGAACGGAAGCGAGACTACGAGTAGAGCTCCCGAAGGGCAGCGCGACTCATGGCGTGGCCACGGCTCCCCGCCGAAGTGCCGAATCCCCAGTCGAGCAAGCGGTCAGCCGGGGCGTAAAATGGATGCTTTCGGCACAGAGCCAGGAAGGTTACTGGTGGGGCGAGCTTGAGGCCGATACCACCCTCGAATCCGATTACATCCTGTACCTTCACATCCTTGCCGAATCTGATTCCCCCAAAATCCCGAAGCTGGCGAAGTATATCCGCGACCGGCAACTCTCCGATGGCGGATGGAACATCTTCTATGGCGGTCCTGCTGAGCTGAATGCGACCGTGAAAGCCTGGGTCGGGCTGCGGTTGGCGGGCGATGCAGCGACGTCCCCGCATCTCGAGCGAGCCCGCGCCAAGATTCACGAGCTCGGTGGTCTTGAGGCGACGAATTCCTACACCCGCTTCTATCTCGCGATGGTCGGCGCCATTGATTGGAGTTTCGTCCCGGCCATTCCGCCTGAGCTGATGCTCCTGCCCGATTGGTTTCCGATCAACTTGTACGAGATGTCGTCGTGGACTCGCGGCATCGTGATTCCCCTGGCGATTGTATATGCGCATAAGCCCGCCTGGAGTCTTCCGCAAGGCGTAACGGTCGAAGAGCTTTTCCGCAATCCTGGTACCAGGCCACCATCGCTAGCCTGGGACAGGCGCGTAGTGTCCTGGAAGAACGTCTTTCTCGCGTTGGGCCGCGGCGTGAAGTTCTATGAAAAGCTGTCGTGGCTGCCTTTCCGCAAATTAGCTTTATCGCTTGCGCGCAATTGGATGCTGGAACGTCTCGAGCGCAGCGAAGGCCTTGGCACGATCTATCCAGCCATGATGAATTCAATCTTTGCGCTAGCCGCGGAGAGCGGGGACACGACCGATCCTCTCCTCGCGCGCGAGATCAGTTTCCTTGCGCGTTACGAAGTCGAGGAAGCGGATACGCTGCGCGTCCAGCCTTGCATTTCGCCTCTGTGGGACACAGCCATCGCCATGGTTTCGCTGGAAGAGGCGGGTCTCGACCCCGCGCATCCGGCGCTCCTGGCCGCTTCGCGCTGGCTGGTGGACAATCAAATTCTTGGTCCCGGCGACTGGCAGGTAAAGAATCGCGATGCGGAGCCGGGTGGATGGGCTTTCGAGTTTCGCAATGATTTTTATCCCGACGTGGACGACACGGCATTTGTTTTGATGGCGCTGGGCCGCGTGGACGATCCGGAGCCCGTCCGCTTGCGTGCTTCGATCCGTCGCGGGCTGGCGTGGCTCGTGAGCATGCAGAACGAAGACGGGGGCTGGGGCGCTTTCGACCACGAAAACAATCTCGATTTCCTCAATCATATTCCGTTCGCCGACCACAACGCAATGTTGGATCCTTCGACGGCGGATGTCACCGCCCGCGCCATGGAATGTCTTGGGCAGATGGGATGGCCCGCGACGAACCCAGCCGTTGAGCGAGCGGCGGCGTTCGTGCGTCACGACCAGACCGAGGATGGTTCCTGGTTCGGCCGCTGGGGCGTCAACTACGTCTACGGCACCAGCGGTGTGTTGCGGCGTTCGAGACGCTCGGACTTGGATCGGCGCCTGAATGCAAGCGTGCCGCCGAATGGCTGCGTTCGGTGCAAAATTCCGATGGCGGATTTGGCGAATCGATCCTTTCCTACTACGATCCCGCGCTAAAGGCGAAAGGAAAGAGCACGGCCTCGCAGACTGCTTGGGGCCTGATAGGTCTGCTCGCGGTACTGGGCGCGAACGATCCTGCGGTTGAGCGAGCGGTCGGCTGGCTCGTCTCGCGTCAAAACGACGACGGCACATGGGACGAACTCGAATTCACAGGCACTGGTTTCCCGCAGGTGTTCTATCTGAAATATCATTTGTATCGAAATTCTTTTCCGCTCTACGCGCTGGCGCGCTACGATAATTTGCGCCAGGGTCGGCGGAAATATATTGGCGTGCAAGTCGCCGCCGATGAAATGCAAGCAGTCAACGCGCATTGATGGGACAGGCCAAAGAGGCTTTCCGCACTCCATGACCACGCTCGTCACGGGCGCCACGGGCTTCCTCGGGAGCCACGTTGCCCGCCAACTAGTCGCCGAAGGCCATTCTGTTCGCGTACTCATGCGTAGCACCAGCAATCTGCAGGCGCTTGATGGCTTGAACGCCGAGCGCGTGTTCGGCGATTTGCAGGATAGGGTTTCGCTCGACCGTGCCATGAAGGGCGTCCGCAACGTATTCCACGTCGCCGCCGACTACCGGTTGTGGACGAAAAATCCCAACGAAATTTATGAGACAAATGTCGAGGGCACGCGCCGCCTTCTCGAAGTTGCGGCCCAGGCGGGTGTCGAGCGGATCGTTTACACAAGTACCGTAGCCACGATTACCGTTTCGGACGATCCTTCATCGCTTCCGAACGAGCAAACGCAGGCAACACTGAGTCAGATGATAGGTCACTACAAGCGCTCGAAGTTCATGGCGGAGATCGAAGCCATCAAAGCAGCTGCCGCGGGCCTTCCCGTCGTGATCGTGAACCCAACTGCGCCGGTCGGGCCGGGCGATTGGAAGCCGACGCCCACGGGGCGCATCATTCTCGATTTCTTGAACGGGAAAATGCCGGCCTACGTAGACACGGGTTTGAACCTCGTGCCCGTTGAGGCCGCCGCCGCTGGGCACCTGCTCGCCGCTGAAAAGGGGCGGATCGGCGAGCGCTACATTCTTGGCGGGCGCAATATGACGCTGAAGCAGATTCTGGATGCTCTCGCGTCTATTACCGGGCGTCCCGCGCCGCGCGTGCGTCTGCCGCACGCAGTGGCTCTGGCAGCGGGATATGCGGACGAGTTCTTCTCGCGCCTGACCGGGCGCGAGCCCCGGATTCCCGTGGAAGGTGTAAAGATGTCGCGTCATCGCATGTTCGTTGAAAGCGGCAAGGCAGAACGGGAACTCGGCTTTCAGTCGGGTGCCGTGGAGCCGGCGCTTGAGCGCGCCGTGCGCTGGTACGGCGAGCACGGCTACCCCCGCGGCCGCACGGGAACAAAGCCGGTCGCGCACGCGCAAGCCGCGTGACTTTTTGATACTCTATACGGGAACCTACATATAGCTTTGAACTTCCGCGGCGTTTGTCGCGGTGTATCGTGAATAATAAGCGGGGGATAGAGCCCCTGAGTGGCAGAAAGATCATTCGGTTGTCGGTTGGAAGATGAGAGTCCTCATTACATTTGCGCTCGCAAATGAATTCGCCCCGTGGCGAAAGTTGCGGCGCTTCGAACACCTTTCCACGGGCGCGTGGGACCGGACCTACGTTTCTCAATCGGGTTCCTGCGAACTGCGCGTTGTTCTCACCGGCGCGGGCCGTTTCGCGGCGCAGCGCGCTCTTGCACATGCCTTCGACGCAGATCCCGATATTTGCATCGTCTCCGGTCTTTCAGGCAGCCTCAAGGCATCCTACGCTCCCGGCGGAGTTTTGACGGCTCGGAGCGTCGCTGACGTCATGGGAACGCGGATGCTTTGCTGCGACGCGGAATTGGTGTCGCGCGCGGAGGCTTCTGGAGCCAAAGTTGTCGAGAAGTTTCTTGTTTCCGAACAGGTAGTGTCGACGGCGGAAGAAAAGCGCGCGCTAAGTTCATCCGGCGATGCAGTGGATATGGAGAGCCTGTATATTCTCGCCGCGGCGGCGCAGAGGGGAATTCGGTCCGTGGCAATTCGCGCGATCAGCGACGGCGTTGACTCAAACCTTCCGCTCGATTTCAATGGTGTTTTCAACGAGCGCGGCGCCGTGAGCATTCCGAAAGTGATCGGACAGGTGATACGGAAGCCGGGTCGAATCCCTGGATTGTTTCGGCTCGCAAATGAAAGCGAATTTGCGGCAACATCGCTCGCGCGATTTCTCGAGGCGTATATTCAGGGTATCGAATTAGGCCCGTTGCCTGAGATTGCAAAGGCCGAGGCGTTGGCGGTATGAGCCACACGATCAGACAAGTTGGGTCGAGCGAGTCTCGCCGAAGTAATGGCGGCCAGATGCGCGCCGGCGTCTATCGCGGCAAGGGCCGCGTAGTCGTCGAGCAGGTTCCGATTCCTGAAATCGGCGCGGGCGAAATGCTCTTCCGCGTGGCGGCGTGCGGCATATGCGGCACGGACATCAAGAAAATTCATCACGGTTTCATTGCACCGCCGCAGATTCTGGGCCACGAGCTTGCGGGCACCGTCGTGAAGATAGGTTCCGGCGTCACAAAGTTCCAGACCGGAGACCGCGTCGTCAGTTTTCACCACATTCCCTGCGGCGCATGCTTCTATTGCGAGAAGAAACTCTTTTCGCAGTGTGCGGGGTACAAGAAAGTAGGGCTGACCGCCGGTTTTGATCCCAATGGCGGCGGCTTTGCTGAATACGTTCGTGCCATGCCCTGGATCGTCGAGCGCGGGATGATCGCCGTGCCATCGGACGTGAGTTTCGAGGAAGCCACATTCGTTGAGCCGGTGAACACCTGCTTGAAAGCCGTCCGCAAGGCGCGCGTCGCGCCCGGTGAAACCGTTCTCGTGATCGGGCAAGGACCGATCGGCATGCTTTTGATGATGCTCGCCAAGAACGAAGGCGCAATCGTTTACACCAGCGATCCGATGAACGGACGGCGTGCAGCTAGCGTGCGCTTCGGCGCGACCGAATCGTTTGATCCCGCGGAAGGAAAGCTTGCCGCGGAAGTTCGCATCCGAACCGATGGGCGCGGCGCGGACGCGGTACTGCTGGCTGTGCCCAACGCGGCATTGGTCCCGGAGGCGCTGGCTCTCGCGCGGCCGGGCGGGCGCGTGCTACTGTTTGCTCACAACGACCCTGTGCTGCAGCTTGAGTTTCCTGCCGCGGCAGTCGGCGTTGAAGAGAAGGAAATTCTTGGCAGCTACAGCGCTTCGGTCGGTGACCAGGAAGAATCAGCGGCGCTGGTTTTTGGACGCCGGATGCCGTTGCGGGAAATGATCTCGCACCGCTTCCCTCTGGAGCGCATCGCGGACGCGCTGGAATTGGCGGCGCATCCGAAACACGATACCTTGAAAGTTATGATCGCGCACGAATGAGCAAGTCAGAAAAAAACGGGCACATGACGGCGGCGGTCCTTTACGGCTCAGAGGACGTAAAGATCGAGCGCGTGGATATCCCGCGTCTCGCCGCTGACGACGTACTGGTTCGCGTGGAAGTCGCGCTCACCTGCGGCACTGATTTGAAAGTTTGGAAGCAGGGCTTTCACGAGCGCATGATTCAGCCGCCCGCGCTTTTCGGCCACGAGCTTTCCGGAACCGTGGAAGAAAAGGGCAGCGCCGTCAATGGCGGTGTGCGCAAGGGCATGCGTGTGGTTCCGTCCAATTCCGCGCCGTGCAATCAGTGCTTCTTCTGCCGCAAGGGCCAACCGAACCTGTGCGAGGATCTGCTCTTCAACAATGGCGCTTACGCCGAATACATTCGGATCCCGGGAAGAATCGTCCGCGAAAACATGCTGGAGATTCCGGACAGCGTCTCATTCCTTGATGCGGCAATCGTCGAGCCTCTCGCCTGCGTGCTTCGCGGAATTCACGAGACGGGCATTCATGACGGTGACACCGTGGTCGTCATCGGCTGCGGGCCGATTGGGCTGAAATTCATTCGCATTCTTTCCGGGCGTCACGTGCGCGTGATCGCCGTCGGCAAGCGCGATAGTCAAATGCGCGCGGCAGAGCGCCTGGGCGCCGTCGCCGCATACGATGTCTCCAAAATAGATGATCCGGTTAGCCTCGTGCGCCAGCTGACGGAAGGCGGGCGCGGAGCGGACGCCGTGATCGAAGCGGTGGGGCAGGCAGCCACATGGCAATGGGCGCTCCAGATGGTGCGCAAAGGCGGCACGGTGAATCTCTTTGGCGGCTGCCCGCGGAACACCGAAGTGAAAATTGATCCCGGCGCGCTGCACTATTCCGAGATCAGCATCAAGTCCACGTTCCACCATACGCCGCGATTCATTCGCGAGGCTCTCGACACCATCGTGCGCGGAGAAATTCGCGCCAGCGACTTCATTACCGGAGAGGTCCCGCTCACGGAGCTCCCTGGAGTGTTTGAGCACATGAAGAACCGCAATGGCGAGTTGAAGACGGCTATCATTCCCTGATCGCCGTCCGATTCCTTTGCCACCATCTGCGGCGTGGAGTTTCTAATCGCAAATTGTGGGAATTAGAAACCTTGTAAGTTACTGAAAACACTGGACCGCGGCAGTTCTAATCGCCAATTCTCAGCCGATTTGATGTTACCCACCCCCGAACTCGAAATTGCGCGCAACCTGCCGCCGGAGAGCTGCGGTGCGGACGAAGCGCAGCGCTATACGCGCTGGCTTGCCACGCACCACTACGAAAATTTCGGCGTCGTCTCGTGGCTTCTTCCCCGCGAGCTGCATCAGCATTTCTACAATGTCTACGCGTATTGCCGCTGGTCCGACGATCTTGGAGACGAAATTCCGGACCGCGCTCGGGCCCTTGAGCTGCTGAGCGCGTGGGAAGAGGATCTTCGTCACTGTTGGCGTCATGGCGAGGAGCCATGTCATCCGGTGTTGATCGCACTGCGCGAAACGGTTCGGGCCAAGCAGACTCCCCTTCGCCTCTACCTGGATCTGCTGCGCGCCTTCCGTCAGGACCAAAAGACTCAGCGCTACGCCACATGGGACGGGGTTCTCAACTACTGCGTCTATTCGGCGAATCCCGTGGGGCGGCTGGTCCTTCATCTGTGCGATTACCGCGACGACGAGCGGCAACGTCTCTCGGATTTCACGTGCACCGCCCTGCAGCTGGCGAATTTCTGGCAGGATGTTTCGCGCGATCTCGACAAAGGCCGTATCTATATTCCGATCGAAGAACTCACCAAGCACGGTTTAACCGAAGCGGACATCGCCTCGCGACACTTCGATTCGCGCTACGTCGCGCTGATGAAATCCTTGATCGCACGAACGCGAGAACTTTTCGACGCCGGGCTGCCTTTGGCGCCGCTCGTGGACAGCGGCCTGCGCACCGATATCGAACTCTTCAGCCGTGGCGGGATTGCGATTTTGGACGCCATTGAAGCATCGGGGTACAACACGCTTTGTTACCGGCCCTCGCTCTCGAAATGGAAGAAAGTCCAGTTGCTCGGCCGAGCGCTCGGGGCGCGGGCCCTCGCGCGTTCGTCTGGACCTAAAACCGAGAGTTCAGCTTCTGCTCTTACCCTGCCGTCGTCAGATATGCGGCCCTCCGGTGCTCCAATTGCTGCGATTTCAAGCGAATCGCATCCCGCGCCCAGCTCTGGCGCCGCCGATGTGGCCGCCTCCTATGCTGAGTGCAATCGAATTGCGCGCGCCGCGCGAAGCAGCTTCTATCTCGCGTTTTTCGGGTTGCGCAGAGAAAAGCGCAACGCTCTCTGCGCCCTCTACGCTTTCATGCGGTTGGTGGACAACGTCTCGGATGAGCCTGGCGACGTCCTATCCAAGCGCCGTGGGCTGGCGCATTGGCGTGCGTTGCTTGATGAGGCTGCGTCAGGCCGCACGGACGGGCACGTGGTTCTTCCCGCGCTCGCCGATACGATCCGGCGCTTTGAGATTCCCACGCGCTACTTTCACGATTTGATCTTGGGCGCGGAGATGGACCTGACCGTGGCGTCCTATGCTACATTCGACCGGCTCTCGGAGTATTGCTACCGCGTTGCAGGCACAGTGGGACTTACCTGCCTGCACGTTTTCGGCTTCCGCGACCCGCGCGCGCCGGACCTGGCCGAGCGCCTGGGTTTGGCGTTCCAGCTCACCAACATTATTCGCGATGTCCAGGCGGATTATGAGATGGGGCGCATCTATTTGCCGCTTGAGGATCTCGCCCGGTTCGGCGTTCGCGAGCAGGATTTGCGCGGACCATTGAAATTGCCGCTTCACGATCTGCTCGCGTTCTCGGCGCATCGTGCGTGGCGCTTTTATGAAGAAGGCGCACCGCTTGTCGCGCAAGTGGACCCGGACAGCAGAGCGACCTTGTGGGCATTGATTCGGACGTACAGCAGCTTGCTCGCGCGGATCGAAGAGCGCGGGTTCGATGTTTTCTCCTCGCGCGTCTCCCTGTCGAGCGCCGAAAAAATCCAATTTCTCCTGACGGCTGGGATGACGGGCTGGTGGAAGAGGGATGCCCTCGCAAAACGTTCTGGTGATCGGCGGCGGTCTGGCGGGCCTGGCCTCCGCCGTCGCGCTGGCTGAAGCAGGAATCGAAGTCCAATTGTACGAGAAACGCCCGCACTTGGGTGGTCGCGCCACTTCTTACACGCTCCCCGACGGCACCGAAGTGGACAATTGCCAGCACGTCACGCTTGGGTGCTGCACGAATCTCGCCGATTTCTACCGGCGCGCCGGGGCGGGCGGCAAAATCCGTTTCTACGACCGGCTCTATTTCGTGGATCGCCAGGGGCGTCGCTCGACGATCGAAGCGTCGAAGCTTCCTCCGCCGCTGCACATGGCGTCGTCGTTTCTATTCTTTGGCGCTCTTACCTTCGCCGACAAGCGCGCCATAGCGAAAGCACTGCTGGCGATTGCGTGGGCGGGTGGACAGCCTGCCGGTATCGAATCAGTTTCGATGCTCGCGTGGCTGAAGCGGATGAAGCAGACGCCGGGCGCAATCGAGCGCTTCTGGCGCGTCGTGCTGGTCAGCGCGCTCGATGAAGAACTGGCGCGAACGGACGCGCGCTATGGAATCGAAGTCTTCTGGAAGGCTTTCCTGGGCAGCCGCGGAGGATATCGCGTGGGCATTCCGTCGGTGCCGCTTGGCGAGTTATACGAAGGGTGCCGCCAGGCAATCGAGCGTCGAGGCCGCCCGGTGAAGTTGCGCTCGGGAGTCCGGGAGATTCGAGTTCGCGACGGCCGGTTCGCGGGCGCGGTACTCGAAGACGGCTCGGAGGTATCGGCGGATGCTTGCATCGTCGCTGTTCCGCATAACGTTCTTCTCGGCCTGTTGCCGAAGGAGATGGGCGAGCCGGGCGGTGCGCTGGAAGGCCTGCACCACATTCGAAGTTCGCCAATCACGGGCGTTCACTTCTGGTTCGACCGTGAGGTAATGAAGGAACCGTTTCTCACGCTCCTCGACCACACGACGCAGTGGGTCTTTAACAAGACGCTTTTGTACGGGCAAGAAGCCGCGGACGGACAGTACCTGCAACTGGTGATCAGTGCGTCCTATGATCTGGTCCCGCGTTCCCGGCAGGAGATCATTGACCTTTGCAGGCGCGAGTTGGCGGAAATCCTTCCCGCTTCGCGGGATGCCCAACTCAAGAAGGCCACGGTGATCAAGGAAGTCATGGCGACGTTTTCTCCCGAGCCGGGCGTGGACCGCTATCGTCCCGCTCAGAAAAGCAGCGTAGAGAATTTGTTTCTCGCCGGGGATTGGACTCGCACCGGCTGGCCCTCGACGATGGAGGGCGCCGTTCGAAGCGGATATCTGGCGGCGGAGGCGGTGCTCGCCGGCTTTCGTCGGCCGCAAACATTTTTGCAACCGGATTTCCCGCTCGAAGGTTTCTCCAAATCATGGGCTAAGCGAAGGGTCTCGCGCGGGGCCGTGAGCCGGTAAGAGCCAGAGGTCGCGCGACGCGGCGATTTCCGTAAGCGACGGTCGCGGTGTTTTTTGCATCGGGCACGAAGATGCCGTTTGACGCAGGGCTTTCCGGGGTATCATAAGACAACCCCCAGGAGGATTTTCATGGAGCGGAAGTATAGGCAGCGGGGTTATAGCGACCGCGAAGCCGAAGATAAGAAGCGTGCGCGCACAGAGCGCCCCGACCGGCAAAGCGAGCCTCGCCCGAAGCAGGACATGCTGGGACCGCGTACGCCGCGGATGGTCGGAACCGTGATGAGGGCCCGGTGCTCGAGTTGCGGTGCAGTGCTCGCGCCCGGATTCGATCAGAATGGCGCATGCCCTCGCTGCAATTTTGAGCTGCATTCGTGCAAGCAGTGCGTTCATTTCGATACCGGAAAGCAGTTCGAGTGCACGCAGCCAATTACGGAACACATTGCGAAGAAGGACGCGAAAAACGATTGCACCTTTTTTGAATTTCGAATGACGGTAGAGAAGGACACGTCGCCCGTGACCTACGCCACCAACGCTCCCGCAGCCCCGGCCGCGGCCAGGCCCAACGACGCGCGCACGGCTTTTGAGAATCTCTTCAAGAAGTAGTTCCCTTAATTGTGCAGACGATGTTCAGGCGTGTGGATAAGTGTGCGCCAAACCCTCAAAAATATCTTAGCCTGCGAAAGTTCTACTTCGGTGGGAGAGGGAACAGGGTCGGCGCGCTGGATGGTGCGTCGGCGATGGCCTCCAGTTCCGGGTAACGATGACGGAGCGGCTCGGGAATCTTGACCTTGTTGTGCGTGAGCATATGAATCAGTTGCAGCGCGTTGACGACGCCCTTGCCCTCGAAGTGATTGTTGGTCACCACGAAAGTGGTCTTCGTATGCTCCGCAACGTGCTCGATTCTCCCAGCCCAGGGCA
The DNA here is from genome assembly GCA_963818605.1 of uncultured Acidobacteriota bacterium. Taxonomy (GTDB): domain Bacteria; phylum Acidobacteriota; class Terriglobia; order Acidiferrales; family UBA7541; genus Palsa-295. The sequence continues at coordinate 32,424 of CAWFSW010000001.1, forward strand.
GAAGCTCTTGTTCGGAATAGAGATAGTTGTAGCGCTCGTGGCTGGGCATCTGGGGGTCGTCGCTGAACCAAGTATCTTCGCGGCGTCCGTGGAGGCGGACGTAGCCCAGCGCGGAAGTGGCACGCTCGCCCGGTTTGATCGAACGGCCGATCAGTGGCTGGTCAATATTGCAGATTCCGACGTGGCGTTCGTGCAGAAAGTCGTAAAACTCCGCCTGCGCCCATGACGAATGCCGCACTTCGACAACGAGGGGATAGTCGCTGAATCTCCCGAGGAGCTTTCTCAGCCGCGCGAGGTTTTCAGGCGTGTTGTGAAATGAGAAAGGGAACTGAAGCAGCATAGCTCCAAAGCGTCCGGCCGCGTGGAGCACATCAAAGCCGCTGCGAACCAGCTTTTCGTCGGCGGTCGTTGCGCCCTCCTCGTGCGTAAATTTCTGCCAAAGCTTCGCGGTGAAAAGAAATCGCGGATTGGCGGCAACGCGGTCAAGCCATTGCGCAGCCAGCTCCGGGCGAAGCGGGTTGTAAAACGATGTATTGATCTCGATCGTGTCGAAGAATTCGGCCAGATAAGCCGCCTGGTGGAATCCGCGAGGTCGCCGCGAGGGGTAGACGATCCCGCTCCAATCGGAGTAGGACCATCCGGCTGGCCCGACGAGAATCCGGCCTCGCTTGCCTTCGGTCGAGTTGGATTTCGACGGCATGACTCCTTGGTTGGCGACCTCATGTCGAGCGTATGCCGCGCTCCGCGCGCGTGTCAATTCGAGCGCCCGCAGCTGCGACGGTTGCGCGGCGCGTTCCCCAGCGATACTCTGGAAGTGCCCCGATGCCACTTCAGGTTGCCAGCCAATTTGCCGGAAGGTGCTCGAATGAAAATAGACTACAGTCACATCGAACCGGGAGCTCGCGAGTCCGTTGAGAAAGAGTGCGGTCGCCATATCGAGAAACTGAATCGCTTTCTGAAGCACTACGATCCCGATCTGGTCCAGCTTCACTGCACCCTTGAAAAGACGCCGCGCCGGGTCGAGTTTGCCTTTTCCTTGAACCTGACCCTGCCCACCGGATCGCTGCAGGCAACTGGAGTCGGCTCGGATCCGCGTGCGGGCGCAAAGGCCGCATTCGCCGAAATCGAAGGTCAGGTGAAGAAGCATCAGGAAAAGCTGCGCAAGGATTACGTCTGGAAGCGGAAGCGCTCACGCGGAGCCCTGAAACCCGGCGAAGTCCCATCAGCGGACTGAAGCTGTCGGAGGGCAAATCGTCGAAGCCTATGCCGGTTGCCCGTTTCGCGCGCACACGCTAGAATCAAATACCGCTCGGAGCTGACGCGGTGCCATCCGTACGATCGCGCTCAACATTCATCAACTGCGGTTTCGTGCGTTTACGTTAGGGGCGTAGCTCAGTGGTAGAGCAGCGGCCTTTTAAGCCGAAGGTCGTGGGTTCGATCCCCACCGCCCCT
>CAWFSW010000002.1:0-814064 GCA_963818605.1 uncultured Acidobacteriota bacterium
CAACTTGACGGAAATTTGGATTTTGCTATACTGCTGGAAGTTGGTAGAGCCCTGATTCGGGGGAAGTCTGCTGACGGACCGGGCCTGCCGACTCATCCAGAGGTGAGGTTGGTTACGAATACCGGATAGAAAGAAATCGAGCTTCGAGCACATCCGTCCGAGAGGCGCGCGCATTTAGCGACCTCAAGTAATGGACGGATTCGCCCGGCGCTCGTCGCCGGGTTTTTTATTTTCATACGTTTTTTTCGCAGATTCGGCTCCAAACCGATTCCGCGCTCCGCCGGGAGCGGAGACGTTCCGATCGGAAATTGATGACCGGAACGACGATCTTTGACAACTGAAGGAAGTAGGCATTGCGTTATGCGGATTTCAAGGTTCGCGTATAGCGTGATAAACCGCAAGTTTTGCTCGAGAGTAGCGCTTTGTGGAAAGGCGAACTTGCCTCTTCACGCCGCTTAGCGTGTGATTCCCGGGCCTGTACATGGCCTCGGAAGCAGCGTGCCATAACACCCTAAAAACTGGATCGAAGGGCTGCAAGACCCTTCTGTCGCGGAGTTTCAGGGTTCCGTTCCTCACTGGATCGGGACGTGTTGGGTAAGTTTTATGGTTAAGCTACTAAGGGCGTACGGTGGATGCCTTGGCGCCAACAGGCGATGAAGGACGCGGTAAGCTGCGATAAGCCCCGGGGAGCCGCAAACAGGCTTTGATCCGGGGATTTCCGAATGGGGAAACCCTATCTGGTAAAACCAGGTAACGGCCCGCTGAATACATAGGCGGGTACGAGCAAACCCAGGGAAGTGAACCATCTCAGTACCTGGAGGAAAATAAATCAAACGAGATTCCGAGAGTAGCGGCGAGCGAAATCGGAACAGCCCAAACCGGGGTGTTTACACTCCGGGGTTGTAGGACCGCATAAGTAGAGTTATCAATCCGGAAGCTAGGTGAACCCGCTGGAAAGCGGGGCCATAGAATGTGATAGCCATGTAGCCGAAAGCTTACCGGACTCGAAGCGGTATCCTGAGTACCACGGGGCACGAGAAACCCAGTGGGAATCTGGGGAGACCACTCTCCAAGGCTAAATACTCGTTGGCGACCGATAGTGAACTAGTACCGTGAGGGAAAGGCGAAAAGCACCCCTGCTAGGGGAGTGAAATAGAACCTGAAACCGTATGCCTACAAGCAGTCAGAGGGCTATGCCGCGTCTTCGGATGCGGAATGCCTGATGGCGTGCCTCTTGCTTAATGAGCCGGCTAGTTATTCTCACAGGCAAGGTTAAGCGTAAGCGAGCCGTAGCGAAAGCGAGTCCGAATAGGGCGTTCAGTCTGTGGGAATAGACGCGAAGCGGGATGATCTACCCTTGGCCAGGTTGAAGGTCGCTTAACCGCGACTGGAGGACCGAACCGTTGTGAGTTGAAAATCGCTCGGATGAGCTGAGGGTAGGGGTGAAAGGCTAATCAAATTCCGTGATAGCTCGTTCTCCCCGAAATGCCTTTAGGGGCAGCCTTGCATGATTTGCCACGGTGGTAGAGCACTGAATGGACTAGGGTCCCATCCAGGATACCGAATCCAATCAAACTCCGAATGCCGTGGACAACAGTGCAGGAGTGAGACTACGGGGGATAAGCTCCGTGGTCGAGAGGGAAAGAACCCAGATCGCCAGCTAAGGTCCCAAACTATAGACTAAGTGGGAAAGGACGTGTGAGCGCACAGACAGCCAGGAGGTTGGCTTAGAAGCAGCCATCCTTTAAAGAAAGCGTAACAGCTCACTGGTCAAGTGTTCACGCACCGACAATCCAACGGGGCTCAAGTCTATGACCGAAGCTGCGAAATTGACGGTTTCTACGGAAATCGTCATTTGGTAGGGGAGCATTCTGTGGTGGCAAAGGTAGAGCGAGAGCACTACTGAACGCCACGGAAGAGACTCTGCCGGCATAAGTAGCGATAAACACGATGAGAACTCGTGTCGCCGAAAGTCTAAGGTTTCCTGAGGAAGGTTAATCCGCTCAGGGTTAGGCGGGTCCTAAGGTGAGGCCGAGAGGCGTAGCTGATGGATAGCAGGTCAACATTCCTGCCCCGCCATGCGAACGTTATACGATGGGGTGACGCAGAAGGATAGGGGAGTCGGGTGATGGATGTCCCGATTGGCCAGTGTAAGCCGGATCCCGCAGGCAAATCCACGGGGTCATTCAACGGTCAGACTGGTGACGAGGCCACACGGCCGCAAAGTCCCTGATTTCACGCTGCCGGGAAAAACCCCTAAGGAGTTCGTATGGTGCCCGTACCTCAAACCGACACAGGTAGACAAGGTGAATATCCACAGGCGCTCGAGAGAACGCTCGCTCAGGAACTAGGCACATTAGCCCCGTAACTTCGGGAGAAGGGGTGCCCCGCTAGGGTTTATAGCCCGAGGGGGCCGCAGTGAAATGCGTTCGGCGACTGTTTAACAAAAACACAGCTCTCTGCTAAGTCGAATACGACGTATAGGGGGTGACGCCTGCCCAGTGCCGGAAGGTTAAAGGGAGGGCTTAGAGCCGCAAGGCTCGAAGGCTTGATCTGAAGCCCCGGTGAACGGCGGCCGTAACTATAACGGTCCTAAGGTAGCGAAATTCCTTGTCGGGTAAGTTCCGACCTGCACGAATGGCGTACCGATCGAACGACTGTCTTGGCGAACGGCTCGGCGAATTTGTGGTTCCGGTGAAGACGCCGGATGCCCGCATCTAGACGGAAAGACCCCGTGCACCTTTACTGCACTCTGGTCATGATTAACGGTACTGCCTGCGTAGGATAGGTGGGAGTCTGGGAACCCCTGGTCTCGGCTGGGGGGGAGACAACGGTGAAATACCACCCTGATAGTTCTGTCGTTCTAACTTACGCCCCTAGACGGGGCGGAGGACACGGCCAGACGGGTAGTTTGACTGGGGCGGTCGCCTCCTAAATGGTAACGGAGGCGCTCAAAGCTTGGCTCAGGCGGATTGGAAACCCGCCGTGGAGTGCAAGAGCATAAGCCAGGTTGACTGCGAGACACACAGGTCGAGCAGGCACGAAAGTGGGATCTAGTGATCCGGTGGTTCTGCGTGGAAGGGCCATCGCTCAACGGATAAAAGGTACGCCGGGGATAACAGGCTGATCTAAGCCAAGAGTTCACATCGACGCTTAGGTTTGGCACCTCGATGTCGGCTCATCGCATCCTGGGGCTGTAGAAGGTCCCAAGGGTTAGGCTGTTCGCCTATTAAAGCGGTACGTGAGCTGGGTTCAGAACGTCGCGAGACAGTTCGGTCCCTATCTGGTGTGGGCGCAGGAAACTTGAGAGGAGCTGTCCCTAGTACGAGAGGACCGGGATGGACGGACCTCTTGTGATCGAGTTGTCACGCCAGTGGCATAGCTCGGTAGCGAAGTCCGGAAGAGATAATCGCTGAAAGCATCTAAGCGAGAAGCTCGCCTCGAGATAAGGTTTCCCAAGGGGGCTGCGGTCCCCTAAGAAGGCCAGTCGTAGACTACGACTTTGATAGGCGGGAGGTGGAAGCGCAGTAATGCGTGTAGCTGACCCGTACTAATCGGCCGTTCGGCTTGACCATAAAACTTTCCCAACACGTAGCGTTACCCTGAGGAACTCATTCGGGCGACGAAGGCCGAAGAGGTTTCTCGTACATCCCGATTCGTCGGGACGAACGAAGGGCCTGCGGCAGGGAATGAAGTTTTTCCGCAAATGCGCTACTCTCTAGCGGAATTTGCGGTTTACCCTACTTCCTTCAGTTGCTCATCGAAACTCGCGCATCAATCCGGAGTTTCGATTTCCAGTTTCTGGTGGTCTTACCGCGAGGGTCACACCCGTTCCCATCCCGAACACGGAAGTTAAGCCTCGCTGGGCCGATGATACTGCGCTGGTAACGGCGCGGGAACGTAGGTCACCGCCAGGATTAAATTTTAAGAGAAGGCCTCCCAGCGACGTAACGCTGAGAGGCCTTTTTCTTTTTGGGTCAGCATCCAAACCACCTAGAGAGGAGAGCAAGAATATGACAGTAGATCAATACGCGGAGGTTTTACGGCGAGGGGGGCTCGAATTCGTTCAAGACGGCTACTACACCAACAGGTTCGGACAGCCCGGATATAGGGCGAGTTACAAAGGGCCAATTGCATACTTTTGGTATTCGGTTTCTGCCACAGAAATCCCCGTTGCGCCTGATGAAGTCGCCCAGGCGATCTTACATCCCGAAAGGAATGTCTTCCGAGAAAATGTGTATTTCAATCGCAAAGGGCAGCAAGGTTTTGAGGCGACGGTTCAAGCGGGAGACCACAGCTTCATGTTGAACGCAGCTCCCGATTCTCCACGGTTCTGAAACTCCCGCACGCGAACGGAGGTCAGCGCTAGGATCAGGATTCAAAGGCCGGTTCTATTATTCGGGCCGGCCTTTTTGTTTTAAAGGTCATCTACGCAGTCTTGCGGATTTATCTCACGGAGCCATTCTCGACCTTCTTCGGCGATCTTCCCAGATACCTCGATGTGAATCCTTCTTGAGCAAACCTTCGTTAATCATGTTGGTCCTCTGCCGGGCCACGCGATTGCGCCACCGCACGAACACCGCTGAGGAACTCTTTCGATAATCGGCCGAAACGTAGCGCTCCCAGCCAAAAAATTGCCAACTTCGTCGATGATCGTATTCACTTCCGGGCGGAACCACGCCGCTTCATACCAAAACCTGCAAAATCGCTGGCCAGTAGACATGCGTCGGCGTAAAGATGCCGCCGTTTCTTGCCCCAGAGCTGGGCAATGGGGCTGGCTGTATTGGCGGCACGGGGCTGGCTGGTCGGTTGTCTTCGTACAACGCAATCAAGTGCTCCACAGTTTCAAGCCGGTCGTTCCGCACTTTCAGCTGATCTTGAAGGGGCTTAATTTCGGTTCTCAGCTCCTCAATCTCGGTGACCAGTTTCCGCTCGCAATTTCTTGTAGCTCATTCATATCATTTGCCACGTGAGCCTCCATGGACAACTTGTTGTAGTATACTACAACCACCACAGACAACACAATTGCTAGCGATTCTGCCCGTTGGGGTTCGTGTTCAGATTAGCCTTGCCCAACAGTGGGCGTGTGGAACTTGCGTTTCGGAACAGACCGTGAAATCACAATCGCAGAAATTTCTCGCGACGATTTATCGAATCTGGATGATGCGGCACGTGGATGTGCCGGATGAGATCGCGCGTGCGCTAGCGAAGCAGATGGGCGGCGACAAACGCGCGCCCAAGCGCGGGAAGCAGGCGAAGCCAAAATACATTCCCGTCATCGCCATCGTCGGCCGCAAAAGTACGCGGACGACGATGGTGCCCGCGGGCGGCGGACGCTACCGCATGCAGATCAACACAGCTCAGCGCAAGGCTGCTGCCGCTGACGCAGGAGATGCGATCAGCGTCGAACTTCGAATTGACCTCGCCTCGCGCGCTGTTACCGTTCCCGCCGATCTGCGGGAAGCTCTCGCAAAACATGCAAAAGCCCGCAAAGCGTTCGAAGAAATGCCACCCGGCCATCGCCGCCAATTCCTGATGTGGTGTGCTTCGGGCAAACGCCCTGAAACGCGGCGCAAGCACCTCGACCGCGCGATCGACCACCTGCTCGAGCGCGCACTTCTCCGCCCGCGGCGCTGAGCCACTGAAACCACCTTCCCCGCATCCCGTTCGGCGGTAGCTCCGACTGCTGCATTTCCAGATGATCAGGCTGGACGAAATCTGTACTTCAGTACAAGGTACGGGCTGTCTTACAAAATGCTACGGTTGAACCGTGCGCCTGCGGCAATTTGTGATTTCTCGGAAGGAAGAACAGGCACACGGACAGGAGAACGACGCCAATGGCCTCGAGAAAGACCCTCGCCGATCGCGACACCTCCTCCCTTCTCTGTCCATTACCGGCTGGCAATCTACAGTTTTCTAATCGCAAACTCCCGTTATTAGAATCCCACCTAAGTCATTCAAATCAATGGATCGCCATCAAGTCTAATCGCAAATTTTCGCGTCCTTGGCTTTCTTGACGAAGGCCTGCACCGCTCTTTGACAACTGACGATCCGATTGCGAGGGCTCCCAGGTCGACGGTGAGTCGAGCCTGGGAGATCAACCGGCATCCCGAGCGACCATCGGGAGCCGAGGGATCTCTCCGCTCCGACGAGCGCGTGGGCCTTTTTATCCTGACCGAAGCCGAAGGGCAGGCCCACGGAACACACCTCACGTAATCATAGCTTCAGCCAAGGGACACGAGGTCACGCTACCGCTCACACATGACCAACAAAGTGACACACGTGCCGAGTAATTTCTCGCGTAACCCTTTGAAAACAAAGAAAAATGGCATCCACAAAGTGACACACTTTTTCGTGGCTGCTTCCGAATTTAGGACGCCGCCCGCTAGCCTACTTCCTTGACTTCCCCGCCCCGCCGCGAACACAATCGCGTCCATCCCGCACTGGAGGCATCTCATGCGCACGAAACTGGCGGTCCTGATGCTCTTGTTTCTGCTTCTGCCCGCAGCTCTCCCTCAATCCATTGGCGCGCAGGGCGGCAGCGCGGCCGACGAAAAAGCGATCCGCGACGTGGAAGCTCGCTGGGAGAAGGCATGGAACAGCAACGACGTGCCTGCGATGTCACGCGACTTCGCGCCCGACGTGGATGCGATCAACCTTGCCGGCGAATGGTTCAAAGGACGCGCGCCATTTGCGCAAAGCCTCGAGGAATTGCATTCAGATAAAGCCAAGGGCAGTGTCTGGCAGACCGAGGAGACCAGCGTCAAATTTCTCACGCCGGAAATTGCCATCGTCCACGTGCTGATCAATTCGCACGGCGAACACAATCCCGACGGCTCGCCGCGGCCCGCGCGCCACGCGATCCTGACGCGCGTCGAAGTGAAGCGCGGCGGCCAATGGCTCATCGTCGCGTCGCAGGCCACCAACATCGTGCCGCGGGCGTCCGCGCTGCTCCTCGGGGGTCCTGGAGGAATTTCAGGCCAGTAGAGTCGCTCCTTGCGGCGCATCGTCCCGCTCAAGTAGGATTTGAACGATGCGACGCGCAACGATATCTCTGCTTCTTCTCGCGACAATTTCGCCGATTGCTGCGGCGCAGGCCCCATCGCCATCCCGGCCGCAGCAAAAGCTCGATCCCGACCGTCTCGGCATGACGTGCGCGCAAATCCTGAAAATGACGTCTGCCGAGTGGATCGCTGCCTTCAACGACAAGGCACACGTCGCGACTCCGGACGCTTCCGCCACCCTTGCGCGGGCGACCGCGGTGTACGGGAAATGCTACGACGCGCGGACCGATAGTTTGGCTGCGACCCTCGCGCGGAGCGGCAAAGGCCCATCCAAGACCGCTCGTGCGGATTTCGCTGGGTTTGAGACGTCGCTTAAGGATTTCGGTCGCCAAAGCACTGGCGGATGCTGCCGTGCCCGCCGACGACAAAAAGAGGGCTTACGTCGCACTCTACGAGAAACAGTTCCGCTACGAATTTTACGAAGAGTACGAAGCGAAAACGGTGAAGGCTGTCAAGCCCGCTCAGGCCGCGGCGAAACCTCCTGCGCCTGCAGCATCAGCAACAACCACAGCCGCACCGCCGGCCGCCACTGGTCCTACGACATCGAAGGGGGCAGGAGGCGCGACTGAATCCGGAGCAAAAGGCGCAACGACAGCGCAAGAGCGGGCGCGCAGCGATGCCGATCCGGTGACGCAAGCCAAGAATCGTTTCGGAAAACTACTCGAAGTTCTGCCGGACGACAAAATGCACGAACTTCATCGCGCATTCGGTGACGTGATCGGGCCGCATCAGATCAGTGAGGCTACGCGGTTGGCCGTTTATCGCTACGCCATCTTCCTCCTCGGGCGCTTCGGCTACGCCGCCTTCCGAACCACCGTTTTGAGCGGCTCCTGGGAGCTGGGCGTTGGAACTGGATTCCCAGCCGCTGAATTCGGTTATAACTCCGTAGGATGCCCGCGATCGTAGTTGAAAACCTCGAAAAGTATTTCCCTCCCGCGCTTTCTGGCTGGCGTTCTCTGCTCCAACCTTTTGCACCGCCCACGTCGTGCGCGCTTGCCGGCGTGTCATTCACCATGGAGCATGGAGAGGCAATGGCGCTTGTGGGCCACAACGGCGCCGGAAAAACGACTCTGATGCGCATTCTCGCGACTCTTGTGCTGCCGACGCGAGGCCGCGCCATGCTCGACGGTTTCGACATCGCGCTCGACGCGGGACGCGCGCGCCAACAGCTCGGTTACCACACCGGCGGCGACGAAGGATTCTACGGTCGGCTCAGCGGTCGCGAAAACCTCGCGTTCTTCGCGGCGATGAACAATCTGACCGGAGCGGATGCCCGCGCGAAAATCGCTTCTTCCGTGGAAAGCATGGGACTCTCGGCCGATCTCGATCGCCAGGTGCGCACGTATTCGACAGGCATGCGCCACAGCCTGGGATTGGCCCGCGCGCTGCTCCACGGACCAGCAGTCTTGCTGCTCGACGAGCCGACGCGCAGCCTTGACCCGCTCGCCGCAGCGGATTTCCGCCGCATGCTGAAGGACGATATCGTGCGCCGGCGCGGCACCACGCTGCTGTTCGCGTCGCACACGCTCGCCGAGGTCGAGGAGATTGCCGACCGCGTGGTCCTGCTCGATCACGGGAAAATGGTCGCGTGCGATTCCCCGTCCCAACTGCGCGCCGCAACCGGCGCCGCAACGTTCGAATCAGCTATTGAACGCATCCTTCGCCCGGGAATGACGGGGGGACGCGCCCAATGAACGTCTCGCGCACGCTGCGCAAAATTGCAGCCTTCTTCTGGCGCGATTTTCTGATCGCGCGCGGCTATCGCCTGGCACTGATTGCGCAAACCGTCGAAGAACTTTTCGGCGTCGCCACTTTCTTCTACCTATCGCGCTTCGTGGATAGCCCGCAGCTCGAGCGCGCCCTTCCCGCCGGGCGAAGTTATTTCACATTCGCGCTCGTCGGGTTCGCGTTTTTCGATTATCTGAGCGTTTCGATGACCGCGTTCGATTCCAGCCTGGAAGAGGCGCGGCAGAACCGCACACTGGAAGCGCTTTTGGTCACACAAACGCCGCTTCCGGTGATTATCGCGGGGTCCGCAGTGTATCCATTCGTGGCGCTCGCGCTTCGCACGTGCGTCTATCTGGGCATCGGCGCGATATTTTTTGGTTTTGCGCCGCATGGAGCGAATTGGTTCGGAGCGCTGGCAATTTTGCTGGCTTCGATTCTGGCGTTTGCGGGCCTCGGAATACTTTCGGCGAGCTATCAGATTCTGTTCAAGCGCGGGAATCCTGCAAAATGGATCGTGCTGGGCGTGTCGAGCTTGGTGAGCGGGATGATGTACCCAGTGTCGGTGTTGCCAAGACCGCTGCAAATGCTTGCGCGGATGATTCCAGTTACGTATTCGCTCGATGGGATGCGTGCCGCGCTACTTGGCGGAGCGCGCTGGGGTCAGCTTGTGCCGTCGCTTGCGGCGCTGCTGGCGTTCGCGGCAGTGCTGATCCCGCTTTCGTTTACCGTGTTCGGTTGGGCGCTGCGCCGCACGAAAATCACCGGTACACTCACCCACATCTAGCGCGGATTCGTTAGCGGCCCAAAAACCTTTCGAGAGTCATTGCCTGGGTCTCCGCTTTGTCCAGGTATTCCTTTGCCTGGTCAACATTCCCGGCTTGCAGGGCTGATTGGGCTCTTGAAAGATTGATCTGCATCATTTGCTCGGCCTGGACGATATCTCCGCGCAGTCCGTATCCCTGTGCCTGTTGCGCGCGCCGCAGATTGTCGAGACCTTGCGTAATCGCCGCGGAACGGGCCTGGAGCTGATCGGTTTGATTCTCGGCTTCCTTGAGCAGGGCGGCTTTCCGCGCGGCTTCCGCTCGCGCCTTCTGTTCTGCCTCCATGCGAGCCTTTGCAACGGCCGGATCTTCTTGTTGCACAGCCGGCGCGACAGGCGGAGGAGCCTCTGCTGGAGCAGTCACTGTTACCGCGTCTGGTGGAGGAGCTGAAATGTCCACGGGAGCATCCGCAGAGGTAGCAGGCTGCGTGGTCGCAGCGCCAGGGCTGGCATGGGTCTTAATGATGCGGGGAATGTAGAAGCCCCCGGCGAAGAGAATGGCTAGGGCGATGACTGCGCCGAGCGCCATGTAAACGCCCCTACGGCTGCTCGGAGGCGCGGCCTGTGACGCTGCCGCAACCGCAAGCGGCACAGTCGCCTGAACCGGAACTCGCGCGGAAGCAGATGGAACACCTTGCGGCACTCGCACCGTCCCAGGGATAGGACTCACGATTCCCGCGCCGACGGTGCCCGACACTACGCTTCTCAGCGCGTTCGAAAAGGCTTCCGCGGACTGGAATCGATCCTTCGGATCCTTGGCCATCGCCATCAAAATGATTTCGCTTAGTCCGTTGGGCAAATCCGGACGCAAAACGATCGGAGGCTGCGGCTGCTCCTGCAAGTGGGCGGACATCACCGAATAGTTGCTGTGCCCGCGGAACGGCAGTTGTCCGGTTACCATCTCGTAGATCGAAACACCCATCGAATACAGATCCGAGCGTTGATCAACCGGCTCGCCCCTCACCTGCTCGGGTGACATGTAGTTCAACGATCCGAGCGTGGTACCTGTGACCGTCATGCCCGCCTCGTTGTTCGGACGCGCGATGCCGAAATCCATCAGCTTCACCACACCCTTGGGAGTCAGCATCATGTTGGCGGGCTTAACGTCACGGTGGATCACATTTAGCTTGTGCGCGTAGCTCAGCGCTCCCAGCAATTGCTCGGAATAGTTCACCGCATCCGCGGGAGGAATCGGTCCCTGCTGCAGGCGGGACGCCAGCGTGACGCCGTCCACGTACTCCATCATCATGACCAACTGATTGTCCAGCGTCAGCGCGGTGTTGAGCGCGGCGATATTGGGATGATTCAGGCTGGCAAGCAGCTTGATTTCGCGCAGGAACCGATCGGCCAGCTCCTTTTGGACCGCCAGGTTCGCAAGAAGAACCTTCATTGCCTCGATGCGGTCCGAGATTACGTTCCGCACCTTATATACCTTGCCCATTCCTCCGGCGCCGAGCACTCCGAGGACTTCGTAGTCACCTATGCGCTGCCCGGGAACAAAATCGTCGCTCATTGAGGAACTCCTTTTGACAATCCGATTGGCGGATTCTAACTGCAGGAACGGTCTCGGGCAACACTATTTAGGCCGGAGAGGGTTCCTTCACTACGCAATGCGCGAAGGAGGACTGAAAACCGTCAGGCTAGGCCGGCAGAGTCGATTCGGAACTTAGGAGGCGCGAGACGAGCTTTTCTACACGCTCCTGATCTTGCGGGGTGATCTCAGTGAACTGAACACCCATCCCTTCTGCGGGGATGATGTTCCTGACCGTGGCGCGGCTGCGGATTTCACCTTCCGGCACGGACAGCAATATCGTAACGACGCTGCCGAGAGCCAGCGGCGTAGGCGTGGCAATGAAAAGCCCGCCCACGTTGAGATCGCGGACGCGCGATACGTTCTGCTGCTTGCCGTCTTGCCACGCCACCCAGACGCCCTTTGGCGTCGCGATGCGCTGGTGCCGACGGTCGGCCTTCGATTTTTCCTTCGCCATCGGGTGCGAGGACTCCAAGGGGTTAACGACACATAATGCAAGCGAGTGATAAATCCATCCCGCCTCATTAGGGTCACGGCGATTCTGCTGCTCACATGATACCCAATCGGGCCTAACCTGTTTGCTGGTTATTTTGCGTGCGTTGAAAGCCTAGCAAGCCCCCCGTGACTCGAACACGCTTACGGGGCGGCCTTTCCGCATCGCCTTTGGCCGCGCAGCATCGTGTACACTAGGCCATTGGCACGGTCGCGAGGCAACTGGCAATGAAGGTTCCTGTTCTGGATTTGAAAGCGGAGTACGCGGAGCTGCGGGACGAAATCCTGCCCGCGCTCGATCGCGTGTGCGAAAGGTCGTCGTTCGTCCTGGGAGAGGAAGTCGAGGCCTTCGAACGAGAGTTTGCAGATTTTTGCGGGACCAAACATTGCGTCGCACTTAGCACTGGGACGGCAGCCCTTCATCTGGGCCTGCTCGCGCTCGGCGTGCAGACGGACGACGAAGTGATCACCAGTCCGAACACTTTTCTCGCCACCGCCGAGGCAATCACCTATTGCGGCGCTGTGCCGGTCTTCGTGGATATAGACCCCACCACGGCCAATCTCGACCCCAATCTTATCGAGCGAGCGATTACGCCGCGGACTCGAGCGATCCTGCCGATTCATCTCTACGGGCGCCCCGCGGACATGGACGCGATCCGCGAAATCGGCGCCCGCCATAACATTCGAATTCTTGAAGACGCAGCTCAGGCGCACGGAGCGCGCTATCGCGGCCGCCGCGTCGGTGGGCTGGGCCATGCGGCGGCGTTCAGCTTTTATCCCACGAAAAATCTGGGGGCGTACGGTGAAGGAGGCGCGCTGACGACCGATGACGACCAAATCGCCAAGTTCGTTCGGGCGGCGCGCAACCACGGCCAGACCGCGCGCTACGAGCACGAGTTCGTCGGTTATAACGCTCGCATGCAGGGTTTTCAGGGAGCGGTGCTACGAATCAAGCTGCGTCACCTTTACGCCTGGACCAAGCGCCGGCAGGAAATCGCGCGCGAATACCGCCGCGTTCTCGCGGGTGCCCGCCTCGACATCCCTGTGGACGATCCTCGCGACGAGTGCGTGTATCATCAGTTCGTCATCTATGTGAACAATCGCAATTCGATGATCGCGCAGCTCGCCGTTCGAGAGATCGAAACGGTCGTACACTACCCCAAGCCCGTACATCTCCAGCCGGCATATTCATCCCTCGGCGTCCCGCCGGGAACGTTTCCTCGCGCCGAGCGCGCCTGCGACCGAGTGCTGAGTCTGCCGATTCATCCTCGGTTAACGGACGAGCAAGTTGCATACGTGGCGAATTCCGCGAGAGAAGCGGCGGGAGAAAAACAGGCTGCGGCCGGCTGATTCACTTAACCGCAGGTAATTGACTGCAGGCCCGCGTAAGGTTAGGCGTTTGCGCCCTTCGAAGCCGTCAGGTTGTGCGGTGCGGGATTCTCCCCGGAGTCGCGATTCGGAGGAGGCGCAAACCCCGCCACTCCGGCAGCATTCGTCGCGCGGTCCCTCATAATCTCGGAAAGCCCGTCGAAAACCTTGGAACACGAATCCCGCAGAGCCTGATCGGCCGAACGCATCAGGGATTCGATCACGTTCTGGCCGTGCTCGTTGAGCCGGCGCACGGACGAAACGATCCAGGAATCGCAGGCGGCATCCAAACGGTCTTGATATTTCGCCGCGGCTTCACCGCTCACGCGATCCAAATTCTCAGCCCAAGCCTTGTCGTGCGCGTCGCGTTCGGCACGGTATCCATCGAGCGCGGTAGTGAATTCGGCGGCCAAAGCGCTGCGACCCTCGGCTACGCTGGCATCGCGCTGCGAAACCATTTGCGCCTGGAAACGATCGACCAATCCCGTGGCGCTCGCATCGAGGCTGCGGACGAGCTGATCGGTGAATCCCTGCAGCTCCCGCTTCCGATCCTCGATCGCGCCATGACTGCGGCTTGCGAATTGGCCGACTTCCTCGTCGGAAATGCTGCGAAGGACCTGACCGAACGACGCTGCCGCCGATTCCGCTGCTTCGTCGAGTTGCGAGCGCGTGCGGCCGGAAATTTCGCCTGCGACTCCGTCGAGCTGTTGATGAATTTGAGCGAGGCGGCCGGTGGATTGCTCGTCGAGCCGCGCTTCGAACTGGCGCGCAGCCTCGGAGGTCTTTTCCTGGAAGCCGGTCCCCACAGTAACCAGCGCCTGCTCAATCAACACTTGCAAACGAGCGCGCGACTCCTGCTGAAACCATTCCGACGATTTGCCGATGGACTCCGCAGCCGCGTGAGACGCGCGAACGCCGCTCGCGTCCAACTCTTCATTCCATTTCGCCAGGGCCTCTTTGCGCGCGCCTTCGAAATCGTTGCGAAGGTTTCCGATGGTAGCGGTGATCTGTGCGGCTACGTCCCGCTGGCTGTTCTCCGAAACCTGGCGGAGCCGCTCGCGATGGAGGCGCAGGCTGTCTTCAAGCTCGATCTCGCGGTTGGCCAGTTCGCGAAGCAATTCGGGGACGCGCTCGATGCGTGGCGTGAGCTTTGACTCCACTTCCGCCATGGTGCGTTCGACGAATTGATTGCCCAGAAAATCCAGGGTGGGCGAAAGACGCTGCGGGACGCCGTCCGCGGCGAGCTCGGCGCGCCGATTCATTTCGTCGGTTTGCGCCTCGAGGATATTTTCGAGGCGGCGATGCAATTCGTTGAGGGTGTCGTGGCTCGCGGCCTCCAGCTGGGCCGAGTATTCCTTCATCCGGCTCGCCGCATGCTCGATTTCAGAAAGCGACGAACGCGCGCGCCCCACCTCATGTTCAAGCGCTGACTTCACGCCGGAAAGAGTGTCGCGCGCCTCGGTGTACATTTGCCCAAGAGGTTGCCGAAGCTCCGCAAAACGTTCGGACATCCTTTGCTCCGTGCCGCGAAGGATCTCTTGCGAGCGTCCCGAAAGTTGCTCCACCAGCCGCTCGATACTGCCATCGAGCGACGATTGGAGAAGTTCGTTCCATTGCGTCTGGGCCAGAGCCATTTCGGACTCGATGCGCTGCCGCCATTCCGAAGCGGTTCTGTCGGTCGAAGCCACGAGTTCCTTGGAATTCTCCGCGGATTGCTGCTGGGTTCGCGCTGCCTCGGTGGCGTCCAACTGAAGGCGCGCCTGCGCCATTCGGCTGGTGGACTCAAGCGCAGCTTCGCTTTCCGCATGGAGCGCTTGGGCCTTCCGGTCCAGTTCTTGGATAAGCTCGCGGGCCTGCTGGAGGCCATTTTCAAACTGCGATTTCAGCCCGGTAAGGATTTCTTCCTGCTTCGCAGCCATCTCGGAAGAGAAGGTTCCTCGCACGTCTTTGTGCGTCTGCTCAAACTCTTCCACGGTGTGGCGGATATGTTCCTCGGCACGCGCGATCGCGGCGTCCGCCGCCCGGCCTGCTTGCCGTTCGATCTCCGCATTCCATTCGCGCAGAAGCGGACTTTCGGCCACGCCTGCCGACTCCTGGTCGCTGGGCGATGCCGGTGAAAACGGCGAAGCAGATGCGGATTCGAAAAATGGGTTCGTCATGTCGGCCGGCACTCTTTCCTCAAAAGTTTGCATCGCTTCTGGAACTGCATCGGTGCCAGCATCTTCCGCAATCCGCGCGTTCGATTCCGCCATGAATTCCACGGGCGCAAGACTCGATGCCTCATTCACATTCCAATCAGCGGGCGGAGCTTCTATGCCCCAGACGTTCGTGGCGCTTTCGAGCTCCACGGCGATCTGGAAGAACTCGCGAACCGAATGAGGCCGCTGAATCCACGCGACTCGCGCGCGCAGGTTGCGGCGTTGGCCTCCCTGAGGCAGCTCGAGCGTGACCCAGGTATTTTTTGGCAGGTGATGCTTCGAGGAGTACCGGCATCCATTGAGGTTCAGAGCGAGCGTGGATGTACGCTCCTCGAATGGCTGGCCCAGGAGATCGATTCCGCGAACGATCAACGGGACGGATTTCGAGACCCGTTCACTGCGCCTGCGCTGGGTACCTGCCTGGTTGGAATCCACGTCGTGCACCACAATCCTTGGAGCTGCGTGCGAGAGAATAGCACTCTCGTGCGCTCGGGTCGAGAGGTGAGGCGGCCCGGGCGAAATGCAAGAAAACGATAAACTGCTGCCAGGTTCGCGCTTTGGAAAGCGGCGCCCCATTGGCCAACCCGGAAACTGCGATACCTTACCGGGCGCGGGTTTACGACTTCTTCTTTTTCCTCGCGCCCACGGTGGTTGCATCGCCACCGGCCATCGTGGTCAGGGTATCAATCATGGTCTTGCACTGGGCGGCGTAGGGTCCGGTCGGATCGGCGTCAATGCATTTCTGATAGGCGTCGCCCGTTCCCGGAGGAATGATGTAGGTCATCTTGTCGCCTTCCTGCTTCGAATCGATCGTGCCTGTGTAGGCGCTCCCAAGCAGGTACCATGTCTGCGCGTCTTTCGGATCCGCTTGCGTCGCTTTTTGAAGCGGTGGAATCGCGTCCTTCAGATCCCCTTTGTTGCTGAGAACGATCCCGATGTTCTTCCAGCACGCCTTGGCTGACCCAGGTGCCGGATCGAGCGCGGCGGCCTTATCGCAATCACTGCCGGCATCGGCCAGTTTCTCCTGAGCGACTTTCGGATCGGTTTGTGCAACGGCGAGATTCGCGAGAGCTGTGCTCTGACTGCCGTAGGCTCCCGCGCTGGGTTGCAGATCGATGGCCTTCTGATACGCATCAACAGCTTCCTGCAATTGACCCGCGCGATCATAAGCCTGCCCCAGGTTCGACCACACCACCGCGTGGTTTTTTACATCCTTCGCCTGGACTCCCTGCTCCGCTGCCTGCAATTCCGTGACGGCGGTCTTACTATCAGCCGTGAGCTTATCCTCGATGGGTCCTCGCTGATCGGCCGGTGTGGTGGCGAGCTGCTTGTGAACCGTCTCCCAATCATCGAGGGCGGCGCGGCCCGCCAGGAAGTGCGTCTGCATGTCCTTGAATTTATTCGCCTGGTCCTGCGCTGCTTTTTGCTGATCCGGATTCGCTGCAGCCTGTTTCGCCAGAATGTCTTTGAAGTTGGTCGAGAAGTCGTTGTCCTCACCGGCGACGAGCTGATGCTGTTCCGAATAATTCAAACCGCCTTCCGGGCTGGTGAAGGTGAACGTGTACAATCCGATGCTCAAACCAATCTGGCTATATTTCCCATCTTTGTCGGTCTTGAGCGTAAAGCTCCGTCCGTTCTCACTCTTGAGAACCACAGTGATTCCCGCCCACGGTTTCCCGTCACGATCGAATACTTGACCGGTGACACGCGCGTTCTGCGCCGCGGCGATTGAGGCAAATCCGAGGACCACGATCAGCGCTATCAAGGCACGAGCTAGTCGGTTCATCTGTCTATCCCCCAAGAAGAGAAATGCGGTATCCCCCGCGCCACCCATTATTGCGCAATTCGGGTCCGATAGGCGATAGGGTCGCGCAACCCGGCCTCATCGAACGCCCGAACGCGCAGCCGGCAACTATCGCACGTACCGCAGGCTTCGTCATCAAATTGATAGCACGACCAGGTGCGGTCCAGCGGCGCGCCAAGCTCCACTCCGCGCCGAATGATTTCGCTTTTCTTCATAGCCGATCACGGGCGTCACGATCTCGATGTGCGTTTCCGGACGCGTTCCCTCGCGGATCACCGCCTCGAACGCCCGATAATATTCCGGACGGCAATCGGGATACCCCGAGCTATCCTCGGACACCGCTCCCACGAAAATCGCCGTCGCGCCGATTACTTCCGCCCAGCTGACGGCAGCCGAGAGAAAATGTGCGTTGCGGAAGGGAACGTATGTGACGGGAATACCTGCATGCGGAGCGAGGGCCTCACCTGATTCAGGCACCTCGATACGCTCGTCAGTGAGCGCGGAGCCGCCTATTTGGGCGAATGCGTCGAACCGAACCACCAGCCTTTCGCGCACCCCGTAGAAATCTCCGATTTCGTCGAATGCGCGGCGCTCGCGCCGCTCTGTCCGCTGACCGTAGCTGGCGTGCAGCAGCGCGAGACGGTGCGTCCGATTCGCGATCGCCGTGGTGACGCAGGAATCCATTCCTCCGCTCAGCAGCACGACCGCCTTGGGTTTTTCCGCCATCGCCGGGGCCTAAACTCCCTTCATTGCTGGGTGCCAAATAAATTTGTGCAACTGCATTCCAAGCCGGACCGGTAATCCGTCCGCCAGAATCCATTCGACGAGTTCCCGCGCTTCCAACCCGGGCCAGCTTCCCGCCGGATCGGCGAACACCGGAGAAAACAACACCTGGTGTACACGCTCCGCCAAGCGGTGACGCATCGTGAAATCGCGCGCGAAATCATAGTCCCGTTGGCTCGCGATCACAAATTTGATTTCGTCGTTTCCGCTCACGGCATCCAGGTTTGCCAGGTCAAAGGTTTCGGGCTCGCCTGAGTCCGGACACTTCACGTCCACGATCTTGATGACCTCGCGCGGCAGCGTGCCAATGAATCGTTCACCGCTCGTTTCGATCATTACGGTGTAGCCCGCGGCGAGAAGCTTCTCGGCAAGAGCGGGCGTTTCCGGCTGGAGCAGCGGTTCCCCTCCCGTGATCTCCACAAGTGAAATGCGCCCCGCGCCATTACCCGCAAGAGCGCCGACCTGGCCGAGAACTTCGTCAACGCTGCGCTTCGTCCCGCCGTGAAACGCATAGGCTGTGTCGCACCAGGTGCAGCGAAGATTGCAGCCCGTGAGGCGCACGAATATGCAGGGCAATCCCGCGCGCGTGCCCTCTCCCTGAATGGATTTGAAGATTTCGGTGATCACCATGACGTGATTCTCTTCGCGAACCCGGTGGAAGCGTGGGGCTCTTAGCCCCGCGAAAAGCCTTCGTCTTTATTAAGGGGCTTTAACCCCGGAATTCCTGCTTCGCGCTGCCTACGCCCGATATGTAGCCGCGCTCGTGTCCGTCTCCCATACCGTGACGCTGGCGATGCCCGCCGCGTTCGGCGCCTGCGGAAGCTGCTTTGCCGTCCGGTCGTAGATGTGCCGCGCGATGTTTTCCGCCGAAGGATTCAAAGTGTCGAATGGCGGAAGCTCGTTCAGATACTTGTGATCGAGCGACCCGAATCACTTCCTGAATCACGCGCTTGAGGTGGACGAAATCATAGAGCAGGCCGGTCGCGTCGAGTTCCTTGCCCGTCAGAACCACGCGAACTTTGTAGTTGTGCCCATGCAAGTCCTCGCACTTCCCATGGTAATTGCGCAGGTTGTGCGCCGCGGCAAATGATTCGTCAACGCTGATTTCGTACATGAAGTTTCCTTTGGTCCCGTAAACCGCGCGCCCCTCAGCCCGCTTCGCTCGAAGATCACTTCCGCACAGGAAGCGGTGCTATTCCGGACGCTCTTCCATGAATCGCGCGACTTCCGCGAGATCCTGCGTGGTTGTGTATTCGGGCAGGGACTCGAGGAAAATTTTACCATAGTGCATGCGCCGGATGCGGTTATCGAGGATGGAGAGAATGCCGCGGTCGGTCTTCGAGCGAATCAGCCGGCCGAAGCCCTGCTTGAGCGCGAGGACCGCTTCGGGAATCTGGTATTCGGCGAACGCGTTGCGGCCGTCTTCTTCAAGCGCGCGCACGCGAGCCGCGACGATAGGATCGCTCGGCACAGCGAACGGCAACTTATCAATAATCACGCAGGAAAGTTGTGCGCCGGGCACGTCCACGCCCTGCCAAAAGCTCGAAGTGGCGAATAGCACTGCATTCGGCGTCGTGCGAAAGCGGTCGAGCAAAATCGAGCGCGGGGCAGACCCCTGGAGGAGAAAAGGAAATTTCAATCGCCCCGAAACACGCTCGAACAGGTCCCTCATCTGCGCGTAACTTGTGAAAAGACAAAACGCGCGGCCTTGCGAAATTTCCAGCAGGCGGGTGATCTCGTCGGCGGCGCTCGCGGCAAAAGTAGGTTGCCGGATGTCCGGCAGAGACGGGGGCATGTAGAGCAGCGCCTGTGTGCTGTAATCGAACTCCTGTGGGAGCACGTTCTCGTTTGCGGGCAGCACTCCGAGGCGCTGCTTTAAGTAGTCAAATCTCCCGCCGACGGCGAGCGTCGCGGACGTAAGGATGACCGTGTCGAACTGATCGAACAGTTTTTCGCGGAGTATCTCGCTCACGTCAATGGGCGTTGCGGCAAGAAAAACCCCGCGGCCACGTCGCTCATACCAATAGACGTAGCCCTTCTCGTCGCTCTCGAGCAAAAACGTCAGCTCGCGGCGCATTTCGGCGGCGCGCCGCGCCATGACAACCACCTCTTCCGGCTTGGGAGTAAGCGCCGAAAGCTCGGCCTCGATTCGCTTCACCGCCGATGCGACCTCGTCATATTCCTCGCGATTCTGATCGAGAAAAGCGCTCCGCTCCGCGGGGCCGAAGGAGTATCGCCCTTCGCGCTCGGGAAAACGCTCGAAGAAGCCGCGGGCGCGCTCGCGCATCCGGCCGAGTTGGCGCCGCAGCGGAGCGGCCTCAATCTGCAGCATGCGCAGCATGTTTTCGGCGTCCCGCCCAAGCTCCTCAAAGCGGTAGCTCGAAAGCTGGCGGCCGAAATAGTCGCTGGCGACGTCCTCGATTTCGTGGGCCTCGTCGAAGACGACCGCGGAATATTCCGGCAGGATCGAGCCGAAATCGTCCTCGCGCAGGGCGAGGTCGGCGAAGAAAAGATGATGATTGACGATAATCAGATCCGCTTCCTGCGCGCGCTGGTGCATCGCGGTGATAAAGCAACTCTGGTATTCGGGGCACTTCTTGCCGGTGCAGAGGTCGCTGCGCGCGTCAATGCGATTCCACAGCTCGGCGTCGTCGGGGAGAAACGTCAACTCGCTGCGGTCGCCGGTTTCGGTCAGCTTTTCCCAATCGCGGATCTGCGAGAACCAATCCACCTCGTCAATTCCCTTCAGGACGGGCTGGCCCTCCATCTGGTGCACTTTTTGCCGGCAGAGAAAGTTGGCGCGGCCCTTCATCAGGGCGGCCTTCAGATTCGGCGCGAAATGCTTTTGCAGGAAGGGCACATCCTTTTGGAACAGCTGCTCCTGAAGCGATTTGGTCGCCGTCGAAATGACCACGCGGCGGCCGCTGCGAATCGCGGGAATCAGATAGGCGAGCGTCTTGCCTGTGCCCGTGCCCGCTTCGATGACGACGTGCTGGTGCTTCGCGAAAGCGTCGTCGGCAATCTTCGCCATGGCGAGCTGCGACGGCCGGAATTCGTATCCCGGATGGCGCTTTTCAAGCAGCCCGCCGGGGCCAAAAATTCCTTCGACGGTAATTTCCTCGGCTTTGGCGGTGGCGGCTTTTTTCGACATGGTCTTCGTCAGGGCACGTACTTCAGTCGTGCCGTAATCGTCACAAAAGTAATGCGGCTTTAGCCGCTGAGGGACGGAAATCTAAAATAGCATACCGCTGATCAGAAAGATTGCGTGCGTCACCGCTGCGCACAGCAGGTTTCAATGTAGCGCCGGGCTTCAGCCCGGCAGCCTTCGCATTTGGTTTTTCAGGTCTGGTCTCACCGCCGCGACGCTTCCTCAAGGCTCTTCGCCCAGTGCGAAAGGTGCTCAAGCGACGGCGAGTGCGTGTGATCCACTTCCAGCGGCGTGATGGAAATCGCGCCGTCGCGAATCGCGGCGTGATCGGTGTCGGGCTCAATTCCTTCGGTGAATTGCTGCTCGCTCAGCCAGAAATAATGCCGCCCTCGAGGATCGGTCCCCGGCTTCAACACGTTGCGCGTGATCTTCGACGACTGTCGCGTGATTCGCACCGCTCCGCTCCAATTCTGGGGAACGTTGACGTTGAGCATCACCCCGAGCGGCAAGCTTTCGCGCATCACCAGCGGCGCTAGATGCTGGATAAAATGCGCCGCCGGAGAAAAATCCACCTTTCTCGACTTATACGCCAGCGAAAGCGCGATGGCCGGCACGCGGTTGATAGCCGCTTCCATCGCCGCGCCCACCGTGCCCGAGTAATAGATGTTTTCCCCGAGGTTCGCGCCGGGATTGATTCCGGATACGACCAGGTCCGGCTTTTCCGGCAGCAGCGTGTGGAACGCCAGGATCATCGCATCTGCCGGCGTGCCTTCGACGGCCCACTCGCGCTCCGCCAATTGATCGCAATAAATTGGCGACCGCAAGGTAAGCGACTGCGCCGACGCGCTCTTCTCTGTCAGACGGAGCCACCACAGTAATCGTCGCCTGGCTCGCCAGCGCCTCGACCAGTGCGCGCAGCCCTGGGGCATGAATACCATCATCATTTGTGATCAGAATATTCGGCATGGAGAATTCTGGAGCCGGCAGCGGACTGCCCGAGAAAGCTCGCTTCGCCCGGCGCGAATACTTTAGCAGTTATGCCGCTAACCCACAAAAGCACTGCTGGGTGCCCGACTATTCTCCGGCGGGAGCGACGTAAAAAAACCTCGGCGAGACGCCTTGATTCTTGTGTGTTCAGGCGGATTTTTCCGCTATAAAGTGTGAGATGTCTCCTGCCAAAAAAGCCCGGCTCGCCTTTACTTTGGCTCTGAGCCTTCTGCTGCTCGGTGGAGTCGCCGTTTCGATCACCATCCAGCAGCTCGTCAGCAGCACTCATTGGACAGCACATAGCTACGAAGTCAACGCTGCCCTCGGTGAGATCAATACCTCGCTATCTTCCGTCGGGCGCGCACGATTCGGCTACGTTCATTCCGGCGATGAAGCATTTCTGCCTCAGTACGAATCATCGAAGAGCGAGGTCCGCGGAGAGCTACGGCATATTCGCTATTTGATGCGCGACAACCCATCTCAGCAGCTTATTTGCGATCGATTGGATAAAGCCGTCGATCAACGAATCTCGTTCCTCGACGCTTCGATGACGCTGCAAAAGTCGGGTCACGTCGATCAGGGGGAGCAGGACCGCCTCACACTGGCCGGCATGGACGCGTCTTCGCAAGTGGCGAATATCGTCCAGGAGATGCAGGGCGAAGAACAAAAACTCCTGGGCATGCGCCGGGCCGTTTCCGGAAATCTTTTCGTGGCCGTCCTTTGCATTTTGTTTGGAGTGTTCGCCCTATCAGCGTTGCTTTTTTGGATTCACTACCGGTTGCTGAGGGCGGAACTCATGAACCGCGATCAAATGGAAAGCAACACTCGCCGGTTGAGCGCTCGCCTCCTGAAGGTTCAAGATGAGGAGCGCCGCAAATTTTCAAGGGAATTGCACGACAGCGTGGGTCAGCTTTTGACGCTTGCCAAAATGAATATGGCAGTCCTGCTACAGGGGAATCCGGACGACAAGATTTTGATGGAAACCGAGAAAGTGCTCGAAGAAGCGCTTACGGAAACCCGCACAGTCTCCTATTTGCTGCATCCTCCACTTCTGGACGAACTGGGGATCACTTCCGCCATCAAATGGTACCTGGAGGGATTTGGCCAGCGGAGCGGCATCACGCTTTCCATTGATATTGCCGAGGATTTCGTCCGCCTCCCGCAGGCGACCGAGCTTGTCTTGTTTCGCGTTCTTCAGGAATCTCTCACGAACGTTCACAAGCATTCCAAAAGCGAGAAGGTCGAGGTTTCGTTGCGCACGGCGGGCGACAACGTCGTTTTGCGAGTTCGAGATTATGGGAAAGGCATGCCTCGCGGCGCGCTGGCGAAGTTTCTGAGAACCGGCGCCGACAGCGGAGTTGGACTTGCCGGAATGCGTGAACGGATCAGGGAGCAGATGGGTCAGCTCGAGATCAAGTCAGACGAAACCGGCACCCTTGTTGAGGTCATCCTGCCGATTTCCGCTCCCCCAAGCCTGCACGACGACTCCGCGGCCGCATCCGTTTAGGCGAAATCGAAGTTGGTTTGCCAAGCTTCGGGGCAGGCAAAAACTAAACGCCGAAATTGAGGAGTGGTCGGGCATCCTTGCCTATTTTGTACTGGTCTGCCCGACTTCGTTCCGTCCTGCTCAAACACTTTACCAGCTAACGCGCGTGCGGGCCATTTTCCGCCCAAATAGGGTCGAACGCTTCAAAGCGGCTTTTCACGTCGTCATCGCGTTTGATATCGAAATATGCATTAAGATGACTCAGCACACCCAGCATCAAGAAGTGCCCGCGCATCACAGCCCCGTGCGCCTCTGGTTCGGATAGAAGCTTATATTCCCATCCGTCTTCGAGGATACGAACTCGGAAATCCAGTCCAGTTGGCGTGGCATGGCTGAGCAAAGTGGGTTGCAAATAGCAGGTTGTGTAGGCGTCGAACAGTTGCTGGCTGACTTCCTTCGCCATCGTATCTAGGCTGACGCGAGTCCACGCTTCTTGATTCTTTGGCTGCCCGCAGGTTTTGCAGAAGTCTACTTTTCTTCGTGCATTGGCTTCCGTGAATCTCTTCTGTATTTCCTCAAGTTTGTCCGACGTGAAGTCTTCTGCCAGTCTGTCAGGCACCACTTCTTTGTACCTGTTTATGATTTTCCCGCGTTCGATTGCGCTCTGATCCATGAAGAATCTTGCTTCGGACGGTTTCTTAGCTATGTACATAGCGGTCACCAAACGTTCATAGATACTGCGGAGCACTTTTGTTGCGCCCAAGCCCATGCCGTTTCCTGCGAGAACGAGCAACTCCGCAAAATCGTCGTAAGTTGCGCGCGCCAGTGAAAAGACAATCGGTCTAGCGATGTCTTCATCCGTCTGCGAATCGTCGCTTGCCTTGCGGTGCTGTTCGCTGACCTTCCTGTGTGATTCATCTATCAGCGCCTCTAAAGTGCTTTTTAGTTTGGGAAACTCTAGAAGGAAGATTTGTGCGAAGCGATAAATCGCTGTTGAGCCGCTGCATCACCGACACCCACAGGAAGCTGGGACATTTTTTCCCTTTTTCTGAGCAAGAGCCAGGCTGTGGTAACCGTCAATCCCAGTGCCAACAACAAAGATGTAACACCTTTCGACTTCATGTGTTGAGCACTCCTTGCGACAGTGTAACAAGGCCCGAACATTCAAACCGACAAACGTGCAATCGGAAACGAGATAAACGAAGTGCAGCCCGCGACGCTGTGGGCCAGCGCGAAGCTGAACGAACGGCAGACTGTACAAAGCGCGCTGTTTCCAGAAGGAGTTTTGTATCGTCCCGAAAACGGATTCTTTGTACCGAACGAAAACGAGTTGCAAGCAGTTGTGTTGAAATGCCTTGCGGAAATTGCAGACCACCCCGAAGCCTACGAAATCTTAGATGGTCGGGACGACTGGATTTGAACCAGCGACCTCACGCACCCCAAGCGTGCGCGCTACCAGGCTGCGCTACGTCCCGACCGGATCGGCGCCACATCGCACTCCAGTGGGCCGCTAAGGAGCGTATCACTCGCGTTCGAGAAGGGTCAAGACGGCGAGCAGTTCTTCATGGAGATCGAGCAGGAATTTTCGATGCGCGCGTGACGCAGGAACGTGCTTCGCGGGAGCTTCCACAGCGCGCGCCACTTCGCGGTGTCGCCTCGCCGCGCGCGCCTGCCGCTCCGTTGCCGCCATTTTGATCCGCGAGATGCTTCCGCGCGCCCGCGATGGTGAAGCCCTCTTCGTAAAGCAGCCGCTTGATTTCGAAGACGGTCTCGATATCCTCGCGCCGGTAGAGGCGGTGACCGCTGGGGCTTTTCACGGGCTGTAGCGTGGGAAACTCGGATTCCCAATAGCGCAGAACGAAGGTCTTCGTCGCCGTCAGACGGCTCACTTCTCCGATGCGGAAAAGGCTCTTTTCCGGGAGTTCCTGCGCAGCTTGGGCCGCACTTGCCATGGCTTGTCAGTATCCTAGGCCGATTTGGCGGCGTGTCAACCCCTGACGAGCCGCAGGATTGGCCTTTACGCCATCAGGTGCGGTCGCGTTTCTTCTTTTCGGGGTGCCACTTGCGCTTGTCGCTGTGCCGGGGCACGTGCTTCGTGACCTGACGAAGTTCCCGATTCGCGTCCTGACGCATCGCGCTTTTCTTCAGCCGCTGGGTGAATCGAAGCGGCGTGCCGGTGAAATCGAAGGCTTCGCGCAGGCGATTCTCGAGAAATCGCTGATAGCTGAAGTGCAGCGGCTTGGTCTGATTCGTGAACAGCACGAACGTGGGCGGGCCAGTCGTCGCCTGCGTAACGTAGTAAATTTTCACCTTGCGGCTCGCCGGTGACGTGCCCCGCTCGAGGTCCACGCCCGCGAGCCAGCGATTCAGTTCGCCGGTGGAAATTCGGCGGTAACGCGCCTCCGCGACGCGATCAATCACTGTGTAAAGCTTCTCAACGCGCTCGCCCGTCAGCGCCGAAAGAAACACGATGGGCGCGAAAGAGAGAAATTTGAATTTCTCGCGGACGATCGGCTCGTAATCCGCCAGCAGCTTGCTGGGATTTCCGCCGGAGCCTTTGCCGCCGTGCTTTTTTTCCTTCGCGGCCTTTTCCTGCGCGGCTTCGAGCGCCAGGTCCCACTTGTTCATCGCGATGATCACCGACCGGCCCGACTGTTCCGCGTAGCTCGCGATCGTCGCGTCGTGCGACGTGACACCCACCGACCCATCCACCACGATCACGGCGATGTCCGCGCGCTCCAAGTGCTGCCGCGCCATGATCACGCTCAATTTTTCGGCGATGAGCTTCGTCTTACCCCTGCGGCGGATCCCGGCGGTGTCGAGAAAGCGATAGGTCTTTCCGTGGCGCTCGACCACTGTATCCACGGCGTCCCGCGTGGTCCCCGGCTCCGCCGATACGATGGAACGCTCCGCGCCCACCAATTGATTCAGCAGCGTTGACTTCCCCACGTTTGGCCGCCCGATGATGGCGATGTTGATATCCGGCCTGGATTCGACCGCCTCGCCCAGCGCGAAATCCTTCGTCAGCGCGTCGAGCATGGTATCAATGCCGAAACCGTGCTCCGCCGAAATCGGAAAGATCTCGTCGCCCAGCTCGTAAAACTGCGCGGCTAATTCCGTCTGCTTCGGAGAATCCACTTTGTTCACGGCGAGCACAGGAGGCTTGCCGGCGCGGCGCAACAACTGCGCCAGCTCCGCATCCAGCGGCACGGGACCCTCGCGGCCGTCCACCACCTGCACCACGCGAGCCGCGTTTGCGATCGCCACATGCGCCTGGCGTAGAATCTCGCCGGGAATTCCGGCCTTGTCCTCCGGCACGATTCCGCCCGTATCCACCACTTCGAACGCGCGCCCTTCCCAATGGGAGACGCCATAAATGCGGTCGCGCGTGATTCCGGGCTCGTTCGTGACGATGGATCGCCGCGTGCCGGTCAGGCGGTTAAATAGCGTGGACTTCCCCACATTGGGGCGTCCGACGATCACAATGGACGGGATTTTTGAGGCCATTTAGCGTTGCGCTAGTTTCTTCTGTAGTTCCAGACGTTGGGTGAGCAAGCGGTTCAGTTCGCTCGGGGAAGCTTTGGACTCGATCTTCTGCTGCAACGCGGTGAGCTCCAGCTCATCCCGCAAACCTCGCAGGACGCTCAGACAACTCTCCGCCGATTCCCACGTCGCTTCGCCGGAGCTTTCGAAAAGAATCTCGAACAGCAGCCGGCGATCTTTCTCTTCCAGTGACGCGCCCAGCGTGGTCGGATCAGGCGCTTCGCCCACCTTGGAGATTAGCAGTTCCAGAATTTTTTCGCTCTCCAACCCGCGATGCAGTGCGCTCGAGATGATTTCGTGCGCGAGCTTCTCCCGAAATTCCGTGGCTTCAATGAGCATGCGGATCAGTTGCCGCTCGGCAGGCTTCACCACTGGAGTCAGCAACTCCGCCTTGGGTTTCACTTCGCTGCGGCGCTCGTTAGCTGCTCGCTTCAGCGCCTCGCGCAGCACTGGCTCATCCACGCGCAATTCCGAAGCGATTCGCGTGGCCCATTCCGAACGCAGCAGGCGGTTCGGGAGCCGCTGCACGTAGGGCATCAGGAAATTCAGCGCGGAAACTTTTCCCGCAGCCGTCGAGCGGTCCATTTTCCGCGCGCGCCCGATCAGGTAATCGAGATACGGCGGCGCTTGGGCGAGCAATTTGCGATAGGCCTCCGCTCCCTGCTCCTTCAGGAATTTGTCGGGATCGGCTCCGCCCGGCAGCGCCAGCACGCGCACGTCAAACTCTTTTTCGAGCAGCAACGTCAGCGACCGTTCCGTGGCCACCTGGCCCGCCGTATCCGGATCGTAATTCACCACCACGCGATGCGTGAACCGGGCCAGCAATTTGATCTGCGGTTCGGCAAGGCTCGTTCCGCAACTGGCGACCACATTGGTGATTCCCGCGCGCGCCACGGCGATGGCGTCCATGTAGCCTTCGACGAGAATGCCGAAATCGCTTTTTCGGAGCTCCTCTTTCGCGCGGTCCAGATGGTAGAGGACATTGCTCTTCGTGTAGATCGGCGTCTCGGGCGAGTTCATGTACTTCGGCATGTCATCGCCCATCGCGCGCCCGCCGAACGCGATGACCTTCCCGCCGTCGTTTGCGATCGGGAACATGATTCGTTTGCGGAAGCGGTCGTAGAGGCGTCCGCTTTCGTTGCGCGAGAACAGGCCCGAGCCTTCCAGCAGTTTTCCCTGATATCTCGATTTCAACTGGCGCAGCAGCGCGTCGCCGGACGACGGCGCCCATCCCAGGCCAAAGCGCGTGATTGCTTCTCGATTCAAACCGCGATCTTCGAGATATCCCGCCGCGACTTTGCCTTCGTGGCCCTCGTTGAGCTGGCGCGCGAAAAATACCGCCGCCTCGCGATGCATCTCCACCAGCGCGCTGCGCTGCTGATTCTCGCGGTGCTCTTCCGGTGAACGCTCGCGCGGCATCGGCACGGGAATGCCGCATTTCTCGGCGACGATTCGTATCGCCTCGGGAAACGGGCATTTGTCCATTTCCATCACGAATTTGAAGACATCCCCACCCGCGCCGCAGCCGAAGCAGTGATAGATTTGCCGCACCGGATGCACGGCGAACGACGGAGACTTTTCCTGGTGAAACGGGCACAACCCCGTGAAATTCTGCCCCGTCTTCTTCAGGCGGACGTATTCCCCAATCACGCGGACGATGTCCGCCTGCTGCTTCACCTTCTCCGCGAATGATCCCGCTTCAGCCATCGTCGCGAAACTCGAAAGACGAAATTCGAAACTCGCTTCTCCTCAATTTGCCTGGCGGCTATTCGCTGCGAGCCGCTGAGTCGCCCGAATGTAGCCATTCAGGACCTGGATGACTCTTTGCGCTGCCGCATCGACATCTTTCCATTCTTGAGACGAGATGTACGCAGCGTCCAGAGCCGAGGTTAAGTGATCCCGCAGTTCGAAAGCCGAGCCCCGGGCATGGCGACAGAACTGGACATTCTCCCGATAGGAGAACCGCCCAAAGCCCTCGGCCACGTTTGCAGTAACTGAGACAGCCGCTCTACGCATTTGATCCATCAAGGCGTACTTCTCCTCGCTTGGAAATCTTCGCGCGATGGCGTAAATGGTCTTTCGCAATTCCCTTCCAAGCTTCCAAACGTCCAGGTCAGTAAAATCCTGCACCGGATTTGCACCGGCGGGGGTTGGTTCGGCGAGTTTCGTATTTCGAGTTTCGACTTTCGCCACTACCCTATCTAGGAAAACACCTTTAACATCATGCCATCAGGAATTCAACTCGGCGACGGTTATCGCCGTACCGCCGCGATCCTCCGCTTCGTGATGAGTTTTCTCGACTAGCGGATGAGTGGAAAGAAATTCAGCCAGCCCGCGGCGCAGCGCGCCTGTTCCGTGCCCGTGAATGATGCGCACGCTGGGCTTGCCCGCAATCGCCGCCTCATCAATGAATTTATCAACGCGCCGGGTCGCTTCCTCGACCGTGCAGCCGATCACGTTGATTTCCTCGCCAGCGGGTTCATCGCTCGGTTGCGTGCGAACCGTAACCCCACGCGGTCTTTCCGCCACAGCAGCATTTGGTTTCGCGGAAGCTGCTTCGCCCTCGATGCGCACAATATCCGTAAGCGGAATCTTCATTCGCAGCGGACCGGCCTCCACTTCGGCGATCCGTCCATCGTGGCGGCGAAACACGACCGCCTGCTTGAATCCTTTCACGTGCACGCGCACTCCGGCCGAAAGCTCCTCAGGGGCCACGGGTTTTGGGGGCGCTTCAACACCCACGCCGAGATCCTGCTGCGACGCGGCCAGCGTATCAATAACTGCGGCATCGGCTTCCGCGCGAGCCTCCGAGCCGAGCTTCCCCATGCGCCGCCCGGCCTGCTTTTCGAGTTGCGCGCGCAGCGTGCGATCTTTGATATCGGCGGCAAGGCTCGCGACTTCGCTCTCCAGCCGCTTCTGCGTCGCCAGAAAATTCTTCTCCAGCTCGGCGATACGTTTTTTCTGCCGCTCGACCCATTCGGTTTGCAGCTCGCGCCGCGCGGCTTCGAGTTGTGCCAATTGCTCGCGGCCCTGGCGCGTCACCTCTTCCATTTCGTCGCGGCTGCGATGGAGATACGCGATCAGGTCGCGGGCCTCGCGTGATTCCGGCGACAGGCTCGCGTTGGCATGATCCACCACGCGCGCGGGCAATCCCAGCCGGCGCGCAATTTCAATCCCGCTCGACGTTCCCGGCACGCCGAAAAGTAGCCGGTACGTCGGCCGCAAATTTACCTGGTCGAATTCCATCGCGGCGTTGACGATCCCAGGCGTTGTTGAGGCGTATGCCTTCAGGCGGTCGTGGTGCGTCGTCGCCAGCGTCAGCGCGCGCCGCGCGCGAAACTCTTCGAGCAGCGCAACCGCGAGCGCGGCGCCCTCTTCCGGCGCGGTCCCCGTGCCCATTTCGTCCACGAGGATCAGCGAGCGCTCCGTAGCAACTTCCAGCATGGATTTCAAATTCAACATATGCGCTGAGAATGTGGAAAGATCCGCGGCGATGGATTGCTCGTCGCCGATATCCGCAAGCACGCGGTCGAACACCGGCATCTCGGCGCGCTCGGCCGCCACCGGAATTCCCGACTGCGCGGAAAGCGCGGCGAGCCCCACCGCTTTCAGAGACACCGTCTTGCCGCCCGTGTTCGGCCCGCTGACAACCATTACCGTCTCGTCGCCGCCGAGCGCAAGGCTCATGGACACGGCCTTGCGCCCCTGCGGCCGCAGCGTCGCTTCGAGCACAGGATTGCGTGCCGCGTCAAGCCGCAACGAATTCCCCACCGTGAACTCCGGCACCACGCAATCGAACTCCCGCGCGAACCGAGCCCGCGCGAAAATCGAATCGAAATGCGCGATAGAAATTGCCGCCGCTTCGAGCGGACCCCGCTCCGCGCGCACGCGCTCGGTAAGTTCTTCGAGGATGCGCGCAATCTCCGCAGTCTCGTCTTCGCCCAATTGCACCAGGCGATTATTAAGATCAATTGCCTCGAGAGGCTCCACAAATACCGTTTGTCCCGTGGCGCTGGCTGCGTGAACCACTCCCGGCACGCCGCGGCGGTCCCCGGCGCGCACCGGAATCACGAAGCGATCGTTCCGAAGCGTGACGTAATCCTCGCCCGCCGGCTCTCCGCGCGCCCGCATGATCTTTTCGAGCGAATGCTGAATCGTGGCGCGCGCCTGTATCTTGCTCGCGCGGATGCGCTTCAGTTGCGGCGAAGCGTCGTCGCTGATTTCGCCGTTGGGCATTACCGCGCGGCGAATTGCCGCCAAAAGCGATCGGAGATCTGCGAGAGCCGCGGCGCGTTCCGCGAGGCGCGGATACTTCGCCGCGTCACCCTTGAATGTCTGCCGCACCGCCTCAGCGTTTTCCGCGAGCGAGGCGACATCGAGGAGTTCCGCGGACACCAACACCGACCCGGGCATAACCATTCGCGCAAGCCAAGCATCCGGATCAGCCAGCGAGCCGAAACCAAGCTCCGAACCCGCGCGCAAATAGGCGATTGCCTCGCGTATCAGCTCGAACTCAGTTTCGAGCGCCCCAACATCCTGCCGCGGCGCCAGCGCCTCGATAGCCCGCCGGCCAGGCACGCACGTGGTCGAGCGGCTGACGATTTCCTTCAGCTTGTCGAATTCGAGAAGTTCTTCTGCGGGGCGAGACACAAATACCTCGATTGTGAAATCACCAAAGGAGCGCTCGAAATAAGCTTCTAACTTAGAGCGACGGTAGGAGAGGTCCTTCGTCGCTTCGCTCCTCAGGATGACGATGCTTGTCGCATTGTCAATTGTATCCCGGTTAGCTGTGGGAAATGAGCGCGGCCCGAAAAGTGTCCGTTCTTCAGCGCGCCTGAAAATATTCGGCCAGGTAACTGGCCGCATCGGCAGGAGAGGGCGCCGCATGCACCAGCGGCTCGCCGCTTTCGCCCCAACGGGAAGGATGCCCGAGCTCGACTTCGCGCACGCGGTCAATCACCGGCTGCCAAAAATCTCCGAGCACGACCAGCGGCCTTTTGCTCATCGCGCCCTTATTCAGCATTTCCCAGACCACGGCGAGCTCGACAAGCGTTCCGGTGCCGCCCGGACACGTCACATAGCTATGCCCGCGCTTGATCAGTTCGAAAAGCCGCGCCTGCCACGTTTTCACGCGCACCTCTTTGTCCACCCATCTATTTGCGCGCCCTTTGAAAAATTCCGCGGTTACCGCGAGCGTTCGCCCGTCCGCTTCCTTCGCGCCACGCGAAACGGCTTCCATCACGCCGCCGTATCCGCCGCTACAGACGACGAACCCCTTCTCGGCGAGTGCAGCGCCCAACGCGCGCGCCTGGGCGTAGTGCGCATCGCCTTCGCGCGGCCGCGAGCTGCCAAAAACGGTGACGATCTTCGCTTGCCGCTTCATTTCTTCTTGGCGCGCGGCTCAGTCCCCAGCGTCTCCACCAGAGCGGTCGCGATGGCGTCAACCGGGGCGACCGTGCCCAAGCCATGCTGCGGATTGTTGTTGTAGAAAATCGCGAACACGAGGGATTCACCGCGCAGCGTGGTTGCGTAGCCGGAAAGCGCGCGAACGTGTTCGATCTCGCCCGTCTTTGCCTCGATCAAGCCAGACGCTGGAGTGCCGGTCATTCGCCCCTCGAGCGTGCCGTCCATGCCGGCCACGGGCAGTGTCGAGAGAAAATCTTTGCCCCATGGCTGCCGCGCGGCATAACGCAGAAGCATCACGATTGCGCGCGGGGTCACCAAATCGTCACGCGCCAACCCCGAGCCGTCCGAAAGCAGAATGTCGCCGTCCGCGACTCCAGCCGCCTTCAGAAATTCGCGCTCCGTCTTCAGCCCTGCGGCGGTCGAACCCACGCCGATTTTCGCGCGTCCCACCGCGCGCAGCAGCAGCTCCGCATGCAGATTGTGGCTCATCTTGTTTGTTACGCGGATGCTTTCCAGAAGCGGCTCGGAAATGTGCTCCGCTAGCGTCACCGCGTTGGGCTCCGGCAGCGCAGGCATGGCTTCGGGAATGACCGGCTCGCCCGCAACGTTGGAATAAGGCGGAGGAGCGTGTTGCGCGCGGGTCGTGCCCGAAATGTGCACGCCACGCGCCTCAAGCAATTGCCTGAGGGCGAGCGCGGCCGTTGCAGCAGGCTCGGTCATTGCGATGTCAACCCTTGTGGGCGTGCGTCCGAGCGCGATGGTGCCGCGCAGCAGGATGAAACCAGTTCCCGGTTGGCGGACGACCGCGAAATCCGAAGGAGTGTCGGGCGGGCCGGTCGTGATTGTTTCGGTGAATGTGGCGAGCCCTGCCGTTGGTTCAGTCCGGATCACCGCTGGATCGCCGACGCGCGCGCCCGGCTCGATCAGCACCGAAATCGTGTTGTCGTTGAACGCGATAGCGCTGACCGGCGCGGCGAACGCGAAAAACAGATCGCCGGTGCTCCATCCCGCCGGGTACGGATCGTAGGGGAAATAACTGTCGTCCGCGACGATGTCGCCATCCACCTCGCGAAGTCCCTTCGCGACGGCTTCATCGGCCATCTCGGCCAGAACCTTTTCGATCGCGCCAACGCGATCTCCTCTGCCGACGTATGGGAATCGGCGGTTCGAAAGATCGGGGTCTCCGCGCCCCACAAGTATCAGGTCGCCTGCGAGGCGGCCATCGCTGCCAACGGCGGATTTCGATTCGAGCGTCGTGTGAAATCGGTAGTCGCCGCCGAGGGTGGCGAGTGCGAGTGCGGTGGTCACGATCTTCGCATTGGATGCCGGCGTAAAAAAATGATCGCTGTTCAATTCGTAGATGGTTTCTCGCCGTATCCCGATCGGCGACTTCAATTCCCCAGTTGAGCTTCTCCGCGTTTCCTTGTCCGAGTATGGCTTCCACACGCGCGCGAAACCGAGCCACATCCGCCCGCGACTTCCCGCTCTCCTGCGCATGAGCCTCACTCGTTCGCGAAATGTTTTGCGCACTCGCGTGCGCGGCGAACAAAACGCCGACCAGTGTGGCCGCAATCCAAAGCGCCGCGATCCGAGGTGTGATGTTTTTCAAAGCGCCCAATTATATGGCAAGGTCGCGCGCGATGCCGCTGCCTTTAGTGAGTGAGAGCTGGGGTTGCGCTGCGCCACCCGAAACACTTATCATGGACACCCACCCACTGGAGGATGCCGTCATGACAAAGAAACTGATCTCGTTGATGCTGGCTTCGGTCCTATCGGGCGTCATATTTCTGTGCAGCCCAGTCCGCGCGGACGATAAGGACAAGGACGAGGATCGCCTTCGCAACGCTGGGCAGGTCCTGAAAGAGATTTTGAATATTCCGGACGACATCCCGCAGAACTTGATTGACAAGGCCGACTGCATAGTCGTCATCCCCACGGTCCTCAAGGCTGCGTTTATCGTCGGTGGCAGTTACGGCCGCGGCGCCATGACCTGCCGCAGCGGAGACAACTTTGAAGGGCCTTGGGGCGCTCCCACAATGATGGCGCTCGAAGGCGGCAGCTTCGGATTCCAGATCGGCGCTCAGGCGACCGATTTTGTCCTGCTGATCATGAATAAGGAAGGCGCCGGTTCGATTCTCAGCAGCAAGGTGAAACTGGGAGCCGATGCTTCGGCCGCTGCCGGTCCGATTGGCCGGGACGCGGAAGCGGACACCGACGTGGCCATGCGCGCTCAAGTACTTACTTATTCCCGCGCGCGCGGCCTCTTTGCCGGCATCTCGCTCGAGGGCTCTACTCTCCGTCCCGATGACGACGCAAACGAACGCATCTACGGAAAGAAGCTTCCATCGAAAGATATCGCTCTCCACGGAGCCGTACCTGTTCCACCGGCGGCGAGGTCTCTGACCGCAACGCTGAATCAGCACACCCCCAAGAACCTTTCGAAGTAGTTCACGCGATCACCGTCTGCGCCGGAGGAGCGACTCTCCGGCGCGGACAATTCAACAAATCAGTTCCGTTCCATGGCTTCCGTCAAGCGGTGGTGGATATTGACCTAAACCCAAATATGACTTACAGTCGTATTCGGTTATCAGTCACATCAGGAGTCGTCCATGGCATCGTCCACAGCGGCCACGCGTCACGCAGCCCTGCCGCAAGCTGGCCGCCGCGAAAGGCACCGCACTGAAATCCGCGAGCGCCTTTTCCGCTCCGCGCTCCGGCTATTTGCCGAACGCGGATTCCTGGAAACTACCGTGGAAGACATCACCGAAGCGGCCGACGTCGGCAAGGGCACCTTCTTCAATTACTTCCGCACGAAAGAACACGTCCTGGCCACGTTCGGCGCGGAGCGTCTCGCGTCCATCGAGCGCGCCGTCGAGCGCGCGAAAAAAGGCCCTGTGTTGCCCGTGCTCAGAGAACTGGCGACTGACCTGGCCGGCCATTCCACGGAGAACCCTGCCCTGCTCCGCGCCATCTACGCCGCTCACGCATCGTGCGCGCCAGTTCGCGCCGAACTTCACAAGAGGCTTCAGATTGGACGCCGTCTTCTGGCGGAAATCTTCACCATCGCGCAACAGCGGGGCGAAGTGCGACGCGACAAATCAGCTGCGGAGCTGGCGCGATTCGTTCAAGTCGTGCTGCTGGGAATCACCCTCGCCTGGGCCTTGCATCCGGACTCCTCGTTGCGCGGTACGGCGCAGGAAGCATGGGACCTGTTCTTGCCAAGCCTTCTTGCCGATACAAAACGCAAGAGCGTGAAGAATCGCCGGAGCGCTCGAACATGAACCAGAGTGCCGGTGCCGAGTTAATTTCACGCGAAATCGCTGCGTCTTTTGCGGGCACGTCATCATCCAAAGTGGGAGGGCCCAGAGAAGGAGGTCCCATGACACGACGATTGGCGATCTTGTCTTTCATCTTCGCCGCGCTATTTCCGCTGGCGGCCCAGTCGGCCCTCGCGCAGGCGCCGCCTTCGGGCGCTCCTTCCGCGTCCGCTGCTGTCAGCAACACTCCCGGAGCCGGGCTCACGCAGAATTCTTTCTCGGGCAGCGTGCCTGCAAAACTGGAGCCTGGAGTCTTGCAACTTTCGTTGAAAGACGCTCTCGCTCGCGGCCTGAAGCAGAATTTGGGCGTCCTCCTCTCAAGTGAAGACGTCCGTACGGCCCGCGGAGCCCGCTGGCAAATGCTGAGTTCGCTGCTGCCGAATCTGACCACATCCTCATACATTAACGGTTCTCAGGTGGATCTTGCCGAGTTCGGATTCTCATTTAAACTCCCGCCCAGCGCGGGGTTTACATTCCCGTCCGTCGTCGGGCCTTTTGGCTATTTCGATTCGCGCGCGTACGTGACGCAATCCGTCTTTGATTGGAAGGCCATCAACAACGCGCACGCGGCCTCGGAAAATGTGAAATCGTCTCAGGCAACATACAAAGACGCGCGTGACCTCGTCATTCTCTCCGTTGGCTACACCTATTTGCAGACAATCGCCGACGAAGCCCGCGTCGAAACCGTGGATGCGCAAGTAAAAACGGCGCAGTCCCTGTACGATCAAGCCTCCGA
This sequence comes from uncultured Acidobacteriota bacterium, assembly GCA_963818605.1. Classification (GTDB taxonomy): domain Bacteria; phylum Acidobacteriota; class Terriglobia; order Acidiferrales; family UBA7541; genus Palsa-295. Next base: position 36,412 of record CAWFSW010000002.1, read on the forward strand.
TCAGGTCAAGGCCGGGACCTCACCTGCCATTGATGGTCTGCGCGCGCAAGTAGAATTGAAAACGCGCCAGCAGCAGCTGATCCAGGCCAGGAATGATTTTGCGATTGAGAAGCTGACGCTTGGGCGCGTGATTGGTCTCGCTCCTGGGCAGCAATTTGAAATCGCGGACAAATCGCCGTACGAGCCCTTCGCGGGAATGACGGTCGAGGACGCGCTCAAGCGTGCGTACGAATCCCGCTCCGATTTCCAGGCCGCGCTCGCCGACGTTCGCTCCGCGGAATACTCGCGCAAAGCTGCTGCGGCGGGTTATCTGCCATCGTTTTCGGTCAGCGCGGACTACGGTTTGGTGGGAACGCTTCCGGGTGTGTCCACGCGCGGCGTATTCGATGCGCGCGGTACGCTGACCGTCCCGATCTTTCAGGGCGGCCGCGTCCATGGCGACGTCCTCGAGGCCGACGCACGCCTCGAGCAAAGCCGCCAGCGGCTTGAGAATCTGCGAGCTCAGGTTGACGCGGACGTTCGCACCGCGCTGCTCAACGTCGAATCCGGCGAGGAACAGGTCGCCGTCGCGCAAAGCAATATTGACCTCGCGGACCAAACGCTCGTGCAGGCTCGCGACCGCTTCCGCGCCGGCGTCACCGATACCGTGGAAGTAGTGCAAGCGCAGGAAGCCGTCGCCAGCGCGCACGAGAATTACATTTCGAGTCTGTACCAGGACAACTACGCGAAGATCTCCCTTGCCCGCGCTCTTGGCCTCGCTGAAGAGGGCGTCAAAGATTATTTCAAAGGAAACTAAGACATGGCTGAGAAAACTGAAATCGAACCTGACGCCTGCTGCTCCCGCGGAAAACGCGCCCGCTCAGGAAACTCAATCGGCACAGCAGCCTCCCGCAGCCCGCGCATCCGAATACTTGCGCGAGCGCCCGCGAACGCGCCTCTTCCTGATCATCGCGGCGCTCGTCTGTGTTCGTCGGAATATTCCTCGCGTGGCGCTATTTCTCGAGTTATGAGTCAACCGACGACGCCGAAGTTGACGGCCACGTGATGCCAGTCAGCGCACGCATCTCCGGATACGTCGCGAAGGTCAATGTTGACGACAACCAGTACGTCCATGCGGGTGATGTCCTTGTCACAATCGACCCGCGCGACTACCAGGTCGCGGTGGATCAGGCTCGCGCGAACGTCGCGGACGCCCAGGCCACTGCCCAATCCCTGAGCGTCAACGTTCCAGTCACTTCGATCAACACAACGAGCCAGGTCTCGTCGTCCGAAGCGGACGTCGCCAATGCTCAGGCCGGAATTTCGGCGGCGCAGCAACAACTCGACGCGGCCGAGGCTGAACTCTTGCAGGCGCAGGCGAACGACGTAAAAGCTCAGAACGATCTCGTGCGTTATAAGCAACTCGTTGACAAGCAGGAAATTTCCCAGCAGTTGTACGATCAGGCCGTGGCGGCCGCGGCGGCGAATGCCGCGGGAGTCGCTGGAGCGAAAGCCGCCGCATCGGCTGCCGCACAGCAAGTGACGCAAGCACGGAGCCGCCTGGCGACTGCCCAAGCGAACTTGCGATCGTCGCAGACGGGCCCCAGCCAGGTCGCTTCCGTGCGAGACCGCGCCAATTCCGCCGAAGCAATCGCGCAGGCAAAGCAAGCCGCGCTCGAGCAAGCCCAACTGAATCTTCAGTACACGCAGATCATTGCGCCTGCAAACGGCGTGGTCATCAAGAATGTCGAAGTGGGCATGAACGTCCAGCCCGGCCAGCAGTTGGGCACCGTGATTCCTTTGGACGACATCTGGGTCACCGCGGACTTCAAGGAAACGCAGTTAAAGAATATGAAGCCCGGGCAGCGCGCCGAAATCAAAGCTGATTCGAACGGCCGCGTCTATCAGGGACATGTGGACAGCATCTCGGGATCGAGCGGCGCGAGGCTCAGTTTGCTGCCGCCGGAAAACGCTACCGGAAACTACGTGAAGGTTGTGCAGCGGGTTCCCGTGAAAATCGTGCTCAATCCCGGAGAAAACTCCGATCATTCTCTTCGCATCGGTATGTCAGTCGAACCCAAAGTCTTCTTGAAGTAAGCGCCAGCGAGCGCAGGGGGGCTCGGGTTTTTCTAACGGCGCTCGCAGCGGTACAGCCGTAAGCTATCCCCGGCTTCGAAGCCATGGCAGACAGCCTCGCAATTGGCGGCAACACCCTATCCGGCCACAGCGAAGCCACAGTTGCGGCTACGACCGCCGCCGTCTGGGTGCCGAAGTTCAACCCCTGGCTGATCGCGGTTGTGGTCGCGATGGCGGCATTCATGGAGGTGCTTGATACGAGCATCGCCAATGTCGCGCTTCCCTACATGGCGGGCAGTCTCGGAGCGAGCAACGATCAAAGCACTTGGGTGCTCACCTCCTATCTCGTATCGAACGCCATCGTGCTGCCCATTAGCGGATGGCTGGCGAACGCCTTTGGCCGCAAGCGATTTTTCATGGTTTGCCTGGTCGTTTTTACGATCAGTTCCCTGCTGTGCGGCATTGCGCCGAGCCTCGGAGCGATCATTTTTTTTCGCGTCCTGCAAGGAATCGGCGGCGGCGGACTGCAGCCGATGGCGCAGGCGATCCTCGCAGATGTTTTTCCTCCAGAAAAGCGCGGGTTGGCTTTCGCTGTCTACGGCATCACGGCCGTTGTCGCGCCCACGATTGGGCCGACGCTGGGCGGTTGGATCACGGACAATTACACTTGGCGCTGGATTTTCTTCATCAACCTGCCGGTCGGAATTCTGGCGCTGTTCTTAGTCTATCGCCTGGTCGAAGATCCGCCGTGGGCCAAGCGCGCGGCAAGAGGCGCGGGCCTTAAGATCGACTACATCGGTATCTCTTTGCTGGCGCTGGGAGTCGGCGCCTTGCAGATCATGCTCGACAAGGGGCAGGAAGACGACTGGTTCGGTTCTCGATTCATTGTTACGCTCATGATCCTCGCGGCGGTCGGGCTGATTTCGCTCGTGATCTGGGAATGGTTCCACAAGAACCCCATCGTCGACGTGAAGATGTATCGAAACCTGAATTTCCTCGGCGCAAATGGAATGATGTTTATGCTGGGCGTCCTGTACTTCGCAAGCCTCGTGATGATGCCCCTGTTTCTGCAGGGGCTTATGGGCTACACGGCAGAATCGGCAGGGCTTGTGCTCTCCGGAGGCGGGGTGCTGCTGCTTTTCCTGATGCCGGTCGTGGGCATTCTTTCATCGAAGGTGCAGGCGCGATACCTGGTGGCATTCGGCTGGCTGACGCTGGCGATCGGCATGTATCTCTCAAACCGCCTTCTGGATCTGGATTTGAGCTTTCGCGCCGTGGCCGTGCTTCGAGTCGCGCAGGTGGTTGGGCTGCCCTTCCTTTTCGTTCCGATCAACCTGGCCTCTTACGTTGGCATTCCGGCGGAGAAGAGCGGCAACATCGCCGGCCTGGTGAATTTCATGCGCAACATCGGCAGCAGCGTAGGCACGTCGCTGGTAACCACGCTGCTGGAGCGCCGCGCCCAGGTCCATCAGGTCTATCTGGTCGCCAACGTGACCCGCGGCCGGCCTGAATTTCTCAATCAGGTTGCTGGACTGACGGCGCGGCTGTCGGCGGCGGGAATAAATGCCGAACGGGCGGCTTCGCAAGCGTACGCGATCGTTTTCCGCAATGTGATTTCGCAGGCCACCACGCTGGCGTATCTCGATACGTTCCTGTACCTGGCCGTGGGGTCGGCGATTATGTTTGTTCTGGCGTTCGGGCTAAGGAAAAATCAGCCGGGCGTGCGGCGGATCGTGGCGGAGTAGCGACCCGCACCGGGGCTGTGATAGGCTTTCGCCGTCGGCCGTCTTTGGCACGACCCTAAGGGCGGCGGGAGCGCGGCGTATGATCCGAGTACTGACAATCGAGCGTGAATACGGCAGCGGCGGCGGCGAAATTGCGGCCGCGGTGGCGCAGCGCCTGGGCTGGAAGCTGTGGGATCAGGCGCTAACGAACGAGATCGCGCGGCTGATGGAGTGCGATTGCCGCGTGGTAGAGGAGCGCGAAGAAAAGCGCGACCCTCTATTCCACCGGCTGATGATGGCTTTTATGCGCGGCAGCCATGAAGGAAGCTTGAACGCTCCGCGGCTGAAGATCGCCGACGCCGAATGCATCCGAGAGGTTACCGAACAGGTCGTGAAGGACGCAGCGCAGTGCGGTGGATGTGTGCTCGTCGGACGCGGCTCCGCTTATTACTTGCAAGATCGGAGCGATGCCTTTCATGTCTTCATCTACGCTCCGTTCGGTGAAAAGGTTCGGCGTTTGCGGGCCGGCGGCAAGAGCGAGAAGGACGCCGTGCATCTTGCCGATACCGTGGACCGCGATCGCGCGGCGTTCATCAAGCAATATTTCGGCGTCGAATGGCCGGATCGGCACCGCTTTAACCTGATGCTGAATTCCACGATCGGCGAGGCGGCTGCGGTCGAAACAATTCTCAACAGCATCGCACTATTCGAAAAGCAAAGGATCCCGTCCGCACCTTCCGCGCAGCGATCCGTAGCATCTTAGTCAGCACTAAGAAATTGACCGCAAGAACCTGACGCAATTTCTCCTCAGCTGCTTGTGCCCCACTTGGTCTTCCCGTAGTGTAGTCATCTGAATTCGAGTCGAATTCACCAACCGTCAGGAGAGCGGATGAGTTGTGCGATCTGCGAAAAGCGGCCGCCGAAGCGTTACTGTCCCGCGAAGGGGGAGAAAATCTGCGCCATCTGTTGCGGCCGCGAACGCGAAGTCACGATTGACTGTCCGTCCGATTGCCCGCATCTCACGGCGGCGCACCGCTACGAAGCAGAACACCGAAAGCCCGTCGCCGCGGACGAATATCCCTATCGTGATATTTCCGTTCGAGAGGATTTCGTTTACGAACGCTGGCCGGTGATTACTGGGCTTGCCGCGGCGATTCTGAATTTCCAAATCGAGCACAAGGATCTGAACGACGGAGCGGTTTGCGCCGCGATCGAAGCGCTGGCCGAAACCCTTCGCACTCTTGGAACTGGAATCTATTACGAGAAGCCGCCCAATGCGCCGCTCGCGCGCGCCCTCTACGGGCGACTTGCGGAGTTCCTGCAGGAATTTCGGAAGAATGAAGACGGACGCGCCAGAATTCCCGCGTTAAAAGATGCCGACGTTTTCCACCTGCTTGTCTTTCTGCTGCGAGTCGCCAGGCAGGAAACCAACGGCCGCTCCCGCTCGCGCGCGTTTCTCGGCTTCCTCAGCCGCGCGATTCCCTCTTCCAGCGGAAGCCGAGAAAGACGCTCCCCGCATCATCATTCCGTGAAGCGCCCGTTCGTTCACTTATTCCTTGATCTTGAAATTCGGGTTCTGAATCACGCCGAGCGTATTGCCAAACGGGTCGTGGACCGCGCCGATCAAAATCCCGTCTCCCACGTCCTGTATCGGATCTTGCAGCGTGGCTCCGAGTTCGATCAGCCTTTTGTACGCGGCCTGCGCGTCCTCGACGCCCCAGTAGGCGATTCCCGCCGGCTGCCGCCCCGATGCGCACTTCGCATCCGGCATCAACCCTAATTCATATCCGCCAACGTTGAAGCCCACATAAAACGGTTGATCAAAGTATGGCTGCATACCCAGGACGTTGCTGTACCACGCCTTGGCCTTGTCGAGGTCCTTGACTTGGTACGCGGCGGTTCGCAGTCCGAGAAACATGAAGGGCTCCCTTCGCGCTATGAACGGCGGTTATTCCCGCCCCGGACGCGGGTGGGCGTCCAGCCGCAAATGCTGCCACACATAGCAGTGCGAAGACCAGCGTCCATGTGGACACAGTCTTCAGTTTCACTCCTCGCACTGGCTTTTCCTCAGCCGGCAAGCTCGTAACCCTCACCATCGCTGCCTGTGCGCTGCGGCGAGGCCGTTTCCTTCGCGATCTTACGTTCGACATTCCTGCTCTCCTTTATTCCGAAGCTTTGTCCAGACCGAGCTGCATTTGCGGCGAACGCCAGGACTGCACCGCGGGCGTCTGGGGCCGCGAGCCGAGGTGATATTTCTGGCGCAGGTTCTCGATACGCGCTGCCATTTCCTTACGATAAGCTTCGGGCGCGTCCACGTTCCTGCCGTACCACTCGCGGTACCGCGTCACGAGCCTCGGAAATTTCTGTTCGAGGAAGGCGAGGAATGTCTTCCACGAATCCGGCATCAGGTAGAGAACCCTTGCGGCGAACCACTCCGCGTTCGCATCGCGGGCCCCGCAAGCCAGCGCATCGAGATCGCCTTCGCGATCGGTTAACCAGGGCACGATCGGCATTGCGAATACTCCGGCCGAAATTCCCTCTTCGCGTAGTCTCCGCACAGCGGCAAGCCGTAGGTCCGGCCGCGGCGCTCGCGGCTCCAGCAAGCGGGCCAGGTGTGTCCGCAGCGTCGTAACGGTCAGATTGACGGTCAGCGACGAACGTGCCGAAATCTTCCGAAGAAGTTCGATATCGCGCACGACCTGGTCCGACTTCGTCGTGATCGAAACGCTCAACCCCTCGCGCTGCGCGATTTTCTCCAGAATCGCCCGCGTCGCGCCGAATTCACGCTCCGCCGGCTGATAGGGGTCGGTCGCCGCTCCGATGGCGATATGTTCGCCCCAGATTTCCTTGTGGCTCAGGTCGCGTTCCGCGATCGGCCCCGCGTCCTTCTTCACATAGATCTTCGATTCGAAATCCGACGCATCGAGTTCCATGTACCCGTGCGTGTAGCGCGCGTAGCAGTACTTGCAGCCGAATTCACAGCCGCGATAGGGGTTCACCGTCCAGCGGAATGGCACCCGCTCGGAGTGGCACTCGTTCAGAATTGATTTTACGGGGAGGAGAAAGTACTCCGTCCCGCGCTTGGCCTCAGCGCGAGGGGAGGATGCGGCGAGACGCGCAATGCCGACCAGTTCCGTCGCGGGCTTCGTTCTCCGGTCAGGCACCGGAGGGGGCGCGGAAGCACCGCTTGGCGACTCACAATTGCCGTGGCGAGCGGCTTGAGGGAATAAGGTGAGACTGGTTTGCTTCGCACCTGTCGGGCGACGCCGAAGCGTCTTCGGACTCGGTCGAAGTATGGGAAAAGTGGCCATTGGCAGCCTCGCCGCACGGGGCACACTATATTCGCCTTTTGTTCGCTATGTCAAGAACTATATTTCGCTTTTGTTTCGCCTGTTCCGCCGTACAAGGTCGCCCGTGGAAATACTGTCCCAAGGCCTCGTTTCGACCTTCCCTGCCGCCGATATACTTGATAGGCGACCCCCTGGAGACCCAGCCGTGCCTGAAGTTGGAATCCTGATTGTTGACGACGATATCGCGAGCCAGCGTGCGCTTAAGAACGTCCTCGATTCCGAGGGCTGGCGCGTTCGCATCGTTCCGCTGGTGGCTCATGCCCTGGCCGAATTGGCCACGGGGACGTGGAACCTTGCTATCGTCAATATCGCGCTGGCCGACGTTCGCGGACCCCTGTTTGCCATTCTCAAGGAACTTGCCGAGGCCGAGCCGGCCGCCCCGCAGGTGGAGGGCGAGCCGCCGCCGAATCGCATTCGCGCGCTTTTCCTGGTCCCGGTTGCCCGAGCAAAAGACATGCAGCCCATCCTGGAACGCGAAGGCCTTCCCTATTCCTTGAAGCCGTATCACCTCCACGACTTCCTCGAAAAAGTCAGCGAGCTTCTCGTTGAGGCCGGTGCTATCGCCGAGCCCATCCGCAGCATCGGTGGCTTCGGCGCGGGCAAAAGGCGGAAGCGCAATCCCCACTTCTCGCGCGACTCTCGCCGCGGAACGATGTTTGCCTCGCGCGAGGATTACCAGATCACCGACGAAGAGATGGCCGACTACGAGCGCGAGGAAGAAGAAGGCCGCAAGAAGCGCGAGAAAGAGCTGCACGACATGAAAGACCGCGGCGGCCACTCATAGCGTTCCGATAGACTCTTCCACTCCGCCTGCCTCAACCAGCTAGCCTCCTCGAATTTTCCTCCAGAAGTCCTGCAAGGAATCTCCCCTCCTTCGTTCTCATTGATGACGCCCGCGCGTCGCGGCGTCGAAGATCCATGCGAACCATCGAGGAGGCACCATGCGTACCAGCCTACGAAAAGTCGTCGGAACCCTGATTGCGGCCATTTTGATCTCAGTGGGAGCGACCATCGCGGCGTCCTGTCTGAGCCCAGGCCCCCGCGCTTCGAACGGAGATCCTGCGCTTGCACAATCCGGCTGGCGGCTCGCGCAGCCGATCACGTACGACAACCTCACTATTTTTCCCGTCGTCTCCTCCGACGACGCTAACACGAGCGAATTCGCAACGCTTGACCAAGCTCTGGCTTCGGGCGACGCGCTTGTTACCGAACAGGGTCTTCCATGCGCCGGATGCGCGACGGCAGCGTGGCGCCGAATTTCTCGCTTGGTCCGCAGGTGAATCAGCTTGTCCTCGTCAATCGCGGCAAGCGCCCGTTGATTCTTTTGGCCGGCGAGGTCGTCTCGGGCGGCAAACAGGACCGCATTATCGGCAAGGATCGGATCGTTCCCGTAGGCGCGGCGCCCCTGCCCCTCGACGTGTTTTGTGTCGAACACGGCCGATGGACGCCCGGCGCGGAACAATTCTCCGCGGCACAGTTGATGGTCCACCCAAGCGTGCGCGAGAAGGCCGCCGTTGAGCAGGATCAGAAGCAGGTTTGGGCCGCGGTTCGCGGCGACGCGCCTGCGGTCGGAGGTACCTCCGAGTCCGTCACTATCGGACCGCCCGCAGCCGCTCCGCGGATTTCCCGCAGCGCCGTTGCGGGCGCGATAGACGCCTCCGGAACGCAGTCCTACCAGAAAATCTACGAGGCCTCACCGATCGGAACATCGGTGGAAATCTTCGCGCAGGAAATCCAGCGCCGCTTCGAACGGGATACCAGCAGCCTCAAGGGCGAGCACGTGGTCGGCGTGGTCGTGGCGTTCGGGCGAGAGGTCGCCTGGAGCGATATCTTCGCGTCGTCAGAGCTTTTCGATTCCTACTGGCCCAAGCTCCTGCGCAGTTATGTGGTCGAGGCGATGACGCGGCCCGGCATTCGTCGCGTGGCCTCGCTCGACGACGCCCGCGATTTCCTGCGCCCCGCAACCGGCCACATCGAGGAAGAATCCGAGCCGGGAATTTATCGCTGGCGCAAACAGTCCGAAGGGAATCTTGCCGAAATCGAGCTGGACGCGCTCGCGCCCAAACCGCTCACCCTCCACTGGCTCCGCGTCCTCCACGGAGATTGACGATCCGACAAGGATCGTCATCCCGAGGCGGGCGCATCTAGCCCGCCGAGGGATCACTCTTGGCAAGCACCGAGCGGCAAGTATCCCTACGAACTGTGCGTCCCCTTGGTCTGTAGCTGCGAATTTGAATCTGCGGCCTTAGGGGGTCGGAGCTTCAGCTCCGACAAACGAATCGGCGCGAAGCGCCTGCCTTTGCGCTGCCTGTCTCGCAGCAAGTGTTTCTGCAACTTCTGCGCTCAGAAATCCCGCGCGAAGCCGCTCACGCTAACTCGAAGGCGCGTGCCACAATCGCACTTCGCTTGGATCCTGCGTCTCGGCAAGAAGCTGACCAATGGTCTTCTTGAGAACAGGATGTTCCACGCCGCCCGCGATTTCGGCGAAGGGCACGAGCACAAATTTCCGCGCCGCCATCCGCGGATGAGGAATCACCAACTCGGGCTCGCTCGCAACGCTCGAACCGAATAGCAGCACATCCATATCAATCGTCCGAGACTCTTTGGGGCCCTCGGAATTCGGTCGGCGCTTTCGCCCCAGCGACCGTTCGATGATCAGCAGCGTCTGCATCAATTGCCGCGGCAGCATGTTCGTTTCCGCTTCGACCACGCCATTCAGAAACCATCCGTCGCCGCGAACGTCCACCGGCTCCGTTTCGTACAAGGATGATTGCCGCGTCACCCGCACGCCGCGCGCGCCAAGCGCATTCACCGCTCGCGCGATATTCTGCGCGCGGTCTCCCAAGTTGGATCCCAGCGACAAGTAAACGGTGCTCATTGATGAACGAACATTCTAGCCTGCGCGGCCTCGCCGACAATTGCCTTTCCTCCATCACCTCTACGCCCTCTTACGCGACGCTGCGCAGCGCATGCGAACCGTGCACTGCACCTCTCCACGTTCGGGCTAGAATGCAGCATCCAGGAGGCGCCCATGGCGGATGCAAAAAAGCGGAAGTGGCTGCATGTGAGCCAGCAGGAATTCGTACATGCGGTTCGAACGGCCATTGCCGCCGTGGCTTCCCTGCTGATCGCGCGCCTCTTCAGATTGCCCGAGGCATATTGGGCCGCCATCGCAACAATGATCGTGATGCAATCAACTCTCGGCGCTGCGTGGACTATCTCGAAGGATCGCCTGGCTGGGACCGCGCTGGGCGCTACCGCTGGCGCGTTGCTGGCGACTTATGCGGGCCAAAACATCGCCGTGTTTGGCGCCGGAGTGTTCGCGCTGGGAGTGCTATGCGCGATCCTGCGCGTCGAGCGAGGCGCGTACCGATACGCCGGAATCACGCTGGTAATCGTCATGCTGATCGCGCGGACGCAGCCTCCGTGGATGGTCGCCATTCATCGCTTCATCGAGATTTCAGTGGGAATCGCTGTCGGCTTGATCCTCACCGCCGTCTGGCCCGAACCGCAGGAAGCAGAAGCTTGAAATGTGCGCATACGGCTAATTGACGCCTACCGAAACTGCCTTCCTGAGTAGCAGGAGTATGTTATCTTGTCACTTCCCCGCAGCATATATGCACGTTTTGATTCGAAATTGGCTCGGAGCGATCTCGCTATGTCAGAACGAAAGACAACAGCGTTTCTCGCAGGACTTCTCCTTTCTTGCATGTTTTTCGCCGGCTGTGGATCCGGCGGTTCGAGCACACCCACTGTCGCGACGATTACCATCTCGTCTCCACAGCCGTCGATTGCCGTGAGCGGCACCACCCAATTCTCCGGAACCGCGGAGGACGGGGGCGGTAAGCCCATCGCCGGAATCGTCTTTACGTGGTCCAGCACCGCCGCCAACATTGCGCCGATCAATAGCAGCGGCGCCGCAACCGGTATGCTCCCCGGCACCACGCAAGTCACAGCCTCGGCCGATGGAGTCACGAGCAATCAGGTGATGCTCACAGTAACGCCCGGGTTTGCCCTGACCGGCAACTTGAACGTATCGCGCATCGGTCCCACCGCGACCCTGCTCAACAACGGCATGGTGCTGATCGCGGGCGGCAATAATAGCGGAGTTTTCGGCAACGACCTGACGAGTGCGGAGCTCTTCAACCCCGCGACCGGACAATTCAGCGCGACAGGCAGTCTCAATAAGCAGCGATTCGGCGCTACGGCGACTCTCCTGAACAACGGCAAAGTCCTAATCGCAGGCGGCGTTAGCAACGATGGTGCAGAAGATCCCCAAGCCGACGCGGAATTGTACGATCCGGCAACTGGCACGTTTACTTTGACCGGCAGCATGAACGTGCCGCGCTACGAGCAGACTGCCACGCTGCTGAGCAGCGGCAAAGTACTCGTCGCGAGCGGCTTTAACACAAACACCGCTGAGATCTACGATCCCGTGACCGGAACATTTTCGCTCACCGGAAGCCTAAGCCAGCTGCGCTATAAAGACTCCGCCGTGCTGCTGAACAACGGCAAAGTGTTGATTGCCTCCGGTTTGGGCAACGCCGGCCTTCTAAACAGCGCCGAATTGTACGATCCGGAAACCGGTTCGTTCACTCTGACTGGCAGCCTGAATGTTGCCAGAGAATTTTTTACTGCGACGCTGCTGAACAACGGAATGGTGCTGATTGCGGGTGGCGCTGATCCTGTCACTGCCACCGCGGAGTTATACAATCCCGCGACCGGAACCTTTACGCTCACTGGCAGCTTGAACACGGCGCGATTCGACCACACCGCCGCGCTTCTTACGAATGGGACGGTGCTGATCGCCGGCGGTAGTACGTCCGGCATTGCAACAACTACGAGTGCAGAGATTTACGATCCCGTGGCCGGGACATTTTCAGTCACCGGGAGCTTGAACGACGTCCGATCGACGCAGACGGCGACTCTCCTGAACAACGGCACCGTCCTGGTCGCTGGCGGCGGCCCGGTCAATGCCGAAATCTACGAGCCAGGCACATTCACGCCCTCAGGTCTCCAATCCATCTCGGTTGCTCCGGCAGAGCCCACCATCTCTCCCGAAACTTACCAGCGATTTATCGCCACAGGCACCTTCGCCAGCGGTCCGCGGCAACTCGCTTCCGTAATCTGGAGTTCCTCGGACACCACCAACGCTCAAATCGGCAATGACGTGACCAATCCCGGCGCGTCGGTCGCCGTCGGATCTCCTACGTCCACAAAATCCGTGGCGATTACCGCGACCGTAGGCACCCCCAGCGGAAACGCTACACTCAATGTCCGGCCGACGGGCTTTGTTTTCACCGGCAATTTGATCGAGCAGCGCGAATTCGCTGCTGCCGTTGCGCTCAATGGCGGACGCGCCCTGATAACTGGCGGCGATACGCAGCTCGCTCCTCCTTCCCATAGCGAGCTCTACGATCCCGCAACGGGCACCTTCTCGGCGACGGGGATTCCAGTCGTTGCCAACCGGGATTTTTTCACCGCTACACTTCTGATGAATGGCCGGGTTCTCATCACTGGAGGCACCGTAATCGGTGTTGCGAGCAATAGCGCGGAGCTCTACGGTCCTGTGACTGGAACATTCACCTCGACTGGAAATCTGATCGCCGCACGGTATGACCATACCGCCACTCTCCTCATTGACGGCACGGTTCTGATCGCCGGAGGCCAGAGCTCCTCAACAACATTCCTCAACAGCATGGAAATCTATGATCCCGCGTCCGGCACGTTTTCGAGCGCCCCGAGTCTGCTGGTTGCACGGAGCGGACACACCGCTACGATTTTGCCTAACGCGGCGGTTTTGCTGGCCGGAGGCCAAACAACGGGCGGCGCCTTTACCCCGACCGCGGAAAATTACGACCCGATCCACAAGCTAATCGTTATGACCGGAAGCCTGGGCACAGCCCGTGAGTTTCATTCCGCCACGCAACTTCCCGGCGGCGCAGTTCTAATCGCCGGCGGCTTATACTCCGGCGGCTGGTCAACCAGTGCGGAGATCTATTCCTTCGGGCCCGGAACCTTCGCTCCTACCGGAAGCCTGAGCACTGGGCGCGACTTCCATACTGCAACGCTGCTTGGGGACGGTAAGGTGCTGGTCGCAGGAGGTGGCGCCCTTAACGGGGCCTTGTCTAGCGCAGAGGTATACGATCCGGTCGCCGGAACGTTTAGCTCGACCACCAATCTGAATAACCCCCGCCTGGGCGCGGCCGCCACGCTTCTCAACAACGGCCAGGTTCTGATCGCGGGCGGCGCTGGTAATGCGGTGCTGACCAGCGCCGAGCTATACTGACCGCGCCACCCGAAAGGCCGATGCCCACCTTTATTGCGCTACTGCGCGGCGTGAATGTCGGCGGAAACATCCTCAAGATGGAACGCCTGCGCGAATTGTGCGCAATGCTCGGCGCGAAGAACCCGCGCACTTACGTGCAGAGCGGCAACGTAGTTTTCGAAGCGCAAGCGTCCGCGTCGCACTGGGCTGAAACGCTGGAACGAAAGCTGGCGGGCGAATCGCGGCTGCCCGTCTCCGTGATTGTGAGAACCGCCGCGCAAATGTCAGCGGTTTTCGCGGGTAACCCATTCCTGAAGGAAAAAGGGATCGATGCTGCCAGGCTCGCGGTCACGTTCCTGCAACATCCCCCGGCGAAGCCCGCGCTTGCGGCGCTATCCGCGCTGAAAATCGGCTCGGAGCGATTTCATTGCGCCGGGAAAGAAATCTATCTCCACTGCCCCGACGGCTTCGCGAACGCGAAGCTCTACACCCTCGAAAAAGTACTCGCGCAGAAAACCACCACGCGCAATTGGAACACCGTAACCAAACTCTGCGAAATGTCTGCCGAGTGATCCCGTGACTCGCTCAGTGCGTCCGTTCGACCTCGTAAGCCCCTCGCCATGCTATTCTCTTGGAAATCAGCGATGAAACGTGCCCTCATTTTCGTTGCTCTCCTGTTCGTACCTGGTTCGTTCGCGCGCGGAGCCAATTTCACCGGCGGTGCGTGCAAAGGCGTAATTCATGGAGTCGTGTTGAACCAGCAGGGCCAGCCCGTTAGCGGGATAGAATTGACTCTGTATCCGTTGGGCATCGATTTCGACTATTTCCTTCCGAAGACTAGATCTGACAGCGCCGGCCAGTACAAGTTCGACACCGTCTGTCACGGGACGTTTACTATCCTTCCCACGGATGAAGATGCGGGGTATCCGGACATCAACCCCTACGTGTCCACTCATTTAAGCGGCAACAATCAGGTGCCCGGCGTTTTTCTGATGACTGAACATTCAGACGCCGAATTCGAGGTTGATCTTCCACCAAAACCGGCTTTTCTCATCGTTCACGCTACCAACCGAGACACAAGAGCCGATATCACGGCTGAGTCAGTCAGACTGACACTCCCGAAGGAGCCCAAGTCTCAGTGGGTCGGGGGAGTGGGCAGAAAAGAAGGCGACGCAATATTCATCATCCCAATTCCATCCGATAAGGACATTTTCGTGCGGGTGGTCTGCGACGGATACCATGAGTGGCAAGACGGTCGCAGGCGAGGAAGAATCATTCATCTAACCCCCGGATCCCGAATCACCTTGGAAGTGCACCTTCAACCACGCAAAGCCTAGATCCACGTTCCGAGCGGCATCACACTGCGCCGTCACAAGAAATCAGCGCTGCACGTTGCCTTCGCTCCACTTGCGCTGTCTTATCCGCGCAGCGTCTCACTAGCAATGGGCGCTACCGTGACCGCACGAAATCCGGCAAGCTGCCTGCTGCGCCGTTCGCGCGCAACCGCTGGACGGTTCTGCCCTTGTACCGGTGGCCTTCGACGGTCGTTCCGCTCCAGCGACATACGTCGTGGCACTCGTCCCCGCCAAGCCGAAGAAGCCGGCCAGATTTTTCGGTTCACTGCTGTGCCCACGAGCGGCCGGCGAAGGACAAAATATATCGTAAAAGCCGCGAGAAGGACGCCGAATGCCGCAAAGTATATGGAATCCGAAACTACCGCCGACGCGAAAGCGCGGACCCCGAGCCCTAGAAATCCAATCATCACTACAACTATTGCAAGCACCAGCGCGTAAAACAAACGCACGCTCAGCTTTTTCGTCATTCGACTCCCAAGATCCACAACGCATCGATTCCGCTCTCGGAATCGCGATGACTATCACTATGGATTCGGAGGCGGCGGATAGCTGTCCCATACCGCACACCGGTGGCGGACAGCTGCGCTATGGCAACGACGATTGATTGTGCGTCAAGCGGGGCGGCGAGGACGCTGCTTTGCCGATATGGACCGGATGACAATTTTCCGCTTCTGTTTCGGATCCATCCGAACCTTGGCGCGGCGCAAAGCTTCGTCCATGAGGGCGCCGATCTGCGGGTCCTCGAAAACGCTGAGATCAACTAGCGTGACGTTGCGCACCACGTTGCCGCTTCCTCGAAGCCGCTTGTGCGGATCTGGAAGCTTTGCGCCCTGCAGAAAACACAGCGCAATCTTGCGGGGAAACACCGCAATTGAAAAAATAGCGTCCGAGGGCCGTTCGTTCGGCGCGAAACCGACCACCAGCGCGTTGTAATTGTCATAGACCATCTCGATCGCATTCGGCAGGCGCTTCCGCATCTTGACGAGCGCCCGCCGCGCGAGCTTCGCCATCTCTGGCGTGAACTTCGCGAGGAACGAATCTAGCTGTTGCCTGGAACTGCCGGAGCTTTTGGGTTTGGACGCGCTCAACTCTAAACTCCCAACGATTGACCGCCCGTCAGAAAAGTCCCGACTGGCCTCGTGCCTTCTCTTTGCCGAAATATTTGTAGGCGAGGCCGGTGGCGACGCGGCCACGCGGTGTGCGGTCCAGTAGGCCGAGTTGCATCAGGTACGGCTCGTACATTTCCTCGATGGCATCTTCTTCTTCACTGAGTGAAGCGGCAATCGTATTCAGCCCCACCGGCCCGCCGTTGTACTTCTCGATGATAGCGAGCAGCAGGTTGCGATCCGTTTCGTCGAGGCCATTTTCGTCCACGCGAAGCATGGCAAGCGCGTCGCGCGCCACATCGAGAGTAATGTGGCCCTTCGCGCGGACTTCGGCATAATCGCGCACGCGCCGCAGCAGTCGATTGGCTACGCGCGGAGTTCCGCGGCTGCGACGAGCAATTTCGGCGCCGCCGCCTTCGTCCATCCTGATGCTCAGAATTTTCGCGGAACGCACCACGATCCGCTGCAAATCTTCCGGCGTGTAAAACTCCAGCCGGTGCACGATTCCGAATCGCGAACGCAGTGGCGCCATGATCAGCCCCGCGCGCGTGGTTGCTCCGATCAGCGTGAACCGGTTCAGTTGATACGGATGCACGCGCGCCCCCGGACCCTGGCCGATAATCAGGTCCACGCGGAAATCCTCCATCGCGGGATAGAGAATTTCCTCGAGCGCGGGCTGCAGGCGATGAATCTCGTCGAGGAAAAGAAAATCTCCCGGGTCGAGCGACGTGAGCACCGCGGTCAGGTCGCCCTTCTTTTCGAGCAGCGGCCCCGAGCTGATCTTGATGGACGAGCCCATCTCGTTCGCCAGGATCTGCGCGAGCGTGGTCTTGCCGAGGCCCGGTGGCCCGTAGAGCAGCACATGGTCCAGCGCTTCGCCCCGTGCGCGCGCAGCTTCCACGGCGATTTGCAGGTTTTCCTTCACGCGCTCCTGCCCAATATAGTCGCGGAAGTTCGCCGGGCGAACGCTCGCCTCGATGCGCGCGTCTTCGTCGGACGCCTTTCCCGAAACGATGCGATTTCGAGCCTCAGTCATTTTGTCTGGCATCTATCTTTCACGCTAAGGAGCCTCTTCGAATACGCCGCTGTGCTGTTCGCTTTCCGTGAAGGCTTCGCCAGCACGATCCAATTCCTCGAACTCCGCTTTACAACGCTCCCGCATTGCGCGGTGCAATGCGGCGTTCTCCCAGCGGTCAATCGTGAGATAGCGGCCCGGCTTTTGCATATCGCGCAGCAGCACCGTGCCGTGATATCCGGAGTTCTTGCGAAACATGGCCGTCCAAGGGCCGGAATTGGCATAGTAGTGTTCAAATTCCTGAATCTTGTCCGCGCGCGCCGTGAATTCCCAAACGATTCGAACCATAATTTCCGTCTCCCTTCTCATTGGATTATTCACCATGGCCGGCGCGCGCGCTTTTGTGCATGGCGGAACTCCCGAGAAGGTGGAGCGACGTGCGCAATAAACTCTCAAAATTGGAATCGCCGGACGTGCGCGCTTTTTCGATCGCGTGTTCGACCGAGCGCTCATCGTAGCCGAGATTCACGAGCGCCGAAGCAACGTCGGATTCCAGCTGCGAGCGCGTGGACGGCTTGCCTGCCTCGCGAACATCCACAGTGGCAAGTTTGTCGCGCAATTCGACGACCATGCGCTCGGCCGTTTTCCTGCCCACGCCGGGAATACGCACCAGCTGCGCCAGATCGCCCTTGCGGATCGCGGGCACTAGCTCCTCGATCCCCATTCCGGAAAGAATCTTCAGCGCGAGCGATGGACCCACGCCCGACGCGGAAATCAGCAGCTCGAAACAGTGCTTTTCGCGCGCCGTGAAAAACCCGAATAGATTGAACTGATCCTCGCGCACATGCGTATGAATCAGTAGCGTGGTTTCGTCGTGAAGCGCGCCGAGAGCAGCGAACGTGGAAAGCGGAATCTGCACTTGGTAGCCCACTCCGCCCACGTCGAGCAGAACCTGGTTCGGACGCTTGTCAGCGAGCTTGCCGCGGAGCGAGCCAATCATGTCGAGCGATTATCGGTTAGGGCCACGAGAGTGTCAACGCGGCGCCTCTCAATGCAGACCGCGGGGCGCCCAATCGCAGCGGCGCATGTTTGCGCGCACATATATGAATATTCGGATGCGGTTGCATTTCTACTCCGCAGATGAAATCCAAATTGGCCCGCCAAATAAATTCGCGAATGCCACCGCAAATTGCTTTCCTCGCGAGCGACTTCACGTCTAAGTACGTGCAAGGGGCGAATTCAATCGTGGAGGAAAAACAGATGGCCCGTCGTGGATCGAATTTAATGTTGCCAATTCTTGTCGCTCTGCTTGTCGCCATGCCGCTCGCGGCTCGCGACGCAGCGAAAAACGGAAAAACAACTAGCGCCGATGTGGACATACTGAGCACCGTGACGCTCGCCGGCAAGCAGCTGAAGCCGGGGAGTTATCACATCACAGCAGACGATTCGAAAGTCACGCTCACAATGGACGGCAAAGTGGTGGCGGAAGCGCCCGTGGAGTGGAAGGACGAAACCACTAAACCAAAGTATTCCAAGATTGTGAGCACCGACGATCAAGTGAAGGAAATTCATTTCAACGGCAAGATGCGTTACGTCGCGATTGGTGGGTAGCAATCCCGGCTGAAAATCGGCGGGCCGCTGGTAGTTTAGGCGCCCGCCGCGTTTGAGCGGTGCGAGCGATCTCTGCGAACGGCCTCGTCAATCAGGCTTTCGAGTTCGCGCCGGCTTAGCGTAACGCTTGCCGTTTCGGTGTTATCCGCAATCGCAGAGGCTTCCCGCGCTACTGGAAGATCCGGTTGCGCCCCGGCGCTGTAGCGAGCGCGCGCTGCGACGAGCTTCTCCACGTCCGATCCGGAAAGGAGAACTTTCTTTCCGAGGCGCTCCGTTACCAGCGACACTTGCGCGAAATGCTCCGTGGTCTCCATCCGCAAGAATGAAGTCAGCAGATCGGGTCCGTAGGTTACTACGCCGTGATTCGCCATCAGGATCGCGTCGTGTCCCTGCACATAGGGCTCGATTGACGCGCCCAATTCAGACGTTCCCGGAGTGCCGTACTTCGCGACCGGAATGGATCCCAATCCAATCACAAGCTCGCACAGAATGGGTTTGTCGAGCGGGATCCCAGCTGCGGCGTAGCCCGTCGCGGTGGGAGGATGCGCGTGGCACACGGCGTTGATGTCGGGCCGGAGCCGGTATATCAAAAGATGCATGCCCAGTTCGGAGGAGGGCTTTCGCAAGCCGCCTACCCGCTGGCCATCGAGATCAATGATGACCAGGTCTTCCGGATTCATCATGGCCTTGCTGATTGCAGTGGGCGTGATGAGGATGCGGTCGGGACCGAGCCTTACCGAGATGTTTCCGTCGGTGGATGCAACGTAGCCGCGATCGTGAATCCAGCGGCCCACGGCGCAAATATCGCGGCGGTGTTCCGCTTCCGTCTTTACCGCCCCATGAGAGATCGATTCCGGTTGCATGTCTACCTCCGCGACTCGCCTACGAGGGGCGTAGTTTAAGCATAAAACCCTCTTAATTTCAAGGCGCGAGCGACCCGGTCAATGGCCACGATGTAGGCGGCGATGCGGTTGTTCACGCCGTGCAGTTCCGCGTAGCGCACCACCTGATCGAAGCTGTGGTCCATCACGTCCTGCAGGCGTTC
Organism: uncultured Acidobacteriota bacterium; assembly: GCA_963818605.1. GTDB lineage: Bacteria > Acidobacteriota > Terriglobia > Acidiferrales > UBA7541 > Palsa-295. Next base: position 55,941 of record CAWFSW010000002.1, read on the forward strand.
GTTCACTTCGCTTTCGCGCCAGAAAAATCCCTGGCGATCTTGCACCCATTCGAAATAGCTGACCGTAACGCCACCGGCGTTTCCAAGGATATCCGGAATAATAAAGATTCCTTTTTGCTCGATGATGGCGTCGGCATGCGAGGTGGTGGGGCCGTTGGCGCCTTCGCAGAGGATGCGGCACTCCACACGGCTCGCATTCTGCGACGTGATCTGATTCTCGGTCGCCGCAGGCACCAGAATATCGGTTGGACGAAAGAGAACTTCCTGCGCGGTCATTTTTTCTCCGCCATCCGGAAATTCGGGCAGAGGTTTTTTCTGCGTGTAAACCCAATCATAGAGTTTGGGGACATCAATTCCCTTTTCATTGTAAAGGCCACCGCTGATGTCGGCGGAGCCGATGATTTTGTATCCGGCGGCGTGCATCAGAAGCGCAGCCTGCGAGCCGACGTTGCCGAAGCCCTGAACGATCACGCGGCAGCCCTCGCGCTTCATCTTGAGTTTCGTCAGCGCTTTGTCGCAGCACATCATCACCCCGCGGCCGGTGGCTTCGTTGCGGCCTTGCGAGCCGCCCAATTCGAGCGGCTTGCCTGTGACGACAGCCGTGGTGGCCTGCCGCACGTGCATGGCGTAGGTGTCCATAACCCAGGCCATTGTCTGGGCGTTTGTGCCGATGTCAGGGGCGGGAATATCGCGCTCCGGTCCGAGCCAATCGGATAGCGACGCGGTATAGCGGCGAGTGACGCGCTCGAGTTCCGCCTTCGAGAGTTTCGATGGGTCGCAGATCACGCCGCCCTTCGCACCGCCGAACGGAATGTCCACGACCGCGCATTTCCAGGTCATCCACGCGGCGAGGGCGCGCACTTCGTCAAGTGACACGTCGGGCGCGAAGCGGATGCCGCCCTTGCCCGGCCCGCGCACCGTCGAGTGCAACACTCGATATCCGGTGAAGACTTCCAAGCGGCCGGAATCGAGCGCGACCGGAATATAGACCGTGATTTCCCGCTCGGGACATTTCAGAAATCGGTAAACGCCCTGCTCCAGTCCCAGCTTCTTGGCGGCAGTTTCGAAACGCGCTTCCGCCGACTCGAAAACATTCAATTCACCCGTGACCTGCGTAACCATATCATTCCCCCCAATTCCATAGCGCCCACACTCTACTGCCGCCTGAGCCACAAAATGAAACCGAATATGCCCCCGACCAGTAGGGCGCCGATGAGGAATGGGCGAACGACAGGAAGGGCTCCCCAGATGAAGATGAACATCCAAATCGAGAGAACTCCGCCCACGGCGCTACCGGTGACGACGAGGTTACCCGTCTTCGCTAGAGGATCGCGTCCCTGCGAACACTCGTCCTGTCTCTCCGCTGCCCGTCGTGAAGTTGTGTACGTCATCTTCCACCTACTCGCAAATCGCGCCCGGTCATCTCGCGCGGCTCGTCGAGACCGAGAACGCCGAGCATGGTGGGTGCAATATCTCGCAGCGAGCCGCCGGTTTGCAACTGCGCGCGACCGTCGTCACTGACGAGAATGAACGGCACTGGATTGGTCGTGTGATAGGTGTGAGGTCCACCGGTCACAGGGTCAATCATGGTTTCCGCGTTGCCGTGGTCGGCGGTGATGATCCACGCGCCCCCGCGGGGACGCAGAGCCTGAAAAATCCTCCCAAGGTTTTCGTCCACGGTTTCGACAGCTTTCACGGTTGCTTCGAGCTTGCCCGAATGCCCGACCATGTCCGCATTCGCGAAATTCATTATGATGGCGTCAAAATCGCCCTTTTCGATCGCGTGAATCACGGCGTCGGCCACGCCCGCGGCGGACATTTCCGGCTTCAAATCGTAGGTGGGAACTTTCTGCGAAGGGACAACGATTCGCTCCTCGCCCGCGAATGGCTTTTCGACTCCGCCGTTGAAGAAGTATGTGACGTGAGCGTATTTTTCCGTTTCGGCAACGCGCAGGTTCTTGTATTGCAGCTCGGCAAAAACATTGGCGAGGATGTGTTCCAGTTTTTCGGGCGCGAGGAGGTAACGCAGCCACGGCCACGTCTTTTCATATTGCGTCATGCCGACGAATGCGAGGTTTTTCGGGCGCGAGGGATCGGCGAATTCCTTGAAACCGGGTTCGACGAGCGCGCGCGTCATCTGGCGAGCGCGGTCGGCGCGAAAATTGAAGAAGATGACGGCGTCATCATCGCGAATCCGGCCGCGAGGCGCTGATGGCTTGCCCGGAGCAGCTTCGGTGACGATCACTGCGGGAATCACAAATTCATCGGTGACGCCCTTTTCATAGCTCGCGCGCATAGCGGCAATGGGATCGGTGAATTTCGCGTCCGAGTCGCCATGGACCATCGCGCGATAGGCTTTTTCAACGCGCTCCCAGCGATTGTCACGGTCCATCGCGTAATAGCGGCCGCTGACGCTCGCGATCATTGGCAGGTTTTGGCCGACTCCGTATTCGCGCATCTTCTGCTCGAGTTGGCGGAGGAAATCAATACCGCTCTCGGGAGGCGTGTCGCGGCCGTCCATGAAGCAGTGGACGAAAACTTTCTCGACTTTATTTTCGCGGGCCATGCGGAGCAAGGCGAAAAGATGCTGCAGCTGCGAATGGACGCCGCCGTCGCTGACGAGCCCCATCAAATGCAACTGATGGGCGCGGCCGCGCTCCATCGCTTCGAGGAGCAGCGGCTGGCGGAAAAAATCGCCGCTGGCGATCAGCCGATCCACGCGCGTGATGTCCATCTGCACGATGCGGCCAGCGCCGATATTCAGGTGGCCCACTTCGCTATTGCCCATTTGCCCGTCGGGCAAGCCGACGAATGGACCGGAGGTGTGAATCAGCGTGTTCGGAAAATCCTTGAGCAGGCGATCGTAGTTGGGCTTGCGCGCGAGGGCGATGGCATTGCCCCTGGTCTCGGCGCGGTAGCCCCAGCCGTCGAGGACGGTGAGTACGATTGGTCGCGGGCGTTTAGGCATGGCTGGTCACGCAATAAATCGGCAAAAACACTGTGCGCGCCCCCCCTCGTTTGTGTGTCGAGTAATGTGTGCACCAATCGTTTGTTTTGAATGAGTTACGGAGAAATTTACTCGACACGTGTGTCGAGTAAATTGGCGCAATTCTAGAAGGGTTGAGCCAGCCGACGCAGCAGACGCCGAGGACGTAATCGCAGCGAGTGAAAGGTCACTCGTCGGCCACAACGCGGCCCCGCTTCGTTCCTGCTTCAGGGCAGGCCGTACGACGGTGCTGAGTGGGCAACTAGACGAGTGCACTGCGGAGGCGTAGTTGCAGCTCAGGCCTTCCGACATCGGTCGCCGTCGTCCTGCGAATTCTGAGTATTCCATCATCACGAATTACGTTAGCACGAGAGCGGAACGTTGCAAGGGCGTTGTTGGTGTAAAGAGTGCGAAGCGAGAATGCGACCTATGCCAGATCGATTCAGCGCCCGATAAGCGCGTTTATCAGCGCGATTTGCGAGGAGCAGTTACCAGAGCGAAGAACCATTCATAGCTCGCGCCTGCGGAACTAACCAATGCGGCAGACGGCGGGGCCATCTTTCTGTCCCAGGTTTCGGGCGCCGTGGTCGTGCAAAATTTCGGCGGCGAGGCTGGCGGGCTGTTCCGCGTAGGTTCGAACGATCATGACTGCGCCTCCCTGCTTTAAATGGCTGGCATAAAATTCCTGCTCGCCAATGTAATTCGGCTGTTCGCCGGAGAGAGCGGTCACTTCGGGTTTTTCGAGAGGACCGCCCGCGCCAAATAAACGCGCCAGACGGCTGTGATGCGGTTCGTGCGGTTTGGTAGATGGTTCACCCGGAGTGTTTGCCGTTCGCACGTCCTGGTCAATATCGCTGATCACTTCCACCTGTTCTCCGACGATGCCTGCCAGCTCCAGATCGCGCACCGCCGCTTCTGCGTCCGCGTAACTTCCAAAAATTCCGACGACCATGAATCGCATGATTTACACCTCCCCAAAATCTGGACGCTCTCGCCCTTTTTCTCGGAAAGATTCGTTCGACATAATTGCCGCCGATCATCGGCGATGCAAAACCCGGGATACGCCCCGCCACAAACCCTTCGAGCCGCCCGATCCCGCATCTCGCCCAAGGTGGAAACCCAGGCTGATGCCGTATTGATCGCTAAAGCTCGGTTGCGCGAGCTCCTGATTAGATTGGGAAAGGACGAGGGGTCCCCGGATCACGTCCTTGTTGTTGGTAGACATCATGAAAAAGTTCAGTTGCAGTTTCCGCGTTTGAGCGACCGGCAATCGGGACTGAGACATAAATGGAGTTTTGGTCGTGTGGAATAGCGACGATGCGGACGAGATGTGATTATCCCGGCTCGGATCGTCGTTACGGGAATTCTGGTCCCGAGAATTCTGGTCGCGAAAATCCTGGGTTGGCCCCACGGAAGGAGTCGGAACCAAGTTCGAAGGCACGGTCGAAGGCGAACTTGTTGGCATTGACGCGATTGATCGACTGGAGGCTAACCGGTGTTCGACGCCCTGGCCGTGAGCGAGCAGGGTGCTCGCAAACACGAGACCTAGCGCGACCAGAATCCGCTTCAAGGAGACAACCATCGTCTACCACCTCTGGTGCTGGGGTCCGACACAATGGTCGATCAAAGGGCCTCGGATAGGTATACAGCGCACCGGGTAGCAGGAAGGCAATTGTGCCCTAACGACCCCTAAGGGGCGCCTACAGGACATTCCATAGATGAGAAAAGACTTAGCGTTACGCCAGAAGCGGAGGGGTCGCCAAGCCGAATCAATTGAATATCGCGGCGGACGGGCTTGCGACAGAGCCGGCGTTACTGAGCAGCTGGGCTGGGGAGCTGAGCCAGCTGTGCCAAAGCGCGCAGGCGGACGCGGTGGCCGTAGCTGAACGCCCAGATCATGGTGACCAGAGTCAGCGAGCCGAGAAGGATGGGCGAAACGAACAAGACCGTCGCGGGCGACGCGTGGTAAATCAAAACAATTCGAACAATCAATTCGCCCACAAACGCACAGCCCCAGACGACGGTAATCAGCCGGTGGCAAAAACGCACCTCGGGCAGTTGCCAGCCGGAGTTGAAACGCGCCAGCCGCTGCGGGTCGGTTCCGGCGATGAAATGGCGCGCGAAATAAAACATCATCGGACGCGGCAGCAACAGCGAGACGAAACAGGCCAAACCAAACGCGCCCGTGAACAGGGATTCACGCACGAGCAAGAGTCGCGCGCTGCCGCCGAAGAGCAACGCAACGCAGCTGGCGGCGATGCCGAGCAGAACCACAATCGAGATCGGATCCACATGCGCGTGGCGCGAGAGATCGAAAATGCTCTTGCCCACTGGAAAGGTGGTCGCAACGAGCAGGGCTGTGAACTCGGAGGGGGAGACGTAGCGTTTCGAAAGCTTATAGAGAATTACGGGAATAACAGCGTTCAGGAGAATATCCCAAACGATTCCACCCAGCGGAGGGCGCGACGCTTGCACGTCAGAGGCTGGCGTCATGTGTCCAATTCCTAGCGCGGCGTCACTTCGTAACGTCCCACCATTCCCGCCAGCATGTGATCGCTGATGTGGCAATGGTAGAGCCAAATGCCGGGCGCATCCGGCACCATATCCGCGGTGACCATTTGGGCGGCAGTCACCGCCACGACGTCCGTGCGTTGGCCGGCGACCAGAACCGTATTGCCGTGCCAATGCGGCGTGTGCGCGTTGTTAAAGTCTCCGAGCGTCGCGACATACCAGCGCACGCGGTCGCCCTGCTTCATTGTCATCAACGGCATATTTCCGAAAATGTAGCCATTGATTGACCATTTGACATTCGTATCCGCAAAGGCCGTCCCGACAACCGTTCCGGCCATTCCTGCGGGAGTGACGGGTACAAACTTTTGCCGATCCACACCCTTGGGATCGGTCGTGTGGTCGCGAATGTTGTCCTCGAGATACCAACTCTCGTTCTCGTTGATGGCGATGAACATACTGACGAACTCATGGTCCACATCTTTCGGCCGGCCGTCGGGAAGCGCCATGCCGCGCCGCGTAACCACGATCACTCCGAAAAGGCCCGAGGCTACGTCCTGCAATTCATCCGCGTGCGAGTGGTAAAGCCAGAACACCGAGCTGGGATCGTTCGGCCCGGGGCCTGACCGCTCCGGCATTTGCCACACGTAGGTGTGTGTGGCGCCAGGCGGGACGCCGCCATCGGCTTTATCGGCGCCGGAGGTGCCGTCATTGTAGTCCGCGCCCTCTGAATCCTTCTGATACAGAACTCCGTGCGGATGCATGCTGTAGGGATGCGTAGCGTTGTTTTTGAAGACGACCTTGATCGTGTCGCCGACTTCTCCGCGCAAAACCGGCCCGAGCAGGCCGAGATATTGTTCTTCGGGAGCGCGCACTTTCAACGTTGAGAACGAAGCATCCGTATATTCGCGATACATCGCTTTTTTGTACACGCGGCCGATATGATGAGGGCCAGGCTCGGTGTAGTTTCTTTGGAGTTCATCGAAGGGCATCCCCATCGCTTCGTCGCGGCCGGACGGCGCGTAGTCCCAGTTCACTTCGTCGGCAGCGACGTAATACGTGCGCGTCTTGCCGGCGGGCTCCGCCGACGCCGCGTGCGAGCCGATGGCCGGCGCAAGGAATAGCATTCCCGTCAACAAGGTCACGGTAAGCAAAACACCTGTGACATTTCGCTGATTCATTTCCCCTCCGGGTACCTGGCGCACGTGTAGGTGATGAGTTGGACGACCAAAGATTAGAATCACGTCTTCGATTTGGGCGCGATGCTATCACGACGGGCAAATCGATGTATATGACCGGCGTTTCGAAATCGCGCTAGCGGCGCGGTTCACTGGATGGCGGGACGATCCCTTTGAGACGCAGATACACGGCCATGGAGCCGTAGCACTCGTTGTCGTGCGCGACATTGCCGGCGAGCGAGACAAGGCGCGGCGTTGGTCCGCGGAAACTTTGTATCGAGTCGCTGGCGTTAGCGTCGGTGAGCGCGGCGTAGGCGGCGTCGCAGGTGTCGAAGGAATCCTTGAGAGCGGCGACGAGATCAGCCTTCGTGGTTTTCGATCCGGCGCTCGGAGTTTTCGGAGTGCCGAGCGCGCGCGAACAGCCGGCGGTCTGCGCATCGGCAACGTGCGCGACCCATCCGCCGAAGCTGCGCTCTTCCGGAGTGGGTTTGTAGGCGTAGTCATCGTCGGGCATTTTGTCGGCTGCCTTCAGCAGATTGTTTTTCACCGTGTTGTACATCTGCCGCACCGCGTCGGCGACGCTGGGAGCCTGGGCGGAGGGGGAGGCCGCGGCTGGAGCTGGCGCCTGGGCGCGAGCGACGAGCGGCAATGCTAGAAATCCAGCAAGTCCAACCATAATGACGGCGTTACTTTTCATTGCGATTTCTCCTCGTGATCCGGCCGAAGCCAGGAACTTACATGTCAGCCTCGCGGCCGTGCGGATTATAGACCGGAATTGCGCGAATCAAGCTTTGACGATATGGCGAGCCCATCGGCCAATCAAGGGATAGGACGCCCATTCGCCGCGGCCCGCCTTTACGCCGAACAAGATGCCGAACAAGATGTTCGACAGGTAAACCGCCATGAGCAGGAGCCAGATGAGACCGATTCCCGCGAACACAGCAACCGGAGGAGCTTGATTCGGAGCCGCCTTTGCGATGCTCGAAAATATCGTTGAGAAAATGACGGCGATCCAGACGCCCATTCCTAGCATCCAGAACACAATAAGCGCGATCTGCCAGAGCAGTGCTTGCAGGGCATGGAAGCGAACGAACTTTGAATCCTGCTTCACGATGAAAATGACGAGCGGCCCAATCCACCACGTAAAAATCTGCAGGACGTGGGCGAGCATGGCCATCGTCTTTTCATCCTGGGCCGGGGCCGGAACTGAAATCGCGTCGTTCATGTCGCGTCTCCCTTGCTGAACCGAGGACGATTAGGTTGCGTGCGAGACTCGCTTCAGTGCACCGCGAGCGCGGCGCGGCCCGGGAAGCGGGCGGCGGAGCCGAGCTCTTCCTCGATGCGGAGAAGCTGATTGTATTTGGCGATGCGGTCAGTGCGGGAGGCGGAGCCGGTCTTGATCTGTCCCGCGCCCATGGCCACGGCGAAATCGGCGATGAAGGCATCTTCCGTTTCGCCGGAGCGGTGGGAGATGATGGCGGCGTACTTCGCCTTGCGCGCCATTTCGACTGCTTCGATGGTCTCGGAGACGCTGCCGATCTGATTCAGCTTGATCAGAATCGCGTTGGCGATTCTTTCGGAGATGCCGCGGGCGAAAATTTTCGGATTGGTGACGAAGACGTCGTCGCCGACGAGCTGGATTTTCTTGCCGAGCTCACGCGTGACGAGTTTCCAGCCGTCCCAATCGTTTTCGGCGAAGCCATCTTCGATAGACACGATTGGATACTGGCGAACCCAATTGCTCCAGAATTCGGCCATTTGCTCGGAGGTGCGCGCGGATTTATCCGATTTCTTGAAGACGTACTTCTTGCTGGCGCGGTCGTAGAATTCGCTCGACGCCGGATCGAGCGCAATCGAAATCTGCTCGCCGGGCTTGTATCCCGCAGCGGTGATGGCTTCGAGTACGCGGTCGAGCGCTTCTTCGTTAGATTTCAGGTTGGGCGCGAAGCCACCTTCGTCGCCCACGGCGGTCGAGTAACCGTTCTTTTTCAGCACGGCTTTCAGATGATGGAACACTTCGACGCCCCAGCGGAGCGCTTCGTGAAAACTGGGCGCGCCGATCGGCATGACCATGAATTCCTGCACGTCCACGGAGTTGTCGGCGTGCGCGCCGCCATTCAGGATGTTCATCATCGGGACGGGAAGCGTGTTCGCGGAGGCGTCGCTCGAATATTTTGCGAGATATTTGTAGAGCGGTTGACCCGCCGCCGCTGCCGCCGCGCGCGCGGCGGCCATCGAGACGGCGAGAATGGCGTTGGCGCCAAATTTCGATTTGTTCGGCGTGCCATCGGCTTCGATCATGCGGCGATCGAGCGCGCGCTGGTCGGAGGCATCCATGCCGGATACCGTTTTCGCGATGTCACCATTGATATGTCCCACGGCTTTCAGCACGCCCTTGCCGAGGTAATGCGATTTGTCACCGTCGCGGAGCTCGATGGCCTCGTGCTCTCCGGTGGAAGCGCCCGAAGGGACGGCGGCGCGCCCGACGATGCCGCCTTCGAGGCGGACGTCAGCTTCGACCGTAGGATTGCCGCGCGAATCGAGTATTTGGCGGCCGTGAACCGCGATGATTTTCGTGGACATCATTCCCCCTTGAGAGTCAGCAACGAGCAATGAAGTTCAAGAGCGCCAGCAACTACATGCTGCGAGAGAGGCAGCGCAACGGCACGCGCTTCGCGCGGTCTGTTTAATGTCGGAGCTGAAGCTCCGACCCCCTAAAAGTCAAAACCGCCGGCGAGACGCCGGCGCTACAAAGGCAACTGCAGAATCACTCCGGTTCCTCGATCATGGATTCCGGACGGACCACGACGACAATCCCATTTTCGGAGACGGAATAGCGGGCGCGGTCGGCTTCGAGATCGTGGCCGATCACGGTGCCTTCGGGCAACTCCACGTGACGGTCAATAATCGCGCGCTTGATGCGGCAGTGGCGCCCGATGGCGACGTGGTTAAAAATGATCGACTCCTCCACTTCGCTATAGCTGTTCACGCGGACGTCGTAGCCGACTACGGATCTCCTGACGCGCCCGCCGGAAAGAATCGAGCCGCCGGCTACAATCGAATCGAGAGCAACACCCATGCGGTCCTGATCCGCAAAGACGGTCTTCACCGGAGGATATTGGCGCTGCCAGCTGTGCAGCGGCCAGCTCGCGTCGTAGAGATTGAAAATGGGAGTCACCGCAACGAGGTCCATGTTCGCTTCGTGATACGCGTCAATTGTTCCCACGTCGCGCCAGTAGGAAGTTTCCTTTTTGTTTTCGTCACGGAAGTTGTAGGCGAAGACGCGATATTTTCCGATGATGCGCGGAAGAATATCCTTGCCGAAGTCGTGCGAGGACGCGGGGTTCTCGGCATCGTCAATCAGGATCGGCACGAGGAGCTGCGTATTGAAAAGATAGACGCCCATCGAGGCGTTGCATTTATCGGCGCGAACGCCCGACGGTTTTGGATTGGAAGGTTTCTCCTCGAATCCGGTGATGCGCCAGTCCTTGTCCGTTTCCAGCACACCGAATTTACCGGACGCCTCGGCAAGATCCATTTCGATGGTCGCGACCGTGACGTCCGCTCCAGCGGCAACGTGCTGCTCGAGCATCTTCTGGTAATTCATTTTGTAAATGTGATCGCCGGAAAGAATGAAGACGTAGTTCGATTGCTCGCTGCCGATCGAATAGATATTTTGGTAAACCGCGTCCGCCGTGCCTTGATACCAATGCTGCGAGACGCGCATCTGGGGAGGCAGAACTTCCATAAAATCGCCGTGGCCCATGAGCGCGGACCAGCCGCGGCGGACATGCCGGTTGAGGCTGAGGGCCTTATATTGGGTGAGAACAAAAACCCGGCGCAGGTCACTATTGAGACAGTTGGAAAGCGTGAGATCGATGATCCGGTAAACGCCGCCGAAAGGAACCGCAGGTTTTGCGCGGTCGCGCGTGAGCGGCCAGAGCCGCTCGCCCTGGCCGCCGGCCAGGAGAACCGCAATCGCGTTGCGCATGATCGGCATGGATTCTGTGGGCGCCTGACGGCCGTCTCCGGTAGCGAACTATTCTAACAGCATGTGTCGCGCGCCGCAGTCCTGGGGGGCCGGGGCGGCCAAAATTTGCCCGTGTTTAGTTGTCGCGCGCGGGACTGAAAGTCTCATTTACTAAAGAGTTAAATAATCTCCATTTCGGCCTTAATAAGCAATTTAAGTCTTGACTTGGAGGATAGCCTCCGATAGAAGAAGTGATCAATAGCCGGTTCGCGTTGATGCCGGTTACACTTGCTGGAATCCATTGGTCCAAGTCAAGACAAAGGGACGGGGGTGAATACGCGTGGCAGAAGTTGTAATTCAAGAGGGTGAGTCTTTGGAAAACGCTCTCCGGCGTTTCAAGCGGAAGGTGCAGTCGGAAGACATCATCAAGGAAATCAAGAAGCACAGCTACTACATGAAGCCCGGGGAAAAGCGTCGCGCAAAGCAGGCCCTCTCGCGTAAGCGTCTCCGTAAGAAGCAGCGGCGTGAGCAAGACTAGGCAACCGCATCACTTCAGTCTTTCCAAGCAGCTTCGTGCCAGCGGGCGAATCAAGACCGCAATTACGTGCGGAAACTTGTTCGACCGCTGGCCGCAGACTGCACCGCCACTGCCTGCCCCGAGCGAACCCGGCCCCCGGAGCAGCATATGGAATACCATGACAAGGTCCTGAAGTGCGCCGATTGTGGAGCTGAATTCGTCTTCACGGCCGGCGAGCAGATGTTTTTCGCGGACAAGGGATTCAAGAACGAGCCCAAGCGTTGCAAGGCCTGCAAAGCAAATCGCGCTCAGGGAAATGAAGCAGGTTCGGGAAGCGTCCAGCGCGTAGAGACGAAAACGGTCTGCTCGCAGTGCGGGAAAGAGACCACCGTTCCGTTCAAGCCGACGCAGGGGCGTCCGGTGTATTGCCGCGAATGCTTTCAGCATCGACGGACGGCTGGAGCTCCAAGCGCAACTGCGTAGCCTGAAGATCGGCGCGTGGGCGGCCTGAAGGAACCACATTCGCCTGCTGGGCGAGGAACGAAGCTTTCAGGACGCGAGGAACTTCACCTTCATTCGCCGGGAAACATCCTGCGGATTTCGGCAACCACTCTTTCCGGCAGTTTTTGTTCGCCCTGGATTACAGAGTCAGCCCCAGCCTCCAAGAATATGTCCCTGGTCGTCAGCAGGTCGTAGACCGTAAAGGCGATAATTCGCGCCTTCGGCAAAAGGGACCTGAGCCGCGCCACACGCTCCGGCGCATCCATGTTTGTCGTGGCAATATTCAAGACGATCAGGTCGGGCTGAAGTACGCGCGCTTTATCCAGGAGTTCGATACCGTTTCGAGCTACGTGTACGACCACTACGCCCTGATTCTTGAGGAACGAACAAATCGCTTCGAGCACCACCGTGGAACCATCCATCGCGAGCACACGAATTGGTTTCGCGGGATCCGTGACGTGCATGCAGACAATTCCTCCCTTAGGAAATCAGCCGATAGTAGATGAGGCAACGCATCGAAAGTAATTCGGCATGTTCCCTAAGGGGAAAGCTGTAGGATTCGCCAGCGGTCACGCACCCAGCGATTTTCGCGACAGGCTTGCCGCGAAATCCGGTGTGGTATTATCGGCCCCTTGTAGCCGCCCTGCTTCAAAGGCCCGTCGCATAGGAGCCGAAACAACGTGCCGGTCGTCAACCAGCCATACATCGGATTCGAGGGGCCCATCGGAGCAGGGAAAACAACTCTCGCGCAGTTGTTGGCCTTGCATCTGGGTGCGACGCTTATTTTGGAAGATGTTGACGGCAACACGTTTCTCCCGGATTTCTATCTCGACAGAGAACGGTGGGCGCTTGGCGCGCAATTGGCATTCTTGATTTCCCGGTACGAGCAATTGAGAACGATTCCGCCGTCTCGAACCAGACCGGTGGTTTCGGACTACACGCAAGCGAAGGATCCCATTTTCGCGCGGGCGCTTCTGCACGACCGCGAAGTGGAGTTATACGAGAGACTGAGCGTCGGACTCGATGCGAGCGTTTCGCGTCCCGACCTGACGGTTTACGTAGACGCGACGAATGACGTCCTCCTGGATCGAATTCGCCGGCGCAATCGGCCCTATGAGGTTGCGATTGACGCAGATTACCTGGACGCGCTGCGCGACGCATATGCGCACCATCACAACTCGACTGGAAGGTTACAGGTCTTAACGTTTGATACTTCTACTTTGAATCTGCGCTCTGAATCGCAGCTCAATGCCCTGTACAAGAAGATCCTCGCGGCAGCTTCAACGCACTAATCCAAAATCACCGTTTTGATTCTCCGGATGGCCGACGACGACTCGCTTACTGCATTCATTGACCGCGCACGAACGCCGTCCTAAAATCGGTAATCGTGGGAGGATTGATGGCGATGGATGAGAAAGTTTTGCGCGACTATTTGCGGCGCTCCTTGAGCTGGCACGAGTCGCATGTGGACTGGAAGAAGGCGGTCACCGGAATCCCGGAGAAGAAGCGCGGCATGCGGCCGAAAGGCGCGGACCATTCAGCGTGGGAATTGCTGGAGCACATGCGCATCGCGACGTGGGACATTTTTGAATTCTGCCGCGATGCGAAGCACGCGTCGCCCGATTGGCCCTCGGGATACTGGCCGAAGAAACCGGCTCCGCCAAATGCCGCTGCGTGGGGCAAGAGTGTCGAGGCACTTGAGCGTGATCTGGATGAAATGGGGAAATTGGTGGCCGATCCGAAAACGGACTTACTGGCGCGGATCCCACACGGGTCGGGCCAGACCATCCTCCGCGAGGTGCTGCTGATCGCCGACCACAATTCCTACCACCTCGGCCAGATCGTCCTCGTTCGCCGGCTACTGGGTTGCTGGCCGGAAAACTGATCCACACTTCGCGCCTGACGCCGCAAACCAGACATCCTAAAATTGATACAATCATAGTGACGCAGAAAAGGGTCCGAGGGGCACGCACGCAATGAGCCGGGAACAGGCAATCGCGGAATCGGCAGCATCGAAGGACGCGCAGGAACGCGTCTGGGAATCCTTTCGCCGCTGGGGATACCTGCAGGCAAATCTCGATCCTCTCGGCGATCTGGAACCGGCGCCGATGCCCGAGCTTGACGTCTCTGGCCCAGAGGCCGATGCGGCACGCCGTGTTTATTGCAGCAGCATTGGCGCTGAATTCATGCACATCCCGGATCGCGAGCGCCGCCTGTGGGTCCAGGAGCGCATGGAATCGGAAGGCGCTAAGCCGGATCGCGCGCGAATTCTCGACCTACTGATACGCGCGGACATTTTCGAGCAAGTGCTGCAAACGCGGTATCTCGGCACCAAGCGCTACTCGCTCGAGGGCGAGTCCGCGCTGATCCCGCTGCTGGATTCGATCCTGAGCGCGGCCGCCGAGCAGGGCGCGGAAAAAGCCATGCTGGCGATGAGCCATCGCGGGCGGCTCAACGTGATGGTGCATATCGTGGGGCGCGCGGCTGCGGACGTGTTCGCGCGGTTTGAAGATGTGGACCCGCGAAGCATCCTGGGCGGCGGCGATGTGAAATATCACATGGGCGCGACAGGGACATTTCATTCGCCGAGCGGACGCGAAGTGGGAATTCATCTGGTGTCCAACCCCAGCCATCTGGAAGCTGCCGATCCCGTGGTGATTGGCCGCACGCGCGCGAAGCAAATGCGCCGGGGCGAGAACGGCCGTCGGTTGGTGGTGCCGATCGTGATGCATGGCGACGCTGCGTTCGCAGGGCAAGGCATCTGCGCCGAGACGCTCAACATGGCGGGTGTCGAAGGCTTTGCGGTGGGCGGGTCAATTCACATTATCGTGAACAACCTGATCGGATTCACGACTGCGCCGAAGGACGGCGGCTCTTCGCGTTACTCATCAGATCTGGCCAAGCGGCTGCCCGTTCCGATCTTCCACGTGAATGCGGAAGACCCGGATGCGGTGGCGCGCGTGGGCCGGATGGTTCTCGATTATCGCTACGAGTTCGGCACGCCGGCGTTTGTGGATTTAATCGGCTACCGCCGCCACGGCCACAGCGAAGTGGACGATCCTACGATCACGCAGCCGCTGCGCTATCGCAAGATCGAAACACATCCGCAGTTGTGGCAAATCTACGCGGAGAAGACCGGCGCGGACGCTGAGCCGATTGTCCATCGCGTGCGCGAAGAATTGGACGCCGCGCAGAAAGAAGCGCAGGAAATCGAGAAGAGCCCACCGATGCGACGCCTTCCACGCTATTGGGGCGCATTTCAGGGCGGGCGATACGATGCGTCGTATGAAGTCGAGACGGCTGTCGCCGAAGCGTCGCTTACGCCCGTGGGCGAAGCGCTGGTCAGCTATCCGCAAGGATTCCACATCCACGCAAAGGTGAAGAAACTTCTCGAGCAGCGGCTGGAAATGGCGCGCGGCAAACGCGCGATTGATTTCGGGATGGCCGAGGCGCTGGCATTTGGCTCGCTGCTGGCAGAGGGCGTCCCCGTAAGACTAACGGGACAGGACAGCCGGCGCGGCACATTTAACCAGCGGCACGCGGCGTTGATTGATGTCGAAACCGAGGAAGAGTACGTCCCGCTGGAACATTTGGCGCAGGCTCCGGCATGGTGCGAGATTTATAACTCGCCGCTTTCCGAGGCCGGCGTGCTCGGATTTGAATACGGTTTCAGCCGCGACTATCCGGAAGCGCTCGTACTTTGGGAGGCGCAATTCGGCGATTTCGCGAACGGCGCGCAGATCATCATTGACCAATTCATCGCGGCGAGCGAGGACAAGTGGAACCTGCTGTCCGGCATCGTCATGCTGCTCCCACACGGCTACGAGGGCCAGGGCCCCGAACATTCCAGCGCACGCATCGAACGCTTTCTGCAGCTCGCGGCGCGCGACAACATTCAGATTTGCCAGCCCTCGACCGCCGCGCAATATTTTCATCTGCTGCGGCGGCAGGCGCTTCGGACGTGGCGGAAGCCTCTGATCGTCTTCACGCCGAAGAGCATGCTGCGGAATCCGGCGGCATCGTCGCCGCTCGGCGATCTGACTGGGGGGCGCTTTCAAACTGTGATTCCGGACGTAGGGGACGGTTCCGCGGAGCGCGTCCTGCTCTGCACCGGTAAAATTGGCCACGAGCTGGCCGCCGAACGAAAGCGTCATCCGGAGAATTCTCCGGCGATCATTTTCGTCGAGCAGCTATATCCATTTCCTGAAGCGGAAATCGCCGCGGAGATGGATCGCCATGCAAGCGCGCGAGAGTTTGTCTGGGTGCAGGAAGAGCCGCGCAATATGGGAGCGCACGAATTCGTGATTCCGGAGCTTGAACGGCTGGCGCGCGGCCGCGCGGTGTTGTCCGTGAATCGCTCCGCGAGCGCCAGTCCGGCGACTGGCTCGCACAAGGCCCACGAGATGGAGCAGAAGACGCTGCTCGCTCTCGCCTTCGGGAAGTAGCCCGCGGTCGCGCCGCGATTTTCCTTCAGACTCTCGACAGAATCAGGCTGTGGCCGCTGGCCATCACGGGCCGCACATCGTTCGACGAAAATCCCGCGTTTTGAAACATCGTCCGATATTCCGGAGCCGTATACGCGTCGCCAGACGGAGTGGTGCCCAGCATCGTCATGGCGAAAGCGGCGGCTCGGGTAGGCGTGACGCGATCGTCGTTGGGGATGAAATCGAGAGTTACGACCAGGCCGCCGAGCGCGAGCGAGGCGCGAATTTTGCGCAGGATTCTTTCAATCGTAAGCGGATCGAAGTGATGAAGGAAATTCGTGACCAGGATAATGTTGTAGCCCGTGCCGAGTTCCACATCGAAGGCGCTGCCGGGCAACCGATGCACGCGCTCTTCGACATGCGCGGCGCGCGCGTTCTCCATGGCAACTTCGAGCACTGGCGCCCAATCCTGCGCATAGATTTCCGCGTTTGGATTGTGCTTCGCGAGCGCGATGCCGAACGTGCCGTGTCCCGCGGCGATATCGAGCACTTTCCATTTCTTGCCGGCAGCGGCGTCGAGCACCTGCGCCATCTCTTCGGCGATGGGCCGCGTCATCGGAGCCATGGACCGAGCGAACTCGACCCAGACTGGATTTTCCGCGGAAATCGAGCCTTCCCCGTCCAGCGCCGGGCGTCCGCTGCGAATCGCATCCGCGAGGCTCATGAACGCGGTGACGGTTCCGGGCAGTGTGAGAAAGCCTGACGTTGAAGCCATCGAAGCGGGCGAGCGCCGGTCGAGAAACGTCGCAGAATTCGGAGTCAGTGCGTATCGCCGGTCCTGCTTGGTCAGAAATCCGAGAATGGTGAGGAAGTCGCACAGAATGCGCACACCCCGTTCGGTGGCCTTGCAGCGATTTGCGAGCGCTGCGACGGTGTCAACGCCTTCGCCGATGGCTGTGAATATATCGAGATCAATTCCCGCCCGCAGGGCGGCGGTTTCCTGATAGGCGTTCAGGGTCCGGTACACAAGATTTGGACTCGGCTTTGCGGCGCCCGTTGGTGTGGCCATGTTTTTCCCCTTCGATGCGGTCCGATTCCGCGTCAGTGAGCTTCCGAATTCTCGGCGAAGCACCAGTGAACGAAATCGGGAGTGTAGCGCGCGGTGATCGCGGCGGGCACGTCCGCCTCATTCAAGCGCTTAAAATCAAATTGAATCCGTCCATCGGGGCTGACCGTGCCGGCCAAAAATCCATAGACGTCTGTTATCGCCGCGTGCGCGGAAGCGGCGTCGGACGGCAATGCGTAACGAACCGCGCCAGCCGTACCGACAATCCATCCAGGCAGGATTCCGCCGTGTGTGCGCCAATAGTCGGTGTTGAAAGTGCCGTCCATGAAGTAGTGCGAATGGCTGGCCAGAACGTAGACGAGTTTGTGGCTTTCGTTCTGTACTTTCAAGAGGTCGGCATACACCCGAAGGCCGGATTTCGTACCACCTTCTGACTCGTCCATGCTGTGACTCTTTGAAAGGCTTTCGGGCAGCGCCTCGTGCATTCCGACGACAATCGTGTGAATGCGCCGATTCGCGGAATCGGAGTGCAGAGTTTTTTCAAGCCAAGCGACCTGGTCCTCGTCAAACTGGTACTGGGTCGCGTTGTCGAGATTTATGAAATCCACGCCGCGCTCGATCCAGTGGTAATACGTCTTCGGCTGAAGGTCGGCGGGATCGTCGTGCAGCCGCTGTGCGCGCAGACTGGGCAAATCGAGCTGGCTGGAGAATTGCGCGAGGAATGCGGCGTGATCTTTCGGGGCCTTCGTCTCGTGATTTCCTATCCCCAGATAAAAAGGAATCTTCCCAAACGGCGCGATTTGATTCTGGGTGAAGTCATTCCACGCCATGTCCAGATATTCGGACCTCGTCAAAGGTTTCGCGAGGTGCTCGGGCTGGTGGCGGATGTCTTGATCCACGTCGGTAATCCAGCGCAGATCGCCGAGGTGCCAATAGAACGCCGCACCGCTTTCGTTCACGCCCTCAGCGATTGCCGGCATCACCACGTCGCCGCAATTGCGCGAATCGCCGGATACGGCGAACTTCCATTCGCTTGTCCTCGACTTCGCAGCCGCCGCGGGCGCGTTCGCAACGGATTGTGCGTTCGAGGAAATGGGCGAGAAGCCAGCGAATACGATCAAGTTTGCAGCTAAGAGCAATTTCATTCGCTGATTCACTCGTCCTCCGCCAATTGCGCCGCGGCTCAGATGCAATCACGAGCGAGCGTCGCAGGCCATTGTCCCGCGACGGCGGAGCGATGGCAACATCGCCCCTTACACGTGGCGGGCGGCGCAGGTCTTGGCTTGAGAGTTTTCGGGTGCCCCATCTGTCGCGCCAGCGACTGGTGAGGACTTTCGTCCGAACTACTCATTCACCGAAGTAACTGGCACGTTTCACTCTACCGATCCACCGAGATCGAACAGAACCAAAAGCCCCACCCTCGCGCCGCGAGGATGGGGCACCCGCAACGACGTACTCTCCGGTTAAGTAGTGCGATGGTATTATGCGCGCGACGCTCAAAGCGCGGCGCGAATGATCCGGGCCACGAAAGCGTGGGCCACCCGCCAAACGCAGCCCTGAAAAACTCAAATGGTGCGTCCATCAAGAACAACAAAGAATACGCGGGCCTTGTCTACAAGGACAGGCAGGGCAAGTACCATTTTACGGGACCGGTCAGGGGTACTGATCAAGGTTCAAACCCCCATGACGCCAAGGCTCCTAAGGGCTCCAAGGTTGTCGGTGATTATCATACCCATGGCGACTATTCGGTCGTGGGACCGAATGGAGGAATCATTCGAACACATGATCCGCAGAGAGATGATTTCAATAGCGATCATTTCTCCGGAGGCGCCAGAGGCGATAAACAGGGAATCGCTCACGATGCGATAGGAAAGCCTGAGTACCGTGGCTACCTCGGCACGCCAAGTGGCAAATTCTTGATTTACAATCCCTCAACAGGACAGGAAGGGGTACTGCGATGAAGAGATTCGCGTGGGCTATGATGGTAGCGATCTCAGTTCTAGGATGGAGTTCACCGATGGCTCAATCAAACCCTCCGAAAGTGAAGGCGGAGTTCCCAGGTGCGTCGCTGAAATGGGTACATGCTGCGGAGCCCGAGTTTCAAAGAAGAAAATTGGACTTGGACAATTATACCGTCTCAGTGATTGAAGAAGATGATTCTGTAGCGGTCAGCCTGACGTCACCGGATGCCGCCAAAGGGGCAAGAGGTAGTACGGGAAGTTATCCGGGATACGAAGTCGAAATCAGCAAGAAGGATATGACGGTGGTACGCTCCAATTATATTCGTTGACAGCGGGCGGGCGGCCCAGCCCTTGACTTGAGAATTTCAGGGTGGTCCATCTGTCGCGCCAGCGACAGGTGGGGCCTTTCGTGTGGGCTTCCCATTCGCCGAGCTAACGTATGTGTTTAGCGCCGCGGGTCCATCTGGATGAGTGTCCGCCCCCTTCCAATGTTAAATCTGGGATGCCTGGCGTCCAGCGCCTAGCTTCCAGATAAGCTCGCACCACCCCCTTACGCCTGCGCGTCACGCGACATTGTCGAGAGCAAAAACGGGTTCGCCGGGAGGTACACTTATTGCAGCGGCCGGATGAAGTGTTCGCGCTTTCCGGTGGTCCCTCGGAGGAAACTTGAAGCGCATTTTGGTGGCGGACGACGACCGCACGACCCGGCAGTGGATTTCCGAAATCCTGCGCGCCGAGAAATTCGCGGTCACGATGGTCGCCGACGGCCGCGCCGCCTGGAAGAAAATCCAGAAAACGAAATTCGACCTGGTCCTGCTCGACGTCTGGATGCCCAAGATGAACGGCCTAGACGTGCTGGCGGCCATGCGCGGGAAAAAGACTCGCCCGAAAGTGATCGTCATCACGTCGGACGACACGCCGGGCACGCTTCTGGCCGCGGTGCGGGAACAGGCGTTTCACTACATCGCGAAGCCCATCGAACGAGAAACGCTGATCGCACTGGTTCGGGAGTCGCTGGGCAAAAAAGCCACCACGCCGCCCATCGAGGTTATTTCCGCGCGGCCGGAATGGGTGGAGCTGCTGGTACCCTGCTCGCTCGAGGCGGGCACTCGTCTGGAAGCCTTCATGGAGCGCCTCGAGACCGGGCTGCCCGATGAACTGCGCAGCTCGGTCGCACAGGCGTTCCACGAGCTTTTGATGAATGCGATTGAATGGGGCGGCAAACTCAATCCCAAGCGCAGGGTCCGCATCTCTTGTTTGCGCGCAAAAAGGATGCTCCTCTATCGCATTTCCGATCCCGGCCCCGGATTCAAATTTGCGGACCTGGATCATGCCGCCATCACGCACGGCGACGAGCCCATCGAACACGGCCTGATCCGCGAACAGAAGGGACTGCGCCCCGGGGGGTTCGGGCTGGTGCTGGTGAAGGCCAAGGTTGACGAACTGCTCTATAACGAAGCGCAGAATGAAGTTGTTTTCGTGAAGTATCTCGATTGACGTAATCGAGCCCGCCGCGCCCCGACGCGCTGCATTGGCGACTGGTACCTCAGTAACATTGACCCTACACGAAGCGAGACGCTAACTTACGTTGAACGATTCGGCAAAGCTCCGGCTACGCAACACGCTGGCGAATGCCGGGGTAAGTGTGCCTATCGCGAGTGGTTACGGAGCAGGGATCCTATCGGTGATATTTAAATGATGGCAATACTCATTGCAGCTGTTTCGCTGGCCGCACTCGTGCAGGTCTTTATCTCCTACTGCCGGTCGGTGCTGGCCTCCGCCCGAAGAGTGGAGCTATCGTCGCGCGTGGTGGCTCTGGCCGGCATGGAAGGCGAGAACCTGGTTGCAAACGATTTCGACCGGATTCTGCAGCTTGTGCACCTCTGTCCGGAACACGACGCCGACCGGACCGGAGTCCGCGCCATTGGAACCTACTACCGCCTGCTACGGGTCCTGAGCAGCGTATTCGGCGGACTCAATCCACACGTGACCCTCTGGACCGAACACGAGAGCGCGAGCTGTTCGCATTTTGCCGCCGTCGTGCTCGACCGATGCATCTCATCCAGCCGCAGCTTCCTCACTCAGCAGGCCAGCGACCAGCTGTAACTTTGCCTTCGCTCGACCCTGGTCCAACCGGCTGCTACCATGGATATAGGCTGGCGTTCCCGGCCCCATATATGCGGTCCGCGAACTCACTCGAAAATCGCCTGCTTGAATCCATTCGCCGCGCGCGAATGCTGGCGCCGGGGGATCGCGCCGGCGTGGCTGTTTCAGGTGGCGCTGATTCCGTCGCGCTTCTGCGGATCTTCGAAAGCCTGCGCGACCGGCTGGGGATCACTCTGTTGGTCGTTCATTTCAATCACAAGCTTCGCGGCGCCGAATCGGACGCGGACGCCCGCTTTGTCGAAGAACTTGCTCGCTCGCGCGGCCTTGAATATATCGGTGGGTGCGAAGACGTCGCGGCTGAGGCAGCTGCGAACAAGTGGAATCTGGAGGACGCCGCGCGGCGTCTCCGGTACGCGTTCTTCGAGCGCGTGGTCGCGGAAGGCAAGGCCACTCGCGTGGTCGTGGCGCATACCGCGGATGATCAGGCCGAAACGGTTCTGGCGCACATTCTTCGCGGGACCGGCCCCGCGGGCCTTGCGGGAATTTATCCCGCGGTGGGTTCGGTCGTGCGGCCGCTGCTCGCCGAGCGACGTGAAGACTTGCGGGAGTATTTGCGCGGCCTCGGCCAGAACTGGCGCGAAGATTCTACAAATCGCGATCTGAGCAAGCAGCGCGCGCGAATTCGCGAGCAACTCCTGCCATTGCTCGAACGCGATTTTTCTCCGCGGGCGGTGGATCGCCTGGCCGGGTTAGCCACGCTGGCGCGAGAGGAAGAAGTTTTCTGGAACGCGCTGGTGGAGGATCGCTTCCGCGCACTCGTCTGCACAGACGAAGGAAAATTCCGAGTTCGCGTTCACCACCTGCTCGCTCCGATGGATTTGTCGTCCGCCGCGGAACCCGCCGCGCTTCGTACTTTGACCGAGCGATTGATTCGCCGCCTGTATCAGGAGCTGCGTGGCAGCCCGGGCGGACTCGCCGCCGTGCACGTGGAGCAGGTGATTCATCTTGCCACCGCAGCCGCGAGCGGGAGCCGCGCCGAACTTCCCGGCGGCGTTCTAGTCCAGCGGGATTTCGGCGAGCTGATTTTTTCGTGCGCCCAACGCGGGGGGCGTTCCGCGGGAGCGCGAGAAACCGTCTCGCGAGAGAATGCGTATCTATATGTTGTGAGTCTTCCGGCGCACGGCGTCGCGACTGTCCTGGTTCCAGAACTGAACAGCCGCTTCTGCCTGAAAGTGATTGACTGGTCTGTCTCAGAGCGCGACACTAAAAGGGATAGCGCGGTTCTCGATGCGAATTTGCTTTGCGAACCGTTGATTTTGCGGAACTGGCGGCCGGGAGATGCCTATCGGCCGCGGGGGCGCCGTCAGCCGAAGAAACTGAAGGAGATGTTCCTCGCTGGCCGCGTTCCGAGCCGCGACCGCGCTTCCTGGCCAGTCCTGGAAAGCGGCGGGCGCGTGGCTTGGGCGCGTGGGCTGCCTCCGGCGGAAGAATTTTGCGCCCGGGAAGGCACTCGGGCGGGCGTCTTGATCGAGGAAGTTCGACTTTAAGGGGAATTAGACGGGACGATGAAAGTCGCGTTTACTCGACAGCGCCTTGCAACGAGGGTAGGCCAACTGGGCCGCGCCATCTCGAAGGACTACGCCGGGCGGACGGTTGACGTGGTTGTGGTGCTCGAGAATTCGTTCTTATTCGCCGCTGATTTGGTGCGCGAGATCTCGAGGCCGGTCTCCTGCCATTTCGTGCGCTCGGAAACGCGCGATGTTCGATTTGGAGGGCAGGAATACCGCGAGATTTTTTTCAGCGCCGCGCCGACGCTGCGAGGCCGCGATGTTCTCGTGGTGGATGCCGTGCTCAATACCGGCGTCACGCAGGATTTCCTGCTGAAGCGTCTCGAGGAGGGCCGGCCCCGCACGTTGCGTTTGGCGGTGCTGTTCGACAAACCCGCCTCCCGCAAAGTTAATTTGAAAGCTGAATACACTGGCTTCGCGGCTGCATCTAAAGAATGGGTAGGGTATGGATTGAGCGGCGAGGGCGGGTTGTTTAGGAATCTGCCGTATGTGGCGTCGAGTGCTTTGCGCGCGGGAGGCAGGGCACGGCGCGCGAGCGCTCGCAGGAAAGTATCCAGAGGGTGAGGTAATCCGGTGAACTCAACAGTACGCACGGTTTTGTTCTGGGCCATGATGATCGCGCTGGCGTTTGTCCTGTGGGAGATGGCTTCCCGGGGCGGCCCGGCCGCGAAAGAGGATGAGCCCAGCTATTCCAATTTCCTTGCCAAGGTGGACAGCGGCAACGTCAAGGACGTCTCCATCCAGCTGTCGCCGAATAGCGCCGAACTTCAGGGCGAATACCGGGACGGCACCAAGTTCCGCGGCGTGACGGTCGCCAACACGGCGATTACGGACGTCACCAAGGTCCTTCAGGATAAGGGTGTCCTCTACAACTACAAGGAAGTGAAGGAAGCGAACTGGCTCAGTTTGCTGATCAACTTGTCGCCGATTCTGATTATCGTGGCCATCTGGATTTTCATGATGCGGCAGATGCAGGCGGGCGGTAACAAGGCGCTGAGCTTTGGCAAATCGCGCGCGCGACTTCTGACCGCGCAACAGAAGAAAGCCACGTTCAAGGACGTTGCGGGAATTGACGAAGCCAAGGAAGAGCTCTACGAAATTATAGATTTCCTGAAAGATCCACAGAAGTTTCAGAAACTTGGCGGACGCATTCCGAAAGGCGTGCTGCTCGTCGGGCCTCCGGGCACGGGCAAGACTTTGCTGGCCCGCGCGATTGCCGGCGAAGCAAACGTTCCCTTCTTTTCGATCTCGGGTTCGGACTTCGTTGAAATGTTCGTTGGCGTCGGCGCAAGCCGCGTCCGCGACCTCTTCGAACAAGGCAAGAAGAATGCTCCGTGCATCATCTTCATTGATGAAATTGACGCGGTCGGCCGCCATCGCGGAGCAGGTCTGGGCGGCGGACACGATGAGCGCGAGCAAACGCTGAATGCCCTGCTCGTCGAAATGGACGGCTTTGAATCGAACGAAGGCGTGATCCTGATTGCGGCCACGAATCGGCCGGACGTACTCGACCCTGCGCTACTTCGGCCGGGCCGTTTCGACCGCCGCGTCGTGGTGCCGCGGCCTGATGTGAGAGGTCGCGAGGAAATCCTGCGCGTCCATACGCGCAAGGTGCCTCTTTCGGAAGATGTGGATCTCTCCGTGATCGCGCGCGGCACGCCGGGATTCTCCGGAGCCGATGTGGCGAATCTGGTGAACGAGGCGGCGCTGTGGGCGGCCCGGATGAATCGGAAATTCGTCGCGATGGTGGACTTTGAAATGTCGAAGGACAAAGTCCTGATGGGCGCCGAGCGCAGGTCCATGATTTTGTCGGATGAGGAAAAGAAGAACACGGCGTACCACGAGGCGGGCCACGCGCTCGTCGCGGCAAAGACGCCGGGTGCGGACCCGCTGCACAAGGTCACGATCATTCCGCGCGGCATGGCATTGGGCGTCACCATGCAACTGCCCATCGACGACAAACACACTTACACGAAGGAATTCCTCGAATCGCAGCTGGCCGTGCTGATGGGCGGGCGCGCGGCCGAGGAAATTTTCCTGAACCATATCACCACCGGCGCCGGTAATGATATCGAGCGCGCCACGGAAATCGCGCGGCAGATGGTCTGCGAGTGGGGCATGAGCTCGCTCGGGCCTCTGACTTTCGGCAGGAAGGAAGAAGCGATTTTCCTCGGCCGCGAAATCGCGCAGCACCGCGATTATTCGGAAGACACGGCGATCAAGATTGACGTGGAAGTCCGCGGAATCGTCAACATGGGATATTCGCGCGCGCGGCAAATTCTGGAAACGAATAGCGACGCGCTCGAACGCGTGGCGCGCGCGCTCCTCGATCGCGAAGTGCTCGACGCGGTTGAATTGAAAATGCTCATGGAAGGCAAGACGCTGCCGGACAAGATTCCGCCTCCGACAGCGCCGCCTGTGGCGTCGCGAGAGCCTCAGATGACGCTGCGCCCCGAGCCTCGGCCGATTCCCGGCATGGCCAAGGGCGAAAAGCCGGCACCGGCATAGTCAAACTACCGGCGAAACGCCGCGCTACGAAGTTCTCACAAACGATGACATGTTGAAGCCCGCGCTATACGTGGAGCGCTGTCCCGGCGGCGGCGCCACCAGATGCACGGCGTTGCCGCAATCGCAGCGGCTCGCAGGGCCTCATCATGCAGACCACCGCGCCCGCCCGGTAGCTCGCCGAGTAATCGGACGGCAGCGCCGAATTCGTAAGTAAAATCACGGGAATGTGCCGCAGCCGGAGATTTTTCTTCGTGATGGCGCAGAGTTCCCGCCCCGTAACGCCTGAACCCTCCGCTTCCGCAATCAGCACGTCCGGTGTGTCGTTCTCCAGAATATCCAGCGCCTGCTGGCCTGTGGAGACGAGGACCACCTGATATCCGTCCTGCTCGAATAGACTGCGCATAGCGCGGGCAACGGACGGATCCGCTTCCACTCCGAGCAGGCGCACTTGGTCCGGGCGCTGCGCGGTTGTCAGAGGATTTCCATTCGCGGCTGACGCTCCCTTTTCAAACTGAACGGCCACCGCGTAATTGAAATCCGGCAGAAGTAGATTGCGGACGACTCGCGCTCTGCGCGCCTGATTGATGGCCGTAGGCGACGTCCAGTACGGAAACGTGACCTCAAGGACCTGGCCAACCCAGTAACCGCCCCGCGAAGTGGACCAGAGAACGCCGTCGAGCGAGACGTCAATGCTTTTGCCGACGTCCTCGAACAGATCGAGCGTGCCCACGCCGCCGCGCGCATGCACGCGGCCAACAACTTTCGCGCGGCAGCGCCTGCGCCGGTCAGCGCCTGTTCCGATGGGATGTTTCGGCGCCGAAGCGGACGTATCGGGTATCCATGTCTTTGAACTTATCAAGGGTTACTCCAGGCTGGGCCGTGGCAATGGGATTTAGGGTCGGTGGTTAGTGCCGGAAAACCGGAACGGCGGTCGCCGCACACCTCGGACGGCGCCCTTTGAGGTTATCGGCATGTCCCACTTAATCTTTAGTCCGGCGCCAAGCGCGTCTTCAATTTGCAGGGCCTGCTCTTTACAGCCACGAGCTTCTTGACAGCGGGAAAATTGGCGTAGAATACCCGGCATGGCGAATCGTCCCGCGGATACATTCGAAGTTGATTGCCCCTGCTGCCACGCGAAACTGACCGTGGATCGGACGCTCGGCGTCGTCCTCGCGCATGTCGCGCCCGTGAGGCCGCCGTCGGTGGACCTCGACGACACCGCGAAGCTGCTGCGCGCCCACGAGGATTCCGTCGAGGCGAAATTCCGCGCGTCGGTGGAAGCCGAGCGAACCAAGGAAGACGTGCTCTCCCGCAAGTTCGCCGAAGGCTTGAAGAAAGCCAAGGACGGGCCTGTCGAAAAACCCATCCGCGATTTCGACCTCGACTAATTTCTCCATGCGAGCCCTGCTCATTGCAGCTCTCGCGGCGCCTCTTACATTAGGTCCCGCGGCCGCTGGCCGCCGCTGGTCCGCATCCTCAAGACGAACACGCACAAAAAGTCCCGAAACTCCCCGCTCCGCGTCAGCTTGACAAGGGAGTCGTGTGGACCCGCGATCCAGTCACTGGCGAGCTTCGCGCGACGCGTGCGGATGCATCGGCAGCCAAACCGCCGAGCGACACGCCAGCAGGCTCGCACCCCATGCAAGTCCTCACGCAGATGGTACCCGTCACTTGCATCGTCTCAACCGCGGATGGCTCTGCTGTGCCGGGACTGCGGCGGGAGGACTTTCGCATTTTCGAGGACGGTGTCGCGCAGCCGATAGCCTACTTCGACGCCTCAACCGCGCCCGCGAGCGTGGCGTTGGTCGTTGACGCAAGCCCCAGCGTGCTGCGCGATTCGGAGGAAATGAAGCAGGCGGCGGACGCGCTGATCACCGCGCTCGCGCCGCTCGATCAGGCTGCTGTGGTGGATTTTTCCGCGCACACGTATCTGCAGCTCCCGTTTTCCGACGTGCGCGAACAAGCTCGCCGCGCCGTCGCGCGCGTGGATGTGCGGCAACTTTTCGGCGACGTGGGAGGCTCGAACATCTATGAGGCCGTGTATTTTGCAGCGAAGGAATTGTTTCCGGGCCGCACCGGCCGCAAAGCGATTTTGCTGCTCACCGACGGCCAGGACAGCGGCCTGGGGCTCACGTACGACCCGGCCAGCGCCGCGCCGCAACCGGGAAAACCCGCGGACCGGCTCACATTCGACGACGTTGCGCGACTGCTCGCTGCGCAGGATATTCAGCTATTCGTGGTGTCCACGGAAACTCGGCCAAAGGTTATGACGCCCGAATGGCTCGACGAGCACAAGGTCGCGACGATCCTGTCGCCGAACGCGCGCCTGCTGGACATTCCTGCATACACGCTCTACCTCGCCGAACTCGTGCGCCGCGCCGGCGGCCAGCTCTATTTCCTTCGCGAAGCGGCCACGATGGCGGATACTTTCCGGAAAATTGCTGAAAAGATTCGCGCCGAATACAACCTGGGATTTTATCCGGCTGCGGACTCAGATGGTGCAAGCGCGCGGCCCGGCTGGCATTCGCTCCGCGTCGAAGTTCCCGGCGAACCCGGCGCGCGAGTCTCCCACCGCGCCGCCTACTACGTTCCGGCCACACGGTAAGACCCCCTGCGCGTTTCGATACTTAGCCCCCTATGAGAATGAAAGCAAGACGGAAGAATCGATCCAGCCTCCGATTGCCTGCCCTAGGGTGCCGGAGTAAGATTCAAAGCTAGTGACTGATTCCTCTTCGATCATCGGCCGTACAATCACGCATTACCGGGTGGTCGGAAAACTCGGTGGTGGCGGGATGGGTGTGGTCTACGAAGCTGAGGATCTGAGCCTCGGCCGCCACGTCGCGCTGAAGTTCGTTCCTGACGACGTTGCGAAAGATCCGCAAGCGCTGGAACGCCTCCGGCGCGAAGCGCGTGCCGCTTCCGCTTTGAACCATCCCAGCATCTGCACAATCTACGGGATCGGCGAGGACGCCGGTCGGCCCTTTATCGCGATGGAGCTCATGGAAGGACAGACGCTCAAGCAGTTGATTGCGGGGCGCCCCCTTCCTTTCGAACAGGTATTGGAACTGGCCACAGAGATTGCTGATGCGCTACAGGCGGCACACGAAAAAGGCATCGTCCATCGTGACATAAAGCCCGCGAATATTTTCGTCACGAAGCGGGGACGAGCGAAGATTCTCGATTTCGGTTTGGCGAAGCTGACATCTGTCGCCGAGGTTGTTGCTGACTCAGCGATGCCGACGGCGATGGCCGAAGAAATGCTCACCATGCCGGGCGCCACACTGGGCACAATCGCGTATATGTCCCCGGAGCAGGCGCGGGCGGAGGAGTTGGATTCCCGCACGGATTTGTTCTCCTTCGGTGCAGTGCTCTACGAGATGGCGTCAGGGCGCTTGGCATTTCCCGGCAACACCGCTGCTGTCTTTCATGATGCGATCTTGAACCGAGCGCCGGTGCCTCTATCAAATCTAAATCCCGCCGTCCCTCTGGAGTTTGAAGGCATCGTCAACAAGGCACTGGAGAAGGATCGGAAGCTGCGCTATCAGAACGCAGGCGACATTCGAACCGACTTGCAGAGGCTGAAGCGCGATTCAGATTCGGCACGGTCGGCTGCCACAACCGGGATGAGCGCTGAGCGCCGCGCGGGTATGCGCTGGAAGCTCATTGGCGCCGCCGCCGCGATGGTATTGGCTCTGGGAGTCGGCGGTTACTTATTTTTCCATCGCACGCCAAAGTTAACGGGGGAGGACACCCTTGTGCTGGCCGACTTCACCAATGCAACCGGTGACCCGGTCTTCGACGACACATTGAAGCAGGCTATTTCCGTTCAGCTTGCGCAGTCTCCGTTTCTTAACATTCTCTCGAATGCAAGAACTCGTGCCGCGTTGAAGCTGATGGCAAAGCCACCGGGCACGAAGCTTTCGCCGGATATAGCGAGTGACTTGTGTCAGCGCGCGGGTGGTAAGGCCTACATTTCCGGCTCGATTTCGAGTCTCGGTAGCCAGTATGTGATCGGCCTAGATGCTGTTAATTGCAAGACAGGCGATTTTCTCGTGCAGGAACAGGTGACCGCGGAAAACAGAGAACATATCTTGAAAGCTCTAGACAAAGCGGCGACCAAGCTTCGGGAGAAGCTCGGAGAGTCGCTCAGTACGGTGGAGAAGTTCGACGCTCCCCTGGATCAGGCCACCACTCCTTCTCTCGATGCTTTGAAAGCCCTTTCCGAGGGAGTTCGCTCTTTACAGGAGCAAGGCAGCGCTGCGGCTATTCCATTTTTCAATCATGCCATTGAGCTTGACCCCAATTTCGCTGCCGCCTACGAAGCTTTGGGTATTTCATACTCTAATTTAAGAGAGCCCGGTCTAGCCGATGAGAACTTGCGGAAGTCTTATGATTTGCGCGACAGAGTAAGCGAGCGAGAGAAATTTCGTATCTCGTCTGCCTACTACCTCCTTGTTACCGGTGAACTCGAGAAGTCCATCCAGACTTATGAAACGTGGGCGCAAACCTATCCGCGCAACAGCGAACCTTTCGGAAATTTGGGGGTTGATTATACGTATTTGGGTCAATACGAAAAAGCAATGACCGCGAGCCTTGAAGACCTCCGTCTAAACCCGGGCAGCGCCGCTGCATTTACAAATCTCGTAGGAATATATTCTGCCTTGAATCGTGTCGAAGATGCGAAGGCGAGCTATCAGCAGGCCATAGCGCGCAACATTGACAACCCGTTCCTGCATGGAAATCGCTACGGAGCGGCCTTCCTCGAGAACGACACGGCTGAGATGCAGCAACAAGTCGCCGCAGTCAGTGGCAAACCCGGAGAAGACGTTTTGCTCTCGTTCGCGTCAGACACCGAGGCATTTCACGGGCGCCTGTCGAGCGCGCGCGCGCTCTCCCAACGCGCCATCAACTCTGCTCGCGGCAGCGACTCAAAAGAAACAGCGGCGGCTTGGCAGATGAATGCCGCACTACGCGAAGCCGAGTTTAATAACATTTTGGGCTCTCGCCACGAAATCGCCGCCGCGCTGGCTGACGCTCCTACTCGAGACGTAAGCGTCCTCGCGACTTTGGCGTTATCTCGCATTGGAGATATCGACCGCGCGGAGTCGATGGCTCGCGGTTTAGCTGACCGTTTCCCACTCAATACGGCAATCAATCGTTATTGGTTGCCGGTGATCTATGCGTCGATCGAAATTCGACGCAACAATCCAGCAAAGGCCCTTGAGGATCTGCAGAGCGCTACTCCGTATGAATTGGGCTCGCCCCTTCCACAATTCGAGGTTGGTGGGTCCCTTTATCCTGTTTATATTCGCGGCGAAGCGTACCTATTGATGCATCAGGGGAAGGAAGCAGCGGCAGAATTTCAGAAATTTCTGGATCATCGAGGAATTGCCCTCAATTGTTCTCTCGGTGCTTTGGCGCGCCTTCAACTTGGCCGTGCCTACGCATTGCAGGGTGACACCGTCCGATCACGCGCCGCCTATGAAGATTTCTTGAGACTTTGGAAGGACGCCGACACCGACATTCCGATCCTCATCGCCGCTAAATCTGAGTACGCCAGATTGAAGTAACTCACAGACCCGCTGAATCCTAACTACTCCAATCACACGGCGGTCGACGAATAGCCTCTATCACCAATTCTCGGCTTCGGCGACCTTGCGCGTAAGTCCTGCTTAGTTGGATTGCTGGACAGGGCGGCGCGATCTCCTTATCGTTTCGCGCAATCCGTGATTCAATAGCGCCTCATGTTTCAGCGAAAAATATTCCGGCTGCGGCTGCCGTCGCGGACGCTCGTGCTGGGCGAGCGCACGCTAATCATGGGCGTGCTGAACGTGACGCCGGACAGCTTTTCCGACGGCGGGATTTATCTTGATGCCGATGCGGCGGTCGCACGCGCCGTCGAAATGGAACGCGCGGGCGCTGACATTCTCGACATCGGCGGCGAATCCACGCGCCCCGGCTCGGAAGGCATTTCCGCGTCGGAGGAAATGCGGCGGATTCTCCCCGTCCTTGAAAAACTGCGCGGGCGGCTCAAAATTCCGATTTCGGTGGACACGAGCAAAGCGGAGGTCGCCGAAGCGGCCGCGTATCAGGGCGCGGAGATCCTCAACGACGTGACGACTCTCCAGGCCGACCCGCGTCTTGCGGAAGTCGCGCGAAAACACAAACTGCCGCTGATACTGATGCACATGCGGGGCAGCCGCGAACGATGCAGAAAAAGCCGTTCGCGCGCAACGTGCTCCGCGACGTCATTGCCGGTTTGCGCCATGCCGTGGCCACTGCGCGCCGCGCGGGCGTCGCAAAATCGCAAATTGTGCTCGACCCCGGCATCGGCTTCGGCAAGAGCGCGGCGCAGAATTTCGAGTTGCTGCAAAAGCTGCCGGAGCTCGCGCGCCTCGGTTTTCCGCTGCTGGTCGGCGCGTCGCGAAAGGGTTTCATCGGCAAGGCGCTCGGCGGCGCGCCGGAACGCGAGCGCGCCTGGGGTACGGCGGCCGCGGTCGCCGCGAGCATCCTCGGAGGCGCGCATATCGTTCGCGTCCACGACGTAGCCGAAATGTCGCAGGTCGCGCGCATCATTGACGCCGTGTTGCGTCCTGCATCCATCGCAGCCGGGGACTCGCAGGTCACCGAACAAAATGAGCGCCGCATCCTTGCCCGCGATGTCGCCCGCCGAGCGCGCCAATTCGCGCAACGCACTGCTCGCCGGCTTTCTCGGCTGGACGCTCGACGCCTTCGATTTCTTCATCCTCACCTACGTCCTCACGCAAGTCGCGGCCGAGTTCCACAAATCCGTGGCGGAAATGACGCTGACGATCACCGCCAGCCTCGTGATGCGCCCCGTCGGTGCAATTCTCTTTGGCTTGATGGCGGACCGTTACGGCCGCCGCATTCCGCTGATGATAGACGTCATATTTTATTCGGTCGTCGAAGTGCTTTCCGGTTTCGCGCCCAGCTATCGCGTGTTCCTGATTCTGCGGCTTCTCTACGGCATCGGCATGGGCGGCGAATGGGGCGTGGGCGCGTCGCTCGCGATGGAATCTGTTCCGGTAAAGTGGCGCGGAATTTTATCCGGCGTGCTGCAGGAAGGGCTACGCGCTCGGCAATTTGCTCGCGGCCGTCGCGTTCTGGACGATCTTCCCGCACTGGGGCTGGCGTCCGATGTTTTTCATCGGCGGCTTGCCGGCCCTGCTGACGCTTTTCATTCGCGCGAAAGTAAAAGAGAGCGAAGCGTGGAAGGCAACCGCCGCGAAGAGAACCAGCTGGCGCGAGTATTTCCGCGCCGTCACCTCAAACTGGAAGCGCTTCGCCTATCTCGTCGTATTGATCACGATCATGAATTTCATGTCGCACGGAACGCAAGATCTGTATCCGACGCTGCTCCAGAAGCAACACCACTTCAGCACGCGCGCGACCGCGATCGTCAGCGTGATTTCCATGATCGGCGCAATCGTGGGCGGAATTCTAGTGGGGCTATTCTCGGACCGTTTCGGCAGGCGCCGCGCGATGACGATATCCGCTTTGCTGGGGCTGCTGTTGATACCCCTGTGGGCTTTCGCGCCCGGCATCGTACTTATCGCCACTGGCGCATTTCTGATGCAGTTCATGGTGCAGGGAGCGTGGGGAGTGGTTCCGGTGCACCTCAACGAACTTTCGCCGGGCCCGTTGCGCGGATTTTTTCCGGGATTTGCATACCAACTCGGCGTTCTTTTTGCAGCCGGAGCGTCGAACTTCGAGGCGCTGATGACCCGCCATTTCACGTACGCCCAGGCCATGAGCATGGTCGCGGCAATCGCATTCCTGGTGGGTGCGATGGTCATCGCCGCGGGACCTGAGGCGCATCGCGTCTCGTTCGGCCCGTCGGGAGAATAGAGGAACGGCACGCCAGATTCGGACCCGAGAACCCGATGCCATTAGGTGCGGAATCGCTGTGTTATTTCTTTTTTGCCGTGCGATCGGCTTTACGGCGCATGTTAGGCAGCGCGTCTTCATCCACGGGCGCACGTGCATCGTCATTCAGCGAAGTGACAAGTTGTTGCAGCATGCGAATGAAGACATCTTGATCGTGCCGCGTCAATGGCGACAAGAGCCGCGCACGCGCGCGAGCCGCACCCGGCAGAATGCGTTTCAGTATTTCAAACCCCTCCGTGCTGAGCCGCAAACTGTAGCGGCGGCGATCGCTGGCGCTTCGCTCGCGAACGATCAACTTGCGTTTGATCAAGTTAGATAGGACCAGCGCCGTCGTAAAGCGGTCCAAGCCCGCGATTCTAGAAATGCTGACCTGGTCGGATCCGGGAGTGTCCTTCACCACGGCAAGCACCACATATTGAGAGGACGTGACGCCGAATTCGCGGCACTCGTACGTGAAGATTGAGTCCGCAATGTGACGCGCGCGCCACAGCAGGTAACCGGGTCTTTGATAGAGGGGACTGGTGAGCTTGTACTTCTTCGCGGCACGATCGTTTCCAGCCAAGCGCTTCCTCGTAATCCAATCGTAGGAGTTCAGTCCTTGTCTTGCACCGCTTCGCCGCCCCGGGGTTTGCGCAGTCGCCATTTCTTCCATCTCCTTGCAGTCCGCTGCCCTCTCGTGGACGTGCTTATTAGAATGCGTGGGACGCGGCCCTTCATCCCAGAGCTGAGACGCTGCAACTGCCCGCATCAGCGAAAGAAGCGTATCGAATCCGGCCACCGAGTACGGGCGCACTCGGTCTGCGCGTACTCTATATCGAAACCCCGACCGAAGAAAACTTTTGTTTGTTGATGACAGCGGTACGTGCACGTGTTTTTCAATGAGGGGATGTATGTGTGTGTGTGTGATGACATATGTCCATTTATCTTGACAAAACTGCGGGGCGAATAGTAAAAGCAGTGGCTATGGACGAGTTGTTCGTCGTGCGCCGCGGTTGGGTACCGCGAGCGCCTCGGTAAATAGGCAAAGAAATGGAACGGGTGGCAAGCTTTAGAGAGACTCGGGTGGGTCTCGGAATCAATTTAGGGGGACGGTAATGAATAATAATCTTTGGTTTTCGAATTTTGCCTTCGCAGTGTTTCTCTGCCTTGCGATAGCATTCGCCTGCACCTCGCCAGTTTGGGCGCAGACCGCCGCAACAGGCGCGCTGACCGGCACGGTCACCGATCCTTCGGGAGGCGTGATTGTGGGAGCCTCCGTCGAGGCGACCAATAAGAATACCGGACAGGCGCGCACATCAACCACTGACTCAGCGGGTGCGTACAAGTTCTCCTTACTGCAACCGGGCGACTATTCCGTGAGGTTCTCTGCCGCCGGGTTCAAGACTTCCGAAGTTGCATCAGTGACCATAAGCGTCACCGAAACCCCCGTGCTGAATCAAAAACTCGAGATCGGCGCGCAAACGCAGCAAGTCAGCGTGGAAGCAACCGCCGAGACGGTCCAGACCACCAACGCCACGGTCGGCGCGGTCGTCGGATCCCAGGAGATCGTCGAACTTCCCCTGGTCTCGCGCAACTATACGCAGATCGCTGACCTCTCGCCCGGCGTGGTCACCAACGTATCGAACGCCGCTGCGGTGGGTAACGGAACGCAGGATATTAACGTCAACGGTTCGCGGTCGAACCAGAACAACTACACGATGGACGGCGCTTCGGTCATTAACTACATCAGCGGAACCGCCGCGCAAACCGGCAGCTTCCCCGGCATCGCCATTCCGAACCCGGACACGATTCAGGAGTTCAAGGTTCAAACGTCCCAATACGACGCTGGTTACGGACGCAACCCCGGCGCCAACGTCAGCGTTGTCACCAAGACTGGCGGCAATGACTTTCATGGCACAGTGTTTGAGTTCAACCGCAACAACTTCTTCAACGCCAACGATTTCTTCTATCATCAATCGGAAATTAACAATAATCAACTGAACAAACCACAGACCCTGAAGCAGAACACCTTCGGCGGCACGCTCGGCGGTCGTATCATTAAGGACAAGCTGTTCTTCTTCGGTTCCTACCAGGGATTCCGTCAGATCAATGGTATCGGCACCAGCGGCTTCTCATCGGGCTATGAATCGGCTGTCAACTTGCTCCCGTGGAGCGATCCCAACGATCCCGGCGATCCCCGCCACATCGCGGGCCCGGCCTTTGGCCCCGGTTCGTACCGGCAATACCTCGGAAGCGTGTTCGGTTGCAATGGAGGCACCGCAAATTGCAACACCGGCGTCGCAACCGGCGTCACCGTGGCAAATGACGGCTCGAACATTAGCAACACCGCTCTCGCCTTGCTGCAAGCCAAGGGGATTCTGTCGGGCGGCTACAACCAAGGTTTTTACGTTCCCAGCGCCTTGCCCGGATGCACCCTGAAGATTCCTGCCGAGGTATCATCTGGATGCGTCACCGCTATTTCCCAGCCAACCATAGCGAATGAAAACCAGTACATGGGCAACGGCCAATGGAACATCACTCCAAAGGATACCCTGGAAGCGCGCTACCTCTACTCAGCAGACCCGCAAGCCCAGAGTTTCTTGTGCTTTATCACGCCGGGCTCCTGCAACCCAGGCTCTCCGGAAGACGTGAGCTACTTGAGCCACACGGCCACGCTGAAACTGACCACCATCCTGACGAACAACCTGGTCAACGAAGCGCGTGTCACCTATCAGCGGAACGTCGAAAATGCCTCGGATCCAAATAACGTTCTCTCCTGCTCGCTTTCGTCCACGACCTACATTATTCCGCTCATTAACAATGGCTCCCCGTGCCCGGGCAATGCCGCCGATCCTCTCAACCGCGAACAAACCGTTGTGCCGATCGTCGACATTCTCGGAATCGCAACGCCCTCAGGCGGTTGGGGGCAAGGCGGCAACTTCTCTGCCACCTCGCAGAACTTCCTCAACACGTTCCAATGGGCGGATCAGATTTCTTGGACCCACGGCAATCAAACGATTCGCACCGGCTTCGATGCCGAACGCGTCTACTACAACAACACGATATTCGCCAGCAGCCGCGGCGAAGTTCTATTTGACAACGTGGCCGACCTCCTGACCAGCAGCGCCGGGCCTCCTGGAACCAATCCAGCTGATCCAAGCTATGACGACGGCGTCCCGGCAACATTGGTAACCGGCGTACCCAACTTCTCGTGCTTCATCGCTCAAGGGTTTCTGTGCGGCGGCGGCGCGGATCCCATTGCCCTAAAGGGTGCGCTGGTTCACAAGAATGATGTCAACGCTTTCGATGCTTTCGTTCAGGACGACATTAAACTCACTCGAAAGCTCACCGTCAACCTCGGCGTGCGATGGGAATATGACGGCTGGCCGGACGATACTACTGGCCAGTTTGGAAATGATTGGCTTAGCTTGGCTAGCAAAGTCAACACCGGCTCGTTTTTCATCAACCAAGGAGCATGCGGAGCAAGTGGCAACCCGCTCGGCACTCTCCAGGGCTTTCTCGTCCCATCGAACTTCGACGTCAAGGACTTTGGTTTGACGGGTCCTTGCGGAGTCTCGGGCGTTACCGTGAACGGCAACAAAACGCTGTTGCCTGGCAGCCCGTGGCATAACTTTGCGCCACGTATCGGCGTGGCCTGGCAGCCGATCGGTGATAAGTTTGTGGTTCGCGCCGGTTACGGTCTCTTCTATGACCGCGTGTACGGCAACCTGCTCGTTGATAACCAGCTGAACTTGCCTCCGTATTCGGGTGCGGGAGTTGGACCATACCCTTCAAGCCTGGAAGGCACGCTGCACAATCCATATCAGTCAGCCGCAGGCCCGTTGGAATGGACCCCGCGATGGATTGAATGCGGAACCGCGGGCGTGACGCCCGTTGGCCCCAGTCAATGCACGAATGATCCTTTCACTCAGGCGTTCAGTTCGTCTGCCTTCGGATACACGTCGGACGATGAGCAGATGGCCGATCGGCTGCCGCTCGTCCAGCAGTACAATCTCGACCTGCAATACGAGTTTGCACACAATTGGGTTGCCGACATCGGCTACGTCGGATCGCACAGTATTCACCTCTATAATTGGTCGGCCGATATCAATATTGCCCACTTGTTGGCGGGCACCGCAAACGGGCCGACTCAGGCGCAAGACCAGAAGTTGGTCAGTTCGTCGCTGCCGTTCAATGATCCGGCGAACTTGTTCCCCGTGGCTTACAACACGACGTCGAACGTCAATGAGCGAGTCAACATTCTGGGCTACGGACCAACCGGCTTTGCATCGACCAACACCGACGGCGATGGTCTGTACAACAGCTTGCAGCTGCAGTTACGCCATCAGTTCTCGCGCGGCTTGCTCATGCAAGCTTCCTACACTTGGAGCCGTGACGTCACCAACGTCAACTCTTCGGAGGGCGGCAGCGGTATCAACCCGCCGGGCAACGTCAACTACGGCTCGTCCAACAGCAACAACCCGCTGGATCTCGGGCAACAGTACGGTCCTGCGGCCTTCAATCGCGCGCAGCGCTTTGTGTTGAGCTACGTGTACGACCTGCCTATTCGGAAGATGGATGGCATGGCCGGCAGGGCGTTCAACGGTTGGTCGATCAGCGGTATTACCACAGCGCAAGACGGTGAACCCTTCACGGTGGATGATGGCGCCGGCGGTTCGATCTACGGCACAGATATCTCCAGGGCTGCGCTTGCCAGTCCGGGTAATTGCACCAAGCTAGGCGTTTGCAACTCGAACACTGCAATCGCTACGTCAGGCAGCAACAAGAATCGCGTGGTAACGGGCTGGATTAACGCCGCGGCGTTCACTCCCCTGACGACATCGCCGTTTGCCGCCAGCCCACTCCTGGCGTCTTCGCCGTACTGCATCGGCGGGATCCCGCAAGCCGGCTCTGCTTCGGCGGTCTGCGGAAGTACTGGCTCGCCGTTCTACCTGGCCGGCACCGGCTTCGGAAACTCGAAAGTCGGTTCGATCTCGGACCGGGCCAGTGGAATTGGGATCTCTCGATCCTGAAGGACACCAAGATCACCGAGGGAACGAACTTACAGTTCCGCGCTGAGTTCTACAATATTTGGAACCATGCGCAGTTCGCTCCGCCGGCGGGTAACGACATCAACGGCGCTTCGTTTGGCGTCATCAACGCAACCTCCGTCACTCCGCGTGTCGTTCAGTTTGCCTTGAAATATCAGTTTTAGGCGCGGTCCGACCCGGACGAGACAGCCTAAGCCCCGCCCTTCCCAGACTCGGGAAGGGCGGGGCTTTTTTTCTTTGCGTAAGTGGAGTGCCATTCGCGACGCGTTCGCTGCCGCGGGGTGGCGGCTTTGACCTCTGCATGCTAAACTAGGTCTGCGTTTGTTGCTCCCGCACATCCTTCTTTGGAGTTCATCGGGGCCGCAAGACCGCACGTGCTGCCCGTTCCGTTTGGCCGCAGGGATGCCGTAAAACTCACTATGACGACACCGGTTCGCAATATCGCCATCATCGCCCACGTGGACCATGGGAAGACGACGCTTGTGGACGCGATGCTGCGCCAGAGTGGGATTTTTCGCGCGAATGAAGAACTCGTCACGCGCGTGATGGATTCTAACGATCTCGAGCGCGAGCGCGGCATCACGATTCTCGCGAAAAATACCGCGATCACGTATCACGACACGAAAATCAATATCGTGGACACGCCCGGCCACAGCGACTTCGGCGGAGAAGTGGAGCGCGCGCTGCGCATGGTGGATGGAGTGCTCGTCCTTGTGGATGCGAGCGAAGGCCCGCTGCCGCAAACACGCTACGTCCTGCAGAAGGCGCTCGCCGCCAAGCTTCAGCCCATCATGGTGCTGAATAAAATAGACCGGCCCGACGCTCGGCCTGCGGCGGTCCTCGATGAGATCTACGATCTATTTATTGACCTCGACGCCACCGAAGATCAGCTCGATTTTCCAGTCCTCTATACCAATGCGAAAACCGGCGTGGCTCACCGCAAGATCGGCGACGATTCCACTACCCTTCAGCCGCTCTTCGAACAAATTGTCGCTTCGATTCCTGCTCCGGCGGGCGATCCCGCGGCGGTATTGCAGATTCAAGTCACGAATCTTGATTACAGCGATTTTCTCGGACGCCTGGCGATCGCGCGCGTGTTTCAGGGAACTCTGAAGCGCGGAACCGAAGTCGCAATTTCAAAGCTGGATGGAACGATTCAGCCCACAAAGATTACGAAGCTGTTTACGTTTCGCGGTCTCGATCGCGACGAAGCCGAGCAGGTCGAGGCCGGAGATATCGTAGCCATCGCAGGCGTGGAAGGAATTCAGATCGGCGAGAGCATTACCGATCTCGCAAATCCCGCGCCGCTCGAACCCCTGGTGATTGACGAGCCGACGCTCACGATGGTGTTCACGATCAATACGTCTCCATTCGCGGGCCGCGAAGGGCAGTACGTCACTTCGAGAGATCTGCGCGCGAGGCTCGAAAAAGAGCTGCTGACCAACGTTTCCCTGCGCGTGGAGGACACCGGGACCACGGACGCGTTTCGCGTTCTCGGCCGCGGCGAACTCCAGCTCGCGATTCTGATCGAGACGATGCGCCGCGAAGGCTACGA
Organism: uncultured Acidobacteriota bacterium; assembly: GCA_963818605.1. GTDB lineage: Bacteria > Acidobacteriota > Terriglobia > Acidiferrales > UBA7541 > Palsa-295. The sequence goes on from CAWFSW010000002.1 coordinate 95,727, forward strand.
GCTGATGGTCGGCAAACCGGAAATCGTGGTGCGCAACGAAAACGGCCGTCGCACCGAGCCGCTCGAATTACTGATTGTGGATTGCCCGGAATCGTTCATTGGCATCGTGATGGAATTGCTCGGCAGCCGCCGCGGCGAAATGAAAAAGATGGTAAATCATCATTCGGGCCGCGTGCGCATGGAGTTCAGCATTCCTTCGCGCGGATTGATCGGCCTGCGCAGCCAGTTGCTTACGGATACGCGCGGCACCGCCCTGATTCATTCCCTGCTCGAGGGCTGGACGGATTACGCCGGCGACATGGCCATGCGTCCGACGGGCGCTTTGGTCTGCGACCGGGCTGGCGTTTCGGTCGCCTACGCGATCTGGGGAATTCAGGAACGCGGCGAAATGTTCGTCGGGCCGGGCATCGAAGTTTACGAGGGAATGATCGCCGGCGAAAATGCGCGTGAAGACGACATGAACGTGAACATCACGAAGGAAAAGAAGCAGACGAATATGCGCTCGTCCTCCGCCGACGAAGCCATCCGGCTGATTCCGCCGCGCGACATGACGCTGGAAAAAGCCATCGAGTTTATCGCCGACGACGAATACGTCGAGGTCACTCCGAAATCCATCCGCCTCCGCAAGAAAGTTCTCGACGCCAAGAAACGCCCCAAGCGCTGGCAGGAAATCCGCGCCAGCGTTGATGCTACGTCATAACGCACGCCCGGGCGCTCCAGCATTGCCTTTTCGGGTGCCCTTGCCTTCGTAGCGGGCCTTCTGCGTCCCGGACGATTCTGCGGGACGGCCGCGTTGCCTTCTAGGCGCGCGCATTTGCGTTCTGCCTTTCTCCGTGTCCTCTGCGATTTCTCGGTGCCCTCTGTGGTAATCCTTGGATCTCTTTTGCGTTCTCTCCGCCTCTGGGGGGCGGCCCACCCTTGAGCGTCTCTGTGCTCCCGCAAGTTTGGCGGCTGGCTCAGGTTTGAGCCTTTGAGTTTTCGGGTGCCCCATCTGTCGCGCCAGCGACAGGTGGGGTCTTTCTCCGGGCCTTCGATTCGCTGAGCCAACCGTCCCATTTCATTCTGGCCCGTCCATCGAGATCAGGATTTGCCCTCTCCCCTGATAAAACGCGCAACTGCTCCACGGCCAGTCCTTCGGATTCTTCACCAGCTTTCTCTTGACCGGATTCATGTGCATGTAGTTGAGCTTTTCGATTCGCTTCTTTCGGCTCCAAACATTGAAGTCGTAGAACCGTCGCTGCCAGAACTGCGGCAGGCGTCCGTCGTCCGCGTCGAAGGGTAGTCGTCTTTGCGATGCCGGTGCGCGCCGGCGTCCCGTGCCACGCATGCGCCGCGAGACCCGCTGTTTCAAAACTCGGATAACGATTGAGGGATTCCTATGCAAGGGCTCGGAGATGAGCAGGTGGACGTGTTCGGGCATCACCACGTAACCGACGAGCTTGAATCCGTGTCTTGTTCTGACCTCACCGAGAATCTGAACAAAGGTGTTGCGAGCGCGCACTGTTCCCAGGAGCGGGAGACGCCGGTAGCAACTGAAGGTGATGAAGTGCAGGTGGCCGAAGCCGTAGATGCGTTTGAGACCCTTCGGCATGAGAGTGAAAGCAACAGCCCCACCTGTCGCCTACGCGACAGATGGGGCACCCGCAACAACGTACTCTCCGGTTAAGTGGTGCGATGGTATCATGCGCGCGGTGTTCAGGGTGCGCCGCGAATGATCCGAAACAGCCAAGCCTGGGCCACCCGCCATCAGCTTGAACGATCAAGAGGTAGCAAAACAATTGATCGGGGATTTAGAGAACGCGGCGAACGGAAAATGACAGAACAGCCAATAAACGATAAGAATTTAACAGAGCAGCTAAGAGCAGCATTCCCTGAGCTGGAGGTCTCCTATCAAGCAAGGGTTGATGCGTACAGGGGTGAAGGTTTGCCCAGCGCCTACGAGGTTGTCGGGTTTGTCTTTAAGCCAAGGTTGAAGGAGGAAGTCGCAAAAGGCGAGATAACCGAGTTTCTGCGCCGGTCGGCACTCTTCATTGAAAGAGTATTCAGTTCAGGCGACTCCGAAGCAATTAACGTTGTTTGGATCACGATACTAGAATGGCTAATCTTTGAACCAAAGCCGCTCCATCTACTCTGGCCGGTGTTAGGGTCAAAGTCGAAGGCTGGCATTGAGGACGCCGCGCGGCGTTGGTCAGATGCTGGGCGGAACTTCGGCCACGCGCAAGGTCTTCCCGTGGACAACTTGCCGAAACGATAAGATAACCCAGGTATCCCCGCTGGCTGATTGGATCGCGAAGGAAAGGGACGGGTGGCCCAGGTTTGAGCCTATGACTTTTCGGGGCCCCACCTGTCGCGCCAGCGACAGGTGGGGCCCTTCGGAGTCCGCTCGCACATCCCTTTCCCGGCCAGCCCGCCACCGCCTGTACTTCTTCTGTACCTTCGCGCAGTCGCGACGCTTCCCGCATCGTGCTACTTTCCGGCGAGGTGCAGCATGGAAAAACAGTTCGCAGCGAATGGAGCACGGCACGAGAGACGCGATAACGGAATCGAGCCACGCACTTGCGCGCCCGCTGTTGCAACGGACCAAAGGATTACGAATTGTAATTCGATCCCTCGCCGCTCATCCTTCGCCCCCGTTTTTCTGCGCCAAATTACTCGACACACCATGTCGAGCAAATTTCGCCCTAACTCCCTGAAAACAAACACTGGGTGCCCTCACAAACCGCAACACTTTTCGCGGTGTGTGCGTCCCGGCCGTTTCTGCGGGACGCATGTTGGCCACGGGACACCATCCACGAATCACGGTTTTCTAATCGACACACTGGCGATTAGAAATACCCTTAACTCCAATCAATCGAACGCCGAAACCATTTCTAATCGACACAGATCGGGGAGGGTGACAAACAGATTTTCACGCCGGGCCGAAACCTCGCAACGGGACACGGATTGCCAACCGATGAAAGGAGGGCGTGCGAGACCCGCGCGTGTATTAGGGGGTAGTCGGGTCTCGCACGTATTGAGGAATTTAAGTCACGGCGTGACTAAGGCAAGAGGGATTCCAAACGCTACGTTTGTAGCAGGCTGATTGCAGGGAGTTTATTCGCGCGAGCCGTTTGCCAAGTGAGTAAATTTTGCAGGGACGCGCAGGAATTCGCGCCGGTCGCGCGCGCCGCTAGCCCTCGGCGACGATCGCGTCGGCCTCGATCTCGACGAGCATGTTCGGAGCGATCAGTCGGCTGACCTCGACCATCGCGGTTGCCGGGCGAATCTTTCCGAAAACTTCTCCATGCGCGCGGCCGATTTTTTCCCAGTCGGCGATACGCGTGACGAACAGGCGCGTGCGTACCACGTCGGACAACTTCGCGCCAGCTTTCTCGAGCGCCGATTCGATGTTCCGCAGCGCCTGGATGGTTTGCGCGTAAGGATCGCCGACGCCGACGATCTGCCCCTCATCGCCCGTCGCCGTCGTGCCCGAAACGCAAATATATGGACCGACGCGCACCGCCCGCGAATAGCCGATGATCGGCTCCCACGGCGCGCCGGATGCAATGTTCTTCCGTTCCATGATTCCTCCTGTTACCGCTACGGATCGAAGCGGGCGCGCAAATCGGGCGGCACGATCGGGCACAAGTCGTCGCGCATGCCGAACACACGATAGCGAATCCGCGCGATGAAATCATAAACCACATCGCGCAGGGGCCGCGGAATCACCGCGAGCACGCCCGCGAGAATCCTCCACCCGCCGCCCAGACGACGGAGAATGTGAACGAACGCGTTCGAGCGCATCAGCAGAGTTCCGTCGTCCGTGAGCACGACTACGCTGTCCGGCAAGTTCGCGCGCTGGCTGACGGAAACCCGCGATTGGAATGTCGTGCCCTGCAGGGGTGCGAACCGAAATGCATTCTCCGACCGGTCGTGCTTCAACACAAACTTGACTGCGCCATGGCACAGCCCGCAGTGACCATCGTAGAAAAGGATTTCCGTGTTGGGAGCGACCGGTGACATGCTTGGAAAAGCATAGCATGTCCCGCCAATTCGGCTGCCGCACGCCCCAAACTGCTGCTGGACAGCGATTCATGAAGCCTCTAAGCTACTGCGAGTTAGAGAGTTTGAGGAGAAACGCTCCCCCGTGAAGTGCAACAACATTCTCGACGCCATCGGCCACACTCCCCTTATCCGACTGAATCGCGTGACCAAGGATCTCGCCGCCGAAGTGTACGTGAAGGCGGACTACCTCAACCCCGGCGGCTCGATGAAGGACCGCATCGCCGTCTGGATGATTGATGAAGCGGAGCGGAAAGGATTGTTGAGGCCTGGCGGGACGATTGTCGAAGGGACCTCCGGCAACACGGGCATGGGACTCGCGCTGATAGCGGCGGTGCGAGGGTACAAGGTCGTTTTCACGATCACGGATAAGCAGTCGCGCGAAAAAATCAACGTGCTAAAGGCGTTTGGCGCCGAAGTGATCGTGTGCCCGACGGCGGTCGAGCCGGAAGACCCGCGCAGCTATTATTCGGTGGCGAAAAAACTCGCGCGCGAAATTCCCAACGCATACTACCCGAATCAGTATGAGAATCCCGCAAATCCGGAGGCACACTACCGCACCACTGGCCCGGAAATCTGGAAAGATACCGAAGGAAAAATCACGCATTTTGTCTGCGGCCTCGGAACGGGCGGCACTGCCACCGGCGTGGGACGCTTCCTCAAGGAACAAAATCCGAAAGTGAAGGTTATCGGCGTAGATCCGCACGGCTCGCTTTATTACGAGTATTGGAAGACCGGCAACATCGGCAAAGCGCGGACCTACGTGGTGGAAGGAATCGGCGAAGACATTCTGCCGGCGACGATGGATTTCTCGGTGCTGGACGATGTGGTGCAGGTGAATGACGAGGAATGCTTCCTATGGGCGCGGCGGCTCGCGAAACGCGAGGGCATTTTTACCGGCGGCTCCGGCGGCGGCTGCGTTTCCGCCGCGCTGCGCGTCGCCAAGGATTGCCGCAAGGGCGATCTCGTCGTTGCGTTCCTGCCCGACTCCGGGAGCCGCTACCTGAGCAAAATATATAATGATGGCTGGATGCGCGAACTCGGCTATGCGGACACCGAGGTAACACTCACGGCCGCCGACGTGATTCGCGTGAAGCGGCAGAACGGGAAGACTCGCGATCTGATGGTCGTGGGGCCCAACCGCACCGTTTTCCAAGCGCTGCAAACAATGCAGCAGCAGGATATTTCGCAGATTCCCGTCTTCGAAGACGAGCGATCGATCGGCACGATGTTCGAGGACAAGATTTTGAATCTGGCGCTGCAGGGAAAAGATCTCCGCAAGTTGATCGTCCGCGAGGTGATGGGCCCGGCGCTGCCGCAGGTACCTTCCAATGCGCCGGTCGAGCGCGTGACTCATCTACTAAGCCACGAAAGCCCCGCCGTCTTCGTCGAGATGGAAACGGGCAATCTGGAAGTCCTCACGAAGTTCGACCTGATGGACACGATCGCGGGCCTCGTCGGGCAAAAGCGGTAAGTACGTACTAGACTGCCCGCACGGTCCGGCCAAATCCCAAATATCCTTGACAGCCCGTCACCCATGTGATATTCCCCGAATACCTAATGCGAGTGGTGTAAGTTGTAGTCCTTTCCCTCGGGCAGTGATTTGTCGCACGGCGTTGTTAGGGTGCGCGGTCGGCAAATGGGAATGTTGCAGGGTGGGTTTAAATTTTTGGGGGTGGTGATGACTAAGCAATTTGCAATTTCGAAGTTCGCGTACTCGTTTTTGGTGTGCCTCGCCGTGCTTTTCCTCTGTGGTTCCCCAATCTGGGCCCAATCGTCCACGACGGGAGGGCTGACGGGCGTCGTTACTGATCCGTCTGGCGGCGTCATCGTCGGCGCGATCGTGACCGCGACCAATCTTGGCACAGGCCAAGAGCGGACTGTCACCACGGATGCGACCGGTGCGTACAAGTTCTCGCTCCTGCAGTCGGGCAACTACGCGGTTAAATTTTCCGCCTCGGGGTTTAAGACTTCCCAAGTCCCCTCGGTCACCGTGAGCGTCACGGAGACTCCGGTGCTGAATCAAAAGCTCGAAGTCGGTGCGCAGTCGGAGCAGGTAACGGTCGAATCCACTGCTGAGACCGTTCAGACACAGAACGCGACGGTCGGAGCGCTAGTGGGATCCAAGGAAGTGACCGACCTGCCGCTGAGCTCGCGCAACTATACGAATATCATTGACCTGTCCCCGGGCGTTGTGGCGAACGTCGCCAGCGCAGCCGCGGTAGGGAACGGCACGCAGGACATCAACGTAAACGGCATGGGATCCGACCAGAACAACTACATGATGGATGGCGCCACGCTCACAAACTACGGCAGCGGAGGCGCGGCGCAGTCTGGCAACTTCCCTGGCATTGCCATCCCGAATCCCGACTCGATTCAAGAGTTCAAGATTCAGACTTCTCAGTATGACGCCGAGTACGGTCGAAACCCCGGTGCCAGCGTCAACGTCACGACCAAGGACGGCGGAAATAATTTTCATGGCGATGTTTGGGAGTTCTTCCGGAATACCGCTTTGGACGCTAACGATTTCTTTAACAGGCTCAGCGAAGCGTCGCTCAGCCAACCTAACAAACCGGAGACATTGAACGAAAATATGTTCGGCGGTACTTTTGGCGGACCTATTAAAAAAGACAAGCTGTTCTTTTTCGGCTCCTATCAAGGGTTCCGCCAAAAGAACGCGGTTGGTACGAACGGATTCGCCACCGGTCTGAGCACGGGCATCACCTTGTATCCGTTCACCGCACCGGGGGCGACTGGCGGACGCGGGAACACTGTTAGCGGCACCATTCCTCTGGACTACAGCGCCGGAGGCGCAGCCTGCGGCTACGCGACTTACCGGCAGTATTTGGGCTGCGCGTTTGGCGGAACCTCCAGTCTTCTTTCATTCCTTGGTCTTGGCTCCGGTGTTCCAGTAGCGATGAATGGATCGAACATCAACCAAGTGGCCATAAACGCCCTTCAGTTAGCGGGCCCCAAGGGCGGTTTGAGCCAGGGTTTTTACTTTCCCGGCGCTCCGTTTAACGGTCTGGTGCCCGTTTCGACTGACAACGCGGTCGCTGCTGTGCCGACCCAAGCCAACGAGGACCAATACCTAGGCAACCTGGAATACCTGTTGTCCTCGAAGAACACTCTGTATCAGAAGTTTTTCTATTCCAAGGATCCGCAGGACCAATCTTTTACTTGCCTTGACGGCATAGGAGACTTGGTGAATAGCTGCGCCCCCGGCGCGCCTGAAATCGTTAACTACACGTCTCTAAATGAAACCTTGAAGCTGACGACCGTCGCGACCAGCAACGTCGTCAACGAAGCCTTGTTTTCGTTCATTCGAACAACCACGGTCGCCGGGCCCGGCAATTACCTAACGGCTTGCGGAATTGGGGTTGTTCCTCCGCTTGGCAATGGTAGCTGCTCGAACATCCCCAGCTCGAACAACATCAATCCGATCCAATTACAGATTCCTACCTTGTCAATCGCCGGCCTCCCGCTGAATTCTGCGGCACCGGTCGGCTACGGCACAGGTGCTCTCAACACTGGAGGGAACTTTTTCGCTTCGGCGACGAATTACTTCAACACCTTTGAAGCCAAGGACAACATTTCTTGGAACCATGGCAAGCACACAATCCGCGCCGGTGCCGAAGTGGACCGGCTTCAGTACAATTGGACGCTGCCCGGAAGAGGCGGAATGATTTTCCCGACGGTCTCCGATTTCCTCACGAGCGCGAGCGGCTTTGCCGGCAGCAATTGCGACTATGGTGCCGGGTCTCCGGCATGCACCACCCCCGCGTCAGGTCCTTTGAATAGCATTCTTGCCAATTTCTACGGAGAAACCACAACGAATGGCAACAAGCACGACCAGCGAACGAATGAGTTCGGCGCCTACGCGGAAGACGACATCAAGGTTACGCCTAAGCTCACCGTGAACCTGGGACTTCGCTGGGAATATGATGGATACCCATCCGACAGGACGGGCCTATTCAGCAACGGATGGGCCAGCCAAGCCGCCATGGTGAACACGGGTTCCTTCTTCCTAGGTGATCAGGCAAGTGCAGCCAACTGTCCAACGTTCCCCTGCGCAACGCCGAGCAACACGGTCGGCACCCTCGCGGGCTTGGTCGTTCAATCCAACTACAATCCGAATATCGCGCAATGCGGCAATCCTCTGGCGCCCAGCGCCTGTGGGTTGGCGGCCCCGGCTGGCATCTTCCCTGGTTATCCAGGGGGAGCGACCGGCGTACTCATCAACGGCAACAAAACGCTGGTGAAGGGCGCTCCGTGGAATGACCTTGGCCCGCGCATCGGCGTGGCGTGGCAACCGTTTAGCGAGAGATTTGTGGTCCGCGCCGGCTATGGCATTTACTATGACGCGGTCTACGCGAACCTTCTGGCCAACAACAACGGTGGCAACCCTCCCTATAATGCTTTCGTGAACGCCAGCTTCCCAGGTAATTCGTTGGACGTGCCCGTTGCTGCAGCCGCAACGGGAGGGATCCTGGGGTGGACACCGCGCACGCTTCAGGTGGTCACCGGGTCTGCGGCGACCGGCGCAACTCTCATACTGGACAATAGCGGCGGCATTGGGATCGGCCCAACGTCTATCAATGAAAACATTGGTGTGCCGCTGGTCCAGTCGTACAACCTCGACCTGCAATATGAGGTTGTCCACAACTGGGTCGTGGACATAGGTTACGTTGGCTCGCACGGCACGCATCTATACGATTGGGCGCACACCATCAATTACGCCCACCTTGTGCCAGGCGCTCCCAATGAGCCATTGCCCACCGATCTACAAGATACCCGCATGATCCTGGGGTCTGGCGCGCAGGGCACACCCAGTTCCCTCCCGTTTAACGATCCTGGCAACACCAACCCTGCCACTCAGGTCACGACAAACACTTTCTTCAGTGCTGGCGCACCGGGCAATGTGCTTGGTCGGGTTCCCTATCTCGGCTTTGCTACGACTGGCCTGTCGAATACGACCACGCAGGGCGATTCGCTGTACAACAGCCTGCAGCTGCAACTTCGGCACCAGTTCTCCCACGGCCTATTGCTCCAGGCGTCGTACACCTGGAGCAAGCTGATGACGAATATCAATTCTCCCGAAGCTGGCGGCGGCATCTCAGCTCCCGGCAACGTTCTCTCGGGCGGAGCTTCCAGCAACGATCCCCTCGATTTTGCCCAGCAATACGGGCTTGCGGCATTCAACCGTCCGCAGCGGCTGGTCATTGCCTACAGCTATGACCTCCCGTATCACAATACCGAAGGCCTTAGCGGGAAACTGCTCGGAGGGTGGAGCGTTTCGGGGGTAACCACGATTCAGGATGGCGAACCCTTTACGGTGATCGACGGCAATGCAGGCACTATCTTCGGGGCCGGTGGCTTCGGGGGCGGTGGCGTGCGTGCAGAGCTGGCTCCGGGCGCAACGGGGAAGTGCAACCAGTACGGCGTCTGCCAGGGGATTGGAGTCGCCACCACCGGCGGAAACCACAACCGCGTAATCAGTGGAATCGACGGATCCCCCTGCAGTAGCAATGTCGGCTGGATTAACCTCACCGCCTACGGTAGTTGCACTGGGCCCGGCGGCTCGTTCGCCGCGACCGGCGCTCCGTGTATTGGAGGAACTATCCAGGGCGCCTGCCAAACCTCCGGCGGTGGCACCGGCTTCGGGGATTCAGCCGTTGGCGCGATCATGGGTCCCGGGCAGTTTAACTGGGACATCTCGCTCCTCAAGAACACAAAGATCACCGAAGGGTTGAGCATGCAATTCAGGACGGAGTTCTACAACGTCTTTAATCATGCGCAGTTCAATCCACCGGTCAACAACGTCGCCGATTCAACGTTCGGACAGATTCAAAACAGCGCCGTGCCTCCGCGCATCATGCAGTTCGCCTTGAAGCTCCTGTTCTAGGCGCGGAAACGATCACCAGCCCCATCCTTTCCCGGAAGCCGGGGAGGATGGGGCTTTTTTTTGCCCGCGCGTGGGGTGTGCCGGCGGGCTAAAATAGTTCGAATTAGAAGCATTCTCTGATAGCATAAGGATTCGCGCTCTTCGAAATCCTCCCAGTCTGGAGCAATCGCAACATGGCAATGGCATGTGAAATTTGCGGCAAGAAGCCGCTCTATGGCAATACGATCAGCCACGCGCACAACGTCACCCGGCGCCGCTGGAATCCGAACCTGCGTCGCGTCCGTGCGGTGATCAAGGGCGTGCGCAAGCAGGTTCGCGTGTGCACCGCGTGCATTCGCGCCGGCCGCGTAAAGAAGGCCGCCTGAGGCAGGTTCCGATGCGGACGAAGCCCCGCTTGATTCGTACAACGCTGGTCCTCGCAGGCCTCGTCGCTTGCGCGCTCACAGTGGGCTGCAGGCGAGAAACCGCGCCGAGCCCGGACGTCTGGGCCACTGTGAATGGCAAGGAAATCCTCCGCCAGGACGTCGAGAAAATCTTCCGCTCCCGCGTGAATGCCGACGCACCCGCGCCTTCGCAAGAAGAAGCGCTTTCCCTGCAGCTCAGCATCCTCGACGAACTCGTCAACAGCGAAATCCTGCTCGAGCGCGCCAACAAAATGAATCTGGTGGCGAGCGACGCCGAAGTGGAAGACAAATTCACCGAATCGAAGAGCCCCTACACCGAAGAGGAATTTCAAAAGAAGTTGAAGGAAACCGGTCTCACAGTGGACGACCTGCGAAGCGACATTCGCCGCCAGCTTTCGATTCAGAAGCTGCTGAACCGCGAGGTTGTGGCGAAGATCTCCATCACCGACCAGGACATCTCCGATTTCTACAATAAGAACCGGGCGCAATTTAATGTGACCGAGCCGCAGTATCACATCGCGCAGATCGTGGTCACGCCGCGCGCCGATCCCACGGTTCACAATCGCAAGAACGACAAAGCCACCAACGAAGCCGAAGCCGGGCGCAAAGCGGCCATGCTGATTCAGAAGCTCAACACGGGAGCCGATTTTGCGGAGCTGGCCACGGATTATTCCGAGGATGCCAGCGCCTCCACGGGCGGCGATCTCGGTTTCGTTCCGGAATCGGCGCTCAATCAGTCCGATCCCGCGCTAAAGAAGGCAGTCCTGGCAATGAAGGTCGGCCAGATCACGCAGCCGATCCCGGTGAAGAACGGCGGCTACCGCATCCTGAAGTTGCTCGCCAAGGAAGCCGCCGGGGAACGCCAGTTCTCCGACGTGCAGGTGCAACAGGCCATCCGCGACGCACTGCGCACACGCAAGGAGCAACTCCTCCGCTCGGCATATCTGGTCGAGGCGCGCGATGAAGCGCACGTCACGAATTATCTCGCGCGACAAATCCTCGAATTCGCCGGAAAACTTCCAGCCGCTCAATAACCTGCGTTTTGCATGTCACACGAGCGTAGTCGGCCACGGAACGCGCTGTTCAAGCCGAGCTTGCTCGATTGCGCGGGCTTGGCAACCCCCGTACAAGCGGCTATCATGACCGCGCCCAACTGGCCATATTGACACGACAGAAAGCGAGCTGATGGATCCCTCCGAGCAGCAGCGTTGGAAGAAGGATGCCGCGGAAGCGGCTGCGAAGCTCGTGGAAGACGGCATGGTCGTCGGGCTTGGCACCGGCTCCACGGCTGCGCTCTTCATAAGCGCGTTGGGCCAACGCATTTCCTCTGAGCATTTGGGGATCAGCGGAATTCCCACTTCCGACCAGACGGCGGCGCAAGCGCGCAGCCTGAAAATTCCCCTGACCAGTTTCGCTGAGCATACGCAAATTGACCTCACCGTGGATGGCGCGGATGAAATCGAGACGGGCACGCTCTATCTGATCAAGGGGCACGGAGGGGCGCTGCTGCGCGAGAAAATCGTGGCGGCTGCGAGCAAGCGCATGATCGTGGTTGCGGACGAGACGAAGTTGAGCGGGCGGCTCGGCTCTCTGGTGTCGGTGCCCGTCGAGGTGGCGCAGTTCGGCTGGGAAGCCACGCAGCGCCGGCTCAGCGAGCTTGGCGGGAAACCCGCGCTGCGGCTAGGCAAGGACGGCAAGTCCTTTGTCACCGACGGCGGAAACTACATCATTGATTGCGCATTTGGGCCGATGGAAAATCCGAAGGAGATCGCGCACCACCTCGACCATGTTGTCGGTTCGGTGGAACACGGGATGTTTTTGAAGTTCGCGAGCGAGGTCTTCGTCGGAGGGCGCAGCGGAGTAAGTATCCTGCGTAAAGCCACAGGCTAAAGGTTCGGAACCCAAAAGCAGCGAGCGCAACACGATTCAACGCAATGTACCCGCATCCGGCCCGAAATTTCCTTCCCCGCCCTCAGTTCTTCGTGGCCTTCGCTTGCGGATAAACTGCATCGAGCGCGCCCCACAGAGCCTTCAGGCTGCGTTCGGCGGCACAGAGCACTCCAAACGTGTCCGCGTCCTTCTGGTTCGTCAGCCAACCACGCCAGGCAGCGCGGTGACGCACGTCGGCCTCCTCGTGCACACCGAAATAGGCCAGCGCACGCGGTTCCGTGATGTTGTAGAAACGCCGCAATCCCGAAATTTTCTGCGTGGCGATCTCCGGCACCTGTGCCTCATACGCGTAAAAGGAAGCAACGGCTTCTGTCATCGTGCCCTGCGACACGACTTCGTCATAGGTATCGAGCAGCGCCGCGATTCCCGGCAGCGGACGCGCGCTATCGAGCGCTGCATCGCTCACGCCGAGCGATTGAGCAAACTCGCGCCAAAGCGCCGGGTGCGGGCCCGAGGGATCGAGCTCTTCGGCGAGATTCTCCTCGACCAATAGAGCCAGCGGACCGGTCGCGCGGCCGGCGAGCTCCTTCAGATTTTCGGGGAATGCGCGGACGTGTTGGTAATACTGCTCGGCGTAGAGCTGGAGCGATTCCTTCGAAAGTTTGCCTTCGGTCCAGGCTTGGTAAAAGGGATGTTTCAGCAGATGGTGCTCCGCGATCAGAGCATCCAGGGATTCAAGCATCGTCTTAGCCGGTGCACGGTTCTTCGCCATCTCAGTTTTTTGCCTCTTAAATAATGGTGTGAAGTCGAATCGGCGCGATGTTACTCGAATTGTTTTCGGAAATCCAGACGAGACTACAATTCCGATTTACTCTCTGGACAAACTTGCCGGCGACGCATATGCGGAGGGGTTGAAGCGCTTTGCCAACAAGACTCAGTGCAGGCCCGACCAGTCGTCGGCAAGGAGGATTGAGTTGCTGGGGTTTGAGGGATCATACTTCACGCTGGCGGTCTGACCCGCGGCAACGCGCGTCAAATGCAGCCGCTCTTCGAGGCCGGTAATGTCCTGCGCTGTTTCGTACGTTACGCCGGAAATCGCGTACGTGTAGTAGAGGAGGCGCTGAAAGGCGACCGTGTCGGCGCTTCCGTGGCTCTTGCTGAGGATAGCGGCCCGCTTGACGTCGTCCGTTCCGCTTGGCGGCGTGGCGCGGCCGTGTTCCACGATTTCCAGCACTTGCCCCTCAACGATGCGGCCCACACGATTCAGATACGCGCGGCGCTCGCGCTCGACCTGGCCGGCGTCCGGCGGTTTGCGGCGCAGCCAGAAAAAAATACCCACTGCCGCCAGCACCACGAGCCCGGCAACGGGAAGCAAATTTTGCCAATCAGAGAGGAAGTTTTTCAACGCAGGTATCTTAACGCAGCCCGGCGTTTCTACAAGTCATCTCGCAGGACGTGATGTAGGTGAGTAAACGGGTTGTGAATGCCGCAAAAAGGATACTGCGGTCGAAACGCGACCTTCAGTCTTTCGGGGCCACGATGGTATTGCGGAGATTCCCGATGCCGCCGACCCGCACTTCCACCACGTCGCCGGCTACCAGCGGACCGACGCCCGCAGGCGTGCCAGTCGTAATCAGATCGCCCGGCTCGAGCGTCATTGCCTCGGCAATCCAGCGGAAAACCACTTCAATGGAAAAGACCATATCGGACACGCGCGCGGACTGTTTCCGGGTGCCGTTCACGAACGTTTCGATCGTGGTGTCCGCGGAAGGACTTTCCGTCTCAACCACGGGGCCGAACGGGCAGAAGGTGTCGAAGCCCTTGCCGCGCGTATATTGGCCGTCGAGCCTCTGCAAATCGCGGGCGGTCACATCGTTCAAGCAGGTATATCCGACGATATAAGGTCGAATGTCGTCAGTCGGGCGTGGATGCGAGCAGCGGCGTCCGATGATGAAGGCGAGCTCGCCCTCGAAGTCCACACGCTTGGAAATTCGCGGAAGCACTACGTTGTCTTCCGGCGCGATGATCGAGGATGGCGGCTTCGAGAAGATGATTGGCTGCTTGGGAGTCTCGGCGTTCATTTCGGCGGCGTGGTCCATGTAATTCTTCGCCATGCAGATGATTTTGCTCGGCCATGACGGTGGAACGAATCGGACAGCGCTCACGGGCCATTGTTGCCCCGTCGGTTTCCGGTCGCCCCATATCTCGCCGGAGATTTCGCGGACGATGCCGCCTTCAACAATTCCCGCATGAGAGCTTGCATACGCTTCAGCTGGGGTCTGACCCGGATGCTTCGCGGCAAATTCGAGTGGTTGGATTCGGCAGAGTTTCATCGGCTGTGACGAGCTGCCTCGCTTGCAGCTTTGCGGCGCGGCGCAACTGGATGTCGGCGCGCGTGAATGAGCATACCGCAGACCCACGATCCCACGGCGAAGATTCCATACACGACGGCACCTTCGACCAGAGCCTGAAACGGCGTGCGCAGCACCTGGAACAGGTCCCGAAAATAAAATCCTGTTAGATCGTACGCAGCCACGAACATCACCCATCCGACCATGGCTGCCCCGAACATTTGCAAAGGGCGGGTGAGAAACCGTACGACTGGAACCAGCATAAGCAGTACAAACAAGGTGTAGCAGGCCGCGTTGCGCTCGAAGGCGTACTTCTCGATCGTCGGCAGGCGGTTCGCGGCAACAAGAGCACCCAGCATAGAGACGATCAGCAGAGCCCCGCCGTAGACACCTGTGCGGATCGCGGAGCCGGAAGGCAAATTTTGGATCGAGTCCTGTCGCACAGTTGGCGCAACATCAATCATGGCGTCGCCTGACTTTCAGCCGGCACTCCGCCAGAGATGATCGCACTGAAGGGACTTTCGTTCCCCGTGTGGTCTACGGCAGTGACACTGTAGAAATAGCGGTGGCCGGGCAGCACATTCATATCGCGAAACGCAGGTGTAAGCAACAAATCTGTGTTCAATCGAGTTCCTTGAGTGCCCTCCTGGTCACCTCTGTAGACGTTGTACCCAGCGATATCGGTTTCAGGATTAATTGCCCAGGATAGCTCGAGGTGCGCGGCGGTATCGCCCTGCCTTGGGATCAGAACGACCAGCAAACCCTGCGGCGCGCCGGGAGGAAAGGTGTCGCGCGGCATAACCATCACGAGATTCGAATTGGCGGATTCCAGCGCTTCGCCGGAATGCTGCACCACGCTGCGGACGGAATAGACGTACGCGGAGCCGAACGCAAATTGCTCGTCGTGATAGGGCGGAGATTGAGTCTCGCCGATCTTTACGAGGGGCGATTTCAGCTTCATGTCTTGCGCGGTGGCGCCAAGCTCGGGTTCGCCGCGATAGATGCGATAGCCGGAAATCACCGGCGCGGAACCGACGAGCGTCTTTTCAGGCGCGGTCCACGTCAGAACTACGGCCGGGTGCGTGACCTCCGTCTTCACGTCCGCAATAGCATCAGGCGCCGGGTAGACGCGTACCGATACAGCATTTGAATTCGCCGATGGCTTTTTCTCCGAGATTTCCGTCCGAACAATGTAAATCGCCACGCTGTCGGGATGCTGCGCGAGATCTTCCGCCCGCAGCGAATCGGCGTAGTGGATGTGACCCTGCTCGGTGTACTTGTCTTCCATCGCCGCGGGGATCGTCACCAGCAGCGTTGGATTTGCGAGCGCGACGGAGATTGCCTGGCCCGCCTCAGGCGGCTTTGCAAAATCGCGATAGATTTCGATTTCCGGCAACTGTGGGAGCGGACGGCGGTCCATACCCTGTTGCGGCAGCGTGAACGCAAGGTTCACGTCGTTGCCCGCTTGCGCGGCCGTCAGGTCCGTTATCGCTATTGGAGTGGGTGGCTTGCGTTCGTAAGGCTCCCCAGGCGCCGCACAGCCGGTGAGCGTGAGAGACATAAGAGAAATCGAAAGGAGAAAATGGAAAATGGAAAAACTCTTGTGAAGTCCGCGGAGAGGTGCGCTGGGAACGCCTTCCCATTTTCGATTTTCCATTTTCACTTTTCTACAGAATGTAGCGGCTCAGGTCCTGATCCTTCACGATGTCCGCGAGCTGCTTCTGCACGTAGGCCGCGTCCAGCTTGATCGTTTTCTTCTTCATTTCCGGCGCCTCAAAGGAAATTTCCTCGAGGACTTTTTCAAGAATCGTATGCAGGCGGCGCGCGCCGATGTTCTCGGTATGCTCGTTGACCCGGGCGGCGTAGCGGGCAATGGACGCGATGGCGTCTTCGCTGAACGAGAGCTTGAGCCCTTCCGTATCGAGCAGCGCGATGTACTGCTTGATGAGCGCGTTTTTGGGCTCGGTGAGGATACGGATGAAATCAGCCTCGGAAAGCGAGCTGAGCTCGACGCGAATGGGGAAGCGCCCCTGCAACTCCGGGATCAGGTCCGAAGGCTTAGCCGTGTGAAACGCGCCCGCGGCAATGAACAGGATGTGGTCCGTGCGAACCATGCCGTATCGCGTGTTGACAGTCGTTCCTTCGACGATCGGCAAAATATCTCGCTGCACACCCTCGCGGGAAACGTCCGGTCCGTGTCCGCTCTCGCGTCCGGCGATCTTGTCAATTTCGTCTATGAATAAAATCCCCATCTGCTCGACGCGGTCCACCGCCACCCGCGTTACCTGATCCATGTCAATCAGCCGGTTCTCTTCCTCCTGAATCAAGTAGTCGAATGCCTCGGACACGGTCATCTTCCGCTTCTTCTTTTGCTGGCCGAACATTCCCGAGAGCATATCCTTGACGTTGATATCCATCTCCTCGACGCCCTGATTCGTGATGATTTCAAACGAAGGCATCGAGCGCTCGCGGACTTCCACTTCCACCAATCGCTGATCGAGTTTCCCTTCGCGGAGCTGCACGCGGAGCTTGTCGCGCGTGCGCTGCACTTGTTCGCGCCGCTGAGCCTCGGTGGTGGGACCAGCGTCGGCCGGCAGCGGCGACGCGGGCAGCAGCAAATCGAGCAGCCGCTCCTCAGCCGATTGTTCGGCGCGCTCCGCTACCTCATCGAGCTTTTCCTCACGCACCATATCAATGGAGGTTTCGACCAGATCGCGGACCATGGATTCCACGTCGCGGCCTACGTAGCCCACTTCCGTATACTTCGAGGCTTCCACCTTCACGAACGGGCAGCCCGCGAGGCGCGCCAGACGCCGCGCGATTTCCGTCTTGCCGACGCCGGTCGGCCCAATCATCAGGATATTCTTCGGCAGGATTTCTTCGGCCAGCTCGGGCTGCAGTTTCTGCCGCCGGACGCGGTTGCGCAGGGCAATGGCCACGGCTTTCTTCGCCGCGTTCTGCCCCACGATGTACTTGTCGAGCTCAACTACGATTTCCCGCGGCGTCAGCTCGTCGAACGACGGAAGGGGCTCGGGCTCCGCGGCCTGTTGGTCTCCGGACAAATAGATCACCATGTCTTTCTCCGACTTCCCGGTCATAGTTCTTCGATGCTGAAATTCGCGTTGGTGAAGATGCAAATTTCGCTGGCGATGCGCATGGCTTCCTGCGCAATGTCCTTGGCGCTCATCTTGGTGTGCTTGGAAAGCGCGCGCGCGGCGGAGAGCGCGTAGGGTCCGCCCGAGCCGATCGCGCAGATGCCGTCGTCCGGCTCGATCACGTCGCCGTTGCCGGAAAGCAGAAACGTGCCTTTCGCGTCGGCCACGATCAGCAGCGCGTCCAGATGGCGCAGCGAGCGGTCCGTACGCCAATCCTTCGCCAACTCCACGGCGCTGCGCGGCAGGTTGCCGTGGTACTCCTGCAATTTGTTCTCGAAACGCGCGAAAAGCGAGAGCGCGTCCGCCGTGCTGCCGGCAAATCCGGCGATAATCTTGTCGTTGTAGAGCCGCCGCGTCTTTTTCGCGCTGTGCTTGATCACGCTTTCGCCGAGCGTAACCTGCCCGTCGGCCGCGAGCACCACTTTGTTGTCCTTGCGGACGCACAGGACTGTCGTGCCGTGCATCTGTTCACTTTTCTGCGTCGTTCGCATCCGGCGATTATACGCGCTCCGAGCATGATGGGCTACCCAGACGCGAGCCCGGCGGAAATGCAGAGCTCCCAACGGAGTCTACGAGAGGACGTTAGAGCCGAACGCGCCGGAATGCTGCAACTGTAGATGTCGGGCTACCTGGACGCCGAGCCTGATGGAAATGCAGAAGCTTAGAACGGAAGTCTGCGAGGAAAGTTGGAGTTTTACGCGACGGAATGCTGCAACGCGATTCGCGAACTAATTCTTGCCGGACTTGTCGGAACTGTCGGAGTCCTGGTCGTCCTTTTCCTTGTCCTTCAGGCGGTCCGTTTCTTTCTTGTCTCTGACTTTTTCTTTGTTGGGAATCTGCGCCCAGCGCTGGTCGAGTGACTCTTTCGTGAAGAGAGCGTCCGCGACGCTTGTGTTGTAGTCGCACTTGTCGAAGAAAACCTGGAAGATCTTGATCTGGTTCCGCTCGCGCGTAATCTGGAATGGTGTTTGAACGCCGTCAATCGGGTGGTAGTTCGAGTAGTACTCGATTTCCTCGGTCTTCCGCTGCATCCTCGGGTCGCGCGTCTCCACCGTCTTGCGGATTGGCAGGTGCGTGTTGTCCGCGAACGCGATCCGGATCGTGCGGTTGTCGCTATCAACCATTTCGACCCACTGCGCCTGTTTCAGGTCCACGACGTCGGGTCCGCCATACCGCAGGATCATGCCCGGCTCATGGCTTCGCTTGCGCAGAATATAGTCGAGATCCTTCTGAGTGTCTTCCTCGAAGTCCGTCACATCGGACTTCGGCGCATCGCTCACGCCGCCGCGGTCGAGATCCCATCCCTTGTTGCCGTTGTAAACCTGAATAATATTGCGCTTGGGAAGGTTCTCCTGGCGCTCCTTGAACGGAGGCTGCGTGTAATCAATGAACTTCCCAAATCCGGTGACGTCCCCTGCATGGTCGAACTGGCCGATGCGTCCGATGCACGTGACGTCGTGCACATTCAAGTAGGCGTTCCCACCCATCGCCTCAACCGCCTGATCGAGAATCTGCCGGGCCTTCGCCGCGCTTTGCTCCGGCATCAGAAACTGATCTTCCTGCGCCACCGCGCTTGTTGCTCCGGCGAGACACACTCCCGCCAGCACTGCTACGCCTAGAATCCCGCGCCAGTTTAGCCGCAAAGGACGGCACCTCCGTTTACATTGATCACTTCACCCGTCACGAAGGTTGCCAGGTCCGATGCCGCGAAAAGGATCGGTCCGGCAATTTCGTCGGGATTGCCGACGCGTCCGAGCGGGATTGTTCCCACGACGGATCTTACGCCCCGCTTTTGTTTCCAGCGTCGGTTTCGACATATCGGTTTCCACCCAGCCGGGCGCCACGCAATTCACCAGAATGTTGTGCCGCGCAAGTTCAGCCGACAGGCTCTTCACCAGACTGATGATAGCGCCCTTCGAGGCGCTGTAGTGCGTATGAAATGCCTCGCCGCGCTGGCCCGATGTCGAGCTGACGGCGACGATCCGCCCGCTGCGCTGCGCGATCATGCGCGGAGCGGCATAATGAATCACGGCATAGACGCTCTTCAAATTAACACGCATCATCTCGTCCCACTCGCGCTCGCTCAACTCCTCGATGGGCGCGTCCTTGTCGTTCCAGATGCCCGCGTTGGCGACCAGAATGTCCAGCCGGCCCAGCCGCTCGTGCGCGAATTCAACCAGCTTCTTCGCCTCCGGCATTTTGCCGAGATCAGCCTTAAATGATTCGATGCGCGTACCGTGCTTCCGTGCCTCCTGCTCGATTTGCGCGGCCGCGTCGCGGTTGCGATGGTAATTGAACACGACATCCGCGCCCGCCTGCGCGAAAAGTTTCACGGTCGCCGCGCCGATTCCCCGCGAACCTCCCGTCACCAGTGCCGCTTTGCCCGCGAGCGAGATCATGTATCCCCCAAGAGAAACGAGAAGAGAGTCGAGCGTTCAACGTCGAGAACCGAGAAGCCTTGGCGTGCTTCGAGAACCACAATGCCCGTGTCAAATTCGGGCAGGCGACTTTCGAGCCGCAGCGGCGGACACCAGGCTGCGGAACAGGGATTGCGCCAGCGCATCCGTAGCAGCCATACGCTCAGGATGCCATTGCACACCTATCACCCAATTTGAGTCGCCGGTCCATTCGACGGCTTCGATCACCCCGTCCGGCGCGCGGGCGGCAATTCGCAAGCCTCGGCCCGGCTCCTTAATCGACTGGTGGTGCGAGCTATTCACGAGCGCTTCGTTTGCACCTGTCAGTTGAGCCAACTGCGATCCGGGCTCAATCCGCGCGGCATGAAACGGCTCTCGGATCACCTTTTTCGCGATGCCATTCGTGCTTAATCTCCGTGTGGATCTCGCTCGGGATATCCTGGATGAGCGTGCCGCCCAGAAACACGTTGAGGCTCTGAATGCCGAAGCAGATGGCCAGAACGGGCTTGTGCTCGGCGAAGGCGTGCTCCAGGAGCGTGAAATCGGTCCGCTCGCGGTCTTGGTCCGGATCGGCGCATTCAGGTCGTCTGGCAGCGCCAAAACGCGCGGGATCGACATCTGCGGGGCTTCCTGTCAATAGCAGGCCGTCAAGAGTTCGCGCAAGCTCCTGGAGTTCACTAGCAGAAAGCAGCAACGATACAGGCACGGGTTCTGCGCCAGCCTGCCGAGCCGCTTCCAGGTAATTTTTGAGCTTCGCGCTTCCTCCCGTAACCTCTTCATTTCGTGTGCGATACGGGATACCTACGCGTGGCCGAGGGTTGGCTTCGGGGCTCATTGACGGCACATCCTACCATCGTGGAAGGTCGCCGGCAACCAGCGACGTTCTCCACTTGGAGCGGCACGCACGAGCAATTAGTGACAGTCAATCGGCGC
This sequence comes from uncultured Acidobacteriota bacterium, assembly GCA_963818605.1. Lineage (GTDB taxonomy): Bacteria > Acidobacteriota > Terriglobia > Acidiferrales > UBA7541 > Palsa-295. The sequence goes on from CAWFSW010000002.1 coordinate 116,823, forward strand.
CGGGGGACTAGCAGTATTCGGCTGACAACGTAATCGGGCGGGACGGAGTGTTCGAGCCACCCGAGCGGGTGGCGGGCTTTCTTGGCGGATGGATTCCGATCCACATGCCGTAGTTGTGCCTCATCTGCTCCATGTGGTGTGGAATATGGCGCTCCTGGCGCTCGATCCAGGATTCCAGGCTGATCGAGCCTTCCTTGGGATATTCAACCATATGCGACCATACCGGCTCGGGAACCGCCACGAGAAGCTGATAAGTCATCTTGCGCAATCGGCGGATAATCTCGAGCGCCTCGCGCGTGCTCTGATGGAAATAGCCCAAATTGCCGGCCCATCGCGCAGGATCGAACTCCGCCACCGTCACGTCCGGTTCGGCGATCAGATGTCGGCAGCGTACATACGAACTAGCTTCGCTGTCCGCAAGGTGCAGGATGACCTCGTGAATGCTCCAGCGCTCCGGCGCTGGCTTGAAGAGCCACATTTTCTTGGGGAGCTGGCGCAAAGTGGCGGAAAGCAGCGCGGGGGCGCGCCCGAATGATTCCAGCATTTTCCGGCGTTCATCGCGTGTCATGCGATCTACCACCCCGATGCCTACGTTAGACGTGGGTCCCGCAATTTGGCTGCTTGTCATATGTAAATAAACGTACAAAATGACCGAATGTTCCGTGGAAAGAATCGGATCTCAAATATCCGATCATTTCGCCTTAGCACAGAGTGAAGTGTAGGGAGATGCGAACTCTGAGCCAACAGCCAATTTGGCCATTTGCGGGGGAAAACTAGCTTGATCGCACTCTCCCAATTTTCGGAGACATTCGATACCGTTTGCGGGATTCGCCTAAGGCTTTTGTACGGAACGGTCTGGAGAGGCGGAAGCATTCGGTGAAGCTCTGCGACATGGTGCGCCTGTGCCAGTAACTGCGTAGGTCACCAACGAGGTAGAGCGAGCCCGTTGCAAAGACCGCATCGTCCGGGGATGCCATTTCGATGGCCCGTTCAAGCGCCTCGGCGGGATCGCGAACGACGGCGGAATCCTTGGCCAGATGAGCGGTCATTTCCGCAAGCAGAGGCGCGGAAATCGCGCGCGGCTGCAGCGGCTCCGTGAGAATCACGAAATCCGCGGACGGAAAAAGCAATCCGGCAATTTCATCCACTGCTTTGTCGCGCATCGCGCCATACACCAGAAAAATGCGGCGGCCCGCGAAATTCTCCTGCCAGAATTTCAGCAGTTCCTTCGCGCCGGCGGGATTGTGCGTGCCATCAAGATACACCGCCGGACGTTCGCTGAGCCGTTCGAGGCGCCCTGGCCAGCGAACCGTAGCGAATTCCCCGTTCGATATGCTCGTCCGCTAACTGGGAATCCGCGTTCGGCTAGAAGTCGCGCCGCAGTGGCAGCCGTGAGCGCGTTGCGAATCTGAAAGCGGCCTGGGAGCGGCGGCTCGAGCTGGATCTTCGCCTGCGAATCAGCGGCGGTCGCCACCGCGCGGTAACATCCGCCCGATATTCCCGTTTCCTCGATTTTCCACGCCTCGTCCACTTCCACCAGCCGCGCGCCAAGCTCGCTCGATCGCTGCGCGATCACCGCCCGCGCTTCCGGTCGCTCCGCGGAACTCACTACCCAGCCGCCCGGCTTGATGATTCCGGCCTTTTCTCCCGCGATTTCCGCGATGGAGTGGCCGAGAAAACTTTCATGATCGAAATCAATCGACGTGATAACCGCAACCTCCGGCACCACGATGTTGGTCGAGTCGAGCCTGCCGCCCAGCCCCACTTCGTACACGGCGAAGGCCACCTTGCTTTCGGCGAAAGCGACAAACGCGAGCGCGGTGATGCATTCAAAATACGTCGGATGCGCCGAGAGCCTGCCGCTGGCGAGGAGCGATTCAATCGAATCATGCACGCGCGTCCAGGCCGCGGCGAAATCCTCGTCCGAAATGTCTTCACCATTGATGCGAATGCGCTCGTTGATTCGCTCGAGATGCGGCGAAGTGTAGAGCCCGCTACGGATGCCGGCGGTGCGGAGAATGGAATCGAGCATCGCCGCCGTTGAGCCCTTGCCGTTGGTTCCGGCCACATGCGCGCACGGAATTTTGCGGTGCGGATTGCCGAGCGCCTCGGCAAGCAGGGTAATGTTGGAGAGGCCAAACTTCTGAACGCGCGCTTGCTGCGGTGAGGCCAGCTCGCGCCCGAGCGCCATTAATGCGCGAACGGATTCGCCGTAGTTCATGAATCGAGGAAGAAACCGAGCGCTTGCGCGATGTAGGACTTCAATTCCTTGCGAGGCACGATGGCGTCCAGAAATCCGTGTTCGAGGAGAAATTCCGCGCGCTGAAAACCTTCCGGCAGCTTCTGGCGGATCGTCTGCTCGATCACGCGCGGGCCGGCAAAGCCGATCATGGCGCCCGGCTCGGCGATATTCAGGTCGCCCAGCATCGCGTAGCTCGCGGTGACGCCGCCCGTGGTCGGATCGGTGAGGACGGAAATGAACGGCACGCGCGCTTCATCGAGCCGCCCGAGGGCCGATGACACTTTTGCGAGCTGCATCAGGCTGACCGCGCCTTCCATCATGCGCGCTCCAGCGGAACAGGAAACGATAATCAGCGGCTGCCGCTGGGCGAGCGATCGTTCGATCGCGCGCGCCACTTTTTCGCCCACCACCGCGCCCATCGACCCGCCGATGAAGCCGAACTCCATCGAGCAACAGGTCACCTGCCGGCCGCCGAGCTTTCCTTCGGCGGTTACGATCGCGTCTTTCATGCCGAGCTTCTGCTCCGCTTCCTGCAGACGTTGCGCGTACGGTTTGATATCGGTGAAATGCAGCGGATCGGTCGAGAGGAGATCGGCGTCGTGCTCGGTCCACGGATCCTCGTCGAGCAACAGGTCGAGCCGGCGGCGGGCGCCCAGGCGGAAGTGATGCTCGCACTTGGGGCAGACCTCCCAATTCGCTTCGAGGTCTTTCTTCCAGATGATCGCGCGGCAGGAGCTGCACTTTGTCCACAAGCCTTCGGTGCGGACTCGGCGCTCGTCCACCGGCGTCGGATTCTCAATCGCGCTTTTTTCTCGTTTGAACCAGGCCATGGGAAACCGAGTTAACTCTTAATAGTCGATTCCGCGCTGCGCAAGAATTCCCTTCACGTACGGGTGCTTCACTTCTTTCATCTCCGTGACCAGATCGGCGGCCTCGACAAGCTTGGGATGCGCGTTCCGCCGGTGCAAATCACGTGGACGCGCTCGGGGCGCTTCCCCAGCGCGTCAACCACACGGTCCGGATCGAGCATTTTGTAACTGATCACGTAGTTGATCTCATCGAGCACCACGAGATCGTATTTCTCGCTGTAAATCTGCTCGCGACCGTATTCCCAGGCCTGCTCGCACATGCGTATGTCTTCCGGATCAGTTTCCGCGCCGCCCACTTTGACGAATCCGCGGCCCATCGGCCGGATTTCAAATTTATCGTCACCGAGCATCTTGGCCGCGTCGAGTTCGCCATAGTGCCACGAACCCTTGATGAACTGCACCATCATCACTCGAAGGCCCTGCCCTACGGCGCGAAACGCGGTGCCGAGCGCGCATGTGGTTTTGCCTTTGCCTGGCCCGGTGTAAACAATCAGAAGTCCTTTGCCTTCCGGCATCGAATCGCGTCCCGCGACAACAGTTTCCAATAGTGGCCGCGCGCCGGGGAAACGTCAAGCGCGACAACTTATTTCGGGTACGGGTGGCCAGCGAGGATCGCGAACGCGCGGTAGATCTGCTCCGCGAGAACCACGCGTGCGAATTCATGCGGCATCGTGAGGGTCGAAAGCGAAATGCGCTGCGTCGCGCGGGACCGAAGTTCGGCGGGAAAGCCTTCGGCGTCTCCGCACAGGAAAATAATCTCGCGCGCTGCGCGATCGCGCAAGTCGCCAAGCCAGCGAGCCAATTGTTGCGACGTGAACTGATTCCCGGCGGCGTCGAGCAGGACCAACGTTGCGCCGGGCTCGATTTTCAGTTTGCGGAGCGCCGCGGGCGTCGTTTCACGAAGCTCGGTGATCTCGACCTCGGCGTAACGGCCGATCCGGGCGATGTAATCGTCAAGGAGCGCGCGAATTTCCTCGCGGCGTGTTTTCCCCAGCATGACGAGGCGGATTTTCATGGAAGGATGACGGACACTAACGCCGTCACAGCAAACCGTACTTCTTGCGTTTCTCGAGCAGTGTCTTGCGGCTGATGCCCAGCACTTCGGCCGCGCGGCCGATTTTGTAGTGCGTGGCCTCAAGCGTCGCTTTGATCGCTTCGCTCTCAAGATCCTCGAGCGATTTCAAGGTGCCTATCGAACCGCGCGCCTCGCCCGTCGCGCGCACAACCTGCGGAAAATCCGCCGGCGTCAGCAGCAGTTCTTTCCCGAACACGAGCGCGTGTTCGATCGCATTTTTCAGCTCGCGCACGTTTCCCGGCCACCCATAGGACTCAAGCAGTTGCATCGCAGCGGGATCAAGAGACGCCTCGGCTTTGCCATGGATCGGACCGAGCCGCGCGAGAAAATGAGCTGCGAGCAGTGGAATATCGGCCGCGCGGTCGCGCAGAGACACCACTGGAATCGCGAGCACGTTCAAGCGGAAGAAAAGATCCTCGCGGAAGCGGCCGGACGCAACAGCGCTGGTCAGATCGGTATTCGTGAGCGCCATCAGCCGCGCGTCCATGTGCAATGTTTCCGTGCCACCAAGACGTTCGAAAGTGCGCTCCTCGAGAACGCGCAGCAGCTTCGCCTGCATTCCGGGTGCGAGCGCCGCGACTTCGTCGAGAACGATCGTGCCACCCTGCGCCATCTCGAGCCGCCCCGGCTTGCGCGCCACGGCGCCCGTGAACGCTCCTCGCTCGTGGCCGAATAGCTCGGATTCGACGAGCTCCGAGGGAAGGCTGGCGCAATCAATTTTCAGGAACGGCGCGTCGCGGCGCGGTCCGCGTTCGTGAATCCAGCGCGCGAGCTGATCCTTGCCCGTTCCACTCTCGCCGGTAATCAATAGCGTGGTTGCCGTCTCGGAAAGCTTCTCGGCAATTTCGAGAACGCGCAGCGAGGCCGCGTCAGCCGCCACCCACACGATGTTCGGTGCGCTCATGCTTCGGTCGTGTCGCCTTCGGATTCTTCTCGCGGTTTCGCGGGCCGCTCGGACGCGGGGAAATCCACGCGCTCGGCGGTACGCCAGAGCCGTTCAAGATCGTAGAATTGCCGTGCGCGGTCGCTGAAAATGTGCACCACTAAACTGCCGAAATCGAGCAGCACCCATTCCGAGCCGATTTTCCCTTCGCGATGCGCCAGGCGGATGCGCTGCCGTCCCAGCCTCTCCTCAATGGCATCGCTGATGGCCTGGAGCTGCGGCGTGCTCTGGCCGGAGCACACCAGAAAATATTCCGCGAACGCACCTGTCAGCTTCAGAACCGTGATATCCACGGCCTGTTTTTCCTGAGCCGCCTCGACGGCCCAAAGAATTTCGGGACGAACGTTATCGATTGTCACCGGTACAGGGCCTGTCCGAGAATGTATTCCTCCACACGCGCGGGCACAAGCCCGTGAATGCTTTGTTTTCGTTCGAGACGCTCGCGAACCTCGGTGGATGAGACATGGCTCGCCACAGTCGTCAGCAAATGGATTTCTGATTTGCGCAGTGCGATTGTGTGCGGATCCGTCGCCGTCGAACGGCCGAGTTTTTCCGGCGGGATCACCAGCCGCAAAGCGTCCAGGCGAAATCCCGGGCGGCTCGCGATAATGAAATCGCAGGTGTCCAGCAAGGACTCATAATTCTTCCACGTGGGGATTTCGAGAAACTGGTCCGCGCCCACAATAAAGAACAGATGATCGTCGGGATGTTCGCGGTGAAATCGCCGCACAGTCTCAATCGTATAGAACACGTGCGGCGCGACGCCGGCCACAGGAGCTTCCGCGAGCGACGGCACAAATCCCGGATGATCCGCGCAAGCCAGCGCCACCATCGCGTAGCGATGAACGAATGGAGTCAGTTCGCGCCGTGCTTTATGTGGAGGCCGCGATGAAGGAATGAAGTAGATCGCGTCGAGATGGAACCGCCGTTGCGCGGCCTGCGCCACCGCGATGTGGCCCGCGTGGACGGGATCGAACGTCCCTCCGAACAGCGCGACCGAACGGCGATGCGGTCTGCCGGACGGCTTATGCGCGACGTGCGATGTCAACGCTCCTCCCGATGGGGCGCGGCAGCGTGATCTTCAGCGTCGCGATCTTCGGTGGCGGGCAATGGGGCCGATTCCTCAGTCGCTTGGACGCCAGCGTACGGCACCTCCGAGATCGCTGACACGGGCAGCGGCTTCGGAATACGGTCGAGCGCATTCGCAATGGCGCGCACGAGTTCAATCACTCCTTCGCCCGTCGCGGATGAGATAGCGTGAAATTCCAGACCGCGTTTTGCCGAGAATTCGCGCAGCTTCTCGAGGCGGGTGCGGTCCGTGGTGGCATCGAGCTTGGTGGCCACGACGATCATCGGCTCCTCGGCGAGTGCCGGGCTGAACGCGGCAAGCTCGCGCAGGATAATTTCGAAATCGTTAACGGGATCGCGGTCGCTCGCATCGCTGGTATCCACTAGATGCGCGATCAGGCGTGTCCGTTCCACATGTTTCAGGAATCGAATCCCCAGGCCGACGCCTTCGTGCGCGCCTTCGATCAGCCCCGGCAAATCGGCTACCACAAACGTGCGCCCTTGGCCCGGTGCGGCATCGGGATCTGCGGAAACCACGCCAAGGTGCGGCTCGAGCGTGGTGAAGGGATACGCCGCAATCTTCGGGCGTGCGGCGGAGATGCGTGAAATCAAAGTCGATTTTCCTGCGTTGGGGAAGCCGACGAGGCCCACATCCGCGAGCAGTTTAAGTTCGAGCCGCAGATGGCGCTCCTGGCCGGGGCGTCCCTCTTCGTGCTCTCGCGGCGCTTGATGCCACGGGCGCACGAATGCTGGATGGCCGTTCCCGCGCCCGCCGTGACCTCCGCGAGCTGCAAGAACGCGTTGACCCGGCTCGGAAAGATCGAAGAGCTGCACGCCGGTGTTCGCGTCAAATACCACCGTGCCGACTGGGACGGTGAGAGTCATATCCTCGCCCGAACGGCCGTGGCAATCGGATCCTTCGCCGTGCCGCCCGCGATCGGCGCGAAACTCGCGATTGTAGCGGTAGCGCAGCAGCGTGTTGTCGTTCAGATTCGCTTCGAGATAAATGTCTCCGCCATTGCCGCCATCGCCGCCGGAAGGGCCGCCGCGCGGAACGTACTTCTCCCTGCGAAACGCCATGCAGCCGTTTCCGCCGTCCCCACCCTTTATCGAAATTTTGGCTTCGTCAACAAACATGAGACACCCGTTCCGAGAGGGTACACGAATAGAGCATACGCCGCGACGGAGGAGAAAAACAAAAGTGGGTGACGCCCCGGTCGTGCGTCACGCGAATGAATGCTTCAGTCCGCTGCCGGTGCAGAAGAAGTCTTCTCGTAGCGCGAGGCGTGTTCCTCGGGTAGCAGAACGCTGATGAAGCGCCCCTTGCCGCCCTTGTCTTCGAATAGCACGACGCCGTCAATGCGCGCGAACAAAGAGTCGTCCTTGGCGCGCAGGACGTTCTTCCCCGCCTTGTAGTGGGTGCCGCGCTGGCGCACCAGGATGCTGCCGCTGGTGACTGCCTGCCCGCCGAACCGCTTGACTCCGAGCCGCTGGCCCTGCGAGTCGCGTCCGTTGGTAGATGACCCGCCGCCCTTTTTATGTGCCATGAAATCCTCGAGGAAGCTTGCCCGCTGCGGGCAGCCCTGTGAAAGTCGCTCTACGAAAGGTGCCCTAAGAAAGCTGAATATCTACTTCGACGCTCGTCAAATTCTGGCGGTGGCCGGTCTGAATCTTGTATTGGCCGCCCGTCTTGTACTTCAGCACCTTGAGCTTGGGGCCGCGCGAATGCTTCACGATTTTGCCGGTGACCTTCGCCTTGTGCTCTGTTGAGCCAAGAATCTTTTTGTCGTCCGTGCGGACGGCGAGGACGTCGTCAAACGTCACCTTGTGCCCGATTTTTCCCTCGAGCTTCTCGACCTGAATCGTCTCGCCCGACGCGACGCGGTACTGCTTTCCCCCACTGCGGATTACGGCGTACATACTGCCTCCCAGCCCTATCGGCAAACCCCTATTATATCGGTGCTTTGAGGTTTTCGTCAACGAAGTGTATGGAGCTTTAGCAGCAACGAGAAACGCTGGAGTAGCGACGGCGGAGAGAGTCGAGGTAGAACTCGGCCCGCGAGAGGGGAGCGGCGACCGCACCAGCGCCCGAAAGCACCTCATCTTGCCCGCCGCGGACGGCGTGGCGCAGGTAGTTCTCATACGCAGCGTCGCCGCTCACCTGCCGCAGCCAGGTCCACGCGCCGCGCAGCACCCTCATCGAATTTCTGTGCGATCTCATTCTGGGGTCGTCGATCGTTCTGTCGCAGCAGGTGCGGCCCCGGCCGTCCTGGTCGCGATGCCGACTTCCATCGCTGTGTTCTTCGGGAAAACCACGTCGTGCCCTCGCGCCATGAAATTTGCATAAATAGAGCGGCCCGCCCCAAACGCGCCCAACGCCATCCCCATCGGCTGCGAACGAATCGCTAGGCCCATTGCCAGCCCAATCACTTTGTAGCCACCCGCGCCGCCGGCCGAAGTGTGGCCGACATCTCCACCGCCGCTGTCGCCAATCATGGAAAATGCGCCGAGTCCGACGGCCACTGTGGTGGTCAAGAATCGCGCGTTCGAAGCAGCGGCGTGCGCACCCCCTTCGGAATCAAGACGCACATGGTCCGCGCGGGCCGCCTCCACACCCGCGAGGCTAGCTTGCACTTTCTGTTCGACGCCGTCAGCCAAACGCAGTTGGTGAAACACGAGCCGGAGCTCGCCATTGCGGCCCGGATGCCGGGCCGGGTGGACTTGAATCACGGATCCTTGCAACACGCTTCCTTGCGGAAGAACCAAACGGCCGCCCTCGAACAGTGGCCGCGAAACGATCGCTTCTACCGCGTCTCCCTGGTGTGCGGTCGCGGAGCTTAGAGCCGTCATCAGCCGCGCCTCAACGAGGCCTCCATCGGCAGGCATCGCGCCGATCGAATGAGCCGCCTCCGGAGTCAGCGGCTCGGTCCCGAAATCGATCGGTTGTTGAAGCTCGGCGAAATAAACGGAGCCAGCGTCGATGTATTGCGGATGCACAGGCAGCTCGGCCACCGCATAACGCTCGATGCGATGTATCTTGCCCGGCTCTTTCACCTGCCGCATCGCGGTGTCCCATTCGACCTTGGCCGCTCGCTTGGCTTCCGCAGCCTTTTCGGTTGTGGCATCCTTTGCGCCATTCTTTTCGCTCGAGTCCGTCGCGGCGGAAACAAATTGAATCGGCTGCCCCGATCCCGGGGTCACAATCGTGCGTACGGGAATGTGCTTGCCATCTGGCAACACGAATTCATTGAACTCGACCTCGATAGCATGAGCAGGCGTGAGATCCGCATCCAGTGCCGCAACGGTGCGCTTGCCGCCCGAAATGCAATCGATCTTCTTGATCTGGCCAGTGGCCTCGGTTCCCGTGGGAATCACCAGCTTGTCGAACGCGTAAACCGGCTCGACCACTCGCCCGTGAATCGGCTGGCCCACTTTCGCAAGGCGCACGTCTATATCGAGCACAACCTGCACCGGCGTGCCCTTTGGTACTGTGAGTGCGATGGTTTCGGTTAGTGCGGGATTTTCAGTCGGCCCGCGGGCGAGCTCGGAAGGAGCATCCTGCGCGTCGATCCAGCCAGCGAACGTGGCTGCCAGCAAGACCGCAACAAGTATGCGTCCATTCAACATCTCACTACTCCCTGCTCGAAGGGCTGAGCACGGAAATGCTTCACCCACTACCACTGCGGATGCACCATCGCGCGAGTCAGTTGCACGAACTCCTCCGGCACACCGCAATGGCACCATTTTATTCCCCTTCCGCCCATCGTGTCGCCACATAGGGTGCTTCATGCAGCACAGCCGGTTTGCGTCCGCGCAGAATGGCGATCCATTCGCCGACCGCTTCGATCACGAGCACTAACACCATCACGGCGAGCACTGCCGTGACCGCGGCATCCAGCCGATTATTGAAAATCAGCCGCTGCGTTTCCGCGATTTGCGCCGCCGGAATCGCGCCGGAGGAAATCTGCCCAGCCAGCGTGTTTGCCTGCGCCAGAAACCCCAGTCGAGCACTCGCGCTGAAAATTTTCTGGTAGCTTGCTGTCATGGTCACCGCGACCAGCCACACCATGGGAACCAGCGTCACCCAGATGAAGCGCGCGCGGCCCATTTTCAGTAGGATGGTTGTTGCCACCACCAGCGCGACCGCCGCGAGCAATTGGTTCGCGATCCCGAAAAGCGGCCAGAGCGAATTGATGCCGCCGAGCGGGTCCTGCACTCCCTGCCACAAGAAATAGCCCCACGCGCCGACCATCACCGCGCTCGCTACCAGCGTTCCGGAGATCGAGCCCGATCTCCCGAGCGGCTTCCATGCGTGGCCGGCAAGGTCCTGAACCATGAAGCGGCCCACGCGCGTGCCTGCATCGAGAGTGGTGAGAATGAAAAGCGCTTCGAACATGATCGCGAAGTGGTACCAGATCGCGAGGAGACGGTCTCCTCCAATCGTCCCGCTGAAAATCTGCGCCATCCCGACCGCAAGCGATGGCGCGCCGCCCGTGCGATCCAACAGCGTGCGCTCGCCCACCCGCTGCGCGAGCGACGTGATCGTCTGCGGATCGAGCGCGAATCCCCACGAGCTGATGGTTTTCGCCGCGGCATCCGCCGTCTTGCCCACAATGCCCGCGGGGCTGTTGATCGCAAAATAGACTCCTGGCTGCAGCGCGCACGCGGCGATCATGGCCATCACGCCGACGAACGATTCCATCAGCATCGAGCCGTAACCCACGATGCGCGCATGGCCCTCGCGGAGAATCATTTTCGGTGTGGTGCCGGAAGCAATCAGAGCGTGAAAGCCGCTCACGGCGCCGCACGCGATGGTGATGAAACAGAACGGAAAGATTTTCCCCGCGAACACGGGGCCGTCGCCGTCAGTGAATCGCGTCAACGCGGGCATCGCCAGCGTCGGCCGCACGACCAGCACGCCCGCCGCGAGCGCGAAGATCGCGGCTACTTTAATGAACGCGCTCAGGTAGTCGCGCGGCGCAAGCAGCAGCCACACCGGCAGCGTGGATGCGGCAAATCCGTACACGATGATCGCCGCGGCCAGCGCGGGAGCGGAAAGCGTGAAGGCCCGCGACCACGCCGGCGACGCGTTCACCCACTGCCCTGCAACGACGGCCAGCCCCACGAGCGCAACTCCGCCGAACGAAGCCTCGAGCACTCGCCCCGGCCGCAGGAAGCGCAGATAAATCCCCATCAGCAGCGCGATGGGAATCGTCATCGCCAGCGTGAATGTTCCCCACGGCGATTCCCGCAGCGCCTTCACGACCACAAGCGCGATCACCGCGAGCAGGATCACCATGATCGCGAGCACCGCCAGCAGCGCGATCATTCCTCCGCGTTTCGACACTTCCTCGCGCGCGATTTGTCCCAGGGATTTTCCGTCGCGGCGAATCGAGCAGAAAAGAATCGTAAAATCCTGCACGCACCCGCCCAGCGCCGCGCCCACAATCAGCCACAGCGTTCCCGGCAGATAGCCGAATTGCGCCGCAAGCGTGGGTCCTACGAGCGGCCCGGGCCCCGCAATTGCCGCAAAATGGTGGCCGAGGAGCACCCATTTGTTCGTCGGCACAAAATCGCGGCCGTCCTCCAAGCGTTCCGCCGGAGTCGCGCGAGTATTATCCAGCGCGAAAATCTTCGCGGCCAGGAACGCGGAATAAAATCGGTAGGAGACAAGAAATGTGCACAGCGCCGCCACGATGAACCACACGGCATTCAGCGGTTCGCGCCGTTCGAATGCGATCGCCGCCAGCGCGCCTGCACCCGCCAGCGCAATCGCTCCCCAGGCCAGAATTTTCAGGATTTGTTTCACGGTGGGTTACAGATATACGAAGCGCCGCCGGAATTCCGTCTCGCTCAAATGCGCCACGGGCATCCCGGCGCGCACGCCATCGGGCGGCAAATACGGCAATTCTCTTCCGGTCACATCAATATACGGCTGGTCCATGTAAATCGAGACGACCGCGGTTCGCACACTTGGTACGGCAGCGAAAACATTCGCGGGCATCGCGGCCATTGCCGCGCCACCGATCGCCAGCTCCGCCATGAAGTCTCGCCGCGTCAGCATTCGCAACTCCTCACGCAAACGGCAGCTCGCTGTCGTCCATCCATCGGCCATGCACCTGCGCAGTCGCGCGGAACGGCAGAATCACCCGCGCCACGTCGCCTTCCTCCAGCCTCTGCGCATCGGCGATAATCAGTTCCGAGCGCATCTCCGCATAATTCGACGCGACGCCCATAATATAACCCTCGCCTTCGCCGCCATTCTTGCGTGGGACGAAGCAAACTTCCTGCAGGCTGTGCGTTGGTCCTGCGAAGTAGGAATTCGTTTTCCCGGTCGCAAGATCGAAACGGCCGTAGCAATTGTTCACGCGCCCGCCCAGATTTCCCGCCTTCCACTCCTCGAAGGGCCGCGCTTTGTCCGCGAATGCCGTAAACGCATACCGGTAACGATGCGTCAGATAGCGATCGTCCACGCGGCCAAGGTCGCTGACGTTCATCTCAAATAGTTTTTCCTCGGTGAAGCCGTCGTCTTTCGAGTTCAGGTCAAACGTTTGGCGCCGAATGTAGGCGCGCGCCTTGGTGGGATCCCACGGCGAGCCATCGATCGGCGGGAAAAACGGGAAAGGATTGGAATCGTAAATCGGAGCTTCGAAGATCACTTTGTTGCCTTCGTCGCGCGCGTTCAGCGTGTGCACCGTCGCGCGCGAAGGGCCTTTGAACCACCGGATATCTTTCGCCTCGCCGTCGCGCGGCACAATGGCGACCATGGCGGGTTTCGTGTCGTCCCATCCCCAGTGGACTTTGCCCGCTTTCAGCATTTCCATGCTCGAGACGAATCCGAAGATCGGGATGATCACGTACTTTTGGGTGATGCTGATGTCGTGGACCATCGAGACGTAGGGCACTTTGAATCGCAGCTCGCGCGTGACCTCGCCTTTTTTGCTGATGGTGTAGAGAAACACGTCGTTCGTTTCCAGGCCCTCCGCCTCGTAGCCGTAGCAGATCATCTCACCCGTCGCAGGGTCCACTTTCGGGTGCGCGGTGAAGGTGAGGCTCTTGTACTTGCCGTGAAAATCGTAGGGGCCGACGGTCTCAAGCGTGTTGCAGTTGATTTCGTAGGGCAGACTGTCTTCTTTCAGCGTGAAAAGTTTGCCCGCGAAGGCGAGAGGCGTGGTGTTCTGCACCGAGCGGTCGAGCCCCGCCACGCTGGGATCATCCGTGAACGGGTTGCGATACTTGCCGAAAAGCTGCTTCCGCGCGGCGCTGTCGGCCTTGTACCGCGGCGTTTTGACCCAGCGGCCTTTGTAATCCACCACGCCGTTCTTGAAGCGAAACATGTTGATGTAACCGTCCATGTTGAATGGCGAATCGTCTTCGAATTTCGGCGGGTAGAGCCAGTCGCCGCCCAGGCGAACGAACGCACCGTTCAGGTCCGTAGGGAACTTTGCCGATCACTTCGCAGTCGTAAACATCCGCCTCGAACCGCGTCGGCGCGAAAAACCCCTTCATCGTGGGCTGATTCGAAAAATCTACCATGGCCGCAATCTCCTTCGTTTATGCAGGAACGCTATTCGTGCTGGTGAAACCACGGCGACGGCATGCGGTACGGCACGGTGATAAATACCGCCTCGGCGTGCCGTATCTTTCCGTCTTGAATCTTGAACATCTCCATCAGGCAAAATGAGTGCGGCGATTTCAGCGGCGATTCGTGCACCACTCCGTCGGTCGTCGTGTATTTCTCGAGCTTGCCGGCGTGATCGATGAATCCTCCCGCAAGCACCAGACCCTTCTCTTCATCAATCAGGGGAAAACGCCGCGCGCGAAGCTCGTCATCCCAGCGATAGTTGCCTAGCTTGAATCCCGTCCCGCAGGAAATTTTCCCGTACGCCGAAAGATTCAGGTTCGGATCCTGCACCGATCCCGGATGCGGATCGTTCGCCGTCCACACGCCGTTCTCGCGCCGGCTGCAATCGTCGGTGAAATCCGTGAACAATGTCCCGTCGTTCAGCTCCAGCGTGCTGAAGTAGCCATTGGCAATCGAAATCATTCTCGCGCGCGGGCGCCTCGATTCCACGGGAACATCCGCGAGAAGCACGGGCAGGGGCTGCATCGTCTCGGGATTGCCGAACGGACCCGGGCCGTAGCCTTTGCGATCCACAATCGTCTCGACCTCCGAGATCTTGCCGTCCTCAATTTTCAGTCGCAATCCGAAAAACGACTTTGTGCCGCGCTCGTCAATCACGCCGAAATAGGCGACCTGTCCCGCTTGCGGATCGGCGGCGCGCACATCGTCCGCGCCGCGCCCGCTGATCGTGCCCCACAGGCCGTAGCCCACGGGCAATTCCACGTTGTTCTCCGTGAATTTCACGTGCGCGGCCCACGGCAGCCGTGCCGGATCTTTCGCCACCAGCGCCGCCAGATACTGGTCCACGAAGCCGTACAGGCATGCACGGTCGCAGTTGGTAGCCACAGCGCCGCCCTGCGCGGAATTGTTCGCGTGAGCCACGCTGGGCCGGACGTACGCGTGTCCCAGCAGAACGATTCCCAAGACAGCCGCGAGGCAAACCGAGCCTCGGATGGTTCGAATCGCCTTGCGTCGCCAACGGACTGCTTTCGGAATGGAGTTGCGGAAGCTCGGAGCAGGGTTCATGGCCACTGTTCTTACACCTTTGCGGCTACAATTTCCAGCGTGGCGACGTCGTAAACGGAGAAAGTGGATAGACCTCGCGGAAGATCCTGGCGACTTCGCCTTCGAACCCGCGGCGCAACGCGGCGGCCGGGGCTAGTTTTCTTCGCACGATCCAGGCTTGCAGTTTTTTCCAGTCTTCGGGCTTTGCAGGCCAAGTCTTGCGCTGCGTCCATTCACCTTTCTCGGTGGCGTACCAGTAGCTTTCGTACTCCTTGCCGAGGCGGCGCTGCTGCCTCTCGATCCATTCGGGATGTTCGCGGCCGCGCACGCGGCCAAATTCGACCAGGCGCGAGTTCCGGCCCTCACTGTACACGCGGAAGCCACATGTGACCGTTTCGGCGGAAACTCCGACATAGAGCTGCCCGCTTTGGTCGTCCGGCTCGGCGAAGTAGAGATACATTTGCGTGCGGTAGGGAGACTTGTCCCGGGCGAATCGTATATCGCGGTTGATGCGGGAGAAGTTGTCTCCCACGCGCCCGCTGACGACGAAGCTCGGATTGAGTTTGAGCGCGATCGGGGCCATCCGATCGAGCAGCACGCGAAACGGTTCGACGATCACCGCGCGATATCGCTCGCGATTCTCGTCCATCCAGGGCTTGTGGTTGTTTCGGCCAAGCTCGCGGAAAAACCGGAACGTGTCCTTCGTGAAGATTGCTTCAGAGGTGGCCATCGTCAGCGCCGTCGGCTAGTTCGATCGGCAGCCGCAGGAGCCGCCGCAACATCCGCCGCCGGAAGGCGACGCACCAGAAGGCGAAGCTGATGATCCGCCGGACGATTTCGCGCCGTTCCCGTGAGCGGCGAAGACCGAAAGCTGCAGCGTGTGCTTGGCGCTCGCGCATTTCGGGCATTCGATCGTCGTCGTCTTGTTCATCACGATGCGCTCGTAGCGCTTGCCGCAATCATCGCAAACGTATTCGTAGATCGGCATAGAAATGGGCCCCAAAGCTCGAAGTTAACGTCCGGCTATTGTATCAAATTAACGATGTGCGCCCGTACCGCGCAGTTCCACCAAGTTCGGCGGCGACCTAAGGCACATATAGAGGCCGAAATATTGGAATCGGGCTCCAACATCTACGATAAGCTTAACAATGAGTGTTTCACGCTGATGTGGCGACCTGCTGTCAAATGTCCGTTTTGTGGCGCGATAATGGAGAATCGCCAGTTCCATGCCGGGAAACCCTGGACATGCCCGGGTTGTTCTCGGCAACTTGAGATTTCTCAACAGTATTTGTTGTTGACCTTAAGTAGCGCGCTGGTAATAAGTGCGGGAGTATGTTTTCTGGCTGGCCTGCGAGGACTCAGCCTCTTGGGTGGAACCTTGGCGTTGTTAATACCCATTGATCTTGCATGTATATACTTTCGTAATCGGGTTCTGCCTTTGCGACTCGAAATCTACACCGACAAGGAATCCTCTAAGAAGCCTCTCACTTAGCCCGAATTACGCCGCGGTCAATTTGACGGGTCAGCCGGGAATTGGCCGATCACCGGGTTAGGACGCCGGGTTTGCCCGCCGATAGAGCGCGCGAAATCGCCGCACCCACGGTGGCTCTGGCTCGGTATAGTCCTCGAACGATTCTTCTTCGAGCCCCGCACGCCGGAATCCATCGATCCCAGCGCGCGTCAGCGGCCACGGTGGCCCTTGCCCTTCCGGCTCATCTTCGGCGCGGCCGCGCGCGATCACCAGCAGCCGCCCTCCCGGCGCAACGAACTGCGCAATCTTCTCAATCGCTCCCGGCCGCAACTGCGCGGGGAGAGCCTGCACGGTGTAAACCTCGAGGACAAAATCAAAGCTGCGCAGCCAGCTCGCGGGCGGATTGAAGAGGTCGGCAACGATGTATTCAACGCGCGTCTCGGGATGGCGCTTCTTCGTCGCCTCAATAGCCGTTTTCGATATGTCGAAGCCGGTTGTCTTGAATCCCCACGCGGCGAGCTGCTCGGAGTCATCGCCAAGCCCGCTGCCGATCACGAGGGCCCGCTTGCCCGCGGTTTCGAGTGGGCGCACCTTCCAAAATTCAAGCAGCCGCGGATTGGGCTCCTGATCGCCCCAAGGGACAATCCCGTCGCCGCGTTCGGCTTCCTGGTAGAGCGCCTCGAACCATCCGAGCGGGTCGCCCTTGCGAATGTATTCAGCAGCAAGCTCGCGCGTTCGGTTTCGGTCGGGCATGGCCCGATTTTACATCGCATCGCGCCGTACGGCGAACGGAAGCTGCTCTACTACTGTGGAGTGGTTTCAGACTGCGCGTCTGAACCAGTCGCGTGTGCCGTGCCGATCTGCACCTGTGCGGTCAAATAGAAGAAGAAAACAGCGAGCAACACGCAAACAACTGCAAAGAGGCCGATTTTCCCGACTCGCTCCCATCGGCTCGAATGGAATTCGCTCGCACCGATGTTGGAAGTTCCCAGGCTCAGGCGGCTTTTCATGTGTCCTCCTGCTAAATATAAAGACACCATCCGCCGAATTTTGTGTCCGCACAAAAAAACAGCCCCGGCCGAAGCCAGGGCTGTTGGGAATTCCGCCAGGGTTAAAAGTGGTTAGTCGCCGGCGACGGTCGCAGCTTCGGAATTCGCAGCCGCGGTCGCGCCGTTGCCGTTCGCAGGTTCGGCCCGCTTCACGGTTGTGCCCGGAACAGCCGACAGAATCTCGTCCATGGAGCCGATCTGCATCAGAGGTTCCGACTTCTTCTTCAGCACGAGTTCCTCGTAAATCTTCCTCACCTTGGCCGCTTCCTCGTACGCCTGCTTGCGGCGGATGCGGTCTTCTTCGGCCGCGGTCTGGGGAATGTCGTGCTCCAGGTGACGAACGCGCGCCGCATCGTCATCGTTGATCTTCAGCGAGTGTTCGTAATCGGTGAGCGCGACGCTCTTATTCTTCGCGTAGATTTCATGCTTCCCGTGCTTCTTGTACCATTCGGCGACGGTCGCATTCTTGTGCATGTTCTCGATGATCTGCCGCCAGCCCACGCCCGTGTTGTACGCGCAGAACGAAATTTCACCCTTTTGCGTGGCGTACGGGATGATGCACATTTCGGTGCGACGGAAATCGTAGTTAAAGAGGTCCTGAAACCACATTCCGGCGATGAAGAGAAAGTTCCATGGATCCTCTTTGCGGCGCTTCATGGCGTCTTCGTACGTGCGTTCCGGGCTCGTCTTGCCGTACTTCTTGTCCGCGTTCTTCGAAAGCGCCCAGGTCTTGTCGAACTTCATCCACAGGTCCTTGAGCCTCAAGCTCGGCGGCGCCTGGAACGGCTTGTAATTTTTCAGCAGCGCCATCGCCATCATGAAGTTCGAGAAACCCTTGCCGCGGGCCGCGTCTGTGATCGCGGTCACGTCCCTGGTTAGGGAGGGAGCATCAAGGAATCGCGGTACTGGCGCCCATTCCTTCGTTTCCTTGTTGATCATCAGCGCCGTGCCCACTCCGCAGTTCGGGTGGCATCCGCAGGAAAGCGAGCCCCACTGCGAATCCGGCCCGTGCGAAAGGTCCGAGAAGCCCGCAAACGTGGCGATGTAAGAAATCGGGAACCAGTCGCGCGTCGGTTCCACCTTACCCACCTGCGAGCTGACGTCCTGCGCAAGGTGCGAAAGCGTGTAGCGCTGGCGGATCCGGCGTTCCGGGGTGATGTCCTCGTCGCGCCCGGTGAATGAAACCGGCTGGAACGACACGAACGAGATTTTCTTGGGGTTGTCCATCGCGAACTTCACGATCGGGCCTACCTGATCGTTGTTCACGTTGTTGACGATCGTCGTGACCAGCACGATCTCGACGCCCGCTTCATGCAGGTTTTCGATCGCGCGGAGCTTCACATCAAACAGGTTGCCGACTTGCCGGTGGCTGTTCGCGTCGTTGCCGATGCCGTCGAATTGCAGGTACGCGTAACGAAGACCCGCTTCGAAGGCCTTCTTGGCGAAATCCTTGCTCTTGGCGAATTCGATTCCGTTTGTTGCAGCCTGCACGCTGTTGTATCCGACTTTGCGCGCATAGCGGACCGCATCGAAGAAGTAAGGCGACATCGTCGGCTCGCCGCCGGAGAACTGCACCGACATCTGCCGGCGCGGCTTGATCTTCGTGGCGTTGTCCAGGATTTCCTGAATTTCTTCCCAGCTCAATTCGTGTACGTAACCGACCTGGTTCGCATCCATGAAGCAGGGATCGCACATCATGTTGCAGCGGTTCGTCAGGTCAACGGTGAGAACCGATCCACGCCCGTGACGCACCGTGCTCGAACCGTGGTTGTGCAGCTTTTCGTCGTTGTGCGCCGGAATATCGCGTCCCGGGAAATTTCCCTCAATCCATTCGAGGAACTTCGCGTCAATCGCCATCAGGTCTTCGTACTTGCCGTGGATGGCGCACTCTTTGATCATCCATACTTGGCCATCGCGCTCGATAATCTGCGCCTTGATCTCTCCGACCTTCTCGTGAACGAGGTCGGTCCAGTCTTTCTTGCCGTCAATGATGGCTTCGCGCGCCTCTTTCACGCACGCGGGGCACAGGGAGTCCGTCGTCCGCGGCCAGCCGAGCGTGGGCTTCGACTTCTCCCACGACTTCAGCAGCGGTTTGTCGGACCACTTCGGGGTAAAAGACGGATTCGGATTATTCTTGTTGAAGAATTGAATCGTGTCGAAGGTCAGCCCCGCCGTCTTGCAGAGCGCCCAATCGAAAGTCTTCCAAAGTTGATTGCCTACTGTCTTCGGCATCTACCTGCACCTCTTCCCTTAAGATTCCTTCATAACTTAAAAAGTGACCTGGAGCCCCCGTGAAACCGCCGGTAAACTGGATCCCCCGCGGGCGCGCCTGGCCCGTAAGCGGTTACGGTACCAGAGTTTGCCCCTATTCCAAGGGTCCGTCTAGGCCCATGCGTCCAAATGTACAAATAGCGGGTTGAACGGTCAAAACCAGCACCCAAGGGAGCCCTCCCATAGTACTAGGGAGCCTACTTCCAGCAGCTGGGAACAGCAACGTGCCCGGCTAGTGCAAACCATCACAGTATCCGAGCGCCGTAGGCGCTACATCAGCAGATGCCTCCAGCCCAGCTTCTAAGCGCGGAGGCGCAAAATCTAGCCCAGCGAATGGAACAAAAGGAACAAACGAATCCCGAGCGCCGTAGGCGCGACACCAGCTGCAAAAGAGCCTATTCGAGATTTAGAGGAGTCCGCAGAACGCCGATCGCGAAATGCGCCAAGAGCGGCGCGTCGTCATCGAGCTGAATCCAGCGCAGCACGCAATGATCCTTCATGTACTGCGAAACCTTCGCTTCGCTGATGCCCAGATACTCGGCCAGCTTCGCCTTGAGTCCGGTATCCGACGAATAGCCGCGTCCACCGCGAGTGTTTTTCCCAGCGCGTCCACCGCGCACCAGATTTCCGGCGCCGATTCGCAGCGTCTGGCAGGCTTCCACATAGTACGAAGTGATCTGATCGGAGTCCGAGAGCAGAAATACTCCGGGGCCAGCGGGAGCATCTTCCGCTTCATCCAGCCGGTGCAACGGGCTGGTAACGAGCCGGCGCAGCAGCGATTCGAGTTGCGCCATCCGTGACGCGAGAGCCGGATCGCCACGGCCATGTGCCGCGCGCTCCGAAGGAAGTTGCGGCGCCAGCGGTTCCGCGCGTGACGGCCGCTCGTGCGCAGTAACCGGAGCTTCGTACGCCGCCCTTTCCGGCGCTAATCTCTCGGGCGTCGGCCGCTCGGCATAAGTCCGCTCCGGCGCGGAACGCTCGAATGCAGGCGCATGCGGTGCGGGTGATCGCGTCTGTTGAGGTTCGGCAGATTGTGCAAAGGCCTGCGATGGTAGCCCAGGCGCAGCGGGCGCGCCTTTGCGACGGCGTCCTCGCCCCCCGCGACGTCCGCGGCGGCGCTTTCGCTTGCCCAGCGGAGAGCCATCGGCCGCTGCCTCGCCCGGTGTTGCGGACGATTCCGCCAACGTTTCCGACGATGCACCTTCTTCGTGCGATTCGGGAATCTCGCCGAGCGCAAGAGGCAGGCCTTCTCCAGCGGATGCCTCGGATTCGTGCGCATCCGCGCTGGAAGATTCCCCGCCCGTTGCGTCGTGGTGCTCCGCGTCAGCGCGTGTTTCGCGCCCAGGACGCGCAGCTTGCTCGCTGGGTGTCAACGGCGGTGGAATCTCGATGCCGAGGCGCGTCAGCGCTTCTTCGGCTTTCTTGCGCCAGTCAGCGCGGCGAAATCGCTGCGCCGCAATCGTGTACCAGTTCCCCGCTTCGTCTTTGTGTTCGGCTTTCTCTTCGATCGCGCCGAGTTCCCACGCCACCATTGCGTCACGCGTGCGCTGGTAAAGCTCGTTGAGTTTTGCCTGCGCGTCGGGGCTGTTCTTCGCCTTGCGGATGCGCGCCTGGATTTGCCGCCAATCAGCCATGTCGAGGCATTGTAGCAGCCGCTTGACATCTAAGCTAATGGAGTGTGGTCGCCCGCGATTTACCGACCAGTTGTTGTGCCATTTTCCGGTTACCGCGTTAGTCGCGACTTGGGTTCAGTTCGTGGAGAAGGTCTATGGTGCTATGAGCCCGGCACGCCTGACAAAGCAGCAAGAATCACCAGCACGAGCCCCGCTATTTGTAGATAAAACGCCTCTTTCGACTCTTTCCAGTGCAAGGCAACGTAGATGAGTTGAACGATGGGGACAAGGAAGCAGACCACACCCCACAGGATGTTTCGCTGCCACCCGAGAACAACAATCCAGAGGCTGCCGATACATTCCAATATGCAGCCCAATACGAAGAGCACCCATCCAAGATCGTGAAGCAAAGAACTCACGGGTTTCCGGCTCCGTACTTCTTCAGAATTAACGGAATGATGACAGAACCTGTGTGAGAAAGAACGCAGAGAGAAGTTGTGAGTGCTTAACTCCTTATGGGTATAGGTCGTATCCCCGAGGCGGACCTTATAATCGAGCGACGTGCTGGAGTAGAATCTAAGTGCAGTCTGCTCTGGAGCGAGGAGAAAAATGAAACTGAGCCGCACAATTTGGATCGTCGCGCTATTGATCGTCAGCCAAGCGCCAATGCTTGCCCAGCAGAGCGCTTCCGCATTCGAGCCGTTCGACCGCTGGACGTCCGCTGTCCTCGCGGGAAATCAGACTGCACTCGCCGCGCTCTACGCGACGAATCCTCCGTCTCAGGCGCAGACTCCTCAGGGCAAGACGCAGGACCCGCGCGAAGAGCCGCAATTCTGGTCCGCGCTCGCGTCGCAGGGGCTCAGCGACTTTCAGCCCAAGGTGTTGTCGGTCGTGCGCTCGCAACCCGGCCAGGTGGATCTGGTCCTCCGCATCGAATTCAAACTCAAGACGAGTTCCGGCGTGCAGCCGATCACCGTTGAAGGAGCGCAAGTTTGGATTCAGCAGGGAAGCGACTGGCGCATCGCCATGACGCAGCGAAGCGGCCTCACGCCCAGCCCGACCTTTCGATTGCCCCAGCCGGTGAAACCAAACACCGCGCTCTATCCGCCGCCGGAGAAGGCAGAAGAGGAAATCAGCGCCGCGCTCGCCAGCGCCGCGAAGGATCACAAGCGCGTGATTCTCGTCTTCGGCGCCAACTGGTGCTACGACTGCCACGTCCTCGACGCCACGTTTCACTCCAAGACGTTCGCTCCCGTCGTGACCGCGAACTACCACGTGGTTCATATCAACGTCGGCGACGAAGGTAACCAGAATCTCGATCTCGCCGAGAAGTATGGCGTACCGCTGAAGGGGCACGTCCGCATCCCCAGCCTCGCCGTTCTCGATCCGGACGGCAAAGTCGTTTACAGCCAGAAGAACGGCGAATTCGACGACAGCGTCCGCATCGGCCCCGATGATGTCGCCGCGTTTCTCAAAAAGTGGAAACCGCAGGGCTAGATTTTCGCTGCGCAACGCGCACAGGCTCGTTTACTTCGGCGTATCTCCGAGCTTTTTCAATTTCCCTTCCGCGCTGTCTCGAATTCCGTCCCGCATCTGCTCGTTGTCGGTCGTGTCCGAGGTCAAAAGTTCGAGCGCGCGCTTCGCATTCTGGCGCGCCAGATCTTTCTGGCCATCCGCAAAATAACCATCGGAGAGGCTGTCGTACACATTCGCCGAGTTCGGATATTCCGCAACGTTCACCTTGAAGATTTCGATGGCGCCCTTGACGTCGCCGGATTGCAGATGCTCGTATCCCATGTAGTTGACCATTCCCTCCGGTGAAAGCGCGATTTTGCGATCGGCGTGGCGCGCATCTTCCAACGCCTTAATCACTTTTGCAGGGCCACCGGGCTGCTCGATCCGATCCAGGTCACGCACCTCTTGCGGGATCACGGGAGCATCCTTCGCGACCGCAACCGGCGCTCGTCCCGGCGTTTTGATCAATGTGGTCACGTACCAATCCACGATCAATCCCTGCAACTCGGGATGCACTGGAAACATGTCCGCCCCATGGCCGCCTTTGGCGTAGTGAACGAACTTTTTCCCCGGATTCGACGTGAGGCTGTAAAGCCATTCAACGGTCTGCACCGTGCCCGCAAATTCGTCGTCATCGGCGACCGCGAAAAACACAGGCAGTTGTGTGGAGCTGCGCAGAAACTGGCGGCCCTGCAGGTTTGTCGGCCCGGAGAGCAGCACCAAAGATTTCACCTCGGGATGGCGGCGCGCCGTCTGAACGGAATTATTGACGCCGCAGCTCGCTCCGCCCACTCCGATCGTGTCGCGCGTCACGCCCGGCTGCGACATCAGGTACCCAATGGCCACGTCAAAATCGCCCGGCCATTTCTCCCTCTCGATCTGCCCTTCCTGTTGCATCGTCAACTTTTCGTGCGGCTCGCCGCCACTCTGCCCGAAGCCGCGGTTATCAACCGTGAGGACGTTGATCCCCGCCGCCGTGAGCTTCATCGCCAGGCTGTTCCAGACATTTCGATCGCGATTGCACTGATGCAGCAGCAGGACTCCGGGACCGGGCTTGCCCGCATCGAAATAGGTCGCGCTCAGCTTGGTGCCGTCCGATGCTTTCAGGTCCACAACGCGTGCGCCTGCCGCTGCCGGACCCGCGACTGCGCACGCCAATGCGAGCAACGCGAATAGGCGCAGAAAGTTATGTTGGCCCATCATGGGACCTCCTCAATTTCCGTATATCATACCGAACCACGCCCATGTTCGAAGAACATTAGTGAAATGCCGTCGCCGCCTCATGGCGCCTACAATGGCAGATATTGATCACTGACTATGGCGGAGAATGAACATTCGAAAGAGATGCCCACGTTGACGTGCCCGAAGTGCGGAGCAGCGCTTGTGGCCAAGCCCGTGCCCGGCGCGAAGCACTTTCCCCGGCGACTGGAGTGCCCCGAGCACGGATGGCAGCAAGAGAGGGTGCGCGCGATTCGAATGAGATTCCACAAAGATCGGCCCAATTGGTGATTCGCTCCGCGGCCGCCTCGCAAAACGAGATGGAGCGTGGAACCTGGAACAGGTGCCCCAGAAGAAACAGACTGAGGCTGGTCATTGGTGACAATATGAACCATGGTGAAAACTAAACAATCACGCACCAAGACCCTCGAGCAAGTAAGGGCCGCAACCAGCGCGGACGTAAAGCGGCTGCTTGCCCACCCTCGCGTCGCGGCTGTCCCGCGCACGCGAGCCAAGGCCTGATAAGTCGGACAATCGGAAAATATGGGCACGAAAAGGAAGATTTCGTCCCCGTCCTAATTTCAGCGCCGTAACCGGGTACAATGGAGTGGACGACGCTGCTTTGACAACGGTGGGGTTAGTAGTGAAATTCTCAAGCCAAAAAGAGGAGCAATTCGAACATGGGTTACAGTAACCGCGACAAACCAGAGAAAAAAACAGGACGCGCCGGATTTGTGGAAGGCCGGCTCGACGAGCTTCGACGTCGGTGGGAGCTTGCGACGACCGAGCGCGAGAAGGCTGAGCTGTCTGAACAAATCCGCGAGTGGCAATCGTTTAGGCCGGAAAAATCCGCGTCCTCCGGCGGTAGGCGATAAGCATCCCTCTCGCAGGTTCAGTTAGCCGGCCGTCAAATTCTCGCCAGTGACGCCAGCCGAATCGCACCGTAAATCCCGCTTGGTCGGATGACCGGACAACTTGTTCGTGGAGACTCGTCTCCACGAATCGATTGAGTGCGACTCCTCGCCTTCGCGCCCGGAAGCAGATACACTACCCAATTCCTGGCAATCTCCCGATTTCGAATCGTGCGACGCGTCCATTGCGCCTTCTAGGGGGTCGGAGCTTCAGCTCCGACATAACCGGCAGCAGAAGTGAGGGCTTTAGCCCCTGAGGAAAGTGTTTCTGCACCCGGGCCCTCAAATCGGGACACCACCCAATTCCTCGATGGCTGGACGCCCCATCATAAGCAGACTAAGATGAACTGAAATGGCGCCCAAGCTTCCCATCTACATGGACAATCAGGCCACGACGGCCGTGGACCCGCGCGTCCTCGAGGCGATGCTTCCCTACTTCAGCGAGAAATTCGGCAACGCCGCCAGCCGCAACCACGAATTCGGCTGGAAGGCGGAGGAAGCAGTCGAAAACGCTCGCGGACACATCGCGCGCCTGATTCGCGCCAACCCGCGAGAAATCGTTTTCACGAGCGGCGCGACGGAATCGGATAACCTGGCTATCAAGGGCGTCGCGGAGGCGTACCGGGAAAAGGGCAATCACATCATCACGCAGGCGACCGAGCACAAGGCCGTGCTCGATGCTTGTAAGCGCCTGGAAAAATCCGGCTACGAGGTCACGTACCTGACTGTCGCTCCGGACGGGCTGATCAATCTCGACGATCTTCGCCGCGCGATCACTCCCAAAACAATTCTCATCTCGATCATGCACGCAAACAACGAAATCGGCGTGATTCAGCCAGTCGAGGATATCGGCAAGATCGCCAAGGAAAAGAAAATCCTGTTCCACGTGGACGCCGTGCAGGCCGTCGGCAAAGTTCCCGTCGACGTTCAAAAAGATGGCATTGATCTGCTCTCGATTTCGGCGCACAAAATCTACGGTCCCAAAGGCGTCGGCGCGCTCTACGTTCAGGCGGAAAGACCCGCGCGTGGAACTCTCGGCAATAATTGACGGTGGCGGGCACGAGCGCGGCATGCGCTCCGGCACGCTCAACGTTCCGGGAATCGTCGGACTCGGCAAAGCCTGCGAAATTTGCCAGAAGGAAATGCCGGAGGAAAGCCAACGGCTGCGCCATCTCCGCGACAAACTGAAGGACGCTATCATGGGCCGCCTCGATGGCACGGCGGTCAACGGCTCCATGGCGCACCGGCTGCCGAATAATCTGAATCTCAGTTTTTCCGGTGTTGAAGGCGATGCGCTGCTGATGGGAATCAACGACGTCGCGGTTTCGAGCGGCTCCGCATGCACTTCTGCAATGATCGAGCCGAGCTACGTGCTGCGCGCTCTGGGCGTTTCAGACGATCTTTCGCACAGCTCGATTCGTTTTGGCCTGGGTCGTTTCAACACCGAGGAAGAAGTGAACTACGTCGCGGAGCGCGTCGTGGAAACCGTGAAGCGCTTGCGCGAGCTCTCGCCACTCTACGAAGCAGCCAAGCCGCGCGCCAGCCGGTAGGCTGCCAAATTGGGCCTTGCGGGTCTCGTCAAGAACCGCAACATGGACTATCGACACAACATTCACAGTTGCCATCCCGCCTGCCCTGAGTGAGTGGCGAAGGGAGCGAAGCGAGGGATCTGCTCTTGGCTTTCTCTATCGAGGTGAAAAATGGAACCCGACCTGCGCTACCCGATCGGCGAATTCAAATCGGTCACAAATCTCACGCCGGATCAACGCCTCGCCGCCATTGATGCAATCACCGAAGCGCCCGCGCACCTTGCCTCCGCCGTCGCCGGCCTCACGCCTGCGCAGCTCGATACCCCGTACCGCCCTGGCGGCTGGACCGTCCGCCAAGTCGTGCATCACATAGCCGATAGCCACATGAACGCGCTGATTCGCTTCAAGCTCGCGCTTACCGAGGATGAACCCATGGTCAAGACCTATCACGAGGAGCGCTGGGCCGAACTCGTTGATACAAAGACGCCGCCGATCGAGTCTTCTGTCATCCTGATCGAGAATCTCCACAAGCGCTGGGTCCTGCTCATGCGCTCGTTTTCTCCCAGCGATTGGCTGCGCAAACTTCGTCATCCCGAATGGGGATCGGCCACCATGGATTTTCTGCTCGCGGAGTACGCTTGGCACGGTCGGCATCATGTCGCGCATATCACCGCACTTCGCGAACGCAATGGATGGCGCTGAGGCACAATTCGCCTACAGTTTTCTCCCCATTTGAAACCAGTGTTTCCCCTGAGTGTCGCGAAACAGATCGTTGCGCGATAGTCCCAGCCGGAGGAAACACATGCGCACATTCTCTCGGGCCCTTACGACATTTGCGCTGACTACGGCGCTGGCCGCGCCCCTTCTGATGGGCGGTTGCGCCGCCCGCGTGGGCTATCGCACCTACGATCCCTACTACAACGATTATCACACCTGGGACAACAACGAAGTCGTGTTCTACTCGCAGTGGGAACACGACACGCACAGAGACCACCGCGATTTTCGCAAACGAAACGCGGGCGAACAGAAGGAATATTGGACATGGCGTCACGGTCACGACAACGATCACCACTAGCTGATTAATCGCAGGTACATGCCAAAAATCAGAGCCCGCCGGTGATTCTCTACCCGGCGGGTTTCTTGTTTCTGCCACCTCAGCAAGACGCACTCCCTCGACTATAATCGGACGTTGCCGCGGACTCCGCGGCGCGAAAAGGAGACCGACAATGGCCGAGGGACACGTTCACAGGCGGGGCTTCCTGCATGAGCACTCGTTGAGCATTGCCGCGATCGCGATCCTGCTTTTGTGGGTCTGCCTTTACATCGTCTCGAACCCCAGCACGCATATTGGCTCGTTCTATGGGAACGCCATCGCGGACTGGTCCGGCGTCGTCGTCACTGTTCTCGCGACCAAGTTCTTGTACGAACGAAATTCCGCGGAGAGCCGTCCCCTGCCAAAGAGCATCTTGAAGCCGACTCTCGAATTTCTGCGCGACCATTCGCTCAGCATCTTTCTGCTGGTCACAGGAATCGGTTGGGTAATTCTTTATATCAAGATGGATTCCAACGGCAAGTGGGGACAAGTCGTCGGAAACGTCGTTTCGGAATGGACGCAGATTTTCGGCCTCGTCATATTGACGAAACGCATGATCGAGCGGCACTCGAAGGAGAGCAGCCGCTAGACGTAACTGGGAAAGTGCGGGTTTGCGGGTGAAAGCGTGGGGTTTCAACCCCACGGGAAAATACGTCTCAGCATTGCCGGGCTTTAGCCCTGGGTCCTACTCTTGCCGCCGAACTATGCCTTCTTCGTCCACGCGCCCAGAATCGCGCCCATCAGGCAAAGTCCCACAAGCGGATAAAAATTGTTGATTGCGAAAAGTTCCATCGGCCGCATCTCGTACATGTTGGTTGTGAACGTGATGGGACCCACGATTCCGATCCATAAAAGGATCCCGATCGCCGCACCGCGTGCGGCCGTGTTCGCATTGCGCCAGATGCAGATCTGCGCAAGGACGAACGCGATCAGGAGGTTCAGCAGAAACGTGAGGATGAACGGCCAAATCCACACGGCATTCGCGGAGCTCGCCTGCGCCGCGCTCATGTTCTCGAGCGCCATCCATTGCTTGCTGAACAGCAGGTCGTACCACAGCCCTCCCAGCAGCCAGTACACCACCGCGCAAACTAGCACCGCCCAATAGTTAGTCCTCATCGCGTTCTCCTCTCACGCTTTCACAGCCTCGATCACCGCCAACGGCGATGCTGTGCGCACCACTCGCGCCAGGCGGAGCCCGGCCTTCGCCAGCAGGTCGGCGAACTCCGCCTCCGCTCGCTCGCGCCCGCCTGCTATCGCTAGCATCTCGATATCAATCCATTTGGCAAGGCTCGGCTCGTTGCTCGGACCGATCAGCATTTCGAGCAGGATCACTTTCCCGTTCGCGCCGCGCATCGCGCTCGCACAATTTTTCAGGATCGTGATCGCGCGGGTGTCGTCCCAGTCGTGGATGA
The DNA here is from genome assembly GCA_963818605.1 of uncultured Acidobacteriota bacterium. Lineage (GTDB taxonomy): Bacteria > Acidobacteriota > Terriglobia > Acidiferrales > UBA7541 > Palsa-295. The sequence goes on from CAWFSW010000002.1 coordinate 145,731, forward strand.
TGGACTTCATCACGTAGCTGTCCGCGGGCGGAACGGCTTTGAAGAAATCTCCGCCCACGATCTCGCAGCGCGGCGCAAGGCCGAGCGATTCGATGACCGGCCTGGCGCCCTCCGCCACGTGCTGCAAATCGAACACGATCCCATGAAGTCCGCGATGTTTCCCCAATATCGTCGCCAACAGCGCGCCGTGCCCGCCGCCGATATCGGCCAGAGTTCCCGCTTCGCCAAAGTCGTAAACTTCGATCACCGGCTGCACCATATGCCTGCTGATGGACGTCATCGCGTTGTTGAATGATTTGTTCTCCTCCGCGTTCTGGTGGAAAAATTCGAACGGTTCCATACCGGTGACTTTCTTGAACGCCGTTCCGCCCGTTTTGATCGTGTGCATCAACTCGCCGTAAATGTTCATATGCATCGGGTCAGCCATGAACAGGACCTCGTCGCGGGCCGAGCCGGTGACATCGCGCAGGGCTTCCGATAGCGGCGTGTTGGCAAACGTTCGTGGCGCTGTTTCGCGGAACACATCAATGGACGCCAACGCTCGCAGGCAGCGATAAAGCGCGTCCTCGTTCGCCTCGCTCGCGCGAGCCAGATCGGATACCGGTTTCGGACCGCCGGCAAGCAGGTCGGCAATCCCCAGCTTCGCCGCCGCATGGAGGCACACCGCGGGTGCGTATCCGCGCGCGAGCATAATAATCTGGGCGGACTCGTTTGGGACTGCCGCGTTTTGCGCCGATGGGCTCGACATGGGACCTCCAACCTGGGGGATGACTCCGGCGATTGGGGCGCATCATATTACAACCACCTCGGCAGCGCCACCCGCCGCGGCGCTGCGGTCGGCTTCGCCGCCCCGAACCAGTCCGCCACCGCAAACTAAGCCCGCACCCCTACTCGGCACGAAGTTCCAGTTTGGGCACATGCAACATTTGGCGGGCGACAGTGTTCTAATATATGGAGAAGTGTTCGCCATGACCGAGGGGAGGCTTGCCCGCGGCGAGGCTTTGATACTGGATGATTCCCGGCCTATCAGCCGGGCGGAGGAGATCAGGCAATGAAAAAACTCATAGTGGTTCTGGCCATACTAATGTTCAGCGGGATAGCGGGCGCTGGTCCTGAAGTCGCTGGAAAGCCATTGAAAATCGTTATGGAGCGCCACTCCACGGTTCCCATGGTTGAACTTGTAAAGAACTTCGGCGACAAGTGCCCGAACGTGACCATCACGACCAATCCGCAGCGATCTGATTACATGCTTCAGGCCTTTGGCTGGCCGGGCGACGGATACCGCTTCATGGTGATCGCCAAGGGTGGAGACACGCTCTACGCGACGAAAACGGTGCTCCTGAGCAATGCCGTGAAAGACGTCTGCCATTACCTGAATACACGCCCGTAATCGAGACTCGCTTTGCCCTCGCGAAAAGCATAACGCCGCGCGGCGCGTCAGCCGCGCGGCGTTATGCGAGCGTCTCTCTCCTCCCACGGAATCCGCTCAGCTTCTTTTCCTTTCGAGTTCGGCCCAGCGCGCGTAAAGTCCATCCACGACGTTCTGCGCTTCTTCGGCCAGCTTGCAGGTGCGCTGCAGCAGAGCGGGATCGCTCATCACTGCAGGATTTTCCAGCGCGACGTGGTGCGCGCGAAGTTCCTGCTCCGCGTCCGCAACGCGCTTTTCGATGGTTTCGAACTCGCGCGCCTCCGCAAACGAAAGTTTCTTTTTCTTCGGGGCTGCTGGCGTGCCGCTAGCGGTGGTGCGCGATCGCTGCGTTCCGGATTCGTCGCGCGCGCCTTTCGTTTGTTGCGTCCGCTGCCACGCCTCCCATTGCGAATAGTCCGCAAAGCGCTCCGCCTCGCCCAGGCCGTCGAGGCCGAGCACAACCGTTGAAACGCGGTCGAGCATGTAGCGGTCGTGCGTGACCAGGACCAGTGCGCCGCGATATTCCAGCAGGCTCTCCTCCAGAATTTCCAGCGTGGGAATATCCAGATCGTTGGTCGGCTCGTCGAGCAGCAGCACATCCGCGGGCTGAAGCATCAGCTGCGCGATCAGTACGCGCGCGCGTTCGCCGCCGGAAAGTTTTCCCACGCGCTGGTTCAAATCCTCCGCCGAGAAGAGAAATTTCGCTCCCCACGCGGCCACGTGAATCACGCGATCCTGATAAATCACCGAGTCGCTATCCGGCGCGAGAGCGCGGCGCAGAGTCACGTCCGGATCGAGCTCGCGATTCTGATCGAAGTAAACGATTCGCAATGAATCGGCCTTGTGAATTTGACCGCCGGCAGGCGCGATCTCTCCGCGCAGCAGGCGAAGCAGCGTGGTTTTGCCGCTACCGTTCGGGCCGACGAGGCCGACGCGCATTCCCTGCGTCAGCGTGAAATTGATATTCGCGAAAAGCTTGCGATCACCGATCGAGTAGCTGACGCCTTCGAGCTTGATGAGCTGCTTGGTTTGCCGGTCCGACGCGGAAAAATCAATATTGGCGGTGGCGATGCGGCTTCTCGAATTCATTTCCGCAAGCTCGCCGATCATTTCGTGCGCGCGATCAATGCGCGATCTGGATTTGGTGGTGCGCGCTTTCGGGCCGCGGCGCAGCCATTCGATTTCGCTGTGGACGAGGTTCGCGAGCGCGTCCTGTCGCTTTTTCTGCGCGTGGAGGTAGTGCTCCTTCGCCTCCAGAAACGTGCTGTAACTTCCGCGCACGCGCAGGTAGCCGTCCGCGTAGGAGCGGCTGAGCTCCACCATGTCGTTGGCTACATTTTCGAGGAAATAGCGGTCGTGGCTAACCACCACGCAAGCGAACGCGGCATTCTGAAGAAAGGATTCGATCCACTTGATGCCGGCGAGGTCGAGATGATTGGTCGGCTCGTCGAGCAGCAGGATGTCCGACTCCTGCGCGAGAGCGGCGGCAATCGCCAGGCGCTTTTTCCAGCCGCCGGACAACGCCGATGTGCGCGCTTCGAAATCCGTGAAGCCCGCGCGGCCCAGAGTTTCCGCGATTCTCGACAGGCGATCCTCGTGCGGGACCGATGCCTGCTCCATGGCGCTCTCGACCACCGAGCGGACCGTGTCGTTTTCGCCGAATTCGGAAACCTGCGTGACACAAGCTAGCCGCGTGCCCTTGCGAACTGCCAGATCGCCGCTATCCGGCTTCACGCGGCCGTAGAGAATTTCCAGGAGCGTGGATTTGCCCGAGCCGTTCGGCCCAATTAGGCCGATGCGGTCGCCTTCGGAAACGGTGAACGAGATATTTTTGAAGAGTGGTGCGACCCCGAATTTTTTCGAGAGGTCATGCGCGCTGATAATCGGAATCGAGTTCGCCAAACCGCCAGTTCTCCTGCTGCAAGTGTACACGCGAACAGTTCCGGAAAGGCCGCAGGCGGCCGAATAGCGAAGGCCAGAAACGTCCCGACAACGGCACTCCCTGATCCCACCCTATCGATTTGAACTGGCCCGCGAGGTGGCGGCATAAGCCCTGATCGGGATAACCGCGCATATTGCTCCTAGTACCCACATGTCCGGTTAGCGCTGCCAGCTCAGTCGGTCGACGCAACTCGCTAAACAGTAGCTCCGATAATACGTTTCATAGAAGACCGATCTACTGGGCTGCCCTCGATTAGACCTAATCAGGGCGGGGCTTGTTTTGAATCGACGTTCGCAATCGTATTTGGCCTTTAAACTCCGCGAGATAGACTTCGAGCTGGTGTTGCATCGACCTATTGAGACCACCCGGATAACCGGACAAGTGGCTTCTAGTACCCACATGTCCGGTTAGCGCGTTGGCAAGCAAGGTGGCCGCGGGGGCCCGATCCGCACTTGTCAGCGGCACTGGAACTCCCGATTTTCAGAAACGTCCACAGGCGCCCGCGATTGATGCGCCACCCCCATTAGCGAATCATGAGCGCATGGTCCACAAGACCGCAGTCACGGCGCGCTGTTCGCGCCCCGGACGGGTTCGCGGGGCGAGCCGCTCGCGCTCCGGACGAATTCGCGGAGCGCAGTTGGCGCTTCTCGCAAGCGCGGGGAGTGGTGTCGGCGCGTGCGGCAGAACCGCTTTGTCCACGGGTCGCGCCCGCGCCTTGGGCGGAAGTGGGAATTCAGCCACGTCCACAACCGACCATCGTGCGCGCGTGTCGAGGCGCCGGCTTCTCAGCGTTGGGGAAGCCCCCGGCCTGTGCCGGGGGCTCTTGCTCATACGACAGGATCCGGCTTACCGGTTGACCTGGACGCTGGTTCCTCCGGCGCCAGGGCCGCTAATGCGGGCGCCTTCACCGTTGGAGACAACCTTGACCCAGAGCGAGTCCTTGCCCTTGTAGTACGAGGTGGCGCTGGCCTTGCGCAGCGCATCCAGGCTGTCCTGCGGCGTACCCGAGGCTGCAGTGGCGAATCCCGGCAGCTCGAAGATCACCCACGAGCCGCTATCCAGTTCGCTGAGGCGCAGTGCCACGGACGGCCTTTCGGTGGTCACCTTGATCTCGGTGCCGGCGCGTATGTTGGTTTCACCGGTTAGGGTGAACTCCTTTCCATTGCGGCTGACAATCACTGGCGGCTGGGGAGGTCCGCTGGGCCGGCCAAACACTGCGCCGGGACCGCCACGACCTGCCGCTGGGGCAGGATAGGCGCCTGGGGCAGGACCGGTGGCTGCGCTGGGACCGGTGGCTGCGGTTCTGGCAGGACCTGCGCCAGGGGCGCCGCCGGAACCGGGGATACCGGGGGCACCGCCGCTGCCGTCGGGCGCGACAACAGCCAAGCGTCCGACATCGCCCTTGCACACGGCGGCATTCCAGGCCGGCCGGATCTCACAGGTATCGTCGATGGCCATTCCGTCATTTTCGTCATTGATGAGAATGTAGGAGTCCGGGACACCGCTGACCGAACCGTCCACGTCGTGGAACACCGAGGTCTTGTAGCTCCCGTTGCCGTAATCATCGTTGGTCCACTTGTTCTCCATCGGTGGGAAATAAACCGGCTTGGCGTTGACGAATTTCGCGCGCTGTACGGTGTTGTTGGTGCTCATTCCGAAGCTGGTAAACAGCAGATAAGAGATCGCTCCCGTCTTGCGGGTGGCGTTGTCCTGGAAATTCACGAAGGTGTCATTGTCCAGCTCATGGCGGTAATCGTAGAACTCGTAGCCGCGGATCGGGAAGTCCGGAATTCCGGGCTCCGGCAAGCTGCGGCCGTAAGCCATCTCCGCCGGCGTGCTGGGGTTGCCGATGTTCTCAGTCTCGCCCACGAACAGCGAGTCGACCACCCGTGACGTAAAGTCGGAACGGCCGAAGTTGCCGGACGCATGCGTGTAGCCGATGGCGTTGTCGGCCAGCTTCAAGTTCTTGAAGGTGTCCATCTCACCCCGGGCCCACATTCCGCTATTCCGGTTCTTGTAGCTGGTGAAATCCTCGATGACCGTCTCCACGATGGGGCTGTTCGCGTCAGCCGGATTGGCCTGGGCCATATGGCCGCCGGGACTGATATGGCCATTGGGTTGAGGGCCGCGGTCAAACATGAAACCGTCAAAGTTCGAATGGGCGGTGTTGCCCTTGAACTCCCGCACCCGGGTTCGGCGTGGCCAGGTTGTCTTGCTGACTTCCGTGCCTTCGAACGCGCCCGTCGGGTGCTGCGGCAATGCCAACCAGAAACCCGTCGCCTCGGACCCCGCGGCCACGTTGTCCCGGAAAATATTGTCCGGATTGGTGATCCAGAAAGTCGACGCCGTGTTGTCGGAAGGGATCAGGATATCCTTGGCGCTCTGCCCGGCCGGATCGAAGACCCGTTTGCCCTCCGATCCGATCGGGCCGAGGTTTGTCGGAACACAGGGTTTGCCGTCAGGATGACACTTGGTCATCATTCCCAGGTTGTGGATGAACTCGTTGCCCGTTTCGACGCCGTCTTCCAGGAAGTAGCAGTGACCCACGGTGTTGAAGGCCACGTTGTTTTCCACTCGTACGTTATTGGTGCCATGCACCGTCACGCAGCGGCTGTAGGTGTCGTGAATCGCTGAATTTTCGATGTACTGCCCTGTGCCGTCGCCGACCAGATGCCAGTGGATCGGATACCGGGCCAAATGCATGTTCTGACCCATCCGATTCAATTCGACGCCGGAGACATACATTTTAGACCCGGCCATCGCCATGATATGCCCCCCGAAGTAGGAGCGTTCTGCGTCGTCCGAAGCCTGGATAAGAATATTTCGCGTCAGCAAGCCGACTTCACCACGCTCATCGACGCCGAACGTGATTTTGCCGAAATGCATGTACTTTAGGGGCTGATCAAGCGTGATCACGTTCCCTGCAATGGCGGCGATGGTTCGCTTCTCCGCCTGCGTGGAATCGAAGTCGGTCGACGCAAGGACGATCACGTCCCCTTTTCGCCAGCCACTGGCATTCAATACTTCGATCCTGGCGCTACCGGCCTTGGCGGTTCCAGCGAGTTTGGTCCAGGAGTTCGTCCGGTCACCATGCAGGTTCAGGGTTCCGCCCGCGATCACGATCCCGCGGTCGTTACCAGGGACATTGTCGGTGAGGGTGATGGTCGCCTTGCGCGTGTGGGGTTTGGCTTCGGTGCCGATTTCCAGTTCCCCTTGCACGATGATCGACTCGGTGGTCAGCTCGATGTCGGCTTTGTCCGAGAAGCTGAGTTTGCCTTCGATTCGCAAGCCGCCCAGCGATGGCGGACTGACGTCGAGGAGCACATCCTTGCCTTTTTCAATGGTGACCGTGTCCCCTGCGCGGGGCACCTTCCGGTCTGGCCAGGTGGCAGGATTGGACCAGCGCTCCTGCTTGACCGCGTGCGATCCTTGTTCCTGAACCGCCGCAACGACGATGAATGCGCTGACGAGGAAGAATGCTGGAACGAGCAACACAAAAAGGAACGAGCGATATTGTCTTCTCATGTCATCACTCCCTCGTATTCAAAGGTGCCCCCGCATCTTCGCGGCGCGCGGATCTTCGCGCGATTACGCTCTCCTCGGGGCTCATGAGGCTGGATTATAGCTCGTCTGTCGATATGTGCCAGCCGATTCGACCGATTCCTACTTTCGTTGCCGCGGGAATAAGCCAGTTCTCCTGCGCTCGGCTGGCCAGTACGGCTTGCCTGTCCTTGGATTCGCGAAGCCCCAATTCTCGACGTTCATGTGTGAAGACTTGAAGTCATCAGACCGGTTTCTTCTGCCGGACTTTGTAACTCCTGATAAGTCGTGCCAGCTCAGACGGTCGACGCAACACTCTCTAAACAGTAGCTCCGATAATACGTTTCATAGAAGACCGATCTACTGGGCTGCCCTCGATTAGACCTAATCAGGGCGGGGCTTTGCTTTGAATCGACGTTCGCAATCGTAGTTGGCCTTTAAACTCCGCGAGATAGACTTCGAGCTGGTGTTGCATCGACCTATTGAGACCACCGCGTCAATCAGGACTTGGCCACTTCGGTGGAGAAATGCCACCGGTCGCGAATAAACTTCATCCCGACGAGCAGTAGTGAACAACTCAACTTGACAAGACCTCGGGCACTGTCGCAGCATCGCATCCGACCCGAGAGGAGTTACCACGTGTTACTTTTTATCCTTGACCATCTATTCATCGTTGCGGCTGTGTTGCTGGTCGCTTTTTACGTGTGGATGTCTGTCCGCGTCGTTGGACCGACGGAAGTGGGCCTCGTTCTGAAGCGCTTCTCACTACGAAAGCTGAAAGACGACAACCCGATTGCGTTCCATGGCGAGGCGGGTTACCAGGCAGATCTCCTGATGCCGGGGCGCCGCTGGAAGCCGTGGTTGCTGTACGGCGTGGAAATGTTTCCGTGGGTGCAGGTTCCCGCTGGCGAAATCGGTGTTGTCATTGCGCAGGTGGGCGCGCCGCTGCCAATCGGGGCGAAGTCAGCTGTATACAAGAAAGTGTTCGCAAACTTCTCTGATCTCCGTTCCTTTGTCACCAACGGCGGGCAAAAAGGCGTCCAGCGTCCGGTATTTCCGCCAGGCACACTGGCTCCGATGCATCCTGTCGGTTTTATTGTAATCACCAAGAGCAAGGTCTATGGGCTCCCCGTGTCGCCGGAACTTCGCTCCCGGTCCGGCGGGAATCAAACAATGACGCCGGCGGCGTTCGGTTTGCGTCCGGAGCAGCTCGACTTGATGCGGATCGAGCCGAAGGCAACAGGGAAGGACGCCACACTGCTCGATATGGTGGGCATTGTGACGGTATTCGAAGGGGACCCGCTACCCTCTGGCGACATTGCCAGCCGTCTCGGAGGGTTTGCCGATCTCGACAAAATGGAGACAACTGGAGCAACCGATGGCGACATCATCGAGGTACTGCTTGGGAACAAAAACAATCTGCACAATAACTATCAGGATTTTCAGGCGTTCCTGGACAACGGAGGACGCATCGGCCTGCAGCACGATCCGCTCCTTTACGGAGCCTATGCTCTGAATCCGTTTCTGGTCAGCGTGGAGTTGGTCTGGATGCTGGTTGTGCAACAAGGGCAGGTGGCCGTCATCAAGGCATACGTGGGATTGCCGACGCACGATACCTCCGGAACGGATTTCAAATTCGGAACGCTGGTTCGGCCGGGACACCGCGGCATCTGGCAGGAGCCGCTCCGCACTGGAAAATATCCGCTCAACCCACGCTGTTACCAGGCGGAAATTGTTCCGACCTCCATCTTGACTTTGAATTGGGCCGATGAGGTATCGCAGGCTCACAATCTCGACGCGCAACTGAAGCAGATCGTCGCGAAGAGCAGTGAGGGCTTCGTTTTCGCAATCGACCTGCAGGTGCAAATCCACGTGCCAGACACGAACGCGCCCCGCGTGATTTCCATGGTAGGGACCATGATGAATCTGGTCAACGAAGTCTTACAGGCCGCCGTAGGCAATCATTTTCGCGACAAATTGCAGAGCATGCCGGCCGTTCGCTTCATCGAAACGCGCCAACTGGTGCAAGAGGAGGCCTTCAGGCACATCAAGGAACAGCTTGACCAATATCGTGTCGAGACACGCGGAGTCTATATCCAGGACGTCGTGCTGCCTCAGGATCTTGTCAAAGTGCTGACGCAGCGCGAAATCGCCAACCAGGAAATCGAAACGTATCGCAAGCAGCGCGCCTCCCAGGAAGAACGAATCACCATGGAAAATGCCAAAGGAACGGCGGAAATGCAGGCCGACCTCGCACAATCAAAAGTAGGCGTGGATATCAAGACGAATAATGCGAATGCACGAACGGAAGAAGCGCGCGGCGAGGCTGAATTTATTCGGCAGACCGGCACGGCGAAAGGAGCGGAAGTCGAGGCGGTCGGCTTGGCACGCGCTCGCGGCTACGAGGCACAAGTGCGCGCGCTCGGCTCCAACGCAACAGCGCTGGTCAACGTCATTACGGCGCTTGCCGACGGAAGCTCGAAGTTTGTCCCGGATATCCTTGTTACAAGTGGGGCAAATGGCGGTGGCGCATTCGATGGTCTTGCTGCCACAGCGATGCGCTATCTCGGTGGAAACGGTGGAAAAGAACTTGGCGACAGCAAATCCACCGAACCGAAAAGTGGTACGCCCCCAAACGCACCAACCAAGCCAACCGCAAAACCAGGCTGAGACCGTCCGGCACACAATAATTAACCTGCCGCGCGTGGAGAGATGCGCTTCTTGTACCTGCAGAACGTTGACCCGGCAGCGGGCTGACTCAACGCCCGACAAGTCGGATAACCGGACAAGGCCTTCCAAGTATCCACCTGTTCGGTTAGCGCGTTAATCAAGAGTTAGTCCAAACCTCCCCAAACTATGAATTGGAGTTGCCAAAGTTTTCGTTCCTGTCCATCACCACTCGCAAGCACCTCGCGCGGCGCGACATACCGCGTTCCGCGTGTTTCATCGCCACACTATTTCGGATTCGACGGCTGAACTCCAACTTGATCGGGGAGCGGCATCGGAGAGGTCAAGCCGCTGAATTCGGGGGCCGAGCCGGGGAAGGAGTTGTCGTTTTGTGAGGCGGCCACGAGCCACGCGCCGCCGCGCTTCTCTGCGACCATGGTCATCATTCCATAGCGCGGGTTTCGCGGTGAGCCATCCGGGTTCTTATCGCCTGCGACTTTCCAAGTCCAGTGCACGACGGCCACGTCCGGCGGCAAGAATCGCGCTTCCACCTTTAGCAGCGTGATTGTTGAATCCTTGAAACGCCCAGAGAGCAGCCGCGCGTGGTAGGTTTCAAAGTCCGATCGGCCATGTATCAGCCTGGCGCCGACGGTCACGAAGTCCACGTCGTCCGCCATGATTTGTGCCAGCGCGTGGCCGTCATGTTTGGCCCAGGCATCGCAGAAATCCTGCGGGATCTTGCGGACAGTTTTCAAATCCGTTCTTATTTGGGCACTAACAAGCGAGGGCGCCGCCACGAACAAGGCAAGCAGCGTGAATGCGAAAGCTTTCATATCGTTTCGACTCCTTCCGCATCAGACTATCAAAGTCCTCGGGCCCTTGCACCGACCGGCTAGGTCCTGGTAAGTCGGATTACCGGACAAGTGGCTACCAGTACCCACATATCCGTTTAGCGCATTGGCAAGCAAGCAAAATGGCCGCGGGGGCTCGATCCGTACTTGTCAGCGGCACCGGAACTCCCGATTTTCAGAAAAAGTCCACAGGCGCTCACGATTGACGCACCACTCCCACTAGAGAATCATGAACGCATGGTCCACAAGACCGCAGTCGTGGCGCGCTGTTCGCGCCCCGGACGGGTTCGCGGGGCGCGCTGTCGCGTCCCGGACGGGTTCGCGGGGCGCAGTTGGCAGTTCTCGTAAGCGCGGGGAGTGGTGTCGCCATGCGCGGCGGCGCTGCTTTGTCCACGGATCGCGCCCGTGCCCTGCGCGGAGCTGGCAATTCAGTAACGTCCAGTTGAACCGAGGAATCGAGATTCCCGCGCGCGGATTCTGTGCCCAAGCCGGCTTCGAAGCGCAGATTTCGAGCGCAATTACTCGACACACGTGCCGAGTAAATTCTCGCGTAACTCATTCAAAACAAACGACGGGGTACATATTACTCGACACACAAATGAGGGTGACCTCGGGGCCGAATTTTCTCCCGCATTTGGTCGGCTCGCAATCATTTTGTAGGCGGCGCTGTGCGGCAATTGGGCATGTTGCAGCGACGAAACCGCTAGCGGGCTTCGCCGGCGGGCGGCGGCTCGGCCGAAGCTGGCGCGGGTGGAGGCGGCACGGGAACGTTTCCGTCGAGCGCGAATGTGTAGAGGCGGCCTTTGCCCGCGCGCCCCGCGAGGACGGAAACATACTGCTTCCCATCGAGCATGTAGGAAACGGGGTTCGCGAATCCCGGCGCCAGTTTCACGCTCCAGAGTTTTTCGCCTTTGTCCGCGCTGAACGCTTCGAAGTCTCCCGCGTTGGAAGCGGCGAAGACCAGATTGCCGGCCGTCGTCATCGTGCCGCCGCCACCGGTTGCGGGAGCGCGCCAGCGTTCCGTCTCCGTGGCAGGATCCCATCCGAAGAGGAAATTGCCCGCCGGCGGGGTTGGCGGAGGAGGCGGTGGACGTGGCGCGCCTTTGGCATCGGCTGCGACCGGGCCCGTGCCTCTGCCTGCGGCATCCCTGAAAATAATTCCCCAGTTGTACGCGCCAAGCTCCGGCTTGAATTCCGCGGCCTGCACGTAGTTGAAGCTGCTGGCCATTCCGGGCGTGATGTATACGAGCTGCGTTTGCGGATTGTAAGACATGCCCTGCCACACATGGCCGCCGCCGGGACCCGGCCAGATTATCGTGCCGGTCGTGCCGTAATGCGCTTCCGGATTGATGATGGGGCGGCCGGTCTTGGGATCGAGTCCTTTGGCCCAGGTGATTTTCTGCAGCGGCGCGCCGGAAATAAATTGGCCGGTCTTGCGATCGAGCACATAGAAATAACCGTTCTTGGGCGCCTGCATGATTACGTGGCGAAGTTTCCCGTCTATTTTTATGTCGGCGAGGACAAGGTCCGAAATCGAATCGAAGTCCCACTCATCGCCGGGCGTGGTCTGAAAATACCAGACGAATTTTCCCGTTTCCGGTTTCACGGCGATGATCGCGCAGGTATACAAATTGTCCTGGCCCATCGCGCTGCGATATTTCTGGACCCAGGGCCGGCCTGCCCTGTGCCGAAATAGAGCAGGTCAAGCTGCGGATCGTAGGAAATCGCATTCCAGGGATTGCCGCCTCCGCCAAGTTTCCACCAGGCGACATCGCCCGACCACGTTTTCGCGGCGGCCTCCATGGCTTTGTTTTCGAACGGCTTCGATGGATCGCCCGGCACTGTGTAGAAGCGCCAGTCGAGCTTGCCCGTCTCCGCGTCGTAGGCGGAGATGTAGCCGCGCACGGCAAATTCGCCGCCGCCGTTTCCGATGATGACTTTGCCTTTGACGATGAGCGGAGCGCCGGTGATGCTGTAGTCGGAGTTCTTGTCTGCGGTCGCGACTTCCCAATCTACTTTTCCTGTTTCCGCATCGAGGGCGACGAGGCGCGCGTCGAGCGTGCCGACATACACTTTGCCGCCATACACCGCGACGCCACGATTGCCAGGTCCGCAACACAGACTCGGTCCCGTGCGCACTTTGTCAGGCTTTCCGGCCGAGCCGGGAGGGAAATTCTGGTGACCGAGTTGAGGATCCCAGCGCCACTTTTCTTTTCCGGTGCGGGCGTCCACCGCAAACACCACGCCCCAGGTCACGGTGCCGTAGAGAGTTCCATTTGAAATGACCGGAGATGCTTCGAGCGTGCCGGGAAGAGAGGCGGTGTCGTAATACCACGCGAGGCCGAGACGGTTCACATTCGAGGCGTCAATCTGTTTCAGTGGGCTGAAGCGCGTTTGCGCGTAATTGCCGGCGGCCATCAGCCATTGGTCGCCTGTCTTGCCGGCGTTCAACAGCAGCTTGTCATCAACGCGCTGCGCCTGCTGCGCTGAGGCGGTCGAAGCCACAAGACCGACCAGCAGCGCGAGTAAACTCCACTTCTTTCCGTTTCGCATTCTCATGTGTCGCAATTCTCCCCACGTAAATAATCGCGTTCCGGAGTCTTGGTCCGGCCACCCGTGTGTGCAGACATACTAATCCCGACGATCATTTATTGCTCGGGGTTTGTGAAGCGCGCCACTCGCCGGTTACAGCAACGCATCAGCTGTCGGCGTCCTTACCTGGAACTGCGACGAAAGCTTCGTACGCGGCGGCATCCATCAGCGCGTTTATTTCCGCGCGATTCTTCAGCCGCACCTTGATGAGCCATCCCTGCCCATGCGGATCCGAATTGATTTTTTCCGGGGCGTCTTTCAGCGCCGCGTTCACCTCAACGACCTCTCCGGACACCGGCGCATCTATTTCGTTCACCGTTTTCACCGATTCCACACTACCAAGAGGCTGGCCCGCTTCCAACGTGGCTCCCGGCTTTGGCAGATCCACGGAAACGATTTCGTTCAATTGAGACTGCGCGTAGTCGGTGATTCCAATGGTGGCGATGTCACCCTGCACGTCAATCCACTGGTGCTCCTTCGAGTAACGGAATGTCGCGGGATATGCCATGCGATTGCTCCCTCAAATCGTCGCAGTTCGTTTTCGTGTGCCGCGGCTCGATCAGTCCTTGAAAGCCGGTGTTATCATATCGCAGCAACAACCCATTCCACTTTTGAGGATTCCTCATGCGACCCGACATCGTTCCCGGAGCGATTTTCCCCGACTACGAACTTTCCGACCACAAGGCCAAGCGCCGGAAGCTCTCCGAACTGCAAGGACAACATCCCATGGTGCTCGTGCTCAGCCGCGGAGGTTTCTGTCCGAAGGACCGCAGACAGTCCGAAGGGCTCGTGCAACTGCATCGCGAGCTCGAGGTCGGCTATTGCCGGCTGGTCACAATCAGCACCGACAATATCACCGAGACGAACGAATACCGCACCGGAGTCGGCGCCCACTGGCCGTTCCTTTCGGACGCGGGGCGGGTCGTGCAAAAAGATCTCGACATCGCCGAATACACGGATCCTGCCCACAATCCCATGATCCCGCACGTGATTGTCCTCGAGCCCGGTCTGGTGATTTAAAGATTTACAATGGCTACTGGTTCTTCGGCCTGCCGACCCTGGAAGATCTCCGCCAGGATATGCGCGTCGTTACCAAGAAATGCCGGCCGGACTGGGACATCACCACACCTGAACTCAAAGCGGCGTGGCAGCAGGGACGCAAGGAACTGTTCTACCCGTACGGCAAAACGTATGTCGAAACCCTCGGTGAGCAGGATTAACTAGCTCAAGCTGATTGTGTGCCGCTTCACGTACCAGCATGGCTCGTAGCCGAGCCAGGGGAATATCGAGCGGACGCAGGTCTGCGTTTGAGGCGAGTCGTAGTAGACATCGAACTTGCCGCCTTTCAGTGGGGCGGCATAGAAGGTCGGCACGGTTGATGTTGCTGCGTCCGCGCCGTGCGCGGCGATTCGGTAGCGCAGCACCAGGTAGTCTCCCGCATACAGCACAATGAAGAGAGAGCACAGCGCGATCACGACGACCGCGAGTGCGTTGCGAACGACGGCAGTGCGCGTTGCGCGGGTTTCGTTCGCGTCGGGCATGGAAGAGACGCGCGAATCATAACGCAGAGTTTGATCTCACGGGTAAGAGCAGATTCCTCGACTGCGTCCCGCGCCACTCGCAGAACGAGTGAAGGAGAAAACGCCCGGGACTCCGCTCGGAATGACAAGGTCGGGGAATGGCGCATAGCGCCAAGAAAGCGCGCCGGGCACGGCATGCCGTGCCCCTACGAAACCACTGCAGCGGCGACGTGAAATGCGATTTGCTCGATGCGATTGGCGGGCGCTGGCGCGACACTTCGAGCGTGCGTCGGGCTAACGCCCGTCAGATCGAGCTATTTGCGGATGTAAATTCCGACGTCGAACATGTTGTGATCCCAGTCAGCCTTGTGATCGCGGCACCAAGCGCGCTCCTGATCGAGCTTCGCAACGTCGCGGTCAACCTTGCCGCTGTGCTCGCCGTACTTGGCGGCGTCGCGGTCAATCTTGGCCTTGGCATTCTTCAAACGCTGGTGACACGTCTCGCTCTAGTCGTGGTCGGCACGCGCCGCACCGCAGAGTGGCAACGTCAGTCCGACAGCCAGTGCACCCATCAAGACAATTCGAATTGGTTTAGTCATATGTGTACCTCCACGCGAACGGTTGTACGACTTTGAGAAGCGCAAGCCCATCCGATGAAGCCGTTAGTTGGACGGGGCGATTCCTGTAGGCCGTAACTTACAAACTTATCGGCAGATATCGAAATTCAGTTGACACTTCGGAGACAAATCTGTAGAATTGGCGATTGTCTGCCTACCTTCCAGCTGGCCTGGGAGTACCTGCTCTTTGACAATCGAATGAAACAAGCCAGAACCCGTTTGGTTTCGGCTCTTATTCCGGGTGTACCGGGATAGATGCCGTTTGAGAGCCTTTTCCGGCTTCGGTCGGGGAGAGGTAAGAATCGAGCGATTTAACAGTTCGTTCCGATCGTGGGGAGTCAAGTCGTTACGGTTGGAACATCAGGTTTCAAATGAGAGTTTGATCCTGGCTCAGAGCGAACGCTGGCGGCGTGCTTAACACATGCAAGTCGAACGCGCAGCATTCTGTAGCAATACAGGGTATGGGCGCGTGGCGAACGGGTGCGTAACACGTGGATAACCTTCCTTCAGGTGGGGAATAACCCAGTGAAAATTGGGCTAATACCGCATAACATGACGATGGCACATGCTGTTGTCTTCAAAGCCGCAAGGCGCCAGAAGAGGGATCCGCGGCCGATTAGCTTGTTGGCGAGGTAATGGCTCACCAAGGCATTGATCGGTAGCCGGACTGAGAGGTTGGCCGGCCACACTGGAACTGAGACACGGTCCAGACTCCTACGGGAGGCAGCAGTGGGGAATCTTGCACAATGGACGAAAGTCTGATGCAGCAACGCCGCGTGGGGGATGAAGCTTCTCGGAGTGTAAACCCCTTTCGACCTGGAAGAATGCCCGCAAGGGTTTGACGGTACAGGTATAAGAAGCCCCGGCTAACTACGTGCCAGCAGCCGCGGTAATACGTAGGGGGCCAGCGTTGCTCGGAATTACTGGGCGTAAAGGGTCCGTAGGCGGTGTGGTAAGTCGGGAGTGAAATCTCTGGGCTTAACCCAGAGGCTGCTTCCGAAACTGCCGTGCTAGAGTGTGAGAGAGGCGAGTGGAATTACGGGTGTAGCGGTGAAATGCGTAGATATCCGTAGGAACATCCGAGGCGAAAGCGGCTCGCTGGATCACAACTGACGCTGAGGGACGAAAGCTAGGGGAGCAAACAGGATTAGATACCCTGGTAGTCCTAGCCCTAAACCATCAGGACTTGGGGTTTGCCCTGTACGGGGCAAGTCCCGTAGCTAACGCGTTAAGTCCTGCGCCTGGGGAGTACGGTCGCAAGACTGAAACTCAAAGGAATTGACGGGGGCCCGCACAAGCGGTGGAACATGTGGTTCAATTCGACGCAACGCGAAGAACCTTACCTGGGCTTGAACCGCACAGGACCATCTTTGGAAATAGAGACTTCCCGCAAGGGACCTGTGTAGAGGTGCTGCATGGCTGTCGTCAGCTCGTGCCGTGAGGTGTTGGGTTAAGTCCCGCAACGAGCGCAACCCTTACTCATAGTTGCCACCCGCAAGGGGGAACTCTATGAGGACTGCTCCGGATAACGGAGAGGAAGGTGGGGATGAGGTCAAGTCAGCATGGCCTTTATGTCCAGGGCTACACACGTGTTACAATGCGCGCTACAAAGCGTTGCGAACCCGCGAGGGGGAGCTAATCGCAAAAAAGCGCGCTCAGTTCGGATTGCAGTCTGCAACTCGACTGCATGAAGCCGGAATCGCTAGTAATGGCGCATCAGAACGGCGCCGTGAATACGTTCCCGGGCCTTGTACACACCGCCCGTCACATCACGAAAGTGGGCTGTACTAGAAATCGCCGTGCCAACCGCAAGGAGGCAGGCGCTCAAGGTATGACTCATGATTGGGGTGAAGTCGTAACAAGGTAGCCGTAGGAGAACCTGCGGCTGGATCACCTCCTTTCTAAAAGAAAAGGGAGTACGGCCTGCGTCGGTAGCAGGCACGGCTCTCCATCCCGGATCTCACGACCCGGGACGTTCGGTTCTCTCAAGCCCGACGGGTTCTGACCTGGTTCACTCGACGTCAAAAAGTTAGTAGCAGACAAACGCAAGCCCGTTCCGATGTGAATCGGGGCGGGCTTTTTTATTTGTGTGCGAGAACTCTGCTAAGGTAAGCTGCGTGGCGTCCGACGACTCCGATCGATCCAAAAGGCCCGCGCAAGGACCTTGGAAACTTTGCCGGGCCTATTCATTCCGCGCTCGCGTCGCATTTTCGCGCTGCGGGCTCGAATTATTCGCAGACGACTTACAATCCGCTGAAGGCTTTCCTGCCGGGCCACATTTTGACCTGGATTTCCCACGTCGCAAAATTCTGGTTTCGCAGGAAACACAACTTCCGGGATTACACCACCCAGGGAAAAGGCAACGGCATCCACGAAATTTCCGACCGCACCATCGCTGAGCCTGATTGGAGACTGGGGCACGGGAACGGACGAAGCGCAGATGGTGGCGGACCGCGTAGCCAAGGCGCATCCGGATTTCACGATTCATCTGGGCGACGTCTACTTCGTGGGCGGCGGAACTGAAGTGAAGGAAAATTTCCTGGGCGAGAAAACGAGCGGCTATACGCCCGTCAAGTGGCCGATGGGCACGAAGGGTAGTTTCGCGCTCACCGGGAATCACGAAATGTACGCGCACGGGAACGGATACTACCGCTACGTGCTGCCCAAAATGGGCCTAAAGGATGCCGAGGGCGAATGGGGCAGCGGGCAATGGGCAAGTTTTTTCTGCCTCCAGAACGAGCACTGGCGCATCATCGCAATCGATACGGGTTACAACTCCACGAAATTTGATTGGGGACGAGTGCCCGTCATCCAAAAGAGCAAGTTCATTCGCAGGTCGCTGAGGTTCAAGCCAAAGTGCACGCTGCCGCCGGATTTGCTGACGTGGATTGAGTCTACGGTGAATCCCGATGGCGATAATCGCGGACTTATTTTGCTGTCGCATCACGGCAGCCATTCGTCATTCGGCGAGTGGTATCAGATTCCTTCGCGGCAGCTGGCGCGGATTATTCACCGGCCGGTGGTCTGGTTCTGGGGACACGAGCACAAGCTCACGATTTACGACAAGTATGCCGTGGAAGGCGGGATTCCCACCTATGGCCGTTGCATCGGGCACGGAGGAATGCCGGTCGAGCGAGGCGCGCTGCCGGACATCAACGAATGCCGGTGGCTCGCGTGGGACAACCGCCGCTACGAGAACGGCGAGGATATCGACGCAGGTTACAACGGCCACGCCAACATGGTGCTCGATGGCCCGGAGATGCGCGTCGAATACCACGATCTGCACGGCGCGCTGCTATTCAAAGAGAAATGGCGCGTGGACCTGAAGTCGGGAACGCTCGAAGGGCCGAATTTGCAGAAAGTTCTCGACGACAAATCGCTGCATTTCCGCGAGCCCACCGACCAAGACCAACTCTGATGTGCCACGGAGAGCTGACGACATACCTATATGCCACTATTTTGCTGCTGGCGTTTTCGGAGGCTCGTAAAGTTCGACGAACATGCCTACGTCCGGGTCGCGGACCATGGCGACACGATAGTGAGTGCTCATCTCGACGATTCCGTCGGACACGACAGTGATGCCGGCGCCCTTCAGGCGGGCGAGCAGCGAGTCAATGTCGGTGCATTCGAGGCCGACATAGTTCACTCCGATATCGGTGATGCTATAGGGCGTCACCGGCTTCTTGCGGTTTTCGTACTCGACGATTTCAAAGCGCATGCGCGATTTCGTATCGGCGGCTTCGGCGAACGTTCCATTTACGATGCGAATCACGTTGCCGTGCCCGCCGACGGCCGAATCCATGAAATCGCCGCCCATCCATGGCGAGGGCGTGGCGGGAAACTGCTCTCCGAGCAGCACGCCATAAAACGCGCGGATCTTGTCGGGATCAAGAACGACGAGACCGATATGATTGAAGCCGGGGACATCCGCCGCGATCGCGGGACGATCTGCCGTTGCAGGCACTGCGGGACGCTGCTCAATGATTTCGACGTCCATGCCGTCGGGATCGGTGATGTAAGCGAGCGTGCCTTTCGTCGCGCCGGGCAGAGCGATCAATTTGTTGTCCCAGGTGCGCGGCCAGAGCATGTTTGCGGCTTTTAAGTCGGTCCACATTTTATCGGCATCGGGAATCGTCAGGTCAATGTGGGACGCGCCGGGCTCCCATGCGGTCTTGCCACCCATCACGTTGCGGCGCTTGACTCCGCGGAACTCGCGCAAATACAGAGTGAATGGCTTGCCGGATATGTTGCTATTGAGCGTGAGCTTGGCCATGCGGGATTCGACGCCCTTGGTGCCGTGGATGCGGTTCATCACGTCATCCTTGCGCCAGGACTTGTTTACGTCTGGAACTTCGGTGAAGCCGATTGCTTTATAGAAGGCGATGGATTTGTCGAGGTCGGAAACCATGCGGCCATCGAATTCAATGCCGACGACGGCGCCCTTGTTAGGCCCGAACTGCGGCGCGGCGTTCGAAGGCTGTCGAAGTCCGGCGACCGCGATGCCCAAAATCAACGCGCAAGCGATGGCGGCAATCTTGAATCCAACGGACCACGAGGACCGATTTCGCATACATCCCCCAATTAATTGAGCGGTTTTGCGACGTATGTGTAACACGGCTGCGAATACGTGTCCAGACGTTTGGCCGAAACCCAAAACCCACCGCAGAGGCGCAGAGAACGCAGAGAGACCACGGAATAGGACGAAAGACTTACCACAGAGGACACAGAGGAGGGACGGAGAACATCGAGGAAGATTGCGAGTTCTCGCGGGTTGGCTCTGGACAGAGGTTAGCTACATAACCATCGCCGATGGCCGGATGGATTGCCAAGCATGATTGCCGTGCCCCTACGAAACATCGGTACATTTTCCGCCGCGACAGGGGACGCTACCTGCCGGGGACCAAAACCTCTCTGGGGGCGGAGATTTCCACGTTGTGCTGCTCGGTGCTGACGTGGAAGGCGCGGAGTTCGCCGTTCTTTTTCGCGCTGCGGGCGGTCGTGAACGTCAGGTAGTACTGGTTGTGGAGCACCATGTCGAGCTGCTCAAGAAGTGGCGTGAAGGAAATGGGAGTATCGAGTCCCTGAAAGAAAGATTCGCCGCCCGTGGCGTCGGCCATCTGCGCGAGGTTGCTCTGGCCGAAGTTCACGCGGAAGAGATTTCGGCCTTCGCGGCCGGCGCCTCTGGCATACAACGTGTGGATCATGATACCGGCCTTCTGGGCTTTCTCAATCGTGGAGGTGACGTCCGGGCTGTCGGGATCGCCGCGGAACCGGTCAATGCCGTCGGCGATGATCAGGATTTCGCGGCGCGAGCCGGTGGCGTGCCACTTAGACATAACGTCCATCAGCGAAAGATAGATGCTCGTGGATGCGCCCGCTTGCCCAATGGTAATCCGCGCTTTCTTGGCGACGGCATCGTGGTCGGTGCTAAATGGCGCTACTGCCTGAGTGACGCCATTGCTCGCGTAAAACAGGCCCACGCTGGTTGCCTTCGGCTGCGCTTGGATGAATTTCCGCAAGTCCTCTATCTGGCTTCCAATGTTCGACAGATCGTCAATGACGATCGCGAGTTCGAGGCCAGCCTTCTCCCCTTGCGCCGAATCCCATCCGATGACGTCTTCGCGGCGCTTGCCTGTGCGCACGACCACGTCCGTTTTCCCGAGAGCAGGCGGAGCCGTGTAATTAGGGCCCAGAACCGTCACGACTGTCGTGACCGGCACGTTCGAAGTGCCCGCCTGCGGAACTGCGGCGGCGGAGCGGACGGTGAACAGGGTCAAGGTCAGGAGAAACAGGCCCGCGATGAGCTTCAGGTGGTTGGTCATGTCAGCCTCTTTAATTAGGATGCGTCTGCCTGGGTTAAAGGATACGCGATTCAGACTAGCTCCAATGGCGGGTCGGAATGAAATCGCGCGACACGGCCACGCGGAACGTTTGCATATCCGATGAGCGGGAGTTAAGCTTTCGCGTTGTTTCTAGCGAATGATACAGGGGAGAAGAACATGAAGGCGACGCGGCGGGTTTTGTGGCTTGTGTTTTTGCTGGTGATTTCGTCGGCGAGGATTGCGGCCGCCGCGCCTCAGGATTCGGCGCAGGACAAAGATCGCGCAAGCATCGAAAAGTCCATACAGACCTATATGGACTCGTGGAACTCGCACAACGTGCATGCCGTGGCGATGACGTACGCCGAGGACTGCGATTTCGTGAACAATTTTGGAGACGTGACGCATGGCCGCGCAGGCATGGAGGCTACGTTCGGCCCGTTCATGACCGGCGTATATAGCGCGACGAATCAGACGGGTAAAGTGCGGTCAATCCGGTTTCTGAAGCCGGACGTGGCCGCGGTGGACGTGGACTGGGAAATGACGGGCGCGAAGAATCAGGATGGCACCGTGCGACCGACCCGTAAAGGCATTCACAGTCTGGTGATGACGAAGCAGGCCGACGGGTCGTGGCTTATTACGATCATGCACGTACACGAGTTCACGGCGACGCCCCGGATCACAAACCCAGGGCAGCCGGGACAGCCGCCTGCGCGATAGACTCCAGCCGGTCCCAAACCGGACTCGGCCTACTTCTCCACCGTTACCTGGGTGGCCATGTAGCAAACGTCTGCCCAATGCGCTTCGACGGAAACGTGGACGCCCGGTTTCAGCGCGCTTCGATCCACGCGCAGATGTTCCGGAATGACGACCCACACAGCTGGACTTGTCGCCGGTTTCACATCCAGAATATTCCCGCTAAACGATTGAACGGCAGCCGGTGATTTGAGTGGGGGCTGAGCCATCTCCTGACTGCGAAAAGCCTGGAACAGCGGTTAGCCCGATAAGCATAATAAAAGCGATTAGAAACCGACTAATTCGTAGCATAGGACCCTCCCGTTCCATACTTCCTGAGATGCAGTCCGACCGTTTCGCGTTGAATCAAGAGTTGGACGAAAGATCGACCGTGGAAAGGAATTGCGGCGGCTTGCGGTGCAGCGTCGCCTGCTCGAAAGCGTAGGCGATCTTGATCAGCGTGGGCTCGCTCCATGCGCGGCCGAAGAATGAAATTCCCACGGGCATGCCGAAAACAAATCCCGCCGGCACGTTGATATTCGGATAGCCAGCCACGGCGGCGAGAGAAGAAGTTCCGCCGGTGTCGTGATCGCCGTCCACCAGATCAATCAGCCATGAGGGTCCGGCCGTCGGCGCAACCAGCGCGTCGAGGCGATATTTTTCCATCACCGCGTCAATTCCTTCGGTTCGCGCCAGGCGATGGTTCTTCGCGAGCGCGTCCAGATACGCCTTGTCGGTGAGCGGGCCTTTTTTCTCGGCTCTTACGAACAGGTCCTGCCCGAAGTAGGCGAGCTCCTTGCCGGCGAATTTCTCGTTGAACGCGATCAATTCCTTAAGCGAACGCACGGGCGGGTTTGGTCCGGCAGAGCCAAGATAGGCGTTGAGATCGTGCTTGAACTCGTAGAGCATCACGTCCATTTCGGAGTCGTCGAATTTTCCGAGCGATGCGATTTCGACTGGATCAACGAGAACGGCTCCTTCGTGCTTCATCGCGTCGAGGGCGGCGCGGAGAACGCTCGTGACGCTTTCACTGAAGTCGTATGACTTGTGCACGACTCCGATTCGGGCGCCGCGCAATCCGGCGCGATCGAGAAATTTCGTATAGTCGGCTGCAACCTTGCGGCCGGGAGCTTTGGTGGCAGAATCGTCGGGATCGGGGCCGCCTGCCAGCGCGCCGAGCAGCGCTGCCGCATCGGCGACGGTGCGGCCCATCGGACCCGCCGTGTCCTGACTATGCGAGATGGGAATGATTCCGGCGCGGCTCACCAGGCCGACCGTCGGCTTGATCCCGACGACTCCGTTTGCCGATGACGGACAGACGATTGAGCCATCCGTCTCCGAGCCCACAGCCACCGCGCAAAGACTTGCGGAAACGGCTGCGCCGGAACCTGAACTCGATCCGCAGGGACTGCGATCGTACGCGTAGGGATTGTGCGTCTGTCCTCCGCGGCCGCTCCAACCGCTCGACGAATGGGACGAGCGGAAGTTGGCCCATTCGCTGAGATTCGTCTTGCCCAGAATTAACGCGCCGGATTCGCGGAGACGCCGCGCCACGCCCGAATCTTTCGCGGGCGTAAATCCGAGAAGCGCGAGAGAGCCGGCGGTGGTCATCATGTGATCCGCGGTGCCGATGTTGTCCTTGATCAGAACCGGGATTCCGTGGAGGGGGCCGCGCGTTCCCTTGGATTGGCGCTCGGCGTCGAGAGAATCGGCGATGGCGAGAGCCTCGTGGTTGAGCTCGATAACGGAGTTGAGCGCGGGACCGCCGGTGTCTATGTCGCCGATTCGCGCGAGATATTTTTCCGCGAGCGAGCGCGCTGTGTACTTGCCCGACTTCATGCCGTCCTGGAGCGCGGCGAGCGTTAGCTCGTCCAGCTCGAATGGCTTTACTTCCGGGGCCGGCACAGGCGCATTCGCGTTGAGAGTGCGCGCGAATGCAGGCAACGCGAGCGATGCAGCGCCTACCTTGAAGCCCTGCGCGAGAAAATTGCGGCGGGCAAGTTTGCTGGAATTGTCTTTCTTTGTACGCATGGCTGGGCGCTCCTTCGGCTGGAGCGCGAAAACTTGGTGGGCCTGGGTGGACTTGAACCACCGACCTCGCCCTTATCAGGGGCGCGCTCTAGCCACCTGAGCTACAGGCCCACACGGGATAAACGTACGAACAGCGGGAATAATTCTACCATGGCATTTCGAAGCCGGGGGATCGTTGCGGCGGCGAATAGCGGCTTCGTGTGTCTTCGTGGCCGAGTGTGGGCCTCAGCGAAACTCCGAGAAAGGCTTAAGACTTACCACAGAGGACACAGAGACAGGCATAGAGGGCACGGAGTAAGACTCGACAACTCACCGCACCCTTCTCAAAATCACTCAGGGCAGGGAGACGCAGAGAAACACGGAGCCAATACTCGGCGGCGTCAACGGCGGCGTACTGGCTATAGCTTATTGAGGCCGTCGAGCGCGGCGACCTTGTAGGCTTCGGCGAGCGTGGGATAGTTGAAGACGGTGTCGCGGAAATATTCGATGGTGCCGCCATAGGCCATCACGGCCTGGCCGATGTGAACGATCTCCGTGGCACGCTGGCCGAGAATGTGCACGCCCAGCAGCTTGCGGGTGTGGCGATCGAAGAGAAGCTTCAGCATGCCGGTTTCGTCGCCCAGCATCATGCTCTTCGCAAGCTCGTTGAATTTCGAGATGCCCACTTCGTAGGGAACTCTGGCCGCCGTGAGCTTTTCTTCCGTCTGGCCGACGGTGGAGATTTCAGGGATCGTATAAATTCCATACGGAAACAATTCCGGCATGTGCTCGGAAGGAGCGCCGAACATGCGGCAACTCGCCAGGCGGCCCTGCTCCATGGACGTGCTGGCGAGCGCGGGAAATCCGATGACATCGCCGGCGGCGTAAATGTGCGGCACGTCGGTCTGGTAGCTGTCGTTTACTTTGATCTTGCCGCGAGGATCGGGCTGCAGTCCCGCCGCTTCCAGCCGAAGCAGATCGCCATTTGCCTGGCGGCCAACGGCGTAGAGCAGCATGTCGCCCTGCACTTTTTTCCCGCTCTCGAGTTCGGCGAACACGCGGTCGCGTTTCTCGTCAACGCCGACGCTCGTGACCTTCTCGCCAAGGCGGAATGTGGTTCCCATCTGGCGCAGGTGATACGCGAGAGCGTCCACGATTTCGCGATCCACGAAATCGAGGATCAACGGGCGCTGGTCGATCAATGTTACTTCAGCGCCGATGGCGGCCATGAACGAGGCGTACTCGAGGCCCACGACTCCAGCGCCCACCACGATGATTTCGCGCGGCAGACTGCCGATGCAAGTGAACTCGTCCGTATCAATGATGCGTTTGCCGTCGAAGGGAATATCGGCGCTGCGGGCTGGGCGTGTGCCGCAAGCGATCAGGATATTTTCGCCGCGCAGTGTGACTTTCTCGCTTTCGCCATGAACCTCGATCGTGTGCGGGTCAACAAATTGCGCCATTCCCTGAAAGATCGCGACACCGTTGCGCCGCAGCTGAGCGCGGATTACGTCCGTCTCGCGAGAAACGATGCTCGTGACGCGAGAAGCGAGGTCCTGAATCGAGACATCTCCCTTGCCTCGATAGGTGCTTCCATAGAAGGTTCTGACGGCAATTCCAGTCAGTTGAAAAATGGCCTCACGGACGCTCTTGCTGGGAATCGTGCCGGTGTGGACGCACACGCCGCCCATCATGAGCGCGCGGTCCACCATCGCCACGCGCTTGCGCAGCTTCGCGGCGCAGATCGCGCCCTTCTGGCCCGCCGGGCCACTGCCGATGACGATCAGATCGTAAGATTGGTCGGCCATGGATAAATGTGCTGCTCTCTCTTGTGAATGAATTTAAGGCGACTTCCGGCATCCACTTTCAGGCGCAAATGTTACAGGAATATGTATGTGAGCGCGAACCCAGCGACTGAGTGAGACAGACAGGACATGCGGATATCTCGCCATTCCGTTATCAAACGGCAACAATCAGATCAATCTCCACGCGAACGTCGCGCGGCAGGCGTGCAGCTTCCACCGTGGACCGCGCCGGAGGATTCGCCGGGAAATAGCGCGCGTATATATCGTTCATCGCGGTGAAATCGTTCATGTCCTTCAAGTAAACCGTGGCCTTCACGGCCTGGTCCAGCGACGATCCTGCGGCTTCCACGATCGCTTTCAGATTCTCCATCACGCGAGCGGTCTGGCGCGCTACATCGCCTTCGACAAGCTGTCCGGTTGCAGGATCGAATGCTACTTGGCCGGCGGTAAAAATGAATCCGTTCGCCTTCGTCGCTTGCGAATATGGGCCGATCGCTTTGGGGCCTTTATCGGTCGAGATGATTTCCTTCACGGTTCCTCCAAAATGCAGAAATTAGAAAATGGCAAACAGAAAATGACGACTTTGGGCCGAAATGACCGGCGGAGCAGCGTTCCTCATTTCTGGGCTACTTCGCCGACCGCGTTGCCCTGGTAACGCTGGCGAAAATCCTCCGGGATTCCCTTCTGGTTGAGCCAGAGGCGGAACATCGCCGCCAGATCTCTGTTGCTGGATTCCTCGAGGGCCGCGCGCAGGTCCGCGTAGCCAGCCTCTCGCCCGCGCTGCACTGCGATCAAATGCGCGAGCCCGGTGCGCATGGAATCTTCCCCACAAACATCC
Source organism: uncultured Acidobacteriota bacterium (assembly GCA_963818605.1). GTDB lineage: Bacteria > Acidobacteriota > Terriglobia > Acidiferrales > UBA7541 > Palsa-295. The sequence goes on from CAWFSW010000002.1 coordinate 172,075, forward strand.
TCCAGCGCTACGAAGAAGAGCGGAGCTTTGGCCAGGGCAATGCGCCGCGGGCCAAGAGCATCGCCGATCATGACTGCGCCGAGCGGAGTCTCCGTCGCTTCCTTGCTTGCATCATCGTATCTGCGCAAATTCTCGGCGACGCGCTTGCGGCGAGCGTCCGCGCCATTGCGCGCCTCGTCAATCACGATCGTCGCATATTCGGGCAGCCCCTCGCCCATGCCCACCGCCGCGGCTGGGCTGATGTACATCGTGTCGCTAAACCACACGTGTGCGAGCGCGTGAGTCACGATCTCGAGAAATCGATCGCTGCTTGTTCCCAGCGCCAGAGCCGCTGGGTTCACGATCGCGCCTCCCGGGAACGCCACAGCGGCAGGCGCCGTTTCTCCGTTGAGGTGACCGCGCAAATCCAGGGATTCGACGATGTGCGGGCCGCTGATATTTTTGTCGAGCGGGCCGAAATCTTTCTCCAGGACATTCCACGCTGCTGCGATTTGCTGCGCTGCCGGAGATGGATCATCCTTCAGTGGCTGGATCGTCCAGAAAACCGCGGAGGCAGATTTTCCTTGCGCGGGCCAGACGGCATATTTTCCCGCGACTACGTACGTTGCCATGTTCGCCGCGTCGAGCTGGAATCGATACTCGATCTCGTTTCCGTCCTTCTTCTTGCCCTTCGGGATGCCGCGCGCGAGAAGGACAAAATCCGCAGGAATGCGAACGCTGAAGTCCACGACCTTAGGCGGATTCGGATATGGAGCGAGCACCCGTTTGGGCGGCTGAGGCTCCGGAAACCATCCGCGATTGCCAAGATGAAAACCATTCTCACCAATCGTGATTCGCGCGCCTGAATCTTCAGGCGAACGAAGCGTGTATTGGATCGAGAGCTGGCGGGTCTGTTTGCGCGCCCACACCTGATTGAGCGGGATGCGCAGCGCGTCCGGTTCCGCCTCCTGATAGCCCGTCGGAAGATTTGCTGGCGGCGCGTCGTGCCCGTCCACTTCCACGCGGACGTTCGTGCGGCCGTATGCGTGCTCCTCGGGAAAAATCACGTCCACGAACGAGAGATCCTCGGTGCCGGAGTTTTGCAGCGTGTAGTGCGCGCGAACCTGCAACTGCGCGGGCTGGCCCGGGACGAATTGCACTTCGCGCGATTCTTTGACGATTCGATAGCCGGGCGCGAGCGGCACCGCACAGGCGGAAGCAAACAGCGCAATTGAGAGAGCGAGTGCCGCAGCGAGCGAGAGCGAAACGTTGCGCTTCAAGATACGAAGATTCTACAGAGGCAGGGTGAGCGGGGAAAGACGGAAAATCGGCAGCCGGCTAGAGCGCCGCAAAGTGGCTGATAATTTGCGCGTCGGTCGCTCCGTGGCGACGAAACTTGAGAATCGCCGCGGCCTGCGAATCGGGAACGCCGCGCCGTACGAGTTCGAGCAAGGTCAATTCGCGCACGCCCGCGTTTTTCAGGTTGGCGAGAGAAGCGCCGGCGAGTACCGGCTTGCCTGCCGCGCGCTGATGGGCCACCTCAAGAAGAATCGCGTCCGAAAGGCCCGCGAGACGCATGGCCTCAAGCTCTCCCGCGCCCAAACCGAGCTGGTTCATCCGGGCAAGCTCGAGGATCGTATCTTCACTGACCTGCGCCCCGATCAGGCTTGCGATTTCATCACCCGCATCGAAGGGCTGGCTGCGGCCGCGATAGATCTTCAGCGCCGCAACGCAGCTTGCGTCGGTAAATCCGGCTTGCCGCGCGGCGGCAAGCTGGGAGACTTCCGGCGCAGTCACATTGAGCGACTTCAATTGCTGAATTGCGTCGTAATTCATTCCGGAAGTGTCGAGCGGCTTGGTATCAAGCGGCTGGACGGGGTGGCAACCGGCCACAGACAGCATCATGGCCAGCATGACAGGCGCAAACGGATTGCACCGGAACGCAAAGCGATGCGGTACGCGTGAAGCGCTGGGTGCCCCAAGGTTACCCATATGACTATTGTACGCGCGCGGCGACGGACTGCAGCGGAGTGACGCGGAAGGATTACCTGGCTTCGCGGACAGAAGACCCCTTTTGTGGGGACAAACCGCGGGAGAGATGATCTAGGTGGATCGGCGACATCTTGCCAAGGATGTGCGCCGGGCACAGCATGCTGTGCCCCTACGAAACACTAGAACCCCGAGCACACAGCTTGCTGAATAGCTGATGCACGCCAAGCATCTGCGCCGGGCACGGCATGCCGTGCCCCTACAAACAGCAACCTGGGGGATGTCAACGAAACCGGACGATTTCTAGACGTTGTAAACGCGCTCGATATCGAAAACGCCGGGGATGCGCTTGATCGCCGCGATGATGTGCTCGAGCTGCTTGCGGTCACGCACGTCGAGCGCGACTTCGATGCGCGCGCGGGTGTTGTCGTCGCCGCCGCTCTCGAAGCTGCGTATATTCGCGCCGGTGCCGCTGATAATGTTGGAAATTCCGGCGATCATTCCAGGGCGATCCTCGGTGATGATGCGCAAGCGCACGGGAAACTCCGCCTGCGTGGATGCAGCCCATTCGACGGCGATGCGCCGGTCGGCTTCGTAGAGCAGATTCTCGACATTCGGGCAATTCTTGCTGTGGACGGCGATGCCGCGCCCGCGCGTGACGTAGCCGATGATGTCGTCGCCCAGGATCGGGTTGCAGCATTTCGAGCGATAGACCATCAAGTCGTCGTGGCCGCGCACCACGATCGCGGCTTCGTCCATTCCCAGCATGCGCTTGACGGTTGACGCGATTTTCGGCTGCTGCTCCTCGGCGGCTCCGCCCGCCAGCGGTTTCCCAGTGACTTTCGCCAGCACCTGCCGCGCGGACCATTTTCCGTAGCCTAGATCGGCGTAGAGATCGTCCACGCGCGAGCAGCCGTATTCGGCGGCGACGCGCGACCAATCGTCATCGGCGATTTTCTTCAGGCTTACGCCGGCCTGCCGGGCTTCCTTTTCGAGCAGCTTCCGGCCGACATCGGTGGCCTCCTCGCGCTCGTGGAGGTGAATCCACTGCCGGATCTTGCTGCGCGCGCGCGAGGTGTGAATAAACGAGAGCCAGTCGCGCGAGGGGGCGTGCCCCTTCTGCGTGACGATTTCGACTACATCGCCATTGGCGAGCGCGTGACGCAGAGGAACCATCTCGCCATTCACTTTCGCGCCGGAGCACTGGTGACCGACCTCGGTGTGGACCGCGTAGGCGAAATCGATCGGCGTGGCCCCGCGCGGAAGGACGACGACGCGTCCTTTCGGCGTGAAGGTGTAAACCTCCTCGGGATAAAGGTCCACGCGCAGAGTCGAGAGAAATTCGCTCGGCTCCTGCATCTCCTGCACCCACTCGATCAAATGCCGCATCCACACGATGCGCTGATCGTCGGCAGCCGAACCCACGTCATGACCGCCTTTATATTTCCAGTGCGCGGCGACGCCCTGCTCGGCGATGCGATGCATATCCTGCGTTCGTATCTGCACTTCGAACGGCTGGCCGGAATGAATCACAGCGGTGTGCAGCGACTGGTAGAGGTTCGGGCGCGGCATGGCGATGTAGTCCTTGAATCGCCCGGGCACGGGCCGCCATATCTGATGGATCACGCCGAGCGCGGCGTAGCAATTCTTCACCGTGTCCGTGATCACGCGCACGGCCAGCAGGTCGTAGATCTGATCGAGATTGCGCTGCTGCTTCTGAATTTTCAGATGCACCGAATAGAGCCGCTTGATGCGCGCCTGCACTTCCGCGGGAATGCCGCTCTCGACCATTTTCTCGCGAATCGTGTCCTGCACTTCAGCCAGGAATTTGTCGAATGTGTTTTGCTTGTTGGCGACTTTTTTCTGCAGCTCGAGAAACGCATCCGTCTCGAGATAGCGGAAGGCGAGGTCTTCGAGCTCGCCGCGGATCAATCCCATGCCGAGCCGATTGGCGACTGGCGCGTAAATATCGAGCGTCTCGCGGGCGATACGCAGCTGGCGCTCGGGAGCCAGATATTCAAGCGTGCGCATGTTGTGGAGGCGGTCGGCAAGCTTCACCATCACGACGCGGACGTCGTTGACCATGGCCAGCAGCATCTTGCGGACGTTTTCTGCCTGGCGATCTTCGGGGGCCAGCAAGTCGAGCTTGCTGATCTTGGTGACGCCTTCGACCAGTCGCGCGACATCCGCGCCGAACTGCTCGGAAATTTTCTCAATGGGCTGCTTGGTGTCTTCGACGACGTCGTGGAGGATTGCGGCGCACAGCGAGGTGACGTCGAGCTTCATGTCCGCAAGCAGATGAGCCACTTCAACGGGATGCGAAAGGTAGGGCTCGCCGGAGAGGCGCGTTTGGGATTTGTGCTGCTCGGCGGCGAAATCATAGGCGCGACGAAGAAGATCGAAATCGTCGCCGGGGCGATTCTTGCGCACCTTGTCCAACAGCTCGCTGAAACGCACATCAACGGTGCGCCGCGCCGCGATGCTAATCGCAGGTTTGCCGAGCGGGTCCATTAATGAGTTTATTGTAATCCCGCCCCGGGCGGCCCGCGAGCCTTTGTGTTGAGCGCAGCATCGGAGGCCCGTCCCGTTTCGCAGACTTAGACCGTCGCGAAGCGCCACCCATGCTCCGGCGTCTGCCATGCGCCACAGTGTGATAGCCTCTTCGCGAGAAAGCAGAAGGAGGGACATGTGCAAGCGCAGTACACACGACTCTTCACGGATGACGGCGGGATATCCCGCTTCGGGGATATTGACGTTGAGTTGAGGGCCAAATACACAGCTCCGCCTCTGGAGCCTACTCACTCCGCTCCATTCGTGACACCCGACAGTTGCTTCTGGCTTGGAGTACCGAAAGGCTGGAACGGCGAAACACCACATCCGGCGCCGCGGCGACAGATCTTCATAACGGTCCGAGGCGAGTATCAAATGACCGCGGGTGACGGCGCGGTCCGGCGATTCCCTGCAGGCAGCGTGCTGGTCCTCGAAGACACGACGGGCAGCGGACACTCCACTAAAATCATCAGCTCGGGAGACCTTCTAATATTTGCTGTCGGACTGCCACCACAAGCACCCAGTTAAGGATCCTCTAGCGAGCTTGTGAGTACGAAACCTTCCGGGAGCCAATACTTTCGACCTGCTGCGAGGTTTAGCCAAGACGTGGCAGGCAGGGCTTGACCCCTTTACCATTTGAGCGCCGCGAAATTGACACGCCGAACGCCGGAACCTACGATGAAAGCAGGAGTCGTGCCATGGCTACTCGCCAGTGCCCGCATTGCGGCAAGGAAGTGTTCGATCGAATGACGCAGTGTCCCTACTGCCGCGAGGCGCTTGGGGCAGTGCCCCAGATTCACGGAGACGCCGTCCGGGAGGCTGAAGGGCGAGGAATGATCCGGCAGGGCCTCCTGTGCATTCTTCTGGCGGCGGTGGTGCACTACTTCGCGGGCGGTTACAGCGCCATGCAGCTTCCCTACCCAATTCAACCGATCGTGACGGTCTATCTGTCGCCGTTGCTTTTTCTAAGCGGCCTCGGCCTGAGTGCTTTCGGCTTTTACGTGCGGCACACGGCCTGAGCGCAGGATTCAACCCCAAATAAAAAACCGGCGGACTTTAGAAGCCCGCCGGCGAAGGGACTGGAGTCCGGAAAATCCCGGAACGTTAGGAAGTTGGCGAAATATTCGCTTTCTTCTGCTTGATGGCCTTGACCTTGTCAACGAGATCATCAGCTTGTTTCAGATCTTCATCGCGCGCGGATGCGGACGTCTCCGTATCAGCCTTCTGACGAAACAACAGGTTCAGATAGGCCATGGCGTCGTCGTAATCGTTGCGCTTCTGGATCGCAGTCTGCAGGTTGGTAACACCCTCGTCGATAGTGGGACCATACTTCTGGGCAAATTCCGTGGCTAGCGCGGGCGGCATTGGATCGCTTTCCTTCACCGGTTTCTTCGATGTGCGGTTGAACGTATCGCGCATGTCCTTATTCGCGCGATAAGCGAGCGACCAATCAATGACGCCAACCCAGTAATAAGGCTCCGGATCGTCTGGTTTCAAGGCGATGTGCTTCTCGTGGTAAGCCTTCGAGTCGGCCAGCTTCTGGGCGTCGAAGGGCGTGCCGCCCATGTTGTAAAGAATCGAGCCGATGCCGTCGATCGCGGAGATATTGGATGGATCGGCGTCGAGAATATTCTTAAACTCCGCCATGGCCTGCTCGCCGTTCTTGATATTCTCCGGAGAAGGAGCGCCGGGAATGTACTGGCTGGCATACGCGGTCGCAAGATACAGCTGGGCGTTCGTGAGCGAGGGATCGTATTCCTTGGCTGCCTTGAAATCCTCGATCGCCTCATCGAACTGGGCGTTCTTGTAAGCGTTTACGCCCTTGTTGAGCTTGTCGCGCGCGCGGAGTTTATCGCATCCAGCTCCGGCGGCGACCGCGGCCGTGAGGACGGCCACAAGAATAATTACGTGGGGCTTCCGCTGCATTACGGCTCTCCTTAAACGAGTGGCTGCGCCGGCAAATCCGTCCGTTGGACGGTCATGAGTTCCGGGCTACTGGCCCGCTTCGATCTTGGCGGTGATGAGGCCTACGTGGTCAATACCTGAACCACGCATGATGTCGATCGCCCGCGCTACTTGTGCGAATTCGACGTCGTCGTCACCCTTCACGAAAGCGATCTTGTCCGCACGCTCCTTGAAAATATCAAAGAGACGCGGACCAAGATCATTCCAGTTGCTCTGGTCCTGATTGATCATCACCTTTCCGCCATTCATCACCTGGACCACGATCGTGCGCTGATCGGGCTCAGTCTGCTTCTGATTGGGCGGAGGGGGTTGAGGAACCAGGGTCTGCAATCCCGTTGGCGTCCGGGGAGTGATCACCATGAAGATGATGATCAGCACGAGGAGCACGTCAATCAACGGAACGATATTAGGCTCTGAAACGGGCCCGCCACCACTTCCACCAACTGCCATTCCCATAGGAAGACTCCTTGCCTTCAACTGCCGATAAGATTAATCCGAGCCGCCGGGCGGCGGTGGCGGAGCCACCTTGCCCTGGGGCTTCTCGGTTAAGAGACCCAGATTCTCGACGCCGGCAGAGCGAACTTCGTCAACAGCCTTGACGACCGCGCCGTATTGCGCTCTTGCATCGGAGCGAACATAGACGGTTTTGTCGAGGCGATTGGAAAGCTGATCCTTCACTTCGCCGGTGATTTCGTTGAGCTGGATTTCCCTGCTACCGAGGAAATAGTGCCCATCGCGGGTGACGGCGACAATAATGGCGTCGTCGCGATCGGCGTTGGGCATTTTTTCGGCGTTTTCAGCCTTGGCCATGTTCACCGGGAGGCCCTTCTGCAGCATGGGCGTGATCACCATGAAAATGATGAGCAAGACCAGCATGATATCTGCCATCGGAATGACGTTGGGTGCCGCCATTACCGGTGGCGCTTTGGGCTTGTATCCCATGGCTTACTTCTTTCCGCCTCGGCGAGTGATGAAGTAGTTGATCAGCTCCATCGAAGAGTTGTCCATCTCGACGTCGAAGGCTTCCACGCGGTTGGTGAAATAGTTAAAGGTCCAGACGGCAGGAACGGCGACGAGCAAGCCGAGAGCCGTGGTCACAAGGGCTTCCGCGATGCCGCCGGCCACGGCCGACAGGCCGGTGACCTTCTGGTTCGAGATGCCTTTGAACGCGTTGATGATGCCCATGACCGTGCCGAAGAGACCGACGAAAGGAGCGGTCGAACCGATGGTGGCGAGACCGGAGAGGCCGCGCTTCATTTCGGCGTGGACAATGGCTACCGAGCGTTCGAGGCCGCGCTTCGCCGCTTCGATGACTTCTTCATCGCTGACTTGCGAGGAAGCCGCTTGGAATTCGGAGAGACCCGTCGCGACAACCTTGGCGATGTGGCTCTTCTTGTTGCGCTCGGCGATGGAGATCGCTTCGTCGAGCTTGTTGTCCTTGAGAGCGCCTGCGACCTGCTGCACGAATACGCGGGATTGCTTCCGCGCCGCGCTATACATGAGCGCACGGTCAATCATGATGCCTACGGACCATGCGGACATGATGAAAAGAATTCCGACAACCGCCTTCGCCGGGTAGCCCATGTTGTGCCACATCGTAATCAGGTCCCAACCAACCTCGGGCTCCCCCTGAAACATCACCAACAGTGCATAAGCAAGCATAAAGTTCGATCCTCCTCCGTCACTGCAAATCGATCGCGGCAGCAAAATTTTGCCGGTCGAAATTCCCCTCTCCAGCAATCCGGGCCCGCAAGCGGGTCCGCCCTTCCTAACCACCCAGCGAAAACACAACGTCAATCGTGGTATCCACTTCCACGGGCTCACCATTGAGCATCGTGGGCTGATACTTCCATTCGTGCACGGCGTCCATAGCCGCCCGCATCAGCAACGCAGGCCCGGAAACATATTGCAGCTCCTGAATCGAGCCGTCCTTGGCGATGACCGCGTGCAAGCGCACGGTACCGGAGACATGAGCCGTCTTGGCGATTGCAGGGTAGATCGGCAAAACCTGGTGCTGCATTTTCGCAGCCTGGACCTGTCCTCCCACTTTGATACGCGTGGGAGCAGCCTTCGGCGGAGGCGGAGGAGCGGTATTGAGAATGCCGCCACCCAGCGCATCGCCGGTGCCACCGGCGACGCCAAATCCAGATGCGCCCGCGCCAACGTCCGGCGCTTCGTCCTTGATCATTTCAACTTTCTTGGGAATCAGTGTCGGAGCCACCATGGTTTGCGGCTGGACGATGCGCGGTCTCACGACCTTCACAGGAGCAGCGGGCGGAGGCGGCGGAGGCGGCGGAGCAGGAGCGACCAAGAATGTGTTGAGCATGCCTTTCGGCAACGCTTCCGTATAAATGAGCGGAATCAAAATCATCACGCCCACGATCAAGGTTTGAACGATTGCCGACATGGCCACGGCCCAGGGCTTGTGAGTCCCCTCCTGATGCACACCGGATACGACAAGTTGATTAAACATGTCCTAGCTCCTAGCTGCTACCACCGCGCGCTTTCCGGCTGCGGATCCGGCGCGGACGGTTGATCCCTGCCCACCGTGATACTTGTTCCAGAGAACTACGATGGGTGCTGCGATACCGAAACTGGAGTACGTTCCTACCACAACTCCCACCACCATGGCAAAAGAGAACGCGCGAAGGACCTCTCCACCCATGAGGAACAGTACCAAAACGGTGAGGAACGTCAATCCGCTGGTCAAGATCGTGCGGGAGAGCGTCTGATTGATGGACTTGTTCACAATGTCCTTGAACGGCTCTCGCTTCATGAGCCGGAGATTCTCTCGCACGCGATCGAAGATAACAATCGTATCGTTCATCGAATAGCCGACCAGAGTGAGCAACGCCGCAATCACCGTCAGCGAAATCTCGTAGTGAAAGATCGAAAAGAAACCCAGCGTGATCAGCACGTCGTGGAAGACGGCGATGACAGCCGCGGCCCCGTACACCCACTCGAAGCGAAACGCAATATACACCAACATGCCGCCAAGGGCATAGATGGTTGCCCAGAAAGCTTGATGGCGGAGCTGAGCGCCAACCTTGGGTCCCACGATCTCGGCGTCGCGTATCGCAAACGTGCTGAGTGAGTAGTTGTTGGCGAGCAAGCTGACAACAGCGGGAGTGACGCCCGGGACGCTTTTGAGCTGATCGAAACCGGTGACGATGCCGTCGTGGTCCTTATCGCGCGCGTCGGTGAGCTGAGTCGCAAGCTGCGCGTAGCGATCACCGGCATTGGTGCCAAGCGAAAGAGGATCCTTCTGCGTGAGATCGGAGGTGAGGGCCGAAGGAGTAATGGAATTGAAATCAGGCTTAGCGGTGCTTTCCGTACCGAAGGTCTTATGGAGAACATCGAGAATTTTCTGTTTGCCCGCGTCCAGCGATTCATCGCCCTTACTCTGCTCGAGGCCGATCACGACGTCGTTCTGAGAGCCGACGTTCTGCGTGTCGCTGATTCCCTGAATCGTGCTGGTCGCCAAGCCCGCTGCTTGGAGCCCTTTGCGAATCTGCTCAATGGGAGGCTTGCCGGCAAAACGGACGTAAACGAGAGTGCCACCACGGAAGTCAATGCCGTACATCGCGTCTGGATTTTGCGAATAGCGGTGAATTACGGAAATCCAGCCAACGGCCAGAAGTATCAGGGATAGGGCGACGAAATACTTCGCCTTCCCCATCCAGTCGATATTAACGCCGTGGAAGAATTCCATACCTAGTCCCGCCCCTCTACTTTGACACCGCACCAGCCGGGTTTGTGCCCGGTGACTGCTTACCCCTAAGGCTCGTCCTAGTACTCGAGCTAAATCCCTAAATGCTTAGATGATCCTGGCGGTCCATGCGGGACAAGTGATAGTCAAAAATTGCCCGCGAAACATAGATGGACGTGAATACGTTAGCGAGCAAACCAATCACCAACGTGACAGCAAAACCTCGTACTGGACCGGTGCCGAAAAGGAATAGAAACACGGCAGATACGATCGTGGTCACGTGCGTATCAATGATCGTGAGAAACGCGCGGTCGAAACCAGTATCCACAGCAGGGGCCGGTACCTTCCCATTGCGCAATTCCTCTCGGATGCGCTCAAACACCAGAACGTTGGAATCCACACCCATGCCAATCGTCAAAATCACGCCAGCGATGCCAGGAAGTGTCAACACCGCTCCCGCGTACGCCATGAAGGCCACCAGGATGACCAGGTTCATGATGAGGGCCACAACTGCATTGACACCGCTGAGCCGGTAATAAAACACGAGAAAGATCATTACTACGACCATGCTGCCGATCGATGCCCGAACACCCTGGCGAATCGAGTCCGCTCCAAGAGATGGGCCGACGGTGCGCTCCTCGAGATACTTAATCGAAGCCGGAAGCGCGCCGGCGCGAAGCACGAGCGCCAGATCCTGCGCGGAATCCTGGCTGAAATTCCCTTCGATCACGCCAGAGTCTTCGATGCGGCTGTTAATGACCGGGGCGGTATAAACCTTGTTGTCCAGAACGATGGCCATGCGATGACCGACGTTGGCTTCGGTGAAGGGGCCGAATCGCGAGGCGGCGGAAGTCGAGAGATGAAAGTTGACTTCGTATTGGCCGGGATTATTCGAGCTGGGTTGCGGCGAAGCGCCGACTAAGTCCTGTCCGGTAACGATCGGAGCGCGCGCAAGAATGTAGAACACCTGTTGAGTGGCCTGTCCTGGGGTTCCGGCATCGGATTGTCCGGGAACAATAATCGAGCCCGCCGGGAGAACGCCGCCATTCGCGGCGAGAGCCGCAACTTCGGAAGGATACGTCTGGTCGCCCTCCACAAGTGTCAATTGCAACTGCCCGCCAGCTTGTATCACGGATTTTGCGCGCGTCGGGTCGCCTTCGCCGGGAAGCTGGACGAGAATTTCGTCATCGCTGCGACCCGTGAACGCGATCGTCGGCTCGGTCAATCCCAGCGCGTTGATGCGGCGCGTGATCACTTCGAGCGACTGATCCATCGCGGACTTGCGGAGATCGGAAACCACGCTCGGCTTCATGGTCAGCAAGTAGCCGTTGTTCTCTCCCGCTGCCGGAGTCATCGCCCAATCCGTGAATTGATTGTTGACGAGATCGCGGAAACTGCCGGAAGTCGCGGGGTCCACGCTGCGGACGAGGATGTGCGTGTCGTCCACGCGGCGGATTTCTCCGAAACCGATATTCTTATCGTGGAGTTGCTTGCTGACCTGGTCGACGGTCTGATCGCAGCGCTGGCCGATCGCTTCCTCGACCTGCACCTGCAAAACGAGGTGGCTGCCGCCCTTCAAGTCGAGGCCAAGCTTGATGCGATCCGCGAGATTTAGTTTCAGCTGGGTAAGCGAGGTGGGAAAAGTTGGAAGGCCGATAACGCCGTAAATACATACGAGCAGCACAGCCAGAATAAAAATGAACTTCCACTTGAGTTGGGAACTCATGCCGGCCGCTAGCTCTCCTTACTTTCGAGCTGGAGTCCAGCGATGGCGCTGCGTGACACCTTGATCTTTACCTGCTCGGCGATGCGAAGCTGGATAGCGTCACCCTCAAGCCCAACGATCGTGCCGAAGATGCCGCCGTTGGTAATGACCTTGTCACCGTTCTTCAAATTCTTCAGCATCTCGTTAACTTTTTTCTGACGGCGCTGCGCGGGCATGATCATAAGGAAATAGAAGATCACCATGATCAAAATGAGCGGCAGAAACAGCGTGATTCCGCTGGGCTGCGAAGGAGCCTGCGCGAGAAGCGCCAAGGTTGCCGGGACGACCATGCCAAACGTCACAATCATTTCGCCTTTTCCGCCGTGGTGGGCAATCCTGCCGCGCCCGGCAGGCTACGAAAACCAAGTTCTGAAGATGCTGCCCCGCCCTTTGCCGCACCCAGCGCCCTCTTGAGGTTGCCTACCCGAGGCGTGCCTGAAGGTCAGAACGGAATCTTTCTAGGTTCCCAAACTCGATAGCCTTACGAATTTGGCGCATGATGTCAAGGTAAAAGTAGAGATTGTGGTGGGTGTTCAAGATGACCGCGAGAAATTCTCCGGTCGCATAGAGGTGCCGCAGGTATGCGCGCGAATAGCGGCGGCAAACCGCGCAAGCACAGCTCTCGTCAATCGGCCGCGGATCATTCGCGTACTGCGCGTTGCGAATCAGCAATCGCCCCCGCGAAGTGAACAAGCAGCCATGGCGCGCGCTGCGCGTGGGAAGCACGCAGTCCATCATGTCCACGCCAAGTGCGACGTAATCGAGTATTTGTTCGGGCTTGCCCACTCCCATGAGGTAACGCGGGCGATCAGCCGGAAGACGCGAGGCTGCGGCTTGCGTCATCTCGCACGTGACCGCATGGGATTCACCCACCGCAAGGCCGCCGATTGCATACCCGGGAAAATCGAGGTCCACGAGCGCATCCGCGTTCGAACGGCGCAGCGATGCATGCGTGCCACCCTGAACGATGCCGAAAAGCATTTGACGCGCGGCGTCGCCGTGGCTGGCGAAATAATCGCGCGAACGGCGTGCCCAATCGAGCGTGCGTCCGGCAGCTTCGCGCGCCCGGGATTCTTCCGATGGAGATTCGATGCATTCGTCGAGCACCATGATGATGTCCGCGCCCAAGGCGATCTCAATCTCAAGCGCTTTTTCGGGCGAAAGAAAATGCTCGGAGCCATCCAGATGGGAGCGAAACGTGACGCCATCGTCAGCGACTTTGCGGAGGGAGCTCAAGCTGAACACTTGAAAGCCGCCCGAATCCGTGAGAATCGGGCGCGGCCAGGACATGAATTTGTGGAGGCCGCCCATTCCGCGAATCAGTTCGTGGCCGGGCCGCAGGAAAAGATGATAGGTATTCGCGAGGATGACTTGCGCGTCGAGTTCTTCAAGGTCGCGCTGCGTCTGGCCCTTCACCGTCGCGGCCGTGCCCACTGGCATGAATGCGGGTGTTTCGATTACGCCGTGCGGCGTGGTGAGGCGTCCGAGGCGCGCGCCCGTCGGATCGGTTGCAAGAACCTCGAAACGAAAACTCATCCGAGGAAGTGTATCAGGAGAAAGCAGCAGCGACGCCGACCCGCACAAGAACTACCAGAAACCATGCCACGAAGATCGAAATGAACGCCTTAGCGAATGACAGCTTCTTTGGCGCCGCCACGCTGTAACCAATGGCCATCAAGATCATGATCCAGAACGTAAAAAGATCGAGCGAAGTGCCCAGAGCAATCAACCACTTTGGAGAATCACTCGAAAGAAACGCGCCAACATTTGACGCAATCAGATTCTGCAAGTCCACGTTAGACGGATCCTTGAGAAATAAAATTAGGACTCCCAAGAGTCCTGACACCAAACCCGGCATCCAGGAGTAAGCGACGATAGCGAGTGAAGTCTTGAAGTTCAATTTTGTACCGAAAATGAGATTGAATAACCCGAGAAACACCGCGGCGATGACCACGCCGGCGATTGCCGGTGAGATGGCCCCGATCGCGTAAATATAGGGCGGGCCGTATTTGACCTGCATCTGTAGAGTTCGCTCTTGTTGATCCGCCGGCATCTGCTGGACGCGGCTCGAGTTCGCCATTTGCTTTTCGAAGAACGCGCGCCATCCGACCCGATGGCCAAACAATCCGATGATGCCCAGAGAAATGAGGCTGACAATAAGGAGCGGAAGAAACCAAGTGGGACGCCTGGCGATGGATTCAAATGTCGCTTTCGGACTAAAGAGCACGCCGAAGACGCGGCCGAAAGAATTCACTTTCTCGGGCGCTTCCGGCGCCTGCTGCAGGGTCGCGCTGGCCATAAGGGTGCCTCCGCTGGAAGAATTGCGTGCGATTCTACAGTGGATTACGCATGGCGAGAAAAAATATTACAGGCGCTGGAAAAGCCCGATTATCGCTGCAAAATGCGCGTTTCGCTTGGGGAGACGAGTTCGTAACGGATATTGCGCCAGCGAATGCGCCTGGTCAAAAGCGACGCGATGAAATTCCAGGCGAAAAGAAAGGGGACGACCGGAGCCAGCACGGTCCAAACCCAGCTCCATTGGTGGAGCTGAACCTTCCATTCCGGGAGCATTTCGTCCACGGCGATGGTGCGCAACACTCCCTTAATAACAGCGAGGAAGGGAATGACAAATGCAATTAGCGCCAGATTCATCCACGGATCGCCGCCGGCCATCTGCACCAGGATGACAAATGCGGCGAAAATCAGCGTGAGCACATAGCTCAAGTGCGCCGCCGCGCCCATTCCCCACCTGCGGGGCGCGTATATTCGCGTGATCAGAATTTGCCGGTTGGTGAATTCAAGCAGGCTCGAACCGGTCCATGGATGAAACGTCGCCGCCAGACATTCGGGGCAGAAAACGATTTGCCTGCCAGCGCCTTCGAGCGCCTTCGTGAGGGCGAAGTCATCGCTGATGGCACCCTCCCATGATTCCAGCACGCGGACGTCGTTGAACGTGCTCCTGCGAATCGCCGTACCGCCGCCCCAGCAGAAATTTTCGCGAGCGCGACCCAGAAGCGTGGCAATGGAAGCGTTCCACGCCGACGCCATGGCACTGGCAAAACCGCCAGCACCGATGGAGCGGCTGGGAATGATCCAGCGATAGGCCGTAGTGGCGCCGGTGCGCGCATCCTGCAGGGGCGCTACCAGCTTGGTGAGCCAGCCTTTCGGGAGGCGCACGTCGGAATCGGTGAAGACGATAACTTCGAAATTTTCGGAGAGCGATTCCACCGCGCGGCGGAGGTTATGCACCTTCTCGCCGCAATTCTCGGGGGGGCCTGCAATCACAATGTGCACGGGCCGCTGGCTGGCGGCTTTGACTCGCTCGACGATTTTGAGCGCGGGATCGAGGCTGGTAGCGAGCGAGAAATAAATCTCGTAGTTCGCGTAGTCAAATCGGGTGAGCGCCATCAGGTTGTCTTCAAGCCCGGGCTCGATACCTTTGCACGGACAAATCAGCGCCGCGACCGGTGCGTAAAATCCCGCATGCGACGAGAGCCTTCCACGCACGAGACGGAACCATTCGTAACCGTCCCAGAGCGAGTAGAGCCCCAGCGCAATCTGCACCACGACCAGGAGATAGAAGAGATAGAGCACTTTCGCGAGAATAGCAAAAAGCGGCGGGAAGAGGGGCGTACGCACGCGTTGACTTGCTAGATCAGCACGGGTAGAATCCGGCCAATTCCTTTATTAATTTTTCCTTCAGGCATTTTCCCGGCTCGCGTTCCAACAGGAGGAAACCATGTCAGCGACTCAACCGGTCAACGAGGCGAAGTTGCACGAATTCATGATGAAAGCTGTAGGGGAAATGGGAGCGGCGATGAACGCCGCGCTAGTCATCGTAGGCGACAAACTGGGCTTGTACAAGGCAATGGCCGGCGCGGGGCCAATGACGCCCGGCGAGTTGGCCTCCAAAACGAAAACCACTGAGCGGTACGTCCGCGAATGGCTCTCGGCGCAGGCTGCGGGCGGGTTCGTCACTTATGACGCGGCCTCTGGCAAGTTCACGCTTCCTCCCGAGCAGGCCATGGCGCTGGCGGACGAGCAGAGTCCCGTGTTTCTTCCAGGCTTTTTTCAAATCCTGGGAGCGTGCTTCAGGGACGAAGCGAAAATCTCGGATGCCTTTCTCACCGGGAAGGGAGTCGGCTGGCACGAGCATGATCACGCGCTTTTTGCCGGGACGGAGCGATTCTTCCGTCCGAATTACCGCGCGCATCTGATCAACGAGTGGATTCCCGCGCTCGGCGACACGGAGGCGAAACTCAAGGCAGGGGCGAAAGTGGCGGACGTGGGCTGCGGGCTGGGGACTTCGACGATTCTGATGGCCGGGGCTTATCCGAAATCCACATTTGTGGGCTTCGATTACCATCCGCAGTCCATCGAACTGGCACGAGAAGCGGCTGTGAAGGCCGGCGTATCCGATCGAGTGAAATTCGAGATCGCGAAGGCGAAGGATTTCCCGGGCAAAGGATATCAACTAGTGGCGTTCTTCGATTGCCTGCACGACATGGGCGATCCGGAGGGCGCCGCGCGGCACGTGCTGGGATCGCTCGACACCAATGGGACTTGGATGATCGTGGAACCATTCGCGAACGACAAATTGGAAGACAATCTGAATCCCATCGGGCGCGTGTTCTACGGAGCGTCCACAATGCTGTGCACACCGGCGTCGCTCTCGCAGGAAGTTGCGCTGGGTCTGGGCGCACAGGCCGGCGAGGGGCGGCTTTCGAAGATTCTAAAGTCGGCTGGATTTACGCGCGTACGGCGGGCGGCGGAAACGCCGTTCAACATCGTGCTGGAAGCGCGGCCGTAAACCTTCGCGGGCGAATCGTGGTCAATTGACGCGGCGGCGGGAGAAAACTTTTCGCAGGACGCGGTCGGCGGCGGCGTTGATTTCGAGTTGAAATTTGCCGGCAGCGCGGCGGGCTTGCTCCATCAGCGAAGGATCGAGCAGCAGCGCGACGCGGTCAACAAAGGGCCCAGAAGCCGAGGAGCGACCAGCGGAACGCGAGGGCTCGCGGGCTGCTAGCATTTCGTATAGCTCAAGGTCGTGCCAAAACTCCTGAGCGTCCTGGTCGCTCCAGCTGAGCGACTGGCCCAGCGCAACGAAAAATTCCTCGCGAAACAGATCGAGAAAAGGAATCGCCAGATCCAGGCCGGACGTTCTCTGCACCATCTTCGAGCGCGCGGCTTTCCTTCCTTTCCTCTTCATTTTCCGCGGACGCCTGCCACCGCGCACCGTGACACTGATCTTCAGCCGGGCGGGCAATGCGGCCTCAATGCGCAACACGGCCGCAAGGATGGATTCGCGGCGAATCATCTGGAGCTGTTCACGATAAAAAGAAGGCTGGTCGGCGCGGCCGGGACGGCGATGCTCTGCCGCGTACATATCAAGGAAACGCGCGACCATTTCGTTATGGTCGAGCGTCGCCAGCAGCACCGCGGCTGCTTCGCGGGCGCGCACGACAAGTTCTCTTGGACGATAGGGCATCGAGGTCGCGCGACGAAAAGGGCGTTCGTCGCCGCTACCCTCTACGTACGCGAATGCGCCGCGCGCCGCAACTGGAAAGGTTTTTAGTGCGCTCAAAAGAAAAGGCCCGGACATCGCTGCCCGGGCCTTTTGTCTTGAGTTTCTTGCTTCGCGCTCTTAGTGCACGGGACCCGCGATCGGACGATCCTCGCCGAGCGGACCCGCTGTGGCCGGCCGCATCGGCTTATCGAACTTGCCCAGCGCGATTTCGAGGGCTTGTTCAGCCGTGCGCACGAAGTGGACCTTGACGCCTTCGAGCATCTCCGGCGGCAGATCTTCCTTCACGTTCGGCTCGTTTTCCGACGGCAGAATCACTTCGCGGATGCCGGCGCGCTTCGCTCCGAGGACCTTTTCCTTGATCCCGCCGACCGGCAGCACGATTCCGGTGAGTGAAATCTCTCCCGTCATCGCGACGCGCGGCCTTACCGGACGCCCGGTGAGTAGACTGACAAGCGCCGTGACCATCGCGACGCCCGCCGACGGCCCATCCTTCGGAACCGCTCCGGACGGAACGTGAATGTGGAGATCCAGCTTGCGGAAGAAGTCAGCATCAATGCCGTAGCGCTCGGAGTTTGACCGTACCCAGCTAAGCGCTGCGCGCATGGATTCCTGCATGACCTCGCCCAGATGCCCGGTCATCGTGAATTGCTTTCCACCGCGCATCTTGCTGGCTTCGATGAAGACAATATCTCCGCCCACAGGAGTCCAGACGAGTCCGACAGAAACGCCGGGCTTCTGGACGCGCTCCTCGACTTCCTTTTCGAGGCGGAACTTCGGGATGCCCAGGACTTCGTGAATCACGTCGGGCGTGACGGAAAGTTTGTCCGTCTTGCCTTCGGCGATTCGCCGCGCCTGTTTCCTCACGAGGGTGGCGATTTCGCGTTCGAGATTGCGGACGCCTGCCTCACGCGTGTAGTGGTGGATCAAATCGTGCAGCGACTCGTCGGTGAACCCGATTTGTTCGCCGAGCACGAGACCGTGTTCCTTGGTCTGGCGCGGGATTAAGAACCGCTTCGCGATGTGGATCTTTTCTTCCTCTGTATAGCCCGCCAGTTCGAGAACCTCCATGCGATCGCGCAGCGCCTCTGGAATGGGATCCATCCAGTTCGCCGTGGCCACGAAGAGAACCTTCGACAAGTCGAACGGCACATCGAGGTAGTGATCGCGGAACGTGGAGTTCTGTTCCGGGTCGAGCACTTCCATCAATGCAGCCGACGGATCGCCGCGGAAATCGCGGCCGAGCTTGTCTACCTCGTCCAGCATCAGGACGGGGTCCATCGTCTCGGCGCGCTTGATTCCCTGAATAATCTGACCGGGCAGAGCGCCGATATAGGTGCGCCGGTGGCCGCGGATTTCGGCCTCGTCGTGCATTCCGCCAAGCGAAATGCGGACGAATTTGCGGCCGAGAGCGCGTGCGATCGACTTTCCCAGCGAAGTCTTGCCGACTCCGGGAGGCCCAACGAAGCAAAGGATCGGACCCTTCATCCCCGGCTGCAGTTTCTTCACCGCGAAATAATCGAGGATGCGCTGTTTCACCTTGGTGAGGTCGTAGTGATCCTCGTCAAGAATCTCCTGCGCCTTGGCGATATCAATCTGCTCTTCGCCAGTGCCGGAGGTTTTATTCCACGGCAGAGCGGTCATCCATTCGAGGTACGTCCGCGAAACCATGTACTCGGCTGAGGCCGGAGTCATCTTGGCAAGGCGCTTGAGTTCGCGTTCGCATTCCTTTTTCGCCTCGACGGACATGCCCGACTCTTCCACTTTCTTGCGAAGTTCCTCGACTTCGGTTTGACCGTCTTCAGATTCGCCCAATTCCTTCTGGATAGCTTTGATCTGTTCGCGCAGAAGGAACTCGCGCTGGCTCTGGTTTACCTGCTCCTGCACCTGATCGTGAATCTTGGTGCGCAGCTCAAGCACTTCCTTTTCTTTCGAAAGCTCGTTGATCAGGATTTCGAGGCGCTTGCGGACGCTGAATGTCTCGAGCAGCTCCTGACGCACCATCGTGTTCAAGGAAGGCAGCGTGGATGCGACGAAATCAGCCAGGCGTGCCGGCGAATCGTTGTTCGCGGCTTCGGTCTGCAGGTCGTCGGAAAGCTGCGGAGAGCGCGCGACCACTTCGCGGAAAAGTTCCTGGACGTTGCGCTCGAGCGCCGTCAATTCAGCGTCGGACTGATCCTCGAGGTCCGGCTGGCTTTCGACGCGGGCGCGCAGAAAAGGCTTCAAGCCAATTACTTCGACGACTCGGAGGCGGCCGAGCCCTTCGAGAAATGCGACCACGTTTCCGTTGGGCATGCGGACCATCTTGTGAACTTTGGCGAGCGTGCCAACGCCGTGCAAATCCGTGCCGACCGGCAGCTCAACGCGCGGGTCAAGCTGCGCCACGACTGCGAGCAATTTTTCAGGACCTTCAAGAGAATCAAGAAGCGCGAGCGAACTTTCCCGGCCGACGGGCAACGGCATGATTGCTCCGGGAAAAAGAACGGTATCTCGCACGGGAAGAACCGCCAGCTCCTCTGGGACAACCCTCGTTTGTTTGGCCACGTGAACCCCCTTGGGCACCATACGCGAAACAATTGCAATGAGTCCATCTGGCAGCCTAATCGGCTGTCGAAAAGGTTAGATGCAGCAGCTCGGCAGAAAGATTTATCTAATCTTCGCCTATAGCTATAAGGAGATATTAGTCTACTACACTAAAGGCAAAGACTCAAATTTCCACCCCTATCGCTCCAAGGCCATTAGAATCAGTTAGAAATACGTAAGATGCTGAAATATAGCCACTTACTTGCCGTGCGACGCGGGTCTGAATGCCTCCTGGACAAGCCGCAGGGCTTCCTCCCGGGTGCTGACCTTGCCGTTAAGCTGAGCCTCCTCAACCGCCTCCAGGATCGCATGGAAGGGCGGCCCAGGCTTATAGCCGAGGGAAATGAGGTCATCGCCGGTCAGGAGGCGGGGTGGCCGAACTTGCTCCGCTGGGGTATCCGCGACAAAACGGCGGACGAAATCGTAATTATCCAGGTGGCCATGGCTGGAACTGCAGTCGAGCCGGTGCAGCTCCAGATGCTCGTCGAAACGATCTAGGCGAACGAAGCGCTTCAGTGTCGAGGTCTTCATCTGCGGCACGTCCTTGAAACGCAGATGGTTCGCAACGAGCGCAGCAATCTGCGCCGTGTCGTCGTTCGAGAACCGGAAGCGGCGGCAGATTTCTTCGGCCATGCGCGTGCCGACTTCGACGTGCTCATCAAATCGAATGCGTCCGTTGGGACCGGAAGGCGGGGTGAAGGTCGGGGGTTTGCCGACGTCGTGGAGCAGCACGCCCCACGCCAGCGTCGGCGAGCAGCCAGCGTGCAGTCCATCAATCATGATCAGCGTGTGCGTCCACACATCGCCTTCCGGATGGAATTGCGGCGGCTGTTCCACGCCTTTCATTTGCGCGATTTCGGGAAGAAGTTCCGGAAGGAGCCGCGTCTCGTCGAGGAGTTCGAAACCGCGGCGGGCCGCGCCTTCAGTGAGGATTTTCGTGAGTTCATCGCGAAGGCGCTCGGCTGACACCTCAAGGATATCCGGAGCGGACTTCACGATGGCAGTGAAGGTGGCTGATTCGATCGCGTACCGAAATCGCGCGGCAAAGCGAACGGCGCGAACCATGCGGAGCTTGTCTTCACGAAACCGGTCCTCCGGACGGCCAATGGCGCGAACGATTCCGGCGCGAAGGTCGTCGCGCCCACCGACGAAATCGAGTATCTCTTGCGTTTCAGGATCGAGGAACAGCGCGTTAATCGTGAAATCACGACGCTTGGCGTCCTCTTGGGGAGAGGCCGAGTACACCACCTGATCAGGATGCCGCCCATCCGAGTAGCTGACATCGGAGCGAAACGTGGCGACCTCGACCTGCGCAGCGGCGCCGGATTCTGAATCTTTGGTGACGACGATGACTCCGAACTTCGCGCCGACAGCCAGACTGTGCGGGAAAAGCTGCTGGACGCGATCGGGAGTGGCGTCGGTGGCGACGTCATAGTCCGCGGGTTCGCGTTCGAGTAAGATGTCGCGGACGCAGCCGCCGACAAGGTAAGCATGATGGCCCGCAGCGCGCAGAGTGCGGCAAATACTTTCCGCGAATGCGCGAGCGTTCATAGCTGCAATTATGATTGAAAACTCCAGATGTTGCTACGCGGTGACGCGCAGTACGAGACACGTGATGTCGTCATGCTGGCGCGCATAGCCGACAAAAGCATTTACATCCGCCATCACTCGCCTGAGCGTTTCGTCCGATGTTTCGGGAGGAGCATTCTGGATGCATGGCAGCAGCCGCGCTTCGCCGTATTCCTCTCCCGAATCGTTGACGGCTTCGACCACACCATCCGTAAAGATGAAGAGCAAGTCGCCCGGCTGAAGCCGCATGCGTCCCGATGGGTAGGGAACGACGTCGTCGGTGAACAGCGGAAGCCCGAACGGCGGGCCTCCGGTGGGGAGACGCTCGATTTGACCGGAGGCGCGCCGCAGAATGGGATCGTTGTGGCCGGCATTCACGTAAATCATCTCGCGCGTCCTCGTATCGATTTCGGCAAGGAAAGCGGTGGTGAATCGGCGTCCATCAAGGCTGTGCGCGCGGCAATAACGATCAAGGCCGACCACAATCTCGTCGAGTGTCGCAGACGTCGCCGCGAGCGCGCTGAGGCTCGCTTGAAACGTGGCCATGAGCAGCGCGGCGGGAACACTTTTGCCGGCAACGTCCGCGACCACGACGAGAAGCGGTGGCGTGACCGATTCCTGCGGCGTGACCGGACGGAAGAAGGCATCGTAGTAATCGCCCGCAACCGTATTCTGCGGGCGCGTGGCAAACGCGATATCTACGCCAGGCACGCTCGGAGCATGGTCGGGAACGAGCCACTGCTGAATTTCGCGCGCTATTTCCAGGTCACGCTTCATAGTGACGCGATCGGCGAGCTCAACAGCGAGCAATACGAATAGTATTACTATCCCGATCCCGCCAAACTGCAGGCGCGCTTCGCCTCTGACTCCCCAGTGAATGTCAGGCTGGACGACTATCAAGGCGATCGCAATCAGCAACAGTACCCGCCGCGCAGGCGTGAGCTTCATCAGCATGGCTTGGAACAAGGCCCAAGCCGACCGCCAGATCCTTCTCGGCCCGTGCGAGCTGCGGCCAACTTCGTCCCAATCAACGTCCTTGGAGTAAAGGGCGTAACTGGCCTTGGCGTCGGAAACAATTTGGCTGCCGAGCTGGTCGAGGCCGCGGCCCTCGGTCACGCGCTCCCAGAAGTCGCGGAGGCGGTGGCGGCGCTGGAACCTCGTGGCAGGTGGCGGAGTGGGTGTGACTGACATGGAATGTGAATTTTACGGCGCGAAACCATCGCGCTTAACCTTTCAGTCCCGCTCCTGGCGGTTCGCGAGCGAGCCGCCGAGTTGAACTTTTGAGAAACCGAATTTGTCGCGCAGGCGATCCGTGGTCCGCGCCAGACGTTCGAGTTTGTCCCTGCGTCCGGGATCGAGGAGGTCAAGCTGGCCCGATCCCGCCGAAAACGATGCGAGCGCGACACCGACGAGCCGTAACATCGCGGAGCCGTTCCAGGAGCGCGCGAAGAGATCGCGGATCGTTTTCAGGAACTCGGTGTCGAGGTCAGACGGCTCCGCGAGCGTCTGACTGCGCGTGATGGTAGTGAAATCGGCAAAGCGGATTGTCAAGGTGACGGTGCGCGCGTGAAGTCCCGCATCGCGCAAGCGCTTGGAAGCCTTCTGGCAAAGATAGCTGAGCGTCGAGTGCAGCTCCTCGACATTGTTCGTGTCCTCGCCGAAAGTCTGATTGTGTGACAGGGACTTCGCTTCGGCGTCCACGAAGAATTCGTAGGAATCAATGCCGCGCGATTTGCGATAGAGCGCGGTGCCCCACTGACCGAAAGACTCCTCCAATCGCCCAAGGGGCACGGCCTGCAGTTGCGCGATGGTCTCGATGCCGAGAGCTTTTAGCGCGGCTTCCGTGACCTTGCCAATTCCAGGAATTCTGCGCACCGCGAGCGGCGCGAGAAAAACCTCCTCGCTGCCCGAGGGAACCCATACCAACCCCTTCGGCTTGGC
Source organism: uncultured Acidobacteriota bacterium (assembly GCA_963818605.1). Lineage (GTDB taxonomy): Bacteria > Acidobacteriota > Terriglobia > Acidiferrales > UBA7541 > Palsa-295. Next base: position 195,649 of record CAWFSW010000002.1, read on the forward strand.
TTGATCGCTCGCGACTTTGGCGACCAGACGCGTGGCGCCAAGGCCTCCCGAGCACGGCAGGTTGGTCGTCGCCGTAATTTCGCGCAGGAGTTTATTTGCGGCGGAAAGGGGCGGGCCGTGCAGCCGTTCGGTGCCGGCGAGATCGAGATACGCCTCGTCAATCGAGGCCATTTCCACGATGGGAGAATATTTCGCAAGAATTGCGGCGACGCGATCGCTCCACTGGCCGTAGAGGTCGTGATGGCGGTCGAGGAAAACGGCCTGTGGGCATAGCTTCGCGGCTGTCCGCAGCGGCATGGCGGAATGAACGCCGAAATGGCGCGCTTCATAACTCGCCGAAGTGACGACGCCGCGCTGGTCTCGCTGCCCACCGACTACAACAGGAAGTCCCTTCAGCTCCGGGCGCGTGAGGAGTTCGACAGAAACGAAAAACGCGTCCATATCAATGTGAAGGATTGCGGCGGTGGAATCGGCCACGGCCGCCAAAGGCGAGTCGTGCTTCGCGCGGAAATGTGCCAGCTTCGGCATGGCCCTCAATATAGCGCCAGAGTCCCGCAAAATCCGAAATTTCAACCTGTGGACTTCCTGAGACGGGCGAGGTTCAGGTTCTTATGGCGGAAAGGACGCGTGGGATGCCTGCGAGATCGTTGGTGATGCTCACGTTAGCCCAGTGACGTTGCACGTGGAACATTTTGCGGACCTCGTCAGCCGAGTTGTAGCCGAGTTCGAGGACGAGAATTCCGGCGGTTCTAAGCAATGAGCCCGCTTGCTCGATGAGCCGCGAATAGATCTCGACGCCCGTGGGTCCGCCGAAAAGAGCCGCGTGAGGCTCGTGGTCGCGGACTTCGCGCGCGAGAGTCTCGGCGTCATTACGTGCGACGTAAGGCGGATTGCTGACGATCACGTCGAAGGGCGAGGGATGAGGGGCAAGGGACGACTCCAGAAGAGCCTCCAGCAAATCCGTTTCGAGGAACTGGATTGGATCGGCGACGGCGTGGCGGGCAGCGTTGCGGCGGGCGACGTCGAGCGCGGCCGCGGAAATATCGGTCGCGATGATTTTGGCGTGCGGCAATTCGCGCGCGAGGGCAACGGCGAGACAGCCGGAGCCCGTGCCAACGTCCACGACGCGCAGCGGCGGGCTGGGAGCGCCGGTGATCATGTCAATTCTTATTCCGCGCACGCCTAGGAGCTCGAGCGCGACTTCAATGACGTGCTCGGTTTCAGGGCGCGGGATCAGGACCGCGGGAGTGACTTCGAATTCGAGGCCCCAGAATTCCTGCTTACCGGTGAGGTATTGCGTCGGCTCGCCGGCGGCGCGGCGCGCGATGAGCGCGAAGTACATCTCGACTGCACTGCTGTCCAGAATGGACTCAGGATTCGTGTAGAGCCAGGTGCGGTCACGGCCGAGCGCGTGCATCAGCAGAAGTTCCGCGGCCAGCGTGTGCGAGGGGACGTGCGCGGCTCGCAAGCGGGCCAATGCTTCCTTCAACGCGGTACGCACATCGAGCGGCACCGAAAGGACTGGCCGGCTCTCGCCGCTAGTTCTCACGCTTCCACAAGCTCCTGCTTGAGGCGTTCGGATTCGAAATGCGTAACAAGAGCGTCCACGAGTGGGCTGAGCTTGCCATCCATCGCTTCGGTAAGCTGATGCAGAGTGAAATTAACGCGATGGTCGGTGACGCGATTCTGCGGAAAATTGTAGGTGCGGATTTTTTCGGAGCGATCGCCCGTCTTGATCTGGCCGCGACGCTCGGCAGCGAGTAGTTGGTGCTGCTTCTCCTGCTCCATTTCATAGAGCCGAGTACGGAGAACGCGCATCGCCTTCGCGCGATTCTTGATTTGCGATTTTTCGTCCTGCTGCGAAACAACGAGGCCGCTCGGGATGTGCGTGATGCGCACAGCGGAGTACGTCGTATTCACGGACTGGCCGCCGGGGCCGGAGGAGCAGAACGTGTCAATGCGCAGGTCCTTGGCCTCGATCTTAATGTCAATGTCATCCGCTTCGGGAAGCACGGCGACCGTGGCGGCGGAGGTGTGAATGCGGCCCTGCTGCTCGGTTGAAGGAACACGCTGGACGCGGTGTACGCCGCTTTCATATTTCAACTTGGAATAGACCTTGTTGCCTTGAATGGCCGCGACGATTTCCTTCATGCCGCCGACGGGAGAAGCGGAGCTTTCCAATATTTCGACCTTCCACTTCTGCGATTCCGCGTAGCGCGAGTACATCCGGAAAAGCTCAGCGGCAAAGAGCGACGCCTCGTCGCCACCGGTGCCGGCGCGGATTTCGAGGATCACGTTTTTCTCGTCGTTCGGGTCCTTCGGAATCAGCTGAACTTTAATTTCGCGCTCGACGGTTTCGCGGCGCGCTTCGAGAGTCTGTTGCTCGTCGTGCGCCATCTGTTTCATTTCGGCGTCATCGGCCTCGGCAAACAACTGCTTGGCGCCCTCGAGGGCCTTCTCGATTTCTTTCCACTCGCGATACTTGGCGACGATTTCGCCCAGCTCGGAGTGGCTTTTGGCGATCTTCTGGTAGCGCGCCGAATCGTCATGAACCTCGGGCGAGGAAAGCTCGCGGGTCATGTCGTCGTAGCGTGATTCGATCTGCTCGAGTTTTTCAAAAAGCGTCAGATTAGCCATGGCTGTGACTCGTTTGATGCGTGATACGTGATTGGTGACTCGTGAAAGGGAAACACACGGGAACAGCGTGCCAGCGCCCCCGGACGGGGCGGAGAGAAGTAAACGCTAATAGAACGAGGCGAACATCGCTGCGGTCATCTGAGGTAAGGATAGCGGCAAGCGGGCTGCGAGTCAAACCAGGGCGCGCCCTGAATTGATTGAACCACATCGGACGCGGTGGTAGGCTCGCCGGAGTTAAGGTCCCCGCTAAGGCCGTGAACGCCACCGGAACAAAACTCGAACGAGCGGCTTCGATCGAAGCGCAAACATTGGCGACGGTGCGCCAACTGCTCGTGGAGCTGGGTGGTTCGCGCGGGCTCGAAGAGCTAGCCGCGCGCGGCACGGCAGCTCACCTGGAACGCGAGCTCGGGTTGGGCAGCCTCGAGCGCGTCGAGTTGATGGTGCGGCTGGGAAATGTATGCGGCGTGCGGCTTCCCGACCGAGTCGTGGCTGAGGCTGAAACCGTTCAGGATCTGGCCGACGCGCTGCTCCGCGACAACTCTGGCGAAAGCACTGGCGCGACGATTCCTTCCGCGGCCATAGAAGGAACCGGACCGGCGGCTGCCGTAGTTTCGCGATCTCCTGCGCAGATCGCCGATCTTGAGGAAAAAATCCGCAGCGCCGACTCGCTGACGGAAATCCTGCGTCTGCGCGGCCTTGGTGAGCCTGGGCGCGAGCACATTCATCTATACGGAGAAGACGAGCAACTGCAAACAATCACGTTCGGAGAACTCTACACTCGCGCGTCGAGCGTCGCGCGCGAATTGCAGGCGCGTGGCCTCGAGCCGGGCCAGACGGTCGCCATCATGCTGCCGACCTGCGCCGAGTTCTTTTACACGTTCGCGGGAATCCTGCTGGCCGGTGGAATCCCCGTGCCCATCTATCCGCCGGTCCGGGCGGACCGCATCGCAGAGTATGCAACGCGGCAAGCAAACATCCTGCGGAACGCGGAATCGCGATTCCTGATCACGTTCCGGCGGGCGGAAGGCCTCGCGCGCTTATTGCAGCCGCAGGTTCCAACGCTGCGTGAGGTTCTGAACGCGGAGCGTCTGTCGAACGCGACGGCGCAGCCTGAACCGGTATCGAAAGAATGGCGGCCGGTCGAGAATCTCTCCCACCACGCGCGCGGCGAAGACATCGCGTTTCTGCAATACACATCGGGATCCACGGGCGATCCCAAGGGCGTGATGCTGACGCACGCAAACCTGCTCTCGAATATCCGATCCATCGCCGCCGGAGTCGAGTTGCAGCCGGACGACGTGGCCGTAAGCTGGCTGCCGCTCTACCACGATATGGGATTGATCGGCGCGTGGTTTGTGCCTCTCTTTTCCGGCGTTCCGCTCGTGGTGATGTCGCCGCTCGCTTTTCTGAGCCGCCCGGAGCGCTGGCTATGGGCCATTCACCGCCACCGTGGAACAATCAGTCCGGCGCCGAACTTTGCCTACGAACTTTGCGTTCGAAAAATCGCGGACAAAGACCTGGAGGGACTCGATCTGAGCTCGTGGCGGGCGGCATTCAACGGCGCCGAGCCGGTGCACGCAGATACGCTTGAGCGATTCGCGGAGCGGTTTGCGAAACATGGCTTCCGGCGCGAGGCGCTGCTTCCAGTTTATGGATTGGCCGAAGCGACACTGGGGGTTTCGGCGGCAAAGGCGGGAGGCTACAAGCTCGATCGCATCGAACGCGCCGTATTCGAATCCGAGGGTCGAGCGATTCCGGCGGCGGTGGGCGACGCCGCGGCCCTGGAATTCGTGGGTGCGGGAGAACCGTTTCCGGACGTGGAGGTGCGGATCGTTGCGAACGACGGCCGCGACGCAGGCGAGCGCTGCGAAGGACGTCTATGGTTTCGAAGCCCTGCGGCGACGAGCGGTTACTACAAGAATCCCGTGGCGACGAGCGAGCTGATGCGGGAACCGGGCTGGCTCGATTCGGGCGACCTCGCCTATCGGGCAGATGGCGAGCTGTACATCACGGGGCGGGCGAAGGATCTGATCATCAAGGCGGGACGAAATATGTACCCGCATGAAATTGAAGTTGTCGCGGGGCAGGTGGCAGGCGTGCGGACGGGCTGCGTCGTTGCGTTCGGAGCGCCGGATGCGCGGAGCGGGACGGAAAGACTTGTAATCGCCGCTGAGGTAAGGAATCTCACTGACGCGAAGAGCATATCGGCGGCGATCACGCGTGCTGTGCACGATGCGATGGGCGTGCCGCCGGATGTCGTCGAATTGGTGCCACCGCATTCGATACCCAAGACTTCGAGCGGCAAATTGCGCCGCAGCGAGACGCGGCGGCTCTTCCTCGATGGAAAGCTTGGCAAGAAGGTAGCGCCTCTATGGATGCAAATCGTGAAGCTGATGGTGCTCACGGCGGCGCCGCGAGCGTGGGGCGTCGTGAAGCGATACTCGAAAGGCGCGATCGAATTTATTTACGGCATCTACGCGCTGGCGGTTTTCCTGATCGCGTTCATTCCACTATGGCTGGCAGTAGCCATCACCCGAAATCAGAAGCGCGCGGCACGTTACATGCACGTGGCAACGCGCGCGATGATTTTCGCCGCAGGAATTCCGGTACGCGTTGTAGGAGAAGAACAACTCGCGCAAACGGCGGGAACAGGCCCATTGATTTTCGCGCCAAATCATTCGAGCTACGTGGACATTCTAGTGATGGTGGCGTTCCTGCCCGTGGGTGTTCGGTTCGTAGTGAAGAGCGAGGTGCTCGCGATGCCTTTTTTCGGTACGATCGCGCGGCGGAGTGGACAGTTTGCGTTTGATCGAGGCGATCCGCAGGCGCGAATCCAGCAAGCCGAGGACGTGAATGCGGCGCTCGGTAGGGGTGAATCCGTCGTGATCTATCCCGAAGGCACGTTCACAGCGGCGATTGGAATACGACCGTTCCAACTGGGCGCATTTAAGGCTGCGGTGGACGCGCAACGACCGATTTGCCCTGTGGCTGTGCGCGGCGCGCGCCATATTTTGCGTGACCACACGTTCTTGCCCCGGACCGGACGCGTCACCGTCACGTTCGGCACGCTGCTCGCACCCGATCAAGCAGCGGGCGACGACTGGCGCGAGATCGTCCGACTGCGCGACACGACGCGAGAGATTATCGGGCGCAATTCCGGAGAACCACTTCTGTGAGGACAATCATCCTAGGTAAATTCGTGCAAGTACGTGTCGCGCGACTTTCCAGTCGTACAACTTGGCGCCGAGAAAAGTTCCCAGGGTGTTTGTCATCAAATCGGTGGTGCCGGAATCGCGGGTGGGGAGGTATGACTGAAGGACTTCAATCGTGAGACTGACGGCGAGTCCTAGCAGAGTAGTAACCAAGACCGCGCGTTTGATGGGCCGGACTGACGACCAGTATACACAAAAAAAGAGTCCCAGGGGAATGAACCCGGCGACATTGACCAGGACATCTTCCGCGTAGGACCAGCGGGCTTTATATTCCTTCCAGAAGGGCTGCAGAAATCTCTGATGCAAGAGGGCGTATCGCCGGGGAATGTACAAGTCGGTCGCCCCTGGGACTGCATTGCGAATGATATTGCCGGCATGCTCGTCGAAAAGGTATAGCGCAATTGCGTGCTCGTCGCCGGACAATTCAGGATGACCCTGCGTGGTCCATGTTTCGTAATGTTTGAGAACCTGCGCCGCCGTCAGCTCCTGACTGTAGATTCCGAGCCCGCGCAACTGTCCGGACCAACCTTCGTCTTCAATGGGAGAGGTCCCGATAACCAGTTGGCCTGTGAAATCCTTACTGAACCGAATCTGCGGAAACTTCTCATTGAGAACGCCATCAACATACATTGCCGTATGCTGGGGACCCGACGTGACGGTTATGAAGACGGGCTTGCCCTGACGGAAAACGCCTTCGATTCCAATCGTTGAGGTTCGACGATCGCCGCCGCGAATCTCACGCTTCAGTATGAAGGCGGAGTGGTATTGATAGCCCGTGAGCTGCAGAGGATTTTCAGGAGTGGAAAATGAGAAAATGGTACTCGCGCTCTTTGCGAGGGCGGGTTGCAGCCAGAGATCGAGACTTCGCGCTTCTTCATCCTGCTGACCAGTTGTCGAAAATGAATCCGAGCTCAGTAGAGTTGCGCGACCGGCGAGACGGAGACCGTTCTCATTTTCCAGCCAAGATACCCGATTGAGCGGCTTTCGGAACGGCCAGAGCCCGGCAACCAAAATACCGCAGAGGATCAATAAACAGAGCACTTCTGGAATTCTCGCTCTCATGTTCCTTCTTCTTGATTCGTTAATCATCCGTTAGCGCCAGCCTGGTCTCGATTCGACGTTCCGAGCGAGTCGGGACAATATGTACCCCTTCGCTTTCCGCGACAAGTAGATAGGCTCGCGTGGACGAAGGTTACGAAATCTCCCCGTTTATGGACGCCGGGGCGCCACTCGATAAATCAAATATTATCAGTAACATGGATGCGGGATAGGAGCGTCCGATTATGAGGGCAGGTACCATGTCCACTCGAACAGGCCGGATACCTGCCCTTTCTTTAGTCGCCCGTCCAGTAGATACGACCTCTAGCGGCTCCCTAGACTGTGCGTGCCATGACATCGCGCGCACAAAACCGCAGTGGTAAAGCTCTTAGCCGAAACAAGACGATTCCCGGGAGTAGCTCACTCCGCCCGGGCCTGTTCGCCTGTCTCGCGACTTTCGCTGTTATTTTAGCGGCGGTCGGTCTCTCCAGCTGTTCCGGCTACACCACAGCTGCGTCGGTAAGTGGAACCGGGGGCGGGGGCGGAGGCGGCGCGACAAGTGATCCGGGTGCAGGAGTGTTATCTGCCAATTCTACGAGTCTCAGTTTCGGAAGCGTCGCCGTGGGGAGTAACGGGACGCAAAGCGTGACGCTAACGAATACAGGAACCGCTACAGTGAACCTTTCCCAAGCGGCGATTACAGGAGCTGCGTTCACGGTAGTAGGCGGAAACCCTTCACCTTCGATCGCGGTGGGCGCCACCGCCACATACCAGCTTCAGTTTGCTCCGACTTCGAGCGGTGCCACTACAGGCACTCTAACGGTGACGAGCGACGCCTCCAATTCGCCACTTTCCATATCGCTGAGCGGGACGGGCACGCAGCCCACGATGGCAATTTCGCCCGCGTCATTGAATTTCAATAACATCACCATGGGACAGAGCAGCACGCAAACCGTGACACTAACGAATAACGGGAACGCAAACCTCATGGTGACCGCCGCGAACATTACCGGACCCGGCTTCGGGATGGGCGGTTTGACGCTGTCGAGACCAATTCCTGCCGGCCAAGTGGCTTCGTTTACCGTTCAATTCACACCGACGTCAACGACCGGAGCGAGCGGAAGCATTGTGTTTACCGACAACGCGCCGGGCTCGCAGCAGACTCTCCCCATCACCGGAAGCGCAGTAGCGGCGAACAGTACTTTAACCGCTAATCCGGGAAGCTTTAACTTCAACAATGTGGCTGTGAACAGTAGTAGTCCGCAGACAATTACGCTGATGAATAACGGGACTGCCGCGGTGACGATCAATCAAATCACTACGACCGGACCAGGGTTTAGCTTAACCGGCCTGACCGTGGGGCAGAGCATCGCGGCGGGATCGACGGCGACCTTCACTGCAAAGTTTGCGCCGACCGCGACCGGGCTTGCCGCCGGGAACATCTCGCTGGTTACAAACGCGTCCAATCCCACACTGTCGATTCCGCTGAGCGGAACCGGCATTCAGGGAAGCCTCGCCGCTAATCCGGCGAGTATTGGCTTCACGAGTCTTCAGGTAGGCAGCAGTGGATCGGTACCGGTAACTTTGTCGAATCAGGGGACAGCCCCAGTCTCGATTACCGGACACAGTATCACAGGCGCGGGATTCACTCTGACCGGTTGGTCTGCGCCGGCGAGCCTGAATCCGGGGCAGACAACGTCGTTTACGGTGAAGTTTGCACCGGCAGGACCCGGTGCCGCCAGCGGCAGCGTCTCAATCACAGATAGTTTGCCAGGTTCACCCTTAACGATCCCACTAACGGGAACCGGACTTCAGGCGCAGATTTCAGCGAATCCGACGAGCGTTGCCTTCACCAACGTTGTCGTCGGGAATAGCAACTCGCAACCCATAACTCTCAGGAATGGCGGTACCTCGACGCTCACGTTTTCGCAAGTGAGCACCACGGGCGCCGCCTCAGGCTTCAGCAGTTCGGGGATTACAACTTCCACGACGATTGCCGCAGGCGCCAGCGCCACGCTGAACGCGATCTTCACGCCAGGCTCTGCGACGAGCGTGACTGGGTCCATTATGCTGACCACCAACGGCGCTCCTTCTTCGCTTACGATTAATTTGAGCGGGACGGGCGTCGCCGCGACGCGAGTGTTGGGAACAAATCCGACGAGCCTGGGCTTTGGGACCGTAAGTCTAAATACGCTCAGCCAACTCTCGACGATGCTGACAAATAACGGGAATTCCACCATCACAGTATCTAGCGTCACCGTGACGGGCGCCGGTTTCACCGCAAGCGGCGTATCGAACGGCACGATGCTGACACCAGGTCAATCATCCACCCTGAACGTCACATTTGATCCCACGACGGGCGGAGCGGTAACTGGCGCGAGCGTGAAAGTGGCCAGCAATGCCACGGGCTCGCCCACGATTATCACCCTGACTGGCGCGGGCCAGACAGCCGCCTCCCATTCTGTGGCGCTGAGTTGGAATGCGAGCGCTACGGCGGGAGTGAACAGTTACAACGTCTTTCGAGCGACTACTTCAGGTGGGTATGGGACGACGCCGTTGAACCCGTCGCCAGTTTCCGCTCTCACTTACACGGATACGACGGTGGTGGCAGGCCAATCGTACTTCTATGTCGTCCAGGCAATCGATGCCGGCGTTAGCAGTACTGACTCAAACGAAGTTCCGGTCACGATTCCCTAGGCTTGCGGCTGGCACTGGGACTTAAGAGGTTCGATCAGACGGGCTCGACGCGTGAAAACGGGCTCGCTGGGATGACTGAAATGACTGTCCTCGCGGACAGGTGAATATACCTGTCCCACGGGTGTACTTGCGTCCAGTAGTTTTCCTCAAGTCCTCCGATTCACAATCCTCTGGATGCTACGCGGAGTTTCCATTTCCGAGGTTCGTTCGCTTCCTGCGAAGTTGAATCGTTCCCGTGGAAGTATCAGGTCTCCACTTGCCCTGTTCGCGACAGCGATCATGATTGCCGCTGCACTCAGCGCGACTGGCTGCGGCCTAGTGCCAGGATCCGGCGGTCCTGCAGGTGAGCCCGGCACTCCCGGCGGTGCGGCTGCGTCTTCCCAACTTTCGCCAAGCTCGACGAGCGTAAGCTTTGGAAGCATGCCCGTTGGAGATTCAACCGCGCAGTCCGTAACCCTGACGGACAAAGGTACCGCGGACGTTACCATTTCGGCTGTCTCGATCACGGGCAGCGGATTCAGCGTGAGTGGCGGATCGAATGTGAAGCTAACTCCAAATCAATCCGTTACTGTTTCCGTAACCTTCGATCCCAGGGGCCCGGGAGCCGTAAATGGAAATCTGTCAATTTCCAGCAACGCGTCGAACTCACTGGTGCAGCTTGGATTGGCGGGTACAGGAGTTACAGCGGCTGTGACCCACAAAGTAGCCCTCAATTGGAAGGCTAGTACGTCCGCGGTGATCGGCTATTTTGTTTATCGTGGTCCTGCACCAAACAGCCTATCGAAACTGATTGCGTCCGTGGATCCGTCGCCGAGCTATACGGACACCAGCGTCGTGGGTGGCCAAACCTACTACTACGCGGTCACGTCAGTGGATTCCAGCAACATCGAGAGCACGCAGTCGAATCAAGTCTCGGTGACGATACCAGGTAATTAGGCACCACGCAGTCCTTCTTTCCTCCAAACATCACGCCAGTATTTCAGTCACCAATTCATTCACGTGCTCGGCGATTGCAGGCGCGGAAGTGAGTCCGGGTGATTCGATTCCCATGAGCTGCACGACGCGAGGGAATTCGGGATCGCGCTCGATAATGAAGTCAGTCATCGAGCTAGCGTGAGGGGTTGGCAAAGAACTCGGCGGAGGAGCCAGCTTTGCGCGAATGCCCGAGTAAGCAAGCGTGAGATCGGAAGCTTCGATTCCAGGCAAAAGCAGTTTAGTCAGGCCGGCGAAGTATTCGACCGGTTCGCGATCGCGCTCGTAGTCATTCTTGTCGTCAATGTACCGCGCCGTTGGACCAACCAGCACACTGCCCCACAGCGTCTTGGTGAGATGAGTGCCGAGGCTAAGGCCGTCGGTGTGAGGCATCGGATAGACAAGACCGCGGACCCAATCTTGTTTGCCGCGCACGAACTCGCAATACTCTCCTCGAACTGGATAAATCCGATGTCGAGCCATTTTTGATCCGAGCATCGCTGCGACTTCGTCCGCGAAGAGTCCGGCGCTGTTTATAACGCAGGTGGCTTCAATCTCACCGGCGGAGCTCACGACACGAATTCCACCCGACAGAGCCTCGAGCTTTTCAACTTTCGCGTGCGTGACGATATGGGCGCCACGATCCGCGGCGACACGCGCATAGGCCTTCACGAGCTCCTCGCTCGCAACAATCCCTGTGGAAGGAACCTCAATCGCATGAACTCCTTCGACATGAGGCTCGCGGGCACGAATGGCCGCGCGGTCAATCAGTCGCAGACCTTGCAGACCATTCGCGCGCCCTGTTTCCAGCAGTTCCGAAAGTTGACTTTCGTCCGCGTGGGACGACGCGACGACGATCTTGCCCGTATTGCGATGAGGAACATTGTGGGCAGCACAGAATTCGTAGGTCAGTTGATTCCCGCGCACGCAGTGCTTTGCCTTAAGCGAACCTGGACGATAGTACAAGCCGGAGTGAATCACGCCACTGTTGCGCGAGCTTGCTCCCATGGCAAGCTTCGGAAGGGCCTCGAGCAAGAATACGTCGCTCCAGCGCGAGGATACGGCGCGTGCGATCGCGCATCCCACTACGCCGCCGCCAATGATTACGATGTTGGCCTTGTCGATGGCTAACGTCCTCCCCTGAAGAGTTTGATCGCACCTTGTTGTCCACGGCGTTACGAATGCCGCCGTCACTCGTCACGTCATAGAGTGAGCCGGGCACACCCCGTTACTATTAGAATCGTCGAATGTATTAGCCGATCTCTTTTGTCCGACTCACGTAGCGGAGCTCACGGGCCTGCGAGGCCTGTCGGACCTCTCCAGCCATAAGAACACCGGCGAGATGATTAGCAGTGCCAAAATGAAGAACACAAAACCGCCCTCGTGATGCAAGTTTCCTCTTAAAAAGCCAGGGTCAACGTAAATACTGAGCAGCGTCAAGGTGGAGATTCGTATTCCGTTCTTGATAATCGACAGAGGCAGACTCAGAAGAACCAGCAGAAGCATTTTCCAGCCCGTCCGAAGGTATAAATGAGCCGCAAGAAGGCACGTGATGAAAAGCGCGACGCTGGAACGAATACTGCTGCATTCTTTCGCCACTTCAATCGTGACGCCAGGGACGGAAAGCAGGAAGCCGTGCCTCGAAACGGGCGTTCCCACCGCTTGGAAGATCAGGTAGGCAATTTCGGTCGAACCTTCCTGCAGAGCATGGATGGCCCGATCCAAAACCGCACTAGGAAGCGGGACCATCAGTAGAAGGAACAGTAGCGGAAAAATTCCCGCTCGTAATGCCGTGAAACCATAGCAAAGAAGAAATCCGCCCACCCACACGAGGACTACCGAAAGCGCTTCAAGGGATAGGGGCCAATTTCCATCTTGTGGAAAAAGACCTCGATTAACGAGCCACCAGAGAACTAACCCACCTGACGTCACGATGCCCCCTGCGACGGCGCTAGTGCCAGTTGTTGAGAAAATGCTTTTTCTTTCAAGATAGAGAAGGCACAAGACGACCGGAGGAATTAGGATGATGTACGAGCTAGATTCGTCATGCAAAGACAACTGAATCCACGCGCCCAATGCTTTGTAAAAGACGAGACTGGAAATTGCGACAAACGCGACGAAGCTAGCGTGCCTTCTCGCATTCTGTGTGGGCGCGACGCTGGTAGCTGTAGCCATTGGACATGTGGACCCGAAATCCTAGTTTATCCCGTCCCGATTCCCGGGAGGTGAGATTAACGGCGAGTGTTGTCCAAGAGAACGGCTGAAAATTCGGAGAACAGAAACGTTATCGACTCCGAAGGTGAAGGGCGATATTGGCTCTACAACCGGTACGGACCGGGCTTTCTTAGCAGTGAACGACTTTCTCACGGCCCTGTTTGACGCGCCGCGTGGCATTGCGCGAATCCACGACGAGCTTCGAATCGCGTACGATGGCTTCGTAGTCGTAGCTGGTGTGGTCGGTCGCGATCAGCACACAGTCGTAGCCGGCGAGGCTCGCGGACGTCAGATCTACCGAGCGCTTGTGCGAAAAATTGTAGTGGCGCAACTTCGGAATCTCAGGGAAGTAAGGGTCGTTGTAGTCGATCAGCGCCCCGCGCTCGGTGAGCAATTGTAGAAGCTTTAGCGACGGCGATTCGCGCATATCGTCTACGTCTTTCTTGTAGGCCACACCGAGCAGCAAGATCTTTGATCCCTTAATGCTCTTCTCGCGATCATTTAGCGCCTTACCCACCGCGCTCACCACGTGATACGGCATCTCCGTGTTGATTTCACCAGCAAGCTCTATAAACCGGGTCGAAAAGTCATATTCGCGCGCCTTCCACGACAGGTAGTACGGGTCCACCGGAATGCAGTGCCCGCCCAGCCCGGGACCCGGATAGAACGGCATAAACCCGAACGGCTTCGTCGCTGCACTGTCGATCACTTCCCATATGTCCAAGCCCATCCGCAGGCTCAATTGCTTCAGCTCGTTGACCAAGGCAATGTTGACGCAGCGGAAGATGTTCTCCATCAACTTGACCATTTCGGCCGCACGCGTCGAGCTTACCGGAACCACTTTTGATACGATCTGCGCATACATTCCCAAGGCCGCGCGCCCGCTCGCGGGATTGATTCCGCCGACTACCTTGGGAATCTGCGCCAGACCGTACTGCTTGTTCCCAGGATCTTCACGCTCCGGCGAAAACGCGAGATAGAAATCCGTCGCAACGTCTTTGCCGCTCGTCCCAGCATCAATCGGACAGCGTAGGCCGCCCTTTTCAAGGATCGGCAGAACCAGCTCTTCGGTCGTGCCGGGATACGTTGTGCTCTCGAGCACGATCAATTGACCTCGCTGGAGATTCGGCGCAATCGCCTTAGCCGTATCCTCGACGTAGCTCAAGTCCGGCTCGCGCCGCTCGTCCAGCGGCGTCGGGACGCAAATCAACACCGCGTCCATCTCGCGCAACTTCGAGAAATCGCTGGTCGCGGAAAAACGCTTCTGTTGCACGTGCTCGCGAATTTTGTCGCCCGGGATGTGCTGGATGTAGGACTCTCCCGCATTTAACTTGTCGATTTTGAACTTGTCGAGATCGAACCCGGTGACTTGCTGTCCCACGTCAGCAAAGCGCAGCGCGAGCGGCAGACCCACGTAACCGCACCCGATGATCCCGATCTTGATGCCCTTCCCAGCAAAAAACTCCGGCTTGCGCTCCGCACTCATCCGTCTCCCCTTCCCTCGATAACCTTTGTTTGTCCCCGGTGAAGCTTCTTTGCTCGCTCGCCCCCGACATCGATGCCTCAATTCGCCGAAATAAAAGCATAGCAGGAACTCGTAGAATGGCGCGGGCTGCTTCCCCGCAATGTGCCCACTCCAGCAGTATTGCGATTGCGCGAGACTTCTTACTTGTGTTGGTTCCTCAGCCGTGCCGCGCAAGTTGTAGTACTTGCGAAGTCGAAGTGGAACAGCTCTTGCGGACTGAAGTAAGGAATGCTGGCTACCAGTTCGAAAATGCTGAAGGCCAGAAGGCTGGTTTATTGCGCGCGACGCGATTCTGATTCATATGACACGCGCCAAATCAGCTTCTGCCCATCGTCTGAGATTAGAAGAGAGCCATCGGCGGCAACTGCGACGCCAACCATGCGCCCATAGACCTGCTTACCGGTTGGATCAGGGACAAATCCTGAAAAGAAAGGCCCAGACTCTCCCGACGGGCGACCATTGTTGAATGGAACGAAGACAACTTGGTATCCGCTTCGAATGCGCCGATTCCAAGAGCCGTGTTCTGCAATGAAAGCACCTTGCTGGTAGGCCGAGGGAAACTGTTGCTTCTCATAGAAGGCAACCTCTAGTGGCGCGACGTGAGGCCCCAAGAGAAGATCCGGTGTGAGGCTTTTCGCGACCAAATCGGGCCGAGGCGCCACGCGATTATCAACATGTTGCCCAAGATAGGCGTACGGCCAGCCATAAAACCCTCCTGGAGTTACATGCGTAAAGAAATCAAATGGAACATCATCCCCCAAGTCGTCGCGCTCGTTTACGGCAGCCCACAGTTCGCCCGATTCGGGATCGAAAGCGATCCCCGCCGCGTTTCGCAAACCGCTGGCGTAGATTCGCATGTTCTTCCCATTAGGATCGGAAATCAGAATTGCAGCACGACGCGCATCTGACTCGATCGAAACATTCGTTCCCGATCCCACCGAAACTAAGAGTTCCTTGCCGTCGGGACTGAAGGCCAGGGACCGAGTCCAGTGGCTGTTGTAGCCTAAACCCGGCAGGTCAAGGATCGGCTCTGCGTCACCTTCTCTACTTGAGGTCCGAGAATCGTAGCGGAAGCGCACGACCTGGTTTGTGTTGGCGACGTAAACATAGTCGTCGTGGAAAGCAATGCCGAAGGGCCGATACAAATGATCGGCAAAGATTTCGCGCGACCCGGGCTCACCCGGAGCGAGTGCAGTGTGCAGCACGATGACCTTCCCGGCCCCAGAATCAGCCACAAACAGATCGCCATTCGGTGCTACCGCGAGCCATCTGGGTTGGTCGAACCCTCTGGCCAGGACTGACACTTTGAATCCGGGGGGAACTTGCGGTTGGAATCCTTGCGGCAGTGGAACAACAACTGGCGCGTTGTTCGTCCGCAGCAGTCTCGCCATGATGCGCGCTCTGTAGCCCCGCAGATTGAATAGCGAGAAAAGTACGGCCGTCAGGGCCATAAGCGCGATTAACGCTAAAGCGCTTTTCTGCAACCCGCTCAGAGAAGACATCCGTCACTCTCCACGATATCCTTCCGATACCACCACTTGAACCAGCGACCTCTTCCGTTCCGCCCACCTTCTGGAATTCCATCTAACACTACCTTCGATAATGCGAGAAACGAAAGTGTAACCCTAGCTTGGGCCGCCAACTATCGGAGTCCGGCCGTGTGCTATGATCGGTCGCTAACGATCCATCAAGCAACTTTTCAAATCGCCTGCCTGATGATCGTAGTACGCAAGGTTTTGAGATAGAGTTCGAAATTGCCGAAATGCAAATCCTCGGTATTTCTTCGCTAGAACACGACACTGCCGCCGCCCTAGTCGGTGAAAACGGAATAATTGCCGCCATCGAGGAAGGCAAACTCCTGAGGACTCGAGGAGCGCGCGGAATTCCGCGGCAAGCAATCAATTTCTGTCTAGGAAACTCGCGGATTGAATGGAGGGACCTGGACACCGTCGCTATTGCAAGCCGCCCGATGCGAACGTGGGCTCGGTGGGCCGGTTTCCGCACTCGCGAGGCGATCAAAGCGCCCATTTCGAGCGGCTACTACCAGACCAAGGCTTTGGGAGATCTGGCGCGCGAAATGAACTATCTCCGCATTCTCAGCATTTTCGACGGCAAACAGAAGCGTCCCATCCTGGGCTTCGATCATGCGCTGTGCCACGCAGCGAGCGCTTTTTACGCTTCTCCATTCGAGCGCGCGCTGATTCTAACTCTCGATGAGACGGGAGATGGCCGCTGCGGCCTTGTCGCGACCGGTGAAGGCACGCAGATCCGCGAGTTGCATTCGATTCGTTTCCCGAACTCTCTTGCGTGGGTCTATTCGCAGGTGACGGGGCTGCTGGGATTCCGCAGGCGCTCGGACGAGCACAAGACGCAATGGTTGGGTCTTACGGGCGAGCCCGTCTTCAAGGATTTTTTCCTCGAGATTTTGCGCAGAGGAAACGGCAAAGTTTCATGGCCGCATGTTAACGCCCGCTTTTTTCGACGCGGCTTTGTAGGAGAAATTGCTTTTTCGGACGAGTTCTATCGGCGCCTGGGCATTCCGAAGCCAGCAGGCGCACTTGTCGACGAAACGCTTTGCGCGAATCTCGCGGCGAGTGTCCAACAGGCGTGCTCGACTGTCGTGAACGAACTAATTGATGGGCTGCGCCAACAAACCGGAGCAAAGTATTTGTGTCTCGCCGGTGGGCTGTTTCTGAATCCGCTGATCGTGGCGGCGGTGGAGAAGAACACCGGGTTCGAAGAGGTCTTCGTCCAACCCGCGGCGGGAAATGAAGGCACGGCGCTGGGAGCAGCGTGGCTGGCATATCACACCGTGCATAAGAAACCGCGGAGCGCTCCTCTGGAGCGCCTGGATTGGGGGCCGAGTTACTCCAACGAGGAAGTCAAGAAGGTTCTGGATAACTGCAAAATTTCCTACCGCTTGATCGACACGGAAGATCGAAAGATTGAGGCAGCCCTCACACTACTGAATGCGGGAAAAATCGTCGGTTGGTTTCAAGGAGCGGCTGAATTCGGCCCCCGGGCGCTTGGCAATCGCAGCTTGTTCGCTTCTCCCTGGGCCGCCTACGTGAAGGAAAATCTGAACGATTTCGTAAAACACCGCGAATCGTTTCGAGCCTTTGCGCTGTGCGTTCGCCAGGAGGATTGCTCCCGTTACTTCGATTGTTCTCCGGCTGGGCGCTTCATGGCGACAATGGGCGTCGTGCGTCCGGAATGCCGGGATCTCCTGGAGGGATTCGTGCTGCCAGGTGGGCTCGTACGGCTGCACGTGGTTGACCGGGCTGCCAATCCATTGTTGTCGAGAATGTTGCAGCGCTTTGGAGAAAGCGCGCCAGCGCCACTGTTGGTGAACACCTCGTTCAATCTTTTTGGCGAACCCCTGGTGATCACGCCCCGGGATGCAGTGCGTAGCTATTTCTGTTCCGGCACAGACGCTTTGATTGCTGGAAATTTCGTCCTTTCTAAATCTTGAATCTAGCTTCGTCAAGAGGCGCACGCAACTCGGAAGTCAACGCGGCCGCGATCACTTCAATACCACACTTCTTATCTGCGCCATTCGGTCCTCGATATTGAATTCCTGATGCACCCTTGCCCGAGCCATTCTCGACATCTCCTCGCGCTCGCGTGGGTGCGTTGCGAGGTACGAAATGGCGGCAGCCACCTCATCTACCGATTCTGAACGGACAACCAGGCCATTAACCCCATCGGTGACTGCTTCTGCGTTACCACCTACGTTGGTTACGATGCAAGGCAACCCACAGGCCATTGCCTCAAGAATTGAAAGTGGCAGCCCTTCCTGTTGCGAAGTGAGCACGAAAGCGGTCCCGGCTTGCAGATATGGTCTAACGTCTTCACGGAATCCCTCAAAAAAAATGTGGCCATACAAGCCCAACAGCGAAGCTTGTTTCGACAGATCTTCTCTCAAGGGTCCGTCGCCAACGATTATGCATTTACAATGCACACCGTCCTTTAACACTCGGGCCAAAGCCGATAGAAGGATATCGATTCGTTTCTGCTCGCTCAATCTGGCGACGCATACGAGAAGGAACTCTTGTGGACCTAGACCCAGCCTCGATCTCAGAGTCGGTCCTTTGTCTTCGTGCCGGTCGAATTCAAGTAGCGATACACCGTTGTAAATTGTAACGGTCCTGGCTGCCGGAAAACGATAGTCCCTTATGAGCGTATCCCGAATTATGTTGCTTACGCAGACGGTTGTGTCCTCAAAATGCGCTGACAGTCGTAAGGCCAAGAGATGGCGTGTCCGTCGAAAACGACGCGACACCTTGCTAACGGACCGGCCCTCCACCCTTGCCGGCACTGGAGGCGGGGTGAGGTGAGCAATTGAAATGCACCGCGGAATTCCCGCCAGCCACGCAGCAATGGGCGTGTACCAGCGGTAACACCAGAGCCAGGCTCTGACGAAAACGACAACATCAGGCCGAGCGGCTAGAAAAAATTGAAACCAATCCCAGAAGGACTTCAGCCCACTCTTGCAGCTGATGATATCTACCTGATTTTCGCCGAGACGTTCGGTATAAAAGTCCTTGTCCAAACAAAGTATTGAAAGCCGAACCTCGGCCCCAATTAGCCTACGAGTGAGTTCGAGAAGATGCTTTTCGGCGCCTCCATACTCACCAGTGGATATAACAAAGAGTACTTTCTTGCGGTTCGTCTCTGTCAAGGGGTGCTCCACAACCTACAGCTGCGGTCACGTCAATCCTCTGCTGTGATAGCGAGGTTGGGAAACCGATCTCTAGTCGTAACTCTCTGCCGACATCGGTGAGGTTCGCAGCCGTCCGTCAGCATGCCGAGCGCCTCTTAGCAGTAAATCAACGCACGATACAAACTAATGATCACTGAGCCCTGCGCTAGAAAGAGAAGATGCGTTGTCTCACAACCCTCAACAAGCCACGGCGCTACAGAGAAGGTACGTGGTTAAATGCTTCGGACACCGAGCGCGGCGCCAAAGCCCATGCGATCATGATCGCAAAGCTTTGCAGGGTTCGCCAGGCCCCCTATAAGAACTCACTTATTCGTTCTCTCCATCGTTGGGTTTCAAGGTCGACCTCGATCAAGACCTTCATCAGTGGTCGATGACCTCTGGGTCAACCGAAGCCGCCGCGACAGGGTCTTGATCGGCCTCCCGACCAACATAGGACGAGTCACCAGCGCCTGAATCGCAGCGAGGAGACTGCTCAAGAACCTCCGTTGCCTCCAATAAAGCCGCGAAACAGTCAAGTGTAGATCGGCGATTTGCCATCGCTCAACGTTCTTCAAATCGGACTGCAGGAATTCGAGTGCTGTCTTGAGGGCAACCAAGTGCTCTCCTGCAATGCACAGGTGTCGGATCCATTGCCGCCATTCTGAGGCGAGTTCGCTCTGCTGCCTGGCTTCGGTTACACCCAATTCAGCCAAGGTTTCGGTCGTGATCTCTGTAACCGTATTCAGAGGGTCCGGGTATCCATTATTTCTTGCTGACGCAGAGGCTTGGGCCGCGAGTTTGCAGAGAGTTTGCTGCGTTCGCTTCCGCAACGAAACCTGGTAAGGATGAATCCTGTACCTGAGGACCACCCGCTTGAGATTGGCGACCTCGAAGTGCTCTGCGATCCTCAACCACAAGTCATAGTCTTCGGTTTGGGTGAACAGAGATCGATATCCACCGACAAGAACGAAAGCCTTGCTCGAGATTAGGACGGTGGGCTGCCAGAACGGAACTCGAGTAGAAAGTGCTAATCTGATCTCGCGATCCTCCGTCGGAGGGGAATCGATGCACAACGTCTTGCCCGTTGTGTCGATCCACTCCGTCGCTCCGCCCAGTAGGCCGACCTGACGATGTTTCTCCATGAAGTCGACTTCGCATGACAGACGGTCCGGGACTGAGATGTCGTCGGCGTCCATAATCGCGATGTATCGGCCTTGTGCGAGAAAACAACCGGCATTTCGAGCTTCTGCCAAACCACAATGAGGGATGAAGTGGAGCTTGACTCGACTGTCGCGGGCCGCATAGCTCAAAATGATCGATTTGGAATTATCAGTTGAGCCGAAATCGACGATGATGAACTCGAATTCCTGATAGGTCTGCCCCAAGATACTCTCGATCGCCTCGACGAGGAAGCGCTCAACGTTACATACCACCATCACTACTGAAACTAGGGGGTTGTGCATTTCTGGCCAGCCACCTCGTTGAGTTTCGGGACCTGCCGTTCGGCATCATTTCAGGAATTCGAACTGTATAACGCGCCTATTATTGCCCTCAGCAAACTTGTCGGAGGCGACAAGCAGTTCCGAGCTCCTTACGACGCTCGGGAACTTCATTAAGGCTACTTCCACACGATGGCGGATGCATGCAGCCATCGATCAGGAAGCTCCTTGCGTGCGAAGGCGTACGAGGCAACATGAAGACGGCTGACTAAGGGATACAACCATTGCGGAATGCCTGGACGAGGTTGATATGAAAATAGTAGCTCCCCACCATCCCGGTACGGAGTGGTCTCAGCAAGTGAGGCGTCATCATCCGGCAGTATTATTACAAGATCATCGGGATCAGGCCTACTTTCAGCATGACATATGAGGCTTTCGTATGTCACGCAAGGGCCGTCCTCGGCAGCAGCCCTACTGACCAGGACGATCTTATTCGGTCCGGTAACCTGAAATGGGACACCTTCCACCGGCACGCCCCTATAGCTAAGGTAAGATGCAAACTCCATTACGCGGTACGGACTCGCAAACGGAAAGAAGATCCTCTGGACGCTTCCCGTGCTGCCCTCGTAGCGCTCTTTGAGGGCGCTCGCCAGCTCAGCCTTTCCGTGAATCACGTTTTTTTGCTCGTACATGCGAAAAGCTGAAAGCGAGACGTCTTGAAACAGCACAACAAACAGCAGGATCAGTGCGGCTGCCTTCATCCGCAAGTTTGCCTTTCCCCACGCCAGGAAAACGAATCGGCCAACATAAAGCACAGCGATGAGGTCCACGGGGGCCAGATAGTAGGCGCCGTACATGCGAAGACGAAGGTAGGCAACAAAGCAGGCCACACCACCAATAGCCAAACCATCCCACAACAGCAGCGGTGCGACCTTGCGCCGCAGGATAAGATAGGCCCTGCCCAACACCAAGGCCACAAACACCCATGCCAAGAGGTCCAACTTCAGGTAAGCAAGAAGAAGACTGCCTATTGGAAGGCGTTGTTGCTCGGCGTACTGCATGTTCAAGTGAGGCAACATTATCGCCGCATAATAAAAGACGAACAGCACACTTAACGAGGCGAGGCATAGGTCCAGTCGGCTTTCCCTGTCCCGAAGTCGTCCGTATTCCAAGCGTGCCTGATCTCGGTCCCAGCAGCGCAATATAAGCCGTCCCACCGCAAAACCCAAGAGCAGGAGGAATGCTGTCTCTTTGTAATAAATCATGATCTGAGCGGACACTACCGCGGCAACCGCCCACCGTGTGGACAGAGTTTGTTCGAAGCGTTTCACAAACAGCACAAGGCAAGCGAGGCATAGAAGAACGTTTCTCTCCTCGTAGATAAGCCCTGTGAAACTAATCACGATGCTCGGGGTGATGAGGGCAAGGATCGTCAGAGCAGAACGCGCGGCGATGCTCAACTCTTCGTCAAGAAAGAGGAGAACGCCCGACAAGATCAGAAGCTCAACGATGGGCCATGCATGGTAGCCGACAGCCGTGCCGGTCAAATGGCGTATTAAGTTGAATTCTTGTTCGCCGAGCGGATAGAAACGTCCAGTCACTCGTGAGATCGTCGGCGCAATGTCGTGACCCCGAAGGGTATAGAGTGTGAACATCGAATTGTCAGAATAGGTAAAGTCCTCCCAGGTCAAGCTCAGGGCGATGTCGCACGCCAAGAAAACACACAGTAATGCGAGCGCCGCCAAGGCACCGCGCGACCATACGCGTCCCGTTGCCCGAGCGACACAATCCTTGTTTGCTTCAGAGACCGTAGGAGTTCTTGGCCGGTTGATCACCCACGCCACGCAGGTCGCCGCTGCAATCGTTAGAGCGATCCAAATCGGCCAAAACAATGCAATGCGCGCGCTCCACACTGCTCTAGTAAGGTGGATAAGTGATGAGCTCGACATGGTTTTTCGCCAAACTAGCGCGCACGTTTTGCAAAGCGAAGCTAACAGGTCAGTTCACGGTTTGATTCGCGGCACTTCGGTCGTTGAAAACGCAAGCGCTCTGGGTGACGTGGGAGCAGTCGAAGATGTGAAAATAATCTTGAATCGTGATGCAGGTGAACCGGAATCGATGTTACGAGTACCCGTTTACTCGCCATCTTCTCTACACTTGCAGACTAACAGCTCTTACTGAACTCTCGACGGGCCCTCCGGGGTTAAACGAGACCCCTTGTCCCATTGAGCCCAGAAGGTCTCCCAACCCTTTTCAAGTAGAGCACGAGGAATCCACTTAGCCAAAAGCCGCCAGTCAAGAGCGTAGCTGATCGACGCCAGGCATTTTCGATGGAGCTGCCAGAACTCCTGATTCCTGCCACGCAGCACGCATCTGCTGAGATATAGGAAGTAACGTCTCTCCGCATCTTTCAGACATAGATTGTATTCCTCCGCAGACAGATAATCCCGACCGTGCGCAACCACTATTGCCAATCGAGAGAAGAGGAAAAAGCCAAGCGGGCGGACGTGCGAAAGAATTGACTCATTATCCCGGCGTGAATAAGTCAGGACCTGATGCACAAAGCCGAAGTTCCAGGTCGTAAGTAGATCAAAGCACACATGAGCGTCCTCAAAAGGTGCGTAGCGCTCGTCATAAAAAGGATCCCGGGCCCGTATCAGTTCCGACCTCATCAGTAAAGAAGTCGGAGTACCAAAGAGGTATTTATCCTTCATAAGGTACAGCCGACAAACATCGCGGCCACTTAGTTCGGGGGTGGGATAGGGTAGGCCATCCAGAAATACACCATCACCCTGAAGTTCGTACGCGGCGACGATTCCGACGGTAGGGTGCGCCTCGGCGACCTCCACCATGCTCCTGACACAATCCGGAAACAGCCAGTCGTCCGCCTGAACCATCTTGCAGTACTCGCTGCTCGGTGAAATACAAGAGAGGGCGAAATTGTAATTCTGTACCTGGGACAAGAATGATTGCGTGTGGATGAGCCGAATCTTAGCCGGGAATCGGGATGCGTAATGTTCAGCGAGCTCAGCAGACCCGTCGGTGCTGCAATTGTCAACGAGAACGTAGTCCCAATTCTGATAGGTCTGACGCAGAACGCTTTCGATGCACTCGGCGAGGAAATCCCGGGTGTTGTAAAACGGAGTTACGATGCTAACTAGTGGTGTGGATCCCACGTCACTCCCTCGATGTATTGCCGGTTGCACTCAAGATTCGAGTTCTTGGGGAAATCATGGGAAGTCGCCGCGCCGGAACGCCGCTATGATTCCGGCAGCCGTTCTAGCGGCCAAGGAGGAAATCGTCAATGCTGGGTTCGCCGCACCTACAGTGACAAAAACACTGCCATCTCCAATGAATAAATTCGGAACGTCATGAGTCCGACACCACGGATCCACAACTGAAGTCTGTGGATTGTCACCCATTCTACAAGTGCCGAGGTAATGCGATGATCCTCCCGGGACACTCTCTGCCACATGCACTTCATTCGCTCCGGCAGCTTCCAGGATTTCCTTAAGTTTGGACGACATCGCATCGATCATCGCCAAATCGTTCTTCCCCGGATTATTGATCAGCAGAGGTACCGGTAGCCCGTAAACGTCCTTGACGATGGGATCGAGCCTAACTTGATTGGACTCGTCCGGCAATTGTTCTCCGTCGGTAGCCAGTCCTACCACGTGGCCGAAAAGTTGCCCAACGCGCGCTTTGTGCTCGGCTCCCCAACCGGGCACACTGAGTGCCGTCGCCAAAGGCCATTGATTGTCATTTTCTACAGAAATCGTCCATCCACGTGCAAAGCCGCGGCGGACATTTGTTGCGTAAAAATCCTGAATAATTCCGCCTGTCGGGACACCGCGCCAAGGGTCCAGGCGCTCGGAAAACACGCCATGTGCAAACACGGACAGATGTTCGGTGAAACGCTTGCCTACCAAACCGCTCGAATTCGCCAGTCCATCGGGAAATTGACGTGAGGTACTCAATAAAAGAAGACGTGGAGTCTCCACAGCGTTCCCTGCCACCACAATCACGCGCGCGAAGATTTCCTTCTCGTGACCGTCAGAGTTAAAATAAATTACGCTACGCGCTCTGCCATCGGATCCAATCTTAATGTTCCGAGCCATACATTCAGTACGAATCTGCACCCTTCCTGTCTTCATCGCCTTGGGTATATAAGTTACGTCAATACTGGATTTTGCGGAGATCTTGCACCCCAGTCGGCACGTTCCAGCATTGATGCAAGCTGGCCGACCGTTCCAATCTCTGGTGGGGATGGCCAGAGGTTCGCGCACCAAGTGCAAGCCCAACTTGTCCGCACCTCGCTTCACGATGCGGCTCGCGAGGTTAAATTCGTGAGCTGGAGTTGGATAAGGCCTCGAGCGAGGTGGATCAAACGGGTTCGCCCCATCGCCATCTGGCCCGGAAACTCCCAATTCATACTCCACGTTCGTATAGAAAGGCTCTAAGTCCGCATAGCTAATTGGCCAGTCATCCGCAATTCCATCTTCGCTTCGTACTCTAAAATCAGATTCCTGGAGTCTGGGAGACATCGCGTGGTAATGGAGCGTTGCCCCACCCACACCCTTCACGCGGCAGTAAAAGAAAGGGCGAGTACCCCCAGACGTATATCGATCGCGACGTGGATCTTCGAACGAAAACACATCGCCGGCACGAACTTCGAAGTCCAAAGCATGTGTGGGATAGTCGTTGTACGGATCGTAGCGCCTACCCGCTTCGAGAACGATGACTTCTAAACCTGCCTCTCCTAGCTCTTTTGCAAGGACACCTCCGCCCGCGCCTGAGCCAATGACTATCACGTCTGCGCCGTCTTTGGCCGAGAGGGTCATGCGCAACGGAAATTATTCATCATCTTGATCGAAGACTGCCAATTTCCGAAAGTGGGGAAGCATCGATATGAGTGGGATGGTCCGCTGTGGAACCGGATTGGGGAACTCCAAGGATCCAATCATATTGGGTGTCGAGAAGTCCGCGAAAATTCAGAGCGACAGAAGACAGGTGAGCCCGCACCCGTTGGCGTTCCGCTCTTAGAGCAATAAAGCGTTCGATGACCGAATCGAGGCGCAGATGATCGATGTTCAAACAATATTGCTCCTGTCCCACGGCCTTCATGTGGGAGTCCACTTTGGGGTCAAAGGAGAGTGCCAACACAGGAGTGCTGTTGAGATGAGACAAGATGACGCCGTGGAGTCTGCTGGCAATTACCAAATCCGCGCCGGAGATTCCGTTCAAGAGGCCATCCGTACTCTGTTCTGTCGAACCTGGTAGGGTTTGGATTGCGTTGACATCAATCGTACTACCGGAGATCAAGGTTCGAACGTCAGCCACCGTTGCATTATCGGGGCCATCCGTGGTGAAAAACAGCACGCGGTGGCCTTCCCTCCCGAGCCACTTTACGATTTCCGCCAATTGAGCAACGTATGCAGCGTAGCTTCTCTCATCTTTGAGGGGCCACACACGCGGATCACAGTAGGCAATGGGGCTAACGCCGACCACGAGTCGACCGTCGCTTGATGCATTGGCGCGCGGGATTTGAGCGGTGGCGCAAGGATAACTAAACGCCAAATCAGGATAGACCAGGTCATTTCGTGCATCAATGAGGGTTTGCACCGCGATTCTTGATTCGTTATCTCTGTAGGAACGATATTTGGCGAGACGAAGGGAAATGCGGATAAAGAAACGGCTCAGGGGGCGTTCAAGGCAGCATTTTCCAACACTCACGTATAGGAAGGGCACTCCGAAAACTCGACTGAGCATGCTCCACTTGAACAGAGCCCAGGGATGCCCCCAGGGCCCACCCCAAAAATCATCGAGCGCACCACCGCCAGGTACGATTACCACATCGAGCTTTCGAATCACGCCCGCTGCCCGCTTAATGTGACCGAGCTCCATCGCACAATTGCGGGTTGCGCTCACGAAACCACGAAGCCCCGGAATGCTTTTCAGCCATTGTTTGATTTGCGCAAACATTGCTGGTCGTCGCCGCGACGTTCGGGACCCTTCTGAATTGAAGACGCCATAAAATGGACGGGAGACCCCTGCCAGAGGGAATGCTTCGATCCCATGTCGCCGGCGTGTTTCAGGCGGATTCAGAGTAATGCCGAGAATCTCGACGCCAGCGACGCGCTTGTGGATATTGGCGATAATAGCGGATATGATCGCGGCATTTCCTGAGTTGCCTCCGGTGTAAGGGCTAATCAATCCTATTCGGCGAATCTCGCAGCTCGGGGCGAAAAGGCAGTCCTTGTTCGGTTTGGTCGAATTTTTCCGTTTCATCTTGTCAACTGAGGTTTGGAAGCGGAGATAGCGCGTGTCAGCGCCGCTCCAAGAGACTCGGATAGCCCTTGTCCATTGGAGGTCCATCGTAATCTAGCCAGGTCCAACTCACACGGCTGGTATAGAATACCTGGAAGCAGTCGTCTCGAATCTGAGGATATAATTGCGCGGCAAACAAAGATCCGTTTCTCGCTCGGGTAATGGTCCGTAGCCTGCTCCACGCTTTCATTATCCCCGAACTACTCGCGGTCCAGCGCTCGTGAATCTGTTGGGCAGCCCCAAACAGCATTATCTGATCTTCCTTGGGCATTTCGGCGAACTTGCAGCCACGTTCCTTGAGCGCCCAAATATCGAAGGACAGTAACCCGCGCGAATACAACTCCTGCCTCTGTAGGGATTTGGCGACCAGACTGTCGAGCGCAACGATAGCGGGCGGGCCATAGACACCCACGTCTTCGAGTCCAGGCGTCTCATCGTCCGACGGAACAATAACCGTGGCAAGCGCTTCCACAACTGCAGCTTCATCCGACGTAAACCACTGAAGAACCTTGCCGCCGCGTTTGGCATCTCGGCGGGCTAGCTCCTTGTTCACGCTCCGCGATGCCATACCAATACAAACGCCCTGAAGAAAATTGAAACAGTTAATCGCTACCCTTTTCAAATAACTCATAGTTTTTCTTGGGTTCCAATCCTGAAGGCCCACCGGAAACCATTCGCATTCCTGCCAGTGGCCCAACGAGTTCCTCGTGGCGATCGTTTGTCAGCCGCATGCTTAGTGTAGGCTATTATCGAATCCACCACGACAGGGCGTCAAACGGTTGGAGGGCAACGCTACTATCATCATCGCTCGTCGAGGGCGATTCGCGGAAGACTCTAATGGCAGTTCCCCCCACTGAGTTTCATGCCTGATGGAACATTGTAAAGAAGTAGCGGGCCCACGCGCTCAGTCGGAGCGATTTCCTCGTACCAAGGTTTCAACCCATTGGGGCCTCGGTAGAACCGACTATCGGGCAACCGGCTGAAGGTCTGCTCGACTGTCGTGCTGACTACGTTCCAGCCTGGCGATGGACTACAGAGGTCAACGTCTTTGATGGTGGGCAGGCCATACCAGGTTTCGAGATAATCGTCGAACTCGGGCATCGACATCCCGACGCCGTTCACAGCCGCCAGCGAAAATTCCTTGACGCCTAGTTGATCCAAGCGCTTCGCGAGCAGCTTTAGATCCTGCCCCCAATCGTAATTGGAGTCCACGAGGATCTTTTCGGGGGCTTTGCCGGCGAACGCATTGAAATATGCCAAGTAGTCGGGATGATGGAACGCAACGGATATAGCCATCCACGCCACCAGAACTCCGGCGGTCAGCGCGGAGCCAACTCCGTTGCGGGACCAAAGCACCAGTTGCCTCAGTCCGAGGGCCGACACTATTGAAAGACCGATATATATCGGTTCGATATGGCGAATGCCAATGTCAATGTGGCTCCTCATCGCCGGCAACAGAATTCCGAGACTAAAGGCAAGCGGCATCAGGTACCTAGTGCGGTTCTGATCCCTGAGGCACACGTAAATCCCCAGTGCCAACAGAATCAGAAATGCAATTGGAGTCTTCACCGCCAGTGCCACTGGAAAGTAATACCACCAGCCCGTCATCCGAAATTCGCCCAACAGAAAGCCTCCATGCCCGAAACGGTTATGGCTCAAGGCACTTCGGATGCCATCCAAAAATTCGGGGGCGGGTAGGCGGAGGCTGATGTTCGTTAACGGCAGTCTGCTGACGCTGAAGGAAAACCAATAGCCGGCCCAGATCACGAGTAATGCAATCGCGCCGGCAAGCGCTAATGGAGCCAAACGCTGCTTAGCTAGTCTCCACAACCCAAACCACCCAGGCCAGCGTGTGGCCAAATAGCACGCAAGTGCAAAACATGCTGCGATGGGTATGTAACCCAAAGCGGTGAACTTGGAAAGACAGGCTAAGGCTGTAAATAGTCCGAGCATCACAGACCGAAACCATGTGGGTCTCTCTGCCCAGACGATTGTAGCGAAGAAAGCCGCCCCCACGGTTGCACCAAGCGCCATGTCGGTAGTGGCCATGCCCGCGTCGGCCAGCATTGTGGGTAGCAAGGTAAAAAGCGCGGTCGCCAGAACGGCAATCGCTCTGCCAAACGAATACCAAGACCAGCCGCAAACCACAAGGCATGCCAACAAAAAGAACGGCAGGTTGCCCAGTCGCATCAGAAATATAGTGCGATCTACATTTCCCGAACGGGCAATTACTCTAGCGCCCTCATGGTTCGGACTGGGATCGCCCAGCGGCCGAGCGCCTTCCAAGTACGGTCCAAGGGCCTCCATCATGCGAGAAAGGGGTGGGTGTTGCGTTTCATAGCTATATACGTGTTTCGCTAAGTATTCGAGGCCGCAGGCAAAATGGGTTGGCTCATCGTTGGTCAAACTCAGTGCATTGTAGGTAGAGACAATGCGAACGCACGCGATCCCGATTAGCAATACGCACAGGAACAGGCAATACTTTTCGAGAAAAGGGGCAAGCCCAGATTCCCAGAAACCTGAAGGAGAAGTCGGGCTCGACTCCTGGACCGCGCGAGGGCCGATTTGGCCGACCTCGACCGCGGAATTATCTCCGATATCCATTTCGGGTCTCCAGTTCTGGCCACAGTGCGACAGAGCAAGGACGCGGATCCAAAAACAAGTTATATTTGATAGCCGCGAAGAAAATTGCTCTCATCGAACATGTTCTTTGTGCAAGATTCGATATTGGAGAATTCGGATTCTTCCAACCAACGCGCGGTTTGCCCGACGGTCCGATAACGTTAACCAGCGAACGTCCATCAGGACATCAAGTCCTTGCGGAGGAGTTTCCCTGTCGCGCTGCGCGGCATTTCCGGAACGAATTGAACCAGACGTGGGACCTTGAAATCCGCGAGCATTGTGCGGCAGAAATCGACAATCTCGTGTGCCTGGCAGACCTCGCGGGCGACGACAACGGCTTTGACCACCTGTTCACCGGCGTGGCCAGGCACCCCTACGACCACTACCTCCCGCACCTTGGGAAACGTGGCAATTACTGCTTCGACTTCATGTGGGTCAACCTTCCGGCCAGAACTTAAGACGAGCCAGTCCGCGCGTCCTTCGAGGTAGAGGTAGCCATTGGCGTCCTTCCGTCCGTAGTCACCGGGCCAAAAATAGCCATTACGAAACTTCTGCAGGGTAAGTTCGGGTTGCCGCAAATATTCGCTGGCAGCCGCCGGACTTTGAATCGCTACCTCACCAACCTCGCCGGGTTGCACGGGACTCCCGTCCTCACGAAGTATCTCGATACGGACATTCTTCATCGGAAAGCCGACCGAATCTAAAGTCGAATGTAGATCGGGTTCAAGATTGATGGCCCCGGAGCCGATTTCCGTCGTGCCATAGAGCTGGCACGCGTTGATGCCAAATGATGCCCTAAACGACTTCGCAACTGCGGATGGCAATGGGGCACCCGCAGTGAAAACTAAATGAAGTGATCCCGCAGGCAGAGGCTGCCCCGACGCCCTCTGCCCGAGTAGTTCAATCATTAGGGGTACTGCCGGGAAGATTGTGATGCGTTCCGCAGCAAGAAGTTCAACCACTGCAGCCCGGTTGAAACCATCCACCAAAACGAGCGTCGCCCCTGCGTAGAATGCCGCCAAAAAGGCATTGCCAAACCCATGCGCATGGAAAAGCGGAATCGTGCAGAGGATGCGGTCGTCTGCGGAAACCCCGATCGTCTCATTGAAGTTTTGGGCCTCGCAATGAAGGTTACGATGAGATCGCGCGATGCATTTCTGCACTCCGGTAGTTCCCGAGCTGAATTGCACAATGGCAGTTTCGGCATCATAAGACCCGGGCGGCGATAGCTCCGTCCTTCGGCTCATCAGGCCTTCGAAATTTCCCCCACGCGAGTAGATGGAAAAGTGCTGTTTGGTCTGCTCTCTGACCTCTTCAAGAGCGGATGTCCGCTCGGCGTCACATACCGTAACTGCAACTCGACCTTCGGTGAATACCCTGTGAAGCTCGCCGGATTTGGAGCCCGGATCAACTAAGAACGCAGGGGCTCCCAGCCATGAAGCAGCCAAATACGTAAGAATAAATTCCGGACTATTCTTCAAAACGAGCGCCACACCTTTTTCGGGTGCCGCGCCCAATTCCTTTAAGCCTGCCGCACACCGTCCGACTTGTTGCTCCAATTGCGCGTACGTGTACCGTTTGCTCCCGAATACGAGAGCCGTTCGAGACCCAAAATTGCGAAAGCTTTTTTGGAAAATTCGATTCAGCACGTTTGGCAACGCGTGTTTCACAGCCACCGACTTGCGAAATTACCTAGCCACTTCTTGCTTTCTCTGAACGAAGGCCGCGATATCTTCGACCCGGTCGAAGTTTTCCACACCCGCTTCGTAGGCTTCTACTTCGATGCCATACTTTTCCTCGATGAAGCTGACGATACGTAACAACGCCGTCGAATCCACAAGCCCACTCGTTAGCAACGGAGTGTCGTCACTCAGGTTCGACGATAAATCGCCTAACAGAATTGCGGAGAGAATATACTGTCGGATCTCTTCCTTCATGCTATTCAGCTCCACGAGGCGTCACCCCAATCATTCTCGCACCCCTGCGCTGGAACAACGTGATCTTCGAAGCGGACGCTTGTCGATTTAGGTCGGTCGCCTGCCCTACTACAGCCGACAATACACTCGGCTGTGCACGGAGCTTGTTGTACAGGTTCTCAGCGATCATGGCATGGCCCAGTGCGTTTGGGTGTGGGTCCAAGTCGCTCATGCGAAAAGGTGCCACGTTCAGAGTTCCATCAAATGTGTCCAATAAATCTACGCTGGTAATATTCAGCGATGCCAACAATTCTGGAATTCCCTCGAACTTCTTTCTGGTCAGACTAGCGTCTTCCACACCGGGTATGAGTAACACGATGAATTTCGCATCATGCTGTTCCGCATTTGATTTCATCTCCAATAACGTATCCCGAATAACTGCAACCCGAAATGGAGCCAGCTTGGCGTGCAACGTGGCGTCATCGTCGTTTATGGATGCTCCCGAGCTCTGCACTGTCCGCCGCAGAAATTCGTATTTCGGGTCAAGCCCCAGCCCGATTACGTCAACCAAATGGACGTCCCAACTTCTAAAAACCGATATTTCGGTTAGTGCTACAACGTAAACGTCAGGCTTGAAACGGGGTACGTCGTTTTCTGCCACATCGAGAAACTGCGTCAGGTGGTAACCATATACCGAAAAATTCATCACTTCGAATTGCGATAGCCCCCGGTCACGGCCGATCGCATTTAGTCGACTCTCCAATAGAGCCCCGTAAGTCTGGTTCGGGTTGACCCCGACGCCCTGCGTTACCGAATCGCCCAGGAGCGCTATTCGGCGAGTGTTTAGGGGCTTCTGGGCGGACCACTCGGGACCGACATAGCCAAGGCTGTTCGTTGGAACAACCGTCGTTCCCCATTCTCCCATGTTCTCAATGTTGGGCCTGAGTCGGTAAACCCTATAAGAGTCGAACACCCGATTCCTGCCCGACCACTTTGCTTGGCGCTTATCCGTTGGCCGGATGCCAGGATTGAGGAGGCGTTCGTAATATCCCGCAATATCCATATTGAACACGAACGCGCGGCTAGTCGTTAGTTCGATCATCTTCGCCGAAAAGTGACCGTAGGGCAGTTTGTAAATAGCCGACGCGCTGCTCTGGAGGATCGCCAGCCCAGCCAAAGTGACCACGGTCAGCAACGCGTCGCGCCATAATGTCTTGTTCATTTGCCAGTTGTTCCGTCGATCAGCCACGCCGTATCCAGTGAGTCATTAGATAAATCCAGGCACTCAGGGTGGGTACGGACCACAACGACCAAAGCGTAGTGATCACCGCGAAGGTGCCGAGAACCTGGGCGGCGTGGACCGCGCGAGACTTCCAAGAGGAAGAGCCCCCTGCCTGGCGCGGATGGCGGATGTCATAAAGGACGTTCGCTACGACGAGGATCCCCAAGACTCCCCAGAAGATCGTATCTGGCCAGGTGAGCTTGTACCGGCCCTCCACCCAAAAAAGTTGGTAAGAATGCAGGATCCATGTGACTAGGAATACGGCCACCGTCGCCGTCACCTGCGCGCCCCGCTCTCCCCGCTTGCGTAATCTGAAGTAAACAGGAAGATAGACAACCTTAACCATGAAATCTTTCCAATAAATATTGATTCGGCGCCACATATCAAGAAGGCTGCTTGCCAGCAAGTAGCGCCGGTGGGTTTCAGGAAGGTCGTAGCCGAAGAGATGGAGCATACCCACGATCAGATGGAACGACCCGGAGACGTTCAAATAAAGCAGGAACGTCAGCACCATCGTTGTGAGCAGTGCGCGAAGGCTCGTCACGTGGTCCGGCAGGTACGGATCGTTAAAATAAAGTACCAGCCGATAGAGCATGAGTTGTATCGATCCACGCACCATCCAGTGAATACCCTGTTGTGCGATATCGTGGATGTCGCGCCGATAGTACGTACGCCTCATCGTTTGAAAGTCGATGACCGGAAAGAGCATGAAGTAGTAGTTTGGAAGAATAAAAAAGTAACTTAGGAAGGGCAGAAGGCGGGCGGGTTCCTTCGCATGCGCGACGTCATAGACGTAGATGATGATCCGGAACATGAAGATTGCGCCGAACACCGGATAGAACGAGACCGGGATACGAAGAAGCCTCGCAGTCGCGCAGCCATAAATTAATACCGCAAAAATTCCCGCCACTAGCACCACTCGCCATTGGAACGGGAGTGGACTGCGAAGGATCAGATAGAAGGTCAGTCCCACTGCGAAGAGCAGTAGCGCCACTCGTGGCTCCATTAGCCAAAAAGCTCCGAACAACGACACCGCCACCCAAAAGATCTCCTTGAAACGAAAAGGCAACCAGTAATGAACCAAAAATGCCCCGAAGACGCCCGCAGACATCACCACGAATGCGGGTTTTTCCAAATGGTATACGTGGAAGACTAGCAAGAGCCCCGCGAGTTGCGCTGCCAACACGAGAAAGCCGGTGACATGGGTCGTTGCATGGCTCTCCCGTGGATCACGGGCTTTTTCAACAGTTAATTGGACAGCTTCGTGGGCGAACGGAGGAGCCTGGGACTCACGGGGCGACACCGATAGAGCGCGGCTGAGTGAGCTCATAGTGAGAGGCATCTGGAGACGGCCTAGATCCATTATTTATCGTTTCGACGTATCGAACTGGCTTACCAAGGGTTGGGTTATCAAACGGGGGCTAACAAAAATCGATTACAATTCCCGGCAATGAAGTAAGAACAATCGTATTCAGCAACTGCATGAGGTCCGGGACGCTCGTCAGATTGGAGTGTGCTTGTTGTTGCCGCTCGTATTTCCTATCACCGCGGCGCAGTTTGCATCCGAGATGCCTGAATCTCTTGCCGAACAACCTTCGGGAAACAATGGACAATTCCACGCACATCGTCCTCGGAACTGACGTAGATCGTTGCAGCAGGCTCCCATCTATCGTATTCCGTCTGAGTGTCATATCTGTAAACAAGAACAGA
Organism: uncultured Acidobacteriota bacterium; assembly: GCA_963818605.1. Taxonomy (GTDB): domain Bacteria; phylum Acidobacteriota; class Terriglobia; order Acidiferrales; family UBA7541; genus Palsa-295. The sequence goes on from CAWFSW010000002.1 coordinate 229,942, forward strand.
GGGGTGAAACATGCCGCTTGCCATGTTCAGGCGCAGCTCAAAAGTGCAAGTATAGACGTCGCCCTCGCTAAGAGAAAAATTACCGTGCCCGAGACGTTCTGTAGAAGTGTCGAACACGCTCTGATGTTCATCATCTGTGATATAAATTGAAAGAGATAGCTTGCCGCAATTCGCGTGCGCACGCAGTTCAATGTCTATCCATGCTTTCTGGCCGGAACGAAACCTCTGGCATTCTCCGTCTTCATTGCGAACCGTGACTTTCGTGATTGCCACTTGACTAGTAATCGCCTCCGTGACGTGTGTGCTCCGAGATCGATTTAGATAGCCAGAAATGACTTCCTGCGTTGGACCAGTCATAACGGCACGTCCCTTTTCCAACAGCACACATCGGTCACAGAATTCAGCAACACTCTTTAGGTTGTGGGAGACGAACAGGACCGTCGCTCCTCTGCGGATGACGTCCTTCATCCGTTCGAGGCACTTGTTCTGAAAAACGTAGTCGCCCACGCTCAGAACCTCATCAACGATCAGGACCTCTGGGTCGACATGGGCGGCGACCGAGAATCCCAGCCGGGCGTACATACCCGAGGAATAGCGTTTGACGGGTGTGTCAATAAACTCTTCAAGTCCTGCGAAGGCAACGATCTGGTCCAGTTTCGATTCGATCTCACGCTTGGTCATTCCCAAGATGGTGCCGTACAGAAAAATATTCTCCCTGCCCGAGAGATCCTGATGAAAACCCGCTCCTACCTCTATTAGCGCGGAGACGCGTCCGTTAGTAATCATTCGCCCCTTGGTGGGCTTCATGATCCGGCTAAGGATCTTCAGCGCAGTGCTCTTTCCTGCACCGTTGTTACCGATGATGCCAAATGCCTCTCCGTGTTTCACCTCGAATGAGAGATCCTGCAAGGCCCAGAATTCTCTTATGTCGTTCTCACTGAGATCTTCCTGCCGGAACATCTTTCCGGTTAGCGCAGGTACCAGGTCGCGCAAGGAGCTGTAGACGTCGCCCCTGCGAAACTTTTTGTAAACATGCTCCATCCGGAGCGCAACATCAGACATCAAGGGTCTCCCGTTAAATGCTTTCCGCGAAGGCCGGTTCCAAGTGTTTGAAGAACACGAATCCGCCCAGAAGCGCGACCAGAGCGAAGCCAAAGCTGTAAGCAAACCAGGATAGGTCCGGGGATTGATGGCGGGCGATGGAAGCGCTAAGTCCATCCAGGATCGGGCTCACCGGATTAAGCAACAGCCATTTACCCTTGTTTCCGAGCATGCTGACCTCGTAAAAGACAGGGGTAAAGAAGATTCCAAATGTAAGGAGTACCTCAACGATGTATTTCACGTCGCGAAAGAAAAGGCTGGCAGCTGACACAACCATCCCGATCCCCGCAGCCATTAGCACCATCGTAAGGAGCAGCAACGGCGTCCAAACGAGATATACACTCCATCCGATCCGCATTATCAGGAGGAAAATCAGCAGGGCTCCGGAAGCCACGAAGAAATCAAAAAGGCTAGCCAATACGGCCGCCATTGGAAAAATCTCCTTCGGGAAGTAGATCTTGGTGACGAGGTTCTGATTACCGATGAGGCTGCTACAGGAAAACCGGATGCTGGAAACTAGAAACGCCCAGGGAAGCGACTTGACCGCCACGCTCGCAATGTCCTCCGTCTGCAACGGCATATGAGTGGCAAGGCCATACGCATACCGAACCACAACGCCGGATACGACGATCAAGACCGGCATCAGAACCGCCCACAAAAACCCCATAACCGACTGCTTGTACCGGACCTTGATGTCACGGTAGGTAATCGTGTAGAGAAGTTCCCGATATTTGTAGAGTTCGCGTAATTCTTCTTTCATGAGTTGGGCCTAGCCTGCTCCTAGTTGTACCTTCGGCCTACTGGTTTTACCGGACGTCCCACCAGATACTTGTTAATTCCCTCGTCGAGGGCCTTGCGATAAACGAGATGAGCTCCGTATACGGCTTCGGCGGTCTGTTCGATGTCCTCATCACTGTGCGAGAAACTCACCACAAATGACGGCGCAATCACTCCTCGCCGGATCAGCTCCTGCATGAACAGCGTGCGAAAAGACTGCGACGGATTGCGATCCGAGTCGCGGGTTGCGAAGATGAGGTTGCAGGGCCGGCCCGTCAGCTCGAAGAAACCCTCAAGCCGGTTCTCTGCAATTGATTGGTTTACCAAAGCACGCAGACGTTCGCCCTGTTTCCACAGGAACTCGACCACTTCTTGTTCGCGATAGATCCGAATGGTTTCAAGCGATGCCGCCAAAGCGTGGGTCTCGGCTCCGTGGGTCGTGGACAGGAGGAACACGCGAGTCTGGTCATGATCCAGACCTCCGAGGCGCATAATCTCGCGCTTGCCTGCCAGAGCCGCGATTGCAAACCCATTCCCCATTGCCTTGCCGAACGTGGATAAATGCGGAACGACGCCGTGAAACTTCTGCGCTCCTCCCAAATGCCAGCGAAAGCCGGTGATCATCTCATCGAAGACAAGGACGGCGCCACGCTCCTCGCAGAGCTGTTTCACTCGACTCAGGTAACCCGCAGTCGGCGAAGTTGCAGCCTCTGCCTCCATCAAGACACAGGCAATCTGTTCGGGATATTGATCGAATATTTTTCGCAAGCTCTCGAGGTCATCGTAGCGAAACTTCACGGTCATTTCGATGACCGCTTGAGGAATGCCAGCATTCGTCTCAGTGGTGCCGATGAACCAATCGTCGGTGGAGAAAAACGGTTGGTCACCACAAATGGCAACCATATTCCTGCCGGTGTAAGCCCGTGCCAGTTTGACGGCTGCCGTCGTGACGTCGGACCCGTTCTTGGCGAACTTCACCATATCGGCTCCGTCGATAATCTCAAGCATCGTCTCGGCAAGGTCCACTTCAATTTTTGCGGGCCGTGTGAAATTGATCCCGAGCTTCATTTGCTGGTAAGCGGCATCTACAACCGACTCGAAGCCGTGACCCAGAGTGACCGCACGCAGACCCATCCCGTATTCTATGAACTCATTGCCGTCCAAGTCCCACGCGTGACAGCCTTTGCCGCGCGCGATGAATGCCGGGGCCTGCTCCGGAAATTGATCGTCACCTTTCGCATACGTGTGGGCTCCACCAGGAATCAACTGATGTGCCTTCGGCTGAAGCGCACGCGACTTGGAGAAGTCCTTCGTATCAGCGTCCGCAGGTGTGAGATGAGAGGATTGATGTTGAGTGCTTCCCATGCCGGAGCCCTTTTCTTTCATTGTTCGCTTTGATGCGCGAGGCAGTGCCAGCCTCCGAGGGTCTCGCACGCGCCCTTTAGATTTCCGCATTGAAGTTCACAGTAGCAACTTGCGGCAGTAAAAAGCTTCGGCGTAGCCGCTCGGAGCATTGCATTCCATCCCTCGCAACCGCATTAGAGCGAGAAATGTATCCCGCCGAAACCAGCGCTTCGCGTGCTGGGACTGGAAGGCATCCATAAGCGACCGGATTTTCTCTTCACAGATTTCCGTTGTAAGGGTTACAAATATACTGGGCCGCCCGAGGTCGCCGTCATATTTTGGGATCTCATATTCGAAGATCAGGTGATTTCGAAATGTATTCCAGGTGAGTTCAGAGATGAGACGGTGGTCCTGATGGGCGTCGCCGTGCCAGTGTGTGAAGATCAGGTCCGGGGCTACTTGATCCTTCATCTCCTCGAAAAACTCCTTCACGCGTTCGCCGGTGTATGGGAGGAAGCCGTCTCGAAAATCCTTGAGAACAACCTTTTTGTCATGACCGGTGGCGAACAATTCCGCAGCTGCTGCGGCTTCTTGGCCCCGCGGTCCTGAACCACTAAGAACGACCCAGTGAAATTTCAATTGTGGGAAAATAGTCTTGAGATGCAACAGGGTGCCACCACAGCCTATCTCGATATCGTCGCAGTGCGCGCCAATGCACAATACTGTCAATTCCGCGCTGGGGTCTTTTTTTAGGTTGAGGGGGAGCATACTTTAGCTTAGGTTGGACCCTTGCCGCTCGAACACAAAGAGTTTATTTGGTTTTGCTCTTTGGATGAACCACCGCGTGAGATCTAAAGCCGCGCGACTTTCTCTGGTGATTGCGCAGGAGAAGGATTTGAAGGTTCGGTCCCGTCCTGATACAACGCGAGCGCGTCGGGCGGAAGCCGTGAAAAATCCGTTCCCTTCAAGAAATCGCCCATTGATGTGCCGGTGCAACCTGAATCCACGTTCGGCGCGCCTGTACGGCTCCAGACGTCGTCCAAGTGCACCGTTCGAAAATCGATGCTATAGCGGGTCAGCCCAGACGTATTCGGCACCGTCGAGTGCAGCTGCGCGGACGAGAATTGATAGGCTGCACCCGGTTCGCAGATCAATCGGAACTGAGGTTCCAGTTCCACGGGCTCTTCCGGTCGCGGTTGAACACGCGTATCGGTCTTGAGCTGCTGAGCTGCGTTAAAGCGGCTCTCTAAATTCCACCGGTGGTAATTATATTGATTCGAGCTATTTCGAATCGCTTCTCCCCAATAGCGCGGATGAATCGCCATGCAGTTTTCGGAGTTGATCGGGTAAACGGGCATCCACCAGTTAATCTGATTGAGAGGCGCTGAATACCAGGTGTCACGATGGGGATGAAACGCGTATGCGATTCCTGTCTTCAGGTAATCACCGGGAAACGCAGTACGCAGCCGAGGAACGTCAAAGTAGGTCTTCTTAAGATCGCAGCCCAGCTCAGTCAGCATCCTCTGTATGCATTCTTTAGCCTTGGGGTGGTGGATAAATTTCGGCTTCAACACCGAAAGAATTTCGGCGGCTCGCTCCGGCGCCATGGAGTCCTGAATTTTGCGCGGGTCCAAGGGTGCAAATGCTTCCTCAACCAACTCCCTCGCCAGCTCGCATAGCTTCACGGCGCTCTCAGACGGCCCATGGAAGAAAATTGCACCCTCGTACAAATGCTTCCGGCGTTCATCGTCGCTGATTTTCGAATCGATAAAGATGTTCATTGAATGAAACCTCTTTCGTCCGGATTCTGTGTTGGCTGGCTCGGGTGTGTCCTTCGAACATTGAGACTGCTTATGCGACCACTCCCGGAGCGGTGTGTCCGTTCTTCCAAACGCGCCATGGAGCCGTGCCCGCAGCCTCAAGCTCGTCCAGGATCTGCTTGTCTCTGAAGGTATCCATGCACTGCCAAAAGCCTTCATATCGGTGCGACCAGATTTTGCCTTCCGAGATCAGTCGCTGGAACGGTTCGTAGACGAGTTCTTCCCCCGGCTTGATGTATCGAAAGATTTCCTTCCGAAGCACGAAGTAACCTCCATTGATCCAAATGCTTGAGTCCTTCATGCATTTGATCGCACGAACGGAGCCGTCGTCGCCCATGTGAACCGTATCTAGGCTGCTAGACCGTGGCTGCACCGAGAGAAACGAGGCATAACTGTCTCGGCGCGAGAACTCTTGAATCATCTGCGGCAGGCAAAAATCGGTCAAGCCATCGCTGTAGTTAGCCAGAAACATCTCTTCGCCGTTCAAGTACGGCTCGACCAAGCGCAATCGATCCGCAATAGTGGAACGCAATCCCGTGTCGACGAATGTGATCGTCCAATCATCAATATCTCTTTGCGTGAACTCGAGCTTCCTGCCGCCCTGCGAGAATACGAAGTCGTTGGACACCGATTCCTCGTACTCGAGGAAATAGCTCTTGATCGCATTTGCCTGGTAGCCAAGACAGAGGATGAAGTCCTTGTGGCCAAAGTGCGCGTAGTACTTCATCACATGCCACAGCACGGGGCGCGAGCCAATCGTCACCATGGGCTTCGGAACATCCTCCGAATAGCCCCTGAGTCTCATTCCGGCGCCGCCACAAAACAGTACGACTTTCATATTCTCTCCCTTCGTCCGTCACTCAGGAGACTGTAACCTTTGGAATTGGCACGACAAAGCGACCACCCCACTCCCGGATATACTGCAGCTGCGCCATGATTTCGTCTTTCAAGTTCCAGGGCAGGATCACGACATAGTCGGGCTTGGTTTCGCGAAGGTGATCTGGATGAAAAATGGGGATGTGACTACCCGGCAGGTATCGGCCCTGCTTGTAAGGGCTGCGGTCTACCGTGTATTCGATCAAATCTTTTCCGATGCCGCAGTAATTCAAGAGCGTAGCGCTCTTACCAGGCGCGCCATACCCGGCTACCGTCTTCCCCTGTTTCGCAGCCGTCATCAGAAATTCGACCAGCGCCCACTTCGTTTGTTTCACCTGTAGAGCGAAACTCTCATAACCTTCCAGCGAAGATTGCCCTGCCCTTTCTTCTTCCCCGATCAACGACCCGACACTCGGAGTGACGCGGTGCGTTTGCGCCTCCGTACGGCAGGCATAGACTCGGAGCGAACCACCGTGTGTCGCCAACTCTTCGACATCAAACACTTTCAGACCGTGAGCCTCCAGGATGCGCACTGTGGTGAGCAGCGAAAAATACGAGAAGTGTTCGTGGTAAATCGTATCGAACTCGTTGCGCTCGATGAGCCGCAGCAAGTGAGGGAACTCCAGAGTCAGGACTCCCTCGGGCTTTAGCAAGATCTGGAGCCCCTCGACAAAATCGTTCAGGTCCGGAACCTGCGCCAGTACGTTGTTTCCGAGAACCAAATCGGCGCAGCGACCTTCGGCTGCAAGATCCTTCGCCAATTGCATGCCGAAGAATCGGACGAGAGTGGGGACTCCCTTTTCGACCGCTACTTTGGCAACGTTCGCCGCGGGTTCAATGCCTAACACCGGCACGTTAAGTCGCGCTAAGTATTGGAGCAAATAACCGTCGTTACTAGCCACTTCAACCACGAAACTCTTCTCGTTCAGGCCGAACCGCTTCGTCATGTCATCGCAGTACTTTTCGGCGTGTTTCAGCCAGGAGTCCGAGTAGGAGGAGAAGTATGCATAGTCGCTGAAGATTCTTTCCGCGCTCTCGTATTCTTCGAGCTGTACGAGAAAGCATTGTTCGCACACATAGACGTGGAGCGGATAGTAGACCTCACCACGGTTGAGATCGGCGCCTGAGAGATAGGTCTCGCACAATGGAGACGTCGCCAAATCGACAAACGTGCGGCGTAAGGCCGTGCCACAGAAGCGGCACGGCTTACTCGCGATTTGCTGCTGAGAGTCCGCGGAAAGAGCCATCGTAGCCATTTGATTACAAGTGGTCTCGGGAGGAGCTACGCCCTGTAATACGCTTGAAAATCTTGATTGTGAAACATTCCAGAAACGCGTAGATAAGCTACCGCCACAAAGCTACCGAGGCCTCATGGATTCCTTAGAATGAACATCGCAATCAATCTGCCAAAGTCGGCCATGTCCAGAGGCACTCGGGATGGCCCGGCAAACTTGTAACCCATTATATAAAATGGACTTACGAATTTCTACAAGGTAAGGTCCTAAGAGGAACTCCCCGCAGGTCGGGGCGATTCACCGGCCTTTATGGGAAAAATGCTTCCACTATTTGTCCAACGCAGTGAAGCGTCCAACTCCCCTCTTTTCAGGAGGCGCCGAATCTCGCCCAGGCGGGTGTAACGGCCGCGCTCCACGTCTGTCAATGTGAGCCCACTAGCGCGGTACGCGTCGTAGAGCTCTTGTGCACCTTTACCGGCGGTCCATTGTGGGCGGAAGTTCGGCAGCATACGGTGGATCTTTTCGAAAGTGACACGATAACAACGTTTGTCCGGCCCACCTTCCGGAGCGTATTCGATTCGACATCCCGGAACGGTCTCTTTTACGATGGCGGCCAGTTCGCTGATGCGATAGTTTTCTTCCGTTTTTCCAACATTGAAAACCTCGTTGTGGATTACGTCGCGCGGTGCATCGAGCACGCACACCATGGCCGCGATGATGTCGCGTATATGCACAATAGGACGCCAAGGCGTGCCGTCACTCTTGATATAGATTCTGCCGGTCAGATGTGCCGCCGCGACAAAGTCGTTCAGCACGATGTCCAGGCGCAGCCTAGGAGATGCGCCATAAGCCGTTGCATTCCTCATGAACGTTGGGCTGAAATGGTCATCTGCCAGACGCGCAACGTCGCGCTCGAACAGTACTTTGGACTCACCATACGGGGTCACGGGATTGAGCGACGCAGTTTCATCATTCATTGCATCACCCGCTGCCCCGTAAGTGCTGCAGGACGAAGAAAAGACAAAGCGCTTCACGCCCGCTGCTTTGGCCAATTCGGCCAGCCGCACCGAAGCCAGATGGTTGATGTCGTAAGTGAGGTTCGAGTCGAGATCACCCAGAGGATCATTCGACAACGCGGCCAAGTGAACCACGGCGTCAAATCCCTTGAGATCGGCCATCTTCAGGTCACGGAGGTCTTTGCGCAGCTCTGGAATTTCACCAATCGGCTCCCCAAACTCACAGGCCGAATAGAGGTCCGCGTCGAGGCCGACTACTTCATGGCCGGCGGAACGCAGCACGGGTCCCGCCACGGCACCGATGTATCCTTTGTGACCGGTCAAAAGTATTCTCAACGCGACTCCTATTCGAAATAGACTTGATCCTACAATTACGCCCAGACACGCCCGACTACATCTATCTAGCCAACCATAATGAAGCCCGAGGAGAACTCTCTCCATGGGTCATTAGTACTAACGTACCCATAACGACCGTAATTATCGCTTTCGCCGCAATCCGTCCAGGTCCAGCGACCCGAGCCAAACCTTTACAAACCCTTGTTCGTGCAAGGCGCCGTCCCGCACAGTTACTCGGCTGCATCGGGAATGACCGATAGCAGCCCACTCTCGCTCAGCAGGTTCGCGGCGTCGTTAATTTCCGCGAATGGCATACCGGAACGTTCTGCAATATCCAAGAGGGCGTGTTCGCCATCGGAAAAATTGAGCACCCATAGCCGTGCGTTAATCTCCGCGCCGATCGCGCCGCCGCCGGTAGAACGGTAGAGATTTCGCCTTCCAAGTTGAGGCTCGCCGAAAGGACTCAGGTTACGATAGCGATGGTTGCCCTCGAGCACGTCCAGAATGGCCGAACAGACGCGAAGCGATCCTGCGAGTTGCGAAGGCCTTATAAAATCGAGGTTGTCTGCCGATGTGTGGTACTCGGGAAAACTCCCCCATACGCTACGCATCAGACAGCCGACAGCAAGATTGAAGCCAGGAGAGCAATACTGACGTTCGTCGTAACCGTACGGCGAGAATTCCAAAATCTCGGGGGATTCGCTGTAATGTTTAAGGACATGCGCAACAGCACGGTCAATCTCTGCAGTTCCGCGGCGGCTTTTCTTGTAATGGAATCGGCCCTTGTCTCCGATGCAGGTCAGTACCAGACCATGGCGAATGCGACTAGCCACTTCTCGATTTCGTGCCAGCCACGTGATGGCGCCAATAGTGCCCGGAATAAATAAGAATCGATACGAGTAACGAAGATCTCGTCCGGCAAGTGATTTCGCCAGAAATGTCGCCACGGTGAGCCCAGAAAGATTGTCATTTGCAAGCGACGGATGGCAGACATGGCAGGAGATCAGAACTTCCTCGGTCGAGCGCCCTGGCAGATAGCACTCGCCGTACGTGAGATGGCCGTCCTTCAGAGTGGAATCGATATAGACTTCGTATGTGCCATCCTCCATCGCGAGCATCTGGTTGTGCGAAAGACAAAATCCCCAGTCTTCCTTGTAGTAAGACGTTCGATAAGGAATCCAGTCAGGATTCGAAGGAATCGTAAACAGATGCGGCCTGAGCTCACTCAACGACATCGTTGCGCGCACTGGCGTGCTGTAATTCATGACGTGTAGGTTGCATTTCTGGAAGTCCACCAGGCACTTGCCGCCGGGTGACTTGATGCAAGCATTCCGAATGTTCCACTCTTTGGGCACCGTCCAATCAAGTACGGCAGTTCCCGTCGGCACTTCGAAAGTCTGCAATGGAATGCGCTCTTGAATGAGGGCGAGCGTCTGCCGGATTCCGTCGCCGGTGATGCTACGGCAGATTGGATAGAGGTCACTCGCAAATCGATGCAATGCCTCTCCGGCCTTTCCGGCTTCACCCTGATCGAAGTTTCTTAGCAGGTCCATCGCACTATTCGAAGTTCGGGTAGGTGCGGTCTCGTTCGGAAATCACTTCCACACCTGTCGGCCAGGAAATTTTAAAAGCCGAGTCATCCCACCGCACTCCCCGAGCCGAGTCCGCATTGTAAAACTCTGACATCTGATAGAAAATCTCGGTCTCAGCCTCCAAAGTCAGGAAACCGTGTGCGCACCCTTCCGGCACATAGACCATGTTCCGTTTTTCAGCTGTGAGCGCAACGGCAATCCACTGCTTGAAGGTAGGCGAATCCGAACGAAGATCCAGCACCACATCGTGTATCGCTCCCCGCGTGCAGCGTATTAGCTTGGCTTCTGCATGGGGCGCTGCTTGGTAATGCATGCCGCGCAGCGTTCCTTTGCGGACATTAAAAGAAATGTTGCACTGCACGAGACGAGGGTTGAGTCCCTGCACTTTGAACTCGTCTTGACACCAGGTGCGTGCAAAGAAACCGCGCTCGTCGGATTTCCGGTCGACGCGAATCTCAAACACCCCTGATATCTTGGCTTCAAGAAACGTCATGCCGGATGGCTCAAAGAAGAACTCGTCGTATTCATCAGTAGCCGCGTTTGATAGCCAGATAGGGAATCAAAGCAATTTCGGCCAACGTGGGGAGGATGTCCTCGGAGCTAAAGACGGATTCGATACCGAAATTCTTCACCGAACGCAAATAGGTTCTTACGTCAAGCCTACCGTCGTAAATCCCCGCGAGACTGGTTGGAATATCGGTAACCATTCGTATCCATCCCACACCCGAACGACCATGACACACTTCCACCGGCTCTCCCACCTGATCCGCGTATAACAGGTACGAAAAATCCACTCCCGCAGGTGATCCAAGAGCATGGAACCCCCAGGTTCTGGCATTCACATCCAACAGCTTATATTTGCCATCTCTGGCATCAAGCTTGTATTCAATTTCTGCCAAGCCGTAATAATTTATCGCCCGGAGAAAAGTTAAGCTCAGTTCCTCGACCACAGGGAGGTCAATGCTCTCTACAAAAGTAGCCGCTCGCCCAAACTCAGGAGGATGCTGACGCCAGCGCTGCGCCTCCATGCTTCCGATAGCCAAACCATCCTTCATGAATATGCAGGAAGAGAACTGGCTAGTGCCATCTCCAGGGACTATCTCCTGAACGAGGACTTCATTTACTCCGACATGGCCCGAGGCCCTTCGAAACATCTGTTTGAGCTCATCTCGAGTATTCGCTCGCCACGCTTTGGCCTTCGTTGCATAGAAGAAATCTTCTTTTACCGACGGTTTGACGGCGAGAGGAAATTCCGCGTCGATACTGTCGATCTCCTCGAGAGTGCGGGGACACCACGTGTGCGGAATAGGTATGCCCAGTTTTTCAGCCAGGCAGTAAGTATTCCACTTGTTCCAAGCCCACTTGGCAATTTCCCAATCCGGCGTGGGTACGCGAAAAACCTCCGAGAGTGCCTGCTTGTGGCGGGAAAAGGCGGCGACGTGCTCGTCACGCGTAGGGAAAAGCACCCAGCCTTTCAAGTTCATCCGGTGGCCCATATTTAGAAGGAAATCGACTGTGTCCTTCTCGGCGCGTAGGTTCGGCGCCCGGACGGCGAATGTCGCGTATTTCGAAAATCGTGCGATCGAGTACTCGTCGTCTACAACACAGATAGGGACCCCGCGACGTCCGAGACTCCTCATAATGCCCAAGCCGTGAAAATCGCCACCGATGATCACGGCACCGACTCGATTGCTGCTCGTTCGCTGGGTTTTTGTTGGATTATTCGACATGGTCTCTTCGTCTTGGAAGATCCAGGGCTTTATCTCGAGTCGTTTCGCGCACCAGGAGACGCAAGGTAGCGAGCAAGTCTTCGTGCCGCGTAGTCGGTGCCGCACACAAAAAACATAAGCGGACCGAAATTCCATGACGAAGGCGCCCCAAGAAAATGAAGGCCCGGGACGGACGACTCGAAACCTGCCGTGAGCTTCGGGAATCCACCGATCTGAGCCACACTTTGGCTCAACTCGGAAGGTAGGAACGGATAGCGTGTGACATCCACTCGATAGCCAGTGCCCAGTAGAACGTGATCGACGTCGCGCGAAGTCCCATCATCCAGGCTGATACGTACCCGTCCGTTTGTCGGCGTCGCAGACACGGTGAAGCGGTCCGTCGAAAAGCGTATGTCCTTGCACCGGTCTACAAGCCAGGTCGCACCGGCTGGGCGGAGAGCTCGTCGGCGAAACGCGTCTTGAATACCGCGAGGAAAATACTTCACCGAATCCGGAATGGCCACGATACGACTAACACCGGCGGGCCCGATGTCAAAGGGGGAATACAATAGCTTAGCGATCGGTCCCAGTTTCTGTAGCCTCGCTCTCCAACCAAGCCAGTGCACGCCAGGCGCTCTGACAATCACCTCGACGTCTCCGCCTGCTTCGTGTATGAGGGCCGCTGATTCGAGAGCGCTCTGACCGGCGCCGATCACCGCAACTCGTTTCCCAACGAAACGCCGGACGTCTCTTTGATCCGAAACGTGCGTGACGAATTCGGACGGCAATCCTTCGAACTGCTGCGGGCGGCGAGCAAACGATCCAATCCCCGCAGCGATGACCACTCGCCGAGAACGGAACTGTTCCCCATCGTTCAGAGTCAAACGAAAGCCCTGGGAATCTCTTTCGATGCGAGTGATCTTGCGGCGGTCGACCTCCGGCACCGCCTGGCGCTGAAACCAAAGCCCGTACTCGACGAATCGGTCGAGTGCAATGGGCCTGGGAATGCGATCGCCCAAGCTGTCGCTGAATGCGTCCATGGTGAGCGCCGTCTGCGGGTCCGAGATATGCGATGCCTCCCAGGGGGAGCGCAAGAGCATTCCCTCGGGCATGTGCGATTTCCAAAAATCCATCGGCTCGCCGAAAACCCGAAGCTCGAGGCCCTTAATCTGACGCAAGTGGGCGCCCGCCGCTAATCCATAAGGGCCTGCCCCTAAAATTGTGACGTCAGTTGTCGTCATACCAGCTGCGTTCAATTGTGATCCTCCTGAAGACCTGAAATCGTCGGATTTAGCGTTCTTGTTTCCCCGGGGCGTGTACGAATCCGGGATTCAACGGCGAAATGAGCACGAAGAGACCCGACACCCTCGTGTTGAGAGCGCGAAAGCCGCTCATCATTATTGATACTCATTTTCCTGAAAATCATCATAGCCAGCTAAGCATGTAGGCCTTCCCTATCAGAAGCGCCGGTGACCTCGTATACAAGCCGATTGCCGTCAACAACGGCATAAGCAATCCGCGCTCTTTCTGCTTCCGGACCTTCCATTTTCAGACGACCGCCCTTCTGGACTAGTTTCATCTGACTACGCGCCCTCCACCAACGGTCGACTTCTCCCGGCAATGCGGCCCAGATTCTCTCTCGCTCAATCATTTGTCGTAAATAGTCCAGCAGCGACTTATAAACATTTCGTGCGCGCGGTTCAATCAGATAGTCCGGGTGTGTAATGAAGCTCATCAGTCCGTTTCTCTTCCGAATCAGATCTAGCTGCTTCTTCCAAAGGTCAAGCGAATAGTCATTCAATATCTGGAAGAGGGAATAGTCTTGGCACATAGTCAGCGGGATCTCAAGTATCTTGCCGACAAAATACGGGAAGACGGTGCAACAACCGCCACGCTGCGGCTCGAGATGAGCAACATTTGGAACGGACATATCATAGGAAAACTCGAAAAGATCGTACCACTCCTGATTGCGATACATGGCGCCGGCGCGAAAACCCCGAGAGTTGTACCGATGCACATAACCGTTGATCCGATCCGCCCGTCGCAAAAATTCCGCTCGCTCCCGGTAGAGGCGCCCGTCGTGATTCAAATCGTGGATGTTGAATTCGAATCCGCGGCTTCGAATTTCGCGGACGTACTCATCCGAAACCTGGTAGCGCTTTTCGGGAATGACCTGAAAAGACGCCTTGATTCCGTAAGAGTCGTCGAGGTCCATTAATTGGGAGGTAAAGTCGCGGCCTGCCGATGTTTCCACGTCATGCGTCATTATCAGACTATTAGGCGCGCCCTCAGGCCAAAACCAGATGAACGGCACTTTCTTCACTCCACTTGATTCCATTAACAGCCGCAAGAACTCCTCGTGAAGAGAATCCACGGTGAAGTCTACCGGCCACGCCGGGAACGGTAGTTTCCTCCACTCACGAAAATAAGCTCTCTGTAATTGGCGGCGAACTAAAACCGGCAAAGCCTCACGGATAAGGTAGTAGAGCTTGCGGACTGGTTCGCTCGCGGCAAACATTTCGTTTCCGGGACTTGTTTTCTGCCGATAACGCTCCCGACGAAGATTCTCGATCACCTCAGTAAAGTCGAAAGGGAAGTGCATCGTCGTACCGTCAAAACGGACACCCTTCGAACCGTCGAATTGTCCAGCGCCGGCTGCGTCGGCGGCAACGCCGGAATGGCATCGTCCATAGCAAGTGTTTCCTGCGCCAGATCGAAAGAAGCCGGTGTCCCCGGACGCGGAATCGGCAGTCGAGACCATGCTGCGGAGCGAGTCTCCGGGAATACGGTAATAGTCCATGAGGGTTTGAATCACGGTCTGGTTTGGCCCTCTTCTTCCATCCTTAGCGAACTTGCTAAGGGTGAAAAACGGTTTCTCTAGGTTGCGATACCCAGCGTCTCGTCGTTCCCACTAAGCGGACGCGCTACCCGATGTGGCGGTAGATCAGTCTCCCAGTCATCGCTAGTAGTCTGTCTGGCATGTACGAAAAAATGCGTTTCGCCATCTTTAGTTTCCATCCATCGGCCGAATCAACAGAAGAAGTGGCCGGAAATTTCCAATAGACCAGTCGTTGGGGGTGGGGCACCCAGTGATTCTTGAACGTGAGGAGGCCCGCGTTGCCCTCCTCCGTCCGGCCCATGTCGAATTCAGTTGCTCCAAGCGATTTGGCAGCCATGATAGCATTCCATAAAAGCCATGGCATTGCCCCAAACTTATTGAACCGTGCATCAGAACATCCATACTTATAATAGACGACGTCCTTGAATCGCAAAGTGAGAATGGCTGCAACTGGGTTCTTGTCTTTATATGCCACACGAATCTCTAGTTCTATGTCCTGGCAGCGAACGAGATTCCGAAACCAAGCGTATGGTGTTGGAGGCAAATGATGACGGCCCCTCGTAACCGAGAACAAAGCGTAGAAGTCTCTTAGAAGGTCCTCAGACCGGCCACACTTCTCGACTAGAGCGGCCCGTTCAGCTCGCCGGATCCGGCGCTGGACGGAATCTTGGTCGAGACTCCGGAACACCTCATCAATGTCTGGATGCAAATCAAGGGCATGCAGAAAGTACGTCGAGGCGGGTAAAAAACAGAGGCCATTATCTGTTTGGCCGAAATTCCCGTTAACTGGACGAATCTCCAGATACTTCCATTCCTGATGCTCCAGGGCCGTTTGTAAGTAGCGAATTAGAAAATTCGCGTCTTCGGCCGAGTCGCAGAGAGGTTCGCAATGATCTGAAAAGGGTAGCGATACAAGGCGACGGCCCGTAAGCCAGCTGTCGATACGACAGAATACCATCCCATTCCTTAGATCGCCGGTCGGAGAGGATGTCGTAAACGCAACCGGTTCGTATCCGTAGGTGCGTCGAAGTGTCTGGAGCCAACCTACCGTGTGGAACACGGAGGCCCGAGGGTGGCGTCCCACGAGGTCCGCCCATCGCGGGTCCTTTGTCGGATCAACTTGATAAAATCTCATGGACATTTTCGAGACTAGAACTCACCCGTCCTATCGGCCTTGCGGGAATGCAAGAATGATTCCTCGCCGTGTTAGATTTTTCTCGCTAACCTGTGCGGCGATGACTGGACCGGTGATGTCGTTAATGAGTGTCTGGATGAGGAACGGAAGAGAATGAATGCATTTACGAGACGGATTTCAAAGTGGCGATTTTGCAGTTTAGGTCAGACAAGTCGCTCACTCGTTTTAGGGGCACGCGCTTTGCTATTCATTTTGCTCAACAGATGTGCGAGTGCCTTAAACATAGTTCCCTGGCCCCAATGGAACATCGGCGTCTTGACTTTCTTCCAGCCCAAATCCCGGTAGTAAAAATGCCCGTCCTGCGCCTGCATATTATTGATTGCCCACTCGGCAACCTTGGCCGCCATTTCGAGCGAGTCGGGGTCAGTATCCGAAAAAAAAGCCAGGGTATCTATTGCCTGGGCAACACACTGAATGTCTATGGGGCCGGGTTTGTCGTGGTAGTACTTCGCACGGCCATCTGCTTCAAAGAAATGGAGTTTGAAATATTGAAAACCGCGGCGAAGGTTCGATTCAAACTCCCGGTCTCCGGTACTATCGATGTATCGCTTGAGGCAGTCCAGGTTGTAGCCTGTGTGAAAATTGTCGATCCAGTGGTATTTGAGATCCTCTCCGTAAAACCAAGCACCGTCAGCGTTTTGCCTCGCACAGCTATACATCATGGCGTCTCTCGCTAGAGCGACAGCCTCGGAGTCATGGGTGTGCGCCGCAACCCGCGCGAGTAGAGCAGCGCCCAGCATGTTCGAGTTATGAATCGAACTCTGCTTAAAGGCAACGTAACTGAAACAATTGCCTCGGCTGGTCCGCTCGCGTGGCAGACTTTTTACCCATTCTCCGATGCTCGTGGCCACCTCCAAATACTTGGGATTGTGCAGCACTTCGAAGGCCTCCACGAAGGCCAAGCCAATCAGGCTGCTCCATACGATTGTCGGTGTGTGTCTCGGTATGGTGCCGCTCCGAGTGGAAAAGGCAAAGTGGTTGCCCCAGCAATAATGCTCATAACCCGACGACCGATTGTTCATCAACCAATCGAAACAATACTCGGCACGACGACGATAACTTTCTTCCCCCGTCAGAGCGTACAGTTTCACGTAGCCCCACCCCATATACCCCATACCCTTTGTGGACGTATGTGGCCTAATGCCGATCCAAGGCCGAATGTGGAAAGGCACTCGAAGGACGGCGGCCGTGAGAAGTCGCCGCAGAAAATGAAAATTGAAAGCAAAATGCCTGAGAAATGACAGATCACCATCGCCAGGGTCATAAGCCTGGTAATTGTGCTGCTCGACCCAACTCGAAACCTTCTGAATGCTTTCTTGTACGGTTTTCATAAGACCCCAAGGAGTACTAGGTGACGCGTCTTACGAGAAGGCACGCGAACGAGGGATTCAGGCCGCACCTGATAATTGGCGCAGCAATTCCACATACTTTTTCTTTTCGCCGCTCCAGGCAAATCGCCCGCGCAGGGCCACAGCTCGCTCTCGATCCTCGAGCAGAATCTCGGGATTCTCGGCGATTCGATCCAGGGCGGCACCCAGTGACTCGGGATCATTCCAGTCGAAGAAAATACAGTCCTCTTCACTGAAGTAGTAAGAAATGGCGTAGCTCCGAACCGTCACTACAGGAAGCCCCATCGATGTGTATTCGAGCAACTTCAACGGGAGCGCGTAGTTTGTGACGGACGAAATTTCAAGGGGTACGAGACCAACGTTACAGTCCTCGATCCGCTCGCAAATCGAATGCACTTGATAGCTATGATTGTCAAATTCGACGATCTCTTCAAGATGCAACGATCGGATCATTTCCTGCAACGTCTGACTAAAATCTCCCTCCCCAATGATCTTCACGTGAATCCGGTCTTTGTGGCGGACGCTCGCCAAGGCTGTCATCAAAATTCCCAGTCCCGAACGTTCGAGGATAGTTCCATGGAAAACGAATCGTATCTTACCTTCGATGCTGTAACGCTTTCGGAAGGGAAAGAGCTCTTCGTCAGCAAAATTGGCTATGACCACGATCGAATCGGGAGCCAGACCGTGCTTCAGCAAAATTCCCTCCTTGACCGGATCGTGCACGGTGATGACCCGGCTGCTATATGCTGCGCTGAGCTTTTCCTGCCAAAGCAGCACTTGATAGAAAAATCCGTTTTCCCCGCCCTTAAACTTCGAGGCGAATGTATTCGGCATCGGGTCATGGATATCAAGGATGACTTTTGTTCCGCACAACCTGGGAACAATCGTACTGAATACTAAGAAATCCGGCATGTTATTAACGTGAATTACGGCGTACCGCCGCTTAAAGAAAAGACCGGTGGTTCTTACAAAGCAGCGAAAAAAGAAATTCAGATATGCCATTAGGTATCTGAAGCGCGTTTTACCTCTGTACTTGGACTGATTCAAGTGGATCACGCGCACGCCCCGAACCATCTCCATCGGCGGGCTACCAGGACGCCGCAATGCCAGCACGTCGACGTCAAAGCCGCCGTCTACGGCCGCCTCAGCCTCGCGAATAACTCGTGGATCGAGCTCATAATAAGTGTAAGCCATCATGAGGATCGTTTTTCGACGCTGGGGATGGCCACTCACTCAAAAACTCTCGATTCCACGGACCCGATGAGCATTTTGAAGTCCACTACCAACTCCGCACTGGCCATGATATTTTCCGGATGCACCAACAAGACGATATCTTGATGACGAGCGCGATCCAGCAGCCAGTCTACCGTGAATTTCTTCGTGTTTCTCCAGAACGGCTCGAGCCAAAACGCCGACGGAAAGACCAGGAAGTCGTTCGCTACTTTCGTGGACTCGATAGTTGGGTCCTCCAGATTGCCCAGGAATAACCGCATGGACGCTTGTTGTGCCCACTCGACATACCTCTCGGGTTCGTAAGGGGCATAGTGATGAAATCCATATTTTGCTCCACCCGAACCGTGTTTCGACAAAGCGCGCAACGGCCGTCTGACATGATGCTCAACAATCTGCTTCTCCTCGAGGAACGAAGTCAATGAACGAGAATTCTCGAGGTGCAGCCCGATTTCGTGGTGGCCGGCATCCAGCAAATCGATAATGCATCTGGAAGGAAGCGTACAACGGCGAAAGAACACATGCGCACGCGCACCTGCCTCGTTGAGCCACACAAGCATCGTCTGTAGCTCCGAAAGAAATCCAAATCCATCGACCTTCGGAAAATACAGATCCGAACTCAGCCTGCTGAGAAAATGGCGCAGCAGCGGACGCCTGCCGTACGGTCGATCAACATCAATTCGAATGATAAGAGCCATTGTATGTTGAGATGTGTTTGCGTCCCGGCTCAGAATTTGCCCATAAACCGCTCGCGACCGGTGAGTGCCGATGATTAAGTCCTTACGATTCAGAGCATTATCGCACACGCGCGTAGCTTGGAGCAGGTGCAATGAGTCGCCGAGTGTGCACCGGATGAAACGATACAATCGCTATCGAGGAGCAGCGCCGAG
Source organism: uncultured Acidobacteriota bacterium (assembly GCA_963818605.1). Lineage (GTDB taxonomy): Bacteria > Acidobacteriota > Terriglobia > Acidiferrales > UBA7541 > Palsa-295. Next base: position 249,251 of record CAWFSW010000002.1, read on the forward strand.
TCTATTGGCTGGGTAATTAGGCAATCTCACAATCAAGCAGTTCCAAGGATGCCGTGCAGCTGATCGGCTCGATAGGTCGGTCAGATTCCATCAAGGATAGGTGGTACCTACCTGTCCCAACGTTGTCCTCCAGACCAGTTGTCCTATTCCCCAAACTCATTCGATAATTCTTCGATGGGCGCAACCCATCAGCGATCCGGCCGCCCCCGATTGGGCGTCCGGGCAGTTGTTTCTTCAAATCGGCGTGATGGCATTTAAAGGGACATAGGAGACAATATGCAGCACATGGAGTCAGTGTCGGTTTTCTGGATCGAGATTTGCTGCCCTAACTCTTCCCACGCCCAACCGTGGTCTGGAATCAAGAATTCGTCGCGCCTTGAGGTGGGACAATGATGAAGCGGGTTCTCTGTACTGCCTTGTTTTTACTGTTTGGCTCAGCGGCGGCGCACGCGCAATGCACTGGGAGCGGCACGGCGTGGTCCTGCCCGTCAGGAACGACGACTGCGCAGCTTGCAACCGTGATAGCCGCTGCCAGCAACAATGCCGTGATCACCTTTGCCAGCGGCACCTACAACTGGTCCTCGAACACCAATTTCTCGACCACGAATGGCGCGACGCTGATTTGCGCGAGCGGCGCAACTTGCATCGTCAACTCGACGGGAACGGTTCTTGGACTGCAAGGCTATAGCGGGACACTGACGAATCTCTATCGAATCTCTGGATTTACGTTCGTTACGTCGAACACAGGGCAGGCAATCATCTGGTTCGATGCGTGCAATCCCGGCTGTCGTGGCCAGATTAACCAGATACGGATAGACCACAACACTTTCACGCTCGGTTTAGGAGCGGCGACGGTTGCATTTTTTCGGTGACACGTCAAGCAACGGGTACTACTACGGCGTGATGGATCACAACAACGTTACCGCCGCCAACGCCGTCGCCCTCGTTTTTTGGATTGGGGCTTTCGATTCCACACCACCGAGCTCTCCACAGGGGAACAGCAACAATATGTTCGTTGAGGACAATACTCTCAACGTGATCTTGAACGCCAACGCCTCAGTGCCCTGTTTTACGGACGCCTGGGGATTCGCTGCTCTCGTGATTCGGCACAATACAATTACTAATTGCTCGGTTCCGGTGCACGATCTGGGGCACGCTGGTGGACCCGCAAACTTGGAAGTTTATAATAACCAGTTCATTCTCAATGCTGGCGCAAGTACGATAGGAATTAGTGACGGCTACCGAATGCTTCACCATCAAGGCGCACAGGAAGAAATCTTTTTCAACAACACATTTGCGCCGCTGACCGAGCCACAAAATGGGGACATGCTGTCCGCGGTGGCCGACTACGTGGATATGTATTGCAGTGGCGTTCCTTATCCTTGCTTAGGCTCTAATCCCACATATGGTCCTCAACCGGGCCGCAGTGCTGCGGGAGTGCTGAGACCAATCTACGGCTGGAACAATTCAAACGCCATAAATGGAACTGTCGTTGCCACGGCGAGCGAAGAAGGCAGCACGACATTCGTAGCCCCAAATCGTGACCTTTACGATGCCGTGAGCCTCACCCAGCAAACCTCCCCCACCTCACCATTCAACGGCACGGTGGGCGTGGGAATGGGCACGGTTGCCGATCGCCCGACAACTTGCACGCACAGCAACGCGACATTCCCGACGCTAGCGGGCGATGGCACGAACGGCGGAGTGGGTTATGCAGCATTCACCACAGCAGGGACCATTGGAGCTTCTGTCGGTGAGGGCACGGCGTCTGATGTGGTGCTCTATAATTGCGGCGCGACGAACACTTGGTCAACTTGGTACACGCCCTATACGTACCCGCATCCTCTCGTCGGCGGAGGGGGAGTAGGAGCTCCGCCGCCACCGCCTCCCCCGACGGCGCCTGCTCCACCCACGAATCTAGCCGCGTCGGTTCAGTGATTTTTCCGCAGGCTGGACGCGTGAAGAAAGCTCTCAGTCTATTTGGGGTGAGTGCCCCGGCCCCTCAGGATGTGGTCTAGTCCGAAGGGCTTCGTATGCTTGATAGACCGGCAAAATCCGTGCACCTGAGTTCACGGCGTATCGGACAATCTCCTCGAAGAAACCGGGGGTGCACCCCCAGGGTGTCGGATCCTCACAGACGTCGTGAGTCGCAAGAATAAGCCAGCCTCGAGCCCGCTGATTCTGACCGATGAGATCCTTTATGACTTCAGGATTGTCTCTACTCTTCTCCAGGAAGAAGGCTGAAAGGTAATCGAGATCCACAGTTCCAACGTTGAAGGTCTGTCCGCCGCACCGGCAGCAGGCAAAGTATTTCGACATTCTTCGCTTCGTCCCCGCCCGCGGCATGCTAATGGGGTAGGAAAGCGTCTTAAAAGAAGCCTCTGGGACAAGCTCGCTAAGCGCTTGCCGATTCCGAATAACTGCGTTTTCGAAAACATCCGCTGGTGTATCCGCAGCGTCGCAATGGTTGAACGTATGGCATCCTAACTCGTGCCCGCGTTCGAGCAGCACCTTCAAATCCCCGGGCAAAAAGATCGCCCCGGTTGGTGCGTGGCGCCCCATGAGGCCAAGGGATGCATAGTAGGTTCCTGCCAAGCCGAAAGATTCCAGGATGGCACCGCCTGTCAGCAGGGCTGAGCGGGGAAAATCATCGAACGTAAACGAAATAATAGCAGTCTCTGCGCTGATCGTGGCCGGCCGCCTCGCAAAGGAGCGAGCAACAACGCGTTGAGAATGCCTTTGCATTCGCGCCAAGAACCGAGAAGCAGCCAGTCTTGGTCTGTTTGTTATCTTGTCAAAGCGAAAGAGCGCGTAATCCCAGAATCTTGCGAACGACCACCGGAATCCCAACAGGAGCCGTTGACAACTCTTCGCTATGCTCCAACCAAAAGCCGTTTTGATCCAGGAGTACTTCCAGGACAAACCGGGAGTTCCCAGTTGCCCCCCAAGATCTTTGGCCATCTCTTCCGCCTGCTTAACAATGTCGAGCCTCTCCGGATAGAAGTCTATTTGGCAAGTGCGCAGGAAGTTCAGACACGCCTCTCTGGCCCTGTCACTTTCCTCCAAGGAACGCAGATAGCCGATATGCAATTGTACCGAGAGCCAGTGGGCATCGATTTTTCGGGTTGATTGACCAATGTAGCTCAGGCTGCGGAAGGCCAATCCTGGCCCACGATAATATACCTTCGCTTCGGGCACGAATCGGACGCCGTCGCTGGCCAAAAGGATTCGGCAGAAATACTCGCCATCATCGTCTGACAACAACCGGGTGTCCCACGGGCCGGCGGCTTCGGTCAGCTCGCGACTGACGAGCCAGGAAGAGGTCTGCATGAAAACATTTTGCCCCATCTTGCGAAGCAGCCATTCTACTGGAGACAAATCGCGCCAGAGCTCCGTCGGAGTGAACTCCGCCCGGTTGTGCCGATAGATAAACTTTCCCCACGCCGAAGAGAGCAGCACTCGCTCACTTTCATTCTGGCGCCGTGCGTTCATCTGCCGCGTAATCTTGTCGGGAGCCAGAAGATCGTCGGCATCGAGCCACTGAATGTAATCCCCCCGGCTCATAGACATGGCCTTGTTTCTGGCAGCGGCGGCCCCTTGCTGCTTCTGTGTAACCACTCGAACGCGTTCCGACGCTAACTGCTGCGCAATCCTCAGGGTCCCATCGGTGGAACCATCGTCCACGACGATGATCTCCTTTGGCTCCCAAGTCTGCGCAATCGACGAGCGTATTGCATCACCAATCCATCGTTCCGCATTGAAGGCTGGGATGAGAATCGATACCAGAGGCTTCTGAACGTCTCTTGAAACGGTTTCCTGAATCTCTGGGGCGGAAGTTCTTTCAGTGACGTGGCGCCTTGTCTTCCCAAGTCTACGGCTCTGCTTCAAGAGCCTTTGCACTTGCCAGTTTTCCCAGAGTTGCGCGAACCGGCGGCGTAAGTAGTGGCTTCGCGTCCGCCAGGAGCCTTCCATCAAGTGAATTCCAAAGTCACCGAAACGGTTCCAGTTGTCTTCGTCGCACACATCGTCGGGGAACAAAACTGTAACCGTTTTGGCCAACTCCGGGTTCTCGGCTAGAGTTCGAGAAACGAGTCCAGGGCCCGTTGAGTTCAACACAAAGTACTCGGATCTGAAAAGGTGTGGCAATCCGCGCATCATGGGCTTGACCCAACTTGGATCTCTTTGAGCCCTTACACAGTTCTCAATCACGGCTTCGAGAAAGGGATGGCCGGCCGCGGCCCCGAATGCGTAGTTCCCGATCTCCCAATCCATCTTGTAACGGGTTCGCAGGTGCTGGCTGAGCGTGAGGCCTTCGAACGGGAACACACAGCCCAACTCCAGGAGTTCCGAGAGGCCGGAAGCCAGCATGACATCCAAATCAAAATAAAACCCACCAAGGCGGTATACCGCTAGATATCGGAAGAAATCGTATCGCTGAATGGGAAATCGAAAAGAGTCAAAGACTGTTCGGTATTGTGGGAATTCCTGGTCGATAAACGCTTGTACCCGCTGCTCGTCAAAAAACAGATACTCAAAATCCGGATTTAGCAGCCTTAAGTTGGCCATCATTGCGCGATTGCGTAAGTGGTTGCTCAACGTGCCTACCTGTCTGAATGATCCGCTTCGGGATGTTACTGAGCTCCATGCTGGTGACTCTCCTTACGCGACCGCCAGCCGACGCACGTCAAACTCGCCAAGCGTCGACTTGAAAATGGGGTACGCTCCGTGCGATGGGTCGGTGGCCAGATCTGAGACTGAACTTGCCCATTACAATGCCGAGCAATCCGACAGATTCAGCACAGTTGTCGCTGAAACGTACTGATTTTGCGGTCACAGCAATTCGACACAGACCTTTGCGTAATTTCCCATCTCCGTGACCATCCGGAAATTCTTCTTGTAGATTTTTTGCCAGTCCACGAGCGCCTTGAATTCATTTTCGCGGTCATAGAACTCGTCGAAGATTAAGAGAGTCCCTTTAGACATAAAAGGAGCGAAATGGACCAACGCGAGCATAGCGGAGCCATATAGATCACAGTCAATATGTAGGAGCAGGCGATTCTTGGTGGAGAAGGTGCGCGCGAAAGGCGGAATGGTTTTCTCGAACCATCCCTTCACGAACTCTACCCTTGAATCGTCGATCTGCGGAATTTCGCCTCTTACATCGAAGTGACCTCTTCCCTGCCCTGCTCGCCAGTCTTCCGGAAGACCCTCAAACGAATCAAAACCAAAGAACCGACTATCCTTATGCTTATTCAAACCTGCCCACTGCCGGATAGATTCACCTTGAAAGACACCGAACTCCAGGTAATCCACCGCATCGGCCCGGATGCATGACTCGTGGACATATCGATACATCTCTGCGCGGTCGGAGAAAGAACTGCAAGGGTTACCATCCCTCAAATGCTGAAGGTCGATCTCATCCAAGACTGTCCGGATGAGTCTTTGTGGTTTACTGCCATGAAGCTTGCGCAGGCCACAGCCCTTGATAAGAAAATTCGCGATCCGCCGTCTTGATCTCATGCTTGCTTTCCGGTTTGAATGATTCGCCTTGGGATTCGATAGTCCATTTGTTTTCGTTGTTTCGGGTTGATTTAGATCACTGCCAAGCGGGAGAAACGGCCCGCTTCAATCACGTCTAACGCTCATACCAATTCAGGCGAGGATTCCTGCCGCGGCACTTCTAAAGAGGCAGCCGCTTCGTCAGACTCCAAGGACCCCGCGGAGGATTTGCGCCGTGAGGTCATCTCGCGCAAGAGTCCCACAACTTGATAGATGGGCCGGCACCCGCCGTGCAAGAGGATGACCGCGCCGAGATACAGCGTTGTGAACAACAATGAAACCGTGGCGAGCCGGCTCATGGCCCCCACGGTGCCCGACGCCGCCAACAAAGATGGAATGTTCCTCGCGACTGCGAATGCCCCGCCGCCCGCTATCGCGGAAGCAAGTACATACCTCCACGCGACTCCGAGCATCGGCGATATCCCAAGCTGTATCGGCCTTCCAGCGTACCAGAGGGCGGGCAGCACGATAACCCAGTAGGCTATCACCCAGGCTGCCGCGATTCCCTCCGCGCCCCAGTGCAGTCCGATTACCAGGAACAGAGCCGTTACTACCATGTCTATGAGGCCCCAGCGAAACCAGCGATCCGCACGACCGATCGACAGGTGAATCCAAATGTGCGTGCAATAGAGAAGCATGACGCCGATTCCGGGTCCGAAAATCGTAAAAATTCTTCCCGTCTCTCCCCACTTCGGACCTAACAGCACGAAAACCAGATCCTTCCCAACCAAGGTTAGGTCCGCACTGAGCGCCATGCCCACAAATGCCATCACGCCGAACGCACTAAGAAAGTACCGCCGATACTGGACGAGATCCCGTTGAAAGCGGCTCAGGGCAGACACGGCAACGTTGGTCAGGCTGAGCGAGAGTTGATTTGTTGGAAGCACGAACAGATCATAAGCCTTCTTGTAGAATCCCAATTGACTTGCGCCGAGTCGCCATCCGACCAGGAAATTATCCAAGTTTCCCGAGAAGTAGCCGGTTATGAAGCGCCCGTACGTGTGCATAGCGAACCGGACCATCGGTCCCGTATTGGGGTTGCGACGCGGAATGCCCGGCATCCACCAGCAAGAAACCCACGCTCCTATGCATGTACTGGCTGACAACGCGACGGCTCCTGCGACAAGCGCCCAATATCCCCAACCTGCCGAGGCAAGAAAGATGGCCACGACAATTGAAACCGCCCGGGCGATGAGGTCATTAGCCGAAACCACACCGAACCGCATGGCCCGCTTGAGCAAGGCCAGGTGAATCACAGAGAGTCCGGTGAGAAAAATCGTCAGCGACATCGCTTCCGTGACTCCAACTATCAATGGATTCCGGTAGAGTCGAGCCAAAAGCGACCCCGCTGCAGCGAATCCGATTGATAGAGCCAAACTACCGCCGATGTCTATCCAGAATAGGTTGCTCGCCACGGCGTGATCGACCACTTCCCGCTGAACAACGGCCTCCGTGAATCCGTTAAGCCCGAAGTTCATAAGAAGCAGACTGAAAGTAGTCACCATGGTGACCAAGCCGAAATCTCTAGGCGTCAGGAGGCGGGCCAAAACGGCGGCTGAGACAATTTGTATTGCCAGCCCCAATCCTCCGGACATCAACGTAACTCCGACGCTACGGACCGCGGCTCGACGCAGTTCTCCTGAAGGAGTGGGGGGCCTGAATGTTCCGGTTGTATCGAATGGTTTCAAAACGAACTGGTAGTAAACCTACACTCTCAAAGAATACGTGAGGCCGAGATTGATTCGAACACTTGGTGTTGAATGTGTTTCATCCGTGGCTCTGACTAATGTCCGGTTGCGCACAGATGCGACCACATCGATAACGATAGCGACCGCACCAGATAGCGCTTCGGAGCATTCGTCTCGCGTCGAGCAGCTTCAGCGACTTCCCTTGCGGAGCCCATGGTCGAGCGCGTATCCGTTTCGGGGTTTCGACGCTGCGAATCTAAGGCCGGGATCGACCATGAGCATCACCGGACTCTCTGAAACAGCAGCTTTCGGGACACCGATTATCGCCAGAAGGAATAAAATCCATAACGGGGACATCATCCGGAATCCTGCCTCTGTGAAGTTGTAGGCCAACGCCGCAACGAAGAACGCTACTCCGAGGCTGCCTTGGCCGGGGTCATCGCGGAATGTGGCAATTACCTTTCGATAGCCCGTTACGATCAAGCCGACTAGAAGCGCCACTCCAATCCATCCAAGGTTCAGGTATAGCTCGAGGTAACCGTTGTGGGCTTCATTGATCCCTCTGAATGCCCCACCATCGAGTGTCCACAGTTTTTGAAGTCGCTCCCCGACCCAGAAACTCTCGTAGCCCGTTCCGATCAGCGGGTTGCCAGCCATCGGAAGAAGCGCCTTCCAGATCGCAGTGCGGCCAGTGAGAGTCGGATCTCGACCGATTCCTGCAAGCAGGCCCCCGCCGGAGTCGAAGAACAGAGCAAATAAGGAAATACCTACCATCGCCACCACCATGGCGTGTACTACCGCTGGCTTCCGGGCTACGGATGGCCAACCCGCCAAGAGCATGACCGCTCCTCCCATAAGGAAACACAAAAAAGAAGTCATCGAGTCGCATGTGCGAAGCAGCCACAGCATCATCACCAGAATAACGCCATGGGCGATCAGAAGACGAGTTCGGTGCAGAACCTTGTGGTCCCGGTATGCAGCGAGAAAAGACCATAAGGAACCGAGTCCGAAAACCAGGCACACCATCCCAAGAGAATTCTTCTGGGTAGTGACGCCGGTTAACTCGCTCGCACCGCCGACGGTGTAAACCCTTCCCCAATATGGGACATATTTGATGAACAGAACGGAGAGGGGGATGAGCACAAAACCGACTCGATTGAACAGACGCTGGAGCGCGGCAACTGGCACAGGATCGGTCAGTACGATCAGGACCATCACGAGATCAGCGATACCCTTTGACCAATGCTTGAAGGCAACAAAGGGGTAATCAGACCAGATAATGCTTAAGAGGCAGTATGAGAAAAATACTAAAATCGGTCCCGTCCCGCGGAACATAGACCCAATCCGCTGGCGTCGGCCAGCAAGGACAATCAACCCAGCGAACAAAAGGAACATATACACGTTCCGGTCAGTGGGACTCCCCTCAAGATAGGCCTGGGCCTGGTCCAGCCCTGAGAACGGACTCCCTATACCCAATACCCCTAGCCACATTGACCCAGGGCGCGAACTGTTGATGAATAACCAGGCTACGGGAATCCACAGAGCCTTTGAGGTTCGAGTCCCGTTGTCCCGGACTAGTGAGAAGAGTCCTATGATTCCAACGATAAACACGAATATCGCGACGTAGGTTGACATCTATTTATACCAAGTAATCCCTGCTGGTAGACGGTGTGGGCTCAACTTGGATCCAGAAACTGCCGGTGTACCAATTCCAGAGTAAGTAGCTGGTGAATTTCAGTCGTATAGTTCTTCACCCCAGCCAGATGACCGCGCACCACGTCTTCGACAGCAGTGCGATTCAGGTAGGGCCGTTTCAATGTTCGGGGATCCAGTAACATTTGGCGAACGTAGTCCGACAGGGCATCGCGATACCACACGCGAAAATGCGCAAACTTATGCCTGCCCAAAAATAGACGCTCCAGATGGAGCGATGAAAAGGCGTGATCTGTCCGAGTCGCCCATTGGGGCATACCGTAGTCGTAGGCATATTCCGCTTTCGCCAGGAATTCGAGAAGGCGCTGGGAAGCTTTCCGATGAAGATATCCGCCATTACCTGCAAATCCGCGGTCCGTTCGGATGCGCCGAAGATTCGAATCGCCGTCAGCAATCAACCTCAAGGAAACATCGTTGCTGGTGAGGGAAGCTTGTGGAGCACGGTAAACCGTGCGGACAAAATTATTGTCGAGGTACGGTGACCTCAACGAGACTTGGGTTTCCTCCAAGGCGAGAAGGCCATAGTGGTGCCAAGGTGCTTGCCGGAAAACCGCAAAAGAGAGGGGGTGCCCCTGCACGACTTCGGAATAGGTCTTGGCAGCCGAGTCAACGTGCGAGATTAGCTCCGGACGGTACAGACCGGGACTGGGCATTACGGGCTTGAACGCCCGTACGCGGCGAAGAACCTCGCCCCCGTAGTTCCCCGTCATTCTGACGGGCGCAATGTCGCGGGCGCGCGAGTTGACGTACAGGTCGGCAGAACGATTTACAGCGGTGCAGCCATCCGTCAGATAAACCGCGCGTTCCGCATAGTCGGAAAAACGCGAGAGGAATTCTCCACCCACAGAAATTACCTGATAGGATTGCCCGCAAGCCTGAGCCACCTTCCGCGCGACAACGACGTCCTGGCAATCACGGTACATACCTCCAAAGGAGTAGCAAGGGAGAGTTCCCGGTGACGGCTTTTGCCAGGCCATCATCATCCGCGTGTCCAGTCCCCCAGTGAGGGACATAGCAACGCGTTCCGGGCCATTGAAATATCGAGGAAGGTTCTGCGAAAAAACTTTGCGCAATTCCTGATAATACGCTTCGGGCTCCAGAGGAGATTGATCCTCCCATTCGCGAGGCTGAAAGTACGCGCCCTTTTCCTTGAGTTCGGCGTTCTGGAAGGTCCACGCCGAACCAGCCGGCAGAACATGGATGCCGTCGAAAAGTGTTCGATTCTCTAGTACACACCCACAAGCGATGAGTTCGCCGATTCCCCGCGAGTCGCTATTTCGGAGCTCGGGACGCACTTTGAGAATCGCTTTGGCTTCCGCCGCGATATAGAAACCGTCCTTCGCCTGGTGATAGTAAATTCGGTGCATCCCATAGCGATCGTTAAATAGTGTCGTCGTTTTATGGGTTCTATCTGTCCGTATTCCGTGAAATCGTCCGTTCAAACTCGCAGGAAATGTGGAGTCTTCCTCGGAGAGATGGACCAAATACGACCGTCCGTTTTCCTCGAGCGTGTGCCCCTGTTGCTTGAGGCGGTGAGCAGTTCCCGGTTCCGCGAATTCCTCACCCGAGAAGATTAGAGTGACGTCTCCCCTCTCGTTGCGGAGCGGCATCTGGCCGGAGGATAAACTTCTCCGCTCTACCCACCCCACATACACTCCCAGGTCCTCATCCATCCAAGTCCCTGAAACGTAGAAGGACTCGTGGCGGAGAGACTCCACCATCTGGAGTAACTCCCGCTCTGCTTCCTGGCGGGGCATGGCCGTCACTAAACCCACGATTCCCGGCATAATTTAGGATTGTTTCAAACTTGAATGACCCGCAGCGGAACAGCAACCCCGCTAAGTTTCAATGGAGGTGTCTGTTTGTTCAGTAGGATTGGAGCCGGCGGGGGGAATTGAACGCCCCATCTGCCGATTACGATTCGGCCGCTCTAACATTGAGCTACACCGGCTTAGAAAGTGTTTAATGTCGTACCATTTCAAGCGTGTACTAACACCCAGCGCGATTACCTTGTGAGGAAGGACTCCCAGTAGGCCGCGATGTAACTTCAACTTCATGCATAGTACTCCCCATCTCGTCAGGGGAACATAGAATCTCGGCATCAGTATTTCTTGAAATCCATTGCGAACTTTAAAATCCACGATAGAGCTATCCCGCTTATTGCCATAGCTATAGAGTCCGTACGTAACGTGCGATATTCCTCTAGCATCGCAGAGCTCAACCGCCTTAGCGATCATGGCGTTAGCAGGTTTTTTTTCGTAATAACCTGCCTTGGCAAGCAATTGCAGTATCGAGGCAATCTTTCCTCTGTAGACTATTTTCAGAAACCCGATCAATTCATCTCCAGAATACGCACAAATGAAGTCGCTTCGGTCGAGAAATGACGAATGGTCCTTCTTCACCTGATCGAAAGTCTTCCCGTAGTGAGGGAAGCGCCTTCCTTGTCGCAGGGGCGAATCATTGTTGACGTCAACGATTCCTCTGACTAGGTCGTCATCAAAGTCCGCAACCCTAACAACGACGCCTCGTTTTTGCGACCTCCGCACATTCTTCCTACTTTCCTGAGGTAATTTCTCCCACCAATCCTTAAAATTGGTCAGAGAAATGACGGCAAGGCTTTCCCACTCCAGCGGATACGCATATTTGGGAACGGTTGCTGGCAGTTTTTGCGTGAAAGTAAAGATATCGGCGTGAGGCTCTTGCTCCTTTAACCGCTTCACATAGGGCGCGGGATCCGCAAGTTCCGTTTCCATCCAAGCCTCGTCATGAACCGAGGCAATTTTAAGCCAGCTACCGCTAACGATAATAGTCGTTCCATTTAAGTGGAGCGCAGGGACTCTGACCCATTTCCCCTTAACACTAATTTCCATCTTACCGTCTGCCAAAGGATGAACCATACTTTTGCCTTCGATCATCACGATTCTTTTATTCTCTCCCTCTAGCGAGTCGGCCGTTGCCTTAGCCAACGGTCGCCTCTTACTGACGGTGCCGAAGCCTGAGTTTCACGTCTGCCGTCGCGTCACTGTACTCAAGCCAGCAAATGCCAGAAGCCGACTACAGTGGTCAAGAAGCTTAATCAAATACTTGAGAAAGACGTGTTGCCCGAACAGAGCCAGAACAGGCAGGGCCAACGTGTAGCACGGCACGGCAATCAAAGACTTAGCTACATTCCTGAGGCGATCCGTTGGATGTTTGGGAAAGTTGCTTCCACGCAGAAGGGCTCGCCTCAGAAGGTAACGTCGCGTGCTGCGCGAGGCTGGAACGATTTCATGGGCAACTGCTTCGTTACACCAAATGAACGCATGTCCCTTCTCCATCATTCGCCGGAAAAAATCCACGTCTTCGCCCGCGGTATTAAATTCGGGCCTGAATGGCACGTCCACGGCACTCAAAATGTCTCGCTTGAAAAGAACGTTGCCAGTGCGGCATTCGCTCCAGTTCATTTTGAACCCTGTGGCATGCGTGGGTCGATCAAAGAATCTGCCCTTCTTAACCCATTCTGGCGGCTCCGACTCGAAGTAAGGTTTCACAGGCCCAAGAACTCCGGCTACTTCACTCGTCATGCACGTTTTGAAAAGATTGCAGAGCCAATCGTCACCTGGATATTCATCGTCGTCGATGAAAGCGATGAAATCGCCCTCCGCATGTTGCAGCGCTTTGTTTCGTGCTAGTGCGATATTGGGTTTCGATTCAAAACAGTATGTCACTTGCACGTGAGAGGAAGAGCAGAATGCCGCCACCGTTTGCCGCGCAGACTGCGCCGGGTCATTGTCGGCCACGACTGCGGAATACGCGAACAACCCGTCGGTCCGTTGATTCTCCAATCGCTCCAACAGGCGCGTCAAAAGCTCCGGCCTCTTGAAAGTGCAAATGCATACCGAAATATGATGGGCTTTCGTAGCCATGACGGATGGATGCGGGCGAGCGCCATGCAATCCCTCGAGGGCGTTCATCAGCGCCCAAAAATCCTCGAACGCCTGGCCGTTGAAGCCATCATTTTTCTGCCTCGCTCGGCCACGCGGAGAACGGGCAACGCCGTGCGTACCGGGCCCTCGTTCAGCGGATGCCCGAAAGCTCGTGGACGACACCGGCGCGATCTCAAGCAACTGAGGACGGCCTCTTCCGTGATTTTTTCATCCATTTCCAGCGTCATGGCCAGCGGAAACGACTGTCGTTGGGTGTGAAAATCCAGCCCCACGAATGGGACGGCATTAGCCGTCTGCTGCAGCACAGGAGCCGTCTTGCTTGGCGCCCATCCGTCATATTTTCGATTCCACACTTCGATTCCGAAGAGCAGTCTGGTCCAGGAAGGCTCGAAGGATTTCCATGCATCCCGTCTGGAAGGATGCGCGAGCACGGCCAAACCGTTGGCGCGTTTGACCCCCTCCAACATTTCTGTCGTGGGCAGGCCCTCGCCAAGAAACGGTACAGGCCCCCATACGAGAACGTGTATTCGGTTGGCGGCGTCGCTGTACTCGATGCCGGGCACGACAAGAATTTCGTCAGAGCTAGCTCGAGAGCAGGCTTCTCGATACTCTGCCAGCCGCGCCGCGGTGAACCCGCGGTCGTGTTCCGTCATCATCAGGACGCCGCAACCGCGACGACTGAACTTGGCGCTCAGTGCTTCAAGCGTCCAGCTGCCGTCGTACGACCATTTGGAATGCACATGACAGACTGCAAGAACATCCATGGTTTGTTAGTTTCTGGATTTGAACAAGTTGTCGTGAATCGTATAGTAGAAATCAGCGAAGAGTACTTTCGGATCATCCCGCCGCCAGTTATAGAGACCATCTCCTCGATGAATATGGAGGACATCTGCAATGGTCCTCCAAAACGACGGCCACTTATTGAGCCCGGTCGACTTCCTGCCCTTTAGCACAAATAGTAGATGCATGAACTCGCGGCCCGCATGCCTGCAAACGATGCTGGCACCCGGGTTGGCCGCTAAACCAGCCGACGATCGCTCATCCATGGCCAAATCTACATGCCATGCGGGATACTCGAGCTTTTGTCGGCGGCAAAGAGCCATGCTTCCCCATGGCCTGCCATTGAGCTCCACAAACCATACTTTCCCTGAATCGTCGCGGAGAAGTTCAATCATGAACAAACCGCGCCATCCCGCCTTCGTGATGAAGGCCGTCGCCTTGGATTTTAGATCTTGAGAAACTGGTTGCGACGCGCAAGCGCTCGATCCCGAGCCCTCAGGATTCATCATCCTCACTCGGCGATGGCCGCTCCATGCCCTGATCCCGTCAACTGCTGCTAGGCCGAAGACGCCCTCTCCCACTCCCGTGACAAAAGTTTGAGCCAGAAGCGGAACACGCTCTCCCCACTCCGCGACAGCGCGCTCCACCTCGATCCGATTTGCGCATATCCATTTTCCACAGGAGTGCAAACGCCCTTTATAAACAGGTACAGCATCCGCGGCCTTCAAGATGATTGGATATGATTCCGCGGCGCCGAAATCAAACACGTCCTTCGCCGTCCGTGCCAACAATGACTTAGGGACATTGAAGCCAGCCTCGCGCGCGGCTTCGACCTGCAAAACCTTGTCGAGAGCCAGCTCCGCACAGCCACCCCGCGGTCCGGCCAGGATCCAGTGGCCATCAAGCTGAATTCTAGCGCATAGCCAGACTGCTTTATCGTCAAGCGGAAATAGTATTAGTTGATCGGAGCCAGCCTGGGCGCTGAGCAACTGCAAGAGGGATTGCAGTCCTGAAAGCGCCGCTTGTGTGTCTGACTCTGGCGCGCATATCTCATGGCACACGACATGCCGGCTGTGGCGCAAAGCGGACGCCCGCCCTTTGCGCGCGAAGGCAACCACGCGGAATCCCGCGTCGGCTAGACTCCACACCACTTCGGGAGCTGCCATGGCTTCCGCGAAGCCTACCAGAACCGTGGTCTGCGACATCAATTGACCCGAGACGATGTTGCCAGAAGCCGGGTAATCACCTTATTCCCAGTTGCCCCAATCACTGGGTCGGTGCAGATGGCTGCTTCTCCAGTTCTTCCTGCTTCACGTGTCCAGCAACCGCCTCCGCGATGACCCGGTAGCCATTTCTACTCGGGTGCATGTCGGTCGCGCCGGGGTAATACAACCCCTGGCCAATGGAACTCTTCAGTGCGGGCAAGGGATCCACATAGGCAATGTTATTGTCTGTCATAAATTTGAACGTCTGGGCTTCCGCCAAGCGCCCGTTGACAATCACCTTATCGAGTGCGTCGCCTAGCGGGATCTGTGAATTGTGTTCAAGATAATCTGAAAACACCATTTCCTTGGTCGGTATCACCACCACCAGGAACTGCAGATGGTTCTGCTGGCAGAGTTCGTTCATCTGCTTCAATAGTTCGAACGTAATACGCATACCCTCAAGGACGTGAGGATTCTCTTCGTCAAGTCCGAACAGCACGCCCTTCGGCCGGAACGATTCCAAGATGTGTTTTTCAGGAACAATCAGCGATGTCGCATAACCTGGATAAAGCTGCGCCGCATTCTTGATCTGAACCTCGCCCTTCAGGCGCTCTCCGAACCCTGTATGAAAAGCCACTTGGTAAATGACGCTATGCCGGGACAACCAAACTCTGAGTTTTTGCAGATGCCAACTCGGAGGATTGGGCGCGGTGTCCCAGATGTTCGCCTCGACTTTCTGAGGCGGAAGTTTCCGCAGATACGCCCAGTAATCGAGTCCATAAGTCATCGAGAACGCATTCTCGAAATCATCTCCCAGGTACAGCCCCCATATGATCATCTTAGGCTTTAGGCTGAACGCCTCGTTTTTCGAAAGATAGAAATATTGGTTGGGTCCGTACCCTCCTAAACTCATGTTGTACACGCTTAGGCCGGTCAATCTGCCGAGCACGTAGGGCCATGAATCAACCATTCTTGCCGTGTTCCCATAGGTATGAGAGTCCCCGACGGCGACGATATCCACAGTTTCGGGCACTTTACGGTTGCGGAAACCCAATCGGTCGAACGAAGCCATGGCACTTGGCGAAGGGACAGCCCCCAACACAGGGTCCGAAACCACGTCGAGCCTAAGGAAGTCGGCGGGATTGAGAAACAGCCGTGCGCCGAATTCGGCAAGAAGTAACCCAACTCCGATCGACACCACCAGGACACTCAGGTTTATGAGAACTTTTTTCATCTTTTTGATTGGTACCCCTTTACCCAGCGCCACCTAGTCGAGCTTGAATTCCTTCTGCCAATTCCCGGTTTCGGCCAAAGCTGGTTGATCTTTCTTGTCGAGGACATAATTCCCCATGACCAGGTAATCCATTTCGGTCCTCATGAAACATCGATAGGCATCGTCGGGGGTACAAACAATCGGCTCGCCACGCACATTGAAGCTCGTGTTCACGATCACCCCGTAGCCGGTCAGTTTCTTGAACTCGTTGATTAGTTCCCAATACCGGGGATTCGTTTCGTGGCTCACGCTCTGTATGCGTGCGGAATAGTCGATATGCGTGATGGAGGGTAAATCGGACCGAAGAAAATAGAGTCTCTCGTAGAGAGGCTTATCATGATATCCCACGGGAAGCGGAATCTTCTTGTCCTCACGGATCGGCGCCACCAAGAGCATGTACGGGGATTCTCTGTCGAGATCGAAATACTCCGAGATGTCCTCTTCCAGCACGGAGGGCGCAAACGGCCTGAATCCCTCGCGGTATTTGATTTTAAGATTCAATTTCTTTTGCATCTCGGGCTTTCGCGCATCGCCGAGGATGCTACGGCCTCCCAGAGCACGCGGTCCGAATTCCATCCGGCCCTGGAACCAGCCGACCACATTTCCATCTGCTAACTTTCCTGCAACATCCGAGGAGAGTCCTTGAAAGCCGTCATAGTGGCGCGCCGTCGCGTCGTATTTCTGTAACGTGCGCCAGATTTCTTTGTCAGAGAATTCCGGTCCCAGATACGAACCGCTCATCGCGTCGCCCTTGCCGTTCGACTGCCGGTCGTTTCCTTGATGGATGTGCCAAACGGCATAGGCCGCACCGACGGCTCCGCCCGCGTCACCTGCCGCCGGCTGAATCCAAAGATCGTCAAAAATTCCGGCTCTCAGCATCTTCCCGTTCGCGACACAGTTCAATGCGACGCCCCCTGCCAGCACCAGATATTTGCAACCCGTCATTTGCCGGGCCGCGCAAGCAATTCGAATAACGATGTCCTCCGTCACCTGCTGAATGGCAAGAGCCATGTCCATATAAACCTGAGATATCTCGGACTCAGGGCTTCGGCGAGGCACTCCAAAAAGTTGTTCCCACTTTTTGTCGTTGGCCATCCTCAGACCGGTGGCGTATTCGAAGTAATCCATGTTCAGCACAATCGATCCATCTCTTCGGATGTCAACGAGCTCTGTCGTGATTTTGTTCTTAAAGTCCGCGGTCCGCTGCGAGTCAGGATCGCCGTAAGGCGCCAGCCCCATGAGCTTGTATTCACCGCTATTCACCGTGAACCCGGTGTAATACGTAAACGCAGAGTAAAGCAGGCCCACAGAGTGAGGGAAGTGCAACTCACTCAATATCTCAATCTCTTTTCCGCGACCTCGTCCGATCGTAGTGGTCGCCCATTCGCCGACACCGTCAACAGTGATGATTGCCGCTTCTTGGAACGGCGATGGATAAAAGGCGCTCGCAGCGTGAGACAGGTGGTGTTCCGGATAGTAAATTGGGACCTTTCCATCGCCAAGTTGTGCGAGATGCTTACCAAGCATGTCCTTCATAAACAGTTTCTCTTTGATCCAAACCGGCATTGCCGAGAGGAAACTGAAGAAGCCGCTTGGCGCGAAGGCATGATACGTCTCAAGCAGCCGCTCAAATTTGAGAAAGGGTTTGTCGTAAAATGCTACCGCCGTAAGATCGTTGTAGTTGATGCCCGATTCCTCCAGGACATAGCGGCACGCATTGATCGGAAACGACGAATCGTGCTTCTTCCTGGTGAATCTTTCTTCCTGCGCCGCTGCAACAATCCGCCCGTCGACGAGGATCGCCGCAGCGCTATCGTGATAGTACGCAGAGATACCGAGGATCGCTTTTTTCATCGCAAATTCCTTCTTCTCGACGGTTCGTTCAGATTGGATAGATCGCAACTAAAACAGCGTGTAAATAAAAGGCGCAATAGCCGAGCCAGCAGCCAATGCTAGGATGGTGCCGAATCCCAGGAGAATCAAAATGACGGGCAAGAGCCAAAATTTCTTCCTTTGATTCAGGAAGCCCCACATATCTTTCAAAAATCCCATACTCGATCCCTCCGCCTAATAAGGTTTTTCGATGTCCTGACCGACAAAAACGTGGTTCCTCGTCAACATTACTGTGTCCTTGCCTGCTTTAAAAGCGCGCAGCTTTAAGGAATCTTTGCCCGCGAGCCGGCGTAAAATCCCAATCGGAGTCACGACGGCAAAGTACACAATTGACAGCAGGATCCTCGACACCACCGCCCCGAGCAGATCAGAAAATCCCAGCCAGACCACGGCGACAGGCCGATAAATCCAGGGCACCGTCATGTTCAGAAGCTGCAACACGATGGCCGCTAGAAGCATCCATCCCCGCTTCATCCGCACGTCGACGAGCAGGACCAGGAGAACCATGGCCATGCCGGTGTCGCGGCACTGGTCTTTTGTGATTTTCCTCTTAATGAACTCCATCATGGCTTCTTCCCTTCCGTGACCTCACGATTCCAATGACGCACAGAGAAACGCGGCGCAATCGGAACATCAAGCGTCCAACGAACAACGCCGTCTCCGGTGAGGAACCGATACTCGTCTGCATTCACAGGATGTGTCTCCACTTCGACGACCGACTCCTGGGCGAGCGAGCGAATCCGTTCCAGGTGACTCTGAGGCTCGAAGGGTGGAAGTGAAAAAAAGTAGTCGGTGAGATGGTGTCGCCGGGCCAGCCCACGGTCCACTGCCTTGCGATAAAGGCGATTCACCAAACTCTTCTCTCCCCGTTGAAACGAGAAGTTCCGCCGAACGATCGTTCCCTCGGGCAACAGTCTTCCAAGCAGCACATTCGCGCTGAGATGCATGTGATGATGCCCGTCGAGTCGAGTCGGATTTCTTTGGTAAATGCGCCGGAACTCATCGAGCTGGGCTGCCGCGACGTATTCGAATGAGCCGACAAGCCCGGGATGAAAAACCACCTGCACGAGCCGATTGCGCAGCAAATACTCTGCAGTCTTTCGCTGGTGCATCTTGAGCCGGTCGGGACAGCCTGGCACCGAAAACTCTGTGGTGAAATTCAAATGGAGTCCGGCGTCAACACTTCGCTCGCCGGCAATCACCGCCGCCCGCTCCGAATCTTCCATAAAAACCATGGCGCTTACGGAAGAAACAGTCTTCCGGGCAACACAATCGAAAATCCGATCGGTGGTGTCCTTGTTCCGGCCCCAATCATCGGCATTCATGATAAGAATGCCGGGGCGTGAGGTATCACCACCTACGCGATTCGGCTCGCCGGGTGGGTCGGGAGAGATCGAAGCGTTTAACTCCGTCGGCTCAAACGCTTTCGCGAGTGGTGCGGCGATGAGTTCTCCTTCGCGCTTCATCGGCTCGCCTGATTGAATGGAGTCTCCACGGTTTTTTCGGGCGGCTTACTATTGCCAGCAAAAAACTTCTTCAATCGTTGCATCTGCTCGCGCCGGTAGAAAACCACGAGTTCGGCAGAGACCGGCCTCTCCACTCGGCGCACCAGCGCCCAGGCGTAACCGGATACCAGCATCAAACCGCCGAGGACCACAGGCCTCTTTGTCATCTGATAGGTCGCTCTGCATAGCTCCCAGAAAGGATGGTTTCCAATGGCGTAGTCTTTCCGGCCGTTCCGAAATCTGGCCATCATCAGACTGTCCTGGGCCGTTCCCATCTGTCGGTGGTGCAGGCTCACTTTTTCCGTAAACGTCTGGGTCTTCCAACCCTTCATCCTCGCGGAAATGACCGCGATGTGATCGATGCAGCCACCCTTCACCGGTACATATCCGCCGATCTGTTCAAAACATTCGCGCCGGAACAGTTGGCAAGCACCGGAAACATGTTCGATGCTGACGAAGCGATAGTCATAGACTGAATTCGGGCCATCGTTAAAGGGTGTTCCAACCAGTCCCAGAGCTGGGTCTTCGGCTACTTTGCGAAGTAGGTAGGAAAAATAATCTTCGTCAAAGGAGATGTCGGCGTCCAAGCTACCGATTAAATCGTATTCAAGATGCTGCACTCGGGCTTGCCCGGCATTAAAAGCATGAACTTTCCCGGCGAAGTGCCGCTCGGCACGATCTGGCATCCTGACCAGTTCAATCCATGGATAATCAACGGCGTACTGCCGCACAATTTCGTCTGTCCCATCGGTTGAACCGTCGCTGACGATAATCCACCTAATCGGCCGAATCGTCTGCGCGACCACGGCTTTTATGGTCAGCTCAATGAACTGAGCCTCATTACGCGCCGGCGTGATGAGGACGTAAGTGGGAAGAGTGTTCATTCACTTTTATCGACGAAAGCTATTGGCAGTAGGTTGAAAACAGCTTGTGCCACGTCAGAAACACGATGATTCCAATTGACCCGGCTATTCCCTTCGCGCACGGGAGGGAGCTCCACTCTGTGTGAAGACGCCTTCGCCCGCATCATTCGCGGAAAGAAAATTCCGGACGCAGTCGACGACATACCTTGCTTGGGGCTCGGTAAGTTCCGGATGCACCGGGAGCGCCAGTGTTTGTTGCGCAGCCTTCTCGCTCTCGGGGAAAGCACCAACACTATGTCCTAGGTACGCAAAGCATTCTTGGAGGTGCATGGGCACGGGGTAATACACTTCCGTCCCCACTCCCTGCGCTTTTAGCGCTGCTTGCAACTCGTCGCGGCGCGAAACCCTAATAACATATTGGTTAAAAATATGCCGGCTCGCTACCACGGCAGGAGGAGTCACGGGAGATGCTCCCTGAGCGGCAGTCGTCAGCCCTGCTTCTTTGAAAAGCTGGTCATACTTGTTGGCGTTACGCTGGCGGGCTGCGGTCCAGTCATCCAAATGCGGCAGTTTGGCAGAAACGACCGCTGCCTGAATGGCATCGAGGCGGAAATTCCCGCCGATAACTTTGTGATGATATTTCGGCTTAGAACCATGCCCGCGCAGAACCATCAGCTTTTCGGCCCGCTGAGCATCGTTTGTGACGATCATCCCTCCGTCTCCGGCGGCACCAAGGTT
Organism: uncultured Acidobacteriota bacterium; assembly: GCA_963818605.1. GTDB lineage: Bacteria > Acidobacteriota > Terriglobia > Acidiferrales > UBA7541 > Palsa-295. The sequence continues at coordinate 270,394 of CAWFSW010000002.1, forward strand.
CTTCGACGGGAAGAAAGAGAAACATCCGTAGTGACCGATCGAACCGGCCCGCCGTCCGTTGTACTCGGCGCCGATTGCCTGCGCTGCATCTTCGATGACGATCAATCCGTGTTTCTCGGCCACACGCATCACTGAATCCATGTCGGCCATCTGGCCGTAGAGGTGAACGGGGATGATCGCGCGGGTCCTGGAATTCACTTTGGACGCGATCTGCGACGCGTTCATGTTGTAGGTAGCCGGATCGATGTCAACGAAGACCGGAGTTGCTCCGAGGCGAGCGATCGCGCCAGCTGTCGCAAAGAACGTATACGGGGTCGTGATCACCTCATCGCCGGGACCGATATTCTCGGCCATCAAGCAGGCGAGCAAAGCGTCGCTCCCAGACGACACTCCGATAGCGTGCGAACAGTTGGAGTATCGCGCGATGGCCTTCTCGCATTCCTCTACTTTCGGTCCCAGGATGAAGTGCTGGGACTCCAGAACTTCCGCCACCGCGGAATCCACCTCCGCTTTAATTGCAAGATATTGCGCCTTAAGATCGAGCAGCGGAACTTTCATATTCGACTTCCCCTTTCAACTGTTTGTAGGTTTTGACGCCCTTTGTCAACTCAGTGGGCAGCGGAGCTTCTTCGTCCAAATCGAGGCATCGAAGTACGCCCGGTTGCGTTTCCTTGTATCGAAATCCCGTTTCCGAACACCGCATCACTCCGTCCGCATCGGGGGCGCCCAAGCGGTGGCCATGGCGGCTCATCCAGCCGATATGGCGGCCTGGATTGCCAACCACCAAGGCAAAATCCGGTACGTTCTTGGTGACCACAGCGCCGGCCCCGACGAATGCATATCGCCCGACGGTAACTCCGCAGACAATCGTTGCATTAGCTCCAATGGTGCAGCCGCGCTTCAGCAGCGTAGTTTCGTATAGCGAATGTCTGTTCACCTGCGATCTGGGATTCGTCACGTTGGTCAAGACACACGAAGGCCCGAGAAAAACGTCGTCCTCAACGATCACACCTGTGTAAACGGCCACATTGTTCTGAATTTTAACGTTGTTTCCGATGATTGCTCCTCCGTCGACATTCACGTTCTGGCCGATGATGGAGCGTTTACCGATCCGTGCGCCCTTCATGACGTGGGCGAAATGCCAAATCTTCGTCCCCTCACCCACTTCAGCACCGTCGTCGACATAGGCAGACTCGTGAACGAAGTAAGCCAGTTCCTTCTTGTCGCCGTTCCGATCGGACTCAAGAGAAATTGCTCCATTCAACATGGCACGCTGACAAGCATCCAGTACACGCAAGACCCGCAGGCCTTCCGCACCGTCGCTTACCGGAGGGATTCTGGATTCAATGCAGTCCAGGAAATGCTGGCATTCCGCCCGCAGGGGTTCTCCAGCCTCTAACTCAACCACTTCGGCTTTTGCTTTGACAGCTGTTGGAATCCGATTTTTCCATTCCACCTTATGGGGGTATAGGACGAGCTTATGGGTCGCAGTGTCATCAAACACGGCCATCTTTTCGGATCCAACGACTACCAACCGCTGCTCCTTGAATGGGTGCAGCCAGCTGACGAAGATGTGTGCCCGAACGCCGCTCGGAAATTCGAAGTGGCTCAAAGTAACGTCGCTGACGTCACGACTCAAATAAGCGCCGCCCTGGCAAGTGACCCGACCCGGCATTTCATTGAGTAGGGCCAGCATCACAGAGATGTCATGAGGAGCAAAGCTCCAAAGAATATTTTCCTCGGTGCGTATTTTCCCGATGTTGAGGCGGTTGGAATACAGGTAGTTGATCTGTCCAAGGGCCCCGTCCCGAATCAGATTCTGCAGCTTCAAAATAGCTGGGTGATATCGGAGAATATGTCCGACCATGAGGATTTTCCGCTTTGCCGCAGCAATTTTGACGAGATCTTCGCCCTGCTTCACATCAACGGCCAGCGGTTTTTCGACGAAAACATCCTTTCCGGCTTCAAGAATCGCTTTGGCCATTTCATAGTGGGTTACAGCCGGCGTGGCCAAGGCAACAGCATCGATGGAGGGGTCAGCTAAAACCTCTCTCAGCTCACGGAAGAACTTGACACCTTCGTATTCGCTCTTGAAGTTCTCCTCAACGGACCTATGTGCATCACAGAGCGCAGTCAAGGCGCCTAGTTCGTAGAAATTGCGAACTAGATTCTTGCCCCAGTACCCTACTCCGACCACGGCCACTTTTTTGTCGGACTTGCCAACCACTTTCTTTTGCATAGAAATCATACCTTTCAGGAAGACTTATCTCGACACTTCAACACACCCGAATGCTGCGCAGCCATCACTCAGCGCGCCGTAGCAGCATGCGCGAGAACTTTTTGCGGCAGGCCAAACTTACCGAAGGCGTACAGCAACCAGCCGTAATGATCAGGTCGGGCTTCGTATCGAATTCTGAGCCTGCTTGCGTCCGCTTGCCCGGAAGTATTCATAAAGCTGAGCGCCATTTCCCAATATCTCGCGATGCGTTCTTTGAGATCCATCGACTCCCAAATGAGAGTCCGGTCTAGATTCCGAAGGTCAACTCCGAGTTCGTTTGCTCCGGCAATCCATGACAATCCCTTGAAAATCGATTTGTGGAAGCTGCGACCAGTCGCTTCTTCCAGTGCGAGCAATCCGCAAGGCGCTGTTCCATCCTGATGAGCCGAAACCACGGGATACCGATTCACCACTCGGCTCGTGCGCTTGTCGTACAGAAACCACCACTGCCCCATGTCCCCTTGCAGCGCGCAAATCGAGTTCGCGCAGCCAAGAGCGGATTCCAACGGTTCCTCGATTTGAAAGGCTCGCGCAAACGTAGAGAGCGCGTAAATCGCGTATATTTGATCGGAAAATGATCCCAGTCGTCTGTACAGCGTCTCCCGAGGAAAACCTGTCAAAGCTGCGTGCCCAAAAATGCCGTTTTCGCTCTGATTGTCCTTAAGCGAATGGTAGCAGTCCACTGCTACATCGGTCAGGTCTGGAAGTGATTCGGGACGCGCGAGTCGAGCATGCGCAATGCCCGTCAAAAACCACGCCAGCCCAGTGGTGCGGGCTTCGCGGCCATCTCGATAGAAACTCAGCGCTTTCTCAAAATCGAAATCTCTGAATACTGTTTCGAGCCGGTCCGGTGCACAAACAGCCACAAACCAGGTCAGCAATCCCAAGTTTCCCGCGTTCGTCACCCAGGCTTGGTCTCGAAGAACGGATTCTCGAATCGAAGCGAGATCAAACAGTTGCGTTCCTCCAGCCTCCGCCAGACGATGCAACCCTAATAGCGCAATGATCGTGCGTTTTCGCGAGGTCTCCTCCCCGCGTAAACTTTCGCCTGTCAGAATGACACGGTGCGAAAAAAGCTGTTCCTCTTCGTTGAACAGTGAGCCGAGTGACCGAAGTGCAAGGGAATTCAACCCACGGATATCCTGCTGCGACTCGAAATCCGGGCGAACGGAAGATCTCTCCTGAGCAGCTAGCTTGCTCAGGACCGCCCATGCCGACGATCCCACTCCGGAAAGGATTTCTCGCGTCAATGTTGATTCTGTGGAAGAGATTCTGGAAAACGTAGAATCGCCTGATTTAGCGGACGGCGTAGGATTGAGCGAATTGAGCGATGCCTTCTGCCACGCGCTTCTGCTGGTCCGTCGTCAACCCGGCGAACATGGGGAGTGAGAGGATTTGATCCGCAGCCTCTTCCGTCTCTGGGAAGTCGCCCTTATTCCAGCCGGACGAAGCGTAGGCTTTCTGCAGATGAACCGGAATGGGATAGTGAATTCCCGTACCGATGCCGGCCTCGTTCAGATGTTTCTGCAGCTCATCGCGGAAGGGCGTACGTACCACATAGAGGTGATACACGGACTTTGCCGAATTCGCTTGATGGGGTGTAACAACGCTGCCTCCCATCCCCTTCAAGAGCTCATCATAAACACGCGCGCTCGCACGCCGTTGCTCGTTCCATTTTGCCAGGTGCTTCAATTTCACGCGCAGCATTCCGGCCTGCATGGAATCCAGTCGCCCGTTATAACCTTCGACATCGTGGTAATACTTCTTGGACTGTCCGTGATCGCGCACCATCGCCACCTTGCGTGCAAGGTCCTCATCATTTGTCGTCACGGCGCCCGCCTCTCCACAAGCGCCAAGATTCTTTCCGGGATAAAAGCTGAACGCGGCTGCGCGGCCGATCGAGCCCGCCTTCAACCAGCGATTTTGCTTCTTTGAAAAGTATTCCGCCCCGTGCGCTTGGCAGGCATCCTCGATGACCGTCAGTTTGTACCGCTCTGCAATCTCCAGGATTGGGTCCATATCGGCCATCTGCCCATAGAGATGAACCGGGACCACAGCCGTCACAGGCATTGCCAGAGTCTTGTGAACGTAGTGGCCCGTAGTCGTGTCCAGCGTGCAATGGGTTTCCAGGTATCGGCGGAGTTTTTCTGGATCCATGTTGAACGTGCCCCGGTCGATATCAATAAACTCGGGGCGAGCGCCCGCCTGGGAAATTGCCTCGATGGTCGCGATGAATGTGTGCGACACGGTCAGGACAATGTCTCCTGGACGAACTCCCGCCGCCGTCAGAGCGAAGCGGAGCGCGTCCGTTCCGCTGTTGACGCCCACGCAATACTTCGTGTCGCAGAACTGGGCGAATTCGCGCTCAAACCCCTCGACTTCCGGGCCGCCGATAAAGCCCGCCGTCTGAATTGCCTTCCGGCACACCTCCACCAACTCAGCTTCGAGCTCCCGATGTAGAGCCACCAAATCAACAAATGGAATCTTTCCGTTCTGTGTCATCCGTTCACCTTTGATGGGGATGTATTTGAGCGAAGAATCTTTGCAGGATTGCCGGCAACAATCGTGTTCGGAGGCACATCGCGGGTCACCACGCTGCCCGCGCCGACGATCGCGTTCTCGCCTATCACCAGGTTTGCAAGAATCGTTGCGCCGGACCCGATGGAAGCTCCGCGTTTGACCAGCGTCGTCTCCACTCGCCAGTCCTTTTCTGATTGGATCTCGCCCTCCGGCGTCGTGGCACGTGGGTAGGAATCGTTGACAAATGTCACGCCGTGACCGATGAAAACATTGTCTTCAATCGTCACACCCTCGCACACAAACGTGTGGCTCGAGACCTTGCAACGACGTCCAACGGTGGCGTTTTTTTGAATCTCCACGAACGCGCCTATTTTCGTTTCGTCCCCGATCTCACACCCGTACATGTTGATAAACTTCGACAGCTTGACGCCCTGTCCCAACTTCACATTCGCCGCTATGGAGCAGAATTCGTTCACAGTCGGACCAATTCTCCTCTCTTTTGGATCGAGACCTCGGCCGCTTCCAGCATTCGCACAATGCGCAAACCCGCATGGCCATCGTTGATGGGAGTTTTGATGTTCGTGATGCATTCGGCAAAGTAACCCAGTTCCACGTGCAGCGCTTCCAACTGCTGCACCTGCGGTGCCCACATGTCCCCCGTACGATAGCTCACGAGAAGATCGCGAATTCCATCACCTTCGGTGATTTCAACACCCTTGTCGTACAACCGGATTTTTTCATCTGCCACAAGATCATTCCAGACGAGCATCTTCTTTTGGCCGCCAATCATTGTCATGCGAATCTTCACCGGAGAGAGCCAATTCACATTGATGTGGGCGATAACATTTCCTGGGTAGTAGATCGTCATGAACGCGACGTCCTCCACCTCGTTCAAATGCCGTTCGCCGGTTGCGACAACGGCTTCGGGATCGCCTTTGATGACATGGTCCATGATGGCCAGGTCATGCGGCGCAAGATCCCAAATGACGCTGACGTCATGCTGGAACAGGCCCAGATTGACGCGCAGCGAATCGTAGTAATAGAGATCGCCCAGCGCGCCACTTTCGGTCAATTCGCAAATCTTTCGGACCGCCCCGGTGAACAAGAACGTGTGGTCCACCATGATCGTCAGCTTCTTGCGCGCCGCGATCTCAATCAATTCCTCCGCCTGCTTGGCACTGGAGGTAAATGGCTTTTCGACGAATACGTGCTTCCCATTTTCCAGGGCCTTTTTAGCTAGATCGTAATGCGTCCAAACGGGCGTGATCACCGCGACCGCATCGATCGTGGGCGACGTAAGGATTTCCGCTGGATCGGAGCATGTCGCGACGCTTGGATATGCCTTCCTCACACGCGCCAGCGCCTTGGGACTCATGTCGCACACCATCTCCACGCAGGTTGAGTCCAATCCGTGTAAGTTCCGGACGATATTGGGACCCCAGTAGCCGTAGCCAATCACACCGACTCGAATCATTTTCCCTCGGCAGTTTGCGGAAAAAACTTGCTAGGATTTCGCTGCTTTTGACACCGTGACAGTGAGGAACATTCTTTCGTGCACGCCTGCCGCCTCAGATACTTGGGCAATGCGTCATTCGAGCGCGATCAAAACGGCAAGAGTCAAACTTAGGAGCTACTCGTTGAAAAACCCGACTTCGCGGTACGGGAGAATGCTAGTAGGCGCCTTCACTAGAGAAGACCGCGCGCGGAGTAGCGATTAGGATTTTGAGATCGAGCCAAAGCGACCATGATTGAGAATAGCGAAGGTCCAAACGGACCATGTCGTCAAAGCAAGTGCGGCTCCGGCCGCTCACCTGCCACAGTCCGGTTACTCCGGGCCTTACTTCGAGAACTCTGCGCCGGTGCCACAAATCGTAAACTTCGAATTCATAAGGCACGGGGGGCCGCGGGCCCACCAGGGACATTTCACCGCGCAATACGTTCCAGAATTGGGGGAACTCGTCCAAACTTGTTTTGCGCAGGAACTTCCCGACCGTTGTTATGCGAGGATCATTGGTGATTTTATAGACGACCGGCTCGGCCTCGCTATTTGCTGGACCTTCCGCCTTGCCCGCGATGAAACGATGAACGAATTCACGATGAATCTTTGGATCGTTATTCATGGACATCGTGCGGAATTTCAGGCACTTGAACCGCTTCCCAAATTGTCCCAGGCGATCCTGCTCGAAAATAACCGGGCCTTGGGACGTTAGCTTTATCGCCAAGGCAATCGCCGCCAGAATTGGTGAGAGGACGAGAAGCAGTGCGCCGCTACCGGCAATGTCGATCGCGCGCTTCACGATCATCGGCAGCCGTTTTCGTGAACCCGTTCGCGAAAGTTCCGGGTACAGCTTGATGTCAGCCACCCGATCCGGCCGTTCCTCATCCCAGCTTTCTGGGAACAGATGAACCGTAACTACCAGTTTCGGCGTTAGCCTGTGATCGAGATTTTCTCGTAGCGCCGCCACAACTTTCGAGTGCAAGACCTCGGTGATCGGATTCTTGCCCTCTAAACTAATCTCGGTATAAATCACCGCGAGGATCGCGCCCTCTTCGTACCACCCGACCAGATCGGTCTCCCGGGTCGCGTCGCAGACAACAGAGGTCAGTTGTTCGATGAACCTTGCACCACTCCCGTTTTTCGGTACCGCGCTCGAATCCAACAGCATCAGCACGAAAGGTTTGCGGGAACGCTCAGCGCGCCGGCGCTCCAGAGTCAGCATCGCGTGAAGAGTGTCCTGTCTGAGGATCTCTTCGCGCCTAGCGGCCACGGGACCGATGCGTGACGAGATCTTGTGGCCGTTTCCCTGTGCGGGCCTTACTACTTCTCCTACAGAGATCTTTAGGTGGCTATTTCCCATTTTGGTTTCTGCGTTCCTGCTCCTCGTTCAAAGCCAACGAAGCTGCTCGAAAGCCTAAGCAACCACTCCCTGCATTAACCGATTAGCCAGAATCCCCTCGCGGGTTGCTGCTTTAGTTGGGACAACCGGCTTCACGCACGACCGATCGATTTCCAGCGCGACGGAACGGCGAAGCAGCGAAACAGATACAACGATTCGGTGATTCCCTTTGAAATTAATCAAGATCCCTTCCAAACCCTGCAGCACGTCCTGTTCGATTCGAATTCTCTGGCCGAGCTCAAGATAGGGCCACGGCTCCGCGCGAAAACCAGATGATACAATTGTCTGAATGGCGGCCATTTCGCCGTCGTCAACCGGTAATGGAATCCTGCCCTGGCCGACCACGGAGATGACTCCCGGTGTCACCAGAATCGGCAAGCGCTTCTGTGCGTCGAAGTTGCAGAAAACGTAACCGGGAAAAAGCGCGGAATCAACTTCCCGAACCGTGCCCTTCCACCGCTTCCTCGTCTTATAGGTGGGGAGAAAGGTCTGATAGCCCTTCCCCGAGAGCAACACAGCCGTGGAGCCTTCCCAACGTGTCCTTACCTGGAGGGCAAACCATCGTTGGTTATCTGGTGCGGCGCTCATCTTGAGTCAGCAACTCCCTCTAACTCCTGCTTCTCCGGCCTGATGCGTAACTGCCCGTCTAGGCTACCGCCACAAAAGTGACCGACTGCAGCTTTACATATCGCAACCAGCTTGCCAGACTCTGGCCCGTTCCTGGTAGAGCGTCCCTTGCGGTGCAATTTTCGTAGCCTACTGATCAGTATGGCTTTACCAGAATGTTGCGGTGCCCCAAATTGGCATATACCAAGAAATTGCCTAGAACCGTCCCTTATGAGTGAAAACACTTACCATCATTTGCCAAGCCGTTTCCGTACGTCGAGTGTTGCCTCTCCTGCCACAGACTGCCCTTACTCCACCCACACATCTCATTTGTATTTAATGATTTACACGGGAACTGGCGAAACGACGCTGGTTCCAGTACCTTGGCGAGTGACAAACGGCGGACAAGTGGTACGGTGTGTTGGCAAGATTGTCGAGTCGGTGATCTATGCATGCGTCTCGAATTGAGACGTTACCCTGAGATTTCGGTGTACGTCGAGAGACATCGACCCGCAGGCCGCACATGTACCTAAATCGCGATTTTGCAATTCACTTGGAATGATAAAGTTGTCTTTGGATCATTTTCGGCAGAGTTCAGCAGATCCTATCTTTGTGCACCTTTGGCATCGCCATAACCATAGCCGTAGCCCTGGTAGTATGCCGAACCATACATGCCAGCCTCGTCAACGGCATTGAGCACGACTCCTACGACGTTCTTCCCTTGCAACTCTTGGCGCGCCCGCTCAGCGACATCCGAGGGTGTCGAGCCTGCTCGAACGACCAGAAGAACTCCGTCACATAGGTCAGCGAGAATACTCGCATCGGCGACCGGCACGCATGGTGGCGAATCGAGAATCACCCAGTCGAATACAGGCGTCACTCGGTCGAGCAGTTTCTTCAAACGGCCATTCGATAGTAATTCGCTGGGATCGGTCACTTCGCTCCCACCGGCGATGAAGCACAGGCTGCCTTCTTGGCCATGCTGGATTACGGACATTTCATCGGCCTCGCCGCGCAGGTAATCTGATAGTCCTGGAGAGGTCGGTGCGCCCAGCGGCAGATGCAAACGTGCGCAGCGCAAATCGGCGTCGATGATCAACGCTCGCCGGTCCGGCTGACGCACGATCGCCTGCGCCAGATTGGCCGTCACAAACGTCTTTCCCTCGCCCGGAACCGAACTGGTCACCAGAAGAGTCCGCAACGACTGAGTTCCGCGGAGTTGGTAAAGCCGGGAACGCAATGTTCGAAATTGCTCGGCGCCGTGCACACTGAGGTTCGGATTGAAAAACACGTTTACATTTGGATCAAGATGCCATGTCGGATGGGCGCAGCGTGTGCGCAAGTCATCGAACCGCAGAAAGTCACCTGCCAGTCCGGCCCCGGTGGGCGAAGGCGCGCTCGCGGGCACCTCGGGTGCGCGACTAGTCCAGGCCTCCGCGGTAGTCACGGGCTCCGGTGCCATCGCGACGACGTCGGTTGTTGCACCTTGGGCGATAGCCCGCTCTTGTTCAGCTTTCTTCAACGCTTCATGGATACGACTCATGATTTCCTTTCACGGGAAGGCACGACGTTCACTTGACGCAAGCGTCCAAGCAATTCGTCGAGGTTCTCGAGCAACGCCTGTGTGTTGGCGCTCTGTTGAGCTCCCGACGAAAGCCCCGTGGTTGCGATTGGCGCAATCTCGTCTAGCTGAAATTCCCGGGCCACTTCCTCCACCATGTGCGCAGGAACCGGCCGCAGGCTGTCGACATAGGCATTGATCATCGAATGCTCGCACAAGAGGTTCACGACGCGCGGGATTCCGTGCGAATACATGTGCACCGTCTGAATAGCTTCCTTCGAAAAAATGGGTTCGCCGCTCGCGCCACCGATCCGCAGACGCTCGGCAATGTAGCCGAACGTCTCTTCCAACGAGAGAGGGGCAGTATGGCAACGCAGCGTGATGCGCTGACGGAGCTGGCGCAGCGAGGGCATTTTTAGCTTTTCCTCGAGTTCCGGTTGACCGGTCAGCACAATTTGCAGAAGCTTTTCTGTCGATGTCTCCAGATTCGTCAAAAGACGAATCTCTTCCAGCACCTCAGGTGCAAGATTCTGTGCCTCATCCACGATCAGCACGGCCGTCTTCCCCGCGCGATAACGTTCGAGCAGCCACTGATTCAGCTTCAGTAGAACCTGACTCTTCTCGCGTGACTCACAGGGAATCTCGAAATCCGCCATCATGTAGTCGAATAGGTGATCCACTTCCAGCCGGGAGTTAAAAATGTACGCAGTGGCCATCCGTTGGCCGTGCAGCCAATCGAGCAAACGGTTGAGCAGCGTCGTCTTACCAGTGCCGACCTCCCCTGTAAGCAGAATGAAGCCTTTCCGGTTTTGAATACCGTACGTCAGTCCGGCGAGCGCCTCCTGAATCTGTCTCGTCAAATAGAGGTAGCGCGGGTCAGGATTGACATTGAACGGGCTCTCTTTGAGCCCAAAGAATCTCTGATACATGTTTGTCTTAGGCCCCCGCGCCCAGTCCCAGGCTGGATTTCGTGCCCGGTGGGATGACCGTTTCTTTCGGCGCTCTCGCCGTCAAAGGCCCGATTTCGGGAACCATTGCGAGCACAGGCAATCGCAAAACGAATTCTACGTCCCGTTCCGTCCGCATCGACGTATCCCGCATTTCCAACAGGAACGCGAGGCCAAGCCCCAGTCCGAGTCCGCCCGCCAGTCCGCCCGCGGCGAACATGGGACGATTCGGAAAGCTCGGCTTGTCCGGCAGATTGGCAGGGTCCAGCACGCGGAACTGTTCGCCTTCCTGCTGGTGCTCGAGTTCCGTGGCCATCTGCGACTCGCCCCGCTTCTTCTGCAGATCATTAAACGAATCCAGGGCCGTTTGATAGCCGCGAGTCAATTCTTTGTATTCCTCTTCGACGACGGGACTGGACTGCACACGATCCTGGTATAACTTGATTTGCTGCTTGATCTGTTCCTGCTCCTTCGATTTCTCGGAGATCGCTTGCTCGAAGGAATGGACCTGCGCTCGCAACTGTGTGATCTGCCCTGGTTCGGCCAGCGGTCTCTGCGGCTTGTCGGTCTGCGAAGTAGCCACCCGATTATCATTCTCCGCAATCTTCTTCTGCAGGCTCGCGATGTCGTTCTTTGTTTTGATCACATCTGGATAGTCCTCGGTGTATCTTGCCTCGAGGCCGGCCAATTGGGTTTGCAGAGCTACGAGCTGCTGATCCATCGTATCCGGGTTGCGGCCACTCTGAGACGCCTGCCAAGCCGCGACTTGTTGCGTCAGTACAGACTCCGCAAATGTCTTATCTTGTTGGGCGCGAGCAAGCGCTTGAGTCGCTGCATCAAGTTGCGAGGTCAGGCCGGTAAGCAGGTTCAGGTTCGTCTGTTCTTCATCCGGAAGCTCAGGGCCGTGCTTGATCTTGAATGCGGCCAGCGCCTTGTCTTGCTGATCGAGTTGGGCCTTGGCTTCCGCCAGCTGTTGCGACAGGAATTGCGTCGTGTCTTCGGAGTGTTGCTGGCGCACCGAAAGACTTTGCTCGATGAACATCGAAGTAATCGCCGTACACACCTGCTGAGCGTTTCGCGGATTGTCGAGTTTCACGTTGACGAAGAATCCCGGCAAATTGACTGCCCGAGTTTCCGCCATCGGTTGCACGGGAGTCACCTCAATCGCCTTTTGCAGCCGCCCGACGAGTTCGTCGATTGAAACTCGATTAGCATCCTTCGGAAATAGCCCGAACTGCCGGATGATCGGTTCCAATCGCGAGCGGCTCAGGATCTGTTGCTGCATGCTGGCGAGGCGCTGGCTGATGTCCGTCGTGTCCACGGGCTTCACGAAATCCGTGGGAACCGTCGGCTGCTGTACGAGGACCAGCGTCTGAGACGTATACTGGCTCGGCAAGAACAGCGAAACTCCGTATGCCAGTGGCGGTCCGAGCACGGCGAAGATGAGAATCAGAACCCATCGCCTCCGAAGCATCGCGATATAATCCGCCGGAGTTAGTTCACGCTGCGTCATGCCGACCTCTCTTCTCTGCGCATATTTTTCACCGTCCGCCTGCCTTAACTCCCGCTCGCGATACCTAGAATAGAAGTGGCCGCTCGTGCCATCCAATTCCCAATGAAATCACGTGGCGAATTACGTTCGTTCCGCACGTCGGACCGATACAGAAGGCAGCGTTGGACGACTGATACTGCAGCTGATACGCGAGCGTGAGCGCGAGCGAGCGGCCGATGGGATAGCTGAAATTCCCTCCGCCGTACCAATAGTCAAATGTTTGATTCGCTGGCGTTACTGTGCCAAGCGCCAGTCCCTGATTCCGAGAATACCCCCCCGTGATACCGCTCGAAAATGTCCGCGACATTTGTCGCGTAAAGGAACCATTCACCGTGTCTGTCAGAGAACCAGCCAGCGCACCCGATCCGCCGCCGACTCCGTGGTTGTATGCCAATAGGAATGCATTGCGCCGCAGGACGTATTGCACGTTCGTGTTCAGCGCCCAACTAATCTGTGTCGTTGGTCCTGCGGAAGGGCTTCCTGTTCCTCCCCCACCTGACGATCCCACACTGGTGGAGATCGGCGTGTGAAGCAGCGAAACCTGCGGACCTGCCGATATCTGGAACGCGAGCCGTCCAGTAACCCGCCGTCCATACGATACCTGTGCGGCATGAGTGACGATCGATTGATCGGAATTGCTGTAGTCGAATTCGCTGAATGTATAGGCCAAGCCGATTGTGTTTTTCCGGTCCATTTGGTAGTTGTAGCCAGCCCGAAAAATCACTGTTCCATAATTCAACAAATCGCTGTCGAAGTAGTGCAGCAATGAATAACCGCCTACGAACGTGAGGGAGGAACGGGACGTCAGCAATGTATCCACTTCCGTGTCAAAGGAATTACTGAGGCTCTGGCCCTGACCTGTCAGCAGCGATTGCCCAGGCGTAAAAGGGGCCCCAATACCCGATGAACCGCTTCCGGGAAGCGCGACTGCACCCAATCCGTCGAATCCGAATGAAGATTGCGGCAAATAGTTGAGCTGGTCCAAGAACGATATTACCCATCGTCGGAATGAAAGCTTCTCGGAGAAATCGAGGGCCTGCACGACACCATTACTGGCACCGGAATTGTTCGAAACTGTGCCGCCACCGAGATAACTCAAAGTCAGATCGGAGTTACCGGAACCTCGATGGAGGTCAATTCCGCCAGAAAACGAAGCCGCTGCGCTCCAGTTGGTTGCCCCTCCTGCATTTTCGGCAGGATTCGAATCAATCGTAGAAAATACGTCGAAGTGCGGTTGCCAATAGCTACGCGTCGTCGGCATTCCCAATGAGAGATTCTGCACTCCCGTGAGCGCGCTTGTATCAGGCGTAACCTCATTGTTGTCGGTATCATCACCGTTGTCTGCTGCACCGGCCAATGGCGAACGATAGGCAGGAATCGGCGCGGTAGCCTGCGTCGGTGCCTGCGGCGCGGGCGTTTGTTGCTGCGTCTGGTCCGGCGTCTGTTGCTGGCCTTGATCCTGCGACTGTTGCGCACGTGCTCTCGGCGCATCGAGCGCCAATATGCACAAAACAGCCGCAAGAATGTTAAACAGCGTTCTCATCATCTCCCCTACGGAACCACGATCGTGTCGCCGGCCTTCAGCGCGATATTCTCTTCGGAGGCTTTCCCACTAATAACTTCCTTGTAGTTGAACGGGTACTTCACTTGTTTTCCGTTTTCCATCCGGAACATGTAGATTTTTTTCAGATTGGCGAATTGCGTGAACCCACCGGCACTCGATAGTCCCTGCAATACAGTCATATTGGGCAGCAGCGGATAAGCGCCGGCTCGGTTCACTTCACCGAGTATGTAGATCCTCTGACTGTTGATCTGCGTAATGATTACCGTGACTTGCGGATTGGTCACGAATTTCTTGAGGCTCTCCGTAATCTGTGCTGCGAGCTGTGTCGGCGTCAATCCAGCGGCCTGCACGTCATTCAATAGCGGCAGCGAAATTTTCCCGTCCGGCCGCACCGGGACCGTGCGCGTCAACTCCGCTTCTTTCCACACGCTGATGTCGAGCACATCCTGCCCGCCGATCACGTAGTTCGGGTCCGCAGTGGCAGACTTCGAAGGCGCGCTGGTTGCTTCCGCCGTTCCTGTCTTGTCTTGCGCACACGCCTGAGTGGCAAGCATGAGGAGCGCGATCGCCATTATTCCGAATTGCAATCTATTCAACATCTGCTTCTCCCATCTCACGGATTCGCTTCCGAATCAGCGAATCCAATCTGCTTCAATTTATACAGCAGCGACTTGTAACTGATTTGCAGCTCTTGCGCGGCGCGCTTGCGATTCCACCGGGTTCTCGTCAGCGCCTCCAAAATCAATTCGCGTTCGGCTTCGCGCGATGCGGCGCGCGCGGCCGCCTTTAGCGAATGACTGGGCACCGTCATAACCGGCGCCCTTCTTGCTTCGGCAGCGCCCGCGCCCAGCTCCGCAATAGCCAGCCGTTCGTCGCCAAGCACCACGATTTTCTTCACGACATTCTCGAGTTCACGAATATTGCCCGGCCATGAATGGTTCAGAAAAACCTCGAGCGTGCGCGGACTGATCGATGGTCGCGTGCGACCCAATTGCATCGCGTGCTTGATCAGAAAAAACTCCGCCAGCAAGGGGATGTCCTCTTTGCGCTCGCGCAGGGGAGGGAGGCGCAAACAGACTCCGTTGATTCGATAGTAGAGTTCGCTGCGAAATCGTCCCGCGCGTATCTCTTCATCCAAATTCCGGCTCGTCGTGGAAACTACGCGGGCCCTCATCAATCCGCGGCGATCTCCGGCATCTCCGTCCGGCAGCGCGCACAAAAGGTTGCGCTGACACACCGAGTCGAGCTCGCTGATTTCGTCGAAGAACACGGTGCCGAATGCGCCGTTTCCATTCGTCCCGATTTCCGCAGCGAACGCAGCTGGATTCATTGCCGCGCAAGAAATCCTCACTAGCAACTCTTCCCCGCGGCCTGAAAGACGATGAACGCGGTTTGCGAACATCTCCTTGCCCGTGCCGCTCTCCCCCACGAGCAGGACCGGAATGTTCGTAGGCGCAATTTCACCAATTACGCCCTCCAGCGTTTGCATGGCCGGGCTTATCCCGCACAGAAATCCCGTATCTTGCTGATCCAGCAACCCGTCAACTTTGTTCATGATCCTCAAAAGACCCTTATCTGGTAACTGCTATACTGGACAGCTCAGGCGATAAGGAAGAGTCGGAATTCACCCTCCGCCGGGACAAGAGCTGCACGGCAGATGCCAGGTCCGGTCGCCATTTGGCCCAGGTCAAAACGATAGCTAAGCCAATTATTTTCAAATCGTTATGAAACCCCTATTGTTTCGCCACTAGTAGGCATCTCGACCTCTTTAGTCCCACGGCGCTTCCATGAATGGGTAAAATACTTGACATTTCTTCCAAATGAATGAAAAATAATGACTTAATTAAACAATCCACACTGGCCTTTTATAATCAATGACTTAGGCGGGATGCAGCCTGGGTATTTGTGGCCAGAATCGGCCAAAAAGTGGAGATATTGTTCCACATCAGTATAGAAGCGTCTCCGCGGAGTGCCGGCGCACAAATGCCTATGAGTATCTGTAAATCGGGGTCTTGCAACTCTGAACCGTATCCCGAATTTTCATTCCCCGACCGGGTCTCGGATTGCATATCCTAATCAAGGGCGCGCTGCACCCGTGCTGGATTGCGGCCCATCATTAGAAGAGTCCGGAGGGGCAAAATGAGTATCCGCAGGAAGTGGCTACTTTGGATCTCCTTGATCCTTTTGCCCTGTGTGGCCGCAGGCTGCAAACGCGATCCTCAGGTGCAAAAGAAAAACTTCGCCGACAAGGCCTCTTCGTATTTCCAGCAGGGGAAATACCAGGAAGCAGCGATCGAGTACGAAAACGCCCTCCAGATTGATTCGAAATTCGCCGACGCTCACTACGGCTTGGCAGAGTGTTTTTTGAAAATGAATAATTTCCGAGGGGCATATCAGGAACTGACGAGCACGGTTGAAATCGACCCCGCCAACGCAAAGGCTCAAGTGGATTTGGGCAATCTTCTGCTGGCTGGGCACAGCATTGACGAAGCTCGAAAGCATGCCGAAATCGTTTTGCACGACAACGCACAGAATGCGGACGCTGAAATGCTACTTTCCGGAACGGATGCAGCGAAAGGCGACCTCCCAACGGCCATTCGCGAAGCGCAGCAAGCCGTTCAGATGGATCCGAAGCGCGCCACGTCCTACATATATCTCGCGATCATCCAGGCGCAGGGTAAGGACTCCGCTTCCGCCGAGCAGAATTTTCAAAAGGCACTTTCGCTGGACCCGAAGTCGGAGTCCGCCCACGTAACCTACGGTGCCTTCTGCGAGCGCCAGAACCGGATGTCCGAGGCGGAAAAACAATTTCAAGCAGCGATTGCGCTCGCTCCCCAGGATACGTCTGCTCGCGCTACGTTAGCAAAGCTCTATTTGAGCGAGGGTCAGAAGGAAGCCGCTGAGCAGACCTTGCGTGATGCGAAAGCCGCTCTGAAAGACAATCCGGCCGGCTACGCTATCTTGGGTGACTTTTATGTGGCCCAAGGAGAAACAGACAAGGCTGCGGCGGAATTTGCCGCGCTTCACTCAGAACATCCTCATGACCCATCGGTAACAAGAACCTACATCGAAATTCTAATTGCCCAAAACCATCTGGATGAAGCCACGAAGCTTAACGATGCTGTCTTGAAAGATTCACCGAAGGATGTTGATTCGCTGGTTATCCGCGGCGACATTCTTACACGGCAGGGCAAAGCGAGCGATGCCGTTCCGATCCTGGAGGGTGCCGTCAAGGCCGCGCCCGACAATCCTTTGGCTCACTATCACCTTGGACTCGCCTACGCAGGCGTTGAGAATCTCGGCCAAGCGCAGACGGAATGGGCGCAGGCGGCGCGCCTCCGGCCGAATATGGCCGAACCGGAACGCGCTCTTGCGACATTCGCAGCGCGAACGGGAAATTTGGCGCTGCTCATCGACAGCAGCGAACAATTGATTCGGATTGAGCCACATGCGTCCGAAGGCTATGTATTCCACGGCCGGGCGCTTTTTGCGAAAGGCGATGCGGCCGGAGCGGAAGCTGATTTAAACAAGGCCATTGCTGCCGCTCCGCAGGACTCCAACGCATACGCGCGCATGGGTGACCTGCGCATGGCGCAGAAGCGGCCTGACGATGCCGCGAAATTCTATTCTCAGGCGCTCACTCTCAATCCATCCGCAACGGATGCGTTGGTCGGACTCATTGACATTGATATGCTTCGGAAACAGCCGGAGCAGGCTCTCCGCCGGGTGCAGGACCAAATCGCGCGCGTGCCGGACAGTAGCGCTCTTTACCTTTTGCTTGGCCAGGCCGAGATTCGCAATCAGGACCCAACCAAGGCGGAGGCAGCTTTCCAGAAGGCGATCGACCTCGACAAGAACAACGTGACCGCATTCTTACTGTTGGCCAGTTCCGAAGTCACGCGAGGGTCCGTGGATCAGGCGATCGCGAATTACCAGCGCGCGCTGCAGGGAAATCCGCGCGATCCCCGCACCTATGTTTTTCTCGCCAGCCTTTTGGAGACCAAGGGCGATTGGCAGCAGGCAGAGGATCTTTATAAAAAGGCTCTGCAGATTCAGGCCGACTACGCCCTGGCGGCAAACAATCTTGCTTACTTGATGCTTGAACACGACGGCAACATCAACGTCGCACTTTCGCTGGCGCAAACGGCACGCAAGGGCATGCCCAACGTTCCCAACGCGGCGGACACGCTCGGTTGGGCCTACTATCATCAAGGCGTCTACAGCTCCGCAATCGATACGCTGCAGGAAGCCGTGAACGGAAATCCGCAGAATCCGACCTTCCACTATCATCTCGGCATGGCCTATGAGAAAGCAAACAACCCCGCCATGGCCAAGAAGCAACTCGAATCCGCGCTTAAGATCAGCCCGAACTACCCTCAAGCCGATGAGATTCGCAGAGTGCTTTCCGAATCTACGTCGCATAACTAGAGATACGTCTTCGGAAAGCGCGGCCGCGGGCGCCAGTCCCTCCAGCTTGATTTTTCGGCCCTCCAGTAATCTAATGGAGGCGCGCGTCGGATTTCCTCTATAATTGAGCGTTTGCAAGTTGGGAAAGGCCGCACCTATATATGTTGAGAAGCATTCAGCAGCGGGATCTCGATCGAAACCGGTGGATCAAGGTCACTATGGCCGTGATCCTCGGGCTGATCATCGTCAGCATGGTGATTACGCTCATTCCCGGCTTGATGAACGGCACCACGGGCAGCGACGCTCCTGACGCAATCGCGTCGGTCGGTGGGCAGAACATCACGATTGTTGACTTCCAGAACGAATTTCAGCAGGCGACGCGCAATCAGGCAATCCCTCCCATGCTCCGGGGGGCTTACTCGAAACAAATCCTCGATCAGATGATCTTCCAGCGCGCGCTCGAATTTGAAGCGGACCGCCTCGGCATGCGCGTTACACCTGAGGAGCAAACCCAACGCATCAAGGAATTGCTGCCGACAGCGTGGTCCGGCAGTACCTGGCTTAAGGATCGCTACCCCAACGAAGTTCAGACGAAGTATGGAATGACGGTCGAACAGTTCGAAGGGCTTCTCAGGGATGAGATGCTCACCGAGAAATTCCACGAAATGGTTACGGATGGAGTCACCGTCAGCCCGCAGGAGATCGCGCAGGAGTTTCTCTGGAGAAACGATAAGGTCAAAGTTGACTATGTTCTGATCAAGCCCGCGGAGCTGGCTGCTTCGATCCATCCGAGCGACGCTGATCTTGCCGCATGGTTTGCGAAGAACTCATCGCGTTATCAGGTGCCAGAGCGTCGCTCGGCACGTTATGCGCTGCTGGACCTTTCCAAGCTCCGTGCCGCCACGCAGGTCAGCGACGATACTTTGCGCGCCTATTACAACGAGCACATTGATGACTACAAAGTCGAAAACCGCGCCCACGTCGAACACATCTTGTTCAAGACCATCGGAAAGACAGACGCCGAAATCGCCGAGATTCACCAGAAGGCCGAAGACGTCCTGAAGCAGGCCAAGCACGGCGTAAATTTTGAGGATCTCGCCAAGAAATATTCCGAGGACGATGGCACAAAGCCGAAAGGTGGAGACCTCGGCTGGATCGTTGACGGACAGACCGTGCCCGAATTTCAGCAGGCCGCCTTTAGCGTGCCAAAAGGCTCAATTTCAGATCTGGTCAAAACCCAGTATGGTTTTCACATTATCAAGGTGCTCGACCGCGAGACGGCCCATACCAAAACCTTCGAGGAAGTTCGCGATTCCATTCTGCAGCCCGTTCTTGAGCAGAAGGTGAGCGCCGAGGCCAACGATATTTCGAATCAGATGGCCTCCGCTGTCCGGCAGTCTGACCGCCAGTCGCTCGACGATCTCGCCAAAAAATTTCATCTCGACGTCGACGAAACACCGCCCGTTGCGGTCACGGATCCGATTTTGCCGCTCGGGAATTCTCCGGAGCTCCATCAGGTCCTATTTGGCCTTCACACGGGAGAGTTAAGCCAGCCAATCCAGGTTGAAAGCGGCTTCGTGATTCTCACCGTAAAGGACGTTCTGCCGGCGCATCAGGGCACCCTCGCCGAGGTACATGACCGCGTCCTCGCGGACTATCAACGCGAGAAATCTATCGAGCTCGCAAGCGCCCGCGCCCAGGAACTTTCCAAGCGCGCTCAGGCTGGAGAGGATTTCGCCAAAGCGGCAAAGTCTCTTGACCTCACGGTGAAAACGTCAGACTCGTTCGCGCGGGCTGGCTCGATCCCCGACGTCGGAACCGCCAAACAGCTTGCCGCGGCCTTCAAAATGACGGTCGGCCAGGTCAGCGGCCCTACTCAAACCGGTGAAAACTGGATTGTCTTCCGCACCGTGGCCCACGATGCTCCCAACATGGAAGATCTCGCCAAGCAAAAGGACGATATCCAGCAGCAATTGCTGACGACCAAGCAGAACGCGGCGTTCGATGCGTTCCACACGACGCTTGTTGACCGCCTGAAACGGGAAGGCAAGCTCACTATTAACGCGGACGCTATGAATCGCGTCACGCACCCGAGCTAGTCTTTGGCTAGTAGGCCTTCGTCCCCTAAGTAGCTGTAAATACAACGCTTACGAAATACACCGTCCCCTCTTGCCCCGTTTCGCGCACTTGGCTAGAATATTGACATCCGTGGAGCCTGCCCCGTAGCCAGCGGGGCCTGACCTGCAGGCGGAAGCCTCCCCAGCCTGAGGAGAGTTGGCAGTAGACGCTTAACCCCGTCCTGAGGAGCATTCACATATGCCGACGAAGAAATTCAAGGCGAGCAGGCTTGAAATCCTTACCGCACCGAGCAGTGTTGCCGGACGTTCGGCTTATGGCCATATGTTCGGCGTCATTCCGGTCCACGGAAGGCTGAGGAACGCTATGCATACGAAGAGTTCGCCAAGCGCAAATGAGTATCGCTGTGCCATCGAGCGAAACCAGAACGGGAAGTACAACGTCCGCGTTCGGGCGGTTTTCGGACCCGGCGTGCGTGACTCAGAAAATGGCGGGGCCGGCCAGAACAGGCACGCCGGATGGATGCTGCCTGTCTACTTCCTCGCGTCGTCCTTTAACGCAGCGATGAAAAAACTAGAGGAATCGCTCCAGCTCCTCCAGAAGAACGAAGCGCGGCTTCGCTTCTGGGGAATCGAGCGCACCGACGACCCCAACTTGGCTGGTGACCTGTTGCAGGAATTCGGCTTGTGGCTCGATCGCCGCAGGGAATTCCCTCGCAGAGTCGCCGAACTCGGCGTGCCCCGCGAGCGGCCAGTTCCCGCGTCCATGCTCGCGCCGGTCCGGCGTATTCTTGCCGACTCCGTCGCGCAAGAGCGCCCCGTGGACCGCACCGCAACCGTCGCCAGCGACTAGCGCTGGCCTCGCTTCCAGCAAAACCAAACTTCAAAATTCCAGGTACGAGTCACTTGCCGCGGAGGAGAACTTCGCCGTGGCCGACGATCACGTCGTTGAGCGAGAGGCGATATTTGTAGGAACCAGGATTGCTGCCGGGACGTGCTGTGCCACTCGATAGACGAACACCGGGTGGCGCCTGAAAAACATTCGAAGAAAACGGGCAGCGCTGCGCATCGAATTCGATTTTCAGGTTTCCGGCGTTGGAAAGCCACGAGACCTGCTCGCCGGGATCAATTACCACCGCTTCCGGCAACAGGCCGACCATCACCATTTTCTCAGACACTCGTTCGTCCTTCCAGCTGCCGGAATCTATGCAATCTCGCGGACGGCCAGGGCAATATGCCTCGCGGAAATCCCGAACGCGTCCACCAGCTCATCCGGCTTGCCGGAGTGCGGCATGTTCCTCACAGCGAGCATTCGATACTTCGACGGCGCCACGCCCGCTTGCGCGAGCGCTCCGAGCACGGCTTCGCCGACGCCCCCTTCAGGCCAATGGTCCTCGACCGTGACGAGACGTCCGCCAGTCGCCGCGATCTGTTCTGCCAGAGCTTCTCCATCAATCGGCTTCACACAGTAAAGGTCGACCACGCGAATCGCCGTGCCCTGTGACTTCAACTCATCGGCTGCCTTTAGGGCTTCGTGCACGGTGATGCCCGCGCCGATCACGGTCACGCGGTCCTGCGCGCCTTGCCGCGGAACCTTGAAACCCGGAACCGGAAATTTCTCGTCCTTCGAATAAAGGATCGCAGTTTTAGGACGCGACGTCCGCAGGTAGTTGATGCCGGGGCGACGCGCCATCGCTTCGGTCAAGCGTTCGGTTGAAATGGCGTCGCTCGGATAGAAAACCGCCGAGCCGTGGATGGCCCGAAACATCGCTATATCCTCCAGCGCCATCTGCGATGGACCGTCCTCGCCGATCGAGACGCCGCAGTGCGAGCCGCACAAGTTGATATCGGCGCGGCTGATCGCGGCCATGCGCACGTTGTCATAGGCCCGCGAAAGGAAACATGCAAACGTGTCGGCAAAAGGCACTTTGCCCCGGGCTGCCAGGCCCACCGCCGCGCTCACCATATTCTGCTCCGCGATGTATCCCTGAAAGAAGTGATCGGGGAACGCGTTGCCGAAAATATCGGAAAATGTGGAATTCTTTACGTCGCCGGAAATGGCGACGACATGCGGGTTGACGCCGCCGAGGCGCTTGAGCGCAAACCCGTAGGCTTCGCGTGTTGCGACCGGTTTGCCGACTTCGTACTCCGGAGCGGCGAGCGCCGGAAAATCCGGCGGCTTCGGAAGTGAAGTTCGCACGTAGGCCTTGCCTGGATCGGGCGGGACGACCACCGGAGCGCCGCCGATCTCCTTTATAGCCGTGGCGAGCTGGTCTTTTGAAAACGCTTTTCCGTGCCATCCCTCTTTGCCGGCGCAGAAGCTTGCGCCGTGTCCTTTGACGGTGCGCGCGACGATCGCTTGCGGGCGCCCCTTGGTCGCTTTGGCGCGATCGAGCGCCGCGAGAACGGCGCTCACGTCGTGGCCGTCAATCACTTCGGTGGCGAACCCCTCGGATTCGAACTTGCGTCGGTAAGTTTCCATGTCGTGCCGGTACATCGTGAACTCGCTCTGTCCCAGCGCGTTCACGTCCGCGATCACCGTAAGATTCTCGAGTTTGTAGTGGCCCGCGAATTCCGCCGCCTCCCAGATTTGACCTTCCGCCATTTCGCCATCGCCCAGCAGGACGTATACGCGCGTCGAACTCTTGTCGAGCCGCGCGCCGATCGCCAGTCCCGCGCCAACGGAAAGCCCCTGCCCAAGCGAGCCGGTAGCGGCGTCCACGCCATGAATCAGCGGCGTGGGGTGGCCTTCGAGCTCGCTCGTGAATTCGCGCAGCGTCATCACGCGCGACACGGGGAAAACACCAGCTTCCGCAAGCGCCGCGTAGAGAATCGGAGCGGCATGGCCCTTCGAGAGGACGAATCGGTCCGAATCGTTCGAGTTGGGGTTTTTCACGTCAAATTTCATGGCGTGAAAAAAAATTCCGGCCATCAGCTCCGCGGCCGACATGCAGGAAGTCGGATGTCCTGAACCAGCCGCAGTGGTGGCCATCATCGAGAGAATGCTCAGCCTGCGCGCTTTCTCTTTGATTGCATCTACGGTGGAGGCGGATGGTCCTGCTGGCGAAGTCACGCTCATGGGATTGGCTCCTTTACGGGCGCAGATAAGAAGAAACCAAATCTTACATCGTTCCAGGCGACTCCGCGAGCCGGCTTCGTGACTCAGAACAGTTTAATGTGTCCGATCAGCAGTACAAGCGCGATCGCGACGAACACGAAGACGAATGACAGCGTCATGATCAGAACTGCAGCCGTCATTTCCTGCTTTGCCTTGCGCGCGGCGGCCTTTTCCTTATCCTCTGATTCCACGGCAATATTCTAACTCACTTTCGCGAGAGTGAGTCTCAATCAGAGCGAAGGGAATTTGCCACGGTCAGTCACCGGCCGGTTTCGTGACTTCCTTTGAAAGATAAATGATCTGGCCGGTGTGATGATACGCGTGCGCAGCCATGCGCATGAAGGCGCCGAAGCGCGTGTTGGTGCGAGGCTCCGTTGGATCGGAGTAGGGTGCAACCCAATCCTCGGGGGACTGCTTCCGAATTGTGGCGGCGACCATTGAGATTGCGGCGTCGAAGTCGGCGAGAACCTGCTCCTTCGGGCGCTTCGAACTATCGGAGAACTCGAGCGGCCGGTTGCGGACGTAACCCGTGTTCGCAATGCGCGCTCCGATATAGTTATTTAAGTTGCCGGTAAGATGAAGGAGCAGGTGGCCGATGCTGTTCCCGTAGGGATACGGTTTGCGCCAAAGCTGTTCAGTCGAGATGGGCGCGACCAATTCGTGGACTCTTTCACGAACTTCTTCGTAGTAGGCGGCGAGTGTATCGGCGACGACCGAGGCAAGTTCAGGCACAGAAATTTCCTCCGTTGGTTGAGTGCGGGGATTATACCAGCGCGTCGCAGCCTCGTTCGTGGGTGGTCGAATGGCATCCATGCCATTTTGGCTGGAGTTGAATGTGCTATTCTGCGGCCCGGAATTGCTCCAGGCTGCGCAAGCCGTTGAGGCGGGAGGCGCCCAACAAAAGCGGCGCGCCAGGAAACGGTGGCACCGGCGAAGGAGATATAACGATGGACGTGAGCGTGAACGCAGCGATGGTGACGACGGCGTTTGATCTGCCGGGTTACCGCGTCGTAAAAAGCATGGGCCTCGTGCGCGGCGTGACGGTGCGCTCGCGCAGCATTTTCGGCACGCTGGGCGCGTCGCTGCAAACAGTTGTTGGCGGGAACATAACGCTATTTGAAGACATGTGCGAGCAAACGCGTGAGCAGGCGCTCGAAGTGATGATGCAGCATGCGGTCGAGCGCGGCGCCAACGCGGTTATCGGCGTGCGATACGATGCGACCGAAGTGATGCAGGGCGTTACTGAAGTGATCGCATACGGCACGGCCGTACAGGTGGAACGCGCTGCCTAGCGGATGGCCGAAACGCGACACGAGCGTTAGAATGCATTGGGCGGAGATTCGAGGGAGACGAACAATGAAGCAGACGTTCAGAGCAGCACTGGCCATCGTTGCGCTTGGCTTACTTGCGGCCATCGTAACCGTTCGAGCCGATGCCCCGAAAACGGAGACGGTCCAGTTTCCCAACGGTACCGGAACGGCGAGTGGATTCCTGGCTATGCCAGACAAGCCAGGGCGCTACCCGGCGTTGGTCGTCATCCATGAATGGTGGGGTCTGACAGACTGGGTAAAGGAGCAGACGCAAGAACTCGCGGAGCAAGGCTATATCGCGCTCGCCGTGGACCTATATCGCGGAAAGGTGACAGCCGATCCGGAAGTGGCACATGAACTAATGCGCGGACTGCCGCAGGACCGCGCGGTGAGCGACTTGAAAGCCGCGTTCGCCTATCTAGGCACCCGCAAGGACGTGGATCGCGACCACATTGGCTCCATCGGGTGGTGCATGGGAGGCGGATTTTCGCTGCAGCTCGCGATTCATGAACCACGGCTCGCGGCCTGCGTGGTGAACTATGGCGCGCTGCCGACCGATCCGAACGACATTCAACAAATCGGCGCGCCCGTCCTCGGGAGCTTCGGAGCGGAGGATCGCGGCATCACGCCAGCGGACGTCCAGGCGTTTGAGAAGACGATGCGTGGCATGAACCGACGAATCGACGTGAAGATCTACGACGGCGCGGGACACGGATTCGAGAATTCGACCAACACGGCTGGCTATCGACCGGAGGCCGCCGCCGATGCATGGGCACGTACGGTCGCGTTTCTGAACAAGGCGATGAGATAATTTAAACGCGGCGCGAAGTCAGCGATTGAGGCGCCGCAGCAGTTCCTGCAAACGCGCGCGGTCCCCAGTCCCCATGCGAGTGAATTCCACACCGATGCCGTTCTTACCATCCGCGTAGCGCACGATCCCTTGGATGCGCGCCTCGCCCTCGGGCAAAGCGAACAACAACTCCACCGCAGCACCAATCGGAACCTTGAGGGCGGTCGAAATAAATACGCCTCCCGCGCTGAGATCCCGCACCCGCGACACGTTGCGTGGCCCTCCCGCTTGCCACGCGACCCACACGCCCTTCGACACAGCAACTCGAGCGCTTCGCCGATTTTCCTTCCCTGCAGGAGGCGTCATCGTAATAAGGGGTCCAGTGTGATCCTTATATAGTGAATGCAGCGATCCGGGAACAGAGAATCACCCAGGCGATTTGCCAGAGGGCGGGAGACCGCCAGTTTAGTTCGTTTGCGATAGCAGCACAAGCCGGGCCTGGCGCCTGTCCGCCGGACCATCTGAACCGCTATAGTTCATTACACCAAAGAAATGTCATGCGAATTCAGCCCCGGAGTCCGCTTTGAACGTCTGTAGGCGGCGTTCGCATCGGTTACGTTTCTACCCCATGGATTTGGGACCTCGCATGAGCAATCTTCGTCATCCCTTCTAAGTAGATATCTGCCAATGAGTTAGGGGCCTTCTCGCATGGCCTGTTACATGCACTATTCTGGCCGATGGGTCTCTAGAGCGCGCAACGTTTGATCGCTCGAGGTGTTAGCGTGAATAACGCAGAACTGAAACCAATGGCAGAGCGCAGGAGCGGGAATCGTCACCGCGGATTTTCGCTGATCGAACTCATGGTGGTGGTGTCGATCGTCTTGATTGTGTCGGCGATCGCCGTCACTTCACTGCGGCCGAACCTCGAACAAGCGCGGGTAGACGCAGCCATGCGCGAGGTGATCTCCACGTTCCGGCAAGCGCGGGAATTCGCGATCGCCAATCGCCGGTACGTCCAAGTTACGTTTCCTGCGAACAATCAAATTCGGGTTACGCAGATGAACACGCTGACGCCGGGCGCGGGAGCGGTCAATACAGTGTTAACCACGGTCACGCTCGCACCGCCGCTGGTCTTCAATTTGGATGGAATGCCGGTCACACCCGACGACGCACCGCCGAACGGTTGCGGCACGCTCGCCCCGATCGTGTTTGAGTGCATCGCGAACGGGCCGGTTGGCGGAATGATATTTCAGAGCGACGGTGAGCTGTTGGATGGGGTCACATTCCTTCCGATCAACGGAACGGTTTTCATGGGCATGCCCGGGGAGCAATCCACGGCGCGGGCGGCGACCATCCTGGGTACGACCGGCCGAGTGCGCGGCTGGAAGAGCAATGGCGCCACGGCCTGGTATCAGTTTTAAGGAGCATTCGACAATGCGCCACGTAACCAAGCGGCACTCGGAGAAGGGTTTCACGCTACTGGAAACGATGATCGCCCTGGTCGTGTTGTTCGTCGGATTGCTGGGCCTGGCGGCGATGCTCGGCGACTCGCTCGCCTACATGCGCGGCTCGCAGGATGACTTCATCGCGCAGCAGAAAGCGGAAGAGGCGGCCGAAGCGATTTTTACGGCGAAGTACACGAATGGAATCATTTGGAACCAGGTGCAAAACAACGGCGCGCTAACACCGACGGGACTGTTTCTGAATGGGCCGCAGCCGATCCTGCAACCCGGCCCCACGGACGGACTGGTTGGCACGGTGGCCGATGCAGCTCAACCTATGGAAGTCGTTGTCACCCCGGGACCGGATGGGAAATTGGGCACGGCGGATGACGTGAAGCTGCCGCTCACCGAGTTCACGCGCTCGATCACGATTACACCCTACCCCGGAGACCCGAACCTGCGCACGATCCAGATCCAGGTGTTCTACAACACGGGCCGATTCCGGCGCACCTACACCATGAATACGTACATTTCGGCCTTCAACTAGAGGCGCGAGGAGCAAGGCATGAAGCGGGAAAAAGGATTCTCACTGATCGAACTATTGGTGGCCATGGCCATCCTGCTCGTCGTGGTCTCCGTGGCTACAGGCGTCATCATTCAGGCTCAGCACGTGAGCGAGGCTGTCGCGCTGGAAGCAAACGTTCAGGAGAATCTGCGCGCGGGCATGCATTTCCTGGTCCGCGACTTGACGCAGGCCGGCGAAGGAATTCCGGCCGCTGGAATCTCGGTACCGAATACTGCTGCCGGCATTTCCGCCATTGCGCGGCCTGGCACGCCTGCACCGAGCATTTTTCAGTCCGGCGCCGTGCCGCCGGTCACCTACACGGTTTTGCCTCCCGTAATTCCCGGCTCGCAGCTCGGCTCGGTGGTGACTACGCAAGATCCGAAGACCAAGGCGATCCTCACGGGCGGATTCAATACCGACATAATCACCGTTCTCTACGCGGACAACACCCTGGCTTCCAGCGCGGGCGGCGCAGCGGCCCCCCTGTTAACGGCCGCACCGGTCACGCAAGCCGCGCCGGCCGCCCCTGTTTGCGCCGGCGTGATTGCCGCGACCGGTCTTACCGTCACTCTGGCTCCCGCGTGCTTCACCATGCCGGGTCAGCCCACGCCCATTACGGTGGGAAATCTGATCATGTTCCACAACATTAACGGCACGGCGCTCGAGTACGTCACCGCAGTCGCCGGACAGACCATCACTTTCTCTGCGGGCGATCCCGCGGGCCTGAATGCGACGGGTAAGCCCAACGGCACCGTCGCGGCTATCGCCGCCGCAGCCGTTCCGACCACCATCACACGCGTGTCGATGGTCACGTATTACCTCGACGTAGTGACCAATCCGGCCAAGCCGCAACTTATTCGCCAGGTCAATTACCCCAACTTCCCTGTAGCGGCTCCGGCGAATCCGCCGCAGGCTGTCGGCGAGGTGGTCGAAAATCTCAGCTTCAGCTACGACATCGTCAACTCGACGGATGCAGCCGGCACGTACGGGCTTGCTGGTTCCGGCAACGCGCCCACGTCCATCGCTCCCGACACGCCGTTCTTATTTCGCGCGGTCAATGTGTATCTTGGCGGGCGGTCGGAATACCCGTGGACGTGGACGAATCCGCCGCAATTTTTCCGCAACAGCCTGAGCACCCAGGTCAGCATCCGCAGCTTGTCGTTCGGGGTGTTGTTCCCGACTCCGGGTATTTTGCCGTAACAGACGGAACCGGCCGGGACGATTTCATAAGGAGACTGCTGTGAGAAGCAAACATGAAAATGGAGTCGCTCTGATCACCGCGTTGCTGATTCTTTTCCTGGTTTCGGCGATCGTTGTGGGAATGTCGTGGATGGTCGTCAGCGACCAGCGCCTCAGCGGAAATAACCAGGACCGCGAACTGGCCTTCTACGCCGCCGAAGCCGGCATGGAAAAGATGACTGCGGATATGGGCAACGTGTTTGCGACCAAGGGATCGATCGTGGCCGGGGACCTGCCGGGTATCACGGGCACCCCTCCGGGGATCCCCGGAATCACCTACGCGAACACCCTGGGATCGACCTATCAAATCGGCTGCCCCAACTTCCCGTGCGCCGCGCCCGTTCCGTTCTTTGCCACCATTCAGCCGCCGAGCGCCTACTCCGGCATGCAGGGGCAGGTTACGCCTTTCACTTTGCGCGTGGCAGCTCAGACAGCGGACGGCGCGGAAGTGAAGTTTCAGCGCCAGGTTGAGTTGGTTGCCATCCCCGTCTTCCAATTTGGAGTGTTTTCCAACACGGACCTCTCGTTTTTCAATGGTCCTCCATTCGATTTCGGCGGCCGCGTTCACACCAACGGCAACCTGTGGCTCGCCGCCAATCAAGGTCCGGTCTACTTCCGCAGCAACATCACCGTGAGTGGCCAGGTTATCCGCAGCAACCTCGAAAATGGACTGGCCACCGTCGCCGGCGGCGCTTACGGCGGCTCGGTCGTCATCGCCACGGCACCCACGCCTCCGCCCGCAGCGCTGCCTGCTGCGCCGTACCAAAACGCCGGTTGGTGGACGTTGGATCTGGGCTTCGGCAGCATGAACGGCCCGAACGTCTATGGCGCGCTTAGCGGCGTGACCAACCCCGCGTTCCAACCGCTTGCCACAAATACGTTGAACAACATGATAGCGATCGGAAGCCCGCAGCTGAATTTGATTTCAACCGCGCTGGGAGGCCTGCAAACTCCCGTGGCTCTGATTCGCCGGCCACTCGTTGGCGAAGCGGCAGCCAACCCGACGCAATTCTCGCAGCGTTATTTCACCAACGTGGCGCCCATGACCGCCAGCTTGCGCATCCTGCTGGACGATTATCCGAATCCAGCCGCTGTGCCCGGCGCCGCGGGCGCTTGCAACGGCGCGGACATGATGTCCCTGGACACGATCTCCGGCACGCAGCCGACCGACTTGGCGGCGGCGACACTCGGCGGAAGCGCTACTCAAATGCCCGAGTCTGGCGCAACAAATGCTGCAAACTACACCGCCAACGACGGCTACTGGCAGAAGGTCAATACCCCGATCATCACGGGGTGCCTGAAGATCGAATACCTCAACGGCGCCGGCGTAGCCACCGACGTCACCAACGAGTTCCTCGCTCACGGTTATATCGCGCCGAACACCAATCCGGCGCCTAGCAGCGTCGCTAACTCGACCGCCTATCCGGCCATTTCTGGCCTGCTGGGCGCCACCCAGATCAACCCGAACATATGCGGGAGCGAGAACGCGCTCTACGCAACATCCATCATTCGTTTCGCAAGGGTTCGCGACAATCCCCATAACTGGACGGCCGGCAACCACTGCATCGGTACAGGGGTGGCTGCCATGAACAACAAGGATTTCTGGCCTCTCGTTCTATTCGACACCCGCGAAGGAGTTCCGCGCGACGAATCCGAGGCGACCGCCGCGGGCGGTCCCGGTCCCGGGACGATCTCGCAGATCACTCCGCTCGGGAACATGTACTATATCGAGCTGGACGTTGCGAATCTCGATAAGTGGTTTTTGGGCACGCTCGGTGCTCCAGACTCCGGCGCGGCCGCATATGCCGTCGGCGGATACTCGGTGTACTTCTCCGATCGACGCGGCAACGCTATCGAAACGCAGGGAAATCCAGCGTCAAACTTAAAAGTAGGCTCGCTCGGTTTCAACGATTTCGTCAACCCAGCGAGCGCGCTTGCCTGCCCGAATGGCGTTCTCGATTCAGGTGAAGATATCGAGGGCGATACAGTTCTGCGCACCTACGGAGGACCGTACGAGCCCGTCATACCCACGCAACCCCTGGCTCCCGTCGCCCCCAATACAATCCCGAACTTTCAGGCGAATCCGAACTGCGGCGGGGCCCTGGTGCCCAAGTTGTGGCAGGTCTATAGAGTGACGGGCGAAGCGCGGGAGAATCCTCCGTACTTCTTCCGCCACGCGCTCAAGCTGGTCAACGGCGCAACGATCAATCTCGGAACGGCGTGCTATGGCGGCGGGGCGAATCCCCCGTGCGGTTTCACCGTCGCCTCGGAAAATCCCGTCTACATCCAGGGCGATTACGACGCCCCCGGCGGAAGCGTCGCCGGTGCCGGCACCGTCGCCGCTTCCGTTGCGGCCGATGCTGTCACGCTGCTTTCCGACAACTGGAACGACGTGAACAGCTACATTGGTCCCTACAACAACGGCCTCCGCAACGCTGTTAGCACGCAATATCGTGTCGCGATCATCGCCGGAAAGCAGATTCCGTTCGCGATTCCGCCTGGCGAGACCCAGGTTGACTTTGGAACCGACGGCGGTCTGCACAACTTTCTCCGTTACATCGAGAACTGGAGCGGCGACACTCTGACCTACGAAGGCTCCCTCGTGAGCTTCTACTTCAGCCGTCAGGCGATAGGGCTCTACAAGGGCACGCCGTACCAGCCGCCGTCGCGCCAATATGCCTTCGACAACAATTTCACACAAGGCCCGCAATGGCTGCCGCCTCGCACGCCGTCATTGCGGACAGTCAACACCATCGGCTTCTCGCAGATGTTGATGCCGACTCAGTAGAAGATTTGTACCCCGCAACACCGAGAGCGGCTCTCCGACCCCCGGAGGGCCGCTCTTTTTTTTGCGCGCGCGACAACCTGTCCTATGGAACGGCGGGGCGGATACGCGGGTTGAAATTGGTATCAGCCGCCGGCGTCGTGCAGGCCCCAGCACCACTCGACGCGCAAAGATCGTTGAGTGCATCGCTGAAATCGCCAGGGGTCGCGAGCCCCACCAGCGGCTCGGCGTAGATCAGGTAGTTGTGTCCCACCGGCAGCCGCTCGATATCGAACGAACCGTCGAACTGCAGCACGGCGCTCGATGAATCGCAACTCCAGCCTCCCAGCGTTCCAGCGATCACCGCTCCGGTATCCGTGTCCACGGCGACCACATGCGCCCCAAAAATTCCCGTGACGGACCCGCCGGAAGATGGCGCGGGAATTGCGGCGAGCGCAAACGGATTCGCAGGCAGCACGCGTCCGCGAATCGCACCAACATTTACCGTGTCGTTCGAATCGGGATACAACACGCGAATGCCGGTGCGGTCGTCATCCGATAGTGGACCGTCGGGCGCTTCGACGGTAGGCCTGCTGCCAAGGAACTGGCCGGGCGGCGGCGCGAACGGAAACATCAGCGCCCGCCACACGGCCGAATGGTCGAAGCCAAACCAGTGTCCGATTTCATGCGCCAGCAGCGACTCGAGATCATACGCGCCGGGCGAGCTGGCAAGCGCGGTTGGGGTCGCGAATGTTGCCTGCCCATCAGGGCGGAACAGAGTGTCAGCGTCGAGGATCTGCCCGGCAAACGCCGCCGGTCCGCTTGTGCCGACGGAAACTCCGGGTGCGTTCGCTGTGATTACTCGCGTGAACGCCAGCACTCCGCTTGAAAATCCCATGCTCGATTGATTGAAACAAATCGTATTGAGTCCATCCACGTTGCTTTCAGCATCGTTCGAGCACGAGCTTGCGGCGGTGACGCGCGTGAGCGGCGCGATCAGCCCGGGAAAGTTCGTAGCGTTGAACGTGGTGCCTGTGACGCCGGACCACGCGCCGAATGAATCGGTAATTACCTGCTCGATTTCCGAAAGTTGCGCGGCCGTCCCCAGCGTCGCGACGGTCACGAGCGTTGGCGGCCCGAGCGGTAGCGACGTGCTCCAGCGGCGATCGAGTGGCGATGCGACCGACAAATTCCAGCGGTCGAACACGGGACATCCTCCGGCTTGCGGAATCGTTGTGTCAATGAGATAGGCTTCCGCCGGAGGTCCTCCGAGCAGCGCGAAAAACAGCAAAACCGCCATTCCGATGGCAATGCTAGGTTTCATTGTTTCCGTCCGATCTTCCCGCCGACCGCCGCATCCACCCGCGCTCGAAATATTTCGATTGGGAGGTTGCGGATCCCCGTTGCTTCGAACTGGCGGTTGTTTGGATCAAACGTCGCAAACAACGCGGAGTCTTGCGTGACGTTTTCCACACCCGTGGCAGCCTCACGGTGAATCCGGAACGTGCCTTGCTCCCAGCTGACGACGGAAAAATCACCGCGCGCAGTTCGTTCGAGAAATAGCACGACCTCTTCACCGGAGCGAAATCTCGGTACGCCCGAGACGCTCGACGTGAGATTTCCCACTCGCCCGCCGAGCAGGCGCACCGTAATTCGCGCCGGTGCCGACCCCTGCCACACTTCCTGCACGTCGAAAGATGTGAACGTCCAGATTTCCCCGGCGTCCCAGCCAGTGGATTTTTCCAGGCATCGGGCGCGCACGATTGCCTGCGCCGCATGCGACATTTGCGCGACCGACATGCGAACAAGTGTGGTCGCGTTTGCCACGCCGCCCACGACAAGCGGCAGCGCGGCGCACCATAGAGCGAAACAGAATTCCCGTAACCTGCTCATCATTCCACCTCCAGCATTCCTGTAGCGACAGCGCGATCGTTATTGAGTGTCGTGATGAAAAGCGTGCGCACGCCCGGAAGAGTCGTGTTTGCGATCTGCAAATCGAGTTCGATCATGCCGGGGAACAAGCCTGCAATAGCGGAAGCCGCCACGCCGATATCGGAGCCGCCGGGCGCGCCACTAGGACCGGTGAAGGCGTACGTAAATGTCGGGTCGAGACCGTCCCCGTGGACACAGATACTGACCGTGGCCGAGCCGGAGGCCGGGCGCACGACCGTGAGCGGCGAGCCTTGCACGCCGCACGTGTTTCCGCCGGTCAGCAAGCCAATGAAATCCACATTGATCGGCGATGACGCAGCCGCTGTCGTCGGCTCTACGACCACAATGTCATTCCCAGTCGAAATTGGCTGTGCAGCGCCGAGCGAGATCGTGTCCACGGAAACATCGAAAGGCACAATCACGAACGGCACTGTATTTGACAGCGCGGGCGGAGTGCCCGGATTCTGTACCTGAATCGTGAGAGTGCCCGCCGACTGCACGTCCGTGGGATTCAGAGCTGTCGCACAAGCGGTCGTTGCCGAACACGTCGTACTGCGCGCGACGCCATCGAGAACAATCACGGACGCGCCTGCGCCACTCCCCGCGACGAAATTCACGCCCTGCACAACCAGCGGAAAGCCTTCGACGGCGCCAGCCATCACACTCGAAGGGAGAATTACCTCGATCACTGGTCCGCTGGTGATTGCGATGGCGGCCGAAGCAGATTTCGTGGGATCCGCCAGGCTCGTCGCGGTTACGGAAATCGCGTTCGGCGACGGAGCGGAAGTGGGCGCCGAGTAGAGGCCGCTTGCGCTAACGGTTCCACACGCCGTTCCCGAGCAGCCCTGTGCGGCGACGCCACTCTGTACAGTCCACGTGACGGCCGCGTTGCTGCTTCCCCCCACCGTTGCGACAAACTGCTGCGTGCTCACCGTGCCGGTTGACGACGGCACGAAAGAGTACGCCGGCGAGACAGCAACACTCACGGGACCTGTCTGGCCGGTGACGGTGATTATCGCCGCACCGCTTCTGGATGGATCAGCGTGGCTGGTCGCAGTGAGCACGACTGGACTCATCGCTGGTATCGAAGTTGGCGCGAGATAGTCCACAGCGCCTGAACCGGGCGCGGCTGGCGCGACGCACGGATTTGTTCCGGATTCGCATACTTGGCCGACGGTCAAATTCCCGTTAGGAACTCCGCCAACGGACCATGTCACGGTAGTGTCAGAAGTATTCGTGACGCTTGCGGCAAACGATGCGCGCTGGCCAATGGAAAGCATTGCGCTAGCCGGCGTCACGCTGACCGTGACGCCGCTCGTGATCGTGACAGTCGCGCCGACGACTTCCGCTCCGCTGCCTGGCTGCGGGCTAACAGTCGCATGAATTGCGACCGGATTTGCGCCCGGCAGATCCGTGGGGGCTGTATAGAGCGCAGTGGTTGCGCCGCTGGGGACGATCGTACCCAGCGGCGAATTGCCGCCTGCAATTCCGTTCACATCCCAACCTATGACCGCACCTGCCGCGAGACAGAACGACGCCGTGAACACTTGCGATTGGCCGAGACTCACACTCGCCAAAAGCGGCGAAATCGAATTCGTTGCCGCGCAAGTAACGGTGACGCTCGCGTTGCCGAATTTCGAACTATCGGCCGCGCTCGTAGCCATCACAGTGACTGTCGCAGGCGATGGCGGCGCCGTCGGCGCTGTGTAAAGCGCCGTGGCGGCGCTCGTTGTCACAATCGTGCCGACAGTCGAATTGCCGCCCGCGATTCCGTTCACGCTCCATGTAACGCCTGCCGCTGCACCGCCCGTTCCGGAAATGCTTACCGTAAATACTTGCTCGCTAGCGGTGGGTATGCTCACCGCAGTCGGCGCAACCATCACTACAATTTCGTCTGTCAAACTTACGAGTGCTGAAGCGCTTGCATGCTTATCGGCTTGGCTTACCGCCGTCACCGTAACGCTCGGTGACGATGGCAACGCCGCTGGCGCAGTGTAGAGTCCTGCGGCGGAGATCGTCCCGGAATTCGCCGCGCCACCGGGCACGTTGTTCACTTCCCATGTGACAGTCGCGTTCGAACTACCGGTAACGATGGCTTGAAACTGCTGCGTCGCGCTGAGCGACAAGTTCGCCGTCGCCGGCGTCACCGTCACGCTGACGATTGACGGCGCGACGTTCGACGGAGTCCCTGCAATTCCACAATTGGTTTCAACAATCGCGGCAAAGCACAGAATTCCCAGAGCCGTTGCGTGGAACCAACTTGGCCCACGGTAAAAGGCCCTGCCGGCCCAAATTGTGGATCGCGCCCGTAAAGTTTTAGGTCCCTGAGAATTCTCCATTGGCGCAGCGGTGAAGGCACGGGATGTGCCACCACGGTGCAGTGCGCGGAGATAAGGTCATCGAAGCGCTCGGCAATTCAGGTGTCCGCTGGACCATCACGTAAGGCATGTTTTATCAGATAGATGGGAAGGACAATTGTCGCGAGGTCGCTTCTGAACAGCGACTCCTCAAGAGCGCGCAGACCGCTTCACAATTCTGTGCGTGTCCCGTAATGGAACGGAGGCGATTCAAATCGGGAGGGGTGTTAGCTATTGCGAGCAAGAATAGACCGCAGCGCGGACTCAAATTCGGGGAGACGAAAAGTGTAGCCCGTCGCAAGCAGGCGCTCGGGTATCACGCGCTGGCTCGCGAGCAGCAACGCGTCGGCCATTTCGCCGAGCGCCATGCGCAGCGCGAATTCAGGCGCAGTGAAAATCGCTGGCCGGTGAAGCACGTTAGATGCGATGCGGGTGAAGTCGGAGTTCGTCAGAGGACTGGGAGCCACGACGTTTAACGGGCCCGCTAAATTTTCGCTTGCGATTGCCGAGCAGATAATTCCGACGGCGTCTTCCAGCGCGATCCATGACATCCACTGTTTGCCGCTTCCCAGGCGGCCTCCCAAACCAAATTTGAACGGCATGAGCATTTGCGGCAACGCACCGCCATCGCCGGAGAGAATCACACCAAACCGGAGCAACACTGTTCGGATGCCGCTCCCTGCGGCGCGAATCGCCTCCCCCTCCCAATCACGCACGAGCAGGGAAAGAAAATCCGTACCGATCGCGCTCGATTCCGTCAGGATTTCGTCGTCGCGATCCCCATAGCAACCGATGGCCGACGCGCAGACAAATACGCGTGGTTTCTGGCGCAGGCTCGAGAGCGCATCCACCATCACGCGCGTCGTATCAATCCGGCTGCTGCGGAGGACTGCTTTCCGCGCGGGCGTCCAGCGGCCTTGCGCGACGCTGGCTCCGCTCAAATGCACCACCGCATCGGCGGCTTCCATCGCCGAAACGTCTATCGTTGCGGTCATCGGGTCCCAGACGATGTCACCGTCGGACGGCGCGCCGCCCGGCCGGACCAGACGCACAGCTCGGTGCCCTTGAGCGCGCAGGACGCTCACGAGCGCCGTCCCGGCAAGCCCAGACGCACCTGAAATCAGAATTTTCATCGTGTCGGTCGCGTGCGCAAAATCATTCGATGCCGTACGACGCTACCGTACGACTACCCAAGCCCAACGTCAACAGACCTCGACGCTCGGTCGCCGCTGACTCGAATATCCACGATATTCCGCACTTGCACTCTGCCGCCGCTCCTCTAAGATGGACGCCGTGGACATGAAGGCGACAGTCGGGGCGTTGTCAGCTTTGGTCGTTGGCACACTCTTTTTACCCGCCGCGATTTCTGGCGGTGCGCAGGTTTCCGTCGGCATCACGGGCTTCGCGCCCTCGCGCGTTGCGGCGGAGCGCCAACTCGAAGAAAAACTCCGCGACATTCCCGACGCAGCGCATGCCGAAAGCAATCTGCGGCATTTGACGAGCGAGCCGCACATGGCCGGAACGGAAGCAAGCCATCGCGTCGCTGAGTGGCTTCGCAACCAATACCGCAGTTTCGGATTTGACGCCGAAATCGTCACCTACAGTGTGTGGCTGCCGCAGCCCCGTGAAATCACCGTCGAATTGACGAAACCGGTCAGCAAGAAACTCGCGTCGCCCGAACAACCTATTGACGTGGACAAGGACACCTCCGACAAGCGCGTTGGCCCTGCGTTCAACGTTTATTCTCCCTCGGGAGAAGTCACCGCGTCGGTCGTATACGTGAACTACGGCATGCCGGAGGATTACCGCACACTGGCGTCGTCGGGCGTGCATGTGGAAGGCAAGATCGCTCTCGCACGCTATGGCAAGGGCTATCGCGGCATCAAAGCTAAACTGGCGGACGAACACAAGGCCGCGGCTCTGATTATTTTTTCTGATCCTAAGGATGATGGCAGCGGAGTAGGGGAGACATTTCCCAACGGTCCCTGGCGGCCGATGAGTGGTATTCAGCGCGGCTCGATTGTTTATACTCAAATCTATCCCGGTGATCCGCTCACTCCGGGCGTCGGCGCCACGCCAACCGCGAAGCGCCTGGCGCCGGCTGATGCCGCGAACCTGCCGCACATTCCGACCATTCCAATCAACGCGCAAGATGCGTCGGCCATTCTCGAAAACATGGGCGGCGAAGCCGTTCCCGCCGATTGGCAGGGCGGACTTCCCTTCGCGTATCACTTCGGGCCAGGCGCTGCGGAAGTCCACATGAAACTGGTGATGGATTACCAGCAGCGGCCCATCTACGACGTAATCGCCAAACTGCACGGAACGTCCGATGACGAATGGGTCGTGATGGGCAATCACCATGACGCGTGGGTTTTCGGAGCGGCCGATCCCGGCAGCGGTACTGCCTCACTGCTGGAGACGGGGCGCGCGCTCGGCGAGCTTGCGCGTTCGGGATGGAAACCGCGGCGCACGATCGTGATCTGCCATTGGGATGGCGAAGAACCTGGCATCATCGGCTCAACCGAGTGGGTTGAGGCGAATCGATCCGAGCTGCAGAAAAAAGTGATGGCTTACGTCAATACCGATGTCGGCGTGAATGGTCCCAACTTCGGCGCAGCGGCGACGCCGTCGCTCAAGGAATTGGTGCGCGACGCGACGCGGGAAGTCAAAGATCCCAGCACCGGCCAAAGTGTGTACGACACGTGGCGCCAGCATGCGGCCAAGTTCACCGGTGAGGTCTCCGGCACCGCACGGCAAACTCCAACGGCGGATGCTTCAGGCGAGCCACCGATCAGTGCGCTTGGTTCAGGCTCGGATTATTCCGCGTTCTTCGATCACGCCGGCATCTCTTCTCTCGACATGGGATTCACCGGCGATTACGGCGTGTATCACTCTGTCTACGATGATTTCTACTGGATGAAACATTTCGGCGATCCGAAGTTTACATACCATCCGGCTCTCGCGCGCATCCTCGGAACGATAGCGCTGCGGCTGGATGAAGCCGACATTCTTCCATTCGACTTTCCGGCCTATACGTTGGAAATCGAACACATGACGACGGATCGAATTCGCCGCGCTATTCGCGATGAAGATGAACAGGCTCTTGAGCCGGCATTGGACGCTGCGGCGAAACTTTCGATTTCAGCTTCGCGGGCCTCGGACGCGCTTCATGCCATTTCCAGCTCGCCACTGGATCCGGCGAAGGCCGCGCAAATCAATCACGCAATCGCGGCCGTGGAACAAGCCTTCCTCGCGCCCGATGGACTCGTGGGCCGGCCGTGGTTCCAGCACGTGCTCTACGCCCCGGGAAGTTATACCGGCTACTCCTCTGTGGAAGAGCCCGGCATAACAGAAGCGCTCGATCGCAAGGATTCCGCCACGCTGCGCCACGAGGCGGATTCGCTCGTGGCCGCTCTGACGCGCGCCGCCGCGCGGCTCGATGAAGTCGCGCGGCTCGCGCAAAGATAGGGCTCCCAGGTCGAGTCCGGACAGGGCTCCCGAGGCCACGGCGAGTGGCGCTCGGGAGATCGAGAGAGCCTGGGAGATCGGTCGCGCCTCACGGGCCGCCCGCCGCGCACTGATTCCCGCGCCGCGAACATCAAATCATTCGCCGTTTCCAGCGCCCACGCTTGAAAAGAATGATGCTCGCCGCTGCGATAGCCGCCTCGGCAATTACGATTGACCAGTAAACGCCGTTCGAGTGCATGCCCAGGCGAATCGCCAGCCACCACGCCAGCGGAATCTCGAACACCCAGCAGCCGAAGAAATTCACGATCGTCGGTGTCAGTGTGTCTCCCGCTCCGTTGAATGCCTGGAGCATCACCATGCCGTACGAGAAAGCGATGTTCCCGGTGCTCACGATGCGCAGGCACGCGACCGCCAGCGGCACCACGGCCGGATCGTGCGTGAAGATGTGCACCACCTGCGGGGCAAAAAGAATAAATCCGATCCCTATGCTTCCGAGAAACGCCATGTTGTACAGGCCCGTGCGCCACACGGACGTCTCCGCGCGCTCCGGCTGCTTCGCGCCAAGATTCTGGCCCACGAGCGTGGCCGCCGCGTTGCTGAGCCCCCACGACGGCAGAATCGCGAAGATCACGATGCGAATCGCGATGGTGTAGCCCGCCAGCGCGTCCGCTCCGAAAATGCTGACGATGCGCACCAATCCGATCCAGCTGGTCTGCGCGATCAGGAACTGGAAAATGCCGGTGAGCGACACGCGAAACAGCCGCCAGATCACGTCGAGATTCACGCGAACCTGGCGGCGCAATACGCGGATGCGTTCGGTGCCGCTTCATCAGCCGGTAGAACTGATAGAGCACGCCGATTCCGCGCCCGGTGAACGTCGCCAGCGCCGCGCCCGTCACGCCGAGCTTCGGAAACGGTCCCCAGCCGAAAATCAGGCACGGATCGAGAATCAGATTGATGATGTTCGAAACCCAAAGCAGCCGCATGGCGATGGCCGCGTCGCCCGCCCCGCGAAAAATCGCGTTGTTCAGGAACAGCAGCACCACCACGCCGCTGCCTCCCAGCGCGATGCGCGCGTAGCCGCTGCCCGTCGCCACGATTTCCGGCGACGCGCCCATCAAGTGCAGCAGGTTCGGAGCGAAAATCAGCGCCGGTATCCCGAGCCCCACTGAAACCACGAGGCCCAGAATGATCGCCTGCACGCCCGCGACGGCCGCGTCTTCCGGATCTTTTTCGCCGATGCGCCGCGCCACCATCGCCGTGGTCGAAAGGCTCAGCCCCATGCCGATAGCGAAAATCAGCAGCATCAGCGACTCGGTCAGCCCGACCGTGGCCACGGCATTCGCTCCCACGCGCCCGACCCAGAACACGTCCACCACCGCGAACAGCGACTCGAGCACCATCTCCAGCACCATCGGAATCGCCAAAAGCAAAATCGCGCGATTCAGGCTTCCCTTCGTGAAATCCTGGTGCGATCCGCGCACCGCTTCGCGGATGGACGACCACAAGCTCGGCTGCTGCGCTTCTGCGACGACGACGTTCATAAATCTCCGCGGCTTTCTGCCTCACGGCTGCATTCAGAAACCCGAACGCGGCGATGACGCTGCTATGAAACGAAAGTTATGCGTGGAACCGCTGGAAACGTAACCGTTCGATGGCACGCGAGCCCGCCGAGCCGAAGGCGGACGGTGCCGATTTACGCGAGGACTACAATTTTGAGGGTCTTCATAATATTGTTACGCACCCCTCTGCAAGAAACTGATGGCGAGCATTGTACATACGCCGCCGCAGCGGCGCAACGAAAACCAACGCTTGAGTCCACCTTATGACTCGTGCTGCCTGAGGTGTTTCGGCCAAATTCCATAGCGGCCAGCCGACAAAATACCTTTCGGATCGAGGGCATCCTTCACTGTTTCCTGCAGGCGGAGGAGGGAATGGTGGTTGTAGGAATATGTGTCCACAACCTTGTCCATGAAGGCGATGTGCGTGCGGTAGAATCCCCAGCCATGCTCGGCGGCCACTTCCAGCATGCGTTGGTAAGCCGCTCGCGTCCTGGCATTCAGCTTGGGATCGTGAGTGACCGGCAAGCCATGGAACATGATGAACGAGCGCCAGTGAAACGTCTCCGCGTAGCCGTTTTGTGGCACGACGCCCATCTCTCGGAAGGTGCGGGCGAAGACTTTGCGCGCTTCAAGGATGGCTTCCCCGGAGACTGGAATGATCGGAGAAATATCCAGGTGGCCGGTGACAGGAGCGTCCGCCTGCAGGAAGCGCAGACTGGAGAAGACAGCCAAGCTCGGAATTCCGACCGCGCCTCGGTCCGCGAAATTCTCGATCTCCGCGTCGGTCATCGGAAAGCGGTAGACAGGTCCATCTTCGAAGCTCGCGCCGCTGATCACCGAGAGACGCTCTTTCACATGCTCCCACTGCGCCGCCACCACCTTCGCAGGGCCGTAGAAGTGCAAATCCGTTTGCCAGAAGTGAAGGCCCTTCGAAGCTGCGTAGCGGTTCCATTCATCGGGGCTGCCGCCATCGGCCTTGTTGTCCAAGGCAGTTTTTTCCGCGTCGGGCGGACCGTTGAACACCGGGCTCCTGACCGCGAAGTGGGTGTTGATCACGCCCGAGTACATCAAATTCGCGAGGATGTCCACGAAGGGGATGATGTCGTCGTGATGCGGAACGTGGACGCGGCCGATCAGGCACGCCTCCGGCTCCGGGTACAGCCAGAATCCCATCTTAGTGACGACGCCGAAATTCGACTGGGAGAAGATTCCATCCATTAACGGCCCGGTTCCATACTTGAACTGCTGCCAGGTCTGGGCCGTCGGCAGGGCCCCCATGCCGGTGCGCACTACCTCGCCATTGGCCAGCACGACCTCCATCCCGCAGTGCGCTTCGAAGTGGTCGCGATAAGGCAATGGTGTACTGCCGGCGCCGCGGTCGAGGGCGTTGCCTACCGGACTGCCCCACCCTGGCTCGGGGCAGTCAATCCAGAGCTTCAGCCCCTTTTCACGGATATAGCGATAGAGGTCGAAGTAACTCACGCCGGGCTCTACCAGAGCGAAGGCGTTCTTTTCGCTCACCTCGAGGACGCGGTTCATTCGTTTGAGATCAAGGACAACGCTGCCGGAAAGGACGGGTGCAGAGCCGCCATACGCGAGATTGCGCCCCGTCGAGATGGTATAGAGAGGGATGGAAAGCTGGTTCGCAATCCGGACGATCCCTTGAACCTGCTCCACCGTGTCAGGACACACGGCAGCTGACGGAACACTGTCTTCCGCTTCGCCCCACAGTGGAGAGTACGCGTCGCGATAGAGGGCCACATCCTCGTCGGACGTGAACACCCACTCTTTGCCGACTATCTCCTCGAAGCGCTTGAGGGCGTCGCTAAAATCTTTTGCGCTTACTCCGGGCGGCAGGTTAATTGTCTTGGCTCCGTACGACGCGCGCAATCCGATTGGAGCGCCACGTGTATAACGCCATTGGCCTGTTGTCAAGCCACCTTTGACTGGTGATTTGTGGCGCTTGCACAGCAATGAGGCCTCGAATTTTTGTTGCACTTTGTTAGGGTGATTTTTCTTTGTTTTCAGCGAGATAGGCCGAAATTTACTCGACATGGTGTTGCGCTTTGCATGTCGACGCGGCGGCCGGCAAAGAGGCCGGCCCGGCGAAGTCACTTCGAAAAAGAGTGTCACTTTGTTGGTGCCACTTTCCTTTGTTTTCAATGAGATAGAACGAAATTTACTCGGCACGTGTGTCGAGTAAGGTGAATACGTGACTTGTGAATTGTGACTCGTAATTCGTAAGAAGCGGGGACGGCACCGCACCTTTCTCGCGACGAGCCGCGGACGGCGCGGTTTGCCTCTCGATCCGGCGAGAATCTCATTTGTGGAGTTGCGGCCGGGCAGTGTGATGCGACGAAGGGTTTGGGCTGGCATGGAGGGCTCTTTTCGAGAGGACTCCCGGAACG
This sequence comes from uncultured Acidobacteriota bacterium, assembly GCA_963818605.1. Taxonomy (GTDB): domain Bacteria; phylum Acidobacteriota; class Terriglobia; order Acidiferrales; family UBA7541; genus Palsa-295. Next base: position 313,756 of record CAWFSW010000002.1, read on the forward strand.
CAAAGGGCGCGCTTTCGGGGGGTGTTGGCGCGAGGATGTAGTGCGGGGAGGGTGTTGCGACGTTCGTTGCGACAGCTACACGCATATCCGAACTCCAGCGGGGCTAAAAACTGCCCCGACGGATGTTAATCAAGTTGTTATCTGTTGTCAAGATGTAAAACAGCCGGACGCATCTTGCATAACCCGCGCGCGTGACGAAGAAGCGGGCTAGAGAAACCCCACGCTCACGATTCGAGCATGGGGGCACCCGGCGCACCCACCACCATTTACTCACACGACAAAGTACCACTGTGTTTGTCCATCCCGTTACATACGATTAAGCAAAGGGACCACAAACTATGAACAAATCGTTGGTTTTAGTCATAGCACTTTTGACTTTGTGGACGCCCGCATTCGGGCGGCACACACAGAAGCCACAGTGCGCGAGCACCCACGGCACGTATCGCAGCAGCACCCGCCCGTATTATGGCGGCGGTCATCACACGGCTTCCCACAACGGTCATTACCAGGGCGAGACGAATTCGACAACACACAAGGGCGGCCACTACACGAATCCGAGAACCGGAAACAGTTATGGGAGGCACAAATAGGAGTGGGCAACATGAACAGGTTGGTTTTGGCGCTCTGCCTTTTCTCTTTGTCGGTTACGCCCGCCGCTGTGCCTGCGTCTCAAAACACGAAGGCCCTGCTTTTGTTTGGAGGGAGCGACCATAAGACGTTCTTGGGATGCCTGAATTGCGTGGATACCAGTAGCGTTTCGGTTTGCAATGATGTGGGAGAGTATGGATCGGATATAGCGGAGAACAGTATCTGGAACGATATAGGGACATTTGGCTCCGATATTTCCCCGTTGAGCCCATGGGATGATATTTCCGATGATGCGCTGATCATTGTGGATAGTGACGGGAGCTCGTACGGATACCTGAGTACGAACACCCTTCATCACGACCGCACCAGAATTCAGTGGTTGGTGGCCATCCTAGACTATTACGAGAAGACAAGCGACCTGAGCAAGACCCGCACGGAAATGTGCGGGGATTAGGGCGTGGAAGTTATTTGTTTGGATTCCAGTGAGGCAGTGGCGATGAAACTATCTCAACTTACATTCGCGGTGCTTGTTCTTACTGCTATTCAGACACCCGCGCGTGCTCAAGATAAGCCAGAACCTCAAACCGCGCGCGACTACTTTAACGAATTGCGCGACGCCGGTGAGTTCCAAAGGTACCTCGATAAATACGTTTGCTTTAAGGACGAAGGGTCGCCAGGTTTTGCGATCATGTCCTCCGTAGACGATGCCGCCGACGCGCTGAGACGGAGTGGCCAGGAAAAAGGGGCTAAGGTCGTAGCGCAGGCGGGGCACGGGCTGCTCGTCCAGAGATATTACAAAGGCGTTTCCAACGGCGAACCGCTTTTTTACCAGAACATAAACGGTGGCTATCAGTTTGATTTCGACTCTCCGTTTGACGGTCGCGAAATCTATCTGGTCAATTGGACTACGGGCCGATATCGTCAGCTTGTTTACGTTCATAAGGATGCGAAATATGTTCTTAGCGCCGATGCTGCTGGGAAGTGCGAATTGATACATCCCTGGGATACGCCTTCCGTGATCGGGACGCATCACTAAAGTACGCCGGCGTTCGCCCGTTCAGGAGCCCGTCAACAGCGGGTCCGCCATGTGTCACACAAATTCGAGGGCGAAAGTAGCGCTGGCGTCTCGCCGGCTCTTCCGGTTGCAGACCTGAGTGTAGCGCCGCGGACTTTAGCGCGGCACTTGTCGCTTGAACCACAGGAGCCGGCGGTACGCCCTTCCTGCGTCTGGGCAGGCCGGCGCTATGAGCGCGAGGCACCACCTGCCGCGCTAAAGTCCGCGGCGCTACATTTACACCTTGGGCCGAAGATCGCGCGCGCTTCTTGTTCGCGCGGGCTCGCGCTAGAATGTGCCATGCGCGTCCGCGTTCTCTTTTTCGGCCAGCTCAAGGAAATCACCGGTGTCGCACAGGAAGAGGCTGATCTTTCCGAAGGCGCACGCGTCGAGGATCTTTTCGAGCGCTACGGCCGCCGCTTTCCCAAACTTACCGAGTTTCGCGCTTCGATCGCCGCTTCCGTGAACCAGGAATATTCCGGTTGGCGGGCTCCGCTCGCGAGCGGAGACGAGGTCGCTTTTCTTCCGCCCGTCAGTGGCGGACAAGGGGGCGGGCAAGGAGGCGGCCAGCAGACCGCCGTCGCGGAAGACATATTTCAGATCGTCCGCGAACCGATCCGCCCAGCAGAAATCATCGAAGGCCTGAAGGCGCCGGAGGACGGCGCGCTCGTGGTGTTCGACGGCTTCGTGCGCAACAATTTCAAGGGCGGGAAGACGCTGTACCTCGAGTACGAAGCCTACGAGCCGATGGCCTATGCGAAGATGCGCGAAATCGGCGCCGAAATTCGCGCCAGATTTTCCATTCGGCGGCTCGCGATCGTCCATCGGCTGGGACGGCTGGAAATCGGCGAGACGAGCGTGTGGATTGGCGTGAGCGCGGCGCATCGCGGCGCCGCGTTCGACGCATGCCGCTACGCGATTGACACCCTCAAGCGCTCCGTGCCCATCTGGAAGAAGGAATATTTTGCCGGCGGCGCCGTATGGGCTGAAGGTGAAGTGCCCTCGCAGGAAGCCATTTCCGGCCCGGGCGAATCTAGTTCTTAATGGCTAAACAAGCTGCGGGTAGAGGCAATGAAGAACGTCCTCAGGCGCTAAAGCGCATTGAAGACAAGTGCCTTATGTCGGAGCTGAAGCTCCGCCCCCCTAAGAGGCGCCCTCTTTCCGCAAACCGTAAAGCTCGCGCAGCACGATTGACGCTTCTGGCGGCGATCGCGATCGCGGCGGGAACATTGTTCGCGTTGCCGGGCATTGGCCAGCAGCGGCGCGGGAACGAAATCCGCGTGCAGACGGACCTCGTCACCATTCTGGCGAGCGTCACGGATCCGAACGGCAAACCGATTCCGGATCTCACCCAGGACGCGTTTCAGATTTCCGAAGAGGGCGCGCCGCAGAAAATCGAGCACTTCGAAGCCGAGACCAACCGGCCCCTCGATCTGGCGCTGATGGTGGATTCGAGCATCAGCACATTCAAGGATCTGAAATTCGAAACGGAGGCCGCGGCGCATTTCGTCCGGCAGATCGTGCGTCCCGGAGATACCCTGGGCGTATTCGAATTCGCGGAAACGGTGACGAGGCTCGCGGACTTTTCCGACAACGTGCCGAAGCTGCAAACGGCCGTGCGGCAGATTGTTCCGGGCGCGGGCACCTCGATCTACGACGCGATCGTGCTGGGCTCGAACGCGCTGAAGCGCCGGCCGGAAGGGCGGAGGCGTGCGATCGTGCTGGTGACCGATGGCGGAGAAACGACGAGCATATCGAAATTCGACGACACGCGGCGAACGGCCGTCGCGTCCGGCGCGCTGCTCTACACGGTGCTCATACGTCCGGTGAAAAACGAGAACGGCCGCAACACCGCCGGCGAGCACGCGCTGATTACGATCACGGACAGCATGGGCGGTGATATGTTCACGCTCGACGACATGAACCAGATTGATGAAATGTTTGACCGCATTGACCGAGAGCTGCGAACGCAGTACCTGCTGGGATACTATCCTCGCCCGACGCCCCCGCCCGCGAGCGATCGCCACATCCAGCTCGACGTGAAGGGCGATTACACCGTGCGCTACCGGAAGGAATATTTCACGCCCGCCGCGACTCCGTAATTGGCCGAGCGGAACAATCGAAACTCCATGAGCCAATTCCTGGATTTTGCCATCGAAACCGCGCGCGAGGCCGGAGCCATCCTCCGCCCGGAATTCGACCGCCCGAAGGAGATTTCGTACAAGGGCGAGGTGGATATCGTCACGGAGTCCGATCGCCGCTCCGAAGCGCTGATCGTCGCGCGGCTGCGAAAGCATTATCCGGACCACGCGATCATCGCTGAGGAGGGCAGTGGCAGCGCTGCTGCCGGCGCGAAATATTGCTGGCACGTGGACCCGCTCGATGGCACTACCAACTTCGCGCACGGCTATCCTTGCTTTGCCGTCTCGATCGGACTCGCGGAAGAGGGCCGGCCGGTCGCGGGAGTTGTGTTCAATCCGGTCAGCAACGAGATGTTTACCGCCGCGCGCGGAGAAGGCGCGTATCTGAACGGGAAGCGCATCCGCGTTTCGCCCATCGAAAAGCTGGCCTACAGCCTGGTGGCCACCGGCTTCCCCACGCACCAGCGCAAGCGCAGCGCGAACATCAATTACTACTGGGAATTCACGCTGCGCTCCCACGGAGTCCGGCGCGACGGTTCGGCCGCGCTCGATCTCTGCTCGGTTGCATGCGGCCGCTTCGAGGCGTTCTGGGAGTTTGGCCTGAAATCGTGGGATACCGCCGCCGGAGTCTTGCTCGTCGAAGAGGCTGGTGGACGAGTCACCGACATGAGTGGCGGACCGTACCTACTTGGCGGCCCGCAAATGCTCGCCACAAACGGGCGAATCCACGACGAAATGCAGGAAGTCGCATTGATCGCCGAACGCGCTGCGACGAGTTCCTGACAGGCAGCGGCGAATGAATGTAAGCGATTTCGACTACGACCTGCCGCCGGAGTTGATCGCGCAGCGCCCGCTCGATGAGCGCGACGCATCGCGCCTGCTGCTGCTCGACCGCGCCAGCGGCGCGTGGGACGATCGCAAATTCCGCGAGCTTCCGGATCTGCTTCGCGGCGACGAGCTAATCGTAGTCAACAATACGCGCGTTCTCCCCGCGCGCCTGTTTGGACGGCGAGCAGGGATTCGCGCAGAGCCTCCCGGCGACAACAATCCCGCGCGCGGCGAGTTTCTCCAGGCTTCCATTGAGGTTTTGCTGGTCCGAAAACTGACCGCCGACACTTGGGAGGCGCTGGTTCGTCCCGGAAGGAAGATACCGGTCGGCGAGCGAATTGTTTTTGGCGAAGGCGAACTCGAGGCGCGTGTGGAAGGGCGCGGCGAGTACGGACTGCGCGTGCTGCGCTTCAACTCCAGGGACGGCTTCGATGAAACTCTTGCTCGCCTCGGACACATCCCGCTGCCGCCATACATCAAGCGTGAAGACGAGCCGCTCGACCGCGAGCGTTACCAAACGGTGTTTGCGCGGCAAGGAAGCGCGGTAGCAGCGCCCACCGCCGGACTGCATTTCACGCCTGAGATTCTGGGACGGCTGCGGAATCGCGGAATCGAAATCGCGGAGATCACGCTCGATGTGGGGCTCGGCACCTTTGAACCGGTTCGCACCGAACGCCTGGAAGATCACAAGATACACACCGAGGCTTACGAGATTCCGGAAGCAACCGTGAACGCGATCGAGCGAGCGCGGCGTGCGAACCGCGCCGTGCTGGCTGTGGGGACTACGGTCGTGCGGGCGCTCGAAGATGCAGCGGAGAAAAACTCCGGACGCGATGGCTCGCTCGCGGCAGGAAAGGCTGAAGCGGAAATATTTCTGTACCCCGGCAAGACTTTCCGCATCGTAAATCAATTGCTCACGAATTTTCACCTTCCGCAATCGAGTCTGCTTGCGCTGGTGGGAGCGTTTGCCGGGCAGGAGAACGTCCTGCGCGCGTATCGCTATGCGGTCGAATCCGGCTACCGGTTCTATAGCTATGGCGACGCGATGCTGATCCGCTGAAATCCGGATATTTTCGGCGGCGGCCTGCGCTCGGGGTGCAAGCTGGCGCATGTTCGTCTATTATGGTCGTCTTGCCGGGGGGCATATAGGCGTGCGGTACCTGATCCTTAGCGACATTCATGCAAATATGACGGCGTTCGATACCGTGCTCGAGGCCGCGCGCGGGAAGTGGGACAAGGCGGTCTGCCTGGGCGACCTTGTAGGTTACGGCCCCGATCCCAATGAAGTGATCGAACGCGTGCGCGAGCTGGACGCCGTCACGATTCGCGGCAATCATGACAAGGCCGTCACCGGCCTGACGAACCCCGAAGAATTTAATCCCGTCGCGCATGCCGCCGTGCTGTGGACGCGCGAACGCATTCAGCCCGGAAATCTTGAGTATCTCGAGAAGCTTCCGCAAGGCCCCGTTCAGGCCGGAACTTTTTCGATGGTTCACGGCGCGGTCCACGACGAAGACGAGTACGTCTTCGGGCCGGAGCAGGCCGCCGATGGCTTGCTGGACGCGCCCACCCCCGTCGTGTTCTTCGGTCACACGCACATCCAGGGCGGATTCACGCTCCGCGGCCACGATGTGGGTTCGCTGCACACCAAGCCCGCGATGCCGAATGAGTCCTCGACGATCTCGCTCGTACGAGGCACGTCCTACCTGCTGAATCCCGGCTCGATCGGCCAGCCACGCGACGGAGACACGCGCGCGGCATTTGCAATTGCCGATCTGGAGAACGATTCGGTCGAGTTCTGGCGCGTGCCGTATGATGTTCAGGACGTGCAGCAGCGCATGATGCAGGGCGGACTTCCTGAGCCGCTGATTCTGCGCTTGTCCTTTGGCCGCTGAGGAACATCGTGGAACCGGAAGAGAGAATCGAGCACGAAGAGCGCAGCCGGTTTCCGGCGGCGTTCGTTGCCGGCCTGGTAGTGATCGCGATTATCGCCGGAATCGTCGTCCTGCTCAGTCATTTTGTTAAGACGCCGCAACAAGCCGTTGCCGCTCCGCTGCCTTTGGGCGCCGCCGAGCAGGCGTATGCTCCGCAGATCCATTTCCAGGATCTGCGGCTTTCGCAATCGAACAATCTGCTGAATCAGCAGTTCACGTACGTCGCGGGAATTGTATCGAACGACGGGCCGCGCCCGGTCGGCGCGATCGAAGTGCTCGTGGAATTTCACGACCAATTCAAACAGGCGATCCTGAAAGACACGCTGCGCCCCGTTCGCCGCAGTGACGCTCCGCTAAGAGTCGGCGAGCAGCGCGAATTCAATCTCGCGATCGACCAGGGCCTTCCCTCGACGTGGGATCAGCAGAATCCTTCTATTCGCATCACCGGCATTGTTCTACAATAGCGCGGCCGCTGTTTCAAAACTGTTTTCTAAACGCAGGACACTTTGTCTATGAACGATTGGGCCGAACTCGACCGCGCTTTGGTCGCGATGGCGTCATCCGGCAGCACCGAAGTCCGCGAGGATGGTGAATGGCTCGCGGAACTTGCCGCGCTCCATTGCGAACTCCACTGCGATAGCAAGAATCCGCTCGTACACCTGTGGTCCGCTGAAAATAATCTGACCCGACGCATTCTGCGAGTCCGTGAACAATCGCAGGATCGCATCGTGCTGGAGGTCCGGCGATTCGGCCGCGCAAAGCCGGGACGCCTGGAATTCCTGCGCACGGACTCGCCGCGCGCCGCTGCACGCATCACTCGCGAACAGTTCCGCGCCCGCTTGCACCGCATTCTCGCGGAGGGTTTCCCCGACGCAACAATCGAACCACTGACAGCCGCGCCGGACCTCGAGCATTCGTTCTCCGGCGTATACGTCCGCGGACGCATGCACGAGGGGACACGGGAATGGGCCGTGATGGCAATCTCGTCCGGCGAGGGTGCGGCAGCGATTGAAGGAATTCTGACTTTCGGCATCTTGTGGCTGGACTGGACCCGCCAGCGCGCGGGGATTCGCGCCGTCGAAGGATTGCGATTGTTCGTGCCCGAAGGCACGAGCCAGCCGATACGCGAGCGGGCATTCGCGCTCTCTTCCGCCGCGCGCGTGGAGGTTTTCGAATTCCGTGAGAAGGACGACCGGATTCAGAAAATGGATGCAGCTGATGGCGGCAATCTTGACGGGTGGCTTGCTCCCTGGCGCGAGGTCGAATCCACGCTCGCGGCGGCACGCGAAACCATCGGACGCGTTCACGCACTCGCCCTACATATGCCGCCCGCCGGTGACGATATCGGCTTCGAATCGTGCCGGGAACCAGCGAGGCGGCGGTATGTTTCCGCGGCCTTGAATTCGCCCGCTGGTCCCGCGAGGGTATCTTGTTTGGTCTCGGAGATTCCCGCGAAAGGGTCACAGAAGCAACCGAGCTTGCACTCGACCGATTGATGCGCCGGCTCGATTCCCATCGCATCGGGCTCGCTACTGAGACAACACATCCGCTCTACCGAGCCGCGCCGGAGCGATGGATCGAAACGCTTGTGATTCAGGATCCCACGCGGCTCGACGCCCAGCTCGATCCCGGCCATCTCTATTCGCAGCTACCCGCGCTTGCGGTGGGTGATCGCGGAGTACTCGATCTGCTGGGGGTGACGCGGCGAGGACGTCTGGTCGTGATCGAGTTGAAAGCCTCGGAAGACATGCAACTTCCCATTCAGGCGGTGGACTATTGGCTGCGTGTGCGGCGACATCAGCGCGACGGAGATTTTCAGCGCTACGGCTATTTCGCCGGAAAAGAGCTCGATCCGAAGCCCCCTCTCGTCTGGCTCGCGGCTCCGGCGCTTCGCTTCCACTCCACCACGGAAACGGTGCTGAAGTATTTGTCGCCCGAAATTCAAGTCATGCGCATCGGCCTCAATGAGAACTGGCGCCGCGGCCTGAAAGTCGTCTTCCGCCAGTAGTAGGACGAAGTGAATTGTTTGGTCGTCTGACTAACAAGGAGTTAGGCCGCGGCTTCTGCCACCCCAGGATGTATAGTTGAGATATGTATTGGAGTCGGCAAAAAAATCTCGCGGCATTCGCCATGCTGCTTCTTGGGGCATGTTCGTCTGCCTACGCTCAATCTCGAGACGCGAAGGTTGTGAAATTCAAGCTTGAAGATTACGGGTGGAAGCCTTTTCCAAGAGTGCAGGGCGGAGAGATGCCCGGCACTTATGGCCATTTAATCACGATTGACAGCCAGGGTCGCGTCTTAGTGGGATATGTGGCACGCAGTGATTTAGATCTGGCTACTCGCGAGCATCCCGAGCTTTCATTCCACATTCTGCGATTTACACCCGAGGGAAAAATCGATCTCTCCGTCGTTCTTTCGACAGACGACTACTTCGCCAACGCATTGTACCTCGGTCCGAATGATCAACTTTTTGTCCGAGCTAACGACAAACTTCAAATGCTGATTGCCGAGAAGCGGGCTTCCGACGCGGAAGCGTGGAAAGTGCTATCGCCATGTTCGATCAACTGCTGGATTCACCAGTCTCCTAGCCGGCGTACCCTAATCGTCAGCGAGTCGCGAGATACGTCTGGCCAGAGCACCATATGGCCTACGGCGGATTCAAGTTATGCGATCTTTGACGCGTCGTCTCTCGAACCCCGTGAAGTGCAGACGTGCAAACAAATTGCGTTTTATGCTCAGAGGGTTACGGATGAGTTCGCATATTGGCCGGACTATGATAGAGACGATGATCGTGCAGTCCGCTTCCCTTTTTGCGACGTTGAACACTATCAAGAATTGCCGCTCAGGCGCGTTGGCCTTTTGTTCCCGTTAAATGACGAGACCTTTCTTCTGCTCGGTGCCGGGGAGATAGAGATTGCTGGGTCAGACGGACACGTCAAGCTCCGCCGTGAGATGCACAAAGGAGACATTCCGATCGGATATCTCGGAGGCACCTGGGAAACGTCCGACGAAGCGGGCGATCGTTTTGCGTTTCTCGTCTCAACGTGGCGGGGCGGCAGCCGGTTCCTAGACATCGGGGGGAAGCTGGTTGCTTGTCGCGTCCTCACCTACTCCGCAAATGGGCAGGAGCTAGTCTCGGTTCCCGTGAGCACTACGTACCACCGTAACTTTGGATTTTCGCTGAGCCCTGACGGCCATCGCGTCGCGATTCTAGACGAGGACGTGGTAACGGTTGTCGATATACCGTGAAAATCTGGCTCTTTGCGGGAAGCGACGCCCACCGCTTGCCCCGCAATACTGAACGCTGGCGGCTGGGCCGCCTCTGTGTTATTCATTCGCTCGTCGAGGTTGGCAAGAAACAGGCGAAGTATGAGTAGGGGGATTGCGTGAAAGCAGTGAAGGGCTTCCGGCTTGTCGCTTTGGTATTCGTGGCAGGGATTCTGACTTCGAACTCGTCTTACATTTCTACGGCTACAGGCCAGGAATCTCAGCCTGCGCCGCAATCTCCGACTGCGAAGGCCCCTCCGGCCGATCCTGAACAGGGCAAGCGTCTATTTGGGCAAAACTGCTCTGCGTGTCACGGGGCAGATGCCGGCGGCGGTGACGGACCCGATCTTCGCGGTGTTCCGGCAAGCTTGGGAGATGCAACGGTGCAAGGCATCGTCCGGAGAGGAATTCCGGGCACCGCGATGCCGGGAAATTACACCATCACGGACAAACAAGCGGGAGACATCGTGGCGTACCTTCGAACGCTCGACAGCGCGTCAAGCTCGGCGCAGGCAACGGGCGATGCTGCAAAGGGCGAAGCCGTCTACAACTCCAGCGGCTGCTCGGCGTGCCACATGATCGCCGGACAGGGCGGCAGCATCGGTCCCGACCTGAGCCGCATTGGCGCGATGCGGGGCGCAAGTAGTCTGAAGGCGAGATTGCAGGATCCTGGCGCGAATTTGCCGCAGGTCGGAGAGGGCGGGTTTGGCAGCAAATGGACGCAATATTTGATGTACCGTGCGGTCGAAAAGGACGGACGCGCAGTTGAAGGCATCCGCGTTGGCGAAGACTCCTTCACGATTGTCCTGAAGGATGCAGGCGGAAAATTTCGCGGACTGTGGAAACCCGACCTGCGCTCCCTGGAAAAAGAGCCCGGCAAAAGCATCATGCCGAGCTTCAAGGACACGTTGTCGGCGACGCAGCAAGACGACTTGGTTGCGTATCTGATGAGTTTGAAGGGCGCACAATGAAAACCCTTCTGTGTGCGCTTGTGATTGGTTTTTCGTTTTTGTCGGCCCCACCGCGATTGCTCGCACAAGATGATTCGTGCTTCGCCATCCATGTTCGCCTCAATGGAGGGGTGGTTGATGGTCCAGAGACGGTTACCCTAAGGACTGCCGAAAATGAAAGTGCAACGTCCTTAGAAGCAGGTTGCTTTAAAGTTCCCCCTGCAGTCTTCGACGAGAAGAGAGTCGATGTCGTCTTCACGGTGCCGGGAAACAGAGTCTACCTGCCTGCGGTCTCGACTGGCTTCTTAGTTGGACCATGGGACGTCGAGCTAGAAGACAGGCGGTTCGGGAAAGAAGTGGTTCTGCCGAAGCACACCCAGATAAAAGAGGCGTGTGTGGTCATCTTCCATGTGGGAGATCCCGAAACGGCTGTTGTGGTGAGTCGGTGCCGCACGCCGCTTTAGCACCGACCCCTTCCGCGAGAAGCCTGACTGTGACCTTAGTTCGGCGCAGACGGATGACATGGTGGCCTAGATATGAGTATTGAGCGCGCGATGAAAATGTCCCTATATGCGTTTGTGTTTGTCGTTGCTCTCTTGTCGCCTGCGGCGCGATCGGTCGCGCAAGACGTGACCTATGAGCAGTTGCTGCATGCAGATCGCACACCTCAAGACTGGCTGATGTACGGCGGCGACTACTCATCGCAGCGGTTTTCTAGGCTTACGCAGATCAACCGCGTGAATGTTCATAGCCTCAAACCAGCCTGGATATACCAACCCAGCCGCCCTCAGCCACCGTTTGAATCGTCCGCCGTCGTCGTGGACGGAATTATGTATGTCACCGAACCGCTGAGCACGGTGACTGCTCTGGACGCGCGTCTGGGCACAAAAATCTGGACCTGGTCGGCTCACCTTCCCGACAAAATTCTTACGGTGGGAGTGCATCGTTCGAATCGAGGAGTGGCGATTCTCGATAACACGCTTTATATGGAGACGCTCGACGCGCACCTGGTGGCGCTCGACGCTAAAACAGGCGCGGTGAGATGGACGGTTCACGTTGACGAGAACGATCGGGGCTACGCGATGACGGGCGCGCCTCGAGTGCTGAACGGGAAAGTGATTGTGGGAGTTTCCGGAGGAGACGTTGGAATTCGCGGCTTCGTGGATGCCTACGACGCGAAGACGGGCAAGCGGCTCTGGCGCGTGTGGACCATTCCAAACCCGGGTGAAGCTGGTTCCGAAACCTGGGGAAAAGACATGTCCGGCACGGGCGGCGGAGGGACGTGGGGCACGGGATCCTACGATCCGGAGCTAAACCTGCTCTACTGGACTACCGGAAATCCCGCTCCCGATTACAACGGCAGCGACAGGGTGGGCGACAATCTCTATTCAGACTCAGTGCTCGCCATTGATCCTGACGCTGGAAAGCTGAAATGGTATTTCCAGTTTACGCCGCACGACACGCATGACTGGGACGCGATTCAGGTCCCCCTGTTGTTCGATAATACCGTGAACGGCAAACCGGGAAAGTTCCTGGCGCTCGCAAACCGCAACGGATTTTATTACGTTCTGAACCGCGTAACGGGCGAGTTCGTGGCCGGCGTCCCTTTTGTGACCGAAACATGGGCCAAGGGTCTCGACAAGACTGGGCGGCCGATCTTGTTGCCCAACATTGAGCCGACAGCCGAAGGAAATTTGGTTTATCCCGACGGCCACGGCGGCACGAACTGGAACAGCCCGTCCTACAGTCCACAGACAAAACTGTTCTACGTGTCCGCTCGTGAAATCGGCGCGTATACCGTGGCGGGCAAGCCGAAAGTGGACTTTCCCGGGTTCGGCGGAGGCGGTCGAAACGCTCTTTCGGGAGACGATTCGTACGGTGCGATTCGCGCGCTTGACGTGATGACCGGAAAATTAAAATGGCAATACAAGATGCTTTCCCCCGCGGAGACCAGCACGCTCGCGACCGCGGGCGGCCTAGTGTTCGCTGTAACGGACGAAGGCAATTTCTTTGCGCTCGATGCCGCGAGCGGTAAGATGTTGTGGGAGTTTACGGTCGGCGGAGCCAGCGCGGAGTCCAACCTCATCACATATGAAGTTGACGGCAAGCAATACGTAATCGGAGCTTCCGGCAACTGCTTCGTTGCTTTTAGTTTGCCGTAGCCTGAAATCGATGATGCCAGGGAATTTGAGGAGGCAATTCATACCATGAACGTTAACCGACGAAAGCTATTGTCGCTGCTTGGCATGTCTCCAGCGCTCCTTGCGGGCTCTGCGGTCGAAGCGGACCAAAAGAAAAAAGACGGGCACGCCGGTGCGGGAGGCGAGCAGAAGTTGACGGCGGTCAGTCCCAAAGGCACGCCTCCGGCCGTGCAGCTTTACGCCATGGCTCCCCGCGCCAGCTCCCTCGACGGGAAAACCCTCTACGTGGTTGACGCCACTAGTTTCGACGGAAGCGCGACGCTGCTTAAAGATATGCAGGCTTGGTTTCAACAAAACATGCCAAGCGTAAAGACCGTCTTCCGAACGAAGGCTGGAGTGTATGCCGAGGATGACCCAAAGCTCTGGGCGGAAATCAAGGCAAACGCATACGCCACCATCATGGCGATTGGGCATTGAGGAGGCTGCGCCCCAGCGACCGTGAGTCACTGCGTAACGATGGAAAAGATGGGCGTCCCTGCGATCCCGATGTGCACGAAGGCATACACGGAATTGGCGAACCTCACCGCGGCAAGGGAAGGCATGCCGCACTTGCGCCAAGTGTTCACTCCTCACCCCGTGGGGGGCAAGACAGAGAAGGAACTCGCGGCATATCTGGTTAATCCCGACCCCGTGTCGCATATACAGATCATGAAGGAAATCATTGAGGATCTGACCGTGCCGCTTTCGGCGGACGAGCTGAAGACCGGGATGCAATCCATCGCGGCAGGCCCGGCGACCTTCGGCCCGGAAACCGCGGACAACCTGCAGGAAATCTTCATGAATAACGGAATGACGGATTACATGCCGATCATCATTCCCACTGAAGAAAAAGTCGAAGCGATGCTGAAGGGCACGAGCCACAGTCCGGACGAAGTGCTCAGGACGGCGCAGCAAGGTGTGGGCTATACGTCCGCGCGATGGGCGTACAACGTGAGGCAGGTAGCTGTGAACGCCGTGATGGCGGGATGCCGCCCGGAATATTTTCCGGTGGTCCTTGCCATGGCCTCTGTGGGCTCATTAGGGCTTTTCGGTTCGACCACATCGTCCAGCACGGCCCTTGTGATCAACGGTCCCATTCGCGACAAGCTCAACATGAACTACGGTCTCGGCGCGCTCAGCCCCTTCGCGCAGTCTAACGCTACGATTGGGCGATCGTGGACGCTGATGGGCAAGAACCTCAGCAACGCCGGCATACCGGGCGACACCTATCAAGGTGGGCAGGGCAACCAGTTGGACTACAACAACTGCGTAATTGCGGAGGACGAAAAGAACAGCCCATGGACTCCACTTCACATGCAATTGGGATTCAAACCTGAGGAAAACGTGGTCAGTATTTTCGACGGGCCGGACCTGCGCCAGGGTCATGGCGCGAAGGGCGCGGGAGCCGAGCCTGCGATGTTCGATGAACAGATCACCTTCATGTTGCAATCCATGGTCGGCGGATCCGGTGCGCTAGTGATTTGCGACCCGCTGGTCGCAAGGCGTCTGGTGGACCAGGGGTACGACACAAAGGAAAAGCTCATTGACTGGTTGTGGAAGAATACGGTGCGCACGGCGAAAGATTTCCGCGAGTCCTTTCTGGCCCCGTTTCACTTGTATCCGCTCGCGCTGCAGGGAAGAGAGCCCTATGCCAGCTGGTACAAAGTTCCAGAAGACACGCTCATTCCTTTTTTCCCCAGTGCCAAGGACATTAATTTGGTCGTCTGTGGCGGTCAGGCCAACGCATTCTTCCAGATAGCGAACATGCGCCACGGGCGGAGCGCATCCATAGACAAGTGGATGTAGCCAGATCTAGAACAATTGGCGATTTCGAAACTGGGAACTACGCCTGCTGCGAATAGCCGAAATCTTCCCGAATTATTGTGGGCAAAAAGGAAGGGAAGCGGACCGGTTAAAACCGATCACGCCTCCCGGGGTGTGTCCTAGAAGCGTTTGATTAATTAGACGCAGAAGCTCGGAAAGGGTTGCCTGTTTTTCGCGTCGGTAAAGTTCGCGGTCAGTAGAAAAGATATTTCCGCCACTTTTCATCGCGGTGCCCGATCAAGCGCATCAACTGTCGCGATGTGTGCAGCGTGAACGGCCGGGGACGGCGCCGGAGTTTTAGCCCAGCTTCCTCGGGTGTGCGATCGCCTTTGCGATTGTTGCAGGAGTAGCAGGAAGCAACCAGGTTTTCCCACGACGAGCGCCCTCCGCGCGAACGCGGCATCACGTGGTCAAGAGTCAGTTCAGACGCCGGCAGAGCGGCACCGCAGAACTGGCACGTGTTGCGATCGCGCAGCAAAATATTCTTCCGAGAAAGCGCGCGACTCTGCTGCGGAATATGCCGGTATGAGAGCAGCCGGATCACGGACGGAACCTGAATCGCTTTCGAGGTGGAATGCACTTCCGTGCGATTGGTTTCCTCGGCCTGCGCTACGCCCTTCAGCATCAGCACCAGCGCGCGGCGAACGGCCGTCACGTTAATTGGTTCAAATGTCGCATTCAAAACCAGCACAGGCGCCTGCATCACGGAAGGTCTGCTCTTGGGCGAAGGAGGCGGCTGTGGCAGCGCAGGATCGTGCGTTACTCCGCCGAGCCCAATGCTGGGCCGGGGACGTAGGCCGATTTTGTGTCGATTCTCCATCGCGTCGTCTCTGCGCCGCTCGACAAAAGTCCTACTGACTTGGATGCTGTTGATGCCCGCCTGGTTTCGGCCGGCCTCGCGAAGCGCCTGCCGCCGCAACGGACCCCGGAACGATCGGTACGGAGCGGACCCGCGCCACCGTAAGCCCGAGGACCGCGGCGGCGCCTGCTTTCTTCAGGGCGCGCGCGCAGGCATCGAGCGTCGCGCCAGTCGTCAATACATCATCTATCAGCAGGACGCGCAGGTTGTCAACCTGCAGACCTTCGCGCGTCGCGTAGGCGCCACGTACGGATTTCCAATGCTCGCTGCGAGATAGCACCAATTGCGGTGGACGCGGCCGCGTGCGTGCCAGAAGATACCTTTCCAGTTTCAGGCCCAGCCGTTTCGCCAGCGGCCGCGCGATCAATTCCGCCTGATTGTAACCGCGCTCGCGCCGGCGGTCCCGGTGCAGAGGGACGGGCACGACAACGTCGGCGCGCCAGTCGTCCGGAGCGCGCAGAACGATTTCGGCAAGCCGCGCCGCGAACCAGTCGCCGAGGCGCGTCACTTCCTCGTATTTAAGCAGCAGGACAGCTTCGATAAGCGCGTCGTCGTAGAGAGCAAAGCTCCGCGCGCGATCGAACGCGAAAAACTTGACGCGGCAAAGGCGGCAAAGCGGTTCAATGGCCTCCGCCGCCACGCCGGAAACGAAAGGGCGCCCGCAACATCCGCACATCGGCTCGCCGATGCGCACAAATCCGTCAAGGCACGTCAGGCAGATTGGAACGCGGCTGGCGTTCGTGAGAGCCTGGCCGCAGATGCGGCACGGGCCGGGGAACACGACCGATGTGAGTGCGTCGAGCGCGCTTTTCAAGATCACGGATGCGTTGTTAACCGAGACGGTACGGGGTAACGCTACCCCAAATCAGGCGGCGAGGGAAGAGCGACAAATGCGCGGAAAGGTATTGCGAGGGCCTAGAGCAGGCCCTTTTCTTTCTTTTCCTGGCAGACGATGCAGTAGCGGGTCCACGGCACGGCCTCGAGGCGCTTCTGCTGCAACTCCTCGTGGCAGGATATGCATTCTCCGAACGCGTTCTCGCGCATGCGCGTGAGCGCGTCGTCCACCAGCTGGAGGAGCGAGCGGTCGTTGTGCGTTTGGCCGAAGAGGAACTCTTTCGTGTACGAGTTCGCGGCCTTGTCGGCGAGATCCACCGTCGGATCCTCGTCCGCTTCGCGGCCTTCCTGTTGCGTGCGCGCAATGCCGCGCATCAATTCATCGCGCCGCGTGACCAGTTTCTTTTTGTAATATTCGAGACGCTTCTTATCCATCGTTCGGGTCCTCAGTTGAGGTCCGCGACCCCATTCAAAACCGCCGATTCTAACGGTATCCGCAAGGCTTGTCAAACTTACTCGCTCGCCGGCGGTCAGCGAGCGCTGTAGTCCCACAGTAGATGCCGCATCGCGGCAAAAGGATTCCAGCGCTCGCGTACCTAGCTTGTGTTCTTTTTGGCAGGAAACAGGAAGTGAACGCCGACGGCCCAGAGAATCAGAACCAGAAACACGAACATGCTTCCTTCGGGTCCTATGGATCCGCCCGTGAGCCAATTCGGCCCGTGGAAGGACGAGTTCAGCAAATGACCTCGCGCCAGTTGTCCGCTGTCGGCCACACCGTAGAAATACGTCTCTCCCCAATCCCATGCGGCGTGCTCCCCGATTGCGAACCATATATTACCCGTCCGCAGCACCGAGAACGCGGCCGCTAGGCCAAAGCTTCCCGCTGACAGCGCGCCCAGCGCGGCCTCGCCGGTGTTTGCCAGATGAATCGCCCCGAACATAATGGACAACAGGATCGCCGCCGGCCAAAATCCGATGCCGGATGCCAGAGTTGCCTGCAGATAGCCTCGAAACGAAAACTCCTCGAAAATCCCCACGACAATGAATGCGACAAAATAAAGGATGCCGTAATGGACCGCTTCCGCGCGGCCCAGCGCCCACCCGCCGTGCGAGAATCCATGCAGTGCCGCGATGAGCGCCATCAGAAGCGTGATCATCACAAATCCATACGGCACGCCTTGCCAAAATCGCTTCCCAAAAGCCTCTCTGCCCGGAAACCCGTAATCCGCGAACGTCCGTTTCTCGATAAGCGTCATCACCAGCACCGCGAGCACCAGCGAGAGCGCCGCGATTCCTTCTGCCAACAGCATTATGCCGGGCGTGAAAACATCCTTCGGTTGAGCGTGGCGCCAGGCCTCGAGCGGCGGAATACGCTTCAATCCCGCCTGTATCACCAACGCGAAAAGCAGGAATAGCGCGATGGCGATCAGCATCCGCCATCCAGCGCGGATTCCGTTGGGACCGAGGAATACCCACTGCATCTTGCGCTGGAACGAGGAACCGCCCGGGTCTTCTCCGCTGGGTAGCTGCGAATTAATAGGGGGCAAACCAGTAGCCATGATCGATCTCCAAACCGCCGCTCCGCCCGAATCATCCATCGAGCCGGATCGCGTGTCACGATACGCCGAACGCGTCCGCCTCGAAAGCGCTTTCTCGGTTTCATGGCGCTAGGAGACGCGGGTTGCGGTGACGGACCGTGGCTGCTAAAATTCAGTGTCTGCACAGCCAGGCTGGAACCACCACCATCGAAACGATCCTTCCATGCGGGTAACGGCTAGACGATAATAAGTAAGGGAGAACAGGTTTGGCCAAATATGATCTCGTGATCATCGGGAGCGGGCCGGGCGGATACGTTGCCGCGATCCGCGCGAGCCAGTGGGGATTGAAAACCGCGGTTGTCGAGAAAGATCCCTTTCTCGGCGGCACCTGCCTGCACGTCGGCTGCATTCCAACCAAGGTTTTTCTGCATCACGCGGATATCTACGACAATTTCCTGCGTGCGGAGGAATTCGGCTTCGAGGTAAAGGACGTCAAGGTCAACTGGCCCGCGATGCTCGCGCGCAAGGACAAAATCGTCAAGAAGCACGCGGGCGGAATTGGAATGCTGTTCAAGAAAAACAAGGTGGATTCGATTACCGGCTGGGGACGCATCGCCGGACCGGGCCGCGTGTCCGTTGAAAAAGACGGCAAGACTACCGAGATCGAAACAACCTACACGATGATCGCGACCGGATCGGAAGCGCGTTCGTTGCCTGGAGTGGAGCTGGACGCGACTTGTATTCTCAGCAACCGCGAAATTTTGCAGCTGCCCGCGATCCCGAAGTCTCTTGTAGTCGTCGGCGCAGGAGCGGTGGGCGTAGAATTTGCATCGATCTATCGCACGTTCGGCGCGGAAGTCACCATTCTCGAAGCTCTTCCCCGCATCGTGCCGCTCGAAGACGAAGAAATTTCGCCGGAACTCGAAAAAGCGTTCAAGAAAAAAGGCATCCGCATCGAAACCGAGGCCAAAGTCGAATCCGTGAAGAAGGACGCCAAGGGCGCGACCGTCGCGTTCAAAGATAAAACCGGCAAGACGCAATCCATCTCCGCGGAAAAAGTTCTCATCGCCGTGGGCCGCCGCCCGCTCACCGAAAATTGCGGCCTCGAAAAGACCAAGGCGAAACTCGAGCGCGGTTTCGTGCACGCAAACGCGTACCTGGAAACCGATGAGCCTCGTCTATATGCCATCGGCGATATCGTCGCGGGGCTGCCTCAACTCGCGCATGCCGCTTCGATGGAAGGGATCATCGCGGTGGGCCGCATGGCCGGGAAAGATGTGCAGCCATTTGACCGCAAGCGCTGTCCGGCCTGCACCTACTGCGAGCCGCAGATCGGCTCCGTCGGCCTTACCGAAAAGCAGGCGCGCGAAGCCGGATTCGACGTGAAAACCGGCAAGTTTCCGTTCCTAGGCAATAGCAAGGCGACTATCCTCGGCAACCACGAAGGCTTCATCAAAGTGGTGGCGGAGGCGAAATACGGCGAAATTCTGGGCGTCCATGCGATCGGACCGCTCGCCACGGAAATTATCGCCGAGCCAGTTACCGCGCTTGGCCTCGAAGCCACGCTCGACGATATGGCGGCCACAATTCATGCCCACCCGACGGTCTGGGAAGCGATGGGCGACGCGTTCAATGCGGTGCGTGGTCTCACCATCAATTATTAACCTCGCGGCGTGAGACGCCGGCATATCGAGAGGCGCTTTGCAACAGCCTGAAAAAATGTGCTGGGTGGTGGACTTGGGGCTAATCCCCTACGGGCCGGCGTGTGAATTGCAGCGGCAACTCGTCCGAGCCCGCAAAGTCCGCACAATTCCCGACGTCCTGCTTATTTGCGAGCATCCGCATGTGATCACGCTCGGACGAAACGGAACTCGAGATCATCTTCACGCCGGGGACGCTCTCCTCGAGCAAATGAAAGTGGAGTTTCATACCAGCGACCGCGGAGGCGATATCACATATCATGGCCCCGGGCAGATCGTCGGCTATCCGATACTCGACCTGACGGAGCATCGCCGCGACATTGGATGGTACGTGGAGCGGCTCGAAGAAGTGATGGTCCGTGCGAGTGCGGATTTCGGCATCGCCGCAAAGCGCGTGGAAGGCCAGCACGGCGTGTGGATTGACACGCCGAACGGCGAGGAGAAACTGGGCGCGCTCGGCGTGCACCTGAGCCGCTGGGTTACTTCCCACGGCTTCGCTTACAATGTCTCGACCGACTTGCGCTATTTCGAATTGATCGTTCCGTGCGGGATCGCTGGCAAGGGTGTCACCTCGGTCGAACGCGTGCTCGGCCGCACCGTGTCAATGGCGGAAGTGCGCGAGCGATTGATCGCTCATTTCGCTTCGGTCTTTGAGCGAGATCGTAAGGAAGATGAGGAGCGAAGAGCTTCTGGAGAATTATGCAAAACGCGCCGGCAATTGCCGAACACGCCGGCTCGATGGCCTGAAAATTAGCGACCAATGCCCAACACTCTAACGCGCGAACAACATCTCGACCTCTACTACTTCATGCAGCTCAATCGCCAGCTCGAGGAACGCCTTGTCCGACTCTTCCGGCAGAACAAAATTGTCGGCGGCGTCTATTCGAGCCTGGGGCAGGAAGCGGTTTCGGTCGGCACGTCCTACGCTCTCGAGCCGCGCGACTGGCTCGCGCCGATGATTCGCAATATCGGCGCGCTGCTCGTCAAAGGATTCAAGCCCCGCGATATTTTCACCCAGCACATGGCGAAATTTACCTCGCCCACGCAAGGAAAGGACGGCACCAGCCACTTTGGCGATTTGAAAGTGCGCCACGTTGTCTCTCCGATCTCCATGCTTGGTGATTTAATTCCGGTGATGACCGGCGTAGCCATGGCCGGGCGCTATCTCGGCCAAAATATCGTTGCGATGACGTGGATCGGCGATGGCGGCACCTCCACGGGAGCGTTTCACGAAGGCCTGAACCTCGCAGCGCAACAGCGCGCGCCATTGGTCCTGATCGTCGAAAACAACCAGTGGGCCTATTCCACGCCCGTGGCGCGGCAAGTGCCAATCAAGAATCTTGCCGATCGCGCCGTCGCGTATGGGATTGCGAGCAAGATCGTGGATGGTAACGACGTGGTGGCGACATATGAGACAACGAAGACCGCCGTTGACGAGTGTCGCGCCGGCCGGGGACCCATTCTGATCGAAGTGAAGACCATGCGCATGAAGGGCCACGCGCAGCACGATCCGGCTGAGTATGTCCCCAAGGCAATGTTCGACTACTGGAAGACGCAGGACCCGATCGCGCGCTACGAAGCCTATTTGACGGAACACAAGCTCTGGGACGCCAGGAAAAAATCCGAAATTGACGCGCGCATCGAGCACGAATTGGACGCGGATCAGAAATTCGCGGAAGAATCGCCCATGCCGCCGCCTGAGATCGCTGAACAGGGCGTGTATTGCGATGGCTGCCATACGATTGAAGCCGAATGGCGCCGGCCGAAAAAAGAAGTGATGCCGCCCGCATCGAACGAGGAAGCAGTGTGGAAGGTTACGGACTTCGGCGCGTTCAAGAGGGCGTCCGCGCCTGTAGCGCCTGCCACACCTGCCGCACCTGCCGCGCGAGCAGCAGTGAGTGGAGGCAACGGCGCCGAATCAACGGGTGTCGCGCACGACGAGCCCGAAGTTGCCAAGCAAGTTCCGTTGCGCGTTCCCTTCGGTCGCGGGCCGAAGGATCGGTCGGTTGAGCTCGAGCGCCGCGACAAAGTCGCCGAGCGGCCCGCCCGCCACAACAAGCCGCCGCACAAGCGGAGAAGGCGCTAGCGATGCCAGAGATCACCATGCTGGAAGCCATCCGCCAGGCGCTCTTCGAAGAAATGGAGCGCGACCCGGCCGTCGTTGCCATTGGCGAAGACATCGGAGTGTATGGCGGCGCGTTCAAAGCAACCGAGGGGCTACTCGCCAGATTCGGTCACGAACGTGTGATCGAGACTCCAATCAGCGAGACAGCCATCGTCGGCGCCGCGTGCGGCATGAGCTATCTGGGGTTGCGCCCGGTGGCGGAAATGCAATTTATTGATTTCATCGCTTGCTGCTTCAATCAGGTCACGAACTTTGTTGCAAAGTCGCATTACCGCTATGGCGCTCCGGTTCCGATGGTCCTTCGCGGCCCCTCCGGTGGCGGCGTTCACGGCGGACCATTTCATTCCGCGAATCCGGAAATGTATTTCGTGCACACGCCGGGGCTGAAGGTCATCTACCCCTCGACCGCCTACGATGCAAAGGGGCTGCTGAAGTCCGCGATTCGCGACAACAATCCCGTCCTCTTTTTCGAACACAAATTCCTGTACCGGCGCATCAAAGAAGATGTGCCCTCGGGCGACTATACCGTGCCCATCGGTAAAGCCGTGGTTCGCCGCCAGGGCAGCGACCTGACGATCGTCAGTTACGCGGCCATGGCTCATGTGGCGATGGAAGCCGCCGCCACGCTGGCAAAAGAAGGCATCGAAGCGGAGGTGATTGACCTGCGGACCCTGCTCCCGCTCGATAGCGAAACCATCCTCGCTTCGGTGAAAAACACGAACAGGCTACTGATCGTGCACGAAGACACGCGCACCGGCGGCATCGCGGGAGAAATTGCCGCGATCGTGTGCGAGAGCGCGTTCGAGCACCTGGACGCGCCGATCGCGCGCGTTACGGCGCTCGACACGCCCGTGCCGTACGCTCCACCGCTCGAAGAACGGTTTTTGCCGAACGCCGAAAAAGTTGTCGCTGCCGCGCGCGAACTGGCAAAATACTAATCTGGAAGAAAGCAGGTCTTTCGCCTTGGGAAAAACGAAGGGGTTGAACAAAGCGGAGTTTGAGGTCGGGTCGGAAGTCCGCATCGCGGACCGCGCTTTTCTGGAGGAGTTCCTCGAGGCCGGTCAATATCACAACGAGCTCGAGCCCGAGCAGCTGGAATTCGCCGGCCGCACCGCCAAAGTGAAAGGCGTCGAGTTCTTTCACGGCGGAGATGAAATCTACACGCTTGAGGGCGTGCCCGGCGTTTGGCACGAAGAGTGTCTGAGCGCGGCCTGAGCGGAACGCCGCTGGCCTTCGCGCTTGCATTTGGAGTTTCGTATTCTAAGATCGAAGCGATGAGATTTGCTGGAGGATCGAGCGATGGCTGTTGACGTCATTATGCCCCAGATGGGCGAAAGCATCTTTGAAGGCACGATCACCAAGTGGCTGAAAAAGCCGGGCGACAAAATCGAGCGCGACGAGCCGCTCTTTGAGATCTCGACTGACAAAGTGGATGCGGAGATTCCGTCGCCCGCCGCAGGCGTCCTGAAGGAAATTAAGGTCAAAGAGGGACAGACCGTGCCGATCCAGACGGTCGTGGCCTCGATTGATGCGGTCGGTTCAGCAGCTGCTTTACCTGCGCCCGCGCCTGCGAAAGCAGAAACTCCGAAGGCCGCCGCGCCGCCTGCCGCGAAAGCCGAAGCACCGAAGCCCGCTGCCGCGCCACCGCCGCCCCCGCAGCCCACGGCCGCAGCAGCGTCCGCGCCGCCGCAGAAGACGGATGCGAACGGTGACAAGATTCGCAGCTCTCCGCTGGTCCGCCGCATGGCCCGGGAGAACAACATTGACCTATCGCAAGTGTCCGGAACGGGCGCGGGAGGCCGCGTCAGCAAGCAGGACATACTCGCTGCAGCCGAAGGTGGCGCGCGCGCAGGTTCAGCCCCGGCACAGGGCGCGGCTTTGACCCGGTCCGCTGGTCCGCCCCCGGCAGGCGGCGCTCTGGCTTCCGGTGCAATCGAATCCGCCGTCCCGCGCGAGCGAATGTACTTCGGCCATTACGAAGTACAGCCGATGTCCAACATGCGGCAGAAGATTGCCGAGCACATGGTGCTCTCGAAGCGCGTCTCGCCCCACGTTTATTCGATCGAGGAAGTAAACGTCAGCGGCATTGCCGCCCTTCGCGCCAAATCGAAGGACAAGTTCGAGAAGGAGTCCGGCACCAAGCTGACCTTCATGCCGTTTTTCATCCGCGCCGCCGTCGAAGGCCTCCGCGCGTTCCCCACGGTGAACTCGTCGGTTGATGGCACGAATATCGTGCTGCACAAGGAGTGCAACATCGGTATCGCCGTGGCGCTCGATTGGGGTTTGATCGTCCCTGTGATCAAGGGTGCCGAGGAAAAGAATTTCTTCGGTCTCGCGCGGGCGGTCACGGATCTCGCCGAGCGTGCGCGATCGAAAAAACTCAAGCCCGATGAGGTGATGGAGAGCACATTCTCGATCACGAATCCGGGCGTTTTCGGCGGGCTCTTTGGCCTGCCGGTGATCAACCAGCCGAACGTCGCGATCCTCGGCCTGGGCACGATTGAAAAACGCCCCGTGGTGATTGACGACGCCATCGCCATTCGTTCGATGGTGTATCTCACGCTGTCCTACGATCACCGAGTGGTAGACGGCGCTGTCGCCCATCAGTTCATGGGCCACGTGAAACACACGCTCGAAAACTGGACCGAGCCACTTTTTTAGAGCAAGCCGAAAGTTGACCGTTCAGCGTTGAGAGATGAGTTCCGCCTGTCGCGGAATTTTCTCCAAATTCTCGACCCGATAATTTTTATCGTTCGCTCCCATGTCTCCTCCCTTGTTGCAAAACGCGTGGGGCCAGCCTCCCTGGCAGATTGATTTTTCGCCCGCGCAAAAGTCACTCCCGAAGTCGGTGGATTTTGCCATCGTCGGAGGCGGTTTCACCGGCCTTGCCGCTGCGGCGTGGTTGCGTCTTCATGCTCCCGAAAAATCGGTTGCGGTCCTCGAGGCCGGCCGCATCGGCGCAGGCGCCAGCGGACGCACGGGCGGAATGGTTTTGGCCGAAAGCGCCGCAGGCGATCTTTCGGGACTTGGCGATGTGCTCGCCGGGCTTACGCGCATCCTCGGCGATCTCGGACGCGCGTGCGGAATTTCGCTGGGCGAGAATTGCGAACTCGCGCTTCCCGGCGCGTGGGAAATCGCGCGCAAAGCCGGACTCGCGAAATCGCCGATCTCGTGGAATGACTCCGGCACGCTCCGCGTTGTGAACGAAGTTCCCGGCGGCACCGTGAATCCCGGGAAAATGGTCGAGGGCCTGGCGCGAGCCGCCGAGCACCTAGGCGCGGTGATCGTCGAGCAAGCGCGAGTCGAGCGCGCGAATTGGGGTCCCGCGGACGCGGAATTGGAATTCACGGGTGGCAAGGTTCGCGCGGGGAAAATCCTGTTTGCCACGAATGGCCTGTCGCTCGAGTTGTCTGGACTGAACGACCGCACGCATCCGAAGCTGACGCTGGCGGCCTCGACCGCGCCGCTCCCCGAAGAACATCTGGAGGCGATCGGACTCTCGCAACGAAAGCCCTTCTACACGGTGGACTTCCCGTATTTGTGGGGGCGAGTGTGCCGCGACAATTCGATCGTGTGGGGCGCGGGACTGGTGGGTGCAGACGACTCGGGCAGCGTGGAGCAAATTGATATCGCGGCGGAAGAATCCTCGCGAATGTTCGCGTCGCTCGAACGGCGCATTCGCCACCTTCAGCCGGGGCTTGAACAATTGAACTTCACGCATCGTTGGGGCGGTCCGATTCTTTTCCGCGACAGCTGGGCACCTGTGTTCGATCGTCATCCCGCAAGCACGAACGGAATTGTTCTTGGCGCCTTCGCGGGACACGGAGTGGCGCTTTCCGTTTATCTCGGAAGTTGGGCTGCCGAGATCATGCTGGGGCTCCGAAATTTGCCGGAGTGGGGAAAGATAATTTGAATACTAGGTAGGAAAGCATGCATCCAATTCAATTCAGCGGAAAATCCGGGATCGAGCAATCGGAGCGAAAGGAAGACCAGCGATGGCGAGAATGAAAGTAGCGCAGGTAGCGAAGGCAGGAGCGGACTTCGAGATCGTCGAGCGGGAAATACCGCAGCCCGGACCAGGAGAAGTCAGGATCAAAGTTCAGGCGTGCGGCGTCTGTCACAGCGACATGCTCATGAAGGTGGGCGCGTGGCCCGGCCTCACTTATCCCCGCGTTCTGGGCCACGAAGTCGCTGGCGTGATTGACGAAATCGGCGAACGAGTCACAACTTGGAAAAAGGGGCAGCGCGTGGGCGTGGGCTGGCATGGCGGGCAGGACAACACATGCCTCGCGTGCCGCCGTGGCGATTTCGGAAACTGCGCGAACTTCCAAGTCACCGGCTTCCATTACGACGGCGGTTACGGCGAATACATGGTGGCGCCCATCGAAGCGCTCGCAGCCATGCCGGAATCGCTCGACGCAGCGGAAGCGGGACCGCTGATGTGCGCCGGCGTCACCACATTTAATTCTCTGCGCCACAGCGGCGCGATGCCAGGCGACCTCGTGGCCATTCAGGGCATTGGAGGTCTCGGCCATCTCGGTATTCAATATGCGGCTAAATTCGGCTACCGCGTCGCCGCCATCGGCCGCGGACCGGAGAATGCAGCGCTGGCGAAAAAACTCGGAGCTCACCTATACATTGATAGTGCCGCAACGGACGCCGCAGCCGAACTGCAAAAACTCGGCGGAGCGAAGGTAATTCTAGCCACTGCGCCGAGCTCAAAAGCAATGTCCTCGCTGATCAACGGCCTTGGCAACCACGGTCGGATGATGGTGATCGGCGCGACGGGCGACCCGATCGAGGTCACGCCGGTGCAATTGATCACCAGCATACGCGAAATCCACGGCTGGGCATCGGGCCTGCCCACAGACTCCGAAGACACGCTGCGCTTCGCGGAAATGACCGGCGTCCGCCCCATGATCGAGAAGTACCCGCTGGCAAAAGTCAACGAGGCCTACGCGCGAATGATGAGCGGAGAAGCAGAGTTCCGAGTCGTGCTGACGATGTAAGCGAGGCGCGCGCCGCGAGAAATCTGGAGTGGTCATCGCTACCTCGCGCACCCTTCACAGAAAGCGTGAAGGGATGCGGCACCCTGAAATTTCATTGGCGACCTAGATGTACTGCGGTGTGATCTGCTAACACCTGCTTGAAGGGGTCGGCCACCCGCCCTTTTTGCAGGATTGTCATCAGATTACGGGGTGACTGTCATCAGTGACGACAGTCTCGTGGTGCTGGCCGGCCGTGAACTAGCGCTTTTTCTTTTTCGATACGAAGGGATGGTTACGGTCGTACGGTTTACCCGAGGACGATTGCCACACAAGAAGTATTGCACGACCTTCGAACGGGTCAGGGGTAAATGGCGCAAGCAGGCTCTCGATGCTTTCCGATAGCATTTCCTGAAAGGCCGTCAAAGTCACCCAGGGCTCTTTACTGGCCTCAAAAAGTTCGCTCTTTTGTTCTTGTGTCAGACTGTCGAACTTCTCTTGCCCGAGACTGTCTTTGAGGTATTCCTCGTAGGCCTGCACGTTGTGGAGTGTTGCTGTGAAGTGCGCAGATTGAAAAGTTTCCATCCGACGCGACCTTGCCGACCCCACCATTCACAAGACTGCCCGCACGATACGCATTTTTTGTGCGTGGGGTCTCCGCGAATCCAGCCCAAATTTTCTAATTCGAAATGCGACGGGTACTTTCTATCACCATTCGGATAACGCACGATTGGTTCGGACATAACGCCACTCTCGGTAACGCGCGCGGAAGTCAAATCCGTCGTCGGCTGCGTCGCGGAGATGGCTGAGTGGCTGGGGGAGCAAGAGCCCCAGCCTGAAACAGAAAATCCAAAGCATGTTTATCCGCAGCGTCGTTCGCGTATTTCCACACGGCGTAACTGCCGTATGGCGACCGCTCTTCTGCGACAGCTATGCTTCGAGCAAACAGGGCCTGAGCGAAGTTAGAAATCGCATCCGCTGCGAGCTTCGTCTCAGCCTGTGTCATGAAGCACCCCTTACCAAATATGATACCACGCTGGCGGGCGACCCAGGTTTTAGCTCTGGAACTTACGGGTGCCCCATCTGTCGCGCCAGCGAAAGGAGGGGGTTTTGTCAGGGACTTGAGATTGCCGAGCCAGCATGCAGGTTTCACTCGACCGGGGCCGCCGGAATGAGAATGTCTCCTTTGCCCTGATAAGACGAGCAACGGCTCCAAGGCCCGTCATTCGGATTATCCAAAAGCCTTTGCTTGAGCGGAGTATCCGCGAGGTAATCGGCAAGAGTTTGGTAGCGCTAACGGGAATCGAACCCGTATTTCAGCCTTGAAAGGGCCGCGTGCTAACCGTTGCACCATAGCGCCGGAGTGAAACCAAGCCGGGAAGAGATTCGATTATCCGGGAAAGCCCCAGCGTTGACAAGCAGGCGATGGGCAATCGAAGCAGTGCTTTGCACTCTGATTTCCGTGTCGAACGTGAGAGAACTGATTCAGGCTTTGCATTCGTTTCTTGCAAGCCGGACAGCCCGACACAAACAACACCTCGGCCTGCCTGCGCGATAGACGGCGGGTTGTTCACGAATGTACCGAAGGAGTGCTTCTCCAATTCCTCTCTTGCCACTCGAATGAGCTTTTCTCGATCCATCGTCTCTCACCCCATAGTTTCAGAAAATCAGCAGCGGTCTTCGGAGCGTGGCCGCTGTAGTGTTGTTGACATACACGAATGTCGAGGCACTCCCTCGTACCGTTTGTTGGCAGACATCAACCCAACTGTGCAATTCCTTCGAGCGGTTCACGGCCACCTTGTCCCAAGTCTTCGTTTGCTTCTCGCCACAGTTTGCTCACTTCTTGATGTTCACTTTTGAACAGGCTGCATGTGATCAACTTTGCTCATCTAGACGGGTAAGTCCTATGAGTCTAGGATTGGTGGCCGCTGGACCAATTCTCTCAGCGGATCGAAGGAGCAGGTCTGAATGGTGAGTAGACGTAGTCTCAGTCACGCGGCTCTCCGTAAAAAGTTCAACGCTGGGATGACTTTTCGAAACTACCGAGACAAAGAGATTGTCTTCTCGCAAGGAGATTCGGCTGATTCTGTTTTCTACGTCGAGAGTGGGACGGTGAAGCTAACAGTAGTCACCGCGCGCAAGAAAGCCATAATCGCCATCCTGCAGCGAGGTAGCTTCTTTGGCGAAGGCTGTCTATCGGGACAAACTCTGCGGATTTGCACGGCGAGATCAATCGGACAGTCCAACGTCATTCAACTGCAAAAAAAGAGCACGATTCGCACGCTCAAGCGAGACTCGCAGTTTGCAACGTTGTTTGTCGGATACTTGCTTTCACGAGTTGTCCGAATCGAGGAAGACCTGATAGATCAATTTTTCAATTTCAGCGAAAGACGACTGGCGCGAGTTCTGGTGTTATTTGGGGAGATCACAAAGGAATCCAAGTCGGAGTTCCCCTTGAGGATGAGCCAATCAACCCTGGCGGAGATGGTTGGCACCACCCGAGCAAGAATAAGTCAATTCATGAACAATTTCAAAAGGAAGGGCTTGGTCAGCTACAACGGAGGCTTGCAAGTAAACAAGGCATTGCTCATCGAGTTCCTGCAAAACCGACCCATGTCCGTCAAGAAATCGTAGAGTCGGCACATGGATTCGGTTTTCGACACCACGACCGCTGAAGTGCAGCGCCCTAGAGCAACAGACGCGAGAAATGAAAACAAAGAAACTGACGCGCAAACAGATATCGTCCGTCCGCTGTCCTACGTGTGGCGTCGCCGTCGGGAAGCGGTGCATTCTGGTTGCGGGCGGCGCGCGAAACGAACCACACGGAAATCGGAAGCTCTTGGCTGCCAAGGCCGTGCAAATAAAAGGAATTAAGAAGCGACAATTAAAAACCCTCGCTTCGGTATATAACGCGGCCCGTAAAAAAGAATACTGGAGTGCATTATTGGCACGACTCAAACGGGAGAGTCTGAAGCCTATCATCACGAAGTCGGTCAGAGACAACGCAACGAAGAAACAGCTTGCAGCGCGGAATGCAAAATAATGGGGACTCGCCAAGCGGTTTTCGGGGACGGTCAGGCCTTCGCTCGATGCTACCCGGCCATCTTTTGGCCCATGAACATGAGAAGTTTCATGTCCTTGTCATCGGCCCGGTTTAGGAGCTTGCGGAATTGTTCGAGCGTCTTTCGGTCACTATCAGAACCACCCCGCTCTGCATTGTCCGTCTTGCGTTTCGGTAACCGTTGCACCATAGCGCCGGAATGAAAACCAAGCCGGGAAGAGATTCGATCATCCGGGAAAGGCCTCGCGTTAACAAGGCGAGGAAGCGCGTGCCGGCGTCCTCATTTGAGTTTGCGCCGCAAGAGTTTGCCCTCAAGGGCTAAAGCCCTTCTTAATCTGTGGAGTTTATGTCGGAGCTGAAGCTCCGCCCCCCCCCTAAAATGCAGTAAATTCTCGTACGTTGTCTTGCCGCAGCTTCTCAAATTGAAACAGTGCCGGTGATTCCTCGATTCGCGGACATAGTGTCCTTTCGTACGGCTTACTGATACGGCGCAAAATCCGCTATTACAGAACTATTACAAAGGCCATTCCCCCCTTCTGATAGCCTGAACTCGTAAGCTGAGAGAAAACACAGGCACCTCAGAGAACACAAATAAGAGATAAAACAAAGGGCCCTATGACACTCGCCGACCTAGAGAAGAAGTCCGCCGCAGCAAATGAAATCAACTGGGTGACAGCTACTTTCATGGTGCTGTTTCACATAGGCGCCGTGGCGGCGCTGTTCTTCTTCAGCTGGAAGGCCCTATTCGTCCTGCTGTTTCTCAACTGGGTTTCCGGCAGCCTCGGAATCGGCATCGGGTATCACCGACTGCTTACTCATCGCGGCTACAAGACCCCAAAGTGGGTCGAATATTTTCTGACGGTTTGCGCGACGCTCGCCCTCGAAGGCGGACCGATTTTCTGGGTCGCCACGCATCGCATTCATCACCAGCACTCCGACAAGGAAGGCGATCCTCATTCGCCGGTGGACGGCAAGTGGTGGGCGCACATGGGCTGGATTCTGATGGGCAAGTCCATGCACCACGACACAACGACGCTGGCGCGTTATGTCCCCGACCTGGCGAAGGACAAATTTCACGTCTGGATCACGAAATACCACTACGTTCCAATGATCGTGCTCGGGCTGATTCTGCTGGCGATCGGAGGAATCCCCTTCGTGCTCTGGGGCATATTCCTGCGCACCGTGATTGGCCTGCACTCGACCTGGCTGGTGAATTCGGCCACGCACTCGTGGGGCACGCGGCGGTTCAAGACTCGCGATCTTTCGACGAACAGCTGGTGGGTAGCGCTGTTGTCGTTTGGCGAGGGCTGGCACAACAATCACCACGCCCACCCAACGTCGGCGCGCCACGGACTTGCCTGGTACGAGATTGACTTCAACTGGTACGGCATCTGGACGCTCCAGAAGCTCGGGCTGGCGAAGGACGTATTCCGGGTCAAGCTCCCCAACAAGCAGAGTGAAATCGAGAGTCTTCCTGCCGCGGACATGGCTGCGGTTGTTGGCGAGCCGGAGACCGATCTAGTCTCGGCCTAGGGCGTTTTCTTTCGGCTTTTGGTCCTGAGCCAGAGCCGCTGCGTTCTCATTTAGCGTCAGCCCCGCTTGGAAATATCTCCGCACGAATCCGCCCGCACACCGCTGTACAATCTCCAGAAGAAGCCATGCGAATCACCGGCCGCCGGAAGAAAATCGCCTTATTCCTGATTCTAGGCATCTGTCTGGTTGCCGCAACGGTGGCGCTCACAGGCATTTGGATCATTCTGAACTGGCGTGAACGCGTCCTGCTCTTCTTCGGCGTGGTTTTCTTTATCGCCATCATCGTTGGCTTGATCCTGAACACTGTGTTCCTCGTGCGCGAAATTCGGCGGAACGAGCATCACGATAGCTTCATCAACGCCGTGACTCACGAATTGAAGACGCCGATCACGTCCATTCGCCTGTATCTGGAAACCCTGCAGCGGCGGGAGGTGGACGAAGCGCAACGCCAGAAGTTCTATCGGTTGATGCTGGACGATACGGACCGATTGCGCAGGACCGTGGAGCAGGTGCTGAAGGCCGGGGAAGTCGGCTACAAGCGCAACGCGCAGAAATCCGTGGAGGTGGATTTCAGCGGCCTCGTGAGCGAATGCATGGATCTGGCCCGAACGCGGCATAATTTGCAACCGGCCGCGCTGCATTGGCAAGAACCCGCAGGAACGAACGGCACCGGAAACAAAGTTACCGGCGATCCCGACGAGCTCCGCACGGCAATCTCCAACATCCTGGACAACGCAATCAAGTACTCCCGCGGCGATGTGGACATATCCGTGTGGATGGACGCGCCGGACGAACAGCATGTGGCGCTGCGCGTTCGCGATCGCGGCATTGGAATTCCCGCCGGCGAGTTGAAGCGCATTTTCAGGCGCTTCTATCGAGTGTCGAGCCGATCCGCATTACAGGCGAAGGGCACGGGCCTGGGCCTTTTTATCGTGCGCGCCATCGCGCGTGCGCACGGCGGCAGGGTGTTTGCGGAGAGCGCGGGTGAGACTCGCGGCACCACGGTGACGCTGGAATTGCCGAGGAGCGCGTCGTGAGCCGCGTCCTGGTCGTCGAAGACGAAGCTCATCTGGCGGAGGGCCTGCGCTTCAATCTCGAAGCGGAAGGACACTCCGTGGATGTTGCGGGCGATGGCGAGTCCGCGATCGAACGGTTGCTCAAAGGCAGCGAACAAATTCGACGCCGTCGTGCTGGATGTGATGCTTCCCGGCATGGACGGTTTTCACGTCGTTTCCGCCCTGCGCAAGGCCAAGAATTACGTGCCAGTCCTTATGCTGACGGCGCGAGGCCGCCCCGAAGACGTCCTCGCGGGATTCGCCGCCGGGACGGACGACTATCTTCCGAAGCCATTCGAACTGCCGATATTCCTGGCGCGGCTCCAGGGCCTGCTGCGACGAAGCGCGTGGCTTGCGAGTCCGGTACAGTCCGCGACCGAAGTGACGGCGACCCGCAAGGCCGGTGCCAATGCGAACCGCGCGACCGATCAAGATGTGTTCTCGTTCCACGGACGGACGATCGATTTCGGAAATTTGGAACTGCGCACGAAAGACACGACGATTCAGCTGACACTCATGGAGGCGAAGCTTCTACGCCACCTGATCCGCAGCAACGGCCAAACAGTGTCACGCAAATCCATCCTCGAGGACGTCTGGGGTTTGCGCGAGGACACCGACACGCGCGCCATTGATAATTTCATCGTTCGGCTGCGGCGCTATATCGAGGAAGACCCGTCCGAACCGCGGCATCTGCTCACCGTGCGCGGCGTAGGATATCGCTTCATGGCGTAGGTTCAATTCTCCTTCTCAGCTTCAGGTGTAACCACATTGGCACGCGGTCCGGTGGCAGCCGTTGACACGGAAAAGCCCTCTGTCAAGATTGACCCAGCGGAATCACTTGGGAAATGAGGGGGCGTATCCATGAATTCTGTCAATCGCATAACCGCCATATTGGTGTGTTTCATGATTTCTCCACTCGCCGGCCTGTGCGAACCGCAAGGCAGCGCCCAGCGCGCGGGGCAGATTGATGCGTTGATCCCGGCAGCCACCCGCAACGCTCAGACAGCCAAGGCGAAAGACGAGGTTGATTGGAACGATTTGCTGAAGACGGCGCATGGCGGCCGGCTCCGCGCAGGCTTGACGGACGGCTCGATCCTCAGCGTCGGTTCCGACAGCGAACTCCGCGTCGTGCAGCACGACGCCACTTCCCAACAGACGTCGCTCGAGCTGGATTACGGCAGGGTCCGCAACCAGGTAACCAACATCACGAAATCTGGCGGAAAGTACGAGCTCAAGACTCCGAACGCCGTCATCGGCGTGATCGGCACGGATTTTATCGCGCTGTACAAGAGCAACAAGACGACAGTCTGGTGCCGTAAAGGGACCGTGAAGGTTACCCCGCTGGGCAAAGTGGCCAAGAGCTCAGGCCAGCAAAGTTCCACCGACAATAGTGTGACGCTTACGGAAGGCCAGATGGTCGTCATCACATCCGTGATTCCGTCCGCTGGTTTTCAGCCCACGACTACGCCGCCCGACGAAGCGCAGAGTATCTTGCTTTCAACTGACGTTCCCGATGGCAACCTGCCTCCACCGGGCGACACTAAATCCGTGAATCCCACGCACGTCGTGCGTACGCTGCTACTCGGCGGAGCGCTGGCTACGGGATTGGCGGTGGGCCTGGCAGTGGGCACACGCGGCAGTGGCGGCACGGGCGGCACGGGCTGCACGACTGGTCCCGTAGGCCGTAACTGCCCCTGATCGAGCCGGTCGCGAGTGGTATGCTGACGCGTGGCCCGGACAATTTATTCCGGTTAACTGAGCTGCAATCGCGATACCTATGAGCCCGCAGGACAAGCCCTCGTCCCATTGGTTGGCCTGGCTGCGCGTCTTTTCCGTTCCGCAAGTTGACCTTGCGCTCGCCGTAATTGTCACGCTCGCCGGATTGGGCGTTTTCGCCTACTCCGGCCTTAACGCCGACACACGCGCAGGTATCGCCTTCCTCCAAAACATCGAGCAGAGCTCGCTGGACATGCGTTTTGGTATGCGCGGACAGCGCGCGCATGACGACCGCGTGGTGATCGTGGGAATTGACGAGAGAACGCTGCAGAATGTTGGCGCGTTTCCGCTGCCGCGAAAAACCTACGCACAATTGATTGACAAGTTGCACGCGGGCGGCGCGCGCGTGATCGCGTTTGACGCGACATTCCCCACTCCGGAAAGCAACTCAGCCGTACCGGCGCTCGAAGGCCTCAGGAATGACCTCGGCGCGACCGCGACTCCCAGCGTGATCAACAAGATCAAGGAACTCGAGGCGACGAGCGATCAGGACGCGCTTTTTGCCGAATCCATGAAGCAGGCCGGTAACGTGATACTGGGGCACCTGTTCCTCGATCCGCAAGCCGCGAAGAACGCCGATCCAAAGCTGGAAGAAGAGTATTTCAATATCGTATGGGCGAAGGATATTCCGCAGGTGTTCAAGGTGAAGTCCAAGGACGGACGCGATTTCGACATGAACAAGGCCTGGATAGACAATGGCGGCCGCGTAGCCGCGGGAGCCGAGGCCAACATTAAGGAGCTTGCCGAGGCGGCCGCTTCCTACGGATTTATTGATATCAATCCCGATCCCGACGGCACCCTGCGTCACGCGCTGCTGATCAAGCGCTACCGCGATCAGGATTTCTTTCCGTCGCTAGCCATGCAGATCGTCCGCGAGTACGAGAACATTCCCGATCAGGATATTGCGGCCTATATTGCGCGGGACGGCCTGGAGCGGATTCAGTTGGGCCGGCACGTGTTGCGGCAATCGCGCGATGGCAGCGCTCTGATCAATTACACCGGCCCCTATGGAACCTATGCGCACTATTCCATGTGGGACGTGATGAGCGGAGCGGTCCCGCCGGAGACGTTCAAGGACAAAATCGTTCTGGTGGGCGCGACGGCCCTGGCGATCGGCGATCTGCGCAACACGCCCTACCAGGGTGGCGAAGCCTATATGGGCGTGGAGGTGCACGCCAACATCATTGACAACCTGCTGCACAGCGAGGACAAAGGCCGGACGTTTCTAACCCGCGGATTCCGTGAAGTAATTACCGACGTGGGCTTCATTCTGCTCTTCGGGATCGCTTTTGGATTTCTGTTCAGCCGCGTCCCGCCGCTCTATTCCACGATTTCTTTGTTGTTGGCGCTCGCTGGGTTCGCCTGGTTCGTGTATTTCAGCTTCGCTCAGCAGGGGCGCTGGCTCAGCTTTGTGATCCCAGCGGGCACTCTGGTGGCCAACTACGCGGCGATCACGAGTTACCGCATGATCTTTGAAGAACAGGAAAAGCGAAAAATCCGCAAAAGCTTCGCGCAATACCTTTCACCCGGTGTGATCGCGCTGATCCAAAAGGATCCAAAGAAATACATTCATCCCGGCGGAGAGGTGAAGGACCTGACTGTGATGTTCAGCGACATCCGGGGATTCACCACAATATCCGAGGGCTTGACTCCGGACGAGCTCGTGCGCCTGCTGAACGAATATCTCGGCGCGATGACCGACATACTTTTTGCGAATCTCGGCACGCTCGATAAATACATTGGTGACGCCATCATGGCCTTCTGGGGTTCGCCCTACCCGCAGACCGACCATGCCCTCTGCGCGTGCAAATGCGCGCTGCAAATGTCTCGCGCTCTCGTGAAATTAAATGCGAAATGGAAGCAGGAGGACCGGCCCCCCATCGCCATCGGCATCGGACTGAACACCGGGCCGGTGAACGTGGGGAATATGGGTTCGGAAAAACGGCTCGCATGGACCGTCATGGGCGACAACGTAAACCTTGCCTCGCGCCTCGAAGGAATCACCAAGCAATATCAGATACAAATTGTGATCAGCGAAGGAACCTACCGCGAGATCGCGGACAAATTCGTTTGCCGCGAACTCGACAAAATCAAAGTGAAGGGCAAGAACCAGCCGGTGAACATTTACGAGCTGCTCGACGTGGAGGCGGAGAGATGGAAATACGAATCGTTGCTGACGCGATTTGACAGCGCCATGGCCGCCTACCGCAGCCAGAATTGGCGGGAGGCGTCGGCGCAATTTGGACCAGCTGCTCAGCGCCTTCCCGGAAGGATGGCCCCACGCAGGTTTTTCTGCAACGCGCGCTGGAATACCTGGAAAATGCGCCGGAATCAGATTGGGACGGCGTCTACGTGATGAAAACGAAGTAAGCATCGAACGCGCGCAAGCGACTAGTTTGGCTCCAGATACGCGCAGACTCGAAAGCGTCAGCTTCCCTTTCATTTCTTTCGCTTTGGTCCAATCGTGATACGTGTGGCACTCGAAGCAGCGGGATTCGGCGGCGTCATTCCCCGCGTGGTGGCATTTTTCGCAAGTGGCGATGCCAGGCAGCAGGATGTCGGCAGGTCTCGTGGCTGGTGAGCGCGGCGTGACATTCAGTGCACGCGACCATCTCGTGCCGGTCGTGGTTGAAATTCGCGTGCGGCATCCAGCGCGGCGTGATGTTTGATTTCGCGACAACTGGTAGCACGGCGCCAGGCGCAAAACTAAGCGAGTGGCACTGCTTGCACGTCTTGCCATAAAGCAGCTGCTCGGATTCGGCGACGCGCTCGGCGACCCACTGCTGCGGCGTGAGCACACGGACCGCGACCGGCTGCAGCTTCTGCGGCAACCCGGGAACGGCTGCGGTGACGCGCACTTCGGCCGGATGCGCGAAGATATATTGTCGGAATCTCTGCGTCCAGAAATGCGTGAATCACTTCCGGCGTATCGTGCGGAACGCTTTCAGTGAACCGCTTGTCGAATTGCAAACCGTGGCACGCCGCGCAGGTTTTCGCATAGGTTGTCGGCGCCATGTACGCTCGCGCCAGGATCATCGCGGGCAAGTCGGATTTCTGTGATGGCGGCATCGCAGGCATCATCGCGTTCGCGGCGGCTGACATCGCCGCAGTTGCGGGTCCACCCATTGCCACAGGCGGAGCGGGCGAGCCGAATCGCCAGGCATCGGTCGAACTCGCGGGCCGGTGGCAATCGTCGCAATCGAGCTGCACCGGCCCGTTCGGTCCCGCGAGGTTCCGCTTCATGTGCACCGCATGATTGAGTTTGATCGTGCCGGGATCGATGCTTCCCGGGCGCACCGCGGCAAACTCAGGATGGTCCGGGCCGAAATTTTCAATGTCGCGCACGAACTTCGTCGCGGCGCCGGTGGTTCGCAGGTCCCGTGGCACTGCGCGCACGCGGCATCGGAAGTGGCGGCGAGCCGCGCATGCCCTCGATGCTCCTCGTGGCACGAGGAACATTTCGGCGTGAACGTCTGGTTCGCATGGTGAATCGGTCCATCGTGGCAGGCGAGACAGGCACGATCGCTCGCCTTCGCGCTGAAGAATCCGGCCATCTCGAAATGGCAGGCGTCGCATTTCGTGGCAAGGACGGCATGCGCGGGCGACATTTGTCCGCCGCTGTACACGCGCTGGTTGCCGGTGACCCCATGCCAGACGAGCCACAAGACGGCCAGTAGCGGCACGGACACCGACAGCCAAAATCGCCAGCGCCGGAACGGATGCGGGCGCTTGAAATAATTCATGTCAATGCGCTGCGCGCGTTTTTTTGTAAGTCGCTCGCCGTCGGCCAAGGTGATTCGCCTCGCTCCTCTGAGCTCAGGGGCTAAAGCCCCAGAGTAGGCTGATCGTCAACGTCGGAGCTGAAGCTCCGCCCCCCTAAACAGCAAAACCAAAATGCCGGGCTGAAGCCCGGCGCTACATTCAAACCTTCAGTAGCGCAACGCCACGATTGCGTGCACGCAACCAAGCAACAGCAACGCAAACGACAACGGAATGTGCAACATCAGCCAGCCATGCAGCCAGTGGTGCAGAAGCGATTGGCGGCGCAACTGGCGCTCCTCCTCGCAGATTTGCTCAAGCCGCTTGGTGGCTTCCTGCACTTCAGCGGGCAGCAGCATGCGAAGCCCTTCGAACGTGCTGTGCGCCCGGTCGCGATTGGAAAGCAATTGGTGCCGCGCGCCGCGGCTCTGCAGGAAAGGGCGCATCTCGCGGTGATAAAAGCTGGTCAGCGGCGCGGCTCCTTCTTGACCTGACGCCGTTGATTCAGCGCCAGCGACTACGCCGTCAGCATCCGCGACAAACTGGGCGCGGACGTGGTCAATCTGCTCGAAAATCGTCTCCGATGGAACCTCAACGGTCATCACGTTGGGCAGGTAATGCTGCAGAAGCGCGCCGAAAATTCCGCTCGCGACGACGATGATGAGCAGCACCATCAACACACTCGTCAGCGGGCCGCCGAACCGGAATCCCGCATGGAAAAAAATGATCGGCAGGCTCAGAAGCCCGAGCCACAAATGGCCGCGCATCCATGTCTGCGCGCGGCCGAGTCGCCAGACCGGGACTTTCTTGCGCCCAGCCAGCAGGCCCGGCAAACACCATGAAAGCGGAGCCAACAATTCCGAACGTGAGTCCAATCGCGCTGCCGCCGCTAGGGCCCGATGGCGAGTGCAGCGCGTAAGGAATATAAACGGCCGTCGCTACCCCCAAAACAACGAGCGAGGCCGCCAGCCATTTCCTGTGTGTGTGGTCTATGCGCACAGTTGATCTTGAATATTCGGCGCCGGGACTAAAGTCCCGGAGAATTTGTGGCAGCACTTTTCGTGGGGCTTAAGCCCCACGCTTCCACCAACGGCTACAGTTTCTGTGGCGCCTAAGTCTCGCGCTTCCACAACCACTGCTACGGCTTCTGCGCGATGCCTGGGGCTTGGCCCAGCAAACCCGCAAAGAACTTGCGCGGGTCCACACGATGCGCCGCATCGTGCGGACACGCATAGACGCAACTCGGCTCCGCGTGGTCCGTGCACAAATCGCACGAAGTGGCTTTCTGCTTGACCATCGCGACCTTGCGGCCGGGCTGCCCGGAGTCATCCGCCATCACGTTGAACGGATGGAGATTGATATTGCCGTACGGGCAATTTTCAGCGCACAGCCCGCAGCCAATGCACCAATCCTCGATAATGACTTCCAGCGAATTGCGTCTGCGGATCGAGCCAACCGGGCAGCCGACCATGCAGAGCGGGTCGAGGCACTGGCGGCAGGAAGTCGCGACAAGATAATGGTCGAATCGCAGGCCTTCGCGGACCAAGCCGCGTGATGCCGTCGTGCGAATCGGCGCAGGCGCGCACACATGCGTCGCAGCGCGTGCAGCTATTCAAATCGAGTAGCAGCAGGCTTTGCGCTTCCATCAAACCCTGCGCGAGAAAATTATCGAGCGGGACGCTTTGCACCACGGAGAGCCGCTCGCGATTCATCTGCGCGCGGTCCTGTTCCACGGCCTCCAGCTTCCGCCGGACAACGGGAAATTCGCCCATCATGCGATTGAAGTCTTCGGCGCCAATTCGAACAAGCTCCACGTGATCGAGCGCCGTGCAAGTGGCCGTGCGAATGTCGCCCGCGAGTAGGCCGGTCTCTCCGAAATAATCGCCGCGCGATAGGTAAGCGAGAACCATATCTCCGCCGGGATGCGACTGCGAGACCTTCACGAAACCGATGCGGACGAGATAAAAGCTGTCGGCCGGGATCACCCTGCCGGCAAATTACTTGCCCCGGCGAATAGCGCACGAGTTCCACGCTTTCGCGCAGGCTGCCGATGAACTCGTCGGTCAGCTCCGC
Organism: uncultured Acidobacteriota bacterium; assembly: GCA_963818605.1. Taxonomy (GTDB): domain Bacteria; phylum Acidobacteriota; class Terriglobia; order Acidiferrales; family UBA7541; genus Palsa-295. The sequence continues at coordinate 353,820 of CAWFSW010000002.1, forward strand.
AAATACCGGAACTGAGCGCAGATGGCTGTCGAGGGCGCGCTGGCGATACGATTTGTCGAGCTGCGCGCGGAAATTCTTGTTGCGCTGCATGATGTCGAGCACGTTGCGCAGCATCTCGAGCATCGTGCAATCGGTCTCCGCGCGGACGGTGGCCGAGCGCGGGTAGAGACTCATGCAGGTCATCTCGCCGAACAGATCGCCCGGTCCCAGCTCCGCCACGGGATTGTCGTAGCTCAAATCCATGGGAGCATCAATGGGAATCCAGCGCTGGTCGGCCTCTTCTTCGCGGCGATCGCGGCTGCGCTGGGCGAGCGAACTCGAAAGCTTGCCGATAAATTTCTTGATGCCGCTTTGCGTCTTCACGTGCGCCATGGGCGTCGAAATGGACACCTTTGCTTTGCCTTCCAGCAGATAGAACGCGGTGGACCCGTATTCGCCCTCGCGGCAAATCGTTTCTCCTGCCTTGAAATGCCGCTTCACCACAGCACCCTTATTCAAACTCAGAAAAGTTCCGGAGACGCCTTTGAAAACAGGCAAATGCTGCAGCTCGTCCGGCGAAACGGATTCGAACGCGGGGCCTGCTCCCAGCGCGGTGTGCGTCACGCCTTTGTTGGTGAGCGCTCCGGTGGGGCAGGAAACCATGCACTCCCCGCAGGAGACGCAGGACGATTCGCCCATGGGTTCGTTGTCATCAAATGCGATTCCCGCATTCGTGCCCTTTCCCATGCGGCCGAGGACGAAATTCTCGCGAATCTCGCTGCACCCGCGGATGCAGCGGTCGCACAGGATGCACGCGTCAAAATCCACCGCGATGCTCATCGAGGAGTCGTCCTTCGCGCGGCCCGTGGTGCGTCGCGCGAATCGCGGCTGCTGCACACTTTCTTGTCGCGCCAGGGTTTCTAGTTCGCAATCGCCGGAGTGCTGCTGCCGGGCGCACGGCGATGGGTGATCGGACATCAGCATCTCGACGAGTGTGCGCCGCGCGCGCTGCACTTTCTCGGATGCCGTGTTTACCACCATTCCGGCCTCGGCCGGGCGCACGCACGATGCCGTGAATACCCGCGCGCCAACGTCCACCACGCATAGGCGGCACACGCCCACAGGCGTTTCGTTCTGCTGATGGCACAGCGTGGGGATCGCGATGTCGTTCATCCGCGCCGCATCGAACACGGTTGTTCCCGTCGGCACGGCGACTTTCTTGCCGTCAATCGTGAGTTCGATCAGGCCTGCGGCGCTCATGCGCGCCTCGTGGCGGCGTTGACTTCGGTGACTGTCGACGCAGCAGGCGCGGCGGTGAAGCAAACGCCTGCCGGGCATTCGCGGCGCGTGATATGCGCTTCGACTTCGTCGCGAAAATGCTTCAGCACCGAGGCGATGGGAGCGGGCACGACCTGTCCCAGTCCGCAGATGGAAGTGAGGCGCAAGGCGTCCGAAAGCTCGTCAATCAGGGCGAGATCGGTGGAGGAGCCGTGACCCTGCGTCCAACCGGTCAGCAGGTCCACCATTTTTTGCGAGCCAACGCGGCAGGGGACGCATTTGCCGCAGGATTCGTTGCGAAAGAATTTCGTGGAATTGAGCGCCATGTCGAGCATGCAGGTGTTTTCGTCGCATACGACGACGGCGCCGGAGCCGAGCATCGAGCCGGCTTCAGCGAGAGCTTTGAAATCGAGTTTCACGTCAGCGAGCGACGCCGGAAGATAGCCTGAAGATGGGCCCGACGGCGCAAAGCCTTTCAGTTTTTTGCCGCCGGGGATGCCGCCAGCGTGTTTGTAAATCAGATCGGAGAGCGTCGTGCCCATGGGGACTTCGTAAACACCAGGCTTGGCGATGTCGCCACTGATGCCGACGAATTTGAGTCCCGCGCACCCGTTCGCGCCCTGCGCTTTGTACCACTCGACGCCGCGAACGAGGATTGGCGGAACGTTGGCGAAGGTCTCGACGTTATTAATGACCGTGGGCTTGTTCCATAGGCCGTGCGTGACCGGGAACGGGGGCTTGTTGCGCGGCTCGGCGCGTTTGCCCTCGATGGCTTCGAGCAGAGCGCTTTCTTCGCCGCAGATGTAGCCGCCCGGGCTGACGAACAGCTCGAGGTCGAACGCCAATTCGCTGCCGAGGACGCTGGGGCCGATAAGCCCTTCCCGTTTGCAGCGCACGATTTCATCGTGCAGGATTTTTTCCTGCTCGTCATATTCGTGGCGGATGTAGAGGATCCCTTTTTGCGCGCCGGTGAGGAGGCCGGCGAGGATCATGCCTTCGATGACCAGATGCGGAATGTTGGTCAGGATGAAGCGGTCTTTGATCGTGCCCGGCTCGCTCTCGTCGGCGTTGCAGACGATATATTTTTCGGGACCCGGCTGCTGGCGGACGAGCTGCCATTTCGATTCGGTTGGGAAACCCGCGCCGCCAAGGCCGCGGAGGCCGGAGGCTTTCAGCTGTTCGAAGGCGGAATTCCAGTCGCGCGATTGCACGAGGCGGCGGACGACGGCGTAACGATCGGCCGGCGCGGCGTATGGATCGGAGGCGCAGGGAATGCCGCGCCGAGAGGGCGCGGGTTCAGGCTGCGCTCCCTGTGTGACGACGTCGCGAATCATTTCCTCGATTTGCGATTCGGTGAGGCGCGTGTAGATACGGTCGTTTACGGCGACGGCGGGAGCCTGATCGCAGCGGCCGAGGCAGGAAATGCCTCGGATGGTGACGTCCGTGGCGCTGAGATTCTGAAGGCGTTCTTCCAGGCGCGCGCGCAGATCGTCGCCGCCACGAAGGTGGCACGACATGTCCTGGCAAACGCAGACGTCCGCCTTGGGTGGTGGCGTGAGGCGAAAGTGCGGATAAAAGCTTGCGACTCCGTGCAGGCGATACAGGGGAACGTCAATCTTTTTCGCCAAATCCTTCAGTTCTTCAGCAGGCAGGTAACCGAACCGGTGTTGGATCTCCCGCAATCCGTCGAAGATCAACGTGAGTCTCCCCGCACAGAGGGTCGTTCATTCCTGCAGCGGAATCAATCTTGGTTATGAATCTCGGTGACGCATGAGGATATAGCAAATCCCATTCGGCAAGTCCATCGCACGCGCCAGAAATTGAAGTTGCAAGCGCCCCGGCAGTGACGGTTAGTACCAAAAAAGCCGACTTCGCGGCTTTCCGCCTCTGGTTTTGCGGTAGAGTACTCCTGCCAATCGGGACACTTACGCTAAGGCGGATGGGCAGCTACACGCCAAGAAACAGCGCCGGGCACAGCATGCTGTGCCCCTACAAAACCCAAAAAGATGAACACGACGCTCGCAACCAAGCCTCTCCGCCTGTCCCTGCTGCTGGTCGCGGCATTTCTGCTTGGCGCCCTTTTTTTATCCACAAGTTCCGCGCAATCACGTACCTCTGCCTACGATGCCGCCGGTAAATACACCGGGCCGGGATCGTGCGCCTCGACGAGTTGCCACGGAAGTATTACGCCGCGCACCGAAAACGACGTGCTCCAGAACGAATACAGCACATGGATCGTCAAGGACAAGCACGCGCAATCCTACAAGGCCCTGACGGGTAACATTGGCGAGCGAATGGCGGGCATCCTGGGTCTGGGCAAGGCCGAGACGGCGCCAAGGTGCCTCGCGTGTCACGCTCTAAATCCGCCGCCTGCTGAACGTTCGCGCACGTTTGACGTGAGCGAGGGCGTGAGTTGCGAAAGTTGCCACGGACCGGCGTCCGGATGGCTGGGCCCGCACACCGAACGCGATTGGACGCACCAAAAGTCCGTCGAGCTTGGCATGGTTGATGAGCGCGATTTGACGAAACGCACGGAGAAATGCCTGAGCTGCCATCTCGGCGGCGAAGAGAAATATGTGGATCACGAGATGATTGCAGCCGGCCACCCCGATCTTTTCTTCGAGCTGGATTCGTTCTCCGCCGTGATGCCCCGGCACTGGAAAGAACCCGGCGAACCGGGCGCCGCCGGGCAGAGCGATCCCTGGTACGACGTGCGAGAGCTCACCACAGGCCAGGCGGTACAGCTGCGCGAATCCATGCTGCGGCTAGCCTCGCGTTCGAAGGGGAAAGTCTGGCCCGAATACTCCGAAATGCAATGCTACGCGTGCCACCACAGCCTCACTCCGCCGGAACAGAGTTGGCGGCAGGCGCGCGGTTACGGGGATCGGCGTCCCGGCGATCCTCCCTGGAACGCTTCCCGTTACGCTGTGTTCCGCGACGTGGTTCACCAGCTCGACGCAGAGGACGCCGGGCAACTGGACGCCCAGATTTCGCAGCTGACGAAGGTGATGAGCCAATTGAATCCCGACCGCGACGCGGTGGCGAGCGCAGCAACAAATTCCGCGCACCTGGCCGACGCGCTCGTGGAAAAGGTCAATGCTGCGACCTACGATCCGACATCCACGCTGCGCCTGTTGCAGAAAATTTCGGCGGACGCAGATGGCATTTCCGGCCAGGGCGAGCAGTCGGCCGCCCAGGCGGCTATGGCGATTCAATCGCTTTTCGTCGCATACGACCGCGACGCGAAATTGCAGAATTCCGTCGAAGTGCGCGCCGCGATCAGCGCTCTATTTCAACAACTCGAGAATCCATCGGCCTACGATCCGGCGCGATTCGCGCGTCAGATGCAGCAGGTGAACGCCCTCCTGAGGTGACGCGTGCGGCAATTTGACCTGGTGGTGATTGGCTCCGGCCCGGCCGGCGAAAAGGGCGCGGCGCAGGCCGCGTACTTCGGCAAGAAAGTCGCCGTGGTCGAATCCGGCTCAGACCTCGGCGGCGCCTGCATCAATACCGGCACGCTCCCGAGCAAGATTCTTCGCGAATCCGCGCTGTATTTTTCAGGCCTGAAACAGCGCGGGCTTTATGGGATCGATTATTCGCTTCGCGAAGGCCTGACGGTCAAGAATTTCACGCACCGCAAGGACGTCCTCGTGGAGATGGAGCGCGAAAAGATTCGTGCGAATCTCGCCGCGCACGGCATTGAACTGATCCAGGGCATCGCGTCCTTCGAGGACGCCCACACCGTCTCCGTCACGACATCGCAAAATGAAATCATTCAACTGCGTGGCGAGGCGATCCTGATTGCGACCGGCTCGCGCCCGCACCGGCCGGCGGAGATACCGTTTGACGACGAGGTCATCTTCGATTCCGACTCGATCCTGAAAATGGGTCGCATCCCGCGAAGCCTCGTCGTGGTGGGCGGCGGCGTGATCGGATGCGAGTATGCCTCGATATTTACGGCGCTGGGAGTGGAAGTGGCGCTCGTGGACGGGCGAGACCGCGTGCTTCCATTTCTGGACGCTGAGCTGTCCGAAGGCGCTCCGCGAAAGGCTCGCAGGCCTTGGTGTGAAATTCTTCCTGGGCGAGCGCATGGGACCGATCGAACGCACGAAGCAGGGCGTTCGCATCCAGATGCCATCGGGTCAGAAGATCGAAATGGAATCGGCATTATTTGCAGCGGGCCGGCGCGGCGCCGTGGACGAATTGCATCTCGAAAAGGCCGGCCTCGCGCGTGAACAAGCGCGGCTATGTGGAAGTGAACGAGTCGTATCAGACGGCGGTGGCTTCGGTTTACGCGGCGGGCGACGTGATCGGATTCCCGGCGCTGGCTTCGACCTCGATGGAGCAGGGGCGCGTGGCCGTATGCCACGCTTTCGGCTTCCAGTACAAACAGCGGCTGGCCTCGATGCTTCCCATGGGCGTTTACACGATTCCCGAAATTTCGGCGGTCGGCGAATCGGAAGAAAGCTGCAAGGAAAAGCACATCGAGTACGAGGTTGGACGCGCCCGATACGCGAACAACGCTCGCGGCCTGATCGCGGGAGATGCCGCCGGGCTGCTGAAGCTGCTGTTCCGCCGCTCCGATCGTCAACTGCTCGGCGTGCACATCATCGGCGAAAATGCCACCGAGCTGATTCACCTGGGAATGATGGCCCTCGAATCGGGAGGGACGATCGATCTTTTCATCAACTTCGTATTCAACTATCCGACGCTCTCCGAAATGTACAAATACGCCGCGTACGATGGCTTGGGAAATCTCGCCGGACACAAACTCCGCCAGGGATAGTTCCACCGCGAAAAAGAATTACTGCGTGGGATTGCGTGGAAAGTGCAGATAGGGAAGGCGCACGCCGTCAATCACGATCTGGTCCGCGCGAATCGCTTCCGCGGGCTCAAAACCAGCGGCTCCCCCTGAAGTCACGAAGTCGTCCTGATCCACGCCGTCGCCGCTGACGCCCAGGCCGCCAACCAGCGTTCCATTGATATAGAGCGGCTCCGATCCCGGAAAGAATACGACGCCGCTTTGATTCACCGCCGGCCACGACGGCCCCGGTGTCTGAAATCCCTGCGTGCAGGGATTGGCAACGTCCTGCACGAACACGTTGAAGAACGGGCCTGCGGATGAAGCGTTAATTCCCGGGGGGAAAAATGGCTGCGCCCCGAAGCCGATCGTGCGGTTGGTTACCGCCGTACCGAGAGGCACTTCGTTCAGATCCATCGGCTGCCGCGTCATGCCGCTGAAGTAGATCACGTTGCGCGCCTTTGTCGCGGCCACATCAATGCTGAAAACGGTGCCGTCGGTCATCCGATAAAGTCCGATGATCGTGCCATCCAGATCGCTTACCGCGATGGACATTCTTGCCTTCGATCCGAGCGGGAGCCGGATGAGCGCCCGCGTCTGGTTCGCGGTAGCGACTGCGTTCGAGATGATCCCGCTAACCTGCGCGGCCGTAAGGCCACCGACGGGCCCAGCCGCAGCGGGAACCAGATATCCATCGGGAGCGTCGCCAAGGCTCGCAACCGGACCCACGGTGAACAAGGCGGCGTTGAATGTTCCCGGAGTGACGCCAGCCGGTGCGGTCGCTTGATTGACAAAGGGTAGGGTGACGCCATCTATCACCACCTCTCCCGGTGGAGGCAGCGTCGCCAGGTCCAAGAACACCCCGTCCACGTTCACTTGCATGGCCGTGAAAGCCGCGTATTCGGCGATATCCGAGGGCACTCCGGTGACGCCAATTCCGCCGACGACGTCGCCGTTCTTGAAAATCGGTACGCCGCCCGGGTTGACGGCCGTGGGATCGCTGTCGTTAACGTCAGCCTTGCCCGTGGCGACCCCAAGTCCGGGACTTGCCCCGGCAATCGTCGTAGCCGGAGGCACGGTAGTGGCAAGGCTGCTCGAAAGCGTGCAGCCGCGATTCGTATTTTCGATGCCATACAGCGCGGCGTTGGCCGCGTTCATCACGCCCGACGGAAAATGAACGCCGCTGATGAAGCGCACCGTGCGCGATGAGAGTGGCGCCTGGTCGTTGCTGAAGAACGCGCCGGTGCGCGCGAGCGAGACCGCGAGTTCGCCTGGCGGCACCATCGTTCCGAAATTGCCCGCCACCTGAGCTGGCGCCGAAGGACCCTCGTACACCGCGAGGATGCGGCCCAGCCGGTCCACCACTGCGATCGCCATGGTGTCGGACTGCGCCGCTGTGGCCGCAGCCTGCACGACCGCCATCACATCGCTCTGCGTGAGCGCCTGCGGAGGGGGCGGGGGCGGAGGCGGAGGAGCTGCGGCCGATCCACCGCCTCCTCCGCATCCGCCAAGAGCGGCGCAAAGCGCGAGGACAAGTCCAAAGAACAGGAGAAAAGAGGTTGAGGGCTTCCGATGGTTGAGCCAATTCATGCGATTGCAGTTTATTCGTACCATAGCTTGTACACGTTCTCAATGTGCTCTCGCCCAAATAGCGCGGCGAAGACCAGCGCGGGCGCACTGTGTGTCGTCAACGGCACGTAAGACCGCGCGCGAATTCATCAAAAACACTTGCTCATCCCGAAACAACCGTGTTAGCTAGACCGAGCACGACAAGAAAATAGGAAATTGCCGACGCATTCCAGGACACAGAGGATGCTGGCTGTATCCAACGCCCTCTCCAGACTCGTTCCGCTGCTCCTACTCGCTTCTTTGCCGCTTTCCGCCGCCGTGAGATTCACCGGCGGTGCCACTTCGCAACAACAGCAACTTCCCGGAAAAACGTCTGAAAAAACTGGCGCACTCGAGGGCGTCGTTCGCAATTCGAACGCTCAAGCCGTTGGCGGAGCGAGCGTCGCCATGCGGAACCTCGCCACGGGCGAGGTTCGCAAAACAACCGCTACTGCCGAGGGCGTATTCCGCTTGGTTGACTTGCCGCCGGGTAAGTATGAGTTGAGCGTCGCAAGTGACGGCTACGAAACTTTGACGGAAGCGGACGTGGCGGTCGCGGCCGGTCAGGCTTTGGTTCGCGACGTCAAACTCGTCGCCCTGCCTGCGACTGCCGCACCTCCATCGGGGCTTCCACAGCTTCCGCCCACGAACGCGTCTACTACCGCAACGGAGTCGTCCGCTCCGGGATATTCAGGCGCCAAACAGAATCCCGATCTGACGCCTTCCAGCCAGACTCCTCCCGCACCCGCAACATTCCCACCAGACGGCGACGTTTTTCAAGCGGCGCCAAATCGCTGGCGCGTTACCATGCCCGATTGGAATCGCTACGGAACCGGTGGCGAGCATCCCTACGTCACGGGCAGCACGTGGGACCCGTTCGACCGGAACAAATGGAAAGGCGACGTGCCGATTTTCGGCCAGCAGACCTTCTTCAACTTCACGGCAATCAGCGACACGCTCATAGATGGCCGCCGCCTGCCTGTCCCGAGCGGCATCAGCACGGCAAGTCCCGGGACCAGCGGTTTCTTCGGAAAGGGCGAGCAGCTTTTCCTCGATCAGCTGTTTCTTTTTTCCTTCGACCTGTTTCACGGCGATGCCGCCTTCCGTCCGGTGGACTGGCGGATTCGCGTGACTCCGGCGATCAGCCTGAACTATCTCGACGTGCGCGAGCTCGGCATCGTAAATATTGACGTGCGCGCGGGCACTACGCGCCTGGATTCCCATCTCGGCTTTCAAGAGCTCTTTGGCGAAGTAAAAATCCATGACTTGAGTTCGAATTACGATTTCATTTCCGTGCGCGCGGGCATTCAGGAATTCAACGCCGATTTCCGGGGCTTTCTTTTTGTTGACGAGCAGCCTGGCGTGCGTTTCTTCGGGAACCTCGATTCGAACCGCTGGCAATACAATCTGGCCTACTTCAACTTGTTGGAGAAAAACACGAACAGCGGCCTCAACACATTCGCCCGACGAAAACAGCAGGTAATCCTCGCCAACGTTTACAGGCAGGATTTCCTGTTCCAGGGCTACACGGCGCAGTTCAGCGTGGACTACAACGACGACGCGCCCAGCATTCATTACGACGACAACGGTTTTCTGGTGCGCCCGTCCCCCATTGGCGTCGTGATCTCGAACAACGAAATCAAACCGCACGCCATTCATGTCGCCTATCTTGGCTGGACGGGCGACGGGCACATCGGGCGCGTGAATCTGACGCACGCGTTTTACCAGGCTCTCGGAACCGACAGTTTCAATCCGCTGGCCGGACGCCCCGTCACGATTAACGCGCAGATGGCGGCGCTCGAACTTTCCGTTGATAAGGATTGGATTCGCTTCAAGGGCTCGGCCTTTTACGCTTCCGGATCGGCGAATCCGCGGAGCGGACAAGCACGTGGCTTTGACGCTATCGAGGACTTCCCCGAATTCGCGGGCGGGATTTTCAGCTTGTGGAATCGCGAAGGCATTCGACTCACTGGTGCCGGCGTAAATCTGACGTCGCCCGATAGCCTGCTGCCCAGTCTTCGCTCGGACAAAGACGAAGGGCAGGCCAACTTCGTGAATCCGGGAATTTTTCTCGCGAATCTGGGTACGGATTTCGATCTCACGCCGAAGCTGCGCGGCTTCGTCAACGTCAACTATTTGCGATTCGAAGACACCGAGCCGCTCGAACTTCTCCTGTTCCAGGCGCCCATTCACCACACGATCGGTGTGGATTCCAGCCTTGGCGTGCGATACCGGCCGCCGCTGACGGAAAACGTCTCGATCACTGCAGGGGCTGCCGCGCTCGTGCCCGGTCAGGGCTTGCGCGATATTTACACCGGCAAAATGATGTTCAGTCTTTTCACGAACGTAAAGTTTCAGTTCTAGGAAGCGCGAGGAACAGCGAGAAATTGTTGATGAGAGATTCACTGACGGCGCCCGCAATGCGGCGAGGCAAGGAAAACGGACGACGCCCGACGCGGCGCTACTTCTCCGTTCTCGCGCTGCTCGCGATTCTATTGTTTGCGCTCGAACACGGATTGCCCGCGCAATCGCGTCCCGAGATGCAAACGCCGCAGTCTTCGCCGCCGTCGCAACCCAGCCTGATCACGCAGACGCAAGCCGACGCCGACGCGAAGAGCGCAGGCTGCGTCACCTGCCACGTCAGCGTTGATGAGCCGACCATGCACCCCACGCGAACTGTGCGGCTGGGCTGCACGGATTGCCACGGAGGCAATGCCACTGCCGGCGTCGCGCCCGGCACGCCGACAGATTCCGCAATTTACGTACAAATGAAAACGAAGGCGCATCCGCAGCCTCGCGAACCCGAGTTCGCACGGGGATCGGCCAACGCGCAGCGCGCGTACACGGCATGGCTGCGTGAGAGCTATGAATACGTCCGTTTCGCGAATCCCGGAGATCTGCGGGTCGCGCCGCAAACCTGCGGCACGGCCGGATGCCACGCGGCGGAAGTTCGCAACGTCAGCACCAGCATGATGACTCACGGGGGGATGCTCTGGGGCGCGGCGCTTTACAACAACGGAGCGTTTCCGCTGAAGAACACGCGTTTCGGCGAAAGTTATTCCGCCGATGGCCTGCCGCAAACAATTCACACCGTCCCGCCGCCGTCGCCCGAAGAAACGCGCACGAAAGGTGTGGTTCCCGAATTGACTCCTCTCGAGCGCTGGGAGATATCGCAGCCAGGGAATGTCCTCCGCGTATTCGAGCGCGGCGGCGCAAAGAAAGGCGAGATCGGCAATCCCAGCTCAGAGGCGGAATCCGGCCGCCCCGACGATCAGCTGGGAGAGCGCGGCTTCGGCACCCTGCTGCGCACCGATCCGGTCTTCCTTGGACTGCAGAAAACGCGCCTGTTCGATCCGTTGCTTTCGTTCCCGGGCACGAACGATCAACCGGGCGAGTATCGCGGCAGTGGCTGCACCGCGTGCCACGTGATTTACGCCAACGACCGCTCGCCCGAGCATTCCGGACCGTACGCATCCTTTGGCCATCTCGGCGAAAGCGCGTCCGTTGATCCCACGATTGCAAAGAATGAGTCTGGCCATCCTATTCGGCACACTTTTACGCGTTCCATTCCCTCCAGCCAATGCATGGTCTGCCATATCCATCCGGGCACGAATATGGAGACCACGTATTTCGGCTACACCTGGTGGGACAACGAAGCGGACGGTGAGTTGATGTATCCCGCCAAGCAACGGAATCCCACCGCGGAAGAACGATACGAAGTCGCGCAGCGAAATCCGGAAGAGGCCGCTGCGCGCGGCTTATGGTCGGATCCAAAATTTCTCGAACAATTGGGCAGTGCGAAATTCAACGCCCAGCTGAAGCAAAGTCAATTCGCCGACTTCCACGGTCACGGCTGGGTGTTCCGCGCGGTTTACAAGCGGGATCGAAAGGGCGATCTGCTCGACGCCGATAGCAAAATCGTCTCCGCCGATGACCCCAACAAATTCGACAAGGCTGTCCACCTGAAGGACATCCACCTCGAAAAGGGAATGCAGTGCGTGGATTGCCACTTCCAGCAGGACGTTCACGGCAATGGAAAGCTCTATGCCGAACCCCGCGCCGCGATCGAACTCGATTGCACCGATTGCCACGGCACCGTGGAAAAACGGGCGACGCTGATTACCTCCGGGCCCGCGGCTCCGGCCGGTGGCACGCACCTCGATGCGCTTCGCACTCCATGGGACAACCGCCGATTCGAATGGCGCGATGGCAAGCTCTACCAACATTCCATGGTCGAGCCGGATAAGGAATGGGAGGTCGTGCAAACGCTGGACACGATCACGCCCGGAAACGCTCACTACAGCGAAAAATCGAGATGGGCCAAGACCGTTCGCCTCGATGGCAAGACGTGGGGCGCGCTCCCGGCGGATGAATCCCAATTGGCCCACGCGAACAGCCGCATGACTTGCTACGCCTGCCACACGTCCTGGACGCCCAATTGTTTCGGCTGCCATCTTTCGATGACGTCGAATCAGCGCACGCCGATGCTCCACAACGAAGGCCCGACCACGCGCAACTACACCGCATATAACTTTCAGGTGCTGCGTGACGACGGATTCATGCTGGGAATTGACGGCACGGTCACGGGCCACCGCGTGGCTCCGGCGCGCTCTTCATGCGCCATCATCGTCAGCTCGCAAAACCAGAATCGCGAGTGGCTCTATTACATGCAGCAGCCGGTTTCCGCGGAAGGGCTTAGCGGGACAGCATTCAGCACGTTTGTGCCGCATACGGTGCGCTCGAAAGAAACAAAGGCCTGCGACGATTGCCACGTTTCCGAACGCAACGACAACAACGCATGGATGGCACAAGTCCTGCTGCAGGGCACGAACCTCTTGAATTTCATGGGGCGCTATATTTACGTCGCGGACGGCGCGAAGGGCTTCGATGCCGTGGCCGTCGCGGAGCATGATGAACCGCCCGCGATCATCGGCAGCTACCTTCAGCGGCTCGCCTACCCGGACAATTATCGCCAGCACGTCGCGCGCGGCCGCGAGCTACAAGAAGCCTACCACCACGCCGGAAACGTGCTCGATGTGCAGCTACGCGGCGAATATCTCTACGCCGCGCTTGGCAAGGGCGGATTCCGTGTGTACGACGTCGCGAACGTAGATAACAAAGGATTCTCCGAACGCCAGGTCACCGCGCCCGTATCTCCGCTGGGGCAGCGCCTCTACGTGCATACAAAGTATGCGACGGCCGTTGCCAGCCCCTCCACACTCGCCATTGATCCCGCGCGCGCGCGCAACCCAGTGAACGAAGAACAGCCGATCCACCCGATATACGCGTATCTCTACGTTGCGGACAAATATGAGGGGCTGGTAATCGTGGGAGATTCAAATCCCAATAGCAAGAGTCCCGGCGTCAGCACGCTGCTCGACGGCGACCCGCGAAACAATTTTCTGAAGCGCGCGCTGGCGTTCAACCCGAATGGTATTTTGAACGGAGCCCGCCGCATCACCATCGCCGGCACGTACGCTTACATGCTCTGCGACCGTGGCCTCGTCGTCGTGGATTTGGATAAGCCGCTCCAGCCGCGAGTCGTTGCGGAAATCGGCGCGCCTGATTTGAACGACCCGCAGGGAATCTCGATTCAGTTCCGCTACGCATTTGTCGTGGACCGGGACGGGCTCAAAGTGCTGGACGTGACCTCGCTCGATCATCCTCGCATCGTGCCGAATGCCCTGGTGAAACTCGAGGATGCCCGCAACGTCTACGTCGCGCGCACCTACGCGTACGTCGCCGGGGGCAAGCAGGGCCTCGCAATGGTGGATGTCGAGCGGCCGGAGCGGCCTCGGCTCGATCAAATTTTCTCGGCCGACGGCAAGATCAACGATCTGCGCGATGTGAAGATCGGAATGGTGGACGCCAGCGCGTTTGCGTTTCTGGCGGACGGCCGCAACGGGCTTCGCGTCCTGCAAGTGTTGTCCCCGGAAGATTCGCCGAATTCCTACGGCTTCAGCCCGCGGCCCACTCCGAAGCTCATCGCCACCTATCGCACCGGTGCGCCGGCTCTGGCAATTTCCAAAGGCGTGGATCGCGATCGCGCCGTGGACGAGAGCGGAAACCAGCTCGCGGTGTTCGGGCGGCGCGGTGCGAGACCGCTCAACCGCGAGGAAGCGGGGCGCCTATACCTCCAGAACGGCGACGCCTACCACGTAACGAACGATCCGCCCGGTCCTGCGCGCTGAGTGGAAGTTCCATTTTTCCAATAAGCTACGAGACGATAGAAAATCTTGCCGCGCGTTCGCGAATTGCGTCACAAAATCAGGTATATAATAAAGATGACCAAATATTGCGAGAGGATCGCTACGGGTCCAATTGCGGAAGGTGTAGATACTTATGGCCGTGCATCCAGTAATTCCTCCAACCGACATTGACGAACTCGAAGAGATTTGGGAATGGATTGAGTCATTCGATGCAGTTGTAGCGAATGGCAAGCCTGGGCAGGCGTCCAGGATCCTGCAGGAAATCCGCGACAGAGCTCTGGCTTCCGGTGTGCAAGTTCCGTTTACCGCGAACACTCCCTACGTAAATACGATCCACGTAAGCCAGCAGGCCGCGTTGCCGGGCGATCAGGAAATCGAACGAAAGATCAAAAGCCTCGTGCGCTGGAACGCTCTGGCCATGGTGGTCCGAGCCAATCGCGAGGAACACAATATCGGCGGTCACATCTCGACCTACGGTTCGGTCGCCACACTATTCGAGATGGGGTTCGATCATTTCTTCCGCGCGCGCACGGACAAGTTTGAGGGCGACACTGTTTATTTCCAGGGCCACGCAGCACCGGGCGTTTATGCGCGCGCATTCGTCGAGGGCCGCCTCTCGGCCGAAAAACTCGAGAATTTCCGCCGCGAACTCAAGCCCGGAGGCGGGCTTTCATCATATCCGCATCCGTGGCTGATGCCCGACTTCTGGGAATTCCCTACTGTCTCGATGGGCCTGAGCCCGATCATGGCGATTTATCAGGCTCGTTTTAACCGTTATCTCGAAGATCGAGGACTGAAACCGCGCACGGACGCCAAGGTGTGGGCATTTCTGGGCGACGGCGAAACAGATGAGCCGGAAGCTTTGGGAGCAATCACGCTTGCTTCCCGCGAACACCTCGACAATCTGATTTTTGTCATCAATTGCAACCTTCAGCGCCTCGACGGGCCAGTGCGCGGCAATGGAAGTATCGTTCAGGAATTGGAAGCGGCATTCCGCGGCGCGGGCTGGAATGTCATCAAGGTCCTTTGGGGATCGGACTGGGATGCGCTTTTCGAGCAGGATGTTGACGGCTTGCTCGCCAAGCGCCTCGGCGAAATGGTTGACGGCGAATACCAGAAATTGATCGTCGAGTCCGGCGCCTATATTCGCCAGCATGTCTTCGGGGGAGATCCCCGGTTGCTCAAGATGGTTGAGAATATTCCGGACGAAAAACTTCACGCATTGCGCCAGGGCGGACACGATCCTAAGAAGGTTTACGCGGCTTACAAAGCTGCGGTCGAACACAAGGGATCTCCGACCGTTATCCTGGCCCGCACGATCAAAGGCTATGGCCTCGGTGAAGCTGGAGAGGGCCGCAACGTTACGCACCAGCAGAAAAAAGTTGACGAAGATACGCTTCGCAACTTCGGCGAGCGCTTCGGTCTATCGTTCACCGAAGAGCAATTCGCCGAGGTGCCATTCTACCGCCCGCCGGACGACAGCCCCGAAATCCAATATCTCCGCGCTTGCCGCGAAAAACTGGGCGGCTACATGCCGCGCCGCAGCGTCCGCTCGAAGCCCTTGACAGCCGATCGCGGGGAACTATTCGAAGAGTTTTTGACCGGAAGCGAAGGCCGCGAAGTTTCCACCACCATGGCTTTCGTCGGAATGCTGCGAAAAATGCTGCGCGACGCGGAAATCGGCAAGCTGGTCGTGCCGATCGTTCCGGACGAAGCGCGCACATTCGGCATGGAATCCCTGTTTCGGCTGGTGGGAATTTACAGCAGCCAGGGGCAGCTCTACGAACCCGTGGACATGAACACGCTGCTCTATTACAAGGAAGCCAAGGACGGCCAGATACTGGAAGAAGGCATCACCGAGGCCGGTTCGATGTCCTCGTTTATTGCCGCCGGTTCCGCCTACGCGACTCATGGAATCAACACGATTCCATTTTTCATTTTCTATTCAATGTTCGGCCTGCAGCGCGTCAGCGATTTGATTTGGGCCGCGGCGGACACAAGGTGCCGTGGGTTCCTACTGGGAGGCACGGCTGGGCGCACCACGCTGGCAGGGGAAGGTTTGCAGCACCAGGACGGCAACAGCCATATCCTCGCGCTTCCCATCCCCACGCTGCGAGCCTACGATCCTGCGTTCGCCTACGAAATTGCCGTGATCATCGAAGACGGTATTGACCGCATGTATCACAAGGGCGAAAGCATCTTTTATTACATCACCGTGATGAACGAGCCTTACGCCATGCCTGCGATGCCAGCGGGATCGCGCGAGGGCATTCTGAAGGGTATGTACCGATTTAAAGCCGCGAACGACAGCAAGTCGAAGCTTCGCGCGCAGCTTTTCGGAAGCGGCTCCATTCTTCGCGAGGTTTTGAAGGCTCAGGACATCCTGGCGGAGAAATATCACGTCGCCGCCGATGTATGGAGCGTCACGAGCTATAAGGCTCTCTACAGTGATGGAATTGAAACGGAGCGCTGGAACCTGCTGCACCCCTCCGACAAGCCCCGCGTGCCCTATGTCTCCCAGTGCCTTGCCGACGCCCCCGGCGTCCTAGTGGCCGCGACGGATTATCTGAAAGCGCTGCCGAATATGGTGAGCCAATGGATGCCCCGAAAGCTGGCCTCGCTCGGTACCGACGGATTTGGCCGAAGCGAGAGCCGAGCGTCCCTCCGCAACTTCTTTGAGGTGGACGCCCGATTCATCACGCTGGCGACACTCCGTGAACTGCTGCGCGAAGGGAAAATTCAGGCGTCCGTGGTCCAGCAGGCGATCAAAGATCTCGAGATTGATGTCGAAAAGGCCGACCCTCTCACAACGTGAAACGCAGTCTTCCCGCTCGGTTGGCCTTGGGGATGGTTTTGCTTGACGAAGTCCGTGGCATTCCGCAACAATCGTATCGTCAGTTTCGCGCCCACGCAGTGCCGTGCGGAATGAGATTTGGGCACTATCGAACGACTGAGGCGCGTTCTAAGAGACTAGAAATGAGGTAATTAGACATGGGTAAGATCGTTTCAGCATTTGCCACCGTGCACGCCCCGCAGCTTTTTGACCGTCCGCCCAGCGAGGATCCCAAGCAGCTCGATGCCGATATTGCGGCCATGCGTCAGATTGGTCGCGAACTCGAGGAATCCAAGCCGGATGCCGTCATCGTGATCGGCAGCGACCATCTCGAAACCTTCTTCCTGAGTTCCGTACCCACATTCGCCATCCTGTCCGGCGAGTTTTCCCACGCCGAATTTGCCGGCCGCAGGTACGAAATGCCCATCCATCAGGGCTTGGCCGAAGACCTTCTGGACAAGCTCATGTCCGCGGGTTTCGACCTGGGCTACTCGCAGGATGCTGTTCTCGGACACGCGTTCGCGGCTGTCTATGAATGGGTGATCGAGAAGCGCCCCATTCCGGTCGTCCCAATTTTCGTGAATGCGTATCTCCCGCCCCTGCCGACGGCGAAGCGCTGCGCGGAACTGGGTAAGGCGATTGCGAAAGTGATCGCGGCCCGTCCAGAGAAGGTTGCCATCGTAGCCAGCGGCGGAATGTCGCACTTTCCGGGCACGTGGAAGTACCCCAAACCGGATTTCGATTTCGACTACTGGGCCATTTCCGAAATGGAAAAGGGAAATCACGACGTGCTCATCAACATGACCAACGAACAATTCGACGAGGTCGGCAACACGGAGATGCTTTCCTGGATGATCATGTTCGGTGCGATCGGCAATCAGCCGGGCGAGTTGGTCACCTATCAGCCGACGTGGCATCACGGCCACGCGGTCATGCGCTTCCTCCCGCTCAAGGGTACGGGCCCGTCCAAGGAAGGCCAGGAGGCTGCCAAGAAGTACGAATTCAAGGGTGGCTTCGAGTTTTATAAGCACCCTTCTGTCGCGGCTTACAAACTGAACAAAGTTCTGTACGACAGTCGCTTCAAGCGGGACCTGCGGCTCCGGCTGATTCACGATCTTCCTTCCGTCGCGAAGGAATACGGTATGACGCCCGAAGAAGCCAAAGTTCTCGAAACGCTGCAGGACGACGACATCGAGAAATTCCGGGATGGACAAGTCCATCCGCTCGTCGAGGCGGGTGCGCATCCGCTGGGCATGTGGATGGCTGTGATCCGCATGCACGCCGAATTGCGCAAGCTTCGCGCGGCAAAGAGCGAAATCGGGCAGCCGAACACCGCATCGCACTAACTGGCGGCGATTCGATAGCGAAGTGATGGGGCCTGCGGCCTGTCGGGACGCCGGAGGTTTTGCTTTTCTGGACGGCAATTCCGCTCGAAATCCGACGAACTCTTTCGACCTAAAGCGAGGGCAAACATATGAAGGTTGGCATTGCGGGACAAGGCGCTTTCGGCGTGAAGCATTTGGAAGCCCTCGCCGTTATTCCGGGAATCGAAGTCATCACCCTGACCGGCGGAAATCAAACTGCCACCGGGGAAGTCGCCAAGCGGTTCAAAATTCCCCATTTTACTGGCGATCTCAGCGAAAGCCTGAAGCAGCCCGGCCTCGAAGCGATGATCCTCGCGACTCCCACCGGAATGCACGCCAAGCAGGGCGAGCAATGCATGCGCGCCGGGAAACACGTGCAGATCGAAATTCCGATTGCGGACACCCTAGCGGATTCCGAACGCCTCGTGAAAGTGCAGAAAGAAACCGGCGTCGTCTGCATGGGCGGCCACACCCGCCGTTTCAATCCCAGCCACCAGTACGTTCACAAAAAGATCAAGGCTGGTGAGCTGAAGGTCCAGCAAATGAACGTGCAGACCTATTTCTTTCGCCGCACGAACATGAACGCCGCCGGACAGCCCCGTAGTTGGACCGATCACCTGCTCTGGCATCATTCCTGCCATACGGTGGACCTGTTCCAATATCAGACCGGCGAGCTAGTCTCCGATTGTTACGCCGTGCAAGGCCCGTTGCACCCCGAACTGAAAATCGCGATGGACATGGGAATCGTGCTGAAGGTGCCGTCGGGCGCGATCTGCACGCTTTCGCTGTCGTTCAATAACAAAGGCCCGCTGGGCACGCGCTTCCGTTACATCTGCGATAACGGCACGTTTCAGGCCTACTACGACGACCTCGTGGACGGAGAGGACAAGAAGATTGATCTATCCCACGTGGATGTCTCGATGAACGGAATCGAGCTGCAGGACCGCGAGTTCTTCGCCGCGATCAAGGAAAAGCGCGAGCCGAACGCCAGCGTCGCGCAATGCTGCACAGCCATGGCGGTCCTGGACAAACTCGATCACATCCTTAACCGCTCGGCTGCCAGCTCAAACGCCTAGCGCCTTTGCTCCACGCTCAACGAGGCGCGGCTTCTAACTTTCCGTTGAGCACCGACGAGAGCCGCTCCTCATCCAGCGCGTTCTCCCACTTCGCAACCACGATAGTCGCGACCGCATTGCCAACCACATTCGTCGGCGTCAAACCCTCCGACATAAGCCGGTGAATTCCGAGCACGAGCGCCACGCTCGCCACAGGTATCGTTCCCGTGGAAGCAATCGTCGCAGCCAATACCACGAACGCCGCGCCGGCAACTCCGGCTGCCCCCTTCGATGACAATAGCAGCACCGCGAGAAGCCCCAGCTGCTGCCAGATGCCCAGATGCGTATTGGTGGCCTGCGCCAAAAAAACAGTCGTCGTCGCGAGGTAAAGGCACGTCCCATCGAGATTAAAGGAATAGCCTGTCGGGATTACCAGTCCAACGATGCTCTCCTCGCAGCCCAGATCCTCCAGCTTGGCCATCAGCTGCGGCAGCACCGTCTCCGAAGAGGTCGTCGCGAAAACGATCAAAAGCTCTTCGCGAATGTAGCGGATCAGCTTGAATAGGCTGAAGCCGCACCAGTGCGCGACGGGCCATAGAACACCGAACACAAAGATGAGACACGTTACGTAAAACCCACCCAGCAGCTTGCCCAGCGAAACCAGCGATCCCGCGCCAAATTTTCCTACCGTGAAAGCGATTGCCCCAAACGCGCCGATGGGCGCGGTCCACATCACAATCGCAACAATCTTGAACAGCATTTGCGCCCCGGCTTCGATAAAATCCACGATCGGTTTGCCGCGGTCTCCCACCTGGGTCAGCGCAAACGCGCAGAGCACGGAAATTAACAGGATCTGCAGGACGTTTCCTTCCGTGAAGGCGCCCATAAACGTGTTCGGGATAATGTTCGTAAGAAACTGAGTGACGCTCGCGCTCTCCGGGTGCGCCACATAGGTCTGCACGGCGGAGGTATCCACGTGCGCGAGATTCACGTTCATCCCGCGCCCGGGCTGCCAGATATTCACCGCCGTCAGTCCAATAGCGAGCGCGATCGTCGTCAACACCTCAAAGTAGACGATCGCCTTCAGAGCGACGCGCCCCACTCGCGCCAGGTCGGCCATGCGCGCGATTCCGTGAACCACGGTGCAGAAAGATGATTGGCGCGATCAGCATGCGGATCAGCTTGATGAACCCGTCGCCAAGCGGCTGCATGCGCACACCGAGGCTGGGATAAAACTTGCCAAGAATGATCCCCAGCACCATCCCGGCGAGCACGTGAACCCAAAGCTGCGCATACCAGCGCTTTGGGCGAACGCGTTTTGCTCGTGCTTCGGCGGCGACGTTTGCAGTCATGGGTGGTTTTCTCGTTGAACGGCGGCCATCTTCTCACAACATTTGGGCGAGTATCCAGCGCAGCCCGCTGCCGCGAACGTGCGTCGCGACAGGTTCTTTAACCGCACGGATCGGTGTAAACTCTCACCTGTTTGGAAGCGTACGCATTAATTCGAAACGCAGGAGTCAAAGATGAGCGAAGAAATTCTCGAACGGCTGAAGATTCGCGAGATGGTGGACAACTGGATTGTGTGGCGCGACGCGCTTCAATGGAAGGAATTCCGCGGCCTGTGGCACGACGATGGACGCATGATGGCCACGTGGACCCAGGGCACCGCGGACGAGTTTATCGAGATGAGCAAGCAGGGTTTTGCGAAGGGGGTGCGCATCCTTCACTTCCAGGGCGGCAACTCAGTTGAAATCCGAGGCGATCGCGCGATCTCACAGACCAAAATGACCATCTCCCAGCGCGCTCCGGTTCACGACGTCGTATGCGATGTCGTGTGCACCGGGCGATTCTACGATTTCCTCGAGAAGCGCGGCGGCCGCTGGGGGTTTGTTCTGCGCCAGCCCATCTACGAGAAGGACCGCATGGACCCCGTGGACCCCGCCGCCAAGCTCAGCCTCGATCAAAAGCTTCTCATGTCGTTCCGCGAGGGCTACCGCCATCTCGCTTACCTGCAAACCCAGATCGGCTACAAAATTAAAATGGACATGCCAGGCTTGACCGGCCCGGAAGTCGAAGCTCTGTACGTGCGCGGCGCTTCCTGGCTTGCGGGCAAACCCCTCTAGACGATCTGCGAGGAACGGCCCTCTTTAGGGGGTCGGAGCTTCAGCTCCGACATAGCAGGCTTGCTGCCAGCGCGCTTTAGCGCCTGAGGACACTCTTCATCGCTTTGCCCCGCGACCTGCTAAGCCGGGAAATCGCAGAGGCCGCTCAGAAGGGATCAGGTGTATATTATTTCTCGTCTTTGAAATCAAAATCCAAACACTAAGGACAATGCCATCATGGCTGTAGAGACCGCTGCTGCACCAATCCAAGTTTCAGACGCCGCCTGGCAGGCAATCGAAGGCGGCTACGACATCCAGGTCCATGTCGCGCCGGACGTGATCGCGCGGCGCATTGATGATCTCGACCTCGCAAAGGAATTCCTGGCGCATAAGCTCAAGGGCTTCGTGCTGAAGTCGCACTACGCACCGACCTACGAGCGCGCCAAAGTGGTCACCAAAGCAAATCCTGGCATCACCGCGTACGGTGCAATTACGCTGAATCACAGTGTCGGCGGCTTGAATCCTGTTGCGCTCGAAATCGCCGGCCGCTCCGGCAACAAAATCGTCTGGTTCCCTACCGTGGACGCGGCCAACGAAACCGCCGGCCGCAGTGACGGACCCACGGACAAACTTCCATTCTGGGCGAAAATTCAGCGCGAGCTTTCTGCAACGGGCATTTCGCCCGCGCCGATCAGCGTGCTCGACGGCAGCGGCAAGGTCACCGACGCAGCGCGGCGGTGCCTGGAACTGATCGGCAAACACGACATGATTCTCGCCACCGGCCACTTGAGCAAGAAGGAGATTCACGCACTGGTGAAGGTCGCCAAGAAGGAAATGGGACTGAAGCGCGTGGTCGTCACGCACGCGGAATTTCCGTCGCAGAACATGACCGCGCAGGAGCAAGTCGAAGTGGCCGACCTGGGCGCGATGATCGAACACTGCTTCACCACGATGTACACGAACAAAGCCCCCTGGGACGCCTACTTCGACAGCGTCCGCAAGGTCGGCCCGGAGCGCGTGGTCCTCTCGACTGATCTGGGCCAGACGATTAATCCGCCTATCGCGGAAGGCTTCGGCATGTTCGCGCAGAAAATGCTCGACGCGGGCTTCCGCGCGGCCGATGTGCGCCGCATGTGCGTCACGAACACGACCGCGCTCCTCACCTAGCAGGCGCCGGCCTCATTCCTGTTCAGCGCCAACTGGCACATGCTAGAATTGTGGCAGTTGGTCGTACGATAGGCCCGTAGCTCAGTTGGCTAGAGCGCCACCTTGACACGGTGGAGGTCTGCGGTTCGAGCCCGCACGGGCCTACCATTTGCCCTATTGACCTGCTCGTAGTTGCCGCTCCTTCGACTTACCCTTCCACTGGCCGCGCCGTTCTTACATGCCTTCATATCTGAGCGCCATTTTCTGGTAAGGACTATCCGCGAGGCCTTCATCGAGTTCCTCGGAATATTGCCGAAAGGCCTCCCGGGCGATTGGGATGGGTGATCCAAGCAGAGCCTCAAGTAGTTCCGTCGGGCCTGCGAACAGTTTGTAGAATCCGTAGCAAGAAATGGCCCAAGAGCATGCGGCGTCCATCAGTAAGTATCCTAAGAGGGCACACTCTTTATTGAAGTTATTTAAATCTTCCGGTGAGATTATGACTTGATAGCAAACCGGTAGCGGGTCCAAGAATTCCGTCGCCACCGCCAAGCATTCGGTGAAGCCAGCTTGGTTCAAAGTCGGAACAATTCGTTCGATCTCTTCCGGATTGAAGTGACCGGTTTCGCTTTTTGCCGGAACCACCTTCCACTGATGATTCTGCAACCAAACGGGATCGAAGTTACGTTGGTATGTTCCCTTTGCGACCAGCATTTCGTCTACCGATCTCAAGTAACGGCCAACTTGGCTGGCATCTGTGATTGGCTTCATGGGTTATATCGTATCGCAAGATGCTTGGAGTGACCGTTAGAGGACTGGATTTCGAGCGGCCACAGACCTTTGTGCGTTCGCTCCGATGGCTCTTTCGCGATAGCGATTCAGCTTCTGAATAAAACTCCACCTCAAAAGCCTAAAATAGCCCCATGGAGAAAAAGGTATTTTGGGCTGCGTTTTGTGTCCTGGGCTTGGCGGCTGATCTGTTCTTGCCGCTGTGGTGGGCGCTCTTCGCTACGATTCCAATTGGCCTGGTGAGTTGGTGGATCGCCTACCGTAGCAATTGGTTCTAGTTCCGCTGCGCGCGCGCAGCTCTGCCAGATCTGTTCTTCGTCCGATGTGCTTCCGCCGCTGCGATTCCTTGCGTGAGTAATTTCTCGAACTTTGCGCGCCTGTTCACGATTTGTCCGCGCAAGAGATTATTTATTGACAACTGCCAGGTAGTCTCGTGTATGATTATGCAGTCACATGCATATTCACGCATGATAGGAACATGGGCATACAAAAGCGATTTCGGCAGGGGCAGATCCTGAAGGTTCTCACGGGCCAACCCGTTGCGAGCCAGGATGAGCTGCGCCGCCAGCTCGGACATCTGGGTGTGCGCGTCACGCAGGCGACCTTGTCGCGCGACCTTCGCGAGCTCCGGCTCGTGAAAACATCCGCTGGCTACCGGCCGCTTGCCTCCGCGACAGCCGACGAAGCGTCACCGCTGCCGACTCTCGCGCGCGCCCTGAAAGATTTTCTGCTCGACCTGCGCCCCGCGCAGAACATGCTCATTTTGAAAACGCCGCCCAGTGGCGCGCAGCCTCTTGCCGCGGCCGTGGACGCAGAACATTGGAAGGAAGTTGCGGGCACTCTCGCGGGCGACGATACCGTGCTCGTCATCTGTTCCTCCCGCACCGGTTGCAGCGCCGTTCAGAAGCGCGTGGAGGAAATGCTCCGATGAGTGACCCCGTAAGGGTCGCCGTCGTCGGGGTAACGGGCTACGCGGGATACGAGCTAGCCCGGCTCCTGCTGCGGCACCCGCACATCGAAAAGCCAACGTTCTATCTCCGCGAGGCTCACGCGAACGTTCATTGCCTGACGGACCTTTTTCCGCAGCTGCGTGGCTGGGGTGACGCGCCCTGCCGTCCGCTTTCGGTCGAGGCCATCGCCACCAGCGGCGCCGAGGTCGCATTCCTTTCGACTCCGCACGAGGCTTCGCTGGAACTTGTTCCCGCGCTGCTGGCAGCGAACCCCAAACTGCGGATCGTGGACCTCAGCGGCGCATTTCGTTTCCGCAACCCAGAGACATTCACGAAGTGGTACAAACTCCCCGCGCCGGATGCGAAGGCCTTGGCGGAGACGGTGTACGGACTGCCGGAGCTCTACGCGGACGCGCTTCCGAAAGCGCGAGTCGTTGGAAATCCGGGATGCTATCCCACGTCGGTGATCCTGGGCTTGCGGCCGCTGATCGAAGCGGGCTGGATCAATACGGCACGCGGGATCGTATGCGACTGCAAGTCCGGTGTCACCGGAGCTGGCAAAGACCCCAGGCGCGACACACATTTTGTCGAGGTGAACGAGAATTTCCGGGCCTATAACCTTTTCACCCATCGCCACACTCCGGAGGTTTCCGAGCATCTCGATCTCGCCTCGGAGAATTTCGTGTTCACCACGCACCTGCTCCCGGTGGATCGCGGGATTCTTTCGACGCTCTATGTATGGCTCGGCCCTTCGCGCAAGGTGGAAGAAGTCGAAGCGCTCTACCGAAAGTTCTATACCGGGCGGCCGATGGTTCGAATCATGCCGGCGGGAACTCTGCCGGAATTGCAGCATGTAACGCACACAAATTTTTGCGATATCGGCTTCGCGCTCGATTCCTCGGGCGAGCGGCTGGTGATCGTTTCGTGCCTCGACAATCTCGGCAAGGGTGCGGCGGGGCAGGCGGTACAAAATCTCAATGGGATGCGCGGGTATCCGGAAACGGCGGGATTGCTATGAGGATGGTCATCAAGGTTGCGGGCGCGCTGCTTGAGCGCGATGAAGACGTGCAGACTCTGGCGCGGCAGATCACGGAACTTGCGCGCGCCGGCCATGAGCTTCTGGTAATTCACGGTGGCGGCCGGATTTTCACGGCCACTCTGACGCGCATGGGCATCACCAGCCGCTTTATCAACGGCCTGCGCGTCACCGACCGCGAAACGCGCGACGCGGCCGTGATGGTTTTTGCCGGCCTGCTCAATAAGAAGCTGGCGGGCGCGATTTCGCTCGCCGGCCATCCGGCGGTAGGTATCAGCGCCGCGGACGCCGCGTGCTTCCTCGCGGAGCCTATGCAGGTGGAGGATCGCGAAGGCAGCCTGGGATTCGTCGGCTATCTCACGGAAGTGAATGTGGACTTCCTGCGCTCGCTCTGGCGCGAAGGAATCGTTCCCGTGGCGTCCTGCCTGGGCCTGGGCGCCGATGGCGAGATGTACAACATTAATGCCGATCACATGGCCGCTGCCGCCGCGGAATTCATACGCGCTGATCGCTTGATTTTCCTCACCGATGTCGCCGGAGTGCTCGATGGCGAAAAAGTGCTCAGCGCCCTCCGCGGCACGGATATTGAGGACCTTATTCGCAAGAATAAAGTCTCCGGCGGCATGATTCTGAAGCTCGAGGCCGCGAAACGCGCCCTTGCGGGCGGCGTTGCCGAAGTTCGCATCGTCGGTGGTTCCAAGCCCCGCGCGCTTCTTGCTGCCGCGAGTTCAGGCCGCTCTGGAACGCGTGTTCTGCCCGTGATCCGCGTGAACGCAAGGGCAGCCCACGGGGCAGCGCAATAGCCATGGCCAAGAAGAAAAAGACATCGGCGAAGCGCCTTTCGCCCGCGAAGATTCGCGCCGACGAAGCGCGCTACATGATGAAGACCTATCGGCGTCCGCCGGAGGTGTTCACGCACGGGCGCGGCTGCCGGCTCTATGACTCGAAGGGGCGCGCGTATCTCGATTTTCTCGCGGGGATCGCCGTGAATGCGACCGGATACGCGCATCCGCGGATGGTCCGCGTGATCCGGCGCGAAGCTGGCCGCGCCACGCACGTTTCGAATCTTTTTCACAATCCCTATCAGGCGCCGCTCGCGCGCAAGCTGGCGCAGTGGTCCGGCCTCGACCGCGTCTTTTTTTCGAATAGCGGCAGCGAGGCTATCGAAGGCGCGTTGAAACTTGCTCGGGCGTACGCGCACGCCAAATCCAACGGCGGCGCCCGACTGAAAACGCGCTTCCTCGCGCTCGAGAATTCGTTTCACGGCCGCACCATGGGAGCGCTCTCGATCACGCACACAGCGAAATATCGCGAGCCGTTCGCCCCGCTCATCCCCGGCGCCGAATTCGTCCGGTTCAACGATGTGGCGGATCTCGATGCGAAATTTGACGACACGGTTTGCGCCATCATCATCGAGCCTGTGCAGGGCGAGGGCGGCGTGTTCGTAGTCAGCGAAGAGTTCTGGGACCGCGCCCGTGCGCTTGCCACGCAGCACGGCGCCGCGCTGATCGCCGACGAAATCCAGTCCGGCCTCGGCCGCACCGGCCGGCAGCTTCGCATACCAGAAGTTTGACTCCCTTCCGGACATCGTCACAGTTGCCAAGCCGTTGGCCGGCGGCCTGCCCGCTGGGCGCGTTCATCGCCAGCGAAAAATTCGCATCCGCGCTAAGCCCCGGAATGCACGGCTCAACCTTCGGCGGCGGCCCGCTCGTCTGCGCGGCGGCGCTTGAATTCCTCACCATCGTGGAGGAGGAAAACCTGCTCGCCAATGTTCGCGAGCGTGGCGCGGAAATCCGTGCGGGGCTGGAAAAGCTTGCGGCGCGCTTCGATTTCATTCGCGAAGTGCGCGGCGAGGGATTGATCATCGGCATAGATCTCGCAGTTGAAGGCGCTCCGTTCGTCGTGGAAGCGCTGCGGCAGGGTCTGCTGATCAATTGCACGCACGACCATATTCTCCGGCTTCTTCCGCCCTTTATCATTCGCAAGGGAGACGCCGCCGAATTTCTCCGGAAGTTCGAAACCGTCCTGGCTCGCGTGGCGAAGTCCGCAAACAAATCCGCCGCCGGAGCCGCAAAATCCAAATCTCAGACGCAGCCGCTTGCTTTCGCTGCGACGAGGTGAACATGAACGCAGTCGCCGCACCGCTTGCACTGAAAAGGGATCTCCTCACTGGAACCGAGTGGAGTCCCGCGCAGTTGCGCGATTTCTTCCGCCTCGCCACGGAAATGAAGGCGCGCCCGGATCGTTACCGCACCGCGCTCGCCGGCAGCGTTTTCGTCCTGATCTTCGAGAAGCCGTCCTTGCGCACGCGCGTCACCTTCGAGGCCGGCATCGCCAATCTCGGCGGCACGTCCACGTTTCTCGATCACACGGCCGCTCGTCTCAGCGAGCGCGAGCCGGTCCGCGACATTGCAAAGAACCTCGAGCGCTGGGTGCAGGGAATCGTCGCGCGCGTCTTCGCGCAGGAAACGCTCGAAGAGCTCGCCGCGAACGCCAACGTTCCCGTGATCAACGCGCTTTCGGACAAATTTCATCCCTGCCAGGCTTTGGCGGATTTCTTCACGCTCGAGGAACGCTTCGGCGGGCTGCGCGGTCTCAAATTCGCCTACGTGGGCGACGGCAACAACATGTGCCACTCGCTCCTCACCATCGGCGCCCGCGCCGGAGCGCACATTCGCGTGGCCACGCCTGCAGGATACGAACCCGATCCGGTGATCGTCGCCGAATCCAAGCGCGTCGCCCGCGAAACACGCGGAAAAATCGAAATCGTTCGCGCGCCCGAAGATGCTGTCGCAGGCGCGCAGGCCGTTTACACCGACGTCTGGGCGAGCATGGGCCAGGAAACCGAGTCTGCCGCTCGCGAAAAGGCCTTCGCGGGCTATCAAGTCAATGAAGCGCTCTTCGCGCAGGCCGCGCCGGACGCTGTCTTCCTGCATTGCTTGCCCGCCCACCGCGGTCTCGAGGTCAGCGAAGGCGTCATCGATTCGCCGCGCTCGATCATTTACGATCAAGCAGAAAATCGTTTGCACGTTCAGAAGGCGGTCCTGCACACGCTGCTCACCTAAGGAGAATCCGTTGCCCAAGAAGGTCGTTTTGGCATATTCGGGAGGCCTTGATACCTCCATCATCATTCCGTGGCTCAAGGAGAACTACGGCGGCTGCGAAGTCATCGCCATGATTGGTGATCTCGGCCAGCGCGAGGATCTCGATGCCGCGCACAAGAAAGCCCTCGCCACCGGAGCGAGCGAAGCCTATATCGAAGATCTGCGCGAGGAATTCATCACCGGTTATATCTGGCCCACGCTCCGCGCGGGAGCCGTCTACGAGCACAAGTACTTGCTGGGCACTTCGTTCGCCCGCCCGCTGCTCGCGAAAAGGCAGGTCGAGATCGCCAAGAAAGTTGGCGCCGATGCGCTGGCCCATGGCTGCACGGGCAAAGGCAACGATCAGGTTCGTTTTGAGCTGGCCGCGAAGGCGCTCGCCCCCGAATTGACGATCATCGCGCCGTGGCGCGAGTGGAAGATCAATTCCCGCGAAGAAGCGATCGAATACGCGCGCTCGCACAATATTCCCGTGGACCAGACCAAGAAAAATATTTACAGCCGGGACCGCAACGTCTGGCACCTCAGCCACGAAGGTGGAGTTCTCGAAGATCCGGCAAACGCGCCGGCGGAAGACATGTGGCAATGGATCGTCTCGCCCGCGAAGGCGCCCGATCAGCCTGCGTCCGTTGAGATCGGCTTCGAAGCCGGAAATCCTGTCTCCGTGAACGGCAAGAAACTCGCGCCGCTCGCGCTGCTCGACCAGTTGAACGAAATCGCCGCCGCCAATGGCGTGGGCCGCATGGACATCGTCGAAAACCGGCTCGTCGGCATGAAATCGCGCGGCGCGTATGAAACGCCCGGCGGCACTTTGCTCGTCACCGCGCATCGCGAGCTCGAATCGCTGTGCCTCGACCGCGAAACGCTGCACTACCAGCAGATTCTCTCGCTCCGCTACGCCGAAATGGTTTACTACGGCATGTGGTTTACGCCGCTGCGCGAAGCTCTCGACGCATTTTTCAAGCAGTCTCAGCAGCGCGTCACGGGTTCCGTCGGCCTCTCGCTCTTTAAGGGCAACGTCAACGCCACGTCGCGCCGCTCGCCTTATTCGCTCTATCGCGCCGGGCTCGCCAGTTTCAGCATGACGGGCTACAACCCGAAGGACGCCGAGGGCTTCATCAACCTCTTCGCTCTGCCTATCACCGTTCCGCTCGAGGCCGCGGTTCGATGACCGCGCCTGACGGTCAGAAAATGTGGGGCGGCCGATTCGAGCGCGCCCCCGATGCCTCGTTCTACGAATTCGAGCGCTCCTGGCATTTCGATCGCCGCATGCTGCCTCAGGAGCTTGCGCTCGACCGCGCCTGGGCGCGCGCCATCACCGCCGCGGGAATTCTTACTGACGACGAAGGCCAACGCATCGTCGTTGCGCTGGACGAAATCGAAGGTCGCGCGAAATCCGACGCCGCATGGCTCGATGCCTCGCAAGCCGAAGACGTTCACCATTTCGCCGAAGCCGCACTAATTGAAAAACTCGGTCCGCTGGGCGCCAAGCTTCACACCGGCCGCAGCCGCAACGAAATGGTTGCGACCGAGTTCCGCATGTACGTGAAAGACGCTGCACGAGAGCTGCGAGGCGCTCTCGGCTTGCTCGCTCGCGCGATTGCCGTCCAGGCGAAACAAAATCTCGGCATTCCCATGCCGGGCACCACGCACATGCAACACGCTCAGCCGCTGCTGCTCTCGCACTGGCTCCTCGCGCATGGCGAGGCTTTTCAACGCGACGCCGAACGCTTCGCGGCCGCCGCGGCCAGCGCGGACGTTTGCCCGCTCGGCTCCGGCGCCCTCGCCGGTTGCGCGTTTCCGCTCGATCGCAAGGCGCTCGCGCGCGACCTCGGCTTTTCGCGCATTTCGGCCAACAGCCTCGATGCCGTCAGCGACCGCGATTTCGCGCTCGAAACCCTTTTCGCGCTCGCCACGCTGGCTATGCATCTTTCGCGGCTCGCCGAGGACATGATTCTGTTCGCCACCTCCGAATTCGGCTTCATCGAGTTGCCCGACGAATACTCCACCGGCAGCAGCTTGATGCCGCAGAAGAAAAATCCCGATGCTTGGGAGCTGATTCGCGGCAAGACGGGCCGCATCTACGGCGCCCTTTTCGCGCTTCTCACCACCTGCAAGGGTCTGCCCTCGAGTTATCAGCGCGATTTGCAGGAGGATAAAGAGCCGCTCTTCGCCGCCCACGATCAGGCGCTCGCCATGGTGAAAATTGCCGCTGCGGCACTGGCGGCCACAAAATTCCGTGAAGCGCGCCTGCGCGAGGCGTCGCAGGACCCTGCGCTGGTTGCGACGGAAGTCGCCGACTATCTCGCCGCGCAAGGCGTCCCGTTTCGTGAGGCGCACGAAATCGTCGGCAAAGTGCTGCGCGCGGCGGAGCAGGAAGGGAAATCAATCCGGGAAATGCCGCTCGACCGGCTCGCTGCATTCTCGCCTGCATTTGGCCGCGACCTCAGCACCGTGCTCACGCTTGAATCCGCTCTCGCCCGGCGCGGGGTTGCCGGAGGGACCGCGCCTGGAGCCGTTCGCTCCGCTCTTGAAGATTTCAACGCGCGCCTCGCAAAGCTCGAGGAAAAGCCTTGAACCCTCATCTCTCGCCATCCGACATTCCCGGCGGTTTCACTTTCGCGGCCACTCATTGCGGCCTCAAGCGCTCGCGGCTCGACTTGGGCATTCTCGTCAGCGACACGCCGGCGACGACCGCCGCCATGTTCACCCAGAATCAGATTGTCGCCGCGCCTGTGATCGCCTCGCGCGAACATCTGCGCAGGTCGCACGGTCAAATGCGCGGCCTGATAGTCAACTCCGGCAACGCGAATTGCTGCACCAAGGAAGACGGCTATCCGGCCTCCATCGCCACGGCGTCTAAGCTCGCAGCGGAGCTGGGCGATATTGACCCTTCGCAGATTCTGGTGTGCTCGACTGGAGTAATCGGCGCGCCGCTGCGCGTGGAGAAAATTCTCGCCGCTGTGCCGCATGTCGTGCTCGCCCGCAGCGCCGAAGCCGGGGCCTTCGAGGAGTTCGCCCGCTCGATCATGACCACGGACACGCGCCCGAAATGGGCTACCGCGAAATGCCGCGTCGGCGGAAAGCAGGTCCGCCTGCTTGGCTGCGCCAAAGGCTCCGGAATGATCGAGCCCAACATGGCGACCATGCTCGCATTCATCGCCACGGACGCGGCCATCGCTCCCGCGCTGCTCGACCGCGCCTTGCGCGCCTCCGTCGAGCGCACTTTCAATTCGATTACCGTGGATGGCGATACTTCCACGAACGACACCGTCGCCGTGCTCGCCAATGGCCACTCCGGAGCGCGGGAAATCAGGGGCGCGTCCGGCGCCGATTACAAAAGCTTTCGTGGGGCGCTCGAAAAAGTCTGCAAATCGCTCGCGCTCGCGATCATCGAAGACGGCGAAGGTGCCCAGCGCACGATCGAAATCGAAGTTCGCGGCGCCCATTCGGAGCGCGACGCTCGGCGTATCGCGAAAACAATCGCCAATTCGCCGCTTGTGAAGACAGCATTTGCCGGAGCTGATCCGAACTGGGGACGCATCCTGGCCGCCGCGGGACGCTCCGGCGTGAAATTCGACGCCCGGCGCGCAAACATTTCAATTGCGGGCGCGGCCGTGTGCCGAGGCGGAGCCGAATATCCCTTCGACGAGCGCGAGGTTCACCAGAAAATGCTCGCGAAGCACGTGCCCGTCCGCGTGGATCTGCGCTCGGGCAATGCCTCCGCCCGCGTCTGGACCTGCGACTTCACCATCGAATACGTCCACATCAATTCCAGCTACCGCACGTAGCCGCCTCCGCAGCACTCTCTTGTGTAAGAATCTTCTCTGTAGGGGCACGGCATGCCGTGCCCGGCGCAAGTGCTTGGCAATCCTGCGCCACGACCTCTACCTACTTCCACTCCCACTTCGCATACTCTTCGCGCAGTTTTGACTTGAGGAATTTCCCGACCGATGTCCGCGGAATCTCGCTCGCGAAAATAAACGCATCGGGCAGCTGCCATTTCGCGAATTTGTCCGCCAGAAACGCGCGCAGATCTTCCGCCTGCACCTCGATGCCTTTTTTCACAACCACTACGGCTAGCGGCCGCTCCTGCCATTTCGGATGCGGAATGCCGATCACCGCCGCTTCGCTCACACCCGGATGGCACATCAGCGCGTTTTCCAGGTCCACCGAGCTAATCCACTCCCCGCCCGATTTGATCATGTCCTTGCTGCGATCCACGATTCGTATGTAGCCCTCGGGATCGATCGTGGCCACGTCCCCCGTGCGAAACCAGCCGTCCTTCGACCAGCGATCGCCTGTATCCGGCGCGTCCAGATAGCTCGCCGCCACCCACGGCCCGCGCACTTCGAGCTCTCCAAATGTTTTGTCGTCCCAAGGCGCTTCGCCCTCGGGAGTCATCACGCGCATCTCCACAAACGGCGCGGGCATTCCTTGCTTCGTGCGGATTTTGTATGCCTCATCCTGCGAACATCCCGCCAGCGTGGACTTGATCGTACCCATACTCGCCATCGGCGCCGTCTCTGTCATTCCCCAGATCTGCCGCGCGTGAATGCCAAAGCGGTCCAGCCCGCGAAATAAAGCCTCGGGCACAGCCGATCCGCCGGATACGATTCGCAAAGGAAGCTTAATCTTCCATCGCCCCGGATTATTTTCCAGCGCCTGCAGGACGCTGAACCACAGCGTTGGCACACCCGCCGCAAGCGTCACACCCTCCTGCTCGATCAAATCGAGCAGGCTTTCCGCATCGAGGTGCGGCCCGGGCAGAATCAACTTTGCTCCCATCATCGTCGCCGTGTATGGAATTCCCCACGCGTTCGCGTGGAACATCGAAGAACAAGCCAGGATCACATCGCCGTGGCTGATTCCGAATGTGCCGTCAATGCACTCCGCTAGGCTGTGCAGCACCAGCGCTCGATGCGAGTAAACGACGCCCTTCGCTTTTCCGGTCGTGCCCGAAGTGAAGCACACAGCGGCCGCTTCGTTCTCTTCCAGCTCGGGATACTCGAATTCGTCGTCCGCCGCCGACAACAAGTCCTCGTAGTGCTCATGTTCCCGCGGTATCGCCGTGCCGCCAAAGGGCGCCACGAACACACGCTCGAAATGCACCTGCGCACGGAACGATTCATACACAGGCAGCAGGACATCGTCCACAATCAGGAATCGGTCGCGCGCGTGGTTCGCTGTAAACGCCAGTTCGTTCGGGTGCAGCCGGAGATTTAGCGTGTGCATCACGCCGCCCGACACCGGAATGCCGAAATAACACTCCAGATGAGCCGCGTGATTCCACATCAAAGTCGCCACGCGATCGCCTCGCCCGATTCCCGCGAGTTCTAGCGCGCGCGCCAACCGCCGCGCCCGGCGATACACGTCGCCGTAAGTGCAGCGCGCGATTGAATGGTCCGGCCGTCGCGAAACAATCTCGACTCCGGCGAAGAGTTTCCCCGCGCGCTCGAGCATCGGCACGAGCGTCAGCGGAAAATCCATCATCGTCCCGCGCATGAACGTCCTCCGGGGGAAACTTGCGCGCATCCTACCACCGATCGCTGCTGGCAGGCTCGCAGCGCCGTTGCGTCAGCCAGACGGGCCGCCGCCGGGCGCCATGGTTGACTGCGGGGGGCAGTTGCCGCAAGATGCTCCTGTTGCTGGGGTGCTCGCTTACGCTCCCGGCGGGTTGGCGCGTTGTTTGCTTCCCGTGGGCCGAGATCCTGTCTCTTCAGCCTCGCAGTCGGCGCCCGCTTGAACTGGGACGCAAGGAGAACGAACGTGAAGAAACTGTACGTTGGTAATCTATCGTTCAAGGCTACTGAAGAGGAAGTACAGGCGCTGTTTACGGAAGCTGGCGTGCAACCCGATTCTCTCACTCTGCTTCGTGATCGTTTCACCGGACAGCCGCGCGGGTTTGGTTTTGCGGAAATCAAGGATGACGCGGAAGCCGAAAAGGCCATCGCGGCATTGAACGGTAAGGAATTTCTCGGCCGGGCGCTGGTTGTCAATGAAGCGCGCCCGCAACGCGAAGGTGGTGGCGGCGGGGGCGGTGGCCGCGGTCATGGTGGTGGCGGAGGGGGCGGCGGGCGAGGTGGTGGTGGCGGGCGCGGCGGCCATGGCGGTGGTGGTGGTGGCGGGCGTGATCGCGGCGACCGAGGCGGATACGGCCGCGACCGGTAAGTTCTCCTTTTAATTCCTCGTGTGATCAAACGGGGCAGGGCAGCTTTTCCCAGCTGCTTGAGCGCGGTAGTGTGTTCAGACACAGCGGTCCGCTTAGGCAATGGCCGCGTGGCTCTGATCTGCAGACAGGACGGATTTCGGCTCGCTCGCTTCCACGCGCCCTCCCGTAAACGCAAATTTCTCGAGCGTCGCGCCCTGGGCGCCTTGCGTAACGAGCGATGCAATGTCGAGATTCGCTTCCGCCTCGTCGAGCTCCCGCGGGCTCGCGTAAAGCTCCGGCTGGCGCGGCATGAATACGGGGCAGCAATCGTGGAATGGCTCCGACGAAATTTCGTACGTCCCGATCTTTTTCGCCGTCGCGAGAATTTCCATTTTGTCAGTGCCGATGAGCGGCCGGAACACAGGCATTCGCGCGGCTGCATCCACCGCCACCAGATTGCGCAGCGTCTGCGACGCCACCTGGCCAAGGCTGTCGCCGGTGACAAGCGCGAGCGCGCGGTCGCGCCTCGCAAACGCTTCGGCGATCCGCAGCATCATCCGCCGGTAGAGCAAAATGCGCACGCCCTCCGGCGCCGCGCGGACGATCTCGCGCTGAATCGCTTCAAATGGCACGCGATAAAGCTTGGCGCGGAATTGGTACGGCACCAGCGTGCGCGCCAGCCCGCTCGCGATGTGCAGCGACGATTCTCCCGGCTGCGCGCCCGTGCCGTAGAAATGCACGAAGCTCAGATGCGCGCCGCGTTTCATCATGTGATACGCGGCCACCGCGGAATCGTATCCGCCCGAAAGCAGGCACGTCATGCGCCCCGCGGTATTTGGCGGCAGGCCGCCCATGCCCGGAATTTTCCGCGCGTAGACCAGCAGCGGCCCCGGCGTGATTTCGACGTGGCACGTCACGTCGGGATCCTTCAGCCGCACGCGAACTTCGCGGCCACGCGCGCGCAGATTTTCCAGCAGGGCCCGCCCCACGATGGATTCGATCTCCATCGTCGAATGCGGAAACGTTTTGTCGCTGCGCTTGGCGCGCACGGCAAACGCCTCAAATCGAAGCGGCTCGATTTCTTCCCACGCCGCCGCGCATAGGGCTTCCATGTTGCGTTCCACGGGCCGCGCCACGGCGTAATACGCGACTCCCGGGATGCGCTCCAGGCGCTTGATCGCTTCTTCGACCGGCGCCCCATCGCCCAGGCGAACGATGAACCGGTCTCCCGGCTGCTCGATCCGCTCGACGGCAATTCCCTGCAAACTCTGCCGCAGCGCCGTGAAGAGTTTCCCGAGGAAAAACCGCCGGTTGCCGCCTTTGAGCCAGAGCTCGTGATAGTGAACGACGATGACAGGATTGCTCATATTGATTTCTTGCGATACACACAGTGGCGTAACATCGCGCCCATAACCTGTGCAAAGTATATCAGCCGCGGGCAGCGGCGAATAGCCGCGCGCCGCCTTGTCGAGGGCCCGTACGCCCGGTACGCAGCTGACGCGAAAGATGCGATAACTCAATGGATACACACGCCATTGGGACGCGACTTTCCACCCTCCGCGGGGTTAGGATTTGGAGCGCTCTGGGTTTTCGCGCCAATCGGCGTCCGGGCGCAAATAATAATGCTACCGAAAGGGCCTACGCAGCATCCAATCGGTTGATCTTCGGCGTACTGGAAAGTGAGGACGCGATGTGGAACCGCCGGGACTGGGACGACTTCTTCGATATCGTGATGAAGCGCTCGCGCATGCAGCGCCCGCCGCGTCCGCTCGATAGGTCTCACCGCAACCGCCTTGTGCCCGCCGAAGGGTACAGCCTCGCCGAGCTTGACGATGCCGGTCTGAGCATCGAGCAAGCGGAAATTCTCGGCCTGCCCGTGGACGCCGGCCGCGTCGGCTCCTACGGCCCCAACATCACCAACTTGCGCGATTACATCCGCGCCACCCGCACTCGCCTCTAGCGCTCATTGCCAGAGTTTCTTCGTAGGGGCACGGCATGCCGTGCCCGGCGAACTTCCTTGGCGATGTGAGAACCATTCACCACGTCGGTTTGCCCAAGGTTTAAATGTAGCGCCGCGGTCTTAAGCGCGGCACCTGCCGTTGCCTTCGTAGCGGCCGCCTTTAGGCGGGCGCCCTTGCCTTTGATCTTTCGGGTGCCCCATCCTTTGCGCAGCAAAGGGTGGGTTCTTGGGCTCATGTCTCTCTTTGCCTTTGCGCGGTCAGTCTTATCAACGCTTTTCCGCCGACCATTTTCCATTTTCTCTTTTCCATTTTCTGCTACTTTAGAATGTTATTTTTCGCCCAAGGACGGCCCTGTGAGGAAGAAGATTCGCGTGGTGCAATTCGGCGTCGGCCCTATCGGCGCCTCGATCGTGCGCCTGATGCGGCAGAAGCATTCGCTCGAAATCGTCGGCGCGGTTGACAAAGACCCCGCGAAAGCCGGGCGCGACCTCGGAGAAGTCGTCGGCGCAAAGGACGCGCCCTGGGGCGTCACCGTCTCCGCCGCCGCGGCAAGCGTGCTGGCAAAGCCGGTGGATGTAGTCGTCCACACCACGTCCTCGTACCTCCCCAACGTCATGGACGAGCTGCTCGAATGCCTCTCCGCGGGCTGCTGCGTCGTCTCCACCTGCGAGGAACTCGCCTATCCATTTCGCAAGCATCCCGAGCTTTCCGAGAAGCTCGACGCCGCCGCGAAAGAAGAAGGTGTCGCCCTGGTCGGCACGGGCGTCAACCCAGGATTCGTGATGGACAAGCTCGTCCTCATGCTCTCCGCCGTCGCGCAGCGCGTCGGATTTTGCCAGAGCCGTGCGAATCGTGGACGCCTCCAAGCGCCGTCTGCCGCTGCAGAAAAAAATCGGCGCCGGAATGACGCCCGACGAATTCCGCGCGCAGGTCGCCGCGGGCGTAATCAAGCATCACGGCTTGCCGGAATCAATCGCCATGGTCGCCGACGGCCTCGGCTTCGCGCTCGACGAAATCACGGAGACGATTGAGCCGGTCATCGCCACGGAAACCGTGAAGACAGAATTCCTCGAGGTCGCGCCCGGGCAAGTTGCCGGAGTCCATCAGATCGGGCGTGGAATTTGGGAGGGCGAAGAGAAAATCTTCATGGAGCTTCAGATGTACGTCGGCGCGAAGCAGCCCGCCGACACCGTCGAATTGCGCGGCGAGCCGAATCTGACGCTCACGATTCCCGGCGGCACGCATGGAGACGTCGCCACCGCAGCCGTCGCCGTCAACGCTATCCCAGCCATTCTCGCCGCTACCGCCGGCCTGCGCACCGTGCGCGATCTGCCGCTGCGCTTCCTGCCGCCAAACGCCACGCCGTAGAGCCGCTGCATCGCGCTGAGCGCACCTTGTCCCGGCAGCCACGATGTAGGGGCGCTGCCGTGCCCTGACGCAGGAAGTGTTGCTGCGCCCAGCTCACGCGCCCCGCCGACGAGGCTGTCCCGTGTTTCGCCAGTCGTCAGGCAAGCTTCTCGGCCACGCCGTTTCGCAAGTCGTTAAGGCGTGGCTTGATGGTGAGCGCGCACCTTGTCCCGGCAGCCACGCTGTAGGGGCGCTGCCCCGCGCTGACGCAGGAAGTGTTGCTGCAGCCCGGTCTTGCGCTTCGCAGACGGGACCCTCCGCATTTCGCGAGTCGTCAGGGCGCGGCTTCAGCCTTGCCGCATCATCATCCTAGTCGAAGGGGTTTTAACCCCTGAGGCCTCAGGGGGAAATTAGGGCAGCGTCGAATTTTGACTTCAGCGAAAAATCTTAAGCGCTAACCGCAACCGCGCTCGGCGCCCGGTGGTACACCGGCACAGGACTGGAAGGCGTAGCAGGTCGGCTCGCCGCCGTGCCGTCCGGATTCGCAACCGGTTTCGACTTCAGCGAGAACCGCACGCCGCGCTTTGCGTTTTCATCCACCGTG
Source organism: uncultured Acidobacteriota bacterium (assembly GCA_963818605.1). Lineage (GTDB taxonomy): Bacteria > Acidobacteriota > Terriglobia > Acidiferrales > UBA7541 > Palsa-295. Next base: position 392,131 of record CAWFSW010000002.1, read on the forward strand.
CGCTGCAGGTCAAGCTCGTCCATGCCGATCGCGCTTTCGCCGCCATATTTTACGCGGTAGTGAAACTGTCCATCCGCCACCCAGTAGTCGTCCGCAACCAGCATCGTTCCGTCTTTCATGTAGACAAGAATCGCAGGTGCGAACTCGGCGACATTCGCTGTGATCGGATCGGTATCCGGGGTTCCGACCGCAGGCGCGGTGTTGTCGTAGCCGTACCCTGAGCTGGAGTACGGACCGTAGAGAGAATTATTGTCGTTGCTCGGCGTGTTGTCAGGCGTGTTGTACGGAGCGCCGTAGTTGTAGCTCGGGTAGGCCGGCGCCGGATAGCCATACGGAGGCCAATCCGCATACGGGTACGGGTTATAATATGGATACGGCGCGCCCCATCCCCAGCTCGGTCCCCACCAGAACGGATCCCAGAAGCCGCCCCAGCCAAATCCTAGTCCGTAGCCAAATCCGAAGCCCCATCCGAATCCGCCGAAGCCGCAGCATCCGAATCCGCGTCCGAAGCCCCGATCGAAACCAAATCCCCGGCCACCAAATCCTCCGAATCCGCGGTTACCGAATCCTGCGCCGCCAAATCCGCGGCCGAACGAGCTGCCTGCGTTAAATCGCGCACTGCCGAATCCCGAACCGCCAACCCCGCGCCTTCCGAATCTGCTGCCCGAACGCCGAACCGGAAAATCCCGAATGTCCGAAAGACGAGGAAGACGCGCTATTGAATCGCGATCCCGAGGAATTCGAGAAGCCTCGAGCCGACGACGTGCCGGAACGGCCCGCTACGCTCGAACCTGCTCTCGCGCCGAACGACCGGGACGCGCCAGATACTCCGCCCGCAGCGCTACCGCCGCGAGCCCCGCCAAACGAATGCCACGCGCCATCGGCATGCGCCGAATTTCCCGCGCCGCCTCGCGCGCCGCCAAACGAACCGCCAGAACTTCGCGCCGCTCCAGTCGCGCCGCCGCTGCGAGCTCCGCCAAACGAATGCCACTGGCCGTCGCCGCGAGACGCCATCGAACGGCTTCCGCCATTACCAAAACCGCGCGCGCTCGAACCGCCGCCAAAACGCCCGCTGGAAGAAGGGCCCATGCTCCGGCCGCCTCCGCTCATGCCGCCGCGGAATCCTCCGCCACCACCGCGAACCGCGGCATTGCCGTGAAATCCTCCGCCGCCTCCACCATGAAATCCGCCTCCGCCACCGTGGGAACCGCCACCACCGCCGCCATGCGATCCGCCTCCGCCACCATGCCCGCCCCATGTTGAGCGAAGGCGAGATTGCGGCGCGCAAGCAAGTCCGATGCACGCAACGAACGAAAACGAAATCTTGGCGAAAGTGGATACTTTCATCTCAGCTCCCTTTACTTCCCCAGCGCCCGGGAAACCACCTCGATCAGCGCCACTCACTCCGGCGAACCAGCCCACAGAATCCTCAAATCCACGGTACTCATGGCAAGGCGAATGCCAATCCAGCCAGTTAACGAGAGCGCTGCTAACTGCCACTGCCACCATGCAGTTCCAGAGGTGCAAATCGAGGCTTCCGAATGTAGCCGGCTTCAGCGGTGGTGGTTTTCACGCGCCAGTGGTGCATTTCAACCACTAACCACGTTCGGCGTTTGCCTACGTCTTGGGCCCAACCAAGTATTTGCGTCGCAGGCTATGGATCCTCCAAGGCTGATGCCAGCGTCATTAGACCGAACCTCGCTGAAAGAACAGGGATGTTCCTCCGAGCGCCATTCGGGCGAGGAGTGCTTTACCAATTTCGAATCAATCGAACCAAAACGGGAATTCCACCATTAATCCCGTAGCACCTGCTGTTGTTCAAATCGCCAGAATTTCTCGTCGAATGTCTCTTCTCGCGGCCTGACTTGAGTAAGTCATGAGTCTATACAGCGTCTGGCCTTTTGCCCTTGTGAGTAATCGACTTTCGGACTAGCGCCCATCGTGGCAGCAGGATTGCGGTGGTGTCAAATAGTGGCTCCCGATCAGGGGTTGCTGCGTGAGTCGCAATGTACCTGTCTATGAGCTTTCCGAATTCCGGATATTATCCACCCACAGACAACTTGAATTATTGCTCGTAACAGCAAAGAATACGAAAGGACAAGTCAATGGCCACCGTGAATTCATTTCTACCTGATCAGCCGAGCGAAGAAAGAAAACGCGCGCCGCGAAATCGTACGCTGACGGCCAAGCCCCCCGAGATTGAGAAATTGCGGGCCCGACTGCTCGCGCCGCACGAAATCGACGGAAGCAATTTTCTCGGACGCACGATACTCGGAGACTGTTTCACCGTTTTTAGTCAACTAACCCCGCAAACGGTAGACGCCTTGATTCTAGATCCGCCCTACAATCTTAATAAGAAATTCGGCAGCAAAGCCTTCTCTCGTGTTCCGGTAGAGCAATACACGGACTGGCTCCGTGCGCTGTTTCAATCCATTAAACCACTACTCAAAGCAACGGCAAGCATCTACATCTGTGGGGATTGGCTGTCCTCAGCTTCGATCTTCACGGCGGCATCGGAGTTCTTCGAAGTTAGAAATCGAATCACGTGGGAGCGGGAGAAAGGCCGCGGTGCATTAACAAACTGGAAAAATGCAAGCGAGGACATCTGGTTTTGCACGATGTCCAGTCACTATACCTTTAACGTAAACGCAGTGAAATTGCGACGACAAGTGCTGGCTCCGTATCGCAATGCGGACGGTGCCCCTAAAGATTGGCTTGAAACTGAAACGGGCAATTTTCGCGACACACATCCGTCAAACCTATGGTCGGACATCACCATACCGTTTTGGTCGATGCCGGAAAACACGGATCACCCGACCCAAAAGAGCGAAAAACTGATAGCCAAGCTAATCCTAGCGAGTTCAAATCCCGGTGACGTGGTCTTCGATCCGTTCGTAGGGAGTGGTACTTCGTCAGTAGTAGCAAAAAAGCTCGATCGTCGGTTTTGCGGCATTGAGGTTGAAGAAGCGTACGCGTTGCTTGCCGAGAAGCGCCTCATGCTTGCAGAAGAGAATTCGTCAATCCAGGGATACCAAGATCGCGTATTCTGGGAGCGCAACACTCTGAGCCAGATAAATGGATCCCGAAAAGCAAACTCGCTGTTACCGTTCGACGAATTGCTTTAGCAACGCCTGGCCGCCAGGTACGTCAACCGAAGGCCGAAAATCCCGCGAAAAAATGAAGGTCAGATCCCCGGCGAGCTGCGTCACACCCCGGGAGGCTCTTCCCGCCCAATGGACTTGAATTCTCGTTGCTTTGAGAATACCTGGATCAAAAATCGAGACCAGCCGCGTCCGGATGACCCGACTAGCGACATCGATTCCTAAGAAAAAGAACGAAAACACATTTTGCGGATTAGCGAGCAAACTAAGCATTTTGTCCACGTTATAGGCCTTCGGTGCCGAAACGCGGTCGAGCAACTTCGTTTTTACATCAACAATGAGCACAATGCCCGCCTCAAGCTCAAAAGTCAGATCGTCCAAACGATGCGCATTCACCCCGCCAGTAATGATCTGCTCGATCGTGTTTCCGCGGATGTTCACGTTATCGAGTGCTGCTGCGTGAAGCAACGCCTGACGGCGCTGTTCAATGATCTCAGTCAATCGGCGCTCAACCGCCTGATAACCTGGCGTGACCAATGCAGCAGCGGCCCTTCTTGGCGCTCCAAGCAGAATAGCCAGTACCTCTGCGTTGACTTGAAAGCGAGTCGACCGCGCGACAATGGCGTTGGTGGCCTCAACAAGTCGAGCCACATTCTCGTCCCAGGAAAACTCTCGGTGAGTTGCAATCAACTCATCAAAATACTCAGGTGAATTCGGCACGTCGTCATAGTGGTCTAAGATGTCATGACCAAGGAAGCTGCCACGAATATTGTCGACACGAAGTCTATGTGAACTGTGACTGATCCGACGTAGAAAGGTCGCATTCGCAAGCCGAAATTCGAGACGGTCAGGTCGAACGACACAGATCGCCAGAGGTAGCGAGTCGTATTTGCGAAGAGTCGAGAGGGACAGAACGACGTTGGAGAAAGAGGGAGTGTTTGCCTCGCAAAAACGCAATGCGAAATCCTGGCCTACATACACTGACCTTTCTTTTGGAAGAGAACACTTATCTACGAAGTATTTCTCGAGTTCGGCTTTGTTGCATGTCGGATGCGTTCTCTTGAGCCGCTGAAGCAGCTTGATTGTCTCTGCTAGGTTCATAGGACCGGGCGCTCACCGAGGCGAGCCACTGAAATCGCTGATCTGCGGCACGTCCCCGCAGCGAAGGAAGCGTAGTGATGACGGCTCGACATTAGAATAGTCCTCGTCTCGGAACACCCAACGACCTGTCTCTTTCCCAGTCGCGCCGAATCCACGTGGCCCCTTACATTGTGGTGAATATATGCCTACCCCTACTCAAAGGGAAGCCTGCCTGAACGCACCTGCATCAGATCGTGCCAACGTGGATCGTATATCGATTGGTCGCGAAGAAACGATGTTCTCGCCTGCTTCGAACTCCAAAGGAAGACCTGTTTATTCGGCGGCCCGAAGTGCCCTGGACGATCCGCGGCGCGTGAAGCGCAGGCAGTTCTGGATTTGCTGAATGCGAACTCGCATATCGAGCCTTCAGAAAGTACAGGGTACTGGTTCTTGTACTTCTCTTGACCTTTCGACCGGGCGCGCCAAGAATATTCTTCTGCTAGTCTGCTACGGCGTGTGAAACTCGCGCATGAACGCGATAAGCGATGTTGGAAGTCGCCCACCCTCTTGACGAGGGCGCGATGTTCTTTGACATTTGAATATCGATCGAACAGATCGAGCGGTGCGTTCACCGTCTCGCACTGAGTGACGTGGCAAAGGGTGCGCTGACTCCATCGCAGCGGGTGCGTGTCTTGCATCGACCGCGGCGGGCGTTCGATGCTTCCGTCCGCTGGTTTTCCGGCCTTAGGGGGTCGGAGCTTGAGCTCCGACATAAAACGAAGGTGCAGTGCGCTTACCGCTGCGCTGACTCTATCGCAGCATGTGCGTATTTTGCATCCGCCGTGGCGGACACTCGCCCCTTTCCGAGGCTCGTGCGTGCGGAATTACTCGACACACGTGCCGAGTAAATTTCGCGCTAACTCATTAAAACAAAGGATGGGTGCCCTCGCCAAGTGACACACAATTCGAGGCTCGGTACGTGCCGAAAGCTCTCGCAAATTATCGTTTTCTAATCGACACACTGGCGATTAGAAACGCGCGTAAGCGACTGAAAACAAACGGTGGGAACTCGTTCTGATCGACACGGATCGAGGGGGGCCGCAGCGCCGTTTCCGTTCCCTCAACCCTCGCCCTCGCCTCTGCTCACCGCTTCCAAAACCGCGTGACGGCGGAGAAATCCGGGTCATCCGAGGAAGCGTTCAAAACCGCGGAGTAAGTTGCATACGCGGCCGATCCGCAGGGCAGCGTCACTCCGTTGTTGCGGGCGAGTTCGAGCGCCAGCCGAACATCCTTATGCATCAGCCGCAGCGGAAAGCTGGCGGGGAATTCGCCTTTCACCATCATCGGCGCTTTCACGTCGAGCACTCCCGAGCGGGCCATGCTCGATTGCAGCACCTCCATCAGCTTTTCGGCCGGCACTCCCGACGCGGTGACGAGCGCCAAAGCTTCCGCGAATGCGTCCACTTGCAGCGCGAGCAGCAAATTCATTCCGAGCTTCACCGTCTGCCCCGCGCCATTCGGACCGAGCAGAGGGAATTTCTTGCCGACCGCTTCGAGCACCGGCTTCACGCGTTCGAGCACTTCGGCTTTGCCGCCAACCATGAAAACCAGCTCGCCTTTTTTCGCGCCCCACGTGCCGCCCGTCACCGGCGCGTCGAGAAAATCCACTCCGCGTTCAGCGCACGCGGCCGCCACGCGGCGCGCAAGCTCCGGAGACACGGTGCTCGAATCAATCAGCGCGCTTCCCTTGCGCAATCCTTCCACAGCGCCGTCGTTGTTCTTGCCGCCATCTGCCCGAAGAGCACTTCTTCGAGCGCGGCTGGATCGCTGACGATCGTGATCAGCACATCCGCTTGCTCGGCCACGGCCCGCGGATCGGCGCCAAGCTTCGCTCCTTCGCGAACCAGATCGTCCGCCTTCGCCTTCGTGCGATTCCAGACGACGAGCGGAAATCCCGCGCGCAGCAGATTTTGCCCCATCGGCCCGCCCATCAGTCCCAACCCAATCAATCCAACTGTTGGCTTCATTCGCAGCCTCCTCGCAATTCGATCGAGCCGCAGATCATGAATCTCAGATCAGCGCAAATTCCACGCGATGCCGGAAAGGATCGATCCTCTCGGCGCGCACCTGTACGCGGTCGCCCAGCCTGAAAATCTTCTTCGCGGCACGAACCGCCGCGCGTGCCGCGATGCGGCTCCGTGACGATCGTGTGGTCGCGCTCGCGAAACACGCATCGCTGGCCGGTGGATTCCTCCAGGCGGTCAATGCTGACAAGCCCCTCGACGAAAATCTCCATCAGCTCGACGAAGAATCCGAACTTCTGGATCGAGACGATCAGCGCGTCGTACTCCTCGCCCAGATGGCTTTCCATGAATTGCGCCGTCTTCCATTCCATCAGTTCGCGCTCGGCGGCTTCGGCGCGGCGCTCCGCTTCCGAGCTTTCGGACGCGATTCCCTCCAGCTCCACGCGGCGATACGGGCCAAGCGCGGCGACGGTTTCTTCCCGTCCCGGGCGCGCGTTCGGATTCGGCATTCGCACCGGCGCCGCCGCCGGATTTTCGAGCGCCCATTTCAGCGCGCGATGAACGATCAGGTCCGGGTAGCGGCGAATCGGCGACGTGAAATGCGTGTACTCCTTCGCGGCCAGCGCGAAATGGCCGAGCAGGTCCGCGGCATAGCGAGCCTGCTTGAGCGAACGCAGCATCAGGTAGGAAAGGATTCGCTCTTCCGGTTTTCCGGCGATCTTTTCCGTCAGCCGCTGATAGTGCTGCGGACGAATATCCACTTCGTCCGCCGCCGGCAGCGTGACGCTCATCGGACGCATGCGCCCGCGACCGGTCCGCCGCCTCGCGCCTGAGGCACGCACCAGGCCGTGCCGCACGGAAATTCTGCGCTCCGCGAGATCGTCCACGCCGAGCGAATAGCCGAATGCTTGCGCGAGTTCCTCGAATTCGAGCACGCGCTTCGGATCGGGTTTTTCGTGGACGCGGTGAAGCGAAGCGACGCCGCGCTTGTCGAGATATTGCGCCACGGCTTCGTTGGCCGCGAGCATGAATTCCTCGATCAGGCGATGCGCGATATTGCGCTCGCTGCGAACGATGCTTTTCATGCGCCCCGTTTCGTCGAATTCAATCACCGCTTCGGGAAGATCGAAATCAATGGAGCCGCGGTCGTGCCGCCTGCGATTCAGCAGCAGCGCCAGCTCTTTCATCCGGCGGAATTCGTCCACCAGCGGAGCGTAGCGCTGGTTCATTTCCGGATCGCCTTCCAGCACTTTGTTCACGTTGGTGTAGGTCATGCGTTCCGCGGAGCGAATCACGCCCGAGGCGAAATCGGCGCCGACCATTTTGCCGGTCGCGTCCATTTCCATGATCGCGCTCATCACCAGGCGGTCAACCTTGGGATTCAGCGAGCAGATTCCGTTCGAGAGTTCCTCCGGCAGCATCGGCACCGCGCGGTTCGGGAAATAGACGGAAGTCCCGCGCAACCGCGCTTCGCGATCGAGCGCGGAATCGCGCTGGACGTAATGCGCCACGTCAGCAATGTGAACCTGCAATTCGAAGTGCCCATTCGGCAAGGAGCGGACCAACACCGCATCGTCGAAATCGCGCGCGGTTTCGCCATCAATCGTCACGATGGGCAAATCGCGGAAATCGCGGCGCCCGCGAACATCCGCTTCAGCTACCTGCTGCTGCGTGGCGCGCGCCTGCGCGAGCACTTCGAGCGTCAAACGTGTGCGGCAGGTGATGCTTGCGAATAATGATTTCGACGTCCACGCCGATTTCGCCGGGACGGCCGAGGATTTCGATGACCCGTCCCGTAGGCGCGAGGCCGCCCTTCGGGTAACGCGTGATTTCGACGTTGACCACAGCGCCATCGAGTTCGGGCAGTCGCGCGCGGCCGGTCGTCACCGGTCCACTCTTGGGAATCGTGCCCAACTTCAGCCGCAATTCCGGACGTCAGTTCATCGCCGGGAGGAATCGCGACTTCGTGGGGAATGCGCGTGTCGTAAGGCAGAACGTTGATTTCCATGAGGGCCGTAGCGGAACAGGCCGACGATCGTCTGATGCTCGCGCTCGACGACTTGCACCACGCGCCCTTCGGCGCGGCCATCGGCGCGACGCCGTTCGATGCGCGCGAGAACATGATCGCCATTCATCGCGTCGCCCAGATTGTCGCGGCCGATAAAGAGATCGCCGTCAACCCGGGGAATCGGCTGATCCGGCACGAGAAATCCGTACCCATCGCGATGCGCGACGATACGTCCAGCGATCAGATTTGGGTCGCGTGCTCGCTTGGGCGCCGCCGCGGGAGCGGGCGCGTCGGAGGATTTGGCTTCGGTTTCGGCAGCGCGGGCGGCGCGACGCGAAGCGGGATTCGGCGCACTCTTCTGCTCAGCGAGACGAAAACGTCCGCCATAGATTTCTTCGATGTCGCCGCTTCGCTTAAGCTGCTGGAGAACCCGCGGAAGGAAACGGCGGCCGCGATGATTCAGGTCCATGCCGTGGGCGATCCGGCGGATGCTCGTGGGCTGGGACAGGGTCGCGAGATAAGCAATTACCTCTGCGCCGGTGACGTTCGGTTCGTGCGGTTCTTTCTTTCTCGGTTGTGTGCTGGCGTCTCATGGGCGTGTTAATTCGACTTGAATAGGCTAACGGAATTGCGGGCGCGTAGCAAAGCGCAACGGCACAAACTGCCGCGCTGCCGTTCGTTCCTCAGGGTAAAAAGACCGCAGCGTTACATTTAAACCTTAAAGCGGCGGTTTGATTCGCTGCCTACTCCAGTGGCGGCTCCACAGTGTCAAAACTGAGCACCTCAATTTTTCCGTCCTGCTCGCGCTCGAGCGACCGGCGCGTAATTTCCGCGCAACTCGCGCCGCCACCATGTTCCCTGTTCGCGCTTCGTCTTCGCATCGGTGAACCAATACTGATACACGACCGCGCGCACCTGCTTCGGCGGCGCGCTCGCAAACGGATTCGCGGCAAACAGCGCGAGGACGTCCGGCTCGTTCGTGATAAGGCGCTCCTCCGTCCAAAGGACGAAGCGGTATTGTTTCCAGTTCCCGAGCGACGCAAACCACAAATTCCATTCGAATCGCGGCTGGTACGGCGCATAAATTCCGGGCGCCTTGCGAACGTCCTGCGGCTTATACCGGAAGGGATACGGAGTCCAGTTGATCCCGTCGGACGAGCCCTGGAATTCAATTTCATTGCGCTGGTGGGTCATCGACTCAAAAAGCCCGTAGCGCTCCGCAATGCGGAACGGCTCAAGCATCAAGATCGGCTTTTGCGGAAACGGCACGCTGGGGAACACTCTCCAAACAAGCTGCACCACTGTGGAATAGACGATCAGGGCGAGGCAGACGCCTGCAATGGTCATGCGGACAGGCCTGAGTCGCATGCGCCATCGGGCGCGCCAGCCGACCGGCGACGGTGCGGCGACCGAAGCTTGCTCGCGTTTGTAGTCGAAAAGATTGCAAATGCTGGCCGGAAGGATCCGTTCGAAAACGCGATCATCGAGAAGCAGGAAACCGAGCGCGAAAACCAGATAATTTAGAAACGCGTAGTTTGCGGTGAGGATGATGGCAATCTCGAAAGGCGTGACGATGCAGAAGCACGCGATGCGGAACCGGCGGGGGAGAAACAACATCCAGACCAGCCCAAGTTCGATGGCGAGAGTAAGGAACGCTGTCGAGGCATGGAACCAATGCGGAAGGTGCTGCGCGTACCAGCCAATCCATGTTGGCAGCGGACCATTCTGGTAGTAATCGTCCATTGCCGTGAGTTGGCGCCAGGAAGTATCGCCGCCCGCCATCTTGCCCACGCCCGATCCAAAATAAATACAGAACCATTCCCATCGCAGCATGAACAGGCTCGCGCGCGACGCGGGGTTCTCACGGGCAAGACCCGGCCAGAATCCGCGCGGGGCGAAAAACAAGCCGATGAATCCGGCTTCGAGCAACATTCCGTCGGATTGATAGCTGGAGAAATCCTGCGACGCGGCGATGAATGAAAGAAAACAGACGAAGCTGACGGCGAGAGTGGCGCGCGGCCAGACATTGGCCACCAGCAAGAGCGACGCGATCGCGCCGATCCAACAAACGAGCATGAGCGCGCGGTCGCTGGCCCCGAACCAGAAAAGCGTGGGTGCGTACCAAAATCGAACCGAGTGCAGCGCTGCAGAAACCGCCTGCAGGTAGTCTCTGGCGGGAAGAATTCCGCTGGGACCGATGAGTCCCTTGATTTGAAACAGGAGCGAATAAAACGCGGAGAAGTAGAAGATTCCGAGCGCGCGAATAAAAATCCAGCGTGGCCAGAGGTGCCCGGGATGCGCATCGGTCGCGACCTCAGGCCCAAGCAACCACTTAACCGCTCTCTCGATTCGCTCTTCCACCGCACGCGATTATACAGAGGGAACATGAGGTGCACGGCGCGATTCGCGCCGCGTCCGAATTGTCAGGCCGATTCCGTGGCGAAAGCATTCGAACTCGCCGCAGCGGCAGGCAAGTGCATCCCGGCAACACTGCTGGCATGTTACTATGTCGGATATTTGCACCGTCGGAGGTTCCAGCCATGGCTGGTTCGCGGGCACGGAAGCGCCATTTAAGCCTTTTATTTATAGTGAGTTGCGCTGCGCTGATGATCGGATGTGGGGGAGGGTCATCCTCGGGTGGCGGACCAACGCCGACGGCACCGACAGCGCCCGCGAACTTTGCGGCCACAGCTGCCAGCAGCTCGCAGATCAATCTCTCCTGGACAGCGTCAACGGAAATGGGCGGCACGATCAGCAGCTATCAGATCGCACGGTGCTCGGGGACGAACTGTTCGAATTTTGCGCAGGTGGGGACATCAGCGACCACGACCTTCAACGACACGGGGCTGACCGTTTCGACGAGTTACACGTACGAAGTACGCGCTGTCGACAGTTCGAACAACACCGGACCCTATTCAACCTCGTCGACGGCCACGACATTGGCCGCCGTGGCGCCGACAGCGCCGACGAACCTCTCGGCCACAGCTGCCAGCAGCTCGCAGATCAACCTCTCCTGGACAGCGTCAACGGAAATGGGCGGCACGATCAGTAGCTATCAGATCGCACGGTGCTCGGGGACGAACTGCTCGAACTTTGCGCAGGTGGGGACATCAGCGACCGCGACCTTCAACGACACAGGGCTGACGGCTTCGACGAGTTACACCTACGAAGTACGCGCGGTCGACAATTCGAACAACACCGGCCCCTATTCGGCTTCGGCGACAGCCGCGACGATCGCGCCAGCTGCGTCTCTGTCCGTTCTCGTGGTCAGTCCGCAAAATCCCGTGATCGCGGACACCGCAACGGTCCAGGCATTTACGGCCACCGGTCATTACAGCGATGGGAGCACAAAAGATCTCACGTCGAGCGCCACGTGGACGTCCACGAACACCGGCGTAGCGACGGTTAATTCGTCGGGAAGCGCCACCAGCGTGTTGAATTTGCCAGCAGGCCAGAACGCAGGATTCACTTCCATCAAGGCCGCTTCGGCGGGAGTCACCGGCGTCTCGATTCTAAGCGTCACCAATCACACGTCGAACCCGAGCGGGTTTGCCGGAGTGTTCATGCAGCACAACGACATCGGGCGCACAGGACAGAACGTGAACGAAACCGCACTCACAACGGCTGTTGTACAAGGGGGGACCTTCGGCAAGAAATTCGCGCAGCCGGTGGACGGCTTCATTTATGGGCAGCCGCTTTATGTTCCACAGGTCACGATATCGGGAGTCAAACACAACGTAGTCTACGTGGCGACGGAGAACGACAGCGTGTACGCGTTCGATGCTGATTCGAACAGCGGCGCAAACGCGAATCCGCTCTGGCAGGTGGCTTTACTTAACGCCGCACACGGCGCAGGAACCGGGGCCACGCCGATCAACAGCTCTGACCCGAACCAGAACGCATGCACCGACCTGATCCCCACGATTGGCGTGACGAGCACGCCGGTGATTGATCCGAGCACGGGCACGATGTACGTGGAATCGAAAACAAACGAGAGCGGAAATTTCTTCCACCGGATTCATGCGCTGGACATCACGACAGGAGCCGAGAAGGTCTCGCCCCCGGCAACGATCGCCGCAACGGTTTCCGGGATCGTGTTTGATCCAGTCATGCACACGAACCGCCCGGGCCTGCTGTTGCTCAACGGAATCGTGTACGTGGCGTACGCGTCTGATTGCGACAACACGCCGTATCATGGCTGGATATTCGCGTATAACGCCGCGACACTTTCACAAGTAGCTGTATTCAACGAATCTCCGGAAAACGCCAATACAGCGCAGGGCGGATTCTGGATGTCGGGGGCCGGGATTGCCGCGGATTCGAGCGCAAACATCTTCATCCCGTCGGGCAACGGGGACTTCGACACCGCCCACGTCCCCGCTCATCTTCTCGGCGATACGAACATGAAGCTATTCATGGCGGGAACATCGTTTTCCCTGGAGGACTATTTTACGCCGTTCGACCAGAGCATTCTCCAGCAGAACGATACGGATTTGGGGTCTGGTGGCGCACTGCTGCTTCCGGATCAAGGCGGGGCGCACCCTCAGGAACTCGTGCAGGTCGGGAAAGAGGGAACGATCTACCTGATCGATCGGAACCAGATGACGACCGGCAATCAGCATTACTGCTCGGGCTGCGCGAGCGATACTGAGATCGTCCAAGAACTGCAATCCGAGGTCGGTGGAATGTTTAGCACGCCGGCCTATTGGAACGGCAACGTATATTTCGGGGGCAGCGGCGATAACCTGGTTGCCTTCTCGGTGACCAGCGGCGCGCTGGGCCTGGCGCCAACTTCCGCGAGTGGAACTTTTTTTGGATTTCCCGGCCCCACGCCGTCCGTTTCCTCTAACGGAGCGACGGGCGGAATCGTATGGGCCATCGACTCGACCAACTTCGGGCAACCGAGCCACACTTTGGGGCCTGCGGTGTTGCACGCTTACGACGCAACCAACCTGGTGACCGAGCTGTACGATTCTTCGATTGTTCCCGGCGATCAGGCGGGGGACGCGGTCAAATTTACGGTTCCGACGATTGCGAATGGGAAAGTTTACGTGGGGACGCAGACGGAACTGGACGTGTACGGCCCGTAGCCTTAGATCAGGTGGCTACTGCGGGTAAGCGCTCGATAGCGAACGAAGGTACGCGATAATGGCCTGCGCGTCCGCGTGATTCATGTGGTAGATGTGCATCGGCTGGCGAATGGCCACACCGTTCGGTCCCATTCCCTTCTCCAGAACCGCTTCGCCTTGCTCGTCCGTATATTCGCCAAAACCAGCCAATGGCGGCGCATTCATGGCCCAATTGGAATTCGCGTGAACGGGCATAATCCAAATCTGCGCGCCCTGCAGCCGGCGCGATTCGTCGAGATTGCCGCCCGTGTCGCGAGGCGTGTGGCATTCTTCGCACATGGCGACGTCTTCAACCAGGTAGCGGCCGCGATCAACCGAACTCTGCGGAGCGGCGGGTGCCGCGGCCTTTTGTGGCGCGGCGGACGCGCTCTCTCCCAATGACAGGCGCGAAGCGCCGAAACCAGCGGCCAGCAAAACGAGGCCGCAAAAAACCACTTGATGACTTGCTTTCATAGACTGTCAGTCCTGGGTTTTCTTTAGGATACGGTGCTTTCCCGAAAGGAAAAGCCCGCCACCACTGGAACGAGAAAGTATCGCAAAAAGCGCGTTTCCATGTCTATTGAGTTTTTCAGTTTGTTTCATCGGCCGCCGGCAGATTTTCCGCTCCGCGCACAGGCGCGGCAACTCCCACCGAGGAAAGGCGCGCGAGCGCCCATCGAGCGTGACCGGAAACGAGCGAATCCTCCGAAGAAGCGAGGCGATCGAGCAATCGAATGACGCGCGAATACGCATCTCGGTCGGGCGTGACTCCGGAATTTCCCAGCGCTACGCAGGCATTGCGAACCAAGCCGCGCCATTTCGCGCGCTTGGCCGCGCTTCCACCGAAAATGGCGCTGAACTCCTGTTGCGAAAGGGCGGCGAGCCACTCGAGCTCGGGAGCGACGAGCGAGTTTCCATTTTCAAGCGCGTTCCGGGGCTGAAACGCGGCCATGGACGTGATCGGCGCTTTGCGATTCCAGGGACACACGTCCTGACATATATCGCAGCCGATGACGGCACTACCCATTTGTGGGCGAAGCTCCTCGGGAATCTCTCCGCGGAGCTCGATCGTGAGATAGGAAATGCAGCGGCGCGCGTCGAGGACGTATGGCTCAGGGAAAGCCTGTGTGGGGCACGCGTCCAGGCAGCGCGTGCACGTGCCGCAGAGATCCGCGGGAGGCGGCTCGCCCGGCGCGAGGGTTGGTTCGAGGGCAAGGGTCGTGACAATCACACCCAAGAAAATCCACGAGCCAAGTTGTGAATTGATCAGGCAGGTGTTTTTCGCGAGCCAGCCGAGGCCCGCATATTTCGCGGCCACGCGCTCGATGATCGGGCCCGTGTCGGTGTAGGCGCGTGCTGCAAACGACTCGGCGAACTGTGCGCGCATTTCGGAAATCAGCGCCCGTAACTTTTGCTGCATCACTTCGTGGTAGTCGTCACCCCATGCGTACCGGGAAATCCATCCGCGGGGTGATTCCGGATCGGCATGGTCAGGCGAAGCGGCGGAGCGCGGCGGCGAATTGTAATTGAGGGCGACGACGATCAGGCTGCGAGCGCCTTCAAGAACTCGCCGCGGATCGGCGCGCCGCGGATCGTGGAGATAACCCATCTCGCCACCGTAGCCACGCGCAAGCCACTCAGGCAGGTGGTCGAGTTCCGGGAGCGATTCGGCCGAAGAAGCTGCCGGCGCGCCGGCCGGGGCAGAATTCTCAACCGCGATGGGCGCGACGCCGCAAAGATCGAAGCCGGAGGCGCGCGCCCGTTCGCTGATCCAGCATGTTCGCTCGGCTGGCGTCATGCGTCCATGATGCCTCAAGAGGAGCGCACGAGCGAAAACTTTGCGGCTGCGGAACTCGCCGCGAATCGCGTGTTTTGCTTGTCACCACAGCGCGGGATTGCATACAATCGCCAGCGGTTAACGAGAACGGAGAGTTTGATGAGCCAGCGGATTGCCGCGAAAATCACGGGAGTGGCCGGATACCTCCCGCCGCGCGTCGTCACCAACGCGGACATCGAAAAGATGGTGGACACGACCGACGAGTGGATCCGCACTCGCACGGGCATCCGCGAGCGTCACTACGCGGCCCCGGGGTCGCGTCTTCGCATCTGGGAACCGAAGCCGCGAAGAAACTGCTGGCGATGAAGGGCATTGCCCCGGAAGAAATCGACATGATCGTGGTGGCCACGGTCACGCCGGACATGCTGTTTCCGGCGACGGCCTGCCTGATCCAGGACCGCCTGGGCGCGAAGAAAGCCTGGGGCTTCGATCTTTCCGCGGCGTGTTCGGGTTTTGCTTATGCGCTGACGGTGGGTGCGCAGTTTGTGAGTGCGGGGGCGCACAAGAAGGTACTCGTGATCGGCGCCGACGTGATGACGTCCATTCTCGACTTCAAGGACCGAGCTACCTGCGTGCTATTCGGCGACGGCGCGGGCGCCGTGCTGCTGGAACCGGCTGCCTCGGATGCGGAAGGAATCATTGATTTCCTCCACGATGTGGACGGCGCGGGCGGCTGCAACCTCTACATGCCCGCAGGCGGCTCGCTGCATCCGCCTTCGCACGAAACGGTGGACAAGCGCATGCACTACGTTCATCAGGAAGGCCAGCAGGTCTTCAAGTACGCGGTGCGGCGAATGAGCGAGCTTGCCTGCCAGATTTTGGAGCGCAACGGGCTAACGAGCAAAGATCTGGCGCTCGTGGTTCCACATCAAGCGAACCTGCGTATCATTCGCGCGATGCAGGAGCGCCTGGGCGTGGACGATTCGAAAGTTCTGGTGAATATAGATCGCTACGGAAATACCACGGCTGCGACAATTCCGCTGGGACTGGTGGATGCTGTCGAACAGAAGCGCTTGCGCAGGGGCGATCTGGTACTGCTGATAGCCGTCGGCGCGGGATATACCACCGGCGCGGTGCTGATGCGTTGGGCTTACTGAAGTTCGTGCTGACGTCTCGCGGCGGCGACTGAAGCTGTCAATCCCGCCCCTGGGCGAAACAGTTGCCAAGCACTTGAGCTGGACACGGCATGCAGTGCCCCTACAAAACCTTCGGCGACGCGGTTGTGCAGGCCTTAGTTCACTCCGAAATCGTCAGCCTGCTCTCCCAATATCGTCAGAACGGGATTGATATCGCCGCTAGTGGTCGTAATCATCACCGACCTTCGTCGGCGAAACGATGAAGAATTCGCCGTTGAACGCGGGAGGGGGAGGAGTTTGAGTCAGATTAAACGTGCCGCTGCCATCCGTCGCGCCAGTAGTGGTGAGCGCGTAGGTGCCGGAGACGGACAGGCCGGCGGAATTGGCCGCTGTGGTGCTCAAATCCTCGGTGCCCGAGACCACGCCGGTGGCCAAGGTGACGAAGCCAGAATAATTCTGGAGCGCCGTCGTGGACGGCTGCGAAGTACCCTCGACCAGAGTTCCTGAAATCGTGGTCGTGGAAAAAGGACCCGCGGATTGCGGCTCGAAGATTCCGAGCACTGGCGAGCTGGCGTCGCTGAGCGTTTTGGAGGATGGAGAGGGCCTCATTGTTGTTGATGACGTAAAAGACAGGAGTAACCGGACTAACCAGATCGGTATCAACGCGTCCAAACGAATCGCCGGTACCGAAACTTGCGGCGAGGGCGTTCGTACCCAGCGCTGTTGTGACCGACCCGGCCACATTGTCCACCAGCGAAAGCGTGAATCCGCTTCCTCCGTTGGCTTGCAACTGAGCGACAGCCGCGAACGGTACGTAGGCGGTCTGGCCGCCCGGAATGACAGCAGCCCGACAATCCGCCGACGCTTCGCGGCGCTGAACGACTGGATCGCTTCCCCGAACGGATATCCAGTTTGATGGATCAGCTTCCCGGCGCTAACAAAAGGTGTGGTCTGGCTCACTGAGTCCGTTTCCACAATGAAAGCTTCGGTCAGCAGTCCGCCCGTCGTCGTAATCGGATAGACGCTGAAATTCATGTCTCCGAGCGTCTGCGTGACGCTCATCACGCAGCGCGCCGGCTGAGAGGATGCTTGGAAAGTGCCGGAAAACGATTCGTCCGGCACGATATGTTGCGACGCCTGGAGAGTTGGCATCCACTTCGCCATTGTCAATATTGCCCGGCGTCGAAGAGTTTGCCGGCACTTCGGCCGTGAATCGGCCCGCGAGGGCGAACGGCCCGGGCGTCGTACCCGTAAAGTTCCCCTCCGCGCCGGTCAACCCGATGACGAAGTCCGCGCCCAGCGGTCCAGCGCCGGACATCGTCTGCGAGGCGCAGGTTGCTGTGTTCTGCTGCACAAGCTCACCTGAGCCGCGTACTCCAGTTGCGTCGAATTCGACCATGCGGCCATGGAGTCCAGTCGAATCCAGGGCGAAATCATATGTGGGAGTTCCCGGCAAACTGCTGAAAATCAGCTGGCCGCGATTGTTTTGTAGTGTGAACGTGCCGGTGAAAGGCTTGATTCTTGTAGGGGCCCGAAATGGAATTCACATCTTCAACGCCGCCTGATAGTGCGCCCACGCCATCGGCGCTAAAGTGGCCAGCGACGACAACCGCGCCGCTGGAATTGAATCCGCTGAATTCAAAAGCGTAGTTGCCGCTCAATGCGTTCGTGATCGTGATGCTGAGCTGCCCGGCAGTGGTCGTCGCCGTCATCGGCGGGGTTTCGCTGTCGCTCACCTGGACTGTGAAGGTGTTGAAGACGCCGGGATTGCCGGTTGGCGTGCCGGTGATGGTGCCGTCCATATTCAAACTCAAATTCGTGGGGAAGGTACTCGCTGCTGTCGTGAGCGTCCACGTGTAGGGTGCAACGCCGCCTGTGGCCTGCAATTGCGTCCCGGCGGGATACGGCGTGCCTACAACTCCATTCGGCAACGCAGCTATCGTGACTTTCAGCGCGGCCGTCGGCTCGATGGTGATCGTGATCGAATTCACTTCCGTTGGAAACGCGATTGACGTCGCCTGAATCACGACCGTAAACTTCGCGGCGATAGCGGTCGTAGGCGCCGCGTAGGCTGCCGATGTGACGCTGTTCACCGTAAATGTTCCCGGGGGTACTGGAGCGCCCGCGCCAGGAGTAAAAAGCCAAGTCACGCCCGCGCCTGTTGTGTCTCTGGGGACGGTCGCGGTGACGGTAACTGTCTGCCCCGCACCAATATCGAGCGACGTTGCATGGAGCACGACGGAATTGAAGTCCGAAGGAACGCCTGAGCAGCTCGTGCAGCTGTTGCTTTGGAGAAAGACCATTAGAACGAGACAGAAAATGGATGGTAAACCTTTACTCTTCGCCATCGCCACTCCTTGAACGGACGTTCCCCAATGCCTTCGTGAGTTGCCCACATTATTTAGAACACGAAACGGGGTCGCGAGGCTCGAAAATGACCGGAAGCAATAGCGTATGAGGCAACCGACGGGGGCAAATCCCAGGCGAAAATGGCTTATTGGCGCCGCTGTAAGGCCACGAGGCGAGGGCGGCCGGCGCCCGTGATAACTAGATTGAAAGCGTGCGCGGCCCGCCGGCCTTCTGCCCACGAATGTTTTCAGGGATAATGGCGGTGGGTTCTTCGGTGCCCAATTTGGCTGGAAAGGATCTCCATTGCGCGCTGTGATCACAGGCGGGGCGGGTTTTCTTGGATCGCATCTTTGCGATTACTTCATCGAAAAGGGCTGGGACGTTCTCTGCCTGGATAACCTCGTCACCGGGGCCGATTCGAATATTTCGCATCTGCTTTCAAATCCACGATTTAATTTCGCCCAGCAGGACGTCTCGAAATTCATCGAGGTCTCGGGGCCAGTGGATGCGGTTCTCCATTTCGCTTCGCCCGCGAGCCCGCCGGACTACTTGAAATTTCCGATTCAAACACTGAAGGTGGGAGCGCTCGGTACCCACAACGCGCTGGGGCTGGCGATGGCCAAGAAAGCCAAATTTCTTCAAGCCTCCACTTCGGAATGCTACGGCGATCCGGAAGTGAGCCCGCAGCCGGAGAGCTACTGGGGGCATGTGAACCCGATCGGCCCGCGCGGAGTCTACGACGAGGCCAAGAGATTCGCGGAAGCCATCACCATGGCCTATCACCGCTACCACCACGTGGACACGCACATCGTCCGGATTTTCAATACCTACGGCCCTCGCATGCGGTTGAACGACGGGCGAGCGCTGCCGAATTTCCTTTATCAGGCGCTGGTGGGCGAGCCCATCACGGTGTACGGCAGCGGCAAGCAGACTCGAAGCTTTTGCTATGTGGCGGATCTAATTGATGGAATCTACCGGCTGTTGGAATCGGACGAGCATGAGCCTGTGAATATCGGCAACCCGGCGGAAATTACGATCCTCGAATTCGCGGAGCGTGTCCGCGCACTCGTGGGAACCACGGCGCCCATCGTGCACCACCCGCTGCCGGAGGACGATCCCAAACAGCGCTGCCCCGACATCACAAAGGCGCGGCGGATTCTAAATTGGGAGCCGAAGGTAAATCTGGAGCAGGGTCTCCAGATTACGTACGATTTCTTCAAGCGGCAGGTCGCGTCCATGAAACACAAAGCCTAAACGTGGCCTGTTTCTCCGCGCGCGGCGATTAATCCGGCCGGCCGAACGAGCGATATTCGAAGCCCCGATCCTTCATTTCTTTTGGCGACAGCAGATTCCGCCCGTCCACAATCAGCGGGCGCGCCATGACGTCTCGAATGCGATCCCAATCGAGCTTGCGGAATTCGTCCCACTCCGTGGCGATCAGTAGAGCTTCCGCATCCTTGGCGGCATCGTACGCGGTCTTCGCATACTCGATCTGCGGAAGCACGGCGCGAGCTCGTTCCATTGCCTCCGGATCGTAGGCGCGGATGAGAGCTCCTTCTCCCAGGAGATGATTGACGAGGTCGATGGCCGGGGCGAAGCGGACGTCGTCCGTGTTGGGTTTAAACGCAAGCCCAAGGACGCCGATCTGTTTCCCACGGACGACCCAGAGAGCGCTGCGCAACTTTTCGAAGAAGTGGTCGATCCGCTTCTTGTTAATCTTCTCTACTTCCCTGAGCATCGTGAAATCCACGCCCGATCGTTCCGCGAGATGGACGAATGCCTGCAGATCCTTCGGCAAACAGAAGCCGCCAAATCCCAAACCGGCGGAAAGAAAACTGGGCCCGATGCGAGGATCCATTCCCATGGCGCGCACCACTTCTCCAATGTCGGCGCCGAGGCGCTCGGCCAGGTCCGACACCATATTGGCGTAGGAAATTTTCAGGGCCAGGAAAGAGTTTGACGCATGCTTGATCAGCTCGGCGCTGTTGATCGTCGTGACCAGCCAGGATGGCGGCGGAACGTCCGGGCACGCCGGTGAATGAACCGGGCATTTGAATTTTTGCTCCAGCACCGGTTTGTAGATTTCCTTAAGCTGTTTCTCCGCGGCTTCCTCTTCAACGCCCACGACAATCCGGTCCGGGTGGAGGAAGTCGCCGACGGCGGTGCCTTCACGCAGAAATTCAGGATTGGAGGCGACGCTGAACTTTACGTTCGATTTGCGAGAATAGACCGAAAGCGCCCGCTTGAGTTCCTGCCCGGTGCGAGCGGGCACAGTGCTCTTCTCAATCACCAGCTTGGGAGACTTGGCTTCGGTAGCGATCAAACGGGCCACATGATCGATGGCGCTAAGATCGGCATCGCCATTTGGCAAGGGTGGCGTGCCTACGCAGATAAAAAATGCGTCGCCGAAAGATACGGCGTCAGCCGTATTCACGCAAAAATGGAGACGGCCATCCTTGCGGGCCTTCGGAATTACCTTCTCGAGCCCAGGCTCGTAAATGGGCATTCCGCCGGACTCGAGCATCTGAATCTTGCTTGCGTCGCTATCGGTGCACATCACTTCGTGCCCAATTTCCGCAAGACAGGCCCCGGTCACCAAGCCGACATATCCAGTGCCGATCACAGATATCTTCAATGGAATCTCCCGGTTACAAAGGGTCAAACATCGCGGCCGGATACGAACCTCTATTTTGAGGCGACCGATTCAATGCGGCAAGGTAATTGTCGAGTCGTGTTCTCCCAGCTGTACCCACCGCTCCCAACTTACACGCAAATCGTTTCTCAACAGGGGCTTGGGTCTGTAGTACAGGATACTCTTTCCTCACACCCATCACGCGATTCGCATCTAGCCGGTGCCTTCTCGCCTATTCTAAAGCTGTAGAACCATGGCCCATCCGACCAATCCGAAGCCCGGGCTGCCGCCCCCAGGCGATCAGCGCCGTCGCGTGGAGCATCAGGAAACTTTGCTCCTGACAGATGTTCCGGAGGCCTCCGCCATGATTCCGGAGCAGTCCCGTCCGGTGGACGCGAACGCCAACCTCAGCCCTGCCACACTCGCCGCACTATCGCAGCGGTACGACATCCTCGCCGAAGCCGGACACGGAAGCATGGGCAACGTCTACAAGGCGCGGGACCGCGAGACGGGTGAGGTCGTCGCTCTCAAGCTATTGAAGCCGGAGATTGCTTCGGACCAGAGCATGATGGAGCGATTCAAGAATGAGCTCCTCTTCGCGCGCAAGATTACCCACAAGAATGTATGCCGCGTTCACGAGTTCAATAGAATCGGGGGAATCGCGTACACCTCGATGGAATTTGTGGAGGGTGAAAGCCTCCGGTCCGTACTGAACCGCTTCGGCGGTCTCCCGCCACGCAAAGCAATCGACCTGGTCGGTCAGATCTGTTCCGGACTAAAAGAAGCGCATGCCCAGGAAATCGTGCACCGCGATTTGAAGCCCGAGAACGTGATGATTGACGCTCAGGGAAACGTGAAAATCATGGACTTCGGCATTGCGCGCTCGATGGAAGCGCTGACGCGCCTTACCGGCTCGATGGTTGGCACACCGGCGTACATGGCGCCCGAGCAAGTGGGCGGGAAACCCGTGGACTACCGCACGGATATCTACTCGCTCGGCCTGATCATGTACGAAGTTTTCACCGGCGCACAGGCATTCCAGGCGGACAACGCTGTTGCGGTCGCTCTGAAGCAGATGCAGGAAACACCGGTTCCACCGCACGAGATCGAGCCCGCGATCCCAGTTGGAATCGAGCGCGCCATATTGAAGTGCCTGGAAAAAGAACCGTCTAAACGATTTCAGTCCATCGGCGAACTCGAATCTGCAATGCGCGTTGCTGGTTCGCCGGCGAAGGAGCAGGCTGCCGGAGCGACCTTTGCGCCACACTACTCAAGCCACGCGCCACTGTCGTCTCAACTGCTGCATCCTGCAGTCGACCCGAAGCGCACGTCACCCGTGACGTGGGTTCTCCTGGGCGCGCTGCTGGTCGTTGGCGCTTTTGCCGGCTGGCACTGGATGCAGGTGGTGCAATCGGCTGAAAATCTTGCGCCGCCCGCTGCATTGCCGGCTCCGCTGCCGCCGGATTTCGCACTCGATGGGACCGCCGCACAATCTGCTGTCACGCAACCTGCGGCCACACAACCTGCCGCCGCGCAGCCAGCAACCTCGGAACCCGCTGATGCAAAGCCTGATGCCGACAAACCGGCTGAAGTGAATTCCGAAACTCCGGCTCCGATAAAGCGCGCGCCAGCACAAGCAGTTGCGGCCCAAGGGGCAGTGCCAGCAAAGAATCAAATTCCGGAAGCCGCGGCTGCGCCTCGAAACGTGCAGCGACACGCGGACAATGCTTTCGGCGAGAACGAGCCGGTCGCCGGGCCTCCCGTGAACGACCACACGCCTAGCTACTTGTGGATTGGCCGATTCGAGCGCGAGGACAAAGCGCAGAGCACGGCAAAGAAAATCGAGGTTCTCGGGCTGCCTGTTGTCGTCGTGCCGAGACACGGCGCGACTGGCGAGTTTTTCGTGGTCCTGACCGGCCCGTACGGCCCTGAACGCATCGAGAGCGCCATGGATTGGCTTAAGACGCAGGGATTCGCCGATGTCCGCCTCGTGAAGAATCCGATGGGAAATCAGCGACAGACTCCAAATTAGGATTCGGAGGCTCGAACCAGTAATGCGGATGGAGATGGAATTCGGAGCGCAGAGCGATACGGGATGTGTCCGCGAAAATAACGAGGACAGCTATCGCGTGGCGCCGGAAATAAACCTCTTCGTCCTCTCAGATGGCATGGGCGGATTGGAAGCAGGCGAAGTAGCTAGCCGCCTGGCCGTGGACACCGTGCTCGCGCATTGCCGCGAAGCCGAGACGAATCCGTCACTACCTCTCATTGGTGAACCCATCGAGGGAGTTTCCGATGCGTCGAACCGGCTGGCGAGCGCCATTCGATCGGCGAATGAAGTCGTTTACCGCACTGCGCGGCAGGGTTCGGGACAGCGAGGCATGGGCGCGACGATCGTTGCGGTCTGGTGCACGGATGAGCGCATAAGTGTTGCGCACGTGGGAGACAGCCGGATCTATCGTTTGCGCGCCGGCAACTTTGAACAGCTCACGCAGGATCACTCGTTTGTGGCCGAAGAAGTACGCCACGGGAAAATGACGGCGGAGGAAGCGGCTACCAGCACGATGCAGAACGTGCTCGTCCGCGCTCTCGGCATAGAACCTACGGTCGAAGTGGACGTGAGCGAAGAGCTCTTGATGGACGGAGACACGGTGCTGCTTTGCTCCGACGGGCTGACGCGGGAGCTTTCGGATGCGCAAATTGCCGCCGTGCTCGCCGACCGCCATGAAGCTCAGGCAGCCGCCAAGCGGCTCGTGGATCTGGCGAAACAGGCAGGCGGCGGAGACAACGTGACCGCGATCGTGTTGCGTCGTGCCGCGAAATCGAACGGAGCAATCGCGCGCATCGGCAGGCTGTTCAAGCATTCGGCGTAGGACGGGGGATCGCAGATTGCGATTTTCGCATTCTTGGGAGGGTTGAAATGGCCAAGCTCGTACTGAAATTCGAGAATTCGGTGCTGAAGGAAATGCCGGTTGGGTCGAAGGAAGTGAGCATCGGCCGATCCCCGGAAAACGGCCTGGTGATTGACAATCCCGCGGTCTCGCACTATCACGCCCGCGTGTTCAACGAGGAAGGGCGGCTCATGCTTGAGGATTTTGGCAGCATGAACGGCACATTCGTCAACGGCCAGCGCGTGAAAATGGTGACGCTCAAACCAGGCGATTCCGTTGGCATCGGCAAGCACACGATCGTGGTTTCAGAATCTCGCGAGCTGGACGGCTTTGCTTCCGGAAACGGGAGCGCGAGACCCGCAGCGCCGAAAATCAACGAGACTGTGATGCTCGACACCAAGGAGCGGCGCGAATTTCTGCAGAAAGTCGCGGCCGTCGGCGAAAGCTCGCAGGTTGCGCCGTCGCGATTGAAAGTGCCGACGCTCATCGTACGCAAGGGCCGCACCAATCAAAAAGAATACGCGCTCAACGACAAGCTGACCGTCGTCGG
The DNA here is from genome assembly GCA_963818605.1 of uncultured Acidobacteriota bacterium. Taxonomy (GTDB): domain Bacteria; phylum Acidobacteriota; class Terriglobia; order Acidiferrales; family UBA7541; genus Palsa-295. The sequence goes on from CAWFSW010000002.1 coordinate 416,787, forward strand.
CAAGTCCGGCATGGCCACCGTGAAGCTAAAGGGTTGGTTCGCGCCCAAGGCCGCCGCGCAAATCACTCGCCGCGACGATCACTCCTACTACATCGGCGCAGCCGACAAAGTGCCGAGCGTCAACGGCCAGCCGGTCCTGCACCCGACGATATTGTCGTCCGGCGACATTATCGTAGTCGCGGGAATCGAGCTGGAATTCGTTTATCGCGATTAACGGTCCTCCCGGGATCGTTAGTCGCGCATGAATGCCTCTGTCAGCCCTACGCACGGACCTTCTCCGCTACGCCGAATTTCGAAGCCCTCGCGCCTTTCTTGAACTGATATCATTTAGTGGCGCGGCTTTACACGGGGTGACGACATGGCTGAACCTACCAAAGAAGAGTTGCTGGCTCGCATCGCAGAACTTGAAAAGCAATCGGGATCGAGAGCCAAAGGCAGCCTCGAATTCCGCGTCGGCGAAAAGGGCGGCGTCAGCGTCTACGGTCTCGGCCGTTTTCCCGTGACACTTTATTACGAGCAGTGGGTTCGCCTGCTCGATAGGTCGGCCGACCTTCGCGCTTTCCTCGAAGAGAACAAGCACAGGTTGAAACTGAAGAACCAGGAATAATTCTCGCGCGGACGGCCGGGGTCAGCTCTTGGTCTTTTCGAGCTCTTCGATCATGGCGGGCACGATTTCGAAGAGATCGCCGACGATGCCGTAATCGGCGACTTCGAAAATGGGCGCGTTGGCGTCCTTATTAATCGCAGCAATCGTACGCGATCCCTTCATTCCGACCACATGCTGGATTGCACCGCTGATTCCAAGCGCGAGATAGAGTTTCGGCACCACGGTCTGGCCCGAGCTGCCGATTTGCCTGTCCATCGGGAGCCATCCTTCATCGCAGATCGGACGCGACGCGGAAATCTCTCCACCCATCAGTTTCGCCAGCTTTTCCGCCATGGGAATATTTTCCGGCGCCTTAATGCCGCGCCCCACCGACACGAGTATGGGGGCTTGCGTCAGGTCCACGGCTTGCTTCGCCTCGCGGAAAAGCTCCAGAGGCTTGGTGCGGATTTGCTCCGGCTTCAATTCAACGCTGACAGGCTTCACCGGCGCTCTTCCGGAGGCGTGTTTTGCGGCCAGGTCCGCGCGAAATGCCCCGGCCTGAAATGATGCGATCCAGGGCGGCTCTCCGGTGAACACAACGTCCGCCGCCGTGCGGCCCTGAAACATCTGGCGCACGAAAATGAGCTTCCCATTTTCATGGCGATAGGCGATGCAGTCGCCGATCATTCCTTTTTGCATGGACGCAGCGAGCTTCGGCGCGAAATCGCGAACTTGATACGTGTGCGGCAGCAGCACGAGATCCGGTTTCGCGCTTTCGATCACTTGCCGCAGCGCGAGCGAGTAGGCGTCAGGCGTGTACTGCGCGAGCAAGTCGTGCTCGACGAGGAGAACTTCGTCGAGCTGGTAGCCGGCAAGCTCGTCGGCGAGCGCCGCAACACCCTTGCCGACGACGACGCCCGAAAGCGTGGCTTTCGCTAGCCCGGCGATTTGCTGCGCGGCCGCCAGCGTCTCAAAGCTGACCTTGTTCCACTTCGCGTCCCGCTGCTCGGTGATCAATAGAATTTTCATGATCTAGAGCACCCGCGCTTCGTGCCGCAGCTTTTCAATCAGTTTCGCTGCGGCCTCTTTCGGCGAACCGGTAATGAATTCGGTCTTCTTCGTTTTCTGCGGGACGTAGATTCGCTCGACCTGCTGCGTCCGCGCGTCCGCGACACCGAGCGACGAGCGCTCGACCGTCGCGATCTCTTTCTTCTTCGCGGCCATGATGCCTTTCAGCGTGGCGTAGCGCGGCTTGTTGATTCCCGATTGAATCGTGATCACCGCTGGGAGCGGCAACTCGACCCACTGGAACCATCCAGCCTCGAGTTCGCGCTTCAGTTTTAGATGTCCTTCGATCACTTCGATGGCCATGATAATCGTCGCGTGCGGCCTGCCGAGCAATTCGGCGAGCAGCACGCCGGTCTGGCCAAAGCCCTGGTCCTCGCTTTGAAGCCCGGTCAGGATGAGGTCGAACTTTTCCTTTTGAATTGCAGCGGCGAGCGAGCGGGCTGACGTGAGCGGATCGAGCTTGAAGAATTCGGGATCGAGAATATGGATGCCGCGTTCGGCGCCCTTGGCGAGAGCTTCCTTGATGGCTTGCTTTGCGCGCTCCGGACCCATCGAAATGGCGACGACCTCGCCGCCATGCTTTTCCTTCAGGCGCAGCGCCTCTTCGAGAGCGAATCCGTCCGGCTCGTTCGTTTCAAATCCGATATCGGATTCGCGAATCCATGCGCCACCATCAGCGATGGCCAACGGCGCATCTTTCGCCGGAACCTGCTTGACGCATACGCCGATTTTCAATGTTGTCTCCCAGCGAAGAACAAAGATGCCGCGCTAAAGACGGCGGCGCTACATCTAATTCCTAAAGCCAAAACCTATTTTCCTTCCCAGCGTTTGAAAAGGAGCGAGGCGTTCGTCCCGCCGAAGCCGAACGAGTTCGAGAGCGCGTACACCACCTCGGCTTTTCGCGCGTGGTTCGGAATGTAGTCCAAATCGCACGCCGGATCGGGATTCTCGTAATTGATCGTGGGCGGAAGAATCTGATCGCGCAATGCCAGGACGCTGATGCCCGCTTCCAGCCCGCCCGCTCCGCCGAGCAGATGCCCGGTCATGGATTTCGTCGAGCTGATGGGAACTTTCTTCGCGCGCGCGCCGAAAACGCGCTTGAGCGCGGCCGTCTCGATCGAGTCGCCCATCGGCGTCGAAGTGCCGTGCGCGTTGACGTAGCCGACGTCATCCGGAGAAATCTTTGCATCCTTCACGGCTGCGAGCGCGACGCGATATCCGCCGTCGCCGCCTTCGGCCGGCTGCGTGATGTGGTACGCGTCGCCAGACATTCCGTAGCCGACCACTTCGGCGAGAATGTTCGCACCGCGGCGCTGGGCAAATTCAAGCGCCTCCAGGATCAGCATGCCGGAGCCTTCGCCGACCACAAATCCGTCACGCTCCGCGTCAAATGGACGGCTCGCGCGTTCCGGCTCGTCGTTGCGCGTGGAAAGCGCGCGCATCGCCGCGAAACCACCTATGCCCATCGGCGTGATAGCCGCTTCCGATCCGCCCGCAATCATCACTTCCGCATCCGAACGCTGAATGATCTTGAACGCATCGCCCAAAGCGTGCGCGGAAGCCGAACATGCCGTAGCCGTAGCCGAATTCGCGCCTTTGGCCCCATAGCGGATAGATACGTTGCCCGACGCAAGGTTCACTATCGCGGAAGGAATAAAGAAAGGAGAGATTTTGCCGGGGCCGCCCTGCAGATATTTCGAGTGTTCCCGTTCGATTACGTCGAATCCGCCGATTCCGGATCCGATATAAACGCCAGTGGCGTCGGCGAACTCGGGCGTGATTTCAAGCCCGGCCATGGTCATCGCAAAATCGGAAGCAGCCATGGCGAGCTGAATAAAACGCCCCATCTTTTTCAGCTCTTTTTTCTCGACCCAGTTCAGCGGATCGAAGCCGCGGACTTCACCGGCAATGCGGCAATCAAACCCGGTCGCATCAAAGTGCGTGACCGGACCAATGCCGCTTTTTCCGGCCAGCAGGTTGCGCCAGACCTCGTCGGTTCCAATGCCACAGCCGCATACGAGTCCAACGCCCGTCACTACAACTCGGCGGTTCAAAGAAAACTTCTCCTGTTCGGGATAGGACGACCCGGCGGGACTGGCTACTTTCCCTTGGAATGTTTGTCGATATACTCGGTCGCGTCCTTCACCGTGGCAATCTTTTCGGCATCTTCATCGGGAATTTCGATACCGAACGCTTCCTCGAAAGCCATCACCAGCTCGACAGTGTCGAGCGAGTCGGCGCCAAGGTCGTCCACAAACGAAGCGCTGGGAGTCACTTCGCCTTCATCCACACCGAGCTGCTCGACAATGATTTGCTTCACGCGTTCTTCGACGCTGGCCATTCTGATTGTTCCTCCGATATCAGCGATCTGGGACCTGGGCAGCACGCAGGAGAGTTGCGCCCGTATTTGCCTTGCCCATTCTATGCGGGGCCTATCGCCGGGTCAACCTTACGCGCCGCAATAATCGAATGCAACAATAGCCGCGAGCCGCGGCTTACGACCTATCCCGCGTGCAGGCCGCCGTTGACGCCGAGCACCTGCCCAGTGATGTATCCGGCTTCGTCGCTCGCTAGAAACACGATAGCGGCGGCAATTTCGCGGTCCTGGCCAAATCTGCCGAGCGGGATCATGGCCTTCATTTTGTCTTTCAGTTCCTGCGAGAGAACGTCGGTCATCGGCGTTTCGATGAAACCGGGCGCGACGGCGTTGACCGTGATGTTGCGCGAAGCCACTTCGACGGCGATCGAGCGCGTAAGGCCGATCAAGCCGGCCTTGGACGCCACGTAGTTCGCTTGCCCGGCATTTCCGGTTTCCGCGACGACCGAAGAAAGATTGATGATGCGGCCGGAGCGCTGCTTGAGCATTGCGCCGAGCGCCTGCTGAATGCACAGATGCGCGCCGGTGAGATTCGTCCTCAGCACGGCGTCCCAATCCTCGAGCTTCATACGCAGCGCGAGCGTGTCGCGCGTGATCGCGGCGTTGTTCACGAGGATGTCGAGCCTGCCGAACTTGGCGAGCGCTTGCTGGAAGCCCGTCTTCACCTGAGCTGCATCGGCCACGTCCATCGGCACGGCGAGCGCCTCGCCGCCCGCCGCCTCGATTTCGGCGACGAGCGACGCGAGCTTCTCCGCGTTGCGCGCGGCCACGGCAACCTTGGCGCCGGCGACGACAAGGGCGAGCGAAGTGGCCCGGCCGATTCCCTGCGAGGCGCCGGTGACGAGAGCGACTTTGTCCTTGAGCGAGAACATGCAGCTAACTTTCCGGCGCTTCGGCGCGCGCCTGCGTGATCTTGTCGAGCGTGGCCTGCAGACTTGCAGCGTCCTCGACGTTGAAGCAGCGCACCGAGCGGTCGATTTGCCGCAGCAGGCCGGAGAGTACTTTGCCCGGTCCGACTTCGACGAAGATGTTGACGCCCTGATCGATCATCTCGCGCACCGATTCGAGCCAGCGGACCGGCATGGTCACCTGGCGAATCAGCGATTCGCGCGCCTCGTCACCGGAAGTGATCGCCTCGGCGTCCACGTTGGTGATCACCGGAAAATGCAGCGCGCTGAACTTCACCGCGCGCAGGTCCGGTTCCAGACGCTTCTGCGCCGGCGTCAGCAGCGTGCAGTGAAAGGGCGCCGAGACGGCCAGAATTACGGCGCGCTTGGCTCCGGATTGCGAAGCAATTTCCACGGAACGCTTCACCGCTGCCGCATTGCCTGCGATCACGGTCTGTTCCGGCGAATTCAAATTCGCGGGCGAGACCACTTCGCCATTGGCCGCTTTCTTGCAAACTTCCGCCACGTCCGCCGGGGAGAGCCCCAGGATCGCGGCCATCGCGCCTTCGCCCGCGGGCACTGCTTCCTGCATGTAGCGCCCGCGCTGGCGGACCAGCTTCACCGCTTCCGAAAATTCGAGCGCCCCTGCGGCAACCAACGCCGAATATTCGCCCAGGCTGTGCCCCGCCGCGAAATCCGGCTGAATCCCGCGCGCCGCAAGCGCCCGATAGGCCGCCACGGACACGGTCAGGATGGCCGGCTGCGTATTTTCCGTCAGCTTGAGCGCGTCTTCCGAGCCTTCGAAACACAGCTGCGAAATCGGGAACCCGAGCGCCGCATCCGCCTCTTCAAACACGGCGCGTGATTCGGCAAAATTCGCGGCGAGGTCCTTGCCCATGCCGGGATATTGCGAGGCCTGGCCGGGAAAAAGGAATGCAAGCTTGCTCATGGCGATTACGGGTTCCTTCCGGTTCAGCCGCGGGCGGGGACTGCGGCGGCAGACGACAGCTCCTGTTCAATTTTCTCGTTCACACCCGAACGGCAAAGTTCGGCGGCGACGCGTATGGCGTTCTTAATCGCGTTGGCATTCGAGCGGCCATGCCCGATCACGGTGATGCCGCGGATTCCCAGCAGCGGAGCACCGCCCGTTTCGGAGTAGTCGGTGCGCTTGCGAAAATCGTCGAACGCGCGCTTGGAAAGCGCGTAACCGATCTGGGAGGCTACGCTGCTCTTGATCGCTTTTTTCAGCATCCCGCCGATGTGCTCCACAAGGCCCTCGCTGAGCTTGAGCGCAATATTGCCGATGAAGCCGTCGCATACCACCACATCCACGTTGCCGCGAAACACGTCGCGGCCCTCGACGTTGCCCACGAAATTCAGCGGCAACTGCTTCAGCCGCGACGCGGCTTCTTTCGTAAGCTCGTTGCCCTTGGCTTCTTCCTCGCCGATCGAAAGCAGTGCAATGCGCGGCCGCTTCACGCCCCAGATCGCGCGATAATAAATCTCGCCCATCACCGCGAATTGCTCGATCTGCGCCGGCTTTGAATCCACATTCGCGCCGACGTCCAGAATCACCGAGATCTTTTCCTTCATGTTCGGAAAAGCGGCGGCGAGCGCGGGACGGTCAACCGAAGGCAGCGTGCCGATCACGAATCTCGCGATAGTCATCACGGCGCCCGTGTTGCCGGCGCTGACCAGCGCGTCGGCTTGGCCGTCGCGCACCAGTCGCGCGGCAACGTGCAGCGAACTTTCCTTCTTGCGGCGGAACGCGTGCGACGGCGAATCCGTCATGGTGACTACGTCCGTCGCGTTCACGATCTCAATCGGCAGGCCGCGCGTCTTGTGCCGGTCCAGCTCCGCGCGAACCGTTGCCTCCACGCCCACGAGCTTCACGTGCACGTCCAGCTCGCGCGCCGCGAGGATCGCTCCTTCGACTTCTACACGAGGCGCATGGTCGCCCCCCATGGCATCCAGGGCAATGGTGGTCATATTAAGTGCCAGCTTGATACGGCAGGCGAGGGAAAGTTAGGCCGTCTTGGCCGCGGTGTCAATCACTTCGCGACCGTTATAGTAACCGCACTTGAGGCACGCCCGATGGGGCAACTTCTTTTCGTGGCAATGCGGACATTCGCCCAAGATGGGTACGTGAAGGTGGTCGTGGGCGCGTCGCGTGGACGTACGCCTCTTCGAGTGTCGTCGCTTTGGATTCGGCATTCCTGCTCCTCGTGACAGGCCCGTACTCAGCAGGGCCTGAATGGAAACTCATAGTGTAGCGGTTTATTGCTTTTTGAACCAGTCCTGCTTCAACCGAGCGAGTGGGGCCAGCCTGGGATCGGAGCCGTTCTTTTCGCAGCGGCATTCCTCGTTATTCAGGTTCGCTCCGCAGTGGGGGCAAAGCCCGCGGCAGTCGCTCGAGCAAATCACCTTCATGGGAAGCGCCAGATTTACCTGCTCGGCGAGCACGTCGGCGAGGAAAAGGCCGTCACCTTCGAAGAAAGCCATCTCCGTATCATCAAGATTCAACTGGAATTCCTCTTCGGCCGACATCGAAGTCATCGGGCGGTAGAAAAGGTCGAAATCGCGGCTGATTTCTTCAATCACGGTGTCCAGGCAGCGGGCGCACACCAGCTCGACCCGCGTGTGAAGGTTTCCGCAGATGCGTATCTGGCCCTCGACAAGCTCCGCCGTTGCACGCACTTCCAGCGGCTCAACCTGACGGAATTCGCCCGAATGGAAGTCCAGCGTCCCCGGGGCGTAGCTCTTCCGGATGCGGGTCTTTCGGACGGCGAGTTCATTTATATCCAGAAACATTGGATTTCCCCGCGTTTTTCGACGAGCAAAGCCATTATAAGTCTGTTGCCTCCCATGTCAAGGAAGCCCCCGGCAAAGGTGTCCCGGCTGACACCAAATGGGCAACGAAGAGCCATCTTCAACGCGGCTCCGGTGCAGGCGCGCCAAGCAGCTCGTGGCACTGGCGCAGGAGGAAATGGTCCGTCATCCCTGCGATGTAATCGCAAACGATTCGATGACGAGGCCCGCTTTGGGCCAGATCTGCGTAGTGCTTGGGCATCCGCTCGGGATGTTCGAGAAAGAATCGGAACAAATCATCAAGGGCAGCCACGGACCGGCTTCGGTCGTCAGCAATCGCGGGATCGGAATAAACGCGCGACATCAAGAACCGCTTCAGGCTGGCGTTTTCAGCAACAGCATCCGACGAAAATCCCGCGAGTCTCTTTTCCTGGCGTCGCACATCCTCGACTGTTTCCACTCCACTCGCTTCCACTTGGCGGCGAGTGTTCTCAATCAAGTCGGTCGCGAGACGGTCGAGAATGCGCTTGAGCGCTTCGTTGAATTTCAGCTTCCGCGGGCCCTTCGGATGCCGCCGCTCCACATCGTCATAGGCCGCGCCGAATACCGGAACTTCTGCGCGGAGTTGATCGAAGTCTAGAATGCGCGCCTCGAAACCGTCGTCGAGATCCGCCGTGTTGTAGGCGATTTCGTCCACGAGATCAATGATCTGCGACTCAAGCGGTGGGCGCTCGTCGAGCAAATATTCGGCGAGCGCAGGAAACTCGGCCGCAGTGTAATCGCGCGAATGCTTGACGATGCCCTCGCGCACCTCAAATGTTAGGTTGAGCCCCGGGAAATCCAGATAGCGCTGTTCGAACTGCTCGACAATCCGCAGCGCGTGAAGATTGTGATCGAAGCGGTCGCCATGCTCGCGCATGCGCGCGTCGAGCTGCCGTTCGCCGGCGTGCCCAAATGGCGGATGGCCGATATCGTGAACGAGCGCGAGAGCCTCGGCTAGATCGGTATTGATCCGCAGCGCGCCCGCAACCGTTCGCGCGATTTGCGCCACTTCCAGCGTGTGCGTCAGCCGGTTGCGGAAATGGTCGGAGAAGCGCGCGGTAAAAACCTGGGTCTTCGCCTCAAGACGGCGGAACGCGCGGGAATGCAGGACGCGGTCGCGGTCGCGAGCGTAGTCATTGCGGTAGGGATGCTGCGCTTCCGGATAGCGGCGCCCGCGCGACCGCCGCACATCCATCGCGTAGGATTCGAGCGGCATCGCCGCCATTCTAGTGTATTGACGCCATCAACCGCTACGGTGGAAGCGTGAGGCTTCAGCCCCACGATACGCGACGGCAGAAAATAAATCAGGATTTGCCGGGCAAAAGAGACAGCGCCTGGTCCGCTTGTTCCGCGATCGGCGTGTCGGGATAGTCGGTCTTGATTTGTCCGTAGATCTTGGCTGCTTCGGTAGGATTCTTCTGGCCATAGTGCTGGGCTAGCGCGAGCATCACGACGGGCTTCGGCACCAGCACGGTCGGCTTCGCAATCAACTGCTGGTACAGCTTCGCGGCTTCGTCTCCCTGTCCCATGCGATCGTCAAGTCCAGCCAGCTCGAAGCGCGCCATGGCCGCGACTTCCTCGTCGCTGCTGCTCGTCAGACCCTGAAGCAATGCCCGGGCCTCGGCGTTCTTGTCGAGCTTTTCGAAACTAAGCGCGGCATAGTAGCGCGAGAGTTCGCTCGCACGAGTGTGCGGATATTTCGACGCAACCGCGGAGAATTTCTGCTCCGCTTCAGTGAATTTCTTGTTCGCGTCCGTATAGCTTACTTCTCCGGGTGCGACGGGAGCGCCAACCGGCGCTTGAAAGACCAGCATCGCGCCATCGTAATCCGCGAACGCCTTCACCGTTTGATGTTCGGTATAGGTCCGCCAGCCGAATATGCCTCCGGCTACGACCACGGCCGCGATCAAGAGGTATAAGGTCAGCTGCTGATGCGAAAGGAGAGCCTCAGCGCCGTGCGCGAAGGTGTCGCGCACCTCGTCCTTTTTCAAATCCTTGCGGGAAATATGCGCCAAAGCTTCACTCCTGGAAGAATTCGCCGATTTCGAATCGTATCACAAACCGCCGCGCGAACGCATTCCGGCCAAGGCGGAGTAGTGAACCGGTCTGCGGGAATCAGACCGAAGCCTTCAACACCGGCCGATGAATCAGGGGTTGACCAAGGAACCGAGCGGCGGTTCAATGAATGAACCGCGATGTCGGTTGACGATGTCCTTCGTGGAAAGGGAGCCACGTCACATGGCGAAGGCGAAGGAATTTACGGTAACAATTGAAGACAAACCGGGCGCGCTGGGGAAGTGTTTCCTGGCCCTGGCGGAGCGTGGAGTGAACATCCTCGCCTTTCAATCGTATGTCGAAGAGGGCGAGAGCGTGGCCCGATTCCTGGCGGATGATATGGCCGCCGCCAAGGCCGTGCTGGGCGGTCTGCACATGATCTTTGAGGAAACGCAGGTTGCCGTAGCCAGATTGCCGCACCGTCCGGGCCAGCTGGGCCGCGCGGCTTCGTTGTTGGGAGAAAAGAGAATTAACGTTGACTACTCATACTGTGGGCTGGAGCCGGGTTCTGCGCTTGGGTTGGTAGTCTTCGGAGTGGACAACTTGAACCAGGCGGCTACCGTGCTGGACGAGCTAGCCGCGGAAAGCGCGTAAGGCCAGAATCTGGGTCGAGCTTGCCGCGCCTGGCAAAGGAGACAATTGGTGATCGAACAGCCGAAGACGCAACAAAGCTGGCTTCATGCGATCTTACCTTCGCTAACCTGCGTCGGATTAATGCTCGCGATCTGCGCTTCGACCGCGAGTCCGGCGGGCTCAGGATCCGCGCCGGCGGTGCGAACAGCGAAGTGCACGATAGATATCGCGGATGGAAAGGAGTCCGATTGCACGCTCGTGAAGGCGAACGACGAATGGATTCTGTGGATGAACTCCGCTTCAAACGCCCGCTCCATCCATTTCAAATCCGATGAGAATCCGTTCACGGAGAAGAGCTGTTGGGATGTAGTACCTGGCGCAAGGGCGCGGTCCGGACCGATTGCTTTGAATGCCGCACCGAAAGCGTACCTCGGCCATACATCGGATGTGCCTTGCAATTCAAACCCGCCGTCCAATGCTAATCGCGGCACACTAAGAGTGATCGTTCAGTAGCGCGAGAGGCGGAGTCCAGGCTGCACCCTCGCAATTCTACCGGGGAACCGCGCGCCCCCAGATAAACCCCGCCTCGAGTTTGTGAAACGGGACCCTGTTTCAATCCGCGCTATACCTTGGTGACCTGCTCAACTTGAAAGCCCTTTGGTCCCTGACGGACCTCGAACTCGGCAAGCTGGCCTTCGTTCAGCGATTTGTATCCATCCATTTCGACGGCGGAGAAGTGAACGACGACATCCTCTCCCGATTGACGTTGAATGAAGCCAAAGCCCTTCGACGCATTAAACCAGTTCACCACACCCTGTTCTCGAGCCAACGTAATCACTCCTCTGCAAGTGATGTCCTGATTCTGGTACTCGCAACGCCATGCGGTGGCGCGAAAGAAAACGCGCGCGACGTGGAGCGCCTGCCCCGACACGGAATCACAAGACCGCCTCGGCGGCGGGATTTTTGCATAATCCGAATTCGGTGTCCAGAACTGGGAGGGAGTATTCGGACCGAAATTCCAGCAGGGTTGCTGCGAGGAGGATCTCTACGAAATCGAACGGAAGCTGACGAGGGCAGCGGACTCGTCCGCTTGCACATCGAAGACGGTGAAGAGCCGCGTAATTTGTATCAGGTCGTGGACGCGCTTGGTCAGGTGAACCAGCTTTAGCTCGCCGCTTGCAGTACGCACCGCCGTATACGCACCGACCAGCTCGCCGATGCCGGAGCTGTCGATATAGTCCACGTCACCCAAATTCAACAGGATCTTCCGCTGCCCATTCGCAACCAGCTCGCGCACCATCGTTCGCAGGAATGCGCTGCCTTCGCCAAGCGTGATCTTGCCGCTAAAATCCACTATGGCGACGTCGCCCACTTGCCTGCATGTTCCTCTTAAGGACACGGAAACCTCTCGAAAGGATTCTACTCCGCTTACGAGTGTCCGTTGCCGGAAACTCGATGCGGCAGTTTCTTGGACATTACCAAATCAGCTCCGCCCGTGGACGCCTTACGCACCGCCAGATCATCCATGAACGCGCGCATCAGAAAGATTCCGCGCCCCGAGGTGCGCAGCAGGTTTTCTTCCGCCAGCGGATCCTCGACGTCGGAAAGCTCGAAGCCGCATCCTTCGTCCACCACATGGACGACCATCGTCTCTGCCTCAAACTCGACCGCCAGCCTGATTTTCTTCCGCCGGTCCTGGCAGTTGCCATAGTTATAGGCGTTGATCACGCCCTCGCGCACCGCCATGCCGAGCTTGTGCAGGTCATCCTCACCGAAGCCAGCCGCTTCGGCGACGCGCGTCACGATGTTTTCTGCGAGGTCCACGCTTTCCAGCTGCGTATCCAGCGTGACCTCGAGACGTTGGTTGGGAGTCGCCATTGAGCCGAGAGAGAGCACTCCAATAAAAATGCCTTGTATCCGTATCATAGGCGCTATGTGGCAGTCAATCAGCTAGAACCCTCGTATTTGGTCGGTTTGAGTAACCCAACAGTGGCCAGTGGTACTTGTCCGGCTAGCCCGTTAATCAGGAGTTGAGAACACGCGTCCTCTGACATAGAGGGTTTTGTTTGCGTGTATCATGGTCACAGAGGATGAGAATGAATGCCCTGCCCGATTTGACCAAAGAGTCCTTAAGAAAGATGGAGAATCAGACGGCGGCGAACGACGTGTATTTTAGCCGCAGATAAATCTCCCGGGGGCGATTGTAAGTGTTCAAAATAATTAGGCGCGTCGATAAATTCCTGCTCTTTTTCGTTGCGCTAACTATTGCAAGTTCGGCGATAGGGTGCGCGTGGTTCTCCGAGTCAACCTTCGAACTAGCGAGCGAATCGAGGTTGCCGAGATGGATTACCCTCCCACCGGGACTTACACGCGCCGACGTTTCAATTAAGATGAGCTACTACATTAAGCCATGGGGTAGAAGTGCCACATTCACAGTACAAGACACGAAAGGGCAAACGCTGAAACAGGTAGATGGCAAGGTGAAGGGTCTAGAACCTCTCCAACTGAAACATCCTCCGCCTGGATTTCCTCCTGGTTATCCAGCCTACGAAGTAATCACTGTAAAAGGCATTACTGAAATTATCGAACATAGAAAACCAGAGCCGATATTTTATATAACGGATGACCCTGCTGTTTGGAAAGAACTGGGAGTAGGGCAAAAGCAAAAGTGGAATTTCGGGGGGCTGGCCCACCCTTGAGGAGACGGGTGGCGAATCCTTCCGCACTGATTCGACCTAACTGAGGTGTCCTGTTTTAGAGGGTGCCCTACACCCCATTCGACCGCTTTTTTCTCGTAAGTCCTGATTAGTCGGGTGGTCTCAATAGGTCGATGCAACACCAGCTCGAAGTCTATCTCGCGGAGTTTAAAGGCCAACTACGATTGCGAACGTCGATTCAAAGCAAGCCCCGTCCTGATTAGGTCTAATCGAGGGCAGCCCAGTAGATCGGTCTACTATGAAACGTGTTATCGGAACTACTCTTTAGGGGGTGTTGCGTCGACCGTCTGAGCTGGCACGGATTACCGGACAAGTGGTCCATCAACATCTCGCAAACTGGATCGCCGCGGACCCCTTACTGACACTAACTGGGCCTCACGCCCAATACGTGCGATCAAGCGTGCGGTACTGGATGGCTTCGCTTAGGTGCTTGGGCTCGATGGTGGGCGCCCCTTCGAGGTCGGCGATTGTCCGCGAAACCTTGAGGATGCGGTCGTGCGCGCGCGCCGAAAGGCCGAGCCTCTGGATTGCAGTTTCCAGCAGCTTCTCCCCATCGGCGGAAATGGCGCAGTGCTTGCGGATCAGCTTCGGCGGCATCTGGGCGTTCGCGTAAAGACCCTTCTCGCCTTTATAGCGTTCCGCCTGAATCTTTCGCGCCCGCAGGACTCGCTCGCGCACGCTGGCGGAACTCTCGATCTCCGTGTCGCCGCGCAATTCCTTGTATTTCACCGCGGGCACTTCGATGTGAATGTCTATGCGGTCCAGCAGCGGCCCGGAAATTTTCGAGACGTAGCGCTGTATCTGCGGGGGCGAGCAATGGCACTCTCGGGTCGCGTCCCCGAAAAAGCCGCACGGACAGGGATTCATCGCCGCGGCCAGCATGAACCGGGAAGGAAAACTGACGGACGTTGCGGCGCGCGCGATCGTCACGCAGCCGTCCTCGAGCGGCTGGCGCATCACCTCGAGCACGTTGCGCTGGAACTCAGGGAGTTCGTCGAGGAACAGCACGCCATTGTGCCCGAGCGACACTTCTCCTGGCCGCGGCACTGCTCCGCCGCCGATCAGACCCGCGTCGCTGATCGTATGGTGCGGCGAACGGAACGGCCGCGTGCCTACCAGCCCGCGCGATTCTTCCAGCACGCCGGCGACGCTATGGATGCGTGTGGTCTCAATGGCTTCTTCCAGCGACAGCGGCGGGAGAATCGTGGGGATGCGTTTCGCGAGCATCGTCTTGCCCGCGCCGGGCGGACCGATCAGCAGGATGTTATGGCTGCCGGCGCACGAAACCTCGAGCGCGCGCTTCGCCGACATTTGCCCGCGCACGTCACGCAGATCCACTCCGTACTGGCTCGCCTCCGCCAGCATCTGCGATGTATCCACTTCAATCGGCCGGAAGGATTCCGGCGCGTTCATCAGGTCCACCGCTTGCGGCAGGGACTTCACGCCGAAGACGTGCATTCCCTCCACAACGGCCGCTTCGCGAGCGTTTGCTTCCGGCACAATTAAGTTGGCTATGCCTCGCTCGCGCGCCGCGAGTGCGGCCGACAACGCACCTCGTACCGTTCGCACGCTGCCGTCCAGCGACAGCTCGCCGAGAAAAACATAGGAATCCAATTGCTTGCCGAAAAATGATCCCTGACAGCCGACGAGACCGAGCGCCATCGGTAAATCGAACGCGGAACCTTCCTTGCGAATATCCGCAGGCGCTAAGTTTATGGTGACGATATGCGACGAAGGAAAATCAAACCCACAATTTCGCAGCGCGGCCCGAATTCGCTCGCGGCTTTCCTTGACGGCGTTGTCCGGCAGGCCGACTACGTTGAACCGCCCCTCGAAGGCGGACGCGACGTCCACCTCAACCTCAACGAGGTAGGCGTCAATCCCAAACACAGCGGCGCTGAAAGTCTTGAAGAGCATAGTAAACACTTGCGAAGCCTTTTAGGCGCAAAGCGTAACTCAAAATCTACGTACATGCTAGATACTAAATTCGGTGAAAAGCGTGAAGCCGGAGGCGGAGGGGAGCACAGGAAGCATCGGAAAGACCACCAATCGGAAAATCGGCATTACCAGAAATTCCTTGAAGAAGTCAGCTCGGATGCGGCGCGTCGAAGAAGACGTGGCCGTCGGTCGTTTGCGTGACGGCAGGAGCGGGATTCTCATCCTTAAGAATCGTTTCGCCCTTGACCAGCCAGGCGACGCCGAAGGCAAGTAGCGAGGTCGTCTCGAAGAAAATGCCGGGAGCCACATGCGCGAATACATAAGGCACATGGAGGAGAAGCGTCAGGACCGGAAGCGCGGCCAGAGAAGCGAGGATAACAATTCCTGAAACCGTGTAGACCCGGTTCCGCTGAATTTTCTTGGGGGTCAGTACTCTGTTTTCCGCGCTCATTTTGAAGAGCACGAGACAGAAATAGGCGAGCGTTAGAAAAAGTAATGCCGCGAAAGTGTAATGTACGTTTCCGATGACCCGCTGGCGATGCGTCGCGCAACAGGCCGGTGATGTTGGAAAAAATGCGACGCCGACCCCGCAAAGGGCGGAAAGCATTCCAGCGACTTCGTCTTTGCGATCATAACCGCGGGTACAGAGCATGAACATGGCGATGGCGCAAAGGCTGCCTACAAAAACATTTCGCATCCCGGTGTAGTAGTAAGCGCTGATCGAGGTCTGGATCGCGTGGTGCAGCAGGGCCCACGGAATCGCCACGGCGAACGGCAACGCGAGGGCCACGGTGCCAACCGCTTTCCGGAGCGCCAAATAGGAAAGAACGACCGGGTCTTTCGAAGCAGGTGCCTTGAGCATCGCATACCTCGGAGGTGATGTTTATGGATTACATATCCGATGAGTACACGCAGCATAGAGGAATCTGGGAAAAAAGCTAGGTCAAACCTCTCCGCGGATGTTTCCCGGGTGCCCGCGAGACGGGCTGAGAACGAATCAGGCGTCGGAGAGCGATTCGTCGAATCCGGCGCCTTCCTTCTTCTCCGCTTCGCCAGCCTCGATGATTTCGCCGCAATCGAGGCATTCCTCGTACTGCGCATCTTTATCTTTGGCGATCAGCTGAGTGCGCTTGTGCTGGCAGGCGGGTTGCGTCATGGTGAAATCCAGAATCGAACAACCTGGATTATAGCACCGGGCTTTCCGCGTGGCGGCGTCCGCGAGGTTGACAAACGCCGGGATTGCAACTATCAGTCTCTTTGCCGGGATTTCGAAAGCGGGATGATGACTAACGAGCTGACTTCACAGAAACGACTGGGCGCGGCGCTGTTCTACGGCATCGTGATCTTGCTGATGTATCTCGCCTATCTCGTTTTCGCCCCTTTTCTGGTGCCGCTCGCGTGGGCGGCCGTTCTGGTCGTCGTTTCCTATCCGGCTTACGAATGGCTGGCGCGGCGATGGGGTCCGGTGATGGCCGCAATCGTCAGCACCGTGGGCGTCACATTGATTCTGATCGTCCCGATGGTGTTCGTAATGATTGCGTTCGTCCGCCAGGGCGTGGGCGCGGTGCAAGCGATCCAACTTCAGGTCGCGAACGGTCACTTCAATTGGGTGAACGACCTATGGTCTAGAATTCAGGATATGTTTCCCGATGCGGGATCCGACGATCTGGCGACTTCGCTGCGCCACTACGGCGAACTCGCCGCTGCGTTCGTCGCCGCGCGCCTTGGGATCATTCTCAAAAATACCGCTGTCTTCGTGTTTCACCTCGGCGTAACGATTCTTGCGATGTTTTATCTATACCGCGACGGCGCCTCGATGGTCGCACGTCTCCGCGAGCTTCTTCCTTTTGAGGCGGTTCATCGCGACCGCATGCTCGGAGACGCGCGTAACCTGATTTTTGCGAGCGTTACGTCGAGTCTGGTCGCTGCAGTTGCGCACGGCGCTCTCGGTGGTCTCGCGTTCGGACTGACAGGAATCAAGGCTCCCATCTTCTGGGGCGTGATGATGGGATTCTTTTCCTTCGTCCCGCTCGTGGGCTCCGCCTTGATCTGGCTTCCGGTTTCGATCAGCCTGATGGCCTCGGGCCATTGGGGCCGCGGGCTTGTTCTCGTGATCTTTTGCGCTGTTATCGTGGGAAGCGTGGACAACATCATCCGTCCGTGGTTGATCAGCGGGCGCGCCGAGATGGGCGGCTTGGTGGTTTTTATCAGCGTGCTCGGAGGAATCGCCGCGTTCGGATTGCTGGGCGTTATTCTCGGGCCCATCATCGTGGCCTCGGCGGTGAGCCTGCTCGATCTTTACGCTCCACCTGCGCCGGTTGGAAACAGGCCGTCCCACGCGGGTGGGAAGTAATTCAACGCCGTGCTAGAGTAGCGCCCTTTAGCGCAATTGACGGAACGCCGAATGGCCAAGAACTCCACTCCACAGCACGCGAGCCTGACCCCGGATAAACTCCGGTGGCACTGCGATCCCGCGCGCATTCCGTTCGAGACGACCGCACAGGTCGAGCCATCCTCGGGCGATATGGGCCAGGAGCGAGCCCTGCGCGCGCTGCGGATGGGAATCGAGCTGACCGCGTCTGGCTACAACCTCTTTGTCTGCGGCCTTTCCGGAACGAGCCGCGGCGGGATGATCGTGCGGATGATCGAGGACCTGCATCCGCAGAACGAGCCCGCGCCGGACCGCTGCTACGTTAACAATTTCAAGAACGCCGATCGGCCTCGGCTGCTAACGCTTCCGCGAGGACTGGCAAATGCCTTCAAGAAGGAAGTGGAATCGGGCGTGGACTTCCTGCGCCGGCGGATCCCGCAGGTGTTCGAAGGAGAGCCCTTCCAGCGCCAGAAAACGCGCATCGTGGAGCGCTTCACCGTGCGCGAAAAAGAATTGATGGATGATTTCACGCGGCGGATTGCGCGCGAACAGTTTGCCCTCGGACGGATGCAGGTGGGCGCCGTGGCACTGCCTGAAATTTTCCCCGTGCTCGAGGGCCAGATGGTCCCCATCGAGGAAATCCCCAAGATGGTGCAGGACGGGAAGCTCGAAAACACGGCCGCGGAAGAACTTGAGCGCAAATACGACCAGTTCCGGCAAGAATTCACGATCGTCTATCGCAGGACTCTCTCACTCTCGCGGGAACTCGCCAGCGAGATGAATTACCTCGAGCAGGAAGCGGCCTCCGTCCTCGTGGACGGCGTGATCGAGGAGCTCAAGGAAAAATACGCCAGCCCGCAGATCTCCGAATATCTCGAAGAGGTCCGCCACCACATCCTCGACAACCTCGATCCCTTCAAAGAGCGCGAGGGCGAAGACGATCAGCCGCCTTCCGAGGCTGCCGCAGGAGGCGGGCCGCGTCCGGAGCGCACAGAGCGCGATCCATTTCGCATTTACGGCGTCAACGTGATTCTGGCGCACAACGAGCACGAAAAATGCCCGGTCGTTTTCGAGACGATACCTACGTACGCGAATCTTTTCGGCACCGTGCATCGCAGCTACGACGCTCGTGGCTCCTGGAACTCCGATTTCATGGACCTGCGCGGCGGTTCGCTGTTGCGCGCCGACGGCGGATTCCTGGTGATGTACGCGCTCGATACGATGACGGAGACCGGTGTGTGGCGCACGCTGAAGCGCACGCTCAACCACGGCAAGCTCGAAATTCAGCCGATTGACATGTTTTTCCCGTTCAGCACCGCGGCCCTGAAACCCGAGCCGATTGACGTCCACGCGAAAATCATCCTGATCGGCGACCGCGAAATGTACGAGCTGCTTTACGATTATGAAGACGACTTCAAGAAAATTTTCAAGGTCCGCGTCGAGTTCGACGAGGAAATGAAGTGGAGCGATGATGTCTTCCGACATTATGGCGGGCGCTTGCGGAAGCTCGTGGACGACGAAAAGCTCCTCCACTTCGACCGCTCGGCCATCGCCTCGATTTTGGAACATGGAGTCCGCCTGGCCGGAAGGCGCGGCAAGATTACGACTCGCTTTTTCGATCTCGCCGACCTTGCGCGGGAATCCTGCTACGTCGCCCGGCACGACGGCAGTAGCGTCGTTACTTCCGAGCACGTGCGGCTCGCCCTCGATGCCAAAATTGACCGCCACAATCTGGTGGAAACGAAAATCCGCGAGATGATCGAACAGAACCTCATCTTCATTGATACGACGGGCGGCAGGGTCGGCCAGATCAATGGCTTGAGCGTGATGGAAATCGGCGGTTACGCGTTTGGCAAGCCCGTGCGCATCACGGCCTCTGTCGCGCTCGGGAAAATCGGCATCATCAATGTCGAGCGCGAATCAAATCTGAGCGGGCGCTTCCACGACAAAGGCGTGCAAATCATTTCCGGTTATTTGCGCCGCACGTTCGCGCAGGATAAGCCGCTCTCGCTCTCCGCCAGCGTTTGCTTCGAGCAATCGTATTCCGGCGTGGACGGCGATAGCGCCAGCTCCACCGAAATCTACGCGCTGCTCTCCGCGCTGTCGGAGTTGCCCATTCGCCAGGAACTCGCCGTAACCGGCTCCGTGAACCAGCAAGGCGATGTGCAGCCCATTGGCGGCGTGAATCAGAAAATCGAAGGCTTCTACGACGTCTGCCGTTTGAAGGGCCTCACCGGCAAGCAGGGCGTGCTGATTCCCGCGGAAAATACCGACGACCTGATGCTGCGCGATGAGGTGATCGAAGCCGTGGCGCAGGGCCGGTTCCACATTTATCCCGTCGGCACGATCGAGCAGGGAATCGAAATCCTCACCGGCGTCCGAGCCGGCGCTCGAGATGCCACCGGCAAGTTCGAGCCGAATAGTGTCTTCGCGAAAGTGGACACGCGCCTCGAGCAAATGGCGTCCACTCTTCACAAATTTGAGTAGTGCTCCCGCAGTTGGACAATCCCGGAACTAAAGCAAGCGGCGCATTTGAATGTTGATGGTGAGCGTCTTGCCGTTTCGTTCGATTAGAAGCTTGTATTTGTGGCCCACCTGGCGAAATAGGGCGCGGAGAGCGTCCAGCGTCATATCCGCGGCGGCCTCTTCATCCACGCCTTCGATCACATCACCCGTTTGGACTCCGGCCGAAGCGGCGGGTGTTCCCGGCCGAACCTGCGTGACCTCGAACACTTTCAGTCCCGGGCCGCTGGCGACGACGGATATTCCGCTCATATCCTCGTGATCGTCTGAGCGGATCTCGCCGTTCGGTTCGAAAATTACCAGCTGGTGAGGATAATCGAAAATCACGGTGAAACGCCGGAGCATTCCGCTGCCGATTTCGCCGGCGACCTCTTTATCGTCGCCTCCCGGCAATTTTCCTTGCGCGAAGGTCGCGAGCGGCATTTCCACATCGTACGGGCCGATATGGAAGCTTTCGATCCTGGCAACGACTGCGTTGCCGTTGATGTTCAGTTCGCCGGGGGCCACTGCAATCGTCTTCATGTGCGACGAGAAGAGATGGTGTTGCTGCGCGAATTTGTCGGATATAACCAGCGACGCCTCCAGAGCTGTATTCAGGACGAACAAAGCCTCACCGGATTTCCGGCCGTTCACATCAACTTTCGCTCGCACCGCCGGCATCCCGTCGTGAAATGTAAGCGGGAAACTTTTCCCTCCGCCCGTGTATCGGAAGCCTGCTGGATCGTAAATCCTCACTGTTTGCCGCTTGTAGTCAATCTCCAGGACGACGCCGGCGAACACGTCGTTGCCGATCGTTCCCTCGTATGCTCGACCCACTCTCTTGCCGAAATCGTTGTTGGCGCTTTCGCTGAGATCGGGCAGCGAAATATCAACCCCGCTGAGATTCAACACCGGCCCGCGTAAATCCACGATGCCAAGCTCGGCTGCGCGTTGCGGATCGGCCGACGTAAACGGCGCCGTGGAATCGAGTTCAAATAGCGAGGGCTGGCCCTGGTTCACACGCACGGGCAGAAAGATCAGATTGCCGATGAATTCAGCGGGCACTTGCGCCACATTCCCGCCGAAAGCAAATCGCGCGGAGGCAGCCGGCTGCGGTGCAGGTGCGGGCTTGTTTTGCGCACGCGATACCGGCCGCAGCGCCAAGCCGGCGCACAATACCACTACGACCGCGATGCCGATTCTGATGCTCCGCTTCATCGAGCCTCCCTACATCCTTCATGCTTCGAGATCGTGCCCTGAGATTATACGAGTCAAGGCCCTGGAGCTAGATACCCTTCGCGCGCAAACACGCGAACCGCAGGTTTCTTCGACGGCGCATTCATCGGCTGGCCGTTCGCCCCGAGCGGCTCAACCGTCAGCGCGTGGAACTGCCCGTCGTGAGCCGGCACGATGCCGAGCACATACTGGTGGCGCAGCGCGGACGCGATCTCATGATAAATCGGCGCGAAATCCTTCTCGGAGCGCGGGAAATATGCGCGGCCGCCCGTGATCGTGGCCAGCGATCGCAGCGTTTGATCGGCTTTCGCGAAACCGGCGTCGGCAGCTGATTGCGCAGGCGCGGTCTTTTTCGTTTTCTTGGACGATTCTCCGGGGCGAATCGCTCCGCCCAACGCCACGCTATAGATCACCACATAATCACTGCGCAGTTTGCGAACCAGCGCATCCCAGTGCGCAGGCGGAGACGAATCCAGCCCCGTGGTTAAAATCACCAGCGCTTGCTTGCCCTGCGACCGCCCGATCCAGTCGAGCGCCGTCGAAACCGAATCGTAGAAATTCAGGTCTCCCATGCCGATCGTATATTGCACTTCGTTGAGCGCCGCGAGCAGCGCGGATTTATCCGTGGTAAATCCCAAAGTCATCCGCGGCGACTGGTCGTAGGCGACAAGCGCCACTTGATCGTCTGCTGCCAGCCCGTCGAGCAGTGAATACGCAGCGGCGAGATGCTCATCGTGAACCAGATAAACGGCGGGACTGGTCTCCATTATCACCAGCACCTTCGCCGGCAGTTCCACGGGATCGAAGATCACGATCGGCCGGGGTTCGCCGTTGTCGAATATGCGAAAGTTCCGGTCCGTGAGTCCGCCTACGAAATTTCCCTTGTTATCCAGGACACTCGCGTCGACGAATACCAGTTCGGTCGCGGCGGTCAAGGGCTGTGGAGAGGTCACCGGCGCTTGCGCGCGCAAAACAAGCGCGCTGCCGCCGATAGCCAAGATCAACAGTAGAAGCGGTAGGAACAGCAGGGAGGTTGCTCGCGTCCGCTCGCGCCGCGGAATCATCTCGATTCCAGCGGTGCGAGTGGACACGTCAAGGTTTCGTTTGTGAAGCCGGCCCCGGTCAATTACCCGGCGGCGTTGTGGCAGGCGGCGCAGCCGTTGCGGATTTTGGCGCGCTCAAATAGCCTTTCGCCGAATCCTTGGTGACATCAAACACGACTATCTCGTACGGCGCCCTGGCACCGCGGACGTAGAACTGGATCGGTTCGCCCACGGTTCTGTCCTTCTTTTCGATGTTCTTGTCGTCCGCCACCACATTGACGGTGTATTTATATTTCTTCGTGTCCGTCTTCTTCAGCTGGACCTGGATCGGACCAACTTTTTCGGGGGCCTTGGCCGATCTGTTGAGAGTGAATTCGAAGATGTCGCGTTCCCCGAGCCGCCTCAGCTCTTCGACTTCGTCATGATTCCGCGCGATCAGGCCGCTCTGAACGCCCAGATCACCCTTCATGCTGGACATGGCGCCCTTGGTCGCTTCGAGATCGGCTTTCGTCGGTGTTGAGGTCGGTCTGCGTTCCATTCAGCTGCGTGGAAATCTGTCCGAATTTCGTCGTCGTATCCGCCTGCACGGCGCCCAGCTGCTGGCGGAACTGCAGGTCGCTCTTCTGCTGCTCGTTGCGAACTGTCTGTGCAAGGCCGCGGGCACGTGCCAGCTCGTCTTCGGTCAGCCCGAGCTTCTGCGACATCACGTCCAACTGCCCTTTCAGGTCGGCGATCCGCGAATTCGTCTTGTCGAGTTCCGCCGCTGTCGCCTGCGCCTTCTGCGCGGCGTCATCCTGAGTCTTGTGCATGGCTTGCCGCTCTGCGTAGCTCCCGTAAAGCAGGTAAGCGACGAGCGCAAACGCCACAACGAAAAGCACTGTTACCCAGCGCGGCAGAGTTCCCGCTTCGACTACCTGAACGTCGTTAGGTGTGTCCAAACTCATCGAGCCTCCTTGTTGGCGAACACCGCTCGCCGTTGCGCTGAATTATCGCCGAGCTTGGGAGCGAAGTCTATCCCCGCGAGCGAGCCGTGTTACCACTCCGCCGGGGCCAGCGCGCCTCGACCGTCGTGGTCAGGCCGCCGCGCGGTGTGAATTCACCGGTCACGCGGCACCACGCCGGACGGACCGCAGCCACAATATCCTCCAGCATCCGATTCACCGCGTTTTCGTAGAAAATTCCCAGATTGCGATAAGCAAGCAGATACATCTTCAAAGCCTTCAATTCCAGGCAGAGTTTCTTCGGCTCGTATTGAATCGTGATGGCCCCGTAGTCGGGAAGGCCGGTCTTGGGGCAGACCGAGGTATACTCCGGGACGCGAATCGTGATTTCGTAGCCGGGGAATTGATTGGGCCACGTCTCGATCTTGGGCAGCTTGGCGCGAATTCCCGCGCGCGCGTGAGCATCGGTGTAGTCAGGCATTCGCGTTCCTTTCATTCGCTATCTTACACTGTCCTGGGCGCCCGCCGCTTTCGCGACTATTGCCGAGTCGCAAGGATTTGTATATGCTGGCGCGCCGTGACCGGAGATAATTTAGCGAAATGATCTGCCCCCAATGCCGGAGTGGAGACTGCTTACGTTCACACCGCAAGGGCGTCGCCGACTTTTTCGCCACCCTGATAGGGCTGCGACCCTGGCGCTGCGGGGCGTGCGACCTGCGATTTTATGCCTGGACGGTGGCAATTCCCTTCGCCCGCTACGTCCACTGCCCGCGTTGCGGGAATTTCGATCTCGAGCATGTCGCACGCGAACGAGTGGACCGAGGCACGCTCATTACGGTGAAGCGCTTTCTTGGGTTTTCCGGCCTATCGTTGCGACCCATGTCGCCAGAGGTTCTTCAGCATGTTGTCGTATCGGCGAATCGTTCCTTCCATGATTTCTGCCTCCTCTCGCAACGTCTCCGTCTCCTGATCGCGCAGCAGCATGGCAATTTCTGCGCTTCGTTCGACAAGCCGGTTCGGTGAGCAATACCCGGGCGCACAAGCGAGCGGTTATCTTCCGGCAGGATTTCCATCGGGAGTTTCTGAATAAGGTTCGCGGACTTACTCGTTCGTACGCGTCACCGTAGCAGCAGGATCGGGGCTTCCAAGCGAGACTAGCAGGCGCCGAAGTTTCGCGCGGTCTTCCAGGCCCATGCCAACCATTTCGAAGCCTGCCTGATGCGAGCGTACGAACCGCACCACGGCCTGCATATTGATCGAGCGTAGCCCGGCGGGAATTTTCAGCGTGGCTTCGGTGCCCACGGCGAGTTGGACGTCGCCGGTCAGCAGCCCGCCCTCGAGGCTCAGCACGCTGATCGCCGACGAATATTTTCCGCGTGCAGAAGTAATCACGGCAGGCACGTTGCGCGGCAACCTGATTCTGCGGTACCGGCGATGCCGCACGACGTCGCGATCGGGAATCGCATCGAGCGGCGCGAGCGCCATCACCTTCGCATCCAGGCCCGATTGCGGTAGGAACGCCTGCATCCACTCCGGATCGAGCTTCACCAGCGCCTGTGCCGCGGCGGTCCGAATTTCCTCGGGGTAGGCCCAGCCAAATGCCTTGCGCGTTTCGACGAAGCGCCGCAAGTGCCCAGCGGCAGCGGACGCGCGCATCCGGCCCAGCGCCTCGATCGCTTTCACGCGCAGGTATTCCGACCCCTGCGGCAGAATGTCTCCCTCGGCGAGCCGCAGCAGTTTCGGCGCCGTTTCCGGATCGCCGCACATGCCAATCTCGTCGAGCGCCAGCGGCAGCACCATGACGTCGAACAACTCAATCAAATTTGTCATCAACTGCCCGCGCTCGGGTGCTCCCGCGATGGAAAGCTGGCGCACCACAGCGTCGTGAAACGCGCGCCCACCATGACGCAGCCTTTGCGGTAGCAGTTCTTCTACGCCCAAGGCGTCGAGCCGGCTCAGCAGCCCGACCACGCTCGCAGCCTTCGCCGGCGGTGCGGACTTGAGCACTTCTTTCAGGTATCTCGCGCATGCGCTGCCCACGGCTGTGGCGAGTTGGACTACGTTTTCGCGCTCGGTGCGCCGTCCGGATCGCGCCAGTCGCACGGCCAGATGTTCGCCCGCTTCTTGCGGGAGGCGCATCAGCACGCCCACCAATCCTTCAGGCATCGCCTCGGCTGTCAGCGCTTCTTCGACGAATTCTGAAATCCGGTTTTCGACTCCCAGGCGCGGCCGCAAACTTTGCGCCCACGCGGGACGCAGCTCTTCGAGATCGGCGATCGAGTCGAGAGCCTGCTGCATCGCCCGGTAATAACGGCGCGAGGCCGCTTCCTGGCTCAGTCGCACAAAAGCGGCGCTTAGCAGAGTCTGCAGTTCCGCATCTTTCTCGGCGGCCAACTGCTGGCCGATCTGCGTGAGAGCATCCTGCAAACGCCGGCTCGCCCCCTTGCTATAAAGTTCCGCCAACTGGCCCAGCCCGATAGCGGCCTTCTTGCGCGCCCCGGCGTCCTTGTTTCGCACGCACGACGCATATTTCAGCAGCACGTCTCCGGCGGCATCCGCTTCGCCGCGTCCCATAAGCTCTTCCACATATTGCTGGACGTTTCGCGGCGGAATGCACCACGCTTCCGTGGACGTCAGCACCGCGCGCTTGCCCGATTCCGGCACCGCGGCCCAGAACTGCCGGTCGAGCACATCCGCGTGCGATTCAACCGACATCCCGGCGCTGGCCATCTTGTCTTCGCGCGCCTTCAGCAGTTTCCGCAGCGTGCCGAGTTCGTGGCCCATCTTGTCCAGCATCTGACGAACCGCATTGACCCGCACCTCGCCGCGCTGAAAGCGATCGAGCGCGAAGCGAATCGCCAGATCTTCGGCCAGCTTCAACAACACGGTCTCGTCCACTTTCGCCGAGGGTGTCTTGGCCGCGACGGTCGCCAGTGCCTGCCGTAATGTCACCTGCGCGTTTTGCGGCAACATTGCCAGCTTCGCCTGCCACGCCATCTGGTCCGGCGATGGCCCGCCCTTGGTGCCGCCGTGCGCGGCTTCGCCGAATTGCGCGAGCAGCCGCAGCAAGCTGTGCATTTCCGCTTCGCCGAGTTGAGGCAGATCTTTCGGATCAACGTTCGGTGCTCCGCTGGTAAATCCGCCGCCCGTGCTGATCCCCACTCCTGTTGCTTTACCGGAGCCGCCGGGAACCGCGCCGCCGTTTCCAGTTCCAGTGCCCATGCCCAAGCCGCCGGAGTAAACGCTACCCGTGCCGCTTTCCTGGCCGTCCACACCCTGGCCCGTTCCGGGTCCGCCGCTACCGCCATGCGCGCCTTCGGCCGCGGCAATCAGCTGAATCATTTTTTCGGGGCTGCGGAACCAGTCCTGAACCATCTCGGCATCGGCGCCGAGCGTTCTTGCCGTCAATTGCGCCGCGACGCGCGCCTCGGAGAAGCCCGCATCTTCGGCCACGAACCGAATTTCGTTTATGCGGATTCCTGCGGTCTCGTGATTTCCGAAATACTGTTCCAGGCGTTCCGTCAGCGGGCCGGCCTTCGGGCCACTCGATTCTAGGAACGCCTTTACGAGATTGCCGAATTCGTGGCGCTCGACGCTGGGTAGGAAACAGATGCTGGCCACGCCAGCCGCATTGAGCAGGTCCGCAAAACTACGTTCAGCCTGGGTGGATTCCAGCGGCACGCCATCCAGCAGGAGTTGTGATCCGGAGGCCCCCAGCAGCAAGCCGCCTTGCCCGGATGCCTGCACCGCCTGCTCCAGCTCATTCCAGCTGATCTCCAGCTGCCCGGCAGATCGAAGGTGGTCTAAACCATAGAGTCGAGTGTACTTAAGCAGGACATTGAGGCTCCGCACGAATGCGCGGGCATTCGGAATAGTGGACTCGATGGGCACTGTCAGTTCGCCTTGCAGGGGACTGGTCTCCTCGTTGTCCAATCAAGTGTACTGGAACCAATGGCGGGGGAAATGGTACTAACGGGCTAAGGGCGCGGACGAATCAACGGGGAGGTACTGGTCAATTGGGCAGGCGCACTTCCACGTCTAGTCCCTTGATCGCCGGGCGCACCCGGCGAATCACTTCGCTGGCCCAAAGCTTCTCGCTCAGCAGAACAAGCGACGCGTCTTCGAATGTGCAGACCGCGCAGAAGAAATAGTTTGTAAAAGCCGGGCGGTATGCGTCCACGCCGCGGCGCACCAGCTCCCCTTCGAGCGCTGGATCGCCTGCGGCGTTCGGAGCAACCAACGCGCCGGCGCGCGCTCCAAACGTCTCCGCTTCAAAACGTTCGAGTAGTGACTCCAAAGCAGTCGGCTCCGGCGCGGGGATGACGATGGAGCGCTGGCTGGCTTCCCGGTAGGCGATGTCGTGCAATTTGCAGAAGTCGCGCACGCGATCTATGTGGCTGAAAAAATCGAGCGCCCACGCTTCCTGCCCGGCCGTCGCTTGAAGGACGCGGCTCCAGATGCGCGCGGCATCTGCCCCGCGCACGGGTTCGCGGTTTTCGTCCGCTTCCACCAGATCGAGTCCGACGGACCGCACGTCCGCGCCCAGATCGAGCGGTTCGATATCGAGCACGTACATCTATTCCTCGTCGTCGAATGCGCGTGGGAACTTCTTCTGGAATTCTGGAGATTGTTTCCGTACCTCGAGCCAGTCGAAAAATGCGTCCGGCGTCTCGAGCCAAATTGCGAACCAGTGAGCGGCCTCTTCCTTCTGCTCGCGGTTTTCGGCTTTCACCTTGTGGTTTCGGGAGATCATCTCCGCGCGCCGCCGTCCAAGCCGCGCCACCTCGCGTACTCGCTCAGCCGCGCTGCGCTCGCCCTCGAGGGAAAACTTTCGCAGCATCTCATCGAGCCGCACCAGGCACATCTCCGCTTCCGTGAACGTCGAGAAATGCAGCAGGTCGCTGAACTCTTCTTCGTAGCGCCCTTCCGTATCCGACCGCGTGGACCACACGACGCGCATCCCGGCTTCTTCGAGCACGCTCACCACGTAATCCGTGGAAGTTTTTCCCGCCGTCGCGCCAAGTTGCGAAATCAGTTGCCGGCGGATCTGCTCGATCTCCGCGGGAGTAAAGCGCGGCTTGCCGAGCGCCTGCGCGGCCTCCAGGATCAAATCCTTCTTGGTGGAGGATTCGCCGGAAGCGTTCTTGTTGGAGTGGCTGGGAGTCACGTGCGGTCTCAGTGCTGCGCTTTCTTGGATGCCGGATCGGTGGCCGCGGTATCGCGCGCCAGCAGCTTGCGGAGCCGCGCCACATTGCGGTTGTGCTCGGCAAGCGTGCGGCTGAAGGCGTGGCCACCTTCGTCGTTGGCCACAAAGTAGAGATAGTCCGTCGCAGCCGGCGCAAGAGCCGCCCGCAGCGACGCTTCGCCGGGATTCGCAATCGGGCCCGGCGGCAGGCCGCGATGTTCGTACGTGTTGTAAGGCGAATTCACGCGCAAGTCCACCGCGTGCACGTTCTTCTCCGGATGGCCCGCCAGCTCCATCGCGTACTGCACTGTCGGATCGCATTGCAGCGGGTTGCCGAGGCGCAGCCGGTTATAGAAAACTCCGGCCACCAGCGGCCGCTCATCCGCGTTCGGCGTCTCGCGTTCAACCAGCGACGCCAGCGTCACCACCTGCTCCGGCGCGAGATTCCCGGGATATTGTTGCGGCGCACCGGCGGGGCCGAGCGTTTCCCAGACCGCGCGGAAATTCTGCACCATGCGCTTCACGGCCGTATCACATGTCGCACGGCGCGTGAATTCATATGTCGAGGGGAAAAGAAACCCTTCCAGGCTCGCTGCTTGCGGCGCCAAATCCGCAATCAGCGACGTATTGTGCGCTGCGGCTAGAAAATCCTCCCGGTTGCATACGCCTTGCCGGTCCAGCTCCGCTGCGATGTCGAACATCGTCCAGCCTTCCGGCACCGTCACGGTGTGTACATATATCTGGCCGCGCGCGATCTTCCAGAATACTTCGCGCGAATTAACAGGATGGTCGAAGAAATATTCGCCCGCCTGCAAATTCTTGCGGAAATGCCAATCGCTGAAAAGCGCGAACGCAAGTTGGCTGCGGATCACATCGTTGCGCCGCAGAATCTCCGCCACGCCCCAGCGCGAAGTGCCATGCGGAATATCCACGAAGACTTTCTCGGGCCGGTGACCGCGATACGGACGGCTAAGCTGCGAATCGAGCCAGCTTGCGCCGCCGCCCGATAAGGCAATCAACAGGAGTGCCAGGAAGCCGAGTCGCCGCATCCCGGTTAAGCCTTCTCCGCGGTGACGCCGTGTGCCAGGCCGCGTGTTCGTTCGAGATAGTCGCGCAACAGAACCGCGGCGGCCACGTCATCGAGCGGCTTCCCTCGCCGCCGCGCGGACGATTTCGTTTCCGCAAGCGTTTGCTCCGCTTCCCAGCTGGTCAGCCGCTCGTCCACAAGTTCCACGCTGATTCCGATCTCTTTCTCAAGGCGCGCCGCAAATCGCGCCGCTTCGTTGGCCATCTCGCCTGCCTCGCCGGTCATGTGTAGCGGGTGGCCGACGATAATATGCGTCACACCGTGTGTACGGCAAGCCTCTCGCAGCCGCCGAAGATCGTTTTGCCGGTTCACGCGCACCAGGGTCGCAAGTGGCTGAGCCGTCAGCCCCAGCAGGTCCGACAGCGCCAGCCCGATTCTCTTGCGTCCATAGTCCACCGCAAGTACTCGCCGCGGTTTTTCTGCTGACGCGGAAATCTCTCTGGCACTGGCACGCTGAATCATCGCCATCGCCCGCTCATTATACGTGACGCTCGCGGCGTCCCGACAACCGTCTGAAGCGAAGGTGTTTGAAACATTGTTGCCTTTCTCGAAGGGATGGCGTATGAGGACGCAGATGTGCTGGCCTCGAGTGTGAATTGATTCAACGGTAAAAAGGAGAACGACCGATGGGCTACGTTCTGTTCATTTTGTTCGTTGCGTTCCTCGTTTTCGGAATCTGGCGAGCCACTGTCATCACCCTGTCGGTCCAGGACGACCGCAAAGTTGACTTCCATCTTTCGCGCGGCACTCCGTTCTTCGTGGTCTCCGCGTTGATTTTCGTCTTCTGGATGTCGTTCACCACCATAGACGCAGGATACCGTGGCGTTGTCCTGCGCTTCGGCGCGCTCACTGGACGCACGCTCGAACCCGGGCCGCACCTGATCATCCCGGTGTTTGAAACTGTCAAACCGATCTCGGTTCAGGTACAGGTGGAAAAGCTCGATTCTCAGGCTGCGAGCCATGACCTTCAAGTCGTCCACACGCAGGTCACGCTTGCCTACTATCAGGATCCCTGCTGCGTCACGGACATCTGGGCCAAATTGAATGACGATGCGCTCGATCGCGTGGTCGTCCCCGCAGTGCAGGAAGCGATTAAGGCGCAGACCGCCCAGTTCGACGCCGAACAATTGATCGCGCAGCGGGCCGTTGTGCGAAATGGCATCGAGCAATACGTGCGCGACCGCCTCGCCGCCCATCACATTGATGTGGACGCCGTCAGCATTACCGACTTCAATTTCTCCGAGGATTACAACCGCGCGATCGAGGCCAAGGTTACCGCGCAGCAGAACGCGCTAAAGGCCGAGAACGATTTGACCCGCATCAAGATTGAAGCCGAACAAAAAGTCACTCAGGCCAGCGCGGAGGCCAAAGCTCTCGAAGTTCAGAAGCAGCAGATTACGCCGGAACTGATCGAACTCCGCACCATCGAAATGATGCAGTCGCGCTGGGACGGCCGGCTGCCGGACGTCTATATGGCCGGCCAGGGCGGTGGCTTGCCGTTGATTGACGTGCTCAAAGCAGCGGGCAAGACGAGATAGAAGCGAATGCGAGGAGCAGTGCGCCGCTTCATGCCTTTGTTTCTTCTATTGGCAATTATGGCGAACTCCGCATCGGTGTTCGCACAGGACGATGCTTGTCCGCATCGAACTCTGCCCGTCAACGTCCTCGACGATAATGACCTGCTGGTCGCGGGTTTGACCCCCGGTGATTTCAAGGCCTCGCTCGGCAAACAACTCGTCAAGGTGGTTTCCGTAAAACCGAATGCCGCGCCCCCTCGCGTCGTAATCGTCCTGGACGCTAGCCGCAGCATGATCGAGAACAAATTAGATTGGGACTATGACGTCAGGGCTGCGCGCACTGTGTTACAGGATCTGCCGAATGGCGCGCCCGTCGGGCTCGCACTGTTTTCCGCGACAATCGAGTTGAGTATTCCGCCGACTCAAGATCGGCAGAAATTAGTTGCAGAACTGAATCGTCTCAACGCTGGTGAGCGCGCCTTTCCCAAGGGCTCTCGTAAAACGGCGTTATGGGATTCTCTGAATGCCGTGGCTTCCGACTTCAATCCGCCTCAGGTAGGAGATTCCATCTACGTGCTGACCGACGCCGGCGATAACGTGAGCGTCATTCACGCCAACGCTGTCAAACAGGCCCTTTTGGAAAAGGGCATCCGCCTCTTCGCGTCGTCACTTCAGATGGAATTTGGCGGTCCCCCGTCGGACAGCTCTCCCGGAGGAAGGGACCTCAAAGATCTCATCGATTCCACGGGTGGTGCCGCGGTTAGTGTGAACAACGATCCTTCAGGGGCAACTTCGGGCACCGCGCACGACCCAACGAAAGTAGGAATCCTGCTGGCGGCGCAAATACGGCAGATCTTCGCCTATTACCAGGTTGAAGTGGAGCTGCCGACGCGCTTCGATAAGCCGCGAACTTGGAAATTAGAAACCACCCTCATGAATAAACGCCACACGCGCGCCATCTATCCGGGCACTTTGCTGCCGTGCGCGGAGCCCAAGTCTGCCGTCGTCCCACCAAACTAAGTTGCGTTACGGCTGGCGGCCGCGCTCGCCTTTCTCCCACTCGGGCCACGCGCCCTCCGACTTCAAGGTATCTTCGAGGCCCGAAGCCTTCAGCAGTTGCTCGACTTCGGCGCGCGTTTGCCGATGCCCGATGCGCGTGGCGGCGTCGGCCAGCGCGTAAGCGGTCACCGCTGAAATCGCCACGCTGCGTTTCAGTTCGCTGATGTCCACCTTGTCGAACGTGTCCGACGTGGCGTGATAGTTCAGCATGTAATTCGCAACGTCCTGATTCGCCACCAGCGTCGGTACGCCTTCGAGGAGGAAATCGAGATCGTCCGTATCGCCTTCAGCGTCAAACGTGTATTCCATCGGTCCGAGTGGTTTCAATGGTACGAGCGTCTCAAGCGTGCCTTCCAGAAGATCTTTCCGTCCGCCGAGCGAATAGCCGGTCACGCGTCCCGAGCCCGAGTCATAAATGATCGCCGCAACCATCCGATCGAGTTCCGCTCGATGCGCATGCGCGTAGGCCCGTGAGCCGAGTTCTCCCTCTTCTTCACCCGTAAAAAGCACAAACCGGATGGACCGCCGCGGAATATTTCCTGACGCATGAATCACGCGCGCCGCGTCAATCACCATCGCGACATTGCACCCGTTGTCCAGCGCGCCCGTTCCCAGATCCCACGAATCCAGATGCGCGCCGAGCAGCACGAACTCATCCGGTTTTTCACGCCCGCGAATTTCCCCGACCACGTTTTCGGATTCCACCGGACCGGTGACCCGGTTGGGCATCTCGAAATGCACGCGAACCTTTTGCCCCGCTGCCAGGAATCGCGCGATGCGCTCGGCATCCTCGCGAGCCACGATCGCTTGAGGCAACGCCTCGATTCGCCCGTCCGAAGTAACGGTGTGCCGGTAGAGCAGCAGGCTCGGTCGCGTGGACATCCAGAAAATCGCGACGGCGTCCACTTTACGAGCTCGCTCGATGATCCCAGGCTGCACTTCGTATTCGCGATCGAGATCGTCCCAGGTCACAAGCGGGTTCGAGTGAACCAGCAGAATCGCGCCCTTCGCCGCGATGCCCGCCTTGGAAAACGCCGCCTCGTCACCCGTTCCCACGTCCACAATATCGGCCGTGATTCCGCCGACGGGCGTCGGCGGCGACCAGCCGCCCGACACGAGCCTCACCGGAAACGGCGCCGGGGACAGCACTTGTAACCGCGTCTGCCCCTCGCTCCATCCCGCGGCAACCGTGAACTTCTCCGTGTGGACTTCGTCCACGCCCGCGTGACGCAGCGCCTCGACCGCCCAGGCCACGGCGCGGCCTGCTGCGGGCGAGCCCGTGACGCGTCCGCCAATCGAATCCGTAAGAGTCCGAAGGTTCTCTTCGAGCGGCGACGGGCCCAGCGCGCTTTGAATCATCAGCGGAGCAAGTTCCGAACACGATTTTTCCACAGAGCAAGCGCCCGTACCCTGCGGAACCTGTCCAAAGCCTGGCGGCGGACTGATCGGAGTGTTCTGGGCAAGGGCTTCCGGGCTCAGCAGCGGCAGGCAAGCCACGAACAACGCCGAAATCAAGGTCAGTCGAGCCACTCGGAACGCTCGTCGGGTGCCGAATACCAGGTTGGAACTGGAAATTTCGCCGATCATTGCCTCTCCGGACGATTCGTTCGCCCGGATTATAGCGAGAAGTGGCCAAACCGTCACGACGGAGTCGCGTCCGAGCAACACGGATGTGCGATAACTCCCTGTGGAAAAAGCACTTTCGCGCAAAATTTCCCGTCTACAGGAATTTTCTACATGGAGTAAGGTTTTCGCTGTAAGCTCTCGCCCGCGCATCTAGTTCAATATGCGCGTCTTAAAATGAGACGAACGATGGCATGCCATCTGCCATGTCGGCGACGTCACGTCCGTTTTCCACACGCAGCGCGTTTCTGAAGCACGACTACCGATCTTCCCTGGGGGCAGAGAAGATCCCGTTTTGAAACCGGTACGGCCCAGCAGCTTCACATGCGGTAGAAGTCAAAAAAACCGAGACTCTTTGCCCAGTACAGCCCTGGTCAAAGACGGAGAGGCCCATAGTGAAAAGAGTTCGTGCATTCCCAAAGCTGGTCCCGCAGAGCCGAAAACACGAGTCAAACCCACCCAACGTGTTCGTTTTTTGTGAGAAATCAACTGGCGCGGCGCGATTTCACGCCGAATCAAGCTCCGATCCAAACTACATCATCGAGCGCATGGCCGGCTTGCTGGCCGTGCAGTGCCTGGTCC
This sequence comes from uncultured Acidobacteriota bacterium, assembly GCA_963818605.1. Taxonomy (GTDB): domain Bacteria; phylum Acidobacteriota; class Terriglobia; order Acidiferrales; family UBA7541; genus Palsa-295. The sequence continues at coordinate 450,984 of CAWFSW010000002.1, forward strand.
GCGGATCGGACCCGAATGATTTTGCAATTCTGGTCCCTGCGGCAACAACGCTGGGGGAACGCCTGGTATCCCGCGCGAAGGAACTTCTGGCGCAGGGACGAGAGGCTGCCGGGCCGTCCACACTCAGCCCGCGGCAAAAAGAGATTCTACAGTCCGTCATGTGCAACCGAGCGAATAAGGAGATCGCGTCCCTGCTCAACATCACGGTACGAACTGTAAAATTTCACATCTCGTCGCTCTTGAACAAGTTCGGCGTCGAGAACCGCGCCGAGCTGGCGCGTCGCGCCACGGGGCTTTTGCGCGTCGGCAACACCGAGACCGAGGCGATCAATCTCGATCGGCGTTCGGATCGCATTCGGCCTTCGGAATTCGGGCCGATCGCGGTGACCAACGCGCTTCAAGCGTCGGCTAAGACGCGCAGCTCGCGTTTCGGCGACCGGATGCTGACCGCCTAAGACCCGGTCAGTCGAGCGACGCAGTCCCTAAATCCCAGCAAACAATTAGTGAGCCATGGGCATACTCATGGGCATGGGCGATGGCGCCGGTGCGGCGGTCGCGTCCGGCCCGAACACTTTTTGCGCGGCGGGCGGAAGCTTGCCGACGTTGTCGAGGAACGTGGCGACCTGCCAGATTTCCGTGTCGCTCAGAGTCTTCCCCCAGGCCGGCATTCCGGTCCAGCGGATGCCGTGCTGGATGGCGTAGAAATTCTGGCTGTCGGACATGTCCGGCGCATCCTTGAAGAATTCAGGCACCGGCGGATTGAACGACCGGGAAAACGCGCTGTCGGGATTCGACGGCACGCCGTGGCAGCCGCCGCAGTGGTCGAGATAGATCTTCGCGCCGGCAGCGATATTTTCTTCCGTCGGCGTGATGGGATTCTTCGCGTCGCCGGCGCGGCGATCCATCGAAGCGTCCACCGCGGCCATGGCGACTTTTTCTTCGGCATACGACGGCTTCTGGTCCGCCGCGAAATTGACGTAGCCCTGCTTGACGCACCACCATCCCCCAACGATCAGCGCGATCAGCGTGAACAATATTCCCACAACAAAATTTCTCATTCGCTCATCGCCTCCCGGGATTTTGCGGTCATTTCCATTTCAATTTCTTGACGTCCACCGTGGGCGCCGGGAATTTCATGTGCATCTCTTCCAGCGTCTCGACGATGATGTGCGAAACGGCGAGATTACGGAACCATTTCTTGTTTGAGGGAATGACGTACCACGGAGAGTGTTTCGTGCTGCACTTCGTGAGGGCGGCCTCATACGCCTGCGTGTAATCGTCCCAGAATTTCCTTTCGGCGAAGTCTCCCTCGGAGATTTTCCATCGCCGGTCGGGATCGTCAATGCGCTGCTCGAAGCGTTTTTTCTGCTCGTCCTTGCTGATGTGCAGAAAGAATTTGACGACCTTAACATTATTGTCGTGCAGCAGCTCTTCGAACTCGTTGATCTGATCGTAGCGGCTCGACCAGACGTCCTTGGGCACCAGGTTGTGGACGCGCACGATCAACACGTCTTCATAGTGCGAGCGGTTGAAGATTCCGATGTCGCCGTATTCCGGAACGGCTTTGTGGATGCGCCACAGAAAATCGTGCTCCATTTCTTCCGCCGACGGCGTCTTGAACGGAGTCACGGTGCATCCCTGCGGGTTCACGCCGGACATGACGTGGCGGATCGTGCCGTCCTTTCCGGCCGCGTCGAGACCTTGCAGGACGATCAGTAGCGCGCGCTTGTGTTCGGCGTAGAGCAGGTATTGCAGCTTGTCGAGCCGCTCGCAGGCTTTGTCGAGCACGTCCGTGGTCTTGTGGCCTTTTTCCCAGCCGAGCGTGTCGTCGGGATCCCATTTCCCAAGCTTCACCTTTTTCCCCGGGCGTGACCAGGAGATCCTTGCTGAAGTTCGTGGCCATCAGTTTTTCGCCTCCAATCGCGCTCCGGCGGACCCTCGTCCCGCAGAAACTACCGGGACGCACAGGTCGCGAAAAGTGTGACACTTCGTGAGGGCACCAATCGTTTGTTTTGAATGAGTTAGGGCGAAATTTACTCGACACGTGTGTCGAGTAATTGCGCGCGCTGCGCCGCTCGTCCCGCGGAGTCGTCCGGGACACAAAGAGCGTGTCGCGAGGCTTCGGGAGCGAGTTGGCAGGGTTGCGCCGAATGAATCGGCCCGCAATCCGCCGCGCGCACGGCGACGAATGCGAGTTCGCGCGCTCGCGAGAGCCGTAACCCAAAGGGTTCCCGGCAAGAGAGTGTCCCCCGGCCGGGTACTTCGTCGTGCTGCCGATGACAACTTCAAAGTTCGCACTGTCGCCTCGACATCCACGCTGCCACAATGCGGAACGCGGCGCAAGGGATCGCGCCTGTGGACTTTTGTGTGAGCACCGCTTCTACGGACGAGCCATCCGGCAAAGACGCACCCTTCTGGGAAACGAAGAGTGCGGCACCCTCGAATGTTCTGCGTGGCTTGAAGTGACGCGGGTGTTATCCGGTCGATGGCGGACGGGACTACCTGAGCGCAAACGACCCTGAGGGTGGGCCACCTGCCGGAAGTTACTTCGTACGAACGATACCGGTTACACCAGCGATGAAAAGTGTTCCAAGAATCCATCCCGATAGAATCTGCAGCCATTGATAAAATCGAAGTATACCGGAGAACGAAGTCGAGACCACGGTCGGCGATGCTGGCACGCGCCAAACAACACTCTTAGAATCGGGATTGGGCTGCCAATGGTCGACTTGGCCTAGCTTGACGAATGGAAGACTATTCTCAACGGAATAGATGAGAGGGTAGAACCTCTGGTAATAGGCCGGGATCTGCCGGGCATTCGTAAACGTAACGTAGGCGTCTTTGTCAGTTGGCGTCACGCTTCCAGCGCGGTAGCCGATCCCGAAAAGCACGAAGCCGACAAGAATAAACATCGCGAGCCAACGAAATGCTTTCAACGGATAGTATCCGTATCCGATCGTCGATCGCAGCGCAGGATTGACGAAGTACCTTTGCCATAGATGACAATCCCGCGCTCGAACTTGGCTCTCTAGTTCGAAAAGAACCTCTATCGAAGCCGCGTTTTCTCCCTCTTCGGTTAGCACTTTAGAAAGCTGACGGTATGGCTGCGCCATGAATGGCTGTTGCAGGTGAAGCCAATTGAGGCGTGCTTTAGAATCGCGAGGGGCTGGTCCAGCAAAGCGTCCGTATTCGAACCCGTCCAGAATCAAATTCCTTGGCTGAGGCCAGCTTTCCTTTTCATCCGCGAGAGCGCCGACCGACGCGTTGGTAAGCGTGAGTTGGAAACTCTTGGGGTCCGAGATGTTGCTGAGCATCAGGGCGCCCTTTATTGCGGCAGCCTCCAGATTAAGTTCACCCCTGAATTCGGCCGAAGTTGCTTCGAGATTTTGCGCAATGGACGCACCGGAAAAACTGACTTCACCATGCGAAATAAAACCTCCCCGCATGAAAACGTTCCCATTCGCACTTAGCGCGTGCGCGCTAAGTGCGCGATTACTGGTTGGCATGCCGTCGATCGGTGGGTTGATGAAAGTTCCGCCACTGCAGTCGAGGTCTCCTTGAACCTGGGTGGCGATGAATTTAGCGAAATGCGAAGGTGCACGAGGATGGTTCACCCGCTCGCGCTACTTTTGCGGGGTGTTGTCCGGAGGGGCGTCGGGAGCGCGGGAGCCGCTGTCGAGCGAGCGACCATCGGGGAATGTGACGCGGCGGGCATTGAGGAAGCGCGAGCCGTCGCGAGCACGGTAGCCATCCACGACGATTGTGTCGCCGAGTTGCAGATCACCTTTTTTCCAGCCGCGGCGCGTGAGCGCGAGGGGGCTGGCTCCCTCGCAGGCCCAGTTCGTCACGTTTCCTTTATCGTCGGCAACATCGAGATAGAAATAGGAGTGCGGATTGGTCCAGTCGACGCGGGTGATTTTCCCCACGAGGCGCACGGGTTTGCTACCGTCGAATTCGGCGGCGAAGGAATGATGCGCGGCGGTAGGCTGGCAATAGGTGAGAAGCACGACCGCAAATACCGCTGTGGCTTTGATCTTCATGGGATGCTCCGGAAGGTAGATAGTCTCATAAATCGGTATACTCTGACCTCTCGTCGAGCGCTGGCACGCGGGCCGGAAATGGAGGCGCCTGTGAATTCACGTTTTCGCTTTTCGTCACGATGGATCGCGTTGGCTGCGGCACTCTTTGTGACCGCGCTAACGTTCGCGCCAATTGCTGCGGCACAGAATCAGTCGCCTGCGCCGGCGGCTCCGGGGACCACGACGGCTGCAAAACCATCGGACTCTGTTACGAAACAATCGAACTCCGAGCTCGAGTCCGCGGTATCTGAATTTTCGCGGCGAGAAGAGGATGTGCCGAAGGGACCCGCGCCGCGCATGGGAGATGGGCGTCCCGACCTTTCCGGCTATTGGGTGCCGTCAAGCAAAGACAAACCCGTGGGAAACCTCGGCAAAGATTTGCCGGGCTACAGACTGCCATTCACGGCGGCAGGCCGCGCGGCGCTGAAGTACAACGTCGAACATACGATCGATCCAGAGAGCCTTTGCGTCGTGGGTGGAATTCCGAGGCATGACGCAAGCGCGTTGCCCTTCCAGTTGCTTGAAGGTGCGGACCACGTCGCGTTTCTCTATTGGTATACGACCTACCGCCTGATCCCGACCGACGGCCGAAAACACAGCGACGATCCCGATCCGTCGTTTTTCGGCGAAGAGGTGGGCAATTGGGACGCCGACACGCTGGTGATTGATTCGATCGCATTCAAGGAAGCGCGCACCTGGGCCGACGAAAATGCGAATCCGCACAGCGACCAACTCCACACGGTCGAGCGATGGACGCGGCCCGACGCCGGGCACCTGCACCTGGAACTGACGGTGATCGATCCGAAATTTTATACCGAGGCGATTCACTACCATCGGACGTGGCTGCTCGGCGCACCGGGCCAACATGTGCAGGAATATTCGTGCGCGGAAGAAAATGTTGACGCGCCGCATCTGCAGCCGGGCCCCGGCCCAATCGGTCCCAACGGCCAGCGCGGCTATGAAAAGCTCGCGCCACTGCTTCCGCCGCCCGACAAGGATCATCCGGCCAGGACGTCCATCCCCGAATAGAGTGGCGGAAACCGCTCGGCATAGAATTCGACGGAAGGAAACCATGAGCGAACAACTAAAGAGCATCGCGAACAAGCATGTGGTTGTGACTGGCGGCACGCCGGGTAACTGCGCACCGCCACCTTATTACGGCGCTGACCGTCGCGCTGTTTGGGCGTTCCTGCCATGGCTGTGTATTTTGGACTTCATCGAGTAAAGTGCCAGGTCTGCTGCACCCAAGAGGGTATCGAGTCTTTCCCCATCTGCAGGATAGAGGGCAACGCCCACGCTGACGGAGAGCTTCGGTTTTCTACCGTCATTCGCAAGGCTCTCGCAGATGCGATGGGCGACCAGTCTGGCCGACTCCTCGGCTGTCTCCGGCAGGACAAGTGCAAACTCGTCTCCGCCGAAGCGCGCGGCCGTGTCAATGTCCCGGCAACCAAGGGACAAGACATCGGCCAGGCGGCAAAGAGCCTGACTGCCGGTCAGATGGCCGTAGCGGTCGTTGACCTTCTTCAATCCGTCCAGATCAAATAACAGTACGGCGAATTCCCGTCTGGTGCGCTCGGATCGCCTAATTTCACTGTCGAGCACATCCACCAGATGGCGGTAGTTTGCCAGACCAGTCAGGGAATCCTTGGCCGCTTCCTGACGGAGATGATCCTCCAACTCGCGTTGTTTGGTGATGTCCTCGACTATGACTTCGTAGCTGTCCGCTTCGCCTTCGACGCCGCTGACTTCCCGTCCGCTGAGCCGGACTTTGAGGGCCGTGCCGTCCTTTCGGTTCCAGCCGATTTCCACAGGACCGACGTATGTTTCCTTGTCGGAATGCCCCAACAATTGCGCCCGCTTGCGAGGATCACAGACGATGTCGCCTGCGAGGTCAACGGTCAGGAGTTCCTCTCTTGAGCCATACCCAAGCATCGCTACCAACGTCTCATTCACATCCAAGAACTTGCCTTCCGAGCTGCAGCGACATATCCCGTAGCTCAGATTCCCTGCCAAAGCGCGGTAACGGGCCTCTGAATGCCGCAGATGTTTCTCCGCACGATCGCGCTCCATTCGCAAATTATTCTCGCTGAGCGCTCGACGAACAGCCACGGGAAGATGGCCGACGTGATCCATTTCGATACAATCAGCAGCTCCGCCGGTGATGAGTTCCGCGACGGTTTCCAGTGGCACCTGCTTGGTCACAAAAATGAGAGGGATGTGTTTCTTCATCCCATGGACGAGATGCAGTGCCTGTGCTCCCCGGGAGCTGGGGGTGGGGTACTGGGCCACAACGAGGTCGTAGAATTTCGATCTCAGGCGAGCAGCAAGGTGCTCGGAAGTAGAGACTACGTCTGCGCTGACGTTAAAATGTGCCACGCTGAGTTCCCGAACGCAGCGCTTTACCTCCGCAACATCACTATGAACGAACAGGACGCGCAGGGGCCGTTCTCGGCTCGCCGGTCCGCTCGATCGAGGGACCGGTACAGACTCCTTGACGCGATCTCGCAAGATTGCAGGCATTAGAAAATCCAGTTGGGCCCCGGGAACCAGCCCCTTTCGTTATCTGGCTCCCGGGCCTGTTCATGCCATCCCATAGCAAAGCTATTCCAGAGGGGTCAGAGCTGTCTGATCAAAACGGTACACTTTTGCAAGTGTCTTTACTCTTAAGACAATTCCAAGATGCAGTCATAACGTCCGGTGATGGTGGTCCACAAACAATCTTCGTCGAAGCGGCACTTTGCTTTTTCGAGGCCGGTCGGGCAGATTAAGGGTGCCGCACGATATAACGGGCGAGTTGGCCGTATTATCTCAATCGCGGAATCATTTGGAGGGGCAACTTTGAGCGGTTCACCGAAGGCGAGTAATCCATTGGAGAGCATTGCGAACAAGCATGTGGTCGTGATTGGCGGCACGTCGGGAATCGGGCGGGCGATCGCGCAGCAGGCGGCAGAGGCGGGCGCGCGGGTGCTGGTTGGGTCGCGAAAAGAACGAGTGGACGACACGGTGGCGCTGCTCGGAGCGCCGGCGAAAGGGCGCGTGGTGGACGTGACCGATGCGGAGTCCGTGCGCGCGTTCTTCGAAGCGGCCGGAGAAATTGACCACCTCGTGCTGCCGGGGAACGAGGTGCACATCACGGCGTTCCGGAAACTCTCGATTGCGGACGCGCAGGCGTCCATGGCCAGCAAATTCTGGGGACAATATGCGGCGATCAAGGCCGCGCGCATGTCGCCGACAGGCTCGGTGGTGCTTTTTTCCGGAGTGGCGTCGCGCAAGCCGGGCGCGGGCGCGCCAACCTTGACGGCGATCAACGCGGCGGTCGAGGGGCTCGGCCGGGCGCTCGCAGTGGAATTGGCGCCGGTGCGCGTGAACGTGATCGCGCCGGGCATCGTGGAGACCGAACTTTGGGCGGGTCTGCCCGAAGAAACGCGCGCCGAGGCGCTCAAGAAATTCACGGAGCGGCAGCCCATCGCGCGGCCCGGACGTCCGGAAGAAATTGCGGCAGTCGTGCTGACCATGATGGCGGCAACGTTTATGACCGGCGCCGTGGTGGATGTGGACGGCGGAACGCTGCTCGTCTAGCTAGGCCGCAGGGTGCTCCGCGTCAGCGAGCCTTCAGCTGGTTCATCGCTTCAGCAATTGCCGCCGACAATTGGGCGGAATCCTGGCCGGGGAACCTGAACTCCGTCTGCTTGAACGCGCTTAAAGATAAGCCGGAGGAAGAATCCGGCGCTAAACAATAGGCGGCGTCCAGCGCGTGCACGCGCGGGACTTTATACGCGTACCAGAAAAGTTGCGCGCTCGTGCAACTGGTTGCACTGGCGGCAATCTGGCCGCGGACAGTGCCCGCGGAAAGCTCACGCGACACGCTCGTGGTGATTTCATCCAGCGCGTTTTTGTACGCGCCCAGCGTTTCCTCGCCGAGGTAAACCTGATCCCGGGCGTTCGCCGTGGAAAGATCGAGCCGAACGCCGCTCATTCGATCGGGGGGCTGCGCGGTGTCTTCCAGGGTCAACGCGGTGACGACAGCGTGAGCTTCGGTGCTTTCGATGCGTCCCACTTCCCGGGACCACGCGACATGCGTGGCCGGAAGGCTCGCGAACGCTTCGAGGGGGGTGGGCTGGAGAGCAGGCGATGGATTCGACTGGCCTTGCGCGATACTGAAAAGCAGAACAACACAAGCGATTACGCCGAGGGCCAATTTCATACAACCTCCTCCGCGAACTCCGAGTCAAAAGAACGGGATTGGAGCGTTCCGCTGAGGACATTTTGTACCCGCAGCGTGCGTGGCGGCAAGGCCGAGCGAACGGGCGCGCGGATTCCGTATTGACTTGGCACCGACGGCCGCCTGACACTTGAGATTCGCCTTTTGCATCGGGAGGGGTCTCATCTTGCGTCGTTTTCTCGTGCTATTCGTATGTGCGGTTGGCTTGGCGGCGATTACCGCTCGCGCGCAAAGTTCCGACGTCAGTTCGGACATTGCGCCGCTGCGATTCCCCGCGGGAACAATCCTGAGTTTTAGTTTGCAGACTCGATTGAAAGCGAATGTGGCGGAGGCGCTCGACGCGCTGCCCAAGGGTACGGTGCTGCGCGTGAAGCTGCTCGATTCCGTTGATTCGGCGGTGAACCGCGACGGGTTTCCGTTTCACGGCGTGCTGGTGTCGCCGGTTGAATCGGGAGATCAGGTGGTCGTCCATGCGGATGCCGAAGTGCGCGGGCTGCTCGCGCTATTGAGATCCGCGAGCCATCCGGAGGGATTCCGCTTCGAGCTTCTGGTCACGAGCCTGGTGGATCACGGCGAGGCTTACAGACTCACGGCGTTTCTGGACTCGGCGCTCTCTGGCGGCGACGGCAAGTCAGTGCCGAATTGAATTTCCGGAACAACTTCAGCAATTCATTTCAGCGACTAACTGACCGCGTACGGCAAACCCTTTAGTACTTCCGCTTGGGTGATTTGGTTTCCATGTAGGGGTTCGTCCGAAACTGCTGAGAAAATTAGAAGCGCACCGTGAAGAGATTTCCGCCGCTCGTCCGCAGCCACTTGCCGCCTTCCTGATTCTTTTCGCCGCTAACTTCAATGCGTGGTGGAGTATCCCCGCGCCGCGGTTTTGAATTCCACCTTTGGCAGCCTCCTTGCCCCTACACGCTGTGCAGCCAGATTTCAAAGGAGGACGCGGCGATGAAAAACAGGGGACGAATAGGGATATCCATTATATCCGGCGCCCTGCTGGCGGTCGGCACATGGGCTTTGCCGGCAACGGCACCGGCGGCCGCCAGGGCGAGCGCGAGTCAGGACGCGCCGAAGGGGAGCGTGGAGCTGCAATCGGTGTCGGGAACGATCTCGACGGTGCAGCACAACTCGTTCACGCTGGTGACGAGCGCGGGCACCCCGGGAGAGCATTTGCAACAGGTGAGCAGCGAAAACAGAACAATGATGTTCATCATTGATGAGAACACCGTGGTGGACGGTAAATTGAAAGTCGGCGCGAATGCCGATGTGATCTACCGCCTCGACAACGGCAACGATATGGCGGTGAGCGTCACCGTCGCCAAGTAACCACGACAGGGCGCAAAGATCGTCCCCAGCCTTCACATCCGGGAAGGAGTTGAGCGATGAGGAATGAGGTTCGTACGGAACATTCGGCAAAGGTTTTGCAGCTCCCGGTAAGCGAGCAAATCCAGGTCGAGAACCACATCGAGGCCCGGCTGCGAGGGCTGGGAAACGCGATCAACGACATGGTTGACGCGCCATATCCCGGCTTGCTCAGGGAGCGGGGACACATCCGCGAAGCGCTGGAGGAGTTGATTGTGAAGGAGGCAACGCTGCGGTGGATTATTCGAGTCGCCAGAACAACAGAGGGCGAGGTTCAGCAGAGATTGTGGTCGGACATTGATAAGGCGTTGACGAGCCTTGAGAAGGTTGCGGAATCGATCGCCGAACCCAGCTCCGCCGGTCAACATTGAAGTACCAAAGGAATGGGCCATGTCAAAAGAAGTGGTGAACCAACGTCGAGCGGTTTCGTTGCTGTTTCTTCTCGGCAGCATCCTGCTGGTGGTGACGGCCTGGAATCTTCCGGACCCCGACCGCTGATGCGAAGCTGGCCGGTTTACGAAAAGTGACAAGGAATACGCGAGCTTAGAGTTTGCCCCGGCCAATTCAAACAGGAGGGCAAGAAACATGCGAAGGATCAGAACGCTGCAAATTGCAATCTGTGCCGCAGTACTCTGCGCTGCCCTTGGGACAAGCGCCAGAGCCGACAACTGGGACCGAAAGACCGTGGTCAATTTCAACAACGCGGTAGAAATTCCCGGACAGGTGTTGCCACCGGGAACCTACGTGTTCAAGCTCGTCAATCTACCGAACAGCCGCAACCTCGTTCAGATCATGAATGAGGACCAAAGCTTTACGTTCGCTACGCTCCAGACGGTCTCCACATATCGCTGGCATGCGACTGACCACACCCTGTTTCGTCTTGACGAGCGCGCCGGCGATTCACCCGAAGCGATTCGGACGTGGTACTACCCCGGCGACAACCGCGGGCTCGATTTCATTTACTCTGACTACGACTATTCGTATTCACCGACAGCGACGTACCCAGGCCAGTAACCCGGGTGAGTTTGCACAATCGGGCGACAATGAGGCTCTCGCCGAAACGCAGACAGGAGTCTTGTCGGCTTTTCATAGGTGGTGAATTCCAGTATTCGCGATTGCGTTGCCGGGACGATTTGCGACTAAGGTTGAACTGCGAGGAGCGAGCGGAGACGGCTGATCAGGTCTGATCCTGCCTGATCCGCTTCCGATGTGGAAAAATCAGGCGGGAGATGCAGGAGCTGCACATTCGGTGCGCTTTGCTGGAATTTTTCGATTGCAGATGCGTTCCCGTGCATCCCCGGACCGCAGACCACCACGCGAGGCTTCGTGCCCACCGCGAGCGCGACGGCGTCCGATGGGTATCGCGTCGTGAAGACTTCGTAGCCCGACCGCTGCAACACAACTTTCAGGTACGCGAGAAGATCAAGCGAGGTATCGAGGCAAACGACTCTCGTGCTGGACGCGTGCGATGTTTCTTCGGGAGCCTGCGGCCGCGCGGAAAATGCTTCGATCGCTTCCTTCTCCGATGCGTACGGGCGGAGCACCTTGAGCAAGTTGGTGGCTTGAAGGACCTGAACGACAAATGGAGACAATTCGCAAAGCTTGAGATCTCCTCCGTCCGCTCGAAGGATGCCGAAGATGCGAACCAGCGCTCCCAGGCCACCGCTATCCACATAACTTAGTTCGGCGAGTTGCAAAACGACGTTCTTCGTCAGGTCGGTTTGCTTTTCCAACTCGAGTTGAAGGAAGCGGACCTCGTCGCCACTGACGATGCGGCCGCGGCATCGCACGACGACGACGTTACCCGCGTTCTGAGTTTGCAGAGTCAGCTGCATGGCGGGGTTAAACCTATCACATTCCGCGCCCACGTGGTTTGAGACCGTAAACCGCTGATTTCGTTGGTAATATCGGCGTAACACTTTTTTAACGCCGGGTTCAAGTTTCCGAAGTATCATGATCACTCGCGTCTGGGCGTTCCCACATGGCCACCGTCACTCCTGAAATTTCTATCGCTCCACAACCCGTGCCGGAACGGGCCGCCGCTGCTGGAAAGCGTCCGTACCCCGGTGCGCTGGTGGTGGTCGAGGGAATTGACGGCTCGGGGAAAAGCACGCAGCTGTACCTGCTAAAGCGGTGGCTGGAAATCGGCGGCTACCGGATTCATTTCACGGAGTGGAATTCGTCGCCGCTGGTGAAGTCCGCGACGCGGCGCGGAAAACAGCGCCGGCTGCTGACGCCGACGACCTTCTCGATGCTGCACGCAGCCGATTTTGCCGACCGCTGCGAGCGGCAAATCCTGCCACTGCTGCATGGCGGCTACCTGGTGCTCGCCGACCGCTACGTTTACACGGCGTTTGCGCGCGACGCCGCCCGCGGCTGCTCTCCCCACTGGCTGCGCAATCTCTATAGCTTCGCGCCGGTGCCGGACATCACTTTTTATTTTCGCGCGCCGCTGGACGTGGCCGTGAACCGAATCGTCGCCGGGCGGCCCAAGCTGAAATATTACGAAGCCGGGATGGACCTGGGGATTTCGCTCGATCGCGCGGAGAGCTTCCGCATCTTTCAGGAGAAAATTCTGAACCACTACGATCAGATGGTGGACACGGACCATTTCGTGCTGATGGACGGCACGGTGCGCGTGAACAAGCTGCAGAAGCTGATGCGCCAGCTTCTCGGCGAACGAGTGGACCTGAAGCAGTTTGCGCCCAAGAAAAAATGACGCCGCGATCCAATTCCGATGCGGGCGCGGGATCGAACGGACATCCCTCGAAGCGCTCGAAAAAAGGCAAAAACGGTTCCGCGAATGGCCACTCGCGCTTTTACGGAATGCCGCTGCCCGGCGTTCGCACAGAGGACCTGAGCGGCAGCCTGATTGTGGTGGAGGGAACGGACGGCTCGGGCCGCTCGACGCAGATTTCGCTGCTCACGGAATGGCTCGAAGGCGAGGGATTCGCGGTCGAGACGATGGGACTGCGCCGGTCGTTTCTGGTGGGCGAGGATATTGACGCGCTGCTTGCCGAAAACGCGGTGACGCGCACCACGCTCGCTCTGATGTACAGCACGGATTTCTTCGACCAGCTCGAGAGGCGGATTCTGCCCGCGCTGCGTTCGGGATTGATTGTTCTCGCCGACCGCTATATCTTCACGCTGATCGCGCGCGCGGCGGTCCGCGGGATCGGCCGGGACTACTTGCACGGAATTTACGATATCGCGCTGCGGCCGGACCTGACCTTCTGGCTCAACGTGCGGCCGGAAGTGGCCTTCGACCGCGAATTCAAGAAGTCGCAGACGATCAGCTACTGGGAGTCGGGCCGAGACATGTCGCTTTCGAACGATTTGTTCCAGTCCTTCATTCGCTACCAGTCCATGATCAAGCGCGAATTCGAATATCTTTCGAAGCGGCACGGCTTCATCGAACTGGATGGCGAGGCAAACGTCTCGAAGGTGAACGGCCTGCTGCGCAAACGGATCGCGTCGCAGCTTGGGATTCAGAGCACGAAATACGAGCCTTCGCACGCGCTCGCGCATCTCTGGCGCTAAGAGTGGCCGCCCCCGTCCAACTGACCGCGATTGACGCCGGATCGAACGCGATCCGGCTGGCAATTGCGCGCGCCACATCTCCGCAGCACATCCAGATACTGGAAAGCGAACGCGCCCCGGTGCGCCTGGGCCACAACGCCTTCACGCGCCGCCTGCTCGACGAAAAGACAATCACCCGCGCGGCCCGGGCCTTCCGCCATTTTCGAGATCGCATGGACCACTATCATGTGACGTCGTACCGCGCCGTCGCCACGGCCGCCGCGCGCGAAGTGCGCAATTACCGCCGCTTGATGGAGCGCATCCAGCGCAAAACGGGGATTGAACTCGAAGTGATCAGCAGCGAAGAAGAAGCGCGGCTGGTCTGCTCGGCGGTGCACTGGGCGCTGGGCGACCGCGTACAGCCCCGGCTGATTTTCGATCTTGGCGGCGGCAGCCTGGAGCTGAATTTCTTCGAACGCGGCACGCTCCGGCATCGCGTCGCGCTGCCGCTGGGCACGATTCGGCTGATGGAAACTTATTCCATAGATGGCGCGATAGACGAAGACACCGCGCGGCGCCTGCGTCACCACATTCTGTCGCTGCTGCGAAGCGCGATGCCGTCTCCTCCGAAGCTCGCGCGCGCGATCAGCGTCGCCTGCGGCGGAAACGCCGAGGCGCTGGTGCGTCTCGCATCGGGCCCGCTGGTCGGCAAAACGCCCACAATCAATGTGCGGCTACTAGAGGATCAAACCTGGCGGCTGATCAGACTGGACATTCCCGGACGCGTGCGTGCGTTTCGCGTGCGAAAGGATCGCGCGGAAGTAATGGGAATCGCCGCGATCATTATCACTACCGTGGCGAAGTGGCTGGGGCTGCGCTCGATGCTGGTTCCCGGAGTGGGCGTGCGCGAAGGGCTGTTGCTCGATCTCGTCGCCGAACAATATTCCGGCGGCGTTGCATCCGCAGAGGAAAAAGGACGCGCCGAGGAACTACTGGCAGGCGCGCGCTGGTTTGCGCGGCGCCTGGATTACAACCCACAACATGCCGAGCAGGTGTCGCGGCTGGCGCTGGCGCTCTTCGATCAACTGCGGCCGATTCATGAAATGGGCCCCGAGGCGCGGCTGGCGCTGGAACTGGGCGCGGTGCTGCACGACGTCGGACATTTCGTGCACAACAAATCGCACCATCGCCATGGCGAGTACCTGATCCGCAATGGACAAGTGCCCGGCCTGCGCGGCTGGCGGCGCGATATGGTGGCGGCGCTCGTGCGCTATCACAACTGCAAATCGGAACCGCAGCTGGAACACGCGTCCTACGCGTCGCTCGATGGCGCACGGCGGCGGCAAGTTCGTCTGCTCACGTCTCTGCTGCGCATTGCCGAAAAACTGGAATCGGAGCACGCGCAGCGGATCGCCGGCGTGGATATACAAATCGCCGGGCGAAGAGCGATCTTTCAAATTCGCGCGTCGGACGGCACGCGGCTCGATCTCGCGGGCCTTGCGCGCAAAGCGGATTTATTCGAGAGAGAATTTCACCTGCGCGCCGAATTCCGGCGCGTTCAGCGAAAGCAAAAGGTAGCGTAAGCCATGATTCTCTATTTGATTCGCCACGGAATCGCCGTCGATCGCACCGATCCAAAATCACCGCCCGAGCCGGAAAGGCCGCTGACAGCGAGGGGGGTGCAGAAAACCAGGTCCGCTGCGCTCGGCCTGCGCGCGCTCGGCGCGAAACCGGATGTGCTGATCACCAGCCCCTACGTCCGCGCCGCGCAGACGGCGGAAATATTCGCCGAGGCGCTGGGATTCCCAGTGGAAAAAATTCGCGTGAACGACAGTTTGAAACCCGCCGGAAATCCCGCAGAAATATTGAAGGAAATCGCGCATCTGCGGGCGAAGGAAGTGGCGTGCTTCGGGCACGCGCCGCATCTCGATCTGATGGTGGCGCAACTCGCAGGAGCGCGCAGCGCGTTTACTGAACTCAAGAAGGCGGGCGCGGCCTGCTTCGAACAGGCTTCCGCGCATGGGCGCTGGGAGTTGCGCTGGATTTTGACTCCGAAGGTTCTGCGGGACCTGGGCGACTAGGAAAGTCGCCTAGGCGGTCCGCCGCTCGCCGACCGAAAGCGCCACAATGGCGTGTCCCCACTGAAATCCCGCGCGCCAAGTGAGCCAGGGAGATTCCGGGCCGGTGGTCTTCACTAAAAACTCCTGGAGAGCAACCTTCCGGTCGCGATCAATTTTCTCGATCCAGCTGGCTACGCTCGCCGGATCCTGTTTGCCGGCATTGCGGCGAATCTCACCTCGCAGACACGTCCAGATCGTGAACCTCGCCCAGCAAGTCCTGCATCCGCTTCAAATCCTCGGACCAGACTTCGTACCGCTGCGGCAGAAAATTCTCGACCACGTAGCGAAATAGCTTGAGCCCGATCCGCAGTTGGTGCCATGCGACGCTGCTCCGGCGCTTCCGCGCCTGTTGATAAAGCTCGACCGCTTCGTTCAGTTTCGCCAGTGCCAGACGTTGATATACGACGCTATTCAGAGGGAAAAAGCGCGCCTTGGAAGTGAGCTTGCGCGTGAGCTTTTTCCATTCCTTTCGGTCGAAACGATCGAGCGCCTGCTCGGCGGATTCGCGATGTTTCGTCTCCTGCCGCGACAGCAGCCGCAGCATGCGCTTTCGCAGCGGATCTCCCGGCGGCGCGATTGTCTTTACGCGAGCGTGCTTTACCTGTGTGTCACGGAGTTTGCCAAGGGAATGAAACAGTTCGCGGCTCGCCCGTTTGAGCTTGCGCCAGCCTGGGCCCGGATTTACTTCGCTCAGCGCGTCGGCCATCGTGCGGCAGCGCCGCAGCGCCACGCGGAGATCGTGAACCCCATCGGCATCCCAGCCGTGCCGTACGCGCTCAGCGCGCTCGACAACGCGGTCCATCCACAGCTCAAGTCCTACACCTCTGGCGGGGTGGTCGGAAGGCAAAGAAAATGTGAGAGCCATCGAACGTCCAATCGGTTTCGGAGGGCCGGGACAGAAACCGTATGGTAACGCCAGTCGGACAATTTTTCCAGCTAGGGAAACCTAGGAGACGAACGAGCAGCCGACGCGCGTGCGGCCGCCTTCCGTGCGAAAGGTGTGGACCTTGCGCAGGACCACCCGCACCGGAGGCAATATCGGCACGTGCAGCACCGCGTTAAATTGATTGGGTAGGTCTTCTGCCTTGTCGAATTGCAGAGCCACGCCGCCATAACTCAGGTCAATGACCTTGGCGGTCTTCTGGCTACCCTCGGTGAGGATCGCGTGGGCTTTGGTTCCGGCAAGCGACACGCGCTCCCATTTGCGGTGGTCGCTATGTTGAACGGGCGGCGGAACCACACTGGGACCCGGCGCAGCAGGCGCGGCACTCCGCGGGGGCGGCGGAGGAACGGGAGCAGCAGCAGGAGGAGCCGATTCGCGTATCGGTTGTGGTTCGCGGGTTGGCTGCGGCTCGCGCTCACGCGCCGGCTGCGACTCGAGCGGAATCACCCGGGACGACACGCGCCCTGATTGCTTCAACTCGTAAAGCCGCTTGTCCGCCAAGCCCATCAACGCGCTCTTCTGATCGCCATCCTGCGGATGAACGGCAACTCCGAAATCCAGCGTCACTCCGATCTCGATGGCCAGTGGCGCAAGTTCGTTTTCATATTGAGAGCGAACGCGGCGGCAAAGCGTGACGGCCTGTTCGGTATCGGTCTGCGGGAGCAGGACCGCAAATTCGTCTCCACCGATGCGAAACGCGAAGTCGGAACTGCGGAGCGTCCGGCGCAATGTCGCGGCGGCGATCTGCAAAACCTGATCGCCTTGCAGATGCCCGTGCCGATCGTTCACTTCCTTGAGCTTGTGAAGATCGAGAATGACGATTGCGAGCTGCTGTCCGTAGCGCTTCGCGCGATTCATTTCCTTTTCGAAGTATTCATCGAAGAGGCGGCGATTGTGGAGACCTGTCAGCGCGTCGGTGGCAGCATTGACCTGCAATTTTTTCAATTCGTCGTATTCGATCAGAACGGGAACGCGCAGAAAATTTGCGGCCGAGAGAACATCCACCATCGCCGTCTTCAGCGAAATCTTTCGGCCGAGATTATCGGCAAGATCGCTGCGCCGGCGAAGGATGCGCACCCAGTATTCGTTGCTCTGTTCTTCGGTGACGTCAATCTGAGCGACGGTGCGGAAGAACTGCCGCAGGAATTGGCCGCGAATGGACTCGTCAAGACCTTCCAAGGTCTCCACAAGAAGATCCAGGAAGGAGTCTTCGGTCGATGGTTGTGGCTGCAAAGGGTCGCCCAATTGGGACATTCGTGGTTCCGAGACGGTACTGACCTACCCTGGAATCAGGGGCACCTGCGGGGCACTATGGATATAGCACGGGGTAGTCCAATCCGGCGGAGAAGCGGCCCGAAAGATCGTCTGTAACCCTCTGTCATAGATAGAGTTAAATAGATACAGGAACGGGCGCGTGGAAGCAAGCCTCGTGGAGTCGAAAAAGTGAAAAACGGTTCCACTTTGCGTTCGAATTTCTCCAAGTGTAGGGATGCCGCGATAGTGAAAAATGGCTAGGCGATCGGCTTGAGGAACTCGACACCGATGAGGTACACGTCACCCGCTTCTTGCTGGCGCCTTACCTTGGCCTGAATGGGCGCCATACCCGCGGGAACGAGCCCGGAGGACGTAATTGAGGGAGCCGGGATCGTCAACGTGACAAAACCGTTGATTGCCAGCGGCCTGGGACTCGCCAAAAATGCTCCTAAAGCGCTTATATCCAGCGTTTTAGCAAGCTCCATGAATTGCTCGCCCTGCGCATCCTTGCCACGGATGAACAGAGGCACCTGCAACTGGATGCGCTGATAGCGTCGACGCTCGTCGTCTAGCGGCGGCACTGCGACCCTCTGATGGACTGCATTTTCTCTTACGCTCATTGGTACCCAAGTAGTAGTACCTGATTGATTCGCAATTTGAATGCAAGTTTAAGACTCCAAATTGAATTGTTTTTAAGATGTCTGTAATCATGACCTTAAGACAATTCTCAGAGTGAGAACCTTGATTTCCTGTATTGGAATATGCAAATTTTCGGCAATTGATTGCCAACATTGTGCAAACGTGGAACGCATTTACCATTGACACCTTTTGCGCCCTTTGCGAGCATACCTTTCCTCAGCGTATCCCACTGAATTCTCTTCGGAAATCAAGAGAGCGGTGTGTTTTCGCGCGCAATAGGGCCCTGGAGGGCAGGTTGACGAAGTCCATGACAGCGGAGAAGCAAGCAAGCCGCCAGGCCGGCTTTCAATTGGTCGCGAGCTTGTTGGATGCTTTCGATCGCCCGCTGCTGGTGTCGGATCGCCGGGGACAAATTCTATTCACGAACCTCCACGCCCAGGATTTATTACAGTCGCAGGGACTGGACGCCAAACCCGATCTGAACTTATTTCAGGACGTACTGCACGCCGACCGAAAGCAAGTTCTGACTCAACTGGAAGGTGGCGAACAAGAAGTTCATCTTGCGCTCGAAACCGCCGACGCCACCACACGCGCGCGCGTTCGATGGCTGCCGGAGCCCGATTGGCTCGCCGTGTTTATCGAGCCAGCTCCTGCCGAAGCTCCCGCCGACGAAGCGGAAATGCGACAGAAGGTTCAGGACTTGATTCAGGAGAGAGAAATTACGTACCGGAATCTTCTGGCCGCCTATCTGCGACTGCAGGAGGCGAACCGGCAGAAAACGGTTTTCCTCGCGTCCGCCGCGCACGAATTGAAGACACCGCTGGCGGTGATGAAGGGCTACTACGAACTGCTGCTTTCAGGTTCGCTGGGGAAGGTCAGCGAAAAGCAGCGCGATATTTTGCGTGAATCGAAGGAAAGCTGCGACCGCCTTGTGCGCCTCGTGTCCATGTTCCTGAATTATTCGGCGCTCGAAAGCGGCAAACTCGTGCTGCAGTTCCACGAAAACGATCTGCGGGATTGCATCAACGATCTGGCGGGACGCTGGAAGGACGCATTCCAGCGCGCCGAGGTACGCCTGGATATTGATATTCACGCAGCATTGCCCTTATTTCGGTTCGACTATCAAAAGGTACAGCAGTGTATCGTCAACTTGATTGACAATGCGCTGAAGCACACGCCCGCCGGCGGCCGCGTGGTTTTGCGCGCCGAGCCGCATTTCTGGGAGCGCCGACTCGCCGAAGCGTCTCCGCTGGAGGAGCGGCGCCGCGGCATCGGCCAGCGGCCGAATAGCATCCTGATCACGGTGACTGATTCCGGAACGGGGATCGCAGCTGAATTTCATCAGGAGATTTTCGAGGAGTTCGTGCGCGTGGATCCCTCTTCGTCGGGAATGGGACTTGGTCTCGCAATCACGAAACGATTGATTCAGGCGCATCGAGGGAAAGTATGGGTAGATAGTGAAGTGGGCCGCGGAAGCTCGTTTTCGTTTCTGTTACCGATCTACATCGAGTAGGCAGGAGCGGCAAACTCTCGCTCCCTAGGAAAAACAACGATGGCGACTAAAGAGAAAGTCAAAGAAAAGATCATGGTGGTGGACGACGAGCCGAGTATCCGCAAGTATTTGCGGACGCTGCTCGAACTCGACGGATTCGAGGTCGAGACGCTGCCCAGCGGCAAGGAAGCCTTGCAGCGCGTCGGCGAAGGCGAACGCCCCGACTTCATTATTCTCGACGTGCTGATGCCCGAGATGGACGGTCTCGAGACGCTGCGGCAACTGATGCAGGTGGACCGCGCGCTGAACGTCATCATGCTCTCGTGCACGAACGAAGTGACCACAGTTGTCGAAGCGATCCGCGTGGGCGCACTCGATTACCTGACCAAGCCATTTGAAAAGCCGGAGCTCGATGCGGCCTTTCTGAAGTGCAAACAGAAGCAGCAACTTCGCTCGGAAAATCAGGCCCTGCGGGAATATTGCGAGGCTATCACGGAGGACATTTCCTTCCTGGCCTCCAGCCCGCAAATGATCAAGATTCGCCAGCAGATCATGCAGATTGCGCCGGTGGACGTGCCTATCTTCATCAGCGGCGAGAGCGGGGTCGGTAAAGAAGTGGTCGCGCGAATGGTCCATCTTCGCTCGAAACGCCAGGCGCAGGCGTTCATCAAGGTGAATTGCGCCGCGCTGCCGGGCGAACTGCTGGAATCGGAGCTTTTCGGCTACGAGCAGGGAGCTTTCACTGGAGCCGTGCGCGCAAAGCCCGGTAAATTTGAACTCGCGAACAAGGGCACAATTTTCCTCGACGAAATCGCGGAGATGAGCCCTCACCTTCAGGCAAAACTCCTGCACGTGCTGCAGGACGGCCAATTTTCCCGCTTGGGCGCGCGGTCGGTGGTGAATGTGGACGTCCGCGTACTTGCGGCGACGAACATGGACGTCAAGGAAGCGATGCGCACAGGCCGCTTCCGCGAAGATCTCTACTACCGCTTGAACGTCCTCTCGCTGCACATACCGCCGCTGCGTGAGCGCACGTCGGAAATCCCGCTTTTGTTCCGCCATTTCCTGACGAAGTACAGCGAGAAATATCAGAAGCAGGCGCCCGATCCTTCCAAGAGCCTGCTGGAAGCGGCGCTACGCTACACGTGGCCCGGCAACCTGCGCGAGCTCGAGAACTTCGTGAAGCGCTACGTGATTCTCGAAGACGACGAGGGCAGCTTCCGCGAGCTCCTGGAGATGACCGGCCAGCAGCAGCGCACCGCTCCACGCGCCGAAGCGCCTCCGCCGAAGGAACAAGGCCTCAAGGCACTCGTGCGCGGCCTGAAAGACGAAGCGGAAATGGAAGCCATCGCCAACGCGCTCGAGAAGACGAACTGGTGCCGCAAGGACGCGGCCCGCATGCTGGGAATCAGCTACAAAGCGCTGCTCTATAAGATGCGGCAGTTCAATCTGGACTCGGGGCGTGGTTCGCGTTCCGCAGCGGCGAAGGAAGCGGCGAAAGTTGCTGCCGCAGCAAAAGAAGCCGCGGCAAAATCCGAGGAGCCGAAAGAAGTCGCTGAGGAAGTGGCTCCCGCCGGTCCGGGCATTCGCATTTCCTAGCCGGTTTCGTGCAGAATTTTGAGCGCTCGGACGGACTGCGCTCCAGCGCAGGTTCGTCCTAATTGCGTGCCGCGTACCTAAACTCTACTCCGAGAGTTTAGTGAGTCGTGGGCGGGTGCGTAGTCCTGGTCCCCTGCAAACTGTTGCATAAGTAGAGCACACGCTTCGAAATAGCACTACCCTTCCGACCTCGCCATGGTCTAGTATTCCCGCCGAAACAGGCCGCACGCGAAAGTCTGTCGCGTGTGAAACGAGTGGCACTCACCACTCGTCTAAATGAGAAATATCCTTTGTTGTTTACAAAGGAGTTGTTGATCGCGCGAGCGTCGGTATTGGCGATATTTGCGCGAGTTCGCGTGAATCCTTAATCAGGGGCAGCACGCATAGAGAGCGCGGCCTTTGGAAGAGGGATTGCTGATTCTGTTTGCACAAAACATATGACACTTCAATCCAGCCCTGAGGGAGCATCGGGAATGACAGAACGTCGCTTAGCTCGCCGGTACGATCTATCTTTGCCTGTCAATATCCGCATGCCCATCAATGTCGAGCCGCGCTCGCATAGCGGCCAGACCCGGGACATATCGACGCGCGGCGTGTACTTCACGATGCAGGATGACCTGTTGCCAGGCTCCGAAGTCGATTTTACGCTGACCCTGCCCGCGGAAATCACCCGCGGCTCCGAGGTCTTCGTTCGAGCGCACGGGCGGGTGATTCGCGTGGACAAGCGCTCCGACGACGACCATGAAACGATCGGGGTCGCCGCAGTCATCGAGCGCTACGATATCGTGCGCGGCGAAGGTTCTCGGATATAGAGGCGCATGGACGATTGGCCGCCGGGTTGAGTTGATCCCCGAGGGCTAGTGCCAGTCACGGATTATTGCCTCGTTGCGGTCTCGCGCTTCCGTTCGATTCCGCCTTTTCTAAAGTAGCCTCCCGATTCGGATACTTGCCTGCAACGCTCGGGTGTACCAGCTCCGATACCCTCGGCAGAAGATTCCTGTGGAAATAATTGGGTAACTCTAATGTCCGCTTGGGAACGCCCATTCCCTAAAGTGCTAACAATTTTCAGGTACTTTGGCGAAAAAGCGCGACGACCCCATTTCGTCCTAGTAGTCCACCCTCGCGTTGGCGAGACCAGAACACCCATGGAATCATAACGATAAAAGGATTGGTGGCATTGCGGAGGGAGCTGGTGAACGACGCGGATGGTTCAGTGTTTGGCGTCCGAGGTGCAAAGTACATTGCAGGAGAATTGTGGGCTTTGTTTTCGAGCCTTTAACCCGAATGGTTTCTGCAATCTCACTCAAGCCTGAGCCACCCGTCAACCAAGCCGAACTGCCCCCCGACAACATCTATTTCGGACCGTCGGAGGCGATGCAGTCCGTCCGGCAGAAGGTCGAGCGGGCCGCCGGACTGAACGTGCCGATCCTGATTCTCGGCGAGAGCGGGACCGGGAAAGAGGTTCTGGCGAATTTCATCCACAAGGCTTCGCCATGGCGGGACGGCCCTTTTGTAAAGGTCAACTGCCCGGCGATCCCGGGCACGCTGATTGAAAGCGAGCTTTTTGGTTTTCAAAAGGGCGCATTCACCGGCGCACATGCCACGAAGCCCGGCCGCATGGAAATGGCACAGGGCGGCACTCTTTTCATGGATGAAATCGCCGAGCTTGACGCAAGCTTGCAGGCGAAATTACTCCACGTTCTCCAGGACGGCCATTTCACGCGCATCGGAGACCACGAAGAAAAGCGCATGGATGCCCGCGTAATCTGCGCGACGAATCGAAACCTGCGCGCGAAATCGAAAGCGGCGGCTTCCGCGCCGATCTTTTCTATCGCATCAACGTAATCAGCATCACGCTTCCTTCGCTCCGCGAGCGCCGCGACGATATTCCCTATCTGGTCGAATACCTTCGCCAGCAATTCAATCAGCGCTTCCAGCGCGAAGCGGCTCCGCTATCAAAAGAGACGCTCCACCTGCTGAAGCAGCGCGACTGGCCGGGCAACGTGCGCGAGCTCGAAAATTGCATGGCGCGGTACGTGGTCCTGGGCTCCGAAGAAACCTTTTACTCCGAGCGCACGGAGAGGGCTCCGGTCCATTTCACCTACGAGACGAACGAAGAAGGCAACATTCCCCTCAAGCGCATCGCCCAGCAGGTAACCCGGCGCATGGAACGCGACGTCATCCTCAAGGTTCTACAGGCCAATCACTGGAACCGCCGCAGGACGGCCGAAGTGCTGAAAATCAGCTATCGCGCCCTGCTGTATAAGGTTCGCCAGGCAGGACTTCCGGCCAAACGCCCCCGTCGCAAGCAGGTTGGCGACGGCGCCTTTTCCGCGGAATCGTCGGCCCAGGGCGATTGAGTCTTTCCGGCCACGCCTGCCCGCTCACTCTTCCCGCAACAGTACTCGGCAGTGATGCTCGCCCGTGTCTGGTATGAAATCATCCGTGTTCTCCGTCTTGCCCCTGCCGATCAATTCGGCTAGCCTAAATTCAGGATGGCCAAAGCAAACGGCAAGTCAAATCTGAAGGTCTGTCTGCTCTCGCCGCATCCGATGGTTCTGGACGAATTCCATCGCCTGCTCGAGGATTCAGGCTTCCAGATCACGTCCAAGCAGCTCGATTCGATGCTGGCACCGGATCTTCGGAATCTGGATGTGCCTAAGGCGTCGGTCTACGTCGTGGACGCGCATGCCGCGCGCCAGGCCACCGGAGCGTTACTCGGCAATATCCTCGATCGTTTCGCGACTGCGCGGCTTCTGGTCGTCGGGGACAAGCTGAAGGAGACGGACAGCTTTTCCCTGCTTCGCCAGGGCGCCAAGGGAATCCTGACGTACGCCGAGGCTCGCGAGCAGCTGCCGCGCGCGCTGACGCAAGTCGCCGCCGGGGGCATATGGGTCTCGCGGCCCGTCCTTTCACGCTTCGTGGATTCGATCCTAAGCACGCACGCAGGGGCGCCGTTTGCGCGTGGACTCGCCGAACGAACTCAGCCGGCGCGAGCAAGAAGTCCTCGCCGGCCTGCTCGAAAACCTGGCCAACAAAGAAGTGGCGGACCGCCTGCACATTTCCGAACGCACCGTCAAATTTCACGTTTCGAACCTGCTCGCCAAATTCGGCGTGCGCCGCCGGGCCGATCTGATTCTCCTCTGCTATCAACGCCGCGGCGTGGGCGCGTAACGCGGCCCGCGCACAGGGCACCGTAGTTCCTCCTGCTGAAAATACGAAGCTTCGCTGTTCGCTGCTATAATTCCTGCGCTCGAACTTCGCGAAACACTCCAAGCCACATGGCTACTTTTTCGATTGAGAATTTTGGCTGTCGCGCCACGGAAGCGGATGCCGCCGCGCTTCGCCGCGAGCTGCTCACGGGCGGCCTGACGCTCGCCGGCGAGCACTCCTCTGCCGACGTGGTTGTGCTGAATACTTGCACCGTCACAGGCGGCGGCGGATTCGCAGGCGCGCGAAGCTGTGCGCAAAATTCATCGCGCGAATCCCGAAGCGCGAATCATCGTCACCGGGTGTTACGCACAACGCGCGCCGGAGGAACTGGCTGCCATCCGGGCGTGGCATGGGTCGTAGGAAATTCGCACCAAGCGGAAATCCCGGAACTTGTTCGCGGGCTCGGAGTCGCGGCGCGGCAAGCGCAGATTTTGTTTCCGTGGCGGATCTCGAAGACGATCCCATGTCGCTCGCGCGCGGCCCGGCGAAGATTTTGACTGGCGACATCTTCGCGCAATCCACCGTGCAGATCGCACCTGCCACGCTGATGGCGGGCGACCGCACGCGGCCCATCCTGAAAATTCAGGATGGCTGCAACAATCGCTGCTCGTATTGCGTGATTCCGTTTGTTCGCGGGCGCAGCCGCAGCCTGCCGCCGGACGCCGTGGTCCGCGAAGTGCGCATGCTCTGCACAGCGGGCGCGAAAGAGATCGTCCTAAGCGGCATCAACCTGGGAAGCTATGGCCGCGACCTCGATTCCACGCGCGGCGCTTGCGGATGTCGTTCGAGCGAATTCTAGGCGAGACCGGTCTCGAGCAACTGCGCTTCAGTTCGATTGAGCCGCAGGACGTCACGGAAGATTTCGTAGCGCTGGTGGCTTCCTCCGATCGCCTCGCGCGCCATTTTCATGTTCCCCTGCAATCCGGTTCCGACCGCATCCTGCGCGCGATGCATCGCTGGTACCGCACGGAGCATTACGCCGAGCGAATGAACCTGATCCGACGCCTGCTGCCCGACGCGGCTATTGGCGCCGATGTGATCGTGGGATTTCCGGGCGAGACGGATGAGGACTTTCAAGCTACGGTCGAATTCATCGAGCGTTTGCCATTCACCTACCTGCATGTGTTTTCGTTTTCCACGCGCCCGGGTACGGCAGCGGCCGCGCTCGGCGACGAGGTCCCGCTGCAAACCATTCGTGAGCGCGCCCGCGCGCTGCGGGAGCTATCGCAGAGGAAATCCGCGGCGTTTCGAGCCGCCCAGGCCGGCCGCATTCTGCGCGCGCTTACGCTTGCCCGCAGCGGAGACGACTGGACCGAAGCGCTGACGGGAAATTATCTGAAGGTGCGGATCGCCGGACGGCATCCTGCGAACGAATGGCGTGAAGTGCGGTTGGGAACAGATGGTAGCGCCGACGAAAACGCAGTCGAACTGGCGCAGCTCAGCTTTCGAAAATAACGTGTGCGAGCGCGAGGTTGCCGCTGTGCGTGATCGAGAGCGAAATGTGCTTCACGCCAAGCCCGTCGGCGATCTCGCGGGCGGCGCCAGCAAGGCGCAACGTCGGCTTGCCACTCGGCTCGCGAACCACTTCGATGTCGCGCCAGCGAACGCCGCGGCTCCAGCCGGTTCCGAGCGCCTTCATTGCCGCTTCCTTCGCCGCGAATCGCGCGGCATAGCGCTCGAATCGGTTCTTGTGGCGCTCGCAGTAAGAAACTTCGGCGGGAGTAAACAGCCGCTCGAGGAATGGCGCGCCATGGCGGCTGATAGCCGCCTCGATGCGATCAATTTCGGCGATGTCCAGACCTAGTCCGACGATCATGGCCCCTTCGCTCACCAAGATGATCTGCGACGACGCGCGATTATACCTGAATCGAAGTGCACCGCGAGTTCGCGCGCGACTGAGGACTCGGCTGACCAGCCGCCGTGCGAAGAACAGAAATCGCCGTCGCGGAAACGCGCGCCTGGAAGCGCGCTCGCGGCTGCGAATGGAATCTGCGCCGCGCGGGCGGATTGCAGATTCTTGAGGCGCCCGCGTTCGCCGCGCTCGATTGGCTGGTCCACGGATTCAGCACGCGCCCCGGCGGCGCGAGCGAACTCGCCTCAACCAACGGCGCGCCCGAAAAACAAGAATGATCGCGTGCTGAACCTCGGCTTTACCGATTGGGATTCCCGCGCGCGCGTGCTCGAAAATCGCAAGAAATTCTTCCACGCGATTGGCGCGGACAAACTGCGCGCCGTCACGCTGCGCCAGATTCACTCCGATGCCGCGCATCGCGTGGATTCATCGAACGCTGGCGCAAAGGACGCGCCGCAGGGTGATGCGCTCTTCACGCGCGATCCGGGCATTCTGCTCGCCGTGCAGACGGCGGACTGCATCCCCATCCTGCTTGCGGATACGAAGCGGTGTGCCGTTGCGGCGATTCACGCAGGTTGGCGCGGCACTCTTAGCCGCATCGCCGCGAAGACGCTCGGACGCATGCAGATGGAATTCGGCACTCGACCCGAGGATGTGGTCGCCGCGCTGGGACCTGGCATCGGCCGCTGCTGCTACGAAGTTGGCTCGGAGGTCGCGCGCGATTTCGACGCACAATTTCCGAACGCGCGCGAATGGTTCGACGGCCCGTTTGATGCGCTCGCGTCCGGCGAAAACGATCCGAACTGGCTGCCCTGGCTCACGATGAAGCCGCCCGGTCACCAACCTCCTCCGCTTCGCGTGCATCTCGATCTGATCGCGGCCAATCATGCGATCCTGGCCGGCGCTGGCATTCCCGCGCGGCAAATTTCGGCTTCCGGCTTCTGCACCGCCTGCCGCACCGGTCTTTTGTTCAGCTATCGCCGCGAGCGCACCACCGGCCGCATGATGGCTGCCATCGGAATTTGCTGACGGCGAGAACCGCTAACTAATCGTCGACAAACTGATGTTGATACCGGTCTTTGGCCCAGAAATACACGTCCGTTTCGTATTCGCTCTTTCCCGCATCTGCAAACAAGATGCCGTCTTTTGCATCCACATGTAGTTTTCGTTTCCAGGCGTCACTGAAATAGTCGGCGATCCGGACCTTCTGGATGAAATAATTGGAGGCCCCTCCCCCGTCCCATTTTTCGACGAGCAACTTGTGAGGCGGCTGACCTTCGTCACCGCTGAAAACTACGAACCTATAGGCCGTATCTGGATGGCCCACCGGAACCAACAAGACAGCGTATGCCTTGTTCGCGGTTTCAAATTCACCTACGGCGATTCCCGGGCATGCCTGGACCTTCATTGATTGCCAGCGTTTCCGGGCGGTGGAACTAAGGTCTTCAGCTCCCTGAATCTTCCAGCGATCAAAATCTGCCCTGAGTTGGCTTTGTATCGCGGCAGGCAGAGCATCAGACGAACACGACAGGCGATCCTGATTCCCCCACGCAGCGCCCGACCAACCTGCAAGAAGCATGCCTGCGATTACCAGCGCAAACGTCTTCATGGGCACTCCATTCAATTAAGAAGTTGACGATACCGCGGATTCCGCAAGCGCCAGCTGCCCGCAGGCGGCCATCACGTCCTGCCCGCGAGAGGCGCGCACGAAGGCGGGCACGTCCTTGTCGGTGAGAATTGCTCTGAATTCCGCGACGCGCTTCGCGTCCGGCTTTTCGTACGGAAGGTCGCCGGGATTCCACGGGATCAGGTTCACTTTGGCGCGCAGGTTCGCGAGCAGCCGGACAACGCGGCGAGCGTCATCGGGCGAATCGTTGAATCCGCCGAGGAGCACATATTCGAACGTGAGGTGTTCCCACGGCCGCAGCGGATAATTCCGGCAAGCTTCGAGAAGTTTTTCGAGTGGATACTTACGGTTGATGGGCATGATTTCGTCGCGCTGCTGGTCCGACGATGCATTGAGCGAAATCGCGAGCTTGGGTCGTACTTTTTCGCGCGCCAGCCGCTCGATGCCGGGAACGATGCCGCTGGTCGAAAGCGTGGCGTGCTTCGGCGAAATGGCGATAGCGTTCGGGTCGAGGAGAATGCGCAACGCGGCCATTACCGCGTCGTAGTTCAGCAGGGGCTCGCCCTGTCCCATCAGCACGATGTTGGTTTGCGGCTTCAGCGCTGCGCGATTGTCGTCCAGTGCGACGAGCACTTGCCCCACGATTTCGCCTGCCGAGAGATTGCGCACGAGGCCGAGCGTGGCCGTCAGACAAAATCGGCAGTCCACCGCGCAGCCCGCCTGCGTGGAAACACAGATCGTCTGGCGATTTTCTTCCGGCATAAACACAGTTTCGATGTTCGCGGACTTGGCCGAGCCGCTTTCACCCGAGCCAATCGCGAGAACGTAACGCACGGTGCCATCGGAAGATGCATAGCGGCGCGACACGTGCGGCAGCGCGATGGCCGCCTCACGCGACAGGCGGTCGCGCAGCGCCGCCGGCAAATTCGTCATCGCGCCAAAATCGAATCGCCGCTCGGCATACAGCGCGTGATAAATCTGCGCGCCGCGATACGCCGGCTCGCCGAGCCCTTGCAGGAATTCGCGCAGCTCTTCCGCTGATTTCCCGAGCAGGTTTACGCGCACGTGGGAAGGTTTAGAGGACATCTTGCATCGATCATAGCACGCTCGGGCGGACCCGTTTTTCCGGCGCGCCGCTTGCGCCGAATCACTCGACGGGGATGAAATCGCGAATTTGCGGAAGCGCCAAGTAGTACGCCAGCAGCTTATCGACGAAAAGGACCGCGCACTCCACGAAGATGCTAGTCACGAGCGCGCTCTCGGCCGCGGAACCTCTTGGAGCGCTGATGAGTCCGACGAGCGAAATCAATATGCTGAGCGAAAGGATCGCTTCGAAAATCGCGCGCAGGACGCCCAATGCGTTCGCTCCCACGCAAAGCGATGCGCCGCCCGGAACCACGAGGGCGCGCCTCCACAGCGTCTTTTCATCCTTAAATTCCACGCCGCAGCTCTGGCATTTGTAATTTCTGGGAGCGAGCGCCGCCAGACAATTGGGACACAGCGACACCATGCCGCCTGCGGCCGCCGATTCTCCCGTCACGTGCGCGCGCAATCCGTCGACTACCTGTCTCACTTTTTTCTGCTCACCCCACCCGAATCGCCAGTATTGCCGCGTCTCTCCGCTGCGGAAGTTCAGGGTCAGGTTGCGGGACAGAAAACCTCCTCCCGTGGCGTTTACGAGGTCTCCCCATCGCACGGTCTGAATTCCTCGATTCCACTGCCAACCCCTCATCCGTTTCCGCAGGCGGATCGCAATCATGCGCCGGTCGGTGAGAAACAATAGCGTGCGGGGAATCGAATACATGTGCCAGCCGCCGCCAAAAAACTGCGCCAGCGCGCCGGGCATCGCCTGCGTCGGAGCAGTATAGAAAATCGTCTCATCCGGCTCCAGGACGCGACGCAACACGTCGCCGAGATCCTCGAGCGCCTCCCCGGCGCGCTTGCGAAGTTTGCCCTTCTCCCGGCCCTTCGCGTCGCTATACAGCACGTCTTCGCGAACGTGGAAACCGACCAACTGAACGCGTCGCGCGAGAATTGTCGGGTAAATTTGTATATCGGCGTTGGGCATGGCACCTCTTTCGTTGGCGGCACCTTACACTATTGGTAACTCCAGTCTCAAGGAAAAGGATCGCTGTACGAAACAGGAATCGTCCGGCGTCCGATTTCGCCTGATCTCGGCCGTTGCAACGTCTAAGCAAGAAAGCATCGCTTTGAACTGCAATGACACTGCCGCAGCGCCGTGCCACAATGTAATCAGACATGTCGAGCACAACCAGCACGGTGCAGAAGGAAATTCTCCCGAATGGACTGGTGATCCTGACGGAGCCGATGGAGCACGTCCACTCCGTCTCGGTGGGAATCTGGCTGCGGTCGGGATCGCGGCGCGAGCGGCCTGAGATCAACGGCATCTCCCATTTCATCGAGCACATGGTTTTCAAGGGCACGCAGCGGCGCACCGCGGAAGACATTGCGCGCGAAATTGACCGGCTCGGCGGAATGCTCGACGCATTCACGTCCAAGGAAATGGTCTGCTTCAACACGCGCGTGCTTGACGAGCATCTCTCGAAGGCCTTTGACATCCTCGCGGACATGGTCCTCGATCCGAAATTCGCAGCCGACGACATCGCGCGCGAACAATCCGTGGTGCTCGAGGAAATTCGCATGACGCAGGACAATCCCGAGGACCTCGTCCACGAGCTTTTCACGCAGAATTTCTGGCATCCGCACGCGCTCGGCAGACCGATTCTCGGCACGCCCGAAACCGTTTCGGCATTCACGCGCGATACGCTCGAAACCTGGTTTCACCAGTGCTATGCGCCGAATCGCATGGTCATCACGGCAGCGGGCCACCTGACCCACGCGGAGCTTGTGGACCTGGTCGCCGCCCGTTTTTCAAAGCTTCCGCGCGCCGAGGACGGCTTCACGGACCCGAAGCCCGTGCCTTCGCCGCACATCACGCTCCGTACCAAAAGCGAACTCGAACAGGTGCACGTCTGCCTCGGCGTTCCGTCGCTACCACTCACCGATCGGCGGCGCTTCATCGTTTCGGTGATGAACAATATTCTTGGCGGCGGAATGTCGTCGCGGCTGTTTCAAAATATTCGCGAACGGCAGGGCCTGGCGTATTCCATTTTCAGCGATCTGAATCCCTATCGGGATGTGGGCGTGCTCTCGGTCTACGCGGGCACGTCACTCGACACGGCTGATAAGGTAGTGCAGTCCGTGCTCGGGGAATTCCGCAAGATGCGCGACGAGCCGATTGAAGCGGAAGAGTTGCGCCGCGCCAAGGATCATCTGAAGGGCGCAACGCTGCTAGCGCTTGAGGGCAGCGGCGCGCGCATGAGCAACCTCGCGCGCTACCACATGTATTTCGATCGCCACTTCACATCGCAAGAGCTGATCACCATGCTCGAAGCGGTCACCGCGGAGGAAGTTCAGGAGATCGCGCGGGAGCTTTTCCAGCCCGGTTGCATCGCCGCCAGCGTGGTCGGCAACCTCAACGGCTTCCAGCTAACCCGGGAACAGCTCGCGTTCTGACGGCGCGTGGCGGCTCCTTTGACTCCGTGGCTGCGTTTTTCCTTTGACGCAGCCGCGCCACTTTGCCATCATCCTGCTTGC
Organism: uncultured Acidobacteriota bacterium; assembly: GCA_963818605.1. GTDB lineage: Bacteria > Acidobacteriota > Terriglobia > Acidiferrales > UBA7541 > Palsa-295. The sequence goes on from CAWFSW010000002.1 coordinate 482,529, forward strand.
CCTGATGAAGGAAGGGCGCGAAGAGGTCCCGCATCTCGTTCCGCATATCCATTCTCGCTTCCGGCAGCACGGGTAACGCGACGTTGCTCGAAACGGAGCGCACCACCCTCCTTATTGACGCTGGGTTAGGCCGTAAGGAAATCCTGCGAAGATTCGAAGCGCTGGGCCGCCCGCAGCCGGAGCGCGTGGACGCGATCCTGATCACCCACGAGCATTCCGACCATTCCACCGCCGTCGCGCAACTCGCACGCCTGTGGGATTGCCCCGCGTATTTGACCGAGCCGACGCACCGCGAAATCGTGAAAATGTACGCCGAGGATCCCGAGAAGCCTGGCAAAAAAGCCACCATCGACCGCGTCGAATACATTCAAGGGGGGAAGAAATTTCAGATCGGCGATATCGAGGTTAACCCGTTCGACATTCCTCACGACGCCAAAGAACCCGTCGGTTTTACCTTCCGCACCAACGGCACCAAGGTCGCGATCGTCACCGACCTGGGCTATCTGCCCCGGCACGTACAGGTCCATCTTCGCGAGGCCGATTTCCTGATTCTCGAATCGAATCACGATCTGGAAAAGCTCAAATTAGGCCCGTACCCGTGGCACATTAAGATGCGGATCAAGGATAATCTGGGGCATCTTTCGAACGACACGGTCAGCGAATTTCTGGCCGATTGTGATGCTTTCGACGGACGCGCGCGCCATGTCGTCCTCGCGCATCTCTCCGAACAGAACAACGACCCCAATATTGCAGAGATCAGTGCGAAACAGGCTCTCGAACGCCGTCCCGCCGAATACGCCTTCCGCGGCACGCTCCACATCGCCAGCCAGCACGTCCCTCTCGGCCCGTTTCAACTGTAAGCAAAGGCTACAGGCGTGGAATTATTGCCGATGCGCCGCCAGCTCGGCTTCGACAGATTCGAGGCGCTGGCGCGCGGCGTTCGAATCGGGATTCAGATCCAGCGCATGCTGATACGCGGTTGCTGCGGCATTCCAATCGCTTTTGTGCGCGTAGATGTTACCCAGATTGAACCAAGCGGCCTCCGCGTGCGGCCCATTCGGGTGGGATTGCAACGCAGAAACCAACATGCGGGTCGCTTCGTCCATGTCTCCCTCCTCAGCCAGTGTAATGGCGAGGTTGATGCTTGCATCGAGGAAGCCCGGCTCCAGTTGAATTGCCTGCCGGAATGCAGCGATCGACTCCTGTGTCTGCCCGCTCGCCTGGAGCGCCTCCCCGAGTCCCGTGTATAGGACGGCATTCTGCGGCTCGATCTCGATTTCCTTGCGGTCGTATTCGATGGCGCGATCCCACTGCTTGAGGTTGGAGTAAGCCTGCGCAAACAGCGACCAGGGCGGGAAGCGGTCCTTCGGCAGCCCCTCAGCCAACCGCAAATGGATGAGGGCGTCCTGATTCTCACCGAGAGCGGATAGCGCAAGAGCGAGGTACAGGTGCGCCAGATATGCATCCGGTTCGATCGAGAGGGAACGCTCGAGCGGCGCGATGGCAAGATCGTATTCCCCCACCTGATAGTAGGAGACTCCCAAACTTGATTGGACCGTCGCGGAGCCGGGAGACTGCAGCACAGTTTTCTGGAAGAGGCTCAAGTCCGAGCGCCAGTCGGGAACCCGGCGCACGATCAAGACACTGTAGAAGATCAGGATCAGGGCGAGCGCGGGGTAGGCGAAAGTGAGCGCCACCTTCCGCGGCGCGCTTTCGATCACACGGAGCCAGAGCCATCCCGCAATAATGCAGAGGCCCAGCGACGGAATATAAAGATATCGTTCCGTGAAAACATTCGCGCCCACGTTGGCAATCCCCAGCACCGGAGCAAGAATCAAGAAAAAGCAGCCGAGCGCGAAGGACAGCAACGGCTGGCTCTTTCGCAGCCAGAACATCAACCCGATTAGCCCGCCGATCAGCGCCACGCTGGCGATGAATTTCCAGTCCAGTCTGTTCTGGGCAGTGAAAACATAGAAGTAGTTCATGTTTACGGGCCAGAGGAGTTTGAAGATGTATTGGCACGCCAACACCGGCACGGAGAGGAGTCTCTGCCGAGGCGTAAAACGAGCGTACCCTCCGAATCCCGGCGCGAAGGCACCGAGAACCCTCAGGCGGATCGCGATATAAACGGCCAAGGCGCAGACATACGGAAGGAAACGCCGAAACCCCATGCAGATGGCACGAAGAGATTCGCGCCGGTAGAGGAACTCGTACGCGAGCAGAACTGCCGGAAACGCAAGCATCGTCTCTTTGCAGAACAGCCCGCCAAAGAAAATCCCTGTTGCGATCGCGTAGTTCCGCGCGGGACGAACTCCCGTTCGCGCTTGATGATAGAAACGCATGGCCGTGAAGTAGCACAGGGCGCACAACAACTCGGGCAGCGCCGCAATCCAAACCACAACCTCGACGTGGATGGGTTGAAACGCAAACAACAGGCTCGCCCACAGAGCGAGCTTCTCGTCCGCCAGCGCGCGAATCAGAAAGTAGGCGGCGAAAACCGCCGCGACGTTGAGCAGCAAACTCACCAGATGGAATGGCAACGGGCGAAAACCGAACAGGTAGTACTCGCCCATGTAGAAGAGCATTTGGATCGGGCGGTAGTAGTTGCTGGTGGTGGAATGGAGAAACGACCAGACATTGGTCGCAAACAGTCGCGGAATGTACCGGTAGCTGGTGAGAAAGGGGTTGTCCCGCAATTGAAGCGTGTCGTCGGTTACGAAGTCGTTTCGGAGCGCGTCCGCGTACAAGGCCACGCTGACAGCGGCCAAAACGAGGAGATGCATGGCGGCTGGGCCACGGGCTTGCCGGTCCGGAAGACCGACGCCACGCGCGAAGGCGCGCCGTTTTGAAACTTTGGCTCCTTCGACTTTGCTCTCGCCAGGCATCGCGCTGGCATTCTAGCTTCGCAGCAGGGGGTTGAGCCACTCAAAGTGAGGCGGAGCGTGTCCTATATGCCCCGGCATTGGACTGACACGATGAGGTTTAGGGCCTGCGGACTCGCCATTAGACCAGTGTCGGATCGGCCCACCCAGATGTTTCCTATCTGTAAACCCCCTATTATCAGAAGTCGAGCACAGCACTTGAATTCCCATGTAGACTTAGTACCAGTACGGCACGGAGATGGACCCCGGCACATAGGCCGTCTAAGAGAGCAAAGGAGATATACAGAATGCGCCAAGTATTGCTGGTTTTAGGGCTCATTATATGTACCTCAGGAATAGCTCGTGCGGCTTGCAATCAGTTTGAGGTTGCAGGTTCGTATGACTACGTGAGAGTCAACTCTACGTTTACGGTCCCAACCGAGACTACGGGAAGTGGCGGCGGGACTACGCAGAGCAGCACCAGCGTAAATCTTAACGGCTGGAACGCAGAGGTTGCTGGAAATCCCACATGCTGGCTGGGGATCGTCGGAAGTTTTAGCGGCGTCTATGGCTCCCCCGTATCCGGCGTCTCGGACCATGCTTACAGTTACGTGTTCGGACCTCGCCTCAACCTGCACAATTCAACCCCTTTCACGCCGTTTGTCGAGGCGTTGTTTGGCGGTGTCACTGCGGGTCAAACCGGCTTCTCGTCTCAGAACGCTTTTGAGGGGAACTTCGGCGGCGGCGTGGATATCAGTCTCGGGGGCCACTGGGCCATCCGTCCCAAGGCTGACTATGTCCCGACGCATTTCGACGGTAAGACCCAAAATAACGCGGCCGTTTCTGTAGCGATCGTGTTCAAGCTGGGTGGAAGTTAGGCCAGGCAGTTCCAAGAGGGGCCGGCTCTCCGGAGCCGGCCTTTTTTGTTCGTTCACCGATTCTCAGCAGTTCAGCAGTTCAGTCGATCACCCCATCATCGCCTCCCGGCACCCCCCTGGCCGACTCGATCCCTAAACGCCGTTAGGTCCGACTGCCTGCGTAGCGGTCTCCTTCAAGCGCGAGGAATTCGGGTATCATGGAGCAGGGATGTTCCCCGCCAGTAGCTCGAAATCAGGGAGCCGAAATTGATCGCACGCTATACGCGTTCGGAGATGGGCCGCGTCTGGAGCGAAGAGAATAAATTCCAGAAGTGGCTCGACGTCGAGCTGGCCGCGACGGAAACACTCGCCGACGCCGGAATCGTCCCAAAAGAGGCGGCGCGCAAATTGCGCGAGCGGGCGCGCATTGACGTGGCGCGGATCAACGAGATCGAAGCCAAAGTCCGGCACGACGTGATCGCGTTCACCATCGTGGTGCAGGAATCCGTGGGCGATCCCGAAGCGGCGCGCTGGTTGCACTACGGGCTCACTTCCAACGACGTGGTTGACACGGCGCAGGCCCTGCTGGTGCGCGAAGCGTCCGGCTTGATCGAGAAAGCGATTGCGCGGTTCGGTGAAGTCCTGGAAAAGCGCGCGTGGGAATTCAAAGACACGCCCGAAATCGGCCGCACGCACGGCATCCACGCCGAGCCCATTACCTTTGGCCTGAAAGTCGCGAACTGGTACGCCGAAAATCGCCGCGACGCCGCGCGATTTGAAACAGCGGCGCGCGAGATGGCCGTGGGGAAGATCTCTGGCGCGGTCGGCACCTGCACGCATCTTGGGCCGGATATCGAACACAAAATCTGCGAACGCCTTGGCCTGGCAACTGCGCCCATCACTTCGCAGGTAATCGAACGCGACCGCCACGCGCAATATCTTTCAGCGCTGGCCATCGTCGCGGCGTCGCTTGAGCGCGTGGCCACGGAGATTCGCCATCTGCAGCGCACTGAAGTCCGCGAAGTCGAGGAGCCATTCGGCGGCGAGCAGCGCGGCAGCTCGGCGATGCCGCACAAGCGCAATCCGGTATCGAGCGAACAGGTCTGCGGCCTGGCGCGCGTGGTGCGGGCGAATTCGCTGGCGTCGTACGAAAATATCGCGCTGTGGCACGAGCGCGACATCTCGCACAGCTCGGTCGAGCGCGTGATCCTGCCCGATTCGACGATTCTTGCGGACTACATGCTGCACCGCACCACCGAAATCGTCGCGAACATGAAAGTGTTTCCGGAGCGCATGCGCCGCAATCTCGACGCGACGCAGGGCTTGGTTTTTTCCGGGCAGCTCTTGCAGGACCTGGTCGAGCATGGCGCGCCGCGCGAAGACGCTTACAAATGGGTGCAGGGCCATGCCATGGCCGCGTGGGAGTCGGAAACAAGCTTCAGGGACCGCATCGCCGCCGACGCAAACATCAGGAAATTCCTCGACGAAAAGGCGCTCGCGCACACGTTCGACTTGAAGCGCCAGTTGCAGGCCGTGGATGCGATCTTTCAGCGCGTCTTCGGCGCCAAGCGCTCCGCCGCGCGGTAGCTACGGATACAGCGGCCAATACTTCGTGTGATAGACGAGTCTCGCGTACGGAATTTCGAAGTCCGGTAAGCTGTACCTGGCCATCGGCGTCTGCAGCTGCTCGAGCGCGGATTTCGGTTCGGTGAGGTTGGGATTCATGTCCACGATGGAGCGAAAATCAGTTCTCGCGTCGTTGACGTTCGACAGCTCGGCTTCGGCGACACCGCGAATGTAGAAAGTGGCCCACCACGCGCCCCTGTCGCCCGATTTCGCCGCTTGGAACGCGCTGTCCTGCGACAGGATGGAACTGTTGGCTAGCGGAATAGCATCGGACGGGCGCCCCGCGCCAAGATACGCAAGCGCGAGATTGTGCTGCACGCCGTATGAGTGCGGCTCGATTTTCGCGGCGGCTTCGAGCGGCGCCACGGCCGCGTCAGGATTTTCAAGCTGGAGCTGCAGCTCGCCGAGCATCGCCTCCGCGAGCGATGCATCGGGGTCGAGTTTCACTGATTCCTGAAGCTGCGCGACCGCTTGATCGGGTTTTCCCGCTTTGATCAGCTTCACGGCGCTGCCGTATCGCGCAACTGCGGCTCTCTTCGCGTGCAGCGCCGCGAAGCCGAAGATTAATACGACCGCCGAGACCGTGGCGACTGTGAAGGCCACGCGATTGGCGGGGGATTCGTCTGCTTCGCGCCCGAGGTCGGGCGAACCGACGGGAATATATTGAGGGCCCGCGGAAACGCCCACCATCGGCGGAATCGCCGCGCCGAGGATGAGTCCGGCAACGAGGCCTCCGATGTGCGCGGAATTGTCGACGCGTCCGCTCACTCCGTAGAGCAAATTGTAAAAAATGAAGATGCCGAGGCTCTTCAGGTTTCGGTTGACCAACGATTTGTCCATCGGCGTCTTTTTCAGCGCGAGGTAGGAAACCAGCGCGCCGGCCACGCCGAAAATCGCGCCCGATGCGCCGGCGCTGACGCGCCACGGATCCCACGTGACGCTGACCAGGCTCGCGGCGAGGCCACTGGCGACGTACATCACGCTGAAGACTTTGCGGCCCATGAACGGCTCGAGCGTGGTGCCGAGATTCAAGAGGCACCACATGTTGAGCGCGATATGGATGATTCCGAAATGCACGAATGTGCTGGTGAACAGGCGCCACCAATCGGAACTCAGCGTCAGCGGACCGAAATCGGCGCCCCATTTGACAGCGTCCAGGATGCTCGGATCGGTCCACGACGCGCCCGAAATTCCCATCGCGACGTACACCAACGCGTTTGCCGCAATGATCGCCAGCGTGACCGGGGGCAGTGCGATACGGTGAGCCGATGCCGGCAACTGTGCCACGATTTGGGCGGTACGAGCCGCGGCTGCCTCCGCTTTTGATTTGCGGCAGTCGGCGCATTCGGTGGCGGGATTGGCGCCGAACGAAAAGCCGCTGAACGTCTTGCCGCAGCTCGGGCAGAGGGGCATACAGTCTTTGCTCCGCTATCGCGCGAATTCGGAAGGGGCCGTAAAAGCGCCGACAAAGTTACCTTGCACGCACGTATTCATCAATTTATTTTCTGAAAAGTTTTCGAGGATGCACGCTCAATTCGGGGCGGTGGTTGCACCGAGAGCGGAGCCGGAGCGGAATTTCTTGTAGTCACTGTAGTGGTCGATGGCGTTCTGCTTAAGCGTCACGAAGACGATGCGGCCAGCGAAGTGCACTTCCGCGTAGGACGGCAGCCAGACCTCATCGTTGATTTTTTCCTGCTCGAAAACGAAGTTTGAGCCCTTCGCGAGCGACGCGACCAGGCCGCCGCCGATTTTCACGCCCTCCGCAAAACGCGCTTCCAGGCGCACAATTTCGCGGGCCTGCTCGTCCACCCACATGGTGCCGGAAAGTTTCTGGATGATGCTGTCTATGCGCTTTTTCGGCTTGTAGTCCGGGTTGCCGTTTACGTCGAAGGCGATCACTTCGTGCCCGCGAAATGTCTCGCGGCGTGGATTCGTGAAAAGCTCGGCGCGCAGGAAATCGGAAAGCTGCGCTTCGTCCTCTTCCTCTTGCTTTGCTTGTTTCTTTGGGTCGCCCGCGAGTTCGGCCTGCTTCTTTTTCAGCTTGTCGTATTGCTTGTTGAATTTGTCGTCTTCGTCTTTCTTCTCGTCGCCGGTGAGCGGCTTGCCGTCTTTGGCCAGTAGATGCAGCGCTGGTTCGTCACCGATGTAGAAAACGTCGTAGTCTTTCATCGTGCGGGATTTCACGTTGCCATCGGAGTCCGTCTTGTCTTCTTCTTCAGAGAGGTGGCACGTGTAGAGCTGGCGAAGGTCTTCGAGAGCTCGCTGATTCTTGCCGATATCGCGAAGCAGTGTGGGAATGTCCGGCAGCGGGCGCTCGTCAGCGCGCGTTTGTGCGCAAAGCGTGGAGAAGTTTCAGTTTGCTGCGGCGAGGAGTCGGATGATGAGCGCACATGCCGCGATCAGCAGAACGACCGCGAACATGGCGCGAAGTTGAGGCAGGAAATGGCTCCTTCAACCGCTTCCTCTTAATCGTACTGCACGCGCTGGATGTAGCGGCCTTCGGTGGTATCCACGCGCACTTTGTCGCCGGTTCCAACGAACGGCGGTACGTTGATGACCAGGCCGGTTTCAAGTTTCGCCGGCTTCATCACGGAGCTGGCCGTCGCCTTCTGGATGCTGGGCTCGGTGTCCACAACCGTGAGGTCAACTGTGTCTGGAATAAGCACGCCGATCGGTTTCTCGTCATAATACTCGATCTTTACCGGCATGTTGGGGATCAGGTAGTCCTTGGTGTCTCCGACGATGTCGTTTTGCAGGGCGAGTTGTTCGTAGTTCTGCGTGTTCATGAAATGGTGGCCTTCGCCATCGCTATAGAGGTAGTCGAAATCAATTTCATCCACCGTAACTTTATCGAGAAATTCCTCAGCGCGGAACCGGTGGTCAATCATCGAGCCATTGCGCAGGTTGCGCATCTTGGTCGCCATGGCGGCGCGCTTATTTCCCGGCGTGCGATGGTCCACGCTGTAGACCGAGTAGAGGTCGCCGTCGTGCTTGATGATCATTCCCGCGCGCAGAAGTGTTGCTTTAAGCATGAATGCTCCTGAAATCCCTTAGGGAGTTTCCCTGCGGTATCGAACCTTCCGTCGAGACACCAATTATAGCGGGGCGAATTGCATGCGGTCAAACGCCCATCACGAGAGGCGATTCATTTTCTTGGTGCAAGCTTTCGGCGTTTCCGCGCTGGTGAGCGGGGCGCGACTTTGCGGGTCACAAACTTGTAGGCCATGCGGAGGAGGTCCCGCAACACGTCGGCACTACGCGAGACAGGCGAACGAGCACGGAGGGATAGCCGACATAGTGTTCCGTCACATAGTAAACATCAGGGGCCTCGGCGAGCAGTTGGGCTCGGTCATCCAGAGCCACCTTTACAACAAGCGAGCCGGGTTCGGCCGAGCGATGGGTGGGGACGCACGCGAGGAGTTTTCCGTGCGCCTTGAGCGCCAGGTTCCCGTACGCTGTGCTGTCCTCCACGCCAGGCAATGCGAGTGCGATCTTGCGCACGGTGTCGAAGTTGACTGTGCTTCCGGTCATCACTCTCCTAGCGATACAACTAGAATTCGTCGTCGTCCTGCTTCTTCAGGCGCGTGGTTTTGAGCGCGATGCGGAAATCGCGCGAGCGCGCGCCGGCGAGGATGGCGCGGCGGGTTTCAGCGGGCAGCGATTCCGGCCCGATGACGCCGGCGGAGTCGCGCGGAAAGTGTTTGACGAAGATCGCGGCGAGGTGAGCGGTAGCGTAGGCGATCGGAGTGGAAATCAGGCCGCGCTGGCGAATTGTGTACAGCGTGGGGAAGCTGGCGTCCCAACGCAGCAGCAGCGGCTGGTCGTCCTTCACGCCGCGCACCAGAACAGCAGCGGCAAAGCGCGCGTTTTCAAGCACGCCCTTGCGGATCAGCTTGGCGACCCGGCGCGGCGTAAGAGTCTCCGGAAAGCGCTTGCGCACGATTCCCGCCGAGCGGTTGAGTTTCCCCTGCCGATACCATCGCCGCAAGCGGTCGAAATCGTTGCCGCCGATTTTGGCGTCCATGTCGCGGACTTTGATCACGTAAGGCAGCATGCAGACTTCATCCTGCGCGGCCAAATAGACCGGCACTTCGCCAATGGGCGGGGGAAAGCGGAATTTTTCGCGCTCGTCGAACCGCTTACCCAGCGAGAATCGCCCATGGCGATAGACTCGCGGGCGCGAAATTGCCGCGTCGTATGCGACGTCGGCCGACCACGTGGAGACAGGGTCCTGGCTTTCCGTGCTCTCGAACAATCGAATGTGCACGGCCTCGACCGTATCGAGCAGTTCCGAGCCGCGCTGGGCGAGCAGGTTGGTAAGTCCCGGCGCGGCGCCCACGCAGATCAGTGCCGCGCGATTCTTAGCCACGAATTGCTTGTGAAAGCGGAATTGCTCGGGCCGGAACGGATGGCGCGTCAGGTGCGAATTCAGGTCGAGGTAATGAGCGCGCAGCCGGAGCGCGGCGCGCAGAATAATCTTATTGAAGACGGCAGGCGACGCATTGATGACCAGATTGGCCCCGCGGCCCGCGCGAACGATGGACCAGAGATTCCGGGCGTTCGCTTCGACTACCTTGATCGTGCTCTTCTTGCCCAGAAACCGTCGCGCGCGTTCGGGGTCGCGATCGCCGCACCAGACGGTATGTCCCTGGCGCTCGAGCAGATGTGCCAGCAAGGAGCCCGTGCCGCCCGCCCCGAGAACGAAGATCCGCATCGGCTCGCAACTTTAGCATATCCTCCCCGCCGCACAACGCGACTGGCACAACGGAGCCCTACAAGAGCACTGGCGTGCTGGCCCTCGGTTTGATTGACAACGCGCAAACCGGGCGGGTATGATTTCTGCGGTAACAGCGTCGAGCGTGGGCGCTTTATCCCCTTCTTTGCTCTAGCCCCCAGTAGGGTGGAGTAGCCAAGGCATCGCTTTTGGCAAACAGGGCACGAATCCGTACGGAGGCCGCTCTTCATGTCACCCGAACACGACAACAACCCACAACCGTCCGCTATCGATACGGCCCCGGCTCAACCCGAGTCGGTGAATTTGACTCCTGAAATCTCCGCGGGAATCTCCCCGCAGCAAGGCGCGACCGGCGCAGCAACTGCCGTCGCCCGGGCGCAGGTAGCGCCCAGCCCAGCGGCTGACCCGGCGCCTGAGACGATCCCCGCAACTGTAGAGGCGAACTCCATTCCCGGCGAAACCGAGCCGATTGCCGCCGTTGAGAAGACCGCCGGCACAGAGACCCACGCCGCGGCAGCCGAGACGAACGCCACAGCGGTCGCGACCTCCGAAGCCGCTCCTGCGATTGAATCTGTCACGGCTGAAGAGCAAGTCGAGTCCGAAACAACCGAAACGATGGACCAGCTGTTGGATCAGTTTTCGACTCCACCATCGGCAAGCGAAGGCGAGATTTTCGACGGACGCGTCCTGGCAGTGACGGAAGCCGGCGTGGTCGTGGACGTGGGCGGAAAGTTCGAAGGCCTGGTCCCCGCGCAGGAATTTCTCGATTCAGGCGAACCCATCGAATTCGGCGCTGGGCAGACGATCGAAGTCGAGCGGCTGCACGAGCGGAAAGACGGCTACGTCCTGCTGTCGTACGTGCGCGCACACCGCCGCCGCGTCTGGGAGCGCATCGAGAAATCCTACCGCGAGCACACCAACGTCACCGGCAAGATCAACGAGCGAATCAAGGGCGGGCTGGTGGTGAATATCGGCGTGCGCGCGTTTTTGCCCGCTTCGCAAATCGAGCTGCGGCCGGTGCACGATCTGGAATCGTGGAAGGACCGCGAAATCGAAGTGCGCGTCCTGAAGCTGAACCGGAAGCGCGGCAATGTGGTGGTCAGCCGCCGCGCGATTCTGGAAGACGAACAGAAAGCCATGCGCGACGCGCTGGCGGGAACGCTTTCCGAGGGCGCGGTGGTAACGGGTCGCGTGAAGAACGTGACGGACTACGGAATTTTCGTGGACCTTGGCGGCATGGACGGCCTTCTTCACGTGAGCGATCTCGCGTGGGGACGCGCGCCGCATCCGACCTCGATCGTGAAGCCCGGCGAGGAAATTCAGGTCCAAATCCTGAAGTTCGACAAGGAAAAGCAGCGCATTTCGCTGGGACGGAAGCAATTACTTCCCGATCCCTGGGCCACGGTGCCGGAACGATTCCCGACGGGCACGCGCGTGCACGGAAAAGTTGTCGGCGTCACGGACTACGGCGTTTTTGTGCAGATCGAGCCGGGCGTTGAAGGCCTGGTGCACGTCAGCGAAATGACCTGGTCGAAACACGTGAAGCACCCCTCGAAAATGGTCAAGACGGATGACGAGGTGGACGTCGTCGTACTCGACGTGAAAACGGATCAGCGGCGAATTTCGCTCGGCATGAAACAACTGCTCCCCGATCCCTGGGAAGCGGCCGCGCAGAAATATCCCGTTGGAGCGATTGTCAACGGCCGTATCCGCAACCTGGCGGAGTTCGGCGCATTTGTGGAACTCGAAGAAGGCATGGAAGGACTGATCCACATCAGCGACGTCAGCTGGACCGAGCGCATCAAGCATCCCAGCGAGAAATTCAAGAAGGGCGAAGCGGTCGAAGCGAAAGTGCTGAAAGTGGATTCGCAGAATCGCCGGCTTTCGCTGGGCATCAAGCAGATGAACGACATCTGGGCGAACTGGTTCAAGGACCACAAGCTCGGCGACGTCCTCAAGGGGAAAGTGGCGCGCACCACGGATTTTGGCGCGTTCGTGGAGCTGGCCGAAGGCATCGAGGGTCTGTGTCACGTCTCCGAAATCGAGGAGCGGCGGCCCAAGGGCGACCGCGAAAAGGCGAAGGCTCCGCGAGACGCGCGCGTGACCGCCGTGTTGACGGCAGGCCAGGAATACGATTTCAAAATACTGCGGCTCGAGCCGGAGCAGCGCAAGATCAGCCTGAGTTTCCGCGCGGCACAGAAGCAGGTCGAACGCGAAGAGATCAAGTCGTTCCGCACTACGAAATCGTCGCCGACGGCCACGATCGGCGATGCGGTCCGCGCAAAGTTGCAGTCGTCGTAAAACTGCTTACGCCAGCGAAATAAGGCGTTTACCTTGCGGCGGCTTACATGATGTGCCAAGATCGTTAGACGCTAAGCCCCGGCGCGCAGTCGGCCCACGATAGTCAGTAGTCGCGAGAGGAGGCTCTCATCCGATGGCAGAAGCTGCGGGAGAGCACGAAAACAAAGAACATACGATGACCAAGGCCGATCTCGTCGGAGAGGTCGAGCGGGCCACCGAGTTGTCGCGTAAGGAATCCGAGGCGGTCGTGGAGACCATCTTCGAGAGCATCATCGCGGCGCTCCAGTCTGACGACAAGATCGAGATTCGCGGCTTTGGCAGTTTCCGCACGCGGCAGCGCCGCGGTCGCACTGGGCGAAATCCAAAGACGGGTGCGAAAGTGGAAGTCCCGCCGAAAAAAATCCCCTTTTTCAAACCCAGCAAGGAACTGAAGGATTACGTCAACAATCCGCATGCGGCCGGGTCCGGCGCGCAGGACTAAGCGGGATGGATTATTTGTGGACGCCGTGGCGATATCGCTACATCGCCGACGCGTCGAAGGACGACCGCTGCATTTTCTGCGACGCCCTCGCTGCGAATGACGACTCGAAAACTCTGATTGTTCTGCGCGGCGCGAAAAATTTCGTCATCCTGAATCGCTATCCCTATACCAGCGGCCATGTGATGGTGGTTCCCTACGAGCACATCGCCGATTTCGCCGCAACCGATCCCGACACGCTCGCCGAGATGATGCGCCTCTCGCAGCGCGTGCAGACGGCTCTTGCCATCACGTACCGCCCCGAGGGCTACAACCTCGGCATGAATCTCGGACGCGCCGCAGGCGCAGGCGTCACGGGCCATTTGCACTTGCATGTGCTTCCACGCTGGGGCGGCGACGCCAATTTCATGACCGTGACCGGCGAAACGCGCGTCGAGCCGGAAGAACTTTCGACTACGTTCGAACGACTGCGCAAAGCCCTTACTTCTTAGTATTCGTTTCGCCTTCAGTGGCACAGACACTTACCTGTCTGTGCTCTTACGACTTCCCCGGCAGCGACGATTGACCGCACGATCGGACGAACGGTCACTGCTTGAAGCCTAGTTGTACGGGATGCATAATGAGGTGCTTTTTGCGGAGCATCCCATCGCGCGCAAATCATCCAAAGCGAAACCTCCCGGGCCACAGGCTGCGCCGGAGTCTTCGCTCATCATTCCGTATCGCCGGTATACGCGTGGGTCGCAACCGGCATTCCTCTATCCGCCGTATCGCTTGACGCTTTCGCGAGCGCCGCGCAGGCCTCTGATCGTCCTTCCGCACACGCTTTCAGAAATCACCGGGCCTGTTTTTGGGCACGACGATGTCCGCGAAACGGACAGCGACCTGACGCGCCAGCACGCAGGCGAGCCGCTGGGCGAACGAATCAGCGTCAGCGGGCGCGTGCTTGACGACAACGGTCGTCCGGTGCCGAACGCGCTGATCGAACTCTGGCAGTGCAACGCTGCCGGGCGGTATCGCCACCGGATTGACCAGCATCAGGCGCCGATCGATCCAAATTTTTCGGGCGCGGGACGCGCGCTGACGGACGCGCAGGGTAACTACCGCTTCATCACCATCAAGCCGGGGCCGTATCCGTGGGAGAACCATCCGAACGCCTGGCGCCCGGCGCACATTCATTTTTCGTTGTACGGGACAGCGTTTGCGACGCGACTCGTCACGCAGATGTATTTCCCGGGCGATCCGCTGTTTCCATTCGATCCGATTTTCAATTCCGTGCGGGACGAGCGCGCGCGACAACGAATGATCGCGCGGTTTGAAATGAATCGCACGGAGCCGGGCTGGTCGCTCGGATTCAAATACGACATTGTGGTGCGCGGAAGGGAGAGCACACCATTTGAGCGCAAGTCGTAAGATCGGGCGCGTGCTCGAACCGACCCCGTGGTGCACCGTCGGACCGTATTTTTCCGTTACGGTCACCGACGCGAATTGCGTGCGAGCCATCGCGCCGCCGGACGCACAAGGCGAACGCGTGAAACTCCTGCTTTCGGTGTTCGACCGCGACGGCAATTGTGTCCCGGACACGCTGATAGAAATCTGGCAGGCGAACGCGGACGGAAAATACAATCACCCCGACGACCGGCAGGCGAAATCAATCGATTCGGCGTTTCGCGGATTCGGGCGCCAAGTGACCGGCTCGGAAGGGACGTGCGAATTCGAAACGATTAAGCCGGGTCGCGTGCCCGGGCGTGGAAAAAAGCCGCAAGCGCCACATCTGGAAGTGGGCGTCTTCACCCGCGGCGTCCTGAAGTATCTCGCCACGCGAATCTATTTCTCAGGCGACGCCGCGAACGGTGAATGTCCCGTGCTCGCGCTAGTCCCGAAGGCGCGCCGCGCGACGCTGATGGCACATCCCGTCGCGGGCCAGCCCGAAACCTGGCGGCATGAACTTCATTTGAGCGGACCGAAAGAAACGGTTTTCTTCGACGTGTAGTTTTCGCGCGCTGCCACTTTGTCGTGACGAACAATCCACGCAAGCCTACGCGGCGGATCGAAACCCTTACAATTCCGCGCTAAACCTTCTCGCCGGTTACGAGGCGCAGACTGATTCGTATCTCGCTCGACGCGGGCGCGCTCCAGCCGGCACATTCGATCCGATCGTTCTTCGCGTCCGCGCGGATGATTCGTAGCTCATCGGAAACCAAGGAATCGGTGCGCCACGCAAAGCCGCCGGAGTTGTAGCACGCGAGCCGCGTGAAATCGCAGAAAAGCATTCTTTCGCCGACAATCTCAACCTGGCGAATCGGAAACGCTTGCACGTTGGATTTTTCGCGAGTGATCGTATTCAGCCAGTAGCCCGCACCGTTCGCGACGACGCATAAGACGTCGGGGCTAGGCGTTGTGAACGCTGCATCGACGACCGTTCCTTTGTAACCGTTCCCGAAAATCCCGAGCCAACGGTTCCCAACTCGGGGTTGCACCCCCATTAACGGACCGTCGACTCCGCGCACATTTCGCTCGTCGTCGGTAGGAACGAATTGAAACACCTCTCCGCCACTCGACGGCAATTCTTGATCGAAAGAAAGCTCGTAATTCGCGCGAAAATACTCGATCAATTTCATCGTAAAGGGTATCGCGATTGAATTTGCGTCACCCGTAGTTCGGCGGATTCACCGACTGATCCATCCCCATCGTTTTCTGGCCGCCCTCCTGCACGTTCACACTGATCAAGGAGGCTTCTTTCGAGGCGAATGCGCATTTCAGCGCGGACTCCAGATCTTCGGCGAGGTCCACTGCGTGCGCCGTCATGCCGTAGCCCTGTGCAATTTTCACAGCGTCGATTCCGGGGATATCGATTCCCGGCACATTCTTGCCGACCTTCGTGAAATCACGAAAGCCCTTCAGTGCCGAATAGTTCCCGTTGCAGATCACCACGAAGATCACGGGCGCCTTCGATTGCACCGCCGACCACAGCGCCTGAATCGAATATTGCATCGAGCCATCACCCACCGCGCAAACCACTCGCCGATTCGGATGCGCGAGTTGCAACCCCACAGCGGCCGGCATGGCGAATCCCAGAATCCCGCTGCGCACCGAATAAAACGAACCCGGCTCGTCCAGCTCGATATAGCGGTCGAGATCGCCCTTTGAGGAGGGGCATTCCTCGGAAATGATCGCGTCGCGTGGCAGAAGTTTGTTCAGGACGCTGAACACATAGCCGCACGTCATCGGGTGCTCGGCCTTCGGCTCGGGCTGGCTTCGTTCGCGCGGCCAGTTGCGTGGAG
Organism: uncultured Acidobacteriota bacterium; assembly: GCA_963818605.1. Classification (GTDB taxonomy): domain Bacteria; phylum Acidobacteriota; class Terriglobia; order Acidiferrales; family UBA7541; genus Palsa-295. The sequence continues at coordinate 498,668 of CAWFSW010000002.1, forward strand.
ACGCCGCGTTCGACCGGCTTCACGCGACTGCGAATGTATTCCGCGGCCGCCGCGATGTTGCCCACGATGCTCGTTCCCGCAAGCGCGGTGGAAGCATCCTGCGTTGAATTGGTGATCTGGAATAGTTTCGTTCCGGGAGTGATCGCGTTACCCGGCACGTATGCGTAGTAGAGAAAAACCGGCGCGCCCAGAACCACGACCGTGTCGTAACCGGCCAGCTGGTCCGCCAGCGGCTTTTGCGCGGGAAACACCCCGCCGCGAAACAGGCGATGGCTTCGCGGAAACGCCCAGCGCGAAGCGATCGGCTCGGCGTACACATCCGCGTTCAGGCGTTCCGCGAGCGCGACCACTTCGCGTCCCGCGCGATCTTCTTCGATCTGCGACGCCGGTGATCAGCGCTAGCTTGCGGCTGGAATCAATCGCGCGCACCACCTCATCAGAGCATGGCGGGATCGGCCAGCACCGACTGGCTGACCTTGCGCGCGACGACCGGCTCGCATGGTTTGTTCCAATCGTCCATCGGCACGGAAATAAACACAGGCCCGCGCGGCGGCTGCATCGCCAGGTGGTAGCCTCGCGCGATTGCCGCGGGAACATCTTCCGGGCGCAGCGGCTCGCACGCCCATTTCACGTACGGCTTCACCACTTCCACGGCGCGGCTCACCAAAAACGGCTCGGCCATGATTTGCCGCCGGTCCTGCTGTCCCGTGGTGACAACGAGCGGCGCGTGGCAATAGTGCGCGTCAATCAGCGCGGAAAGGCCATTGCCGGCGCTCGCGATCGAGTGCAAATTGACGAACGCCGCTTCTCCGCGCGCCATCGCATAGCCCAGCGCCATGCCCGCCGCGGTTCTTTCGTGCAGGCCGAGGACGTACTGGAAATCGGGAGGCATATCCTTCAGGAATGGCAGCTCGCTCGAGCCGGGATTGCCGAAAATCTTCGTCATCCCCAGATCGCGCAGGACTTCGTAAGTTACCTCTCGCACCGTGCTCACGTTTTCAAGCCTCCGACCTGCCGATTCGATTTTCGAATTCGGCGTAACTTCCGCCCGCGGCCAGCCGTTATAACCAATTGCCGCGGCAGTTGCATACATCGTATCCTGTCTCGCCGCTCCCTGGCGGGGCGGCGCACTCCGGCCACTGGAAAGGCACCGATGGGCGAAATGATCGTAGTCCAGGACCTCGTGAAGAACTACGGGGAATTTTGCGCGGTGAACCACATTTCGTTCACCGTGCCGGAGGGGAAGATTTTCGGTTTTCTCGGCCCCAACGGAGCCGGCAAAACCACCACGATCAAGATGCTCACCACCGTGCTCGATCCGACCAGCGGTTCGATTCGCATCAACGGGCACGATCCCACGCGCGAGCAGAAGCAGGTGCGGCGCTCGTTTGGAATTGTGTTTCAGGATCCCAGCCTCGACGACGAATTGACCGCCCAGGAAAATATGGATCTCCACGGAGTTCTTTACGGCGTGCCCCGCGCCGAGCGGCACAAGCGGATTGACGCGCTGGTGGACTTAGTCGGGCTCGGCGAGCGGAAAAAAGATCTCGTGAAGCAATACTCCGGCGGGATGAAGCGGCGGCTGGAGGTTGCGCGCGCCCTGCTGCACAAGCCGCGCATTCTGTTTCTCGACGAGCCGACCATCGGCCTTGACCCCCAGACCCGCAACCACATCTGGGGTTACATCCAGCAACTGAGCAAGGAAGAGGGCGTCACGGTTTTTTTCACCACGCATTACATGGACGAAGCCGACCGCGTGGCGAACGACGTGGCCGTGATCGACCACGGCAAAATCGTGGCGCAAAGCTCTCCCGGCGAGCTGAAAGAGCGCACCAAATGCGCGACGCTCGAAGACGCGTTCATCGCGCTCACGGGACATGCGATTCGCGAAGAGGAAGCGAACGCGACCGATCGCATGCGGATGATGGGACGCGCGTGGAGAGGCGGAGGACGGCGATGAAGGCGATCTACATTCTTTGCGTGCGGCAGCTGAAGCGCTACGTGCGTTCGCCCGCGCGGATCATCGGTTCGCTGGGGCAGCCGATTCTTTTTCTCGTCGCGCTGGGATTCGGGTTCCGTTCGATGTTCGCAAAGGCAGGCGGAGGGAGCTATATCAATTTTCTTTCGCCGGGGATCATTTCGATGGCGATTCTTTTCAACGCTGTGTTTTCCGGAATCGAAATTATTTGGGACCGGCAATTCGGGTTCTTGAAGGAAACGCTGGTCGCGCCGGTTTCACGGATCGAGATCGTGTTCGGCAGGATGCTCGGCGGCGCGTTGGTGGCGATGGCGCAGGGGATCGTCGTTCTGGTGATCTGCGTGATTGCCGGGTTCCGGATTGAGAAGACGGTGGTGCTGCCGCTGGCGATCGTGTTCATGTTTTTGATCGCGCTGCTGTTCGCGGGGATCGGGACGGTGTTCGGCTCCGTCCTGCAGGACATGCAGGGATTCCCGCTGATTATCAACTTTCTGATCATGCCGATTTTCTTTTTCTCCGGCGCGATTTTTTCGGCGGATGGGCTGCCGAAGGCGCTGCAGCTCGGATTGCGGCTCAACCCGCTGAGTTACGGAGTGGATGGCCTGCGCGGCGCGTGCAACGGCATTTTCGCGTATGGCCTGGCGACCGATCTGATCGTAGTGACGGTCCTGACCGCGCTTCTGCTCGGCATCGGAAGCTACTTCTTCTCGAAGATTCAGCTGTAACAGTCCACAGATGCCGCGCTAAAGACCGCGGCGCTACACTCAAACCTCGGACCTCGCGCGACCTAAATGCATGGGCAACGCTGAGCCAAGCACGTCCGCCGGGCACGGCATGCCGTGCCCCTACGAAACAATTGCTGGATGGGCCGCGCTGAGCCAAGAAACGTCGCCAGGCTACGCGACCTGCGGCTCGGCTACGCCGACGGGGACTTTCTCGCGCGGCGCGGGCATCGCGGCGAAGATGATGGCGACGATTCCCACGGCTGCGAGCACGGCGTCCAGCTCGAACGATTTCGTATAGCTCCCGTAGCGATCGAAGATCATGCCGCCAACCAGCCCGGCAGGTGACGCGATAGCGGACGTCAGAAAAATGTACATGCCGCTCAATTTCGGATAGGCCTTGCGGCCATAGTAGTGGCCGACCATTGTGTTCGTGCAGCTGTAGGTCCAGCCATACGCGATGCCCTGGAGCGCGGACGCCACATACGCCAGTTTCAGAGCCTCCGCATTCGATGTGAAAGCCAGGTAGGAGCTGATGAAGTAGAGGCTCGCGCCGAGCACAAAAACCAGGCGAGCGTTCAGGTAGTCCATAAGCAATCCGCCGAGCCAACGGCCGCAGAGTGTGCCGACGGTCAATAGGCTGATTCCCAACGAGGCTTTGGCGGGAGTGATTCCGACGCCGGTCAGATGCTCGACCCAGTGCGCGATGAACAGGAAATAAGGAAAGGTGGCGGCGATTCCTGCAATGGCTACCAGCCAATACGCCGGAGTTCCGAGTGCTTCGCCGGCGGTCCACTCGTATTTCGTGGCCAGCGCGTCGGTGCGTGAAGCCTGCTCCTGCTGCTCTGCGGGCAGGCCGTCCACCGTCTGGCCCATGGACTCGGGGCTTTCCCTCACGAAGAGAAACGCGATCACGCCGGAGACCACCATGGCGCCGGCGACGATTCTCCAACCGACGTGCCAGTTGCCGCCGCCTTCGCGCAACATTTTGTCGAGCAGCGGAGGAAGGAAGAAACCGGAGACTCCTGAGGCGGACAGCGTGAGGCCCATCATGGAGCCACGGTAGCGGCGGAACCATCGCGTGACGCCCGTGGCGGCTGGAACGAGCGTCGCGAAACTCATACCCGTGCCGGTTACCACGCCGAAGGCGATGAGGTAGTCCAACGGCTTCGACGCTAGGAAACCGAGGAACAGCGCGCTGAGACCGACAATGCAGGACCCGATCATGAACGTTTTGCGGATTCCGAATTTGACGATGGCCATGGCCACGAAGATGGCGGCGATTCCGACGAACAGATTCAGGATGGTGAAGCCGAGGCCGAGGGTGCTCCGCTTCATGGCGATGGAGTGAATCATGTAGCTGTTGATGATCGTGCCGCCGTAGTACGGGAATCCCATGTTGATGAAATCAAGAAGAAACAAGACGGCGACCAGCTTCCATCCGTAAAAGCTTTTTTTCTCGGGCACTCGGGTCTCCTATGGAATCTACGGGCGCACGCTCATGCGGCCTGGGCGACAGCGCCCGGTTCACCGCGGTGACGCGGCATCGCGGCGAAGAGGATGGCCACGATGCCGATCGCGGTGATGACTATGTTCAATTGCCAGGCATGCGTGTAGCTGCCGTATACATCGAAAATCTTACCGCCGACCCAGCCCGCGGGCGACGCGCCGCCCGACGTTAGAAGCAGCAAAGTGCCGGCAAGTTTCGGGAACGCTGTGGGGCCGTAGTAATGCGCGATGCAGGTGGTCATGCAGGTGAAGGTCCAGCCGATGGCGAGGCCGTAGAGCACGGCGACGGAGTTGACGATGAGCAGCGCGCCGGGGCCGGCATGCAAGGCGGCAATCGATCCGATCAAGTAACAGCACAGGCCGAGCATGAAGGCCCAGCGGGCAGACATCGTGTCCATCAGCCAGCCACCGATCAAGCGTCCGGCGACGCACGCCACGGTAAACAGGCCCAGCGAGGACGCCGCTTGGCCGGACGGAACGCCAACGCTCTGCAGATGGAGCAACCAGTGAGCGACGAAAACGAAGAACGGGAATTGAGCGGCGAGTCCGGCGATCACCACCAGCCAGAAGGCGCTGGTGCGGTAGGCTTCGCCGGGAGTCCATACGGATTGCGTGACGAGCTTGCCAGAAGCATGGTGCGGCGTAGCGCCGGCGACCGGTTGTGCGGCGCCATCGGGAAGCTGGCCGAGATCTTCGGGGCGCTCCTTGACGAAAAGCAGGGCGACGATTCCCGCGAGGACCGCGCCCGCCGCGACAATTTCCCATCCGAGGCGCCAATTACCGTCATGCGCGCGCAAGAGTTTGTCGATCTGAGGCGCCATGAAGAATCCGCAGACACCCGAACCGCTGAGCACTAGACCGACGGCGCGGCCGCGGTACCGTTCAAACCAGCGGGAGGCGGCGGTGCTGCCGGGAATGATGTCACCGAAGCAGACGCCGATTCCGTTGATCACGCCGAAGCCGAGAAGAAATTCCCACGGTTTCGTGGTAGCGAACGCCAGAAACAGCGAACCGGCACAAACGAACGCCGAACCAATCAAGTACGTCGAGCGTATGCCGAGGCGGACGATCGAGATGGCCACGAGCGTCGAGGGAATCCCGACGAACAGGTTGAGCAGCGTGGATCCGAAACCGAACGTGCTGCGGCTCATGGCGATGTGCTGGAGCATGTAGGGGCCGATGACCGCTCCGATGTAAAACGGCATTCCCAGGTTCAGGAAGTCCATCGAGGAAAGCGCGCCGACCAGCTTCCAGCCGTAGAACGAACGTGCATTCGACATTCGGAACCTCCGTGGGAGCGCTCTGCGTAGTCGCGTTGCCGCGCCGGCTCTGCCGTTCCCGCCGCCCAAATCGGCGGGAAGTGATGGTGAACGTGCGGACATTCTAGTTTGATCTCCGGACATTGCAAGTTGAATGTAGAATAAGTTCCGATTTCACGGAGAGAGTTGCAATTGAGTCTGCGTACGCAAGTCGGGATCGTCGGCGCGGGGCCCGCGGGACTGATGCTCTCGCATCTGCTGCACCGGCAGGGCATCGATTCGGTGATCGTCGAAGCGCGCAGCCGGCAATACGTCGAGGACCGCGTGCGCGCCGGCGTGCTCGAGCAGGATACCGCCGACCTGATGGTCGAGACGGGCGTGGGCGCACGGCTGAAACGTGAAGGCCTGATCCATCACGGCGTGATGTTCCGCTTCGCAGGACGCACGCATCGCTTCGATTTCAAGGAGCTGGCTGGCGGACGCGCGATTTTTGTTTATCCTCAAAACAAAGTGGTAGCGGATCTTTTCGACGCGCGCGCGGAGGCGGGCGGCCGCGTGATCACGGAAGCGGAAGACGTGAGCGTGCACGATTTCGCGAGTTCCGGTGCAGCGGCGAAGGCAAAGATTCGTTTTCGCGCGGGCGGTGAAGGTCGGAAAGAAACTCAGGAAATCGAATGCGACTTCATTGCCGGATGCGACGGCTTTCACGGCGTCTGCCGCCCTTCGATTCCCGACGGTGCGCTGACGGTTTACGACCGCGTGTACCCCTTCGGCTGGCTGGGAATCCTGGCGGAAGCGCCGCCGTCGTCTGAGGAGCTGATCTACGCGTATCACGAGCGCGGCTTCGCGCTGCTCAGCATGCGTACGCCGCAAATCGGCCGGCTCTACCTCCAGTGCAAGCCCGATGAAGACATCCACGAGTGGCCGGACGATCGCATCTGGCAGGAATTGAATTTGCGGCTCGCGTCATCCGATCCGAAATGGAAGCTCACCGAGGGTAAAGTCCTGCAAAAAGGCGTTACCGGGATGCGCAGCTTCGTGGTTGAGCCGATGCAGTACGGAAAACTATTTTTGGCCGGAGATGCCGCGCATATCGTTCCGCCGACCGGCGCGAAGGGATTGAACCTGGCTGTTTCCGATGTCCGCGTCCTGGCCGACGGCTTCGCGGAGTTCTATCGCTCGGGGCGGAAATCGCTGCTCGACAATTATTCGCAGAAATGCCTGCGGCGCGTCTGGAAGGTGCAGCGGTTTTCCTGGTGGATGACCTCGATGCTCCACCTATTCGATACGGACAACGCGTTCGATCAGCGGCGGCAGCTTGCAGAACTCGACTACGTCACAAGCTCCCGCGTAGCCCAACAATCGCTGGCCGAAAACTATGTCGGCTTGCCGATGGAATAAACGTCCGCGACGATTCGCCTACTGCGTTACCGTCTTCGCCGCGTCGCCCACTTTGAATCCCGCGCCGGAAACAGGAGCGCAAACCGCGGACACATCGTCTATGTCGGTCACTTTAACCACGCCGACGGGCGTACGTCATCTGGCGGAGAACCTGGCCTGTTGCAGGATCTTTGATCGTCCTTGTGATGCGCTCGATCGAGAGCTGATCGCCAATTTTCAAGCCTGACTTCGAGCCCACGTTCAATACGACCTGCCCGCCGTCCACCGCCGCGACCAAACCTGAGACGACAATCGTCCGCGCCGAAAGCTTGACGTTGTCGGCAATCAGACCCGCGCTCATCTGCTCGACCGATGCCTTGACGGCCTCTCCGAGAATCGTTTCCTGGAAATCGCTCGAGCCGAAGTCCACGTTCCCGGCGCCGAATCCGCGCCAGTTCCCGCCGCCGCCCGTCAGCGACGTGCTCGACCGCGACGACTCGCCGTGGCCTTCGGCCACGCCCAGAATTTCCGCCGTGTCGATGTCCACGATGCGAGCGTCAATATTCACGATGGCCTTGGTGTTTGAGTGCTTCGACGCCGCCGAGGCCGAATCCGCCGAACGGGCCGCCACCAGCGCCGCCAACGTTCGTATTCTTCGTGTCGTTTCCGAATTGCGTGATGCTTCCGACGATCATCGCGTCCACGCCCAGTATTTTCCCGATCTTCGCGGCCGAATTCGGATTGACGCGGTCGCTATTCGAAAAATTCTGCTCGGACATGATCTTGTCCAGCGCGTTGCGCTCGATCACCGAATACGTGCCATCCTGCACCAGGTACTTCACCAGCAGGTTCGTGACGCCTTTCCCGATGTCAACGTTCGCGCCCAACTGGGCCACCGTCGCGGTCGGTATGGCCGTGAAGTCAAAATCGAATACGGCCACGCGCTTCTTGCGCAGCGTTGATGGCGCCGGAGTCGAACCAGGCGCGGCCGCAGCCGTGGTCGGTGCTCCGGGCACCGGAGCGGCGTTCGAATTCTGCGCATCTGCCCTCGCGCCAAAAAATGCCGTCAAAATCAATGTCGCCCAAAGAATCTTTTTCATCTAGATGTCTCCCCTTCGAAAGGTGCGGCAAGGATACCCAAAGAACGCTTCGGTAGCCCGGAATCTTACTGGTCCGTCGTTGTAGGTGTCAACATTCCTGTCACATCAGCAGCCGGTTAACCTGGCTGCAAAGAAACATTCATCTCGAAGATCAGTGCTTCGTTCTCACTACGCATTGCGCAAACGGGAACAAGAAACCGTCAGGGCCGGAAGCTATTCCCAAGGGAATTTCGAATACGAATCCGCGTCATTAGCCACCCGGGCACCGAGGGACACCCGTTGCTCGAATTCACACCGCCGCTTCGTCGCGATTGACATTCCGATGGTGTGCGGACTATGCTCGCGCACCAAACGCACTGTTTCCCGAGGAGCATTGCAGTGTTAGGAGGCTCGCGCTGGATTGGCTGACGAGCCCTGTGTCCGCGCCTGTCGGGGGCGTTCCTTAGTGCGCGACTGATCGTGCGGGCGAGGAATTGCAAGCGTGACGGTTTCTTCTTCCCTTTTGCGCAATGCGTTGTACGGAGCAAAGACCACAGAACTCATTGCTCCTTAGCCACACGAGTTCGACACTTTGGAGGCAACGATGAATTCGAACGAGTCAACGCGAGCGATTGCGCCGATACTGTTTGCCATTCTGATTCTGCTGATGATCCCTGGCATCGCACAGGCGCAGAAAAAGAACGGCGGAGGCGGAGGGAGTGCTCCCGCTCCCCGTGCGGCGGCGCCACCACCTTCGCGTCCGTCCTCTCCGCCTGCGGGCAATGCGAATCATGGACCAAGCAACACCGGCGGAAACACGGCCGGGGGCGCCGGCCACTCGAACACCGGCGGCGGATCGTCTAATCCGTACGGTTCCTATGGCAACAGAGGCAGCACGGGTTCGACCGGCGGCGCGAACGGCGCAGCAGCTGGCGGCAACCACTCTTCCAATCCTTACGGTTCCTACGGCAACAGAGGCGGCACAGGCTCGACCGGCGGCGCGAACGGCGCAGCAGCTGGCGGCAACCACTCCTCTAATCCATACGGTTCTAGCGGGAACAGGGGCGCTACGAATACGACTGCGGGTGGCGCGAACGGAAATCGGGGCGGGACGAACTCTACGGCAGGTGGCGCCAACGGCAACCGCGGCGGATCCAATACGCTTGGCTCGACCGGTAGCCGGGGTGGCACCTCGAACTCCGCTACTACGCACGGCGGAACCACGGGCGGTCTAAATGGCGGCAGCCGCGGCGGCACTACCGGCTCGACAGGCGGCCGCACAGGGACTACGAACGCCGCCACCACGCACGGTGGAACTGGCGGGGTCGGCGGCAACCACGGTGGTACTCCCGGAGCGAATGGCGGACACGGCGGCACGGTGAACGCATCCAGCCGTGGTTTCAGCGCGCCTGCCGGCGGGCACTCCGCGGTCAACGCGCACGGCGCCACTACAAATTTCAACAAGTCCGGCCATATGACCAGCATGACGACCCACAATGGCGCGGCAGCGAGATTTGATTCTCACGGACACATCAACACGATCCACTCCGGCGGCATGACGATCAATCACGGTGGGCGGGGCGGACGCACGATCGTCACCGAGCGTGGAGACCACTCGCGCCTGGTGAGCGAGGGACGCGGACGTGGCTACTCCGAGCGCGGTTATTCGCGGGGCGGACGCGAGTACAGAAACCGAACTTACTACTCCCATGGCCGCTACTATGCGCGGGCATACCGCGGCTACAACTACCGCGGCTATCGCTACTATGGATATGTCCCCGGCTACTACTACAACCCGGGCTTCTACGGCTGGGCCTACAATCCCTGGAGCGCACCCATTGCGTACGGTTGGGGCTGGGGCGGAGCGCCGTGGTATGGCGCCTCCGGATATTACTTCTCGCCGTATGCGACTTATCCGAGCGCTTCCTTCTGGCTCACCGACTACCTGCTCGCTCAAAACCTGCAAGCCAATTATGAGGCTCAGCAGGAAGCAGCCAGCAATCAGGCGGCAGCCAATTATGGGAACGATAACGGCGGCGATTCGGGCGGCGGGGGAGGACAGGCGCAACTTACGCCCGAGGTCAAGCAAGCTATCGCGGACGAGGTCGCCGCACAAATTGCCGCGGAAAAATCCCAGGCCGGAAATCAAGGGGCTGCGAGCGGCGATCAGGCTCCCGACGCGCTTGATCCCAACCATCGCACGTTCGTCGTGGCCACCACGCTCAGTGCGCAGACCGCCGACGGCACGGGATGCAGCCTGAGTCCCGGCGACGTCATCCGCCGGATTGACGACACGCCGGACCAGGATCAAAACGTGAGTGTGCGCGTTGTCAGCAGCCAGCGGGGAGATTGCGGTGCGGGTGCTCAGGTTCCCGTTGGCGTCAACGATCTGCAGGACATGCATAACCATTTGCGCGAGCAGATAGACGACGGCCTTGCGCAGCTCAACAAGAACCAAGGCCACGGCGGTTTGCCGTCCGGTCCCGCGGGCAATCCTCAAGCGAATCCCGATGGGCAGGCGCAGCCGGATGCCAATGTGCAAAATGATTTGCAACAGCAGCAGCAGTCGGCTGACCAGACCGAACAAGATGTCCAGCAATCCGCAGGCTCGAATAACTAAAGCTTGCGCGTCTTTGTGAGGATATTTAGCGCGTGCGACCACGACGTCTGGCAGAAGGGCGCCGGAGTGAAGGCCTCCGGCGCTCCCTGTTAGCCAGCAGGAGACCAAGTCCACAGGTCCATGTCACCGGGGATGTCCCTTGCCGGGTACAATCGGCTTAAGAGGACAACCACCCATGCCCCCAAGTTACCGAGCTGAAAATGTTGGAAGCTTCCTGCGTCCGCCCGATCTTCTGAAGTCCCGCCTGGCTTACTCGCAGGGCCAGATCAAGATCGAGGAGCTCCGCACAGCCGAGGACCGCGCGATTCTCCAGATCTTCGACGGCCAGCGCAAAGCCGGCGCATCCGTTTTCACGGATGGCGAACTCCGCCGCGCTTCCTGGCTCACCGATATGGCGGACGCGGTCGAGGGCTTCGTTGCCGACAAAGTGATTCTGGATTGGAAAGGGCCCGGTGGCGGATTCGAGGCCAGCTCGGCTCAGGCCGTCGGCGCAAAGCTGAAAAAGACCCGCAAATTAACCGCGCATGAGCTTCCGTTCCTGAAGAAGTCCGCTCCGGGCCCGTTCAAAATTACGCTGCCCGCGCCGTCGAATTTCATGGTTTCCAGCTACAAGCGCGGCCTCAGCAGCCGGTTCTATCCCACGCATGCCGCGCTGCTTCAGGATCTGATCGAAATCGTGCGCGACGAAATCAAGTGGCTCGTCGCCGAAGGCGCCACCTATATCCAGCTCGACGCGCCTTTCTATTCTCATTATCTCGATCCCATCCAGCGTGCCAGGCTCGAACGCGATGGCCTGAATCCGGACGAGGAGTTCAAGAAATCGGTCGCGGGCGACAATTCATTGCTGAAAGACATTCCGCGCAACAAGGTCGCCGTATCGGTCCACATCTGCCGCGGCAATAGCCGCAGCCGCTGGTACACCGAGGGCGGTTACGACGCCATCGCCGAAAAACTTTTTAGCATGCTCGACGTGGACAACTTCCTGCTGGAATACGATACCGATCGCGCCGGCGGCTTCGAGCCTCTGCGCTTCGTGCCGCGCGGAAAGCGAGTTGTGCTGGGACTCGTCACCACAAAGTTTCCCAAGCTCGAATCGCAGGACGATTTGCGCCGCCGCATTGACGAGGCCGCGCGTTACGTCCCGCTCGAAAATCTCGCGCTCAGCACTCAATGCGGCTTTGCTGCCGTCGCCGCCGGCAACCTGCTCACCCTGGACGAGCAGTGGCGCAAGCTCGAGCTAGTGGTCAACACCGCCCGCAAAGTCTGGGGCACAACGTAGGCAGACGAACGCTTCTAATTTCGCATTCGTAGGGGCACAGCATGCCGTGCCCGGCACACATGCTTGGCTCGGTGTTTCCCATCCATCATGATTTTCGAATCGGCGCGGCGCGTGGGGAGTGCGGCGGTGTTTCTCCGTAGGGGCACGGTATACCGTGCCCGGCGCGGATGCTCGGCACAACCGCGCCATTCGCCTCTGGTTTCGTAGCGGCCGCCTTCAGGCGGGCAGGTTTTGTTCGGGCAGTCTTGCCTTGACAAGAAATGTGTGTGCGAAAGGATCGTGCAAGAAATGGCGGAGAGGGGGGGATTCGAACCCCCGACACCCTTTTGAGGTGTAACTGCTTAGCAGGCAGCCCTGTTCGGCCACTCCAGCACCTCTCCGCAGGCTGCGCGCTTCAGTTTACTGTAGTCGTTGGCGCTTTTCCATCGCTGGCCATCGCGGACGAACCCGCGCTTGGGGTAGGTCGCACTTATTTCAGAAGCCTCGGCGGGTGCAGGCGGTCCTCGATCTCGCGGTCGCTTCAACACACCAGGATGCGCTCGGCGCGCTGCCATAGCCCCTGCTAGCTATGCCCCTTCACTCCCCAAAGGATTAACCTTCCTGTTAGAATCTCGCGAAACTGCGCCAGTTAATCGTTGTCGCGCGTTCTCACACTGAGGTGACTGATGCCAAGAATCGCGATCGCGCTGTGGACATTAGGAGCATGTCTAATTGTGGGCGTGCCTGCACGCGTCCAAGGACAAACTGAAACGCCTAAACCGCAAGCCGACGGGGCCGTTCCCGTCGATACACAATGGACTCTCGATGCCGCTGGCGTACTCCAAAGAAGCGCTATCCGATCTGTGCTTTTGCTGGTTTGTCCAAAGACGGCGAAGAAAGGAACTGGATTCCTGATTGCTGGGAGCAAAATTGTAACGGCGGCGCACGTGGTCGATGGGTGTGATGCGGCTGACTTGCAAGGGACAACACCTTTGAATGCGGCTGTTCAGTTCTCTAAGCTCATACGTGACGAGAACCGTGATTTAGCAGTCTTGGTTCCAACGGTCGCACTTGATGGCGGACTGGAGCTCGGCTCAGATACTAATGTTCCGCTGGGAAAGGCTGTAACGACATGGGGTTTCCCGTTGATTTACAACGGCCCTGCTCCGCTTCTTAGCGTCGGCTATGTCTCTGGATACTACGGCGCTGCTATTGGAGGCCGAACTGTCAAACACATGGTTGTAAACGGAGCATTCAATCCGGGCAACTCTGGTGGCCCCCTGTTTGTCGCTGGGGACAACAAAGTGGTTGGGATTGTTGTTTGGAAACGCATTGCTTTTTCGGACCAAGTGCAGGTTGCGATCGACGGTTTCCGAGGCCCGAATGGCGCCAGTCTGGGAGGGCGGTTTTCCATTCGCCAGCCGGACGGAACGTCTAAGGGTGTTACGGACGAGTATGTAATAGCGGCAGTGCTTGAGGAATTTTATACCAAAGTTCAGGTGGACATCGGCGAGGCCGTTTCGGTTTCAGAACTGAGGACATTCTTGCACGAACATGCGGCAGAACTGTCCCCAGCGAATTGATTAAGGGGCAGCTCAACGTGAGTCTGTAGTTGTCATCTCTCCGCGGCGAAACGAGTGGATTGAAACGCGGCCTGCCCGGTTAGTATAGTGGAAACTGCTCGCCGTGAGATACAACCCCGGCGCCACAATCCGCTATCATCCATTGCATGACTTCCCGGCCCGCCCAGCCGATCGCGGCGCCAAAAACAGGATCTGTTTCAGCGCCGGTCGCGACAGCCCCGCCCGCGCCGGCCGCCGCTCCGCAATTTCCCGCGTCGCTCGCGGCCGCCGTCGAACGCTGCTGGCGCAAAGCCGCCGCGCCAGCGGAATGGAATCTCACGCGCGAGCAATTTCAAGCCGCGCTCGAACGCAGCACCGCGAAGCGATTTCCAGATAGAACGCCCGACGGAAAAAAGGTCGAAGCGCATCTCGACGCCCTGCACGCAACCGACCTCGCGCTTGCTTGCGCGTGCAGCCTCGGCAGTCCCGCGGCGTGGGATTTCTTCGTCGCGCAATTCCGCCCCGAGCTGTACCGCGCCGCGCGCGCCATCGCAGGTTACGCCGCCGGGCAGGACGCCAACGCGCGCGAGCTGGCCGATTCGCTCTACGCCGATTTGTATGGCCTCCGCGAATCCGAGGGCCGCAGAAAATCGCTGTTCGATTATTTTCACGGGCGCAGCAAGCTCAGCACGTGGCTTCGCGCCGTGCTGGCGCAGCGGCACGTGGACGAAATTCGCCGCACGCGCCGGACGGAACCGCTCGAGAATGAAGCGGGCGAGGAAAACATCGAGATCGCGTCGCTCGCGCGCGCCGAGCCCGGAGAACGACTCGCAGCACAATCCCGAGCGCGCGAACAATCTCGCCATTCTGCAGGCTGCGCTCGCGGCGGCCCTCGGCGGGCTCGATTCGCGCGACCGCCTGCGCCTCGCCTATTACTACGCGGACGACCGCACGCTCGCCGAAATCGGCCGGCTGCTTGGCGAACACGAGGCTACCGTATCGCGCAAGCTCGAACGCACGCGCCGCGACGTTCGCGCGCGCGTCGAAGCATCTCTGCGCGACCGCAACCGAATGAGCGAAGCGCAGATGCGCGCGTGCCTGGAATGCGCGAGCGGCGAGTGGCCTTTCGATTTGACCGTTCATTTGCGGTCTGCGCGCCCGCCCGCTGCGGTCTCGAAGGGCACTGGACGCAAGTTTTGAAGTTTCCAGCGTTCTAAGGATTGGAGGAAGATAGTTTCATGCCATTGCGGGACAAAGACCGGGACCAGGACAAACCGGCGGCCGATCTGCTGCGGCGAAGCCTTGCCTCCCCGGCGGGCGCGCCCGGTTCAGACATTGATCGCCTGCCCCGATCCGGAAATTCTCGCGGCATATTCGGAGCGCTCGCTCGACGCGGACGAGACCGCGCGCTACGAGCTGCATTTCTCCCGGTGCGCGCGTTGCCGCGACCAGCTTGCGGCGCTGGTTCACGCCGGCGAACCCACGGGCGCAACCGAAGAAAAGCGGCCCGGCACGGCGTGGATTTGGAACTGGAGCTGGCTCGCATTGCCAGTGACCGCTGCGCTCGTGCTCGCGGCAGTCTTGGTTGCGCGACGCCCCGCGCATCATCCGGCCGATCAGCCGCTCGTCGCCATGAATCAGCCGGCCGCGCCGTCTGCGGCATCCTCGGAGACGCCGGTTACGCGAGAATACGCGCCTTTACCGACTGCTCCCGCTTCTAATTCATCTGCCGCCGCTGGCTCGCCCGCGCGGATCTCGCCGAATTTGAATTCCGCCAAATCGGAGCTCGCGCTGCCTCCAAATTCGATGGCGCTCGCGAAGAAAGAAACGCTTCGAGCCTCGAATAACTCGCGTTCCGATAAAAGCGAATACGCGCGTTTGGAAAAACTGGCAAAGCCCGCTGAGGCTACAAAGGACGATGCCTCGGAGCCGGAACCGCATATGCCGGTACTGGACGCCCACCATCGACGCGCAGTCTGTTACCGCCACGGTGGTACTCCCCGCCTCCGCCAGACATCTCGAACGGCGCAGTCGGCGGCGGCGTGGCCGCTGCCGCGCCGCCTGCCGCGCAGAAATCGGCGCGAAGCGAACAGATGTCCGCCGCTGTAATCAGGTCCCGCACTCTGGCGCAAAGTGAGTCGGCGATGGTGGAAGCAGGAGACGCAACGTCCGCGCGGACGCTGGTTCGCACGCCCGATCCTCAGGTGCTGTGGCGATTTTCCGGCGGCCGATTCGTCGAACGGTCAAGCGACGCGGGCGCAACCTGGCGCGTGCAGTGGACGAACGCGAGCGCTCATCTGGTCGCGGGCGCCGCTCCAACCGCGGATAGCTGCTGGCTCGTGGGCCGCGGCGGCATGATCCTGCTGACCGCGGATGGAAAAAACTGGAAGACCGTGACTCCGCCCGCGGACGCGGATTTCGTAAGCGTCGTCGCCACGGATGCCTTCTCCGCGACGGTCACCACCACGGACGACCGCAAATTCACGACCAGCGACGGCGGCAAGCACTGGACTCCCGCGCCGTAGCCGCTCGCTTTCTCCTCAAATCAGCCTGCAAGAAATCCCGCCTCCTTCGTTCAAAGCTTGCACGCACGTTCATGCGAAGGAGACAGCCCATGTCATCACGTAACGCACGATTTGCCGGCACGGCCGCACTCGCGGCGATTCTCTTGCTTCTTCCTCTGGCGGGAAAATTGAAGGAAGCCCGCGCAGCTGGAACCAGCGACGAAAAGCAGGCGAAGGTCGAACCGGGAACTTCCGCTGAACCCGGAACCACGACGGAAAAAGACCAGACCGATCTTTCCGTCACGGTTTACAACTCGAATCTCGCGCTGGTACGCGACGTTCGCCAGATCCGTTTGCAATCGGGAGTGTTCCCGCTCCGATTTGAGGATGTGGCCGCTTCGATCATGCCTGCGACCGTGCATTTCCGCTCGCTCACCGATCCCGCGAAGCTCGGCGTCGTCGAACAGAACTACGAATACGACTTGCTCGATCCGCAAAAGCTGTTGCAAAAATACGTTGGCCGCGAGGTGACCGTGATGCGCGCCAACATTGCGGTGGACACCAAGAAATGGGACGTCGAAAAGGCGCTGCTGCTCGCGGACAACAACGGCGGAACCGTCTGGAAGATCGGCGATGAGATCGTCACAAACGCGCAGCCTTATAGCTTTCCGGACCTGCCCGGAAATCTCTACAGCCGGCCAACGCTGGTGTGGACGCTCGAGAATCGCGGAGCCGCGGCACAGCGCGTCGAGGCTTCCTATCTCACCGGCAACATGAATTGGAGCGCGGACTACGTGCTCACGGTCGCTCGCGACGAAAAGACCGCGGACCTGGACGGCTGGGTCACGCTGGTAAACAACAGCGGCGCAGCTTACACGAATACGAAGCTGCAGCTCGTCGCCGGCGAAGTACACCGCTCGGAGCAACCGGTCAGCGCTCGCGAGTACACCGCGTTGGCCAAGGTTGCCGATAACGCGGGGGCCGCGCAATTCTCGCAGGAGGGTTTTTCCGAATATCATTTATACACCCTCGGGCGCCGCACCTCGATTCAGAACAACGAATCGAAGCAGATCAGCCTGCTGACCGGGACGAATATTCCCGTCGAGAAATATCTCGCCGTCGAAGGCCAGCAATACTATTACCGCAATCCGCAAGGAATCGGGAACGCCATCCCGCAACCCGTGAAAGTTTTCTATCGCTTCAAGAACGACCAGAAAAGCAATCTCGGAATGCCGCTGCCGGCTGGAACGGTGCGCGTCTATCAAGCCGATTCCAAGGGGGCGGTGCAATTCGCCGGCGAGAACTCGATCGATCACACGCCGAAGGACGAAGACGTTCGCGTGTACGTCGGCGACGCATTCGACGTGGTGTGCGAGCGCAAACAAATGGATTACAAAAAGCTTGCGGGCGATCTGTATGAGATGGAATACCAGATCACGTTGCGAAATCACAAGGACGGCCCGGTGACGGTGGAAGTGCGCGAGCCGGTCGGCGGCGATTGGGACGTGGTGAATTCGAATTACAAGTGGACGAAACTCGATTCGACGACGATCGGATTTTTGATTCCCGTTGAAAAGGATGGAGCGGCGACGCTCGACTATCGCGTTCGCGTCAAGTGGTAGGCGCCATCACAAAGCGCGGGGTTACTTCTTCGCGGCGGTGGTGGGATGATCGAGCAAAGCCAGCTCGTGGGCGAAGAGCGGATTCGAGGGAAATTCGGCCGCGAGTTCGGCGAGCAATTGGTGAGCGTGATCCATCTGGTGCTCGCGCTCGCAGGCAAGGGCTAGCCAGGATTTCGCGAATACCTGCAGATAGTGGCCGTGTTCGGCGGCTCGCTGCAATTGCTCCAGTCCGCGTTCGCGATCGCCGTGAATCCCGCCGAACCAGAGGAACGCGCGCTTGTAACTCGGCAGGCTTCCGATGACGTAATTGGCTGCGCCCAGCGCCATGTAAGCGTCTTCCGCGGAAGGATCAACGGCGAGCAGTTTCGCGGCTTCGGCGTCTGCCTGTTTCGTCAGACCCAGGCCCGCCATCTGTTTTTTCACGATCAGCGCGTCGTAGTCGGCCTCCATGCCGTCGGTCATGGTGAGCACGAGCAAGCTCTGGCGGTCGCGAGGATCGCTTTTCAGGCGCTCCACGGCCATTTCGCGCGCCATATGGTTGGCGTTCAGGAATCCATCGTTGCGGTTTTCCGCCGGGGTCCCTTGGGCGCCGCCCAGGAACTTTTCGTCGCTCAGGAAAAACTCGGACGTGAAGATGCCTTTGGCGTTGAATTGCTCGTAGAGATAGCTGGCAGCTTCGGCTGCCTTGCCCATCGGATCAGAAGGCTCGAGCTTCTCGTACGAGATGAATCGCTCGCGACCGCCTTTGAAATTCAGCTCGTAAAGATTACGGAAGCCGGTGTCGAGCATGCCCGCGGATGGGGCAGCCTCGATGCGCGGCAGCGTAGGCGCTTCGCTCCCTCCCGCGACGGCCTGCGGTTCGGCAGAGGATTGCGCGGAAGAAGACGGCACGCAGGAAAGAGCCGCGACAGCAAAGCACGCCGCGAAGCTGATTCGCAGAATACGACCCGAAGAATCAGTTAGGCAGGGCATTATCGAAATCACTCCCCGAATCGAAAGCGCATTCCCGGACGCTTTCGCTCATTCGCCGATACGACGACCAATCTATTTGAACCATATCAGAATCCACAGGTTGCATGAAGGTTCTTTGTCTTAGAGATTGCTCAACAGGAAATCAGTAATTCCCTTGAAGAGTTGGATGCGCGCCGGAAGGTCGCTCATGCCATGACCGCGGCCGGGAAAGATCATCAAACTCGCTGGATACTTTCCGGCGAGGATAAGCTCGTTGATCACTTCCGACGTGTTTGTGAAATGGACGTTATCGTCGCCGGTAGCATGCGCGATCATCAACTTTCCCCGAAGCTTTGCAGCCTGGTTCGCCGGAGAGCTATCGTGATAGCCGGCCGGATTGTCCTGAGGGCGGCCCATGTAGCGCTCTGTATAAGCCGTGTCATAAAGACGCCAATCGCTGACGGGCGCGATCGAAGCTCCTGCCTTGAAAACGTCAGGCGCATTGAACATGGCTTCGAGCGTCATGGTGCCGCCGTAGCTCCATCCCCAGATTCCGATGCGCGACGAATCCACGTACGAAAGCGATTTCAGATATTTCACGCCGGTGAGCTGATCCTCGAGCTCGACTTTGCCGAGCTGATGGTAGACAGGCGTTTCAAACGCGTGACCGCGGAAGTACGAGCCGCGATTATCGAGACTGAAAATGATGTAACCTTTCTCTGCCATCATTTCCATCCACAGGAAATCGGCGCCGCCCCATTCGTTTCGCACGTTTTGCACCTGTGGCCCGCCATACACGTAGACCAGCACAGGATATTTCCGAGAGGCGTCGAAATCCGGCGGCCGGATGATGGAGGCGCACAACTTCGCGCCATCGCTCGCCGCAAGATCCAGGAATTCGACAGGTGAAAGATGATATTCGGCGAGTTCGGAAACTTTATTTTCATCGATCACCGCCGTGCGCTTGCCGTCGATGCGATAGAGGTCCTGGCGCGGCGGCGTCATGGCGTTGGAGTACGTGTCCACATACGCGGAAGCGTCGGGAGCAATGAGGACGCCGTGCGCGCCATCTTCCTGTGTGATACGAGCGATTGTTTTGTCCTGCAACGAGAGCCGGTAGAGTTGCGTGCCGCGCAATTCGTCCTTGTTCGAGAAGAAATAGACGAAGCCCCGCGATTCATCAACCGTCGGATGACTTTCCGCGCCTGGCCCGAATCCGCCGTTACCGGTGATTCCCCAATCGCCGCTCGTCAATTGGTCGAGCTGCTTGCCGGAAATATCGTAGAGGTAGTAGTGACGGAAGCCCGTGCGCTCGCTCGTCCAGAGGAAGCGCTTGTTGTCCGAGAAAAAGCAGAGATCGTCGCCGAGATTAATCCAGTATTTGTCGGAATCCGTAAGGATCGTCCGGGAAGCGCCGGTTGTAGCGTCCGAGAAGAGCAGGTCGAGTTGGTTCTGCGCGCGATTGAGGCGTTCGATGGCCACGCGGCTGCTGTCCGGCATCCACACGACGCGCGGAAGGTAAACATTTGTGTCCGCGCCGGTATCCATCCATTTTGTATCGCCGCCCTCGGCCGGCACCACCCCGACGCGCACAATCGGGTTCGCTTCGCCGGCCTGCGGAAAGCGCGTGTAAACCATCGCTCCGATCGCCGAACTCATGTCCACGATGGGATACCGCGTCACCGGCCGCTCGTCCATTTGATAGTAGGCGATCTTCGATGAGTCGGGCGACCACCAGTAGGCCGTGATGCAGTCGAGTTCTTCGGGATAAAGCCAGTCGAGCTGACCTTTGAGAGTTTCCTCGCTGCCACCGGCGGTGAGTGGTCGCGCTTCGCCCGTTGCCACGCTCGCTACCCAGAGATTGTAATCACGCACGAAGCTGACCCATTTGCCGTCGGGCGAAAATTTTGGGTCTGCGACGTCCTGCGCGGCATTGTCCGCGACAACCGCAAGGGGCTTCGATGTCATGTTCTTCAAATCGAGATACATCAGATTACTGCTGCCGATAAAAAGCAGAGCGTCGCCGGACGGCGACCAAATATAGTTGTCCGCCGCCACGCGGCCCAGGCCCGTGGACTGAATCGCGCTGGTCTTTCGCGGTTGCATCACTTCCTCAAGCACGCTCGCTTTTACCAGCACTTTGCGATCGCCCTTGGCCGCATCCATCGTCCACATCTCCACGCTCGATCCATCGCGCTGGAGATACGAAATACGCTTGCCGTCGGGACTCCACTCGATTCCCTGGATGAGGTGTCCGCTCAGGCTCGGGCCGCCGTAAATGCGCTCGACCGTGAGCGATTTGGACAGGCGCGGCTTCGCGAGGGCGGGAGCGAAACCGGAAGCCAGAACGATCGCGACGACCGCAACTGAGTGCAAAACGCGGGCATACCATTTTTGGGAAGATTGCCAAGGCGCGATTTGCAAGACTCGCGAAAATTTGCGATTAGAACGATACTCGGTCGTTTGTTTGCAACCACTTAGACTGGCTTCTAATTCCGGGAGTTTGCGATTAGAAATTGGTAGGCGCGTGCTGGATTGGGGGCTCAGCGCACCGGTCGAAGACTTCTCATCTCGCGTCCAAATTCGAAAACTCATCAAAGCTCCTGAGTACTGCCCTTAGCATCATGCACAAGAGTAGACGCATTTCAAGGAAGTTTGTCCTGTGGACTTTCGGCAGGGGGTTGGGAGTGACTATTGACAAGCCGACGCGATCATTGAGAGCTTCCGCGGGCCGCATCTCCGCGAAGGTTTCTCTTGCGAAGACTTTGCGTTTAGAATCGCTGCGTGGCTGAGCTTCCCAACCAGAACACGCAAGAGCATTCAGCGAAAGGTTCAAAGCCGACGCTGAAGCAATTCGACGAAGTGCTGGAGGTGCTCGCGCACGAATTGCACACCGACGACGATCCCCAGCGCGACCAGTGGATTCGCAATTCAGTGAGCGCGGCAGCGGTGAAAGTCCGCACCGTGCAGTTCATCCTGAAGCGTGGATCGGCTGAACCTCCTCCCACTCTGCTCGACATCGGCGCACAAATCGGCTCTCTGGCGATTTACGCCACCCGATTCGGCATACAGACCTCGGCTGTCGATCTCTCTCATTATGTCGAGGGGTTCGGGAGCGCATCACTGAAGTGTGGCGTGGACTACAGATCGTGCGACATCACCACGAGCGCCCTGCCTTTCCCGGATCACTCTTTCGATTACGTCAGCTACCTTGACGTGATCGAGCACCACCATCATTCACCAAAGCGGGTTCTTGAGGAAATTCGCCGCGTGCTGAAGCCCAAGGGCTGCCTGATCGTCTCGACGCCGAACCAAGCTTCGATCTACAACCGTTTCAGTCTTCTGACGGGCGGTAGTGTTTCGGACCCATTCGACTACTTCTTTGAGGGTACAGCGCGAATGACGCCGTATCCGGGGCATCACCGCGAGTACGTGCGCGCCGAATTGCGAACCGCTCTCGTGGCTTCCGGATTTCGCGTCCTCGAATGCAAAGTGATTGACGAAGATGTCCGGCCGGCGCTGTGGCTCGCGAAACGGGAGAATAACGCCAACCTTGTTCAGCGGCTGTGGCGGCACAAGAGGAGCATTGGGCCGACGGCCCTGGGCCATATTTGGTCGTTCGTGGGATTGCCATTCGGCCGCGTGCTATGGGCGGTGGGCGAAAAGGCGCGGGACTGAAACCGACTTGTACCGCAACACTCCCGCTATTTGCACCGTTTGCCGCACGCGCTGCGGTCTATAATCGCGGGCGATGGGCGTGTCGCGATGAAGCAAATCATTGAACGATTCATCCAGTATCTGCGCTACGAGCGCAACGTCTCGCCGGACACGATCCGCGAATACCGCCGCGACATGCAGCAGTTCGAAGCGTTCCTGACGCCGCCCGGCGAGAAAGCGCCTCCACTTTCCGAAATAGACCACCGTATCGTGCGCGAATACGTGGCCTCGATGTACGACCGGAAACTCGAGCGGGCTTCGGTGGCGCGGAGGCTGGCTTCGCTGCGAACGTTCTTCAAATTCTGCGTGCGCGAGAAATTGACGACGCAGAACCCGGCGCGGCTGGTAGCGACGCCGAAGCTGCCGAAGCGCGTGCCTCGCGTGCTGACGGCGGAAGAACTGAACGGATTTCTCGACGGCCTCGGGAGCAGCGCGGCAAAGGACAAGTCGAAGCGCGCGCGCAAACCGACTGCTCATTCCGAAGAAGAAGCGAAAGTGATTTTGAAGCGCGATCGAGCGATTCTGGAGTTGTTGTACGCCTCCGGGCTGCGCGTGGGCGAACTTGTAGGGCTCGATCTGGGCGAGATTGACCGCCGCGGGCAAATGCTGCGCGTCCTCGGGAAGGGACGCAAGGAGCGCGTGGTGCCGTACGGCGCGAAAGCGCAGGCGGCGCTCGAAGCGTACTGGCCGGTGCGCGATGAAATCCTAGCGCATCCCCGGACGAAAGCAGCTCCGCAGGCGGTGTTCCTCAATCACCTAGGGGGAAGGCTGACCGACCGGTCAGTGCATCTGCTGGTGAGGAAATATTCGCGGCTGGCAAACGTCAACTGGGACATGCACCCGCATTCCTTGCGGCACGCGTTTGCCACGCACCTGCTGGCCGATGGCGCGGATTTGCGCGCGATTCAGGAACTCCTGGGCCACGTCTCGCTATCCACCACGCAGCGTTATACGCAGGCGAGCATACGGCAGTTGATGGAAGTGTACGACAAGGCCCACCCGCACGCTTGAGACGCCGTCTTCAGGGGCTAAAGCCCCTCATTTTCCATGCCCGAAATGTCGGAGCTGAAGCTCCGACCCCCTAAGAAGATTCGAAGCTTGCCAGCCGGCGTGCGGCACGAAAGATCTCTCAACGCAGCTTTCTCTACTGAGGCGAAAGAACGGCCGTCCAGGGTTCCTTTACTGGCCTTTCGTACAGCTTGTTTCGCGCGTCGCAGGACCATAGCCTAATCGTCACTATTCCCCCAAGTAATAGAGGAGCTTTCCCCAATGGCACGCTCGATGTGGGCGAAATGGCTGCTGGTTCTGATCGTTACGCCTGCGCTGCTTTTCATGGCGGCGTGCGCTGGAACCGTGACCGGTGGCGTCCCGGGCGGAGGAGGCGGGGGCGGCGCTGCAGCCGCAGTTCCTCCGGTGCCTGCGGGATTAACGGCGACAGCAGGAAACGCGCAGGTGAGCCTCGTTTGGAATGCAAGCGCCGGCGCGACGAGCTACAACGTGAAGCGCGCGACCACCAGCGGCGGGCCATACACCACGA
Source organism: uncultured Acidobacteriota bacterium (assembly GCA_963818605.1). Lineage (GTDB taxonomy): Bacteria > Acidobacteriota > Terriglobia > Acidiferrales > UBA7541 > Palsa-295. The sequence goes on from CAWFSW010000002.1 coordinate 522,366, forward strand.
TTTCGTCGCCGATGGTTACCACCTTTGTTGACTCGAGTGCGGCTAACGGAACGAGGTATTTCTACGTGGTCTCCGCGGTTAATTCAGCGGGTGAAAGCGCGAATTCCGCGCAAGTGAACGCTACACCGACGGCACCAATCGTCGCACCGGCTGCTCCAATGGGACTGGCGGCAACAGCTGGAAACGCGCAGGTGAGCCTGGTGTGGAACGCGAGTGCGGGCGCGACCAGCTACAACGTGAAGCGCGCTACGACCAGCGGCGGCCCGTACACCACGATTTCTTCTCCGATGGCCACGACCTTCATGGATGCGACGGTGACGAACGGCACCAAATATTTCTACGTTGTGTCGGCAGTGAATTCCGCAGGCGAGAGCGCGAATTCCGCGGAAGTTAACGCAACGCCAGTGGCGCCTGTCCAACCGCCTGCTACGCCGACGGGTTTGGCGGCAACCTCAGCCAATGCAAGTGTGAGCCTGACCTGGAACGCGAGCACGGGCGCGACGAGCTACAACGTGAAACGCTCGACGACCACTGGTGGCCCGTACGCAACGATTGCGTCACCGACCACCGCGAGTTTCGCGGACACGACGGTGACGAACGGCACAACCTACTTTTACGTGGTGTCCGCGATGAATGGGTCGGGCCAAAGCGGAAATTCAGCTCAGGTGAGCGCTACGCCCGCCGGCGGAGTCCCCGCGGCGATTCAAGTGACGGTGGATGCGCTGAGCGATCGCCACGCGATCAGCCCGTACGTTTACGGCGTCAATTTTCCGGCGAATACCGGATACATCACCGACAGCGGCGCGACAATGGTTCGCTGGGGCGGCAACGCAGCCACAAATTACAACTGGAAGAACTTCGACACGAACGCGGCGAACGATTTCTATTATGTGAACCGCCCGATGGGAAGCGCGCCTCTGTACGCCGACTCCACGCAATTCGTGAACAATATCGCAGCCGCGGGCGGATACCCCATCGTCACGATCGGGATGCTGCCGTGGGCCGCGAAGGACACGACCAGCTACAGTTTCTCGGTGACCAAGTATGGAGCGCAGTGCGCGACCGATCCGTTTCTCGCGGACGCGGGCAATGGCGTGAAGTCGGATTGCTCGACGAACGTCACGGGCAACAACCCCCAGGACGCGTACATCGCGATGCTTGACGGTCCCCCGGCAGGAGGCGATCCAGCAGGGAGTGTTTATCGCAATCAGTGGGTCGCGGCGCTGGCAACGCAGTTCGTCAACGGCCGGCCGCATTTCTACGACATGGACAACGAAATTGATATTTGGAGCAGCACCCATCGCGACGTGCACCCGAATCCTTCGGCATACAACGAAATGCGCGACATGTTTATCGGCGAAGCGCGCGCGGTGAAAGGCTGGGATCCTCAGGCGGTTCGCTTCGGGCCAGTGAGCTGCTGCTGGTGGTTTTATTGGAACGGTGCGAACAACAACGACAAGAACGCGCACGGCGGAGTGGACTTTCTGCCGTGGTGGCTGAACGAGGTTTTCTGGTCGGATGAGATTGCCGGCACACGGTCCGTGGACGTGCTCGACATCCACGCGTATCCGGATTCGCCGGACAATCTCAGCAGCGATACGCTGGCACAACAGCAGGCTGCGGCACTGCGCATCTTCCGCGATTACTGGGACCCGACATACGTGAGCGAATCGAGCGGTATCAATCAGCCGTTTGTGACGCAAATCCAGCCGCTGAGGACAATTCCGTTCCGGTTGCCGCGATTGCGCGCAATGCTCAACATGATCTATCCGGGGACACCGCTGAGCATCACGGAATGGAACGCGGCATTCGCGGGCGAAACGGACTTTTCGACGGCGCTGGCGGATGCGGACGCTTTCGGAATCCTGGGGCGCGAACGCGTGACGTATGCTTCGCGTTGGGTGGCGGCGGATTCGACCGCTCCGGCTTACCAGACGCTCAAACTCTACCGGAACTACGACGGCAACGGTGACACGTTCGGGAGCACGTCCATTTCCGCGACGCACAATGCCGATCCGGACCTTTTCAGCGTGTACGCGGCGCTCGCGCCATCCGGCACTTCAATGACGCTGCTGGTCGTCAACAAGGACCCTTCGAATACCGCGCAGGTTGGATTCACGCTGAATAATTTCACGGCGACGAACTTCACGGCGTACACGCTGTCTCAGGCGTCGCCGACGACCATTGTCGCGTCGGCAAGCCAAGGCTGGAGTGCGACGCAATCGTTTGCGCCATATACGGCGACTCTTCTCGTGATCAACGGAACGCTTGTGAAGACTCCCACGGCGGAATGGGATTTGAATCCGGACACGATTCAGGTGGCCGCGAGCAGCACGATTACACTCGCGCCGAAGATCGTCTCCACGACGGGGAATGCGAGCGTGACGCTCGAGTCCGCGCAATTCGACGCAGGCTCGACGAGCGGCGGCACAATGTCTATCGGGACGGCGTTCGTGACAACCACGGCGAACGGCGCGATTACGATTTCGACGGGAAACACCGCCGGCTTCTATCACTTCACGGCAACGGGGCAGGACAGCTCGGGCGCGACGCAGACGCAGGGCGGCTGGGTGCTCGTCGGGAATCCCGCGGCGACGCTTGCAAAGAGCGGCGACAACCAGTCAGGCGGCGCAAGCACGAATCTTTCGCTCAGCGTGACGCTGAATGCGGGATCGTCGGGCGGGACGAACACGGGAGCGAGTGTGCTGTTCACAACCGATACCGGTAATTTTGGCGGAGCGAAGCAGCAGATCGTAGTCACGAACGGCTCGGGCGTCGCGGGCGTGACGCTGACGCTGCCGGCAAGCGCTGGAGCCGTGCACGTGACGGCCGAGGGACCGTATGGGCTGGGGCACCCCGTGGCTACGTTTACCGAGACGACAAACTAAATCCTAGGCAGCATGCTCTCGACTGGCTCGGGTTCGCCAAGCACGCTTGCCGGGCACGGCATGCCGTGCCCCTACAAAGAAAAATCCAAAGCGAATCGCGCGGCGTTGGAATATTCCTGAAAAACTAGGCGGTGAGCGAGCTGGCGGGGATGAAGCCGCCGGAGGGGCGCGGTGATGCGGCCGGAGGCAGCGGCATGGTTGAGCGATCCACGCGGTTGTAGAGCGTGTCGCGCTCGACCGGCACGCGGCCAGCAGCCCGAATCAGGTGCTCGAGCTCCGCATGGGTAAGGCCTTCGGGCGTGGTTGCGCCGGCGTCGTGATAGATATTTTCCTCAACGACCGTGCCATCGAGATCGTCCGCGCCAAAACCCAGAGCGATTTGCGCGATGCGCTCCGTAAGCATGATCCAGTAGGCCTTGATGTGGTCAAAATTGTCGAGCATGAGGCGCGAGACCGCGATGGTTTTCAGCGCGTCCATGCCGGTTGGTTTGGGGACATGCGCGAGGCCGGTGTTCGCCGGGTGAAACTCGAGCGGGATGAATGTCTGGAAGCCGTGCGTTTTGTCCTGCGTTTCGCGCAGGCGCACCAGATGATCCACGCGCTCCTCGAGAGTTTCCACGTGGCCGAAGAGCATGGTGGCGTTGGAGCGCAGGCCGATTTCATGAGCGGTGCGCGCGATGGAAAGCCACATCGTTCCCGAGACTTTGTGGTCGCAGATTATTTTGCGCACGCGCGGATGGAAAATCTCTGCGCCGCCGCCGGGCAGCGAATCCACGCCCGCTTCCTTCATTTTCAGCAGCGTGTCCTTGATCGAAAGCTTCGAAAGGCGCGCGTAGTAGTGAACCTCGACCATCGTGAACGCCTTCAGGTGGACCTGCGGAAAGCGCTGCTTCAGGCCACGGATCATGTCGAGGTAGAAATCGAACGAAAGATCGGGATGCAGGCCGCCGACGATGTGGAATTCCGTGGCGCCTTCGGCCACGCCTTGCGCGCCGCGGGCAAAAATTTCCTCTAGACCCATCGTGTACGCGCCGTTCACGTCGGGCGAGCGCCCAAAGGCGCAGAGTTTGCAGTGCGCGACGCAGACGTTGGTCGGATTGATGTGCCGGTTTACGTTGTAGTAGCAGAGGTTGCCGTGGCGCTGCTCGCGGACATGGTTCGCAAGCCAGCCGACAGCCAGCAGGTCGTGCGACTGGAATAGCGCGAGGCCGTCTTCGGAGCTTAGGCGCTCGCCGGCGAGAACCCGCTGGGCGATGGGTTCGAGGCGTGGGTCCGTAATTTGAAGTTGTGCGTTCATCTTACGTCGAAGAGAGATCCCTCGCTTCGCTCGGGATGACAATCGTTTCAGGGGTGCATTACAACCACAGCTGCTCCCCAGAACAGCAGGAACAATAAACTAATATAGCCATTCACAGCGAAAAACGCAGCATTCATTTTACTCAAGTCGTTCGGTTTCACGAGCGAATGTTCGTAGCCGAGCAGCAATGCGACGACGGCAATGCCGATCCACGCGGGCCAGGCGAGGTGAAAAGTTGTGGCGAGCCAGACGAGCAGCGCGACCATAGCGAGGTGCATGACACGGGCGATCTGGAGCGCTCCGGCGATGCCGAATTTCTTCGGAATCGAATGCAGGCCCTCGGCGCGGTCGAAGTCCACATCCTGGCAGGCGTAAAGGACATCAAAGCCGCCGACCCAGAGGGTTACCGCCGCGCAGAGAATGAGCATGCGCCAATCGAGCGAGCCGCGAATCGCAATCCATGCCGCGGCGGGCGAAATGCCGAGGCAAAAGCCGAGAACAATGTGCGACCAGGCGGTGAATCGCTTCGTGTAGGAGTAGAGGAAAAGGACAGCAAGCGCGACGGGCGAAAGTTTCAGGGCCAGCGGATTCAGCTGCCACGCCGCGACGACTAAAACCGCCGAAGCCAGGATCGTAAACGTCCATGCGAAGCCGACGGAAAGCGTTCCGGCTGGGAGCGCCCGATTGGCAGTGCGCGGGTTGCGGCTGTCGAATTCGATATCGGCGATGCGATTCATGGTCATCGCCGCAGAGCGCGCGCCGACCATGGCGACGACGATCCAAAGAATTTGGCGCCATCCCGGCAGGCCACCGCTGGAGTGGGCGGCCAGCAGTGCGCCCACGAGCGCAAACGGCAGCGCGAACACGGAGTGCTCAAACTTGATCATCTCGAGCACGGTGCGGATGTGGGTTTTGGTCATTTTCTCAACCAAAGACTCACCACAGAGGGCACAGAGAATGCACAGAGAACACCGAGGAGGCTGAAAGAATCAATAAAATCCAAGGCCCACCGCAGAGACGCAGAGAACGCAGAGGAAAAAGAAGGAGATGACCACGGAGTGATGTGCCATTCGTGACTCGCCCTCATCTCTCGCCCCTCGCCCTGCTTCCTCTCCAACGATACTGCTTCTCCTGCGGCAGGCCGAGCTGCGCGAGGACGCGATAGCAGAATTGTTCCACCATCGCTGCAATCGTAGTCGGTTCGTAGTAAAACGCAGGCATCGCGGGCATTATCGTGGCGCCGGCGTCGTGCACGCGGAGCATGTTTTCGAGGTGAATGCGATTGAGCGGCGTCTCGCGCAGGCAGAGAACGAGCGGCCGGCGTTCCTTGAGGCAGACGTCCGCAGCGCGAGTCAGCAGATCACCGGACGTGCCTGCGGCAATCGAGCCGAGCGCACCGGCCGAGCAGGGGATGACGATCATCGCGTCCACCACGGCGCTGCCTGAGGCGATGCTCGCGCCGATGTCCTTGTTCGGGAGGTACTCGATTTTTTTCGCGGGCGTGCCGGTGAGAAGCGACGGAAGTTTCTTGCCGTCCGCAGCGACGGCACCCAGCTCGGTTGAGAGCAGCCGGAGGCCAGCTTCGGTGGCAACCAGGAAAACGCGCGCGACGCGCCGGTCGGCGTCGAGCAGCCGGAGGATCGCCTGCGCGTAGACCGCGCCGCTCGCGCCGGTGACTCCGACCGTGATGATGCGGCCTTCTGTATTCTTTGATGGCATGGATCGAAACTTCGAGTCTATGCAGCCGGTTTCTGCAAAGTCAAGGTGGGCCGGCGCGGCTGGGGCGGAAATCGGTTTGCGGCCAACGCAGCGAATGGGATACGCTTCGTCTTCAGAAAAGAAGGAAGCGAACAAAGACGATAACTCGTTGAGCGGCGCAAACCATGAAAGTTCTTTTAGAATCCTTTGCCCTTCCACTTGCACTGATCGCGGTAGCTCTGGCTGTGGTCCCGAAAGCGGCCTTCGCGCAAACCGACGAGATACAGGTCTACGACGCTGAGATTGAAGAACAAGGTAAGTTCAATCTCATGGTGCACAGCAACTTTACTCCCATCGGGCGAACGACTCCCGATTTCCCCGGCGGGATTATCCCCAACAACTCGGTGAATGGCGCGGCCGAATGGGCCTACGGCGTCACGGATTGGTTTGAGCAGGGACTTTATCTGCCGGTGTATACAGCTTATTCCGACGGACGCGGCGGGTCGATTAACGGGTTTAAAATACGCGAGCTGTTTGTCCGGCCGCACGCCCACGACCACACGTTCTTTTACGGCGTGAATTTCGAACTCAGCGTTAACTACAAGTATTGGGAGACCAAGCGTATTACTTCTGAGGTTCGGCCCATCGTGGGATTGCACTTGCACCCCGTGGACATCATTTTCAATCCAATCGTGGATACAAACTATACCGGCGGCTTCGGCAACCTCGAATTCGTTCCGGCAACGCGCATCGCCTATAACGTGAACGACAAATGGGCCGTTGCCTTCGAGGAGTATGCCGACCTAGGGCCTCTGCGCCACTTCAATAAACTGGATGACCAATTCCACGAGGTCTGGGCGGTCATGGATCATTCCAGCAAGTTCCTGAATATCGAAACCGGCGTAGGAGTTGGAGTGACCGCCGGCGCGGACAAATTGACGCTAAAGCTGATGCTGTCGCGCGACCTCAACTAAACATCTGTGTCAACCTGGCGCCCCGTTGCAGAGCGGAGCTCTCGCTCTTCAACGGGGTCCAGACAAGACGGGAAACGTGGTTTTCAAATCTTCGAACATTGACCGGTTACTCTGCGCGATCTAACTTCCGCCGAGGCGGCGCTGACGAGCGAGCCGGATCAGGATCATAAGTTCGATGCCGATCCCGATGCCTAACAGGAGCCCGCGTGCTCCATCGAGCCAATCCACCGAGAACCTCCCGGCTGGATGAAGGAAGTCCGGCAAAAGTATAGACATCCCTATCAACGCCAAGCCGAGGGGCAGCAATCTACTTACCCTGCGGTCTTTCACTAGGTCTTCACACATTGTCTTTGAGTCTCCTTTTGTCGTTAGTCGGTTATCAAATACCACGCCATCATCGCCATCTTGACCCCCACGATCGTGAGGGCGATGGAGAGGATGTCCCAGCTCCAAACGTGATTCACGAAATAGCGGTACTCGAACAAAATGATGGCCATGATGCCGCCGGTGATCCCAGCCGACACTCGATGATTTGAGGCGGCGGTTCAGAAATCGTTCATCAATTATCGTGCCAAGGATGGGGATTCTCATTTTTCACTCTCCAGAGTGAAGATCTGATCGGTGGTGCAGCTGAAAACCCGGGCGAACGTGAGCGCCAGAACGAGGCTCGGTACGTAGCGGTCGCGCTCGATGGAATTGATGCTTTGGCGGGAGACGCCGACGGCATTGGCGAGTTGCTCTTGCGTCCAGCCGCGGGCGCTGCGAAGTTCTTTGATCCGGTTTTGAATGCTGGGCGCCATGTAAAGTTAGCTTTCCATGCGAGTATAAACATGCGCAGGGGGATGTCAAGTCAACTTGTCATTTGGCGAGTCCTATCTAAATAGCGCCGCCAGGTCTCGTGTCCACGAAGACAGGGGCCGAGAATACCGGTCCTCGCTAGGGCTTTCCCTTTGCGACAAGCCTGCGCACGCCCGTGTTGACGTCCATGCTTACGCACCGTAGGCTGAAATTTGCCGGTCCCGATACCGCCATGCCCACAATCGACGAAGACCTAAGCCAACTCGAACGGGACATCCGCACGCTGAAGATCGAGTACGAGCAATACTTCGGCGGCGGGCGACCGCGTCCCCCTGCGGACACGCAGTGGCGCGTGGATACGGTGGTGCGCCGGTACAACGAACGCACCGGAGATCTGAGTTTCGGGCAGCGATTCCGCTTCAACAACCTGTCGCAGACCTACGCAAAATATCAGGAGATGTGGCGCAAGAAGACGATGCAAAAAGAGACGGGTGTACAGCAGCACCATTTCGGCGCTGCTGCCAAAGCCGTGGAGGCCGAGCGCGCCCGCAAGGCCGCGCTACAAAAGCAGCCCGCCACGGAACCCGCCAAGATCATCGCGCCGCCTCCTCTCGATTTCCGCGCCGCCGAAGCCGCCGCACACGCGGAAGCCGTGCACGAGACCGCCGCGGCTTTCGCGATGTCGTTCTCGAATCCAGAGCACGAAAAGGAAAAAGTGTACACGCTGTACGAGAAGCTGATCGAAGCGCGCACCGAAACGGGCGAACGCTCCAACACGCCGAGCCTGAAAGATTTCGAGCGATTCGTGCAGCAGAAGACCAAGGATCTAAAAGATAAGGGCGGCCGCGAAATCGAATATTCCGTCAGCGTGGAAGGCGGCCGCGTGAAATTGAAGGCGCGCATTTCGAGCTGAACTTTTCCCCTCACGAGATCTCTTCCCTGAGGCCCCTTCCGAAATTCGCCGCAAACGCTTACACTGGCCCGCTCCTTTCCTTCGAGCTAATTCGGGAGGCACGGCTGTGGCGATCGAACGGGCGCTCATCAGCGTCTACGACAAAACCGGCGTCGCGGAATTCGCGCGGGAACTTGCGTCGCTGAGAATTGAAATTGTTTCGACTGGCGGCACCGCGAAGCTGCTGCGAGACGCGGGCATTCCCGTGCGCGACGTGGCCGAACTGACGGGATGGCCGGAAATGCTGGGCGGGCGAGTGAAGACGCTGCATCCGAAAGTGCACGGTGGAATTCTTTTCCGGCGCGCAAAGGCCGAGGACCGCAAACAAACCGCCGAACATTCAATCGTTCCGATTGACCTGGTGGTCGTGAATCTCTATCCATTTTCCGCGACGGCGGCGAAGCCCGACGTTACCGCGGAAGAATTGATCGAGAACATTGATATCGGCGGGCCGGCCATGGTGCGCTCGGCGGCGAAGAATTTCCAGAGCGTTGGCGTGATCACCGATCCGGCGGACTATTCGGCGATCGCCGCGGAGCTGCGCGGAAATCGTGAGCTGAGCCTGGCGACCCGCCTCGGCCTTGCGCGGAAAGCGTACGCGCGCACGGCACGCTACGACGGCGAAATCGCCACGGAGCTGGAGCGCCTCGCTGCAAACGATGGTGCAGGCGTCACGCTCGGCCCACTCGAAAAATTGCCGGAGCGAATCCACGTGGCGCTCGAACGCCGCCAAGCCATGCGCTACGGCGAAAATCCGCACCAAGCGGCGGCACTCTACATTCCCGCGGGGCATCCGGCGACCGGGCTCGCGGGCGCAAAGCAGCTTCAGGGTAAGGAACTTTCGTACAACAACCTCGTGGACCTCGATGCAGCATGGGCGCTCGTCAGCGAGTTTCGGCGGCCGGCGGTCGCGATCATCAAGCACAACAATCCGTGCGGAGCGGCGGAGCAGGACTCGCTGCGCGAGGCGTACTTGAAGGCGCTGGCGTGCGATCCGGTTTCCGCATACGGCGGCGTGCTCGCATTCAATCAGTTGCTCGACGCAGCGACCGCCGAGGAAGTGGCGAAGCTTTTCGTCGAATGCATCGTCGCGCCGGGCTACGAACCCGCGGCGCTCGAAAAATTCGCGGCGAAGAAAAACCTACGCCTGCTGGAAATGCCGCGCGAAGGCGTGCCCCGGGAACTTCAGCTCAAGCCTATCTCCGGCGGGATGCTGGTGCAGGAAGCGGACCATCACGAACTCACCGGAGCCGATCTAAAGGTGGCGACCGAGCGACCGCCGACCGCGGCCGAACTTCGCGCGCTGCTCTTCGCGTGGAAAGTGGCGAAGCATGTGAAATCGAACGCGATTCTTTTCGCGCGCGAAGGGCAAACCGTCGGCGTGGGCGCCGGACAGATGAGCCGCGTGGACTCGGTGAAGATCGCGGTGATCAAGGCAGCGACGGCGAAACTTTCTCTCGCAGGTAGCGTGGTCGCGTCCGACGCCTTCTTCCCGTTTGCGGACGGTGTTGAAGAGGCCGGGAAGGCGGGCGCGACAGCCGTGATTCAGCCCGGCGGCTCGGTACACGATCAGGATGTGATTGACGCCGCGAATAAACTCGGCATGGCGATGGTGTTCACCGGCGTGCGCCACTTCCGGCATTAGACTGCGATTTTAGGCGACCAATGGATGGGCGAGCCAAATCGGGCGGGCTGGCGGGGCTGCGCGTGCTGTCGCTCGAGAGCCGGCGCGCGGCGGAGATGGCCAAGCTCATCGAGAACTACGGCGGCCGCGCGATTGTGGCGCCGTCCATGCGCGAAGTTCCCCTGGAATCCAACACCGAGGCGCTGGCATTTGCGCGAACGCTCGCCGCAAATGGATTCGACTTGGTGATTTTTCTCACCGGAGTGGGCACGCGTGCGCTTGCGCGCGTGGTCGAGACGATTTATCCGCTGGAGCAGTTCGCCGAGGCGCTGCGACGAGTCACCGTGGTGGCGCGCGGGCCGAAGCCAGTGGCCGCGCTCAAGGAATTGGGAGTGCCGGTGACGATCGCCGTGCCGGAGCCGAACACCTGGCGCGATCTTTTGCGGACGCTCGACGAAAAAGCTGGTCCAGCCGCGCTGAAGGGGAAGCGAGTGGCTGTGCAGGAATATGGCGCGTCGAATGCCGAACTTCTCGCAGGCCTTGCGGAACGCGGCGCGGAGGTAACGCGCGTGCCCGTGTATCAGTGGGCGCTGCCGGAAGATACCGCGCCGCTGCGAGCGGCGGTGGAAGCGATCGCGCGGGGCGAAATTGACGTCGCGCTATTCACGACCTCCATGCAGGTCGCGCATCTGCTGCGAATCGCGCGCGAAATGAATCTGGAGCGGGAACTACGTGGCGCATTCGCGCGAATCCTGGTTGGCTCGATCGGGCCAATGACTTCGGAAGAATTGCGCGAGCAGGGGTTTTCGGCGGATTTCGAACCAGCGCATCCGAAGATGGGTTTTCTGGTGAATGAAGCGGCACAGCGGAGTGCCGAAATATTGAAGCAGAAACGGGAGAAAGCTGCGGGGTGATCTTCTGAGGACTTTCGGCGACCGGCCGGGTCACGGAAGGTTTGGGTGGGGGGGAATGCCGGGACCCGGCCGCATCGGCGAATGCAGAGACACTATCAGACGTTTTGCTTCGCGCGTTCGTCGAATATTGGATTGGATGTATTCGTCTTCCAAATTCGCTCTCAACTTCCTGATTTAATTCGCTTTCCCGCCTAAGGAAAGTATAAAGACCCACTGCGCGAGACTCATTTTTCCCTTGCCTTGCCGTGCCGCAGAAACTTCTCGAACGATATTTCGCTTGCGAGACTGTGCAGCAAAGCCTTGCGGCGCGCCGGTGAAAGCGATTTCGCGAATAGCCGTTTGCGCGCCGCACCGAGATTTTCAAGCCAGTGCTCGTACTCGGCGCCAATTTCCCGCTCGAGCTTTTTTCGCAGCCGCTGCGCGAGAGCAGGGCTGTGCCCACCGGTCGAAATTGCGATTTGCAATTCGCCGCGCCGTACGACAGCCCCATAGTAAAAATCGCAGTGAGCGGGATCGTCCACTACGTTGCACAGGATCGCGCGACGCCGCGCCTGCCGGTAAATTCTTTCGTGCAGCGCCGGAGAGGATGTGGAAGCGACCACCAGAAAGACGCCTTTGAAATCAGACGGGCGAAACTTGCGTGGCCCCCAGCGAATCTTTTTCGCGCGAGCCCAGGTGCGAATGGAATCCGTCGCATCCGGAGCGACCACGCGCACTTTCGCGCCCGCGCGAAGAAGGCTTTCGATTTTTTCCTGCGCAATCGGCCCGGCGCCGACGACGAGGCATTGGCGGCCGGTCAATTTCAGGAAAGCGGGAAACAAGGGCATGGGCTAAACCGATTCGCCGCGGACGAGGTCGTCGTATTTCTCCCGGCGACGCGCAACGCCGAAACGCCGCCCTTCGACGAGAACTTCAGCGGGCCGGCGGCGCGCGTTGTAATTCGAAGATTGCGCGAAGCTGTAAGCTCCCGCCGTCCACACAACGAGCAGGTCGCCCGATTTCACCTGTTCAAGAGGCCAATCACGCGCGAGAAAATCTCCGGATTCGCACACGGGACCTACGACATCCACGCGAGATTTCTTCGCGGCAGCACCAGTGCCGCGAACGGCAGGCGTAATCGGATGCGTGGCGCCGTAGAGAACCGGGCGAATCAAATCGTTCATCGCCGCGTCCACCACGACGAACGTTTTGCTGTGATTCCCCTTCACGTAGAGGACTCGCGTGAGCAGCACACCCGCCGGGCCAACCAGCGTGCGCCCCGGTTCGATCAGCAGGCGGCATCCGAACGGCCGGACGATTTCGGCGAGAGCTTTGGCATAGGCAGCGGGAGGGAGCGCCGTTTCGTCCGTATAGCGAATGCCGAGCCCCCCGCCGATGTCAATGTACTTGAGGCGAATTCCGTTTCGGGCCAGGTCGCGCACAAAGGATGCGAGGCGCGTGAGCGCGCGACGATAGGGAGCGATGCTGAAAATCTGGGAACCGAGATGAGCGGTGATTCCGCGCCACGCGATCCACGCCGAATCTTTGTGCGCGAGATACAGCCCCCGCGCTTCCTGCCAATCCACTCCGAATTTGTGCTGATGGGCTCCGGTCGCGATATGCGGATGGCCGCCCGCGAGCACGTCGGGGTTCACGCGAATCGCCGCAAAGGGACGCGCACCGCCAGCCGCGACGTGCCGCGCCGCTTCGCTCAGCAAAACTTCCATCTCCGCGCCCGACTCCACGTTGAAGAGCAGAATCCCGCTGCGGCGCGAACCCTTTCCGCCGTAGCGAAGCGCTTCGCGAATTTCCTCGCGCGTTTTCCCAACGCCCGAGAAAACGATGCGGTTGCCAGGAACGCCGACGCGGCCCAGACGATCAAGCTCTCCGCCCGAGACGATGTCGAAGCTGCTGCCCAGCCGCGCAAGCACGCGCAGCACGGACAAGTTCGAATTCGCCTTCATCGCGTAGCAGATCGTGTGCGGCAGCGCGCCAAACGCGCGATCGAGACGGCGGTAGGCGGCTTCGATGCTGGCGCGGCTGTACACGTACGCAGGCGTGCCAACTTCGTCCGCAATTCGCGCGACCGAAACGCCTTCGCAGTAGAGAGCGCGCGTTCTGCGTCTGGCGGATTCGTACGCGTAGCACGGCGTGTACTCAGAGGGATCGGCGCTGCGCGTCATCTTGCGGCGTGTGGAGATCATGACGCACCATCATACAAACTCTGTGACGAAAAGCCACGGTCCGCACCGTGCGGACGAGGCAACGCGTCCCAAGGCCTCATTTCCAGGTCCGAATGCTGATGAATCACACGTCCTGTAATCCGACTTTTCAGGCATCGAGCCGAAGGGCGTGATCGGCGCGGGCATTGCTACCGTGGCCGCTTGCACAATCGAGTGCTAGCGGTAGAGCGAAATCTCCGAATAATCCTGATGATGCAGCAGATTGCTTAGAGTGAAAACACCCCGTAGTCGGCGGTCACCGCGACAGCTCTAAGCGGAATTCGGGATGTAAGTTCATCCGAGTGCCGTGGGGCCACATAGATGAGGTAGGCGGGGCCGCCATGACGACCCAGATTTTCAGTCACGGGCAGCATGACATCTGGACCGAAAGGATTGAACATGAAAACTGCTAGCGGCCCTTTCGGAAAGCGGAATGCTCCTGCATCGCACGTAGCTACGTGACCATTTGCCCCGATGTGACCCAGGTTTCGTTTGGCCGTCCGACACAAGCGCCGAGATGGCTCAACGCCAACGAGCATCCTAAAACCGGACTGCCACGCAAGTACAAGCGCCCGCCCCTTTCCGCATCCGAGATCGATAAAAGTCAGCGGCGAAAGTTCACTTGGTAAGTGACCGACGGCCTGTCGAAACACCGGGGGCTTGACCCCCCTGTATCTCTCGCCATGCAACCGAAGGTGTCGGGGAGAGACGAGTATGGAGGTATCACAGCCAATCTGGAGGTCGAATTGGTCCTTCATCGGAAAAAACTCGCGTCTTATGCGACCCAAAATCCTGCTCACGGCAAACATGGACATTACCCCTTGCGTTTAATTGGCGGACAGAAAACATGCGTGAATAATCTTCCGATGCTTCTGCTATCTCATTCATCTCAAGCAGGTTGAAGCAGGAATCTTTGTAGCGCACATGGAAGGAAGATAATGTTCAATTTCGAACACATCTCCATTTGTGCGACAGGCCGGGCAGCGCCACGATTCGCGACAGATTCAGGAGTAGCTCCCGATTAGCGCGCCAACGCGACAAGTGACTGCTGAGTGCGGTTGGGTCTTTCAAATCGACCCACTGGCTCGGCTCGCGTCGCCCTGAACTCCTCCGTACGAAATTCGAAATACATCACATCCAAATCCGCCCGGCTGTCGTACCAAGGGTGTTGATTCAAACTCAAAAAAGAGGGAAAAACGAAATGAAATCACGATTTCTGATTGCGCTTTGCGCGCTCGTTCTCGCAGGAATCTCCACCGTCGCCGCACCTCAAGACTCCATGTCCATGAAGCAGGACCCCATGGTCGGCGGCGCGGCCATGTATCCAACCAAAGACATCGTTGACAACGCCGTCAACTCAGCCGACCACACCACTCTCGTGGCCGCGGTGAAGGCTGCAGGCCTGGTGGACACGCTGAAAGGACCCGGCCCATTTACGGTGTTTGCACCCACAAATGAAGCGTTTGCGAAGCTGCCCATGGGCACCGTGGACACGCTGCTGAAGCCCGAGAACAAGGACATGCTGACGAAGGTGCTCACCTATCACGTGGTCTCCGGAAGATTGAGCACGAACGACATCCGGAAAATGATCAAGGCGGGTCACGGCACGGCCGAATTGAAAACCGTGAGCGGTGGCTCGCTCTGGGCGATGGAGCAAAATGGAAAAATCATGCTCAAGGACGAAAAGGGCGGGATGTCCACCATCACGATTCCCAACGTGTTTCAATCCAATGGCGTGATTCAGGTTGTGGATACGGTTCTCCTTCCGAATTAGTTTCTACCAACTCCGCCATCCTATAGCCGGGCGGCCTGCGAGCAAGAGGCCGCCCGGTTTTCGGGCATTTCGCCTCCGGAGAGTTTCTCCTCGATCATGCAAATCCGGTATGACTGGTTCCACACGCCCGCGACGGCCGATCGCTTGACGGGGGCGTAGGCCGCCGCTAGACTGGATTCGTTCTTGGTAGAGGTGCGGAGGCCATGAGTAGCCGGGCCGAAACTTCCGGGCAGCTTCGGAAGGCCGGGCGAAAGGGGTTTGCAGGCAGGTCGCTCCGCCGAAATCGTCGCGATAGCTGAATCGGGACGGTTGGGGGATATGCCGAAAGGCGTGTCCACTGTCATCCGTTGCAAAACGGGTGGAGCGCTATCGAGGAGTGAAGACACGAGCGGCGCCTCTCGCGTATCCTTCCTTCTCGTTTCGTTCCATTCCCAAAGCAGGTAACCGATGAATGCGTATCGAGCTGACTCGAGCGCTGGTGGATATCGAGTCCATTACGGAAAATGAGGGCCCCGTCGCGGCGATTATCTCCACGATCATCTCGCGAAGCTCGCCGCGCGCACGGGCGGGCAGGCCGAACGGATGGAGGTCGAGCCGGGCCGATTCAACGTGCTGGCTACGTGGGGCCAGCCTGCGGTGACACTTTCGACGCACATGGACACCGTGCCGCCGTTTTTCCCATCGCGCGAGGACGCGGAATTCATCTGGGGCCGCGGGGCGTGCGACGCCAAGGGAATCATCGCGGCCATGGTCGCAGCGGCGGAAAAGCTGCTCGGCGAAGGCGTGAAGAATTTCGCGCTGCTTTTCGTGGTGGGCGAGGAGCGCAACAGCGCGGGAGCAGCCGTTGCGGCGCGTGCGCCTCGCGGCTCGAAATATCTGGTGAATGGCGAGCCGACCGAAAACAAGCTGGTTCTCGCGTCGAAAGGCGTGCTGCGTTACGAGGTTGTCTCTCGCGGAAAGATGGCGCACTCGGCTTATCCCGAGCTCGGCGCATCAGCGATCGAGGCTCTGCTCGACGCGCTCGAGGCCATTCGCAAAGTTCCGCTGCCGAGCGATGCGTTGCTGGGACCCTGCACGATGAATATCGGCACGATTTCGGGGGGCCGCGCGCCCAACGTGATCGCGGATGCGGCTAAAGCCGAAATCCTGGTGCGGCTGGTGGGCGATGCGGCGCCGATTCGCGAGGCTTTCGCTCGCGCCGCGGGCAAGCGCGCGGAATTGGTCGAGATTCTTTGCATTCCGCCGATTCGCTTCGCGAGCGTGGATGGAATGCCCACAACGGTTGTATCCTTCACCACCGATGTCCCGGTATTCGGCAAAACCTGGGGCGAGCCGCTGCTGCTCGGGCCCGGCAGCATTCATGTGGCGCACACTCCGGACGAACGCATCTCGAAACGAGAGCTTTCGGACGCGATCGAGATCTATGCGAACGTCGTAAAGAAACTGCTCGCGAAGAATTGAGGAAGGCGGCAATGAATCTCGCGATTGTCGGATACGGAAAAATGGGGCGGCTGATCGAGCAGCTCGCTCCGGAGTACGGATTCGACGTGAAGCTGCGCCTCGACGTGGACAACAATGCGAAGTTCGAGGGCTTAACCAAGGAGAATTTCCGCGCCGTGGATGCGGCGGTGGAATTTTCGACGCCGTCGGCTGCGCTCGAAAATATCGAGCGGCTCGCGCAGCTGGGCGTGAACGCGGTGATCGGGACGACGGGCTGGTTTGGCGAAATCGAGCGCGCGCGGACGGCCGTTGAGCGCGGCGGGACGGGTCTGGTCTGGGGCCCAAATTTTTCGGTGGGGGTCAGCGTGTTCAATCAGATTGTGGCCGAGGCGGCGCGGCTGCTGGCGCGCCAGCCGGAATACGGCGCGTGGGCATGGGAAATTCATCATGCGACGAAAAAGGACGCGCCTTCGGGAACGCTGCTCGCACTGGTCGAGCGAATGAAAAAAGAGGGCTACAACCAGCGCCCATAGACATGAGCAGCAGCCGCGCCGGCGCGAATCCCGGAACGCACGAGATTGGCTTCGATTCCGCCGCCGACACGATTACGATTCGCCACACGGCGCGCAGCCGGGAAGGCTTTGCGCGCGGGGCGCTGCGGGCGGCGCGATGGGTGGCCGGCAAGAAAGGCTTCTTCGATTTTCGGGAGATTGTGAACGAGCTGGAGTAAGGTGGTCGGTAAGGAGGGGAAAATGTTTACGGGATGCGGCACGGCGCTGGTTACGCCATTTCGTCAGGATCTTTCGCTCGATGAAGCCGCGATGCGGCAGCTGGTGCAGCGCCAGATCGCGGCCGGGATCAATTTCCTGGTGCCCTGCGGCACTACCGGCGAAAGCCCCACGCTCAGCGCTGCGGAACAGCGGCGCGTGGTGGAAATCACGATCGAAGAAGCGCGCCGCACCAAGACTCCCGTGGTCGCCGGCGCCGGCGGCAACAACACCGCGCATGTGATCGAGATGGCGCGCGAGTTCGAAAAGCTGGGCGCGGCTGGGATTCTTTCCGTCAGCCCGTATTACAACAAGCCGACGCAGGAAGGCCTGTACCAGCATTACAAAGCCATCGCCGAGGCGATTTCGCTGCCGATCATTCTTTACAACATTCCCGGACGCACGGGCGTCAATATCGAGCCGGCCACGGTGGCGCGGCTCGCGGAGATCGAGAATATCGTCGGCGTGAAGGAAGCGTCGGGAAATATCGCGCAGATGGCCGTGGTGCTCGCGAGCGTGCCAAAGAATTTCGCCGTGCTTTCGGGCGACGACGGAATCACGATTCCGTTGATGGCGCTCGGCGGGCGCGGCTTGATTTCCGTGGTATCGAACGAAATTCCCGCGGAAATGACGCGCATCGTGCAGCTCTGCCTCGCGAACGATTTCGTCGGCCGCGCGCGAAATTCACCAGCGCTATTTCCGGCTGATGGAAGCGAATTTCGTGGAGACGAATCCCGGGCCGGCCAAGGCCGCGATGGCGTTGATGGGACTGCTCGAACCTGTGTTCCGGCTGCCGATCGTCGCGCCCAAACCGGAAAACCTCGCAAAAATCCGCAGCGCCCTCGAAAGCGTTGGGCTGATCCAGCAGGTCTATGCTGCCCGCTGAAATCAGCACCGAGATCGAGCGCCTGTTCGACGAAAATCCGGGGCGTTACACCGACGCGCATCTGCGCCTGTTTCAGCAATTCAAGGACGCGCTGAACGCGGGCGAAATTCGCGCGGCCGAGCCGGATTCCGCGCGGGCCAGCGGATGGCGCGTGAATCCGTGGGTGAAGAAGGGAATTCTTCTCGGTTTCCGCATGGGCAAGATCGTGGATATGTCCATTGACGCATGCGCGCCAGCCATTTTTCGACAAGTCCACTTACCCCGTGAAAAATATGTCGGCCGATTCCGGCGTGCGGATCGTGCCGGGCGGCTCGAGCATTCGCGACGGCTGCTACGTCGGCAAGGGCGTCACCTGCATGCCGCCGATGTACATCAACGCGGGCGCATACGTGGACGAAGGAACGATGATTGATTCGCACGCGCTGGTCGGCAGCTGCGCGCAGGTCGGACGGAAATGCCACATTTCCGCCGCGGCCCAGATTGGCGGCGTGCTCGAGCCTGTCGGAGCGCTTCCCGTGATCATTGAAGACGAAGTGCTGCTCGGCGGGAACTGCGGCGTCTACGAAGGCACGGTTGTGAAGCGGCGCGCGGTGCTCGGCACGGGAACCGTCCTCAACCGCTCGACTCCGGTATATGACGTCGTCACCGGCGCGGTGCACAGCGCGAGCGCGGACGAGCCGCTGGTGATTCCCGAGAATGCGGTCGTTGTCGCCGGTTCTCGTGCAATTGCCCAAGGCCGCGGCAAGGAATGGAACCTTTCGCTCTACACGCCGGTGATCGTGAAATACCGCGACGCGAAAACCGACGTGAAGGTGCAGCTCGAAGATCTGCTGCGCTGAAGGTTTGAGTGATGAAACTTCGTTCGCTAGTCCTGCAGCTCGGACACTTCGCGATTCAACTGGCCGTCGCCGGATATCTCCAAACCCGTTGGAACCAGATTCCGGATCGCTTCCCAGTTCACTGGGGCGTTGACGGCATGCCCAACGGATGGTCCACGCGAACGCTGCAGGGCGTGTACGGACCATTGCTTTTCGGTGCAGCTATCGTGATCGGCATCGCCTTGCTCTCGTACGCTATATCGCATTCCGCGAGAGGGCTGCCATCGACATCAGGCGGGCCGACCGATGGAGTTTTTGCGCATCGGATCGCTCTGGTCCTGCTGGGGGTCGAATTCTTCGTTGCTGCGGTCTTGTCCATGGTGGCTCTGTTGCCATTGACGGGCAATCCCGCTGTCGTGACGCTTGTGATCCTGCCCGTGGTCATTCTCGCCTCCGCTCTTTTTCTGCGCGGATGGCTCAGGCAAGAACCCGTGCCACCGCCGAACATTCCCGGAGGTCGTGCGCCCGACACGTGCTGGAAGTATGGACTCTTCTATTTCAATCCGGATGACCCGGCGCTGTTTGTCGAGAAACGCGTTGGCATCGGCTACACTGTTAACTTCGCGCGCGCTTCCGCGTGGATCATTATGGCGCTCACGTTGCTGGCGTCGCTTGGACTGGCCGCTTGGGCGATTTTGCATCCTTAGGCGGCTCGACACCCCCACGAGCAAAAAAACAAGAAACGACGCGACCCTTGCGGGTCAGCTTGAACATCCCCGCGGGACCGATCACTCCGGACAACGAGACGACGTGCCAACGAATCACATAGAATCCCGCCATGCGTCGATTGACCAAACCCGCTTGCGGTAGCGTGCTACTGCTATTGCTCACGCCATCACCGGGAGCGCGCGCTCAGTCGCCGGACAAAAGCATTTCTCCCGAACCAAGCGGCACCCAACAAACAGGCCAACCCCCACAGGCAAACAACCTAATTCGCACGCACGAGAACGAAGTGGTGTGCCGGTTACGGTGACCGATAAGAAGGGCGAGCTTGTACTAGATCTTTCGCAAAAGGATTTTCACGTTCTCGATCGTGGTGTCGAGCAAACGATCGATCGCTTTGACCTCGACGGCGATCCGCTGGCCGTGGCCCTGGTCGTCGAGGCAAGCTCGCATATCCAAGCGATGGCACGGGGATCATGGAATGGGAACTATTTTCGCGGAGACTGTTATGGCTCTGAGCGGCGAGGCGACCGTGATTACTAACGATTCCACAGTAGACGTGCCTCAGCCTTTCACGCAGGCTCATGACGCCGTCGAAAAAGCCATAGCCGGAATCGAAATCAAGCACGAGAAGAGACTCTACGATGGCATGGCGAAAGCGGTCGCACTTCTAAAGAATCAGCCATCCCCTTACCGTCGAATCATGCTGGTGGTCGGCGAATCGCAGGATTACGGTAGTGAGGCAAAGCTGGGCCAGATTGTCCGGGACGCCCAGCTCGCGAACATCACCATCTATGCCGTTGGCCCCAGCAGCAGCGCCGCCGACCTTCGCTACGGTAAGGACGAGAAGCCGGGAGACCGACAGCCGCTTCCTTTGAAACTTCCCAAGCCCCTGCCTCCCGTCTCGGCGAATTCCGATTACGTTGCTGTCGCAATCTGGCTTCTCAGCCGAGGCACAAACGAGATCAGGAATCACCAACTCGAAGTTGCCGCGGCTTCAACCGGTGGCATCCACTATAGGGCCCTGCATGATGAGACCATACGCACCGCGGTCGATAGAATTGGCGGCGAACTGCACGCGCAGTACGTCATCAGCTACGTACCGAGCGCCGGTCCTCCGTTGGGCTTCAACGAAATCAAAGTCACCGTTTCACGCCCCAACCTCACGCTACGCGCACGACCGGGCTATTACGTTTCCGCGGTTCAATGACATGCTCGCCTCTTTCGAAAAATCCTCCTCGACGCCCGGTCTGTGACCGGACTTAGCACATTACATTTCGCCTCCGCAGTCTGGAAAGGATCCACAACTAACCGGAATCTCCGCTTGACATGCGCCGCCGCTTATCATAATTTTAGTGACGTCATGAAACTGCTGCGGACACATCATAGCCAACACCATCACGTGAACCCGTGCCCGCGGCGGTGTGGCTAGCTGGATCGAAATTAGCTGCACTTATCAGCCCGCTGGCGCGGCAAGCGCCGGCGGGCTTTTTGTTTTTACGAGAGAATTTTTCCAGGAGCTAAAATGGAACTCGATTTCGAAAAGGAAAACGGGCTGATTCCGGCGATCGTGCAGGACGCCGTGAACGGCGAAGTACTGATGCTTGGATTCATGAACCGCGAGGCCCTCGCGAAGACGCAGGAAACCGGCTTCGTCACGTTCTATAGCCGCTCGCGCAAGAAACTCTGGATGAAGGGCGAGAGCAGCGGCCAAAAACTGCTGCTGCGCGAAATGCGCGTGGATTGCGACCAGGACGCTTTGCTCGTGCGCGCCGAACTCGATGGCGGCGCGGTTTGCCACGAAGGCTATCGAAGCTGCTTCTTCCGCCAGATGGAGCGCGACGGCGAAGCGAAAGTGGTAGCCGAGCGGGTTCTGTCGCCCGAGGAACTCTACGGGAAAGGGGAAAAATAATGAGCCGCTTGAAACTCGGCATTCCCAAGGGAAGCCTGCAGGACTCGACCGTCGAGCTGTTCGCAAAAGCCGGCTGGCGAATTTCGATCAGCTCGCGCAGCTATTATCCCGGAATCGATGACCCGGACATCGAATGCATGATGGTCCGCGCGCAGGAAATGGCGCGATACGTGGAAAGCGGCGCGCTCGATGCCGGCCTCACGGGCAAGGATTGGATTCTTGAAACAGGCGCGGATGTTGAGGAAGTCATCGAGTTGGTCTATTCGAAGACGAGCTTCGGACGCGTGCGTTGGGTGCTCGCCGTCGCCGAGGATTCTCCGATGCAGAGTGTCCGCGACCTGGAAGGAAAAGTGATCGCGACCGAGGCCGTAAAGATGACGGAGCGATATCTCGCCAAGCATGGCGTGAAAGCGCGTGTGGAATTTTCCTGGGGCGCCACGGAAGTGAAAGTCCCGCAGCTGGCCGACGCGATTGTGGAGGTGACGGAAACCGGCTCGTCGCTCCGCGCCAACCACCTGCGGGTGGTGGATACGCTGCTGGAATCCGCTACGTGGCTGATCGCCAATCGCGCGGCTAGGAAAGATCCGTGGAAGCACGAGAAAATCGCGCACATGGCGATGTTGTTGGAAGGCGCTATCAAGGCGTACAGCCGCGTGGGATTGATGCTCAATGTGCGGCGCGACGATCTGGACAAAGTGCTGGCCGCGCTGCCGTCGCTGCGCAATCCCACGATCGCGCAGCTGAGCGACGCAGGATGGGTGGCGATCAATACGATCGTCGAAGAGAAAACCGTTCGCGAACTGATCCCCAAGTTGAAAGCGGCGCGCGCCGAAGGAATTGTGGAGTATCCGCTCAACAAGGTCGTGTATTGATGCGCATTCTTCCGCTGACGGACGCAAACGAAAGGAAAATGCTGGCCTCCCGCCGCGCAAGCAGCCGCGATGCGGAGCGCGTTGCCGCGCGCATCGTTGCGGACGTGCGGGAACGCGGAGATGCGGCGCTCTTTTCGTGGACGAAGCGTCTCGACCGGCTGGCGCTCAGTCCGCGGAACGTATGGGTATCGCGCGCGGAAATGCTCGCCGCATGCAAAAGCGTTTCGCGCGAATTCCTGGCCGCGATTGACCACGCCGCGCGCAACATTCGCACTGTCGCGAGGCGGCAGAAGCCGCAGGAATGGACGATCGAAGTCGAGCCGGGAGTGCGCGCCGGACAGCGCGTGCGTCCCATCGAATCGGTCGGATGCTATCTGCCGGGCGGACGCTTTTCGCTGGTTTCGACTCTGCTGATGACCGTGATTCCTGCGCAGGAGGCCGGCGTGCGCGAGATCGTCGTCGCCAGCCCACAACCGGGACCGGCGCTGCTCGCGGCCGCTGAAAAACTCGGCGTGCGGCGAGTCGCTCGCGTAGGCGGCGCGCAAGCCATCGCGGCGCTCGCCTATGGGACGCGCTCGATTCCGCGCGTGGACAAGATTTGTGGGCCGGGCAATCGCTTCGTCACCGCCGCGAAAAAGATCGTGAGCAATGACTGCGCCATAGACATGCTCGCAGGTCCCACGGAAGCGCTGGTATTCGCCTTGCACGGAAACGCGCGGTTCATCGCCGCGGATTTGATCGCACAGGCCGAGCACGACCCTGACGCAATTTCTGTGCTCGTCACCACTTCGCCGCGCCTGGCGCGCGCCGTCGCTGCGGAAATCGAGCGGCAGTTGGCCGATTTGCCGAAGGCGAATCTCGCGCGGCGCTCGCTCGCGAAAAATGGCGCGGTGCTGGTGGCGAAGAATCTGGAGGCTGCCGCGCGGTTCGTGAACCGGTTCGCGCCGGAGCATCTGAGTTTGCCGGGCGGCGCGAACGGCCTTCTTGATCGGATTGACTCCGCCGGAAGCATTTTTCTTGGCGACTGGAGCGCGCAATCTTTCGGCGATTACGCGAGCGGCACGAACCACGTACTGCCGACAGGTGGAGTGGCGCGCACGCGGGGCGGCCTTTCCGTTTCGGACTTCGTGAAATGCATCAGCGTGCAGGAAGTGTCGCGTGCGGGCGTGCGGCGCCTCGCGCCGGTGGTGGAACAATTCGCGCGCGCGGAAGGGCTTGTCGCGCACGAGCGATCCGTCGAGGTGCGCAAGTGAAGCCGGCGATTCGCGTGCGGCAGGCGGTCGAGCGGATGCGTGCCTATAATCCGCCGCTCGAAGGACGCACCGACAAACTGCGCCTCGATTTCAATGAGAATCCCATCGGCTGCTCGCCCGCCGTGCGCCGGGCGCTCGCGAAACTCAGCGCTGCATCCATTTCCGCGTATCCGGAACAGGAAACCGTGCGCCGGAAAGCGGCGAGATATTTCGGAGTCGAGCCGTCGGAACTTCTGCTGACGAACGGCACCGACGAAGCGCTGAGCCTGGTGGTGAATGCGTTCGTCGAGCCGCGGGACACGGTTCTGCTGGTCGAGCCAACGTATGCCATGTACCGCTTTTACTCCGAGCTCGCTGGGGCGCGGATCGTGGCGCCGTGCTACGACGCCGCAATATGTTTCCCGTGGAACAATGTGCTCGCAGAACTGCGAAAAGGGCCGCGCGTATTCTTCTTGCCCAATCCGAATAGTCCTACGGGCAACCTGCTCTCTGCGCGAGAGTTGCAGCGAATTCTGAAAGCAGCGCCGCGGACGATGGTGGTGATTGATGAGGCGTATTTCGAGTTTTCCGGCGTCACGGTGATTCCGTGGATTCGCCGGCACAGAAACCTGATCGTCACGCGGACGTTTTCGAAGACGGCAGGTCTGGCTGGGCTGCGCCTCGGCTGCATTTTCGTCCATCGCGAAATGGCTGCGACCATGAGGAAGGCTCAATCACCGTATCCGGTAAATGCCGCCGCGCTGGTGGCTGCCGAAGCCGCGATGAAGGATCGAGCGTTTATCGCGCGGACCGTGCGCGAAGTGCGCCACAGCCGCGTGGAATTCGCGCGCGGTATGAAGCGGCTGGGCGTGCAGTGCTTCCCGAGCGCGGGGAATTTTGTGCTGGTGCATTTCGGTGAGCGCACGAAACGAATTGTCGCGGCGCTGGCGCGCAAGGGGATTTTGGTCCGCGACCGTTCGAGCGATTTCGGCGGCGAGGGGTACGTCCGCATCACGCTGGGAACTCCGGCGCAGACGCGGCATCTGCTGCGCGAATTGAAAGAGATCCTATGAGAAAAGCCGCATTGCAAAGAACGACGAAAGAAACCGATATTCGCCTGAAGCTGAATCTCGATGGCCGCGGCAAGTCGCAGATCGGCACGGGAATTCGGTTCTTCGATCACATGCTGGAACAGATCGCGCGCCACGGCGGCCTGGATCTCGATCTCACGGCGCGCGGCGACCTGGACGTGGATCAGCATCACACCGTCGAAGACGTGGGCATCGCTCTGGGCGAGGCGGTGAAGAAAGCGCTGGGATCGAAGCGTGGAATCCTGCGCGCCGGTTATTTCCTGATGCCGATGGACGATTGCCTGGCGGCCGCAGCGCTGGATTTTTCCGGCCGCGCATATTGCGTCTGCAATTTCAGGATTTCGGCGGCGCGCGTGGGCGATTTTCAAACCGAGCTGATGGAAGATTTTTTCCGCGCGTTCGCACACGCGGCCGCCGCCAACGTGCATTTGAAACTGGTGTACGGCCGGTCGTCGCACCACCAGGTTGAATCCATATTCAAGGCCTTTGCGAAGGCGCTGCGTTTCGCGGTCACGCGCGACAAGCAGCTTCGGCGCGTACTGCCATCCACGAAGGGGCTGCTGTGAAGATCGCGATCGTGGATTACGGCGCCGGGAATCTGCCGTCTGTCGAGCGCGCGCTGCGCGGGTTGGGCGCGGAGACAGAGCGCGCGGTCGAGCCTGGGCAACTGCGCGCGGCGAAAGCGATTGTGCTGCCCGGCGTGGGACACTTCGCCGCATTCGTGGCGGGCTTGCGCGAGAGGAATCTTACGGAGCCGCTGCGCGCCGCTTTCCAGGCAGGCGTGCCGATTCTCGGAATCTGTCTGGGACTTCAGGCGATGTTCGCTTCGAGCGAAGAAGCTCCTGGAGAAAAGGGCCTCGGCTTTTTCCCGGACGAAGTTCGCGCGCTGCCGACAAACGTGAAGTCCCCGCACATCGGCTGGAATCAGTTGCGACGCACGCAGCCGAGCGTGCTGCTTCGCGGCATTCCCGACGACGCGTATTTTTATTTCGCGCATTCCTTTGCAGCGCCTGCTACGGCTGAGCCGACGGTGGCGGCTTGCGACCACGGTTTCCCGTTTTCGGCCGTGATCGAGCGCGGCAGCCTGCGCGGCGTTCAATTCCATCCGGAAAAATCGGGCGAGACGGGCGCGCAGGTTCTGCGCAATTTCCTGGAATCCATTCAATGACGCTTGCTCGCAGAATCATTCCATGCCTCGACGTGGACGCAGGCCGCGTAGTGAAAGGAATCGAGTTCGAGGGACTGCGCGACATGGGCGATCCCGCCGAGCTTGGGGCGCGCTACAACCGCGAAGGTGCGGACGAACTTGTGGTGCTCGATATCAGCGCGTCGGTGCAGGGACGCGCGACGTTTCTGGAAACGATCCGGCGCGTAGCGGAGCAATTGAATATTCCGCTGACGGCCGGAGGCGGAATCCGAAAAATGGAGGATGGCCGCGCCGTGCTGCGAGCGGGGGCGGACAAAGTGACGGTGAACACCGCGGCGGTCGAGCGGCCGGAATTAATTTCGGAGCTGTCGCAGCAATTCGGCGCGCAGGCTGTGGTGCTCTCGCTCGACGTGAAGCGCAAGGGCAATTCCTGGGAGGCCTACACGCGTGGGGGGCGGGATGCGACGGGACTCGACGCAGCCGAGTGGGCCTCGGAAGCAGTGTCGCGTGGAGCCGGAGAGATTTTGGTCACCTCGATTGACCGCGATGGCACATGCAGCGGATTCGATTGTGAGCTGACCGCGAAGATCGCGGCCACGGTGCCCGTGCCTGTGATTGCTTCGGGCGGCGCCAGCACGTTCGAGGATTTTCTCGCCGTGTACACGGACGGCCAAGCGGACGCCGCGCTCGCCGCTTCGATTTTCCATCAGGAGACGCGTTCGATTGCGGCGCTGAAGAAATTCCTGGCCGAGCGCGGCGTGCCGATCCGCCTAAGCCGATAGGCGCAAGAAAAATGGAATCAAAAACGCGATGATCATTCCCTGTATCGACCTCCAAGGTGGGAAAGCCGTGCAGCTGGTTCGCGGCCGGCGGCGGGCGCTCGCTGTGGACGACGTCCTCGGCCTGCTCGACCGGTTCCGCGATTATCCGATTCTGCATGTGATTGACCTCGATGCCGCCATGCGAAAAGGCTCGAACTCGCGATGGATTAGGTTGCTGTGCCAGCGAGGGAACCGAAAAGTGCGCGTCGGCGGCGGTATTCGGACGGTGGCTCGCGCGGAGAGAATTCTTTCGTGGGGCGCGGAAAAAATTATCGTTGGCAGCGCGGCCTTTCGAAATGGAGAAGTGGCGCGCGAATTTCTGGGTGCGCTCCGCAAGCGCGTCGGGCGGAAACACGTGATCGTGGCGCTTGATACAGAAGGCGGCCGCATCGTGGTGCGCGGATGGCGTGAGCGCCTGAAACTCCGGCCTGCGGATGTGATCCCCACGCTCGAGCCTTTCTGTTCGGGGTTTCTTTCCACGTTCGTGGACAACGAAGGCACGATGAAGGGAACGGACCTGTCGTGGTTCCGGCAGCTTCAGCGCGTCACCAGGCTGCCCATCACCGCCGCAGGCGGAATTCGCAGCATGCGCGAGGTAAACGCGCTCGAAAAGGCTGGCATGGACGCTGCCGTGGGAATGGCAATTTACACCGGAAAACTCGCGGGCGAAAAAACCGGCCTCCGCCGGCAGTAGTCTGCAGGCACCGCTCCTCATCTCCTGCGGCATCCTTCTATACATATGATAATAATATGGTTATGTGGGAACGACGCCCGTGGGGACAGGTCACAAACCTGAACCTTCGTACCATTCGTTTGAGAATCCTGGCCTATAGGGCATACCCGGATTCGGCGGCTATCCTCATCCTCGTTGGAAGAAGCGAGTCACCCGGTCCCGACCGCAAGGGGCCTCCAATACGGGGGAAATCGAGATGCGTACTGAGGGAATCCGCAAATCCGCACTTAGCTTGATGGTTCTATCCGGTGCGCTGCTATTCAGCCAACCGCTCCACGCGCAGCACGTGATTGCGAACCTGCCACGCCTCACCGAAGGCGGCGAAAGCCCCGTCAGCTTCATGCGCCCGCACTATTCGATTTATAGCCCGGATCATATGTCGGCAATCAGCGCCACATCCGGCCCACCAACTTCCGCGTTTGCTCCCGCGCAGGTGCGCCACGCCTATGGGTTTGATCAGGTAACGAATCAGGGCGCCGGGCAGACGATCGGAATCGTGGACGCGTACGACGACGCCAAGGCGGAATCGGATCTGGGCGTGTTCAGCGCGCAATTTGGCCTGCCGGCATGCACCAGCAGCAACGGCTGCTTCCGCAAAGTCTATTCGAATGGAAAAATGCCCGTGGCGAACGCCAACTGGGCCGTGGAAATCGCGCTGGACGTCGAATGGGCGCACGCGATTGCCCCGAAGGCCACGATTCTTCTCGTGGAAACACCGAGCAACAGCTTGACGGATCTGGTCAACGGAGTGACGACTGCGGTGCGCGATGGCGCATCAACCGTTTCCATGAGCTGGACCGTGAGTGAGTTTTCCGGCGAGACGAGCATGGACAGGAACTTCGTCTCGAACGGTGTGACCTATCTAGCAGCTTCGGGCGATGCTGGGACCGGCGCGGTCTATCCGGCAGCGTCGCCGGATGTGATCGGAGTCGGCGGGACGTCATTGTATCTGAGCGCCAATGGAAGCTATCAGAGCGAAACGGCTTGGAGCGGCAGCGGCGGCGGATTGAGCGCGTTCGAGCGTGAACCTTCGTTCCAGGCGCAATTCGGGATACCGAATGATCCGCGCGGCTACCGTGGCAATCCTGACGTGTCGTACAACGGAAATCCCGGAACCGGTTACGCGGTTTACGATTCCGTCGGGATCAGTGGCTACGCCGGATGGTTTCAGGTGGGCGGGACGAGCGCAGGCACACCGCAATGGGCAGCGCTGATTGCGATTACCAACTCAATGCGTGCGGCCGCGCGCAAATCAAATCTCTCCAGCACGAACACCACGCTTTACTCGCTCGCGAAGACTGGGATGATCTCAGAATTCCGAGCAGTCACGCAGGGCACCAACGGCACATGCGGCAAGATGTGCACCGCCGGCGCCGGATACGACTACGTCACCGGTCTCGGCACACCGCAAGCTAGCGCTTTGATCACCGCACTCGCGGCCCAGCGCTAAACGCGACCGGCCCGCTGTTCCGCGCCCGGCCTTCAAGGGCCTGCGGCGGGACAGCGGGACCGGCGCAACCTAACACTCCTGAAAAGTTTTTCCCCATTGATTTTCCGCAACAGTCACATGCAACAGGCGTCGCGCAGATTTGCCCGCATAGTGTATAGTTTTTAGAGGCGCGGCCATCGTAAACGCCGGGTTGCTCTCGCATCAGGCCACTTCGAATTGCTTTGCGCCGGTTCTCCTAAGACATGAAAAAGTCATTGCGAGTAATGAAATTCGGCGGCACGTCTGTCGGCGATGCTTCTTGCATCGCGCGCGTCGCGAAGATTGTGAAGGGAGCCGCGGCCGAAGGCCCGATCATCGCGGTGGTTTCGGCGATGAGCGGCGTGACAAACCGCCTGATTGACGCTGCAAACCTTTCGGCATTGGCCGAGGGAAAGCAAGTGGACGTGATTTTCGCGTCGCTGCGCCTGCAGCACGAAACCGCGCTCGCCTCGCTGATCCATGACGATGCCAGGCGGAAGCGCGTTGCGATTTGCCTGGGGAAAATTTTCGAAGAAGGCGAGCGCCTCTGCAAGGGCACCGCGATGCTGCGGGAGCTGACTCCGCGTTCGCTCGACGCGATTTCGAGCCTCGGGGAGCGGCTTTCGGCGCCGATCGTTGCCGGCGCTCTTTCGGAATTGGGAACACCCAGCGAATCGGTGGAAGCCACTGAACTAATCGTGACGAACGCCAGCCACGGCGGCGCCGATCCCCGGATGGATCACACGCGCGAACGCTCCGAAGCGCGCCTGCAGCCATTGCTCGTGGAAGGCGTGGTTCCGGTGGTCACCGGATTCATCGGCGCCACACACGAAGGCGTATTGACGACGCTCGGTCGCGGTGGATCGGATTACTCGGCTACCATTCTGGGCGCGGCGCTCGGCGCAGGCGAAGTGATTATCTGGACCGATGTGGATGGCGTGATGACTGCGGACCCGCGGCTGGTCCCCGATGCGCGCACGATTCCTGAAATCTCCTATCGCGAAGCAACCGAGCTCGCGTATTTCGGCGCCAAAGTTCTGCATCCGAAAACGCTGCATGCGGTGTCGCAAGCCGGCATTCCTGTGTGGATTCGAAACAGCTTTACGCCGGAGCGAACGGGCACAAAAATCACGCCCAAGGGACGCTCCAACGGCGGAGGCGTGAAAGCGCTAACCGCGATTCGCGACGTCGCGCTGATTACCATTGGCGGGCCCGGAATCGTGGGCCTGACCGACGTGGTGGGCCGCACATTTTCGACAACGGCGGAAGTGCGAGCGAGCATCCTGTTGATCACGCAATCCTCGTCGCAGAACGATATTTGCTTCATAGTCGCCGCTGCCGATGCCAAGCGCACGGTCGAAGCCTTGCGCAAGGAATTTGCGCAGGACGTGGCGCACGAAAAGGTGGAGCACATCACAATGGACACGACCATCGCGATTGTGGCCGTGGTCGGCGAAAACATGCGCGGTACTCCGGGCGTCGCCGGGCGCACATTTAACGCCGTGGGACGCGAGAACGTGAACATCATCGCGATCGCGCAGGGATCGTCCGAGACGAACATTTCATTTGTCGTGTTCGAAAAGGAAATCAAGGCGGCTCTCGCAGCAACGCACCGGGAGTTCGGTCTGGCGGGATCGAAAGCCAAGGGTTCCTGAAATGATGGAAAAAACCGCGCGCGCGGCTGAAAAGGCGGCCGAGAAGGCCGTGCAGCGCTGCATTGACTCCGCATGCGGCGCGACCTACGGCCTTCGCGAGCGAATCTACGTCTGCCCGCGATGCGGCGGGACGCTCGAAATTGATTGCCGCCTCGATGCGTCCGGCGATCCGGCAGCGATGCGCAAGCGCTGGGAGGCTCGCGCCGCTTCACGCGATCCGCGCGATGCGAGCGGCGTCTGGCGCTACCGGGAAATGCTTCCGTTCGATGAGCCCATCCCGTTCGTGACGCTGTTCGAGGGCAATACTCCGCTCTATCACGGACCGCGCTCTTCGCATTATTGCGGCCTGGACGATTTGCGCCTGAAACATCAAGGATGTAATCCGACCGGCTCGTTCAAGGACACAGGCATGACGACCGCCATCACTCAGGCGGTCGTGCTCGGCGCGCGCACGGCAGTTTGCGCCAGCACGGGAAATACTTCGGCGAGTCTTGCTGCATACGCGGGGCGTGCCGGATTGCAATCCGCGGTACTGCTGCCGCGCGGACAGATTTCTTCGGGAAAACTCGCGCAAAGTCTGGATTACGGCGCGCTGGTTTGCGAAATTGACGGCAACTTCGACGACTGCATGCGCCTGATTCAGGAACTGGGCGACGATCCCTCGATTTACGTGGCGAACTCGATCAACCCGTTCCGGATCGAAGGGCAGAAAACGGTCGCGTTCGAAATGATGGAGCAGTGCCTGTGGCAGGTTCCTGATCATGTGGTGGTGCCCGGCGGAAACATGGGGAACAGTACCGCGCTCGGAAAGGGATTTCAGGAGTTGCTCGATCTCGGCATGATCGATCGGCTGCCGAAACTGAGCGTGATTCAGGCGGAGGGCGCGGCGCCGGTGGCGCGACTGTTCGCGACGCTGGATTTGAAGCAGGCGGCTGGCGGCGCGAATCTCCCGGAGACGATGGCGCCTATCGAAAATCCGCGCACGCTGGCTACGGCGATCAAAATCGGAGCCCCCGTATCGTGGAAGAAAGCGCTACGCGCGGTGTTGCGTTCGGGCGGAAAAGTCATCTCCGTGAGCGAGCAGGAAATCGCTGACGCGAAAGCGATGATCGGCCGCGACGGAATCGGTTGCGAGCCGGGATCCGCCACGACTGTCGCGGGAATCAAGAAACTGGTGGCCGCCGGACACATCCGAGCCGATGAAAACGTGGTGGCCGTGCTGACCGGCCATATGCTCAAGGATCCGGACTACGTGAGCGCGTATCATCGCGGAACCTTGGCGATTGATTCTGGCGCGAAGGATGGTTCCGGAGCGCCTCAGCCGATTCACGGCGCGTTTCAGAACTCTCCCCAGCGCGTGGCCGCAAACAAGGCCGCGATTTTGGCGACCCTGGAACAGCGACGATAGCGACGGCAATCGACCCAATTCAATGACAGCGTCCCGGCAAAGTTCGTTTGAAGTGCGCGTGCCCGCTTCCACGGCGAATATGGGCGCGGGCTTCGACTGTCTGGGCCTCGCGCTTGAAATGTATTTGAGCGTGCGGGCGACGGTGCTCGCGAAACCCGAAGGACGAGCTTTGGCGCGCAGCCGCGGCGTGCACGGCACTTCCGACCTTCCCAGCGATCCCGATCAAAATTTGATTTTCCGCGCGATGCGCCATACCGCCGAGCGCGAAGGGTTCGCCTTGCCGCGCGTGCGGCTCGCGGTGCAAAACGAAATTCCCGTGGCCGGTGGACTTGGCAGCAGCGCAGCAGCAACCGTGGCAGGCATAGCGCTGGGCTATGCGGTCACCGGCCGCGCCATCGCGAAGGACGCAGCGCTGCGCTATGCGACGGAGATGGAAGGCCACCCCGATAACGTCGCGCGCGGCGCTGCTGGGCGGATTGGTTGTCACCTTCAGCCGCCCGGACGGAACCGTTGCCGCCGTGCGGAAGCATTGGCCAAAAGTGATTCGCTTGATTGTGGTCACGCCGAACGTGAAGCTTGAAACGAAAAAATCGCGGGCCGTGCTGCCCGCAAGCATTCCGCGCGCCGACGCCGTGTTCAATTTGCAAAGGTCGGCGCTATTTGTTTCAGCACTTGAGGACCGCCGCTACGAACTCCTGTGGGACGCAATGCAAGACCGCCTGCATCAGACGGCGCGGCAAGCGCTCATTCCAGGGCTGGCCGAAGTGCTCGCGCTGCCGCGCACTCCCGGTCTGCTGGGAATCGCGCTGAGCGGCGCTGGGCCGAGCGCGGTTGCGTTGGCAACCGGCCGGTACGACGAAATCGGGAAGGCAATCGCGCATTGCTTCGAAAAGCACAATCTGGCTCCTACTGTCCGGCAACTGGAAGCTGCACAGGAAGGCCTCGCCTCAACGCAGAAATACGTCTCACAGAAGTAAAGTCGCTTCCGAAATTTTAGTCTTTGCGTTTCCTGCGAGCCCAGGGGATCAGACCGGCGGCCAGCAAGACTACCAGTCCGGTCGCGAACAACGCCGATGTACTCGGCTCTGGCACCGGGACTGGAGGCGGAGTTGGTCCCGATGGTGGGCCTGGCGGTGTTGGGGGTGCGGGCGGACCTGGAGGAGCGGGCGGGCCTGGTGGCGTTGGTGGACCCGGCGGTGTTGGCGGTGCGGGCGGACCAGGTGGTGTTGGTGGACCCGGCGGTGTTGGCGGTGTCGGCTTAGTCGTATGCCTCGGAGGCGTCGGCCCTCCGCCCCCGATCGGGTATATCGGCGGTGGAATAATTCCACCTCCCGGCGGCCCGCTAGGAGAAGTACCTGGACCTGGCGGCAATGGCGAAGCCACCGGAAATCCCGGAGGCGGCTGATTGACAGCATAGAGAGCGGGAGGCTGCGGCGTTGCCATGGCGGTGGGTGAAGGCTCCTGCGGAGACACTGGCCCAGCAGGAGTATCGGACACCCGATTTCCACAGCGAGTTCGGGCTTCGTGAACGCCGTCGGATATCAGAGCCTCGCCCTTGAAAAGCTTCAGCGTCTTTCTCGTCCAGAAAACGCGATCGCCGATCCGGTAGGAAACGT
Source organism: uncultured Acidobacteriota bacterium (assembly GCA_963818605.1). Taxonomy (GTDB): domain Bacteria; phylum Acidobacteriota; class Terriglobia; order Acidiferrales; family UBA7541; genus Palsa-295. The sequence continues at coordinate 556,075 of CAWFSW010000002.1, forward strand.
AGACGGCGCGATCCCTATCCAGATGAACGATGCGAGCCTTCGCGAGATCGAAATTCGCGTAATGGCCGGCTACAACTGGATCGTGGAAAACCGCATACTTCAGTTCTTGTGCGCTCCCGACACCACCCGGAATGACCGAGTAGCGGTACATCGGACGCGTCGCCGAAATCTGGTCTGATGCGGGAAGAGCGGAGCTTGCAAGCGCCAGTGGCCCGTGGGATGAGTTCGTTTCGCTTGACGCGACGGCGGATCCTCGCGGCGTGCCCGTTCGGAGGCCGAAACTCACCAGCGTCGCGACGAGCGCGCACACCAATGCGACAATATGGACCCAACCTAAAACACTAATTCTGCCGCGCAATTCTCCTCCAACGGATTGGCCCACAACCCTCCGCCCCTGGGCGAGGCAGAGCCCCCAACACCCTGACTTCTAATAGCAATTCCACTGCCAGCAACACTACGTTGATTCTGCTAGACAAGCGCGGTAGCGGCTCCCGCAGCCCCCGACTCGCGAGGAGTTACGTTACCCCAATTGCGCAAACAATTCTCCGCTAAATCGCCAAATCCTGAAATAGTTTGCCGCCATGGCCTAGCAGGGTCGAGCGCCCGGGCGGGCGTCAAGCCTGCGGTTTTTTGAGCGTGAGCGGCTCACAAGTAAGTGCAGTTACTTAATTTGCGTGCTTCTGGATAAGCGCAAACGGGCGGTTTCTTTCAATTCCTTATGCCAGTGCCAGAACATCACGCCCAGAGCCGTAACCGGACCGAAGATGAACAGGATCGTGGCCAAAACCAGCAGGATCAGGAGAAGAATGTTGACCGAGGTCACCGCCATCAGATTTTCCCTCCGACGGGCGCACGCACGCTCCGGTGAGCATTTTGGCGGAGGCCACTTGATTCGTCAATAGCTGGCGTCCGCCCCTCAGGCACCTGGCGGCATCATAAACTTAGACTCGACGACGCGCCCTGAGGTTTCGCACATGCCCTGGGACACTTCATCGCGGGGTCAACGCATCCAGACAAGGGGCGCCGCAAATAGCGCCCCCTGCGGAACGGAAAAGCGCCAGCTCACCAAGCATGGCCGACGGCCCCACCGCCTCGATGCTCGCGAGCGCACGTGAGATAATGCCCGCTCGAAACCTTGACGGGTGGTCGGTACGTCTCATATAGGAACCTCTGGAGCGCTGAAGAGATGTGGATTGTCCGACTCGCGTTACGCCGTCCCTATACTTTCGTCGTCGCCTCGATTCTGATCCTAATCCTTGGCGTGTTTTCGATCCTCCGCACGCCCGTAGACATCTTCCCGAATATCAACATACCTGTCGTCAGCGTTCTGTTCGGCTATGCGGGGCTCTCGCCGGAGGAAATATCCGATCGCATCGTCTATAACTACGAGCGCTCGCTGACCACGACCGTCAACGATATCGAGCACATTGAATCGCAATCATTGAACGGCCGCGCAATTGTGAAGGTCTTCTTTCAGCCGGGCGTGCAAATTGCCAGCGCGGTCGCTCAGGTGACGGCTATCTCCCAGTCGTCCATCCATTCCATGCCTCCCGGAACGCAGCCGCCATTCATTCTCCAGTACAACGCTTCTACCGTTCCGATCCTGCAGCTCGGACTTTCGGGCCAGGGACTTTCCGAGCAGGAACTAGGGGATCTCGCCCAGAATTTCCTCCGTGTAGGACTGATTACTGTGCCCGGAGTCGCCGTGCCGTATCCTTACGGCGGAAAACAGCGCCAGATTCAGGTAGACCTGAATCCCCAGGCGCTGCAAGCCAAAGGGCTCTCTCCACTGGACATCGTGAACGCCGTTAACGCCCAGAACCTGATTCTGCCGGCGGGTACTGCCAAGATCGGCTCGTTTGAATACCAAGTCGAAATGAACGGCGCTCCTCAAACGATTCAGGAATTGAATAACCTCCCGATCAAGCAGTCCGGGAATTCGACCATCTACATTCACGATGTTGCGAACGTTCGCGACGGCTTCCCACCACAAACGAACATTGTGCGCGTGGATGGGAAGCGCGCCGCCCTGTTGTCGATTTTGAAAAACGGCGGGTCTACGCTCGACATCATTTCCAGCATTAAGAAATTGTTGCCGACGATCCTGGCGGGGCTCCCTCCGGAATTCAGAGTTCAGGCGCTCTCCGACCAGTCCATATTCGTGCTCGCGTCAATTAAGGGCGTCGTTCGCGAGGGAGTGATCGCTGCCTGCCTCACGGGCCTGATGATTCTCGTCTTCCTGGGAAGCTGGCGCAGCACGCTGATTATCGCGGCCTCCATACCACTCTCCGTTCTGACTTCGCTCGTGGTCCTGAGCGCGCTCGGCGAAACGATCAATATCATGACGCTTGGTGGTCTCGCGTTGGCCGTGGGAATCCTGGTGGACGATGCGACCGTGGAAGTTGAAAACATCAATCGCAATCTTGACCAGGGCAAGGAAATCATTCAGGCGATTCTGGACGGCGCGTCGCAAATAGCCGTCCCGGCGCTGGTTTCTACGCTTTCAATCTGCATCGTGTTTGTACCCATGTTTTTCCTCACGGGGGTTTCCAAGTACCTGTTCGTGCCGCTCGCGGAGGCGGTGGTATTCGCGATGCTGGCGTCCTACCTGCTGTCCCGCACGCTGGTGCCCACGATGGCCCGCTATCTCCTGATCGAGCAAACGGAAGAAGAACGGCGGGAGAAAACCAAAACCTCGGGCAATGTTTTTGTGCGCATGCAGGAGAGATTTGAAACCGGATTCGAACACTTCCGGGACCGCTATCACGGCCTGCTGGAAAGGGCCGTCCATCACCGGAAAATATTCGTCGTCGTCTTTCTGATAGCCTGCGGTCTCTCTTTTGCTCTCATCCCGCTCGTCGGACAGGACTTTTTCCCAAGCGTGGATAGCGGCGAATTCACGCTGCACATGCGCGCCCCGACGGGTACACGCATTGAACAAACAGCGGACCTTTGCGATCACGTGGAAAGTGACATTCGCTCCGAGATTCCTCGATCGGAGCTGACCACCATAATCGACAACATCGGGCTTCCCTACAGCAGCCTCAATCTTTCCTACAGCAATTCAGCGCCGATCGGAGCGGGCGACGCGGATATTCTGGTAGAACTGGCGCCTGGCCATCCTCCCACGCAGGACTATGTTCGGGCACTGCGCAGGAGGCTCGGCACGGATTTTCCCGGAGTTCAATTTTACGAATTGCCTACCGACATCGTCACGCAAATCCTGAATTTCGGCTTGCCGGCGCCGATCGATATTCAAATCGTGGGCAAGAACCTCAGTGCCAACCGGCAGTTTGCCGACAATCTTCTGAATCAGTTGAAGTTCGTGCCCGGAACAGTGGATCTCCGCATCCAGCAAATGTTCAACACACCCAAAATGCACATTGACGTGAACCGCACCAAGGCGCAGCAGGTTGGCTTTAGCGCTCTCGATGTCGCTCAGAATTTGCTGATATCGCTCAGCGGCAGCTTTCAAACGTCGCCGACATTCTGGCTCAACCCCGAGACCGGTGTGAGCTACAACATCGTGACCCAAACCCCCGAATATCGAACCGATTCTCTTCAAAAGCTCGAGAACATCCCGATCTCGGGACCAGGCACGAACCAGCCCGAAATTCTTGGAGACATTGCGTCGTTCAGCCGCGGGTCTGAAATGGCCGTGGTCTCGCATTACAACGTTCAGCCCGTGATCGACATTTTTGGATCGGTTGACGGGCGGGATCTGGGCGGCGTGGCCCGAGACATCACGCCGATCGTGAATCAGAGCAGGAAGAATTTGCCTCGCGGCTCACAAATCAAGATCCTCGGCCAGATTCAGACGATGAACTCATCCTTTGTTGGACTGCTCGCAGGACTCGGGTTTTCAATCGTGCTCGTCTATCTGCTGATCGTCGTCAACTTTCAGTCCTGGCTCGATCCATTTATCATATTGATGGCCCTGCCCGCGGCGCTGGCCGGAATCGTCTGGTTCCTGTTCATCACGCACACGACGATCAGTGTCCCGGCTCTGACGGGAGCGATCATGTGCATGGGCGTGGCCACGTCAAATAGCATTCTTTTGATCAGCTTTTCGAAGGAAAAACTGCAGGCTGGAAAGACTCCCGTGGAAGCGGCGCTCGATGCCGGCTTTACGCGCTTCCGGCCCGTTTTGATGACGGCGTTGGCCATGATCATCGGCATGCTTCCGATGTCACTGGGGCTTGGTGAAGGCGGCGAACAAAACGCGCCGCTGGGCCGCGCCGTGATCGGCGGGCTGCTGTTTGCCACCGGGGCCACGCTCTTTTTCGTTCCGGCGGTCTTCGCCATCGTGCACGGCTGGCAACAGAAAGACAACCCACCAGCGACTTCGGCGTGAAACGAATACTGCCCGAAAATCGTCTAATGATGTTAGCGCCCAATATGAAGAGGAAGGCATGAGTGAACGGGACGACAGGGGACAGATGAGTCCCGGCGGGCAGCCTGCGGCCCCGGGGCAAGCGCGGTCAAAACGCGGTGCGCTATGGATGATCGTCGCGCTGCTGATCGTCGCGGCTATCGTAGTGGCGGGGGTCATCCCACGGTCGAGAGCCGCAAAGGATCTCCGTAAAGAGACCAACGATCTGGCGATTCCAACGGTTTCCGTGATTCATCCGAAGCTTGGAGCGCCTCAGACGGAAATCGTTCTTCCCGGCAACATCCAGGCTTTCACGGATTCCCCGATCTACGCCCGCACAAATGGATACCTGAAAAAGTGGTATGTGGACATCGGCGGACGCGTGACTGCGGGCCAGTTGCTCGCCGACATTGAAACACCGGAAGTGGATCAGCAGCTCGATCAGGCGCGCGCTGATTTAAATACGGCCCAGGCGAACTATCATCTGTCCGAGATCACCTCAACGCGCTACGAGGATCTTCTGAAAACGGACTCCGTGTCGAAGCAGGACGTGGATAACGCCCACGGTGATTTCGAAGCCAAGAAGGCCATGGTGGCGTCCGCCGACTCCAACGTGAAACGCCTCGAGCAGTTGCAATCGTTCGAGAAAATTTACGCTCCCTTTGACGGCGTGATCACCGCGCGCAATACCGATGTCGGGCACTTGATCAATTCCGGCGCCGGCGGTCCGGCCACCGAGCTGTTCCATATCGCCGCCATCCGAAACCTCCGCGTATACGTCAACTTGCCACAGCAATATTCGCAGGCAGCCAAGCCGGGCATCGTCGCCAACCTGACACTTCAGGAATTCCCCGGGCGCGTTTTCTTGGGAAAGCTGGTGCGGACGGCGGATTCGATTGACCCGGCCTCACGCACGCTGCTGGTCGAAGTGGATGTGGACAACGCGAAGGGCGAGCTTCTTCCGGGCGCATACGCCGAGGTTCATTTGAGCGTGTCCGCGGGTTCTCCTACCCTGATTCTGCCGGTCAGTGCACTGATTTTCCGTGGCAACAACCTGCAGGTCGGTACCGTTCAGAATGGAAATAAAGCCGCGTTGAAGACGGTTATTCTGGGGCATGATCTGGGAACAGAAACCGAAATCGTTTCCGGCCTGACAGCGGATGATTCCGTGATTGCGAATCCCCCTGACTCGCTGATCTCGGGAGAAACGGTCCGCGTGGTGACCCCGGGGACGAATTCGGACACTAGCGATTCGTCCGGCAGCCCCGACTGATTTTCCGGTAAAATCTTGATGATATGAAGTTTCCGAGAAAATGGCAGTTCTGAGGAGGAATGAGAATGAAACGTTTTTATCAAGGCGCGGTGATCGCGCTTGGTCTCGTGTTGGTTCTTTTCGTCGTTACTCTCACCAAATATGCAAGCGCGCAGGGCGGCCCGCCACCAGGCTTCGTACCACCACCGAGCCATGCTGTTGACCCAAATGCCAAGCCCGGTACTCCGGGCGTGTTTACTGACTTCAAGGGCGAAGCGCCGGGCAACGTGCATCACATTACGGCGAACGATTTGCCGGACCCCTACGCGACGAAATCCTCGGCCGTCTTCTCGCGCCCCGTCCCGCGCGGCGACATGTGGCCCCAGGCGCCCGCCGGATTCAAAGTGGATCTGTACGCCGAAAGCCTGAAGGGCGACGACGGCAAGCCGATCGCTCCCCGCACCATCATCACCGCCCCGAATGGCGATTTCTTTGTCGCCGCGCAAAATCAGGGTGAAGTGGTTGTGTTCCGCACAGGCCCCGACGGGAAAATGGGCCAGATGCAGGTTTTTGCTTCGAAGCTCAATCTTCCGTTCGGTCTCGCTTTTTATCCCGCTGGCCCGAATCCGAAATACCTCTACGTCGGCGATACGAATGCGGTCCTTCGGTTTCCTTATGCGAATGGCGATATGAAGGCGACCGGCGATCCGGAAACGATCGTCGGCGATATTCCCGCCGGCCCGAATCACTTCTCGCGCGGCGTCGCCTTCTCGCTCGACGGCAAGAAAATGTATATCTCCGTCGGCTCGCACAACAACGTCACCGACATCGACACGGACAAGAGCGAGTTTCACCGAGCCGATATTCTCGTCGCCGATCCCAACACGCTGAATCAGGACGGCAAGACCATTGAGGTCTACGCCAGTGGCATCCGCAACGGCTCCGGCTTGATTACGAACCCCATCACGGGCGAACTCTGGACCTCGACGAATGAGCGCGACGAGCTCGGCGACAATATTCCGCCTGACTACATCACGCACGTGCAGGCCGGCGGTTTCTACGGCTGGCCCTGGTATTACACCGGCGGCCATCCCGACCCGCGCTTCCCGGGAAAACATCCCGAGTTGAAGGACAAGGTGATCGTGCCTGACGTCCTGATGGAACCGCACGACGCCTCGCTGAACATCACTTTCTACGAAGGCAAGCAGTTCCCGAAACAATTCAAGGGTCAGCTCTTCGGCGCCGAGCACGGATCGTGGAACCGCTCCGTCCGCACCGGATACGAAGTGATCATGGCTCCTATGAAGAACGGTCACGCCACCGGCGCATATGAGGACTTTCTCACCGGGTTTGTTACGCCCGCCGGAGAATGCTGGGGACGCCCGGTGGGAGTAACGGTTGCAAACGACGGCTCGTTGATGGTGACGGATGATGGCACGAACTCCATTTGGAAAGTCACCTACGCGAAGAAATAGGCCCATCGCGTCCCGCTGTTTTCGGACGGTGTCGAAAGGCTGGCGCAACCGCCGGGCAGAGGTTCTGGGTATTTCCGTACTCCTGCTCGGCGGTTGCACGGTCGGACCTAAATACGTCCGGCCGACAGCCGACGTTCCCGCCGATTACAAGGAAGTTGGCAACTGGAAGGCCGCGCAGCCGAGCGATGCAATTGCCAAGGGAAAATGGTGGGAAGTTTACGGCGATGCGCAGCTCAATGCGCTCGAAGAACAGGTCAGCGTCTCGAATGAATCATTGAAGGCGGAGCAAGCGCAGTTCCTGGAAGCTCGCGCCGCGATCCGCACCGTGCGCGCAGCGTATTTCCCCACGGTCACTGCGAACCCTGCCGCAACTGGCACGCGCCAATCGCAAAACAAGGCTGTTTTCGGCACTACCGCTCCCTTAACCTACGCTGACTATCAGCTGCCGCCCATTGATGCCTCCTGGGAGCCGGATGTCTGGGGCCGCGTTCGCCGCACCGTCGAGGCTACTCGTTCCGAAGCACAGGCGACCGCCGCCGACCTCGCAAACACGGAATTGAGTCTGCACGCGGAACTGGCGCTTGATTACTTCCAGCTGCGTGGCCTCGATTCGCAGCAACAACTTCTCGATTCCACAGTTGATTCGTACGAGCACGCGCTGCAATTAACCGACAGCCGCTATAAGGGCGGCGTTGCATCCGGAGTAGATGTGGCGCAGGCGCAAACGCAGCTCGAGACCACCCGCGCGCAAGCCGCCGACGTGGCCGTCGATCGTACTGCGTTCGAACACGCCATCGCCGTCCTGATCGGCAAGCCGCCCTACCAATTCAGCCAGCAGCCACTGCCGCTGACGACTCCGCCGCCCGCGATTCCGCCGGGCTTGCCTTCCGAACTGCTCGAGCGCAGGCCGGACATTGCCGCAGCCGAACGCCGCGTCCAGGAAGCAAACGCGCAGATCGGCGTCGCCCGCGCTGCCTATTTTCCGATCTTCGCGCTCACCGGCGGCGGCGGATTCGACAGTTCCAAGCTCAGCAATCTTCTAGATGGTCCGAGCGGTTTCTGGTCTCTCGCCGGATCGGCTGCCGAGACGATTTTCGATGGCGGCCTGCGCCGCGGTGTCACCGAAGAAGCGCGCGCCAATTACGACAAATCGGTGGACACCTACCGGCAGACCACGCTGACTGCATTTCAGGAGGTCGAGGACAATCTTTCGGCCCTGAGCGTCCTCGAGAATGAAGCGAAGATACAAGACGCCGCCGTGGCCGCAGCCGAGCATTCGCTTGATCTTTCCAACAGCCGCTACAAAGGCGGCGTCGCGAACTATCTCGAGGTCACAACCGCGCAGAGCGCTGCGCTTGGCAACGAACGCGCAGCCGTGGACGTCCTTACACGCCGGATGGCCGCGAGCGTTCTCCTCGTGAAGGCGCTTGGCGGCGGCTGGAACGTCTCACAGATTCCCTCGCTTTAGGTGGAAGCGTGGGGTTTCAACCCCGCGAACTTTTCTTAAGCGCCGCAGGCGCGGCAGAATTTAGCCCAGCCCGTCAGGGCTGGGACATCCAGGCACCCAGCCGCCGCACCCCGAGCGCCGTAGGTGCGACACGTCCCGAAGCTCGCCTTTCGATGTACGATGCTCCTTCACCGACGATGAATCTTCCGCGAAAACTTGCTACATGCTTCTTGGTCGCGCTCGCGGTGCTCGCTCCGGCCTCGCGGACTTTCGCACAATCGCGCGATGCTGCGAACCCGCGCATTGATCTTCACAACGGCTGGATGCTCCAATCTTCCTGCAAGGTCGCCGCGAAGGGCGCGCAGATTTCCGTCACCGGTTTTCACACCGACGGCTGGCACGCAACAACCGTGCCCTCAACCGTTGTTGCCGCGCTCGTGGCGGACAAAACGTTCTCCGATCCCTATTTCGGCGAAAACCTGCGTTCGATTCCGGGAACTACGTATCCCATCGGCAAAATGTTTTCCGTGCTGCCCATGCCGAAGGACAGCCCGTTCCGCTGCTCGTGGTGGTACCGCACCGAATTCCGCGCGCCGGATGGTTCTGATGGCCAGCGCGTGTGGTTGAATTTCGATGGCATCAACAATCGCGCCAACATCTGGCTCAACGGCAAGCGCATCGCAGACTCGCGCGAAGTTGCCGGCGCGTATCGCACCTACGAATTCGACATCACGCCGCTGCTGGTGCGCGACCGGCCGAACGTGCTGGCCGTTGAAGCCATCGCGCAAACCGAGAAAGACCTGGGCATCAACTGGGTCGATTGGAATCCCACGCCGCCCGACAAGGACATGGGCCTCTGGCGCGGCGTCTGGCTCCGCGAGAGCGGCCCGGTTGAAATCCGCTCGCCGCTGGTGACCGCGCATTTCGCAAACGCCTCGCTAGCCGAAGCCGATCTCACCGTCGAAGCCAAACTCCACAACGCGAGCGATGCACAGGTGTCGGCCACAGTGCTAGCCGACCTCGAAGGCCACAACATTCCGCAGGACGTAACGCTCGCCGCCGGCGAAACGCGCACTGTCCGCTTCAGGCCCGAAAATTTCACCGAACTTCGCGTCCAGAACCCCGAGCTGTGGTGGCCGCATCAGATGGGCTCGCCGGCCCTGCATCATCTTTACCTCAACGTGTCGATCCGCGGCGTCATCTCGGACCATGCATCCACCCGTTACGGCATCCGCGAAATCACGTCCGAGATTGACCCGCAGGGCCATCTTCTGTTTCGCGTGAACGGAAAGCGCATCCTGATCCGTGGCGGCGGGTGGGCGCCGGACATGCTCCTGCGCGAATCGCCCGAGCGCCTGAAAACGCAGTTCTCCTACCTTCGCGACTTGAATCTCAACGCCATCCGCCTCGAAGGCCCCACGGAGTCGGACGCATTCTTCAATCTTGCCGATGAGCAGGGAATTCTGGTCATGGCCGGATGGACCTGCTGCGACTACTGGCAGAAATGGACGGATTGGAAGCAGAGCGACATCGAAATCGCCACGGCTTCCGAGCGCTCGCAGATCGCGCGCCTGCGAGCGCATCCCAGCATGCTCGCGTGGCTCAACGGCAGCGACCAGCCTCCGCCCGCGATCGTCGAGCGTCCGTTTCTCGCCGTGCTCAAGGAGCTCGACTGGCCGAATCCGGTTCTTTCGTCCGCATCGGAAAACGTCACGCCGCTCACCGGCCGCACCGGCGTGAAAATGCGCGGCCCCTACGATTACACGCCGCCGGATTACTGGCTCGCGGATACATCGAAATTGGGCGGCGCCTTCGGCTTCGCGACGGAAATTTCGCCCGGGCGCGGCCATGCCTCCGTTTTCGAGCCTTCAGAAAATGCTGCCCGCGGACGCACATCGTTCCCGGATGATCCTGTCTGGAACTATCACGCGGGCTCCGAGCGATTTCAGAGTCTTCGTCACCTCGAAGATGCGATGAACGCGATCTACGGCGCCGCCTGCCGACTTCGCCGACTACGAGCGCAAAGCGCAGGCCATGGCCTATGATTCCGAGCGCGCCATGTTCGAGGCCTATTCGCGCAATAAGTACAACTCGACCGGTGTGATCCAGTGGATGCTCAACAGCGCGTGGCCCTCGCTGATCTGGCAGCTTTGGGACTACTACTTGCAGCCCGCCGGCGGATACTACGGCGTGAAAAAAGCCTGCGAGCCGCTGCACGTGATGTATTCCTATGACGACCGCAGCGTCGAAGTGGTGAACAGCACCTACCAGCCCGGTCTGAGGTCTCAGCGTCACCGCGAAACTCTTCGACTCCCAGCTGCACGAACGATTCTCCGTGACCGTTCCAGTCGACGTCCCCGCGGACGGCGTCGCGAAAGCCGGTGCGTTTCCTGAGCGTGCGTTTGTGCCGGAATCTCCCGTTTATTTTGTAGACCTGGTGCTGAAAGACAATTTCGGCAAGGTCCTCAGCACGAATTTCTACTGGCTCTCGGCGAAGAAAAACGTCTATGACTGGTCCGCCGAAGACAACGACGCCTTCACGCCCGTGAAATCCTACGAAGATCTCACGGCGCTCAGCTCGCTGCCGAGCACCGGCAAAATCAGAACTAGTGTCAGTTACCTCGAAGCTGGCGGGAACGTTCGACAGCTCACCGTGGAGCTCAAGAATACGAGTGAACAGCTTGCGTTCCAAATCCACTTCGAAGTCCTGAATAAGAACGCCGATCACGGCATTCTACCGGTGCAGTGGGAGGACAACTATCTTTGCCTTTTGCCGGGCGAGTCTCGCGTGATCCATGGGTTCGTTCTCCCGGAGTGGGTGCCATTGGAGCAGGTGGAATTTACAATCGATGGATGGAACATCGAGCCGGAGACCATCACCCAGCTCTTTGGCTTTTCCGCTAACAACCGTTTCATCCCACCCCTATGGCGGTAGGTTCCCAATCGCAACCTCGCTATTCGTCTCCTGTGGGCCTCAGGCGCTCTCTCACACTTTGGAACCTCATCATCATTGGCATCGTCATCATCCAGCCGATCGCGCCGATGGGCATCTATGGCGCGATCAACAACGAAGCGCGGGGCCACGTGGTGACTACAATCCTGATCGCCATGGTCGCCATGCTGTTCACCGCCATCAGCTACGGAAAAATGGCTCGCGCGTATCCCAGCGCTGGATCGGCCTACACCTACGTGGGCCGCGAAATCCATCCCGCGCTCGGCTACGTGACCGGCTGGGCCATGGTGATGGATTACATCCTGAACCCGCTGATCTGCACGGTGATTTGCAGCGAGCTCGCGCGCAACATTCTGTCCGGAAGTGCCCTACTGGGCGTTCGCCATTTTCTTCGCTGGGCTTTTCACGGCGCTGAATCTGCGCGCAATTCAGACCTCGGCGCGAATCAACGAAACGCTTGCCGCCGGAATGGTCATCGTGGTGGTCATTTTCTTCGCGTTCGTGATTCGCTCGCTCTGGGGCCTGCACGAATACGGCGCCAGGCTTTTTCACGCAGCCCTTTTACAACCCGGCGACATTCGACTTTCACAGGGTGTTTCGCGGCACCTCTCTCGCCGTGCTCACATACATTGGTTTCGACGGCATCTCGGCTTTTTCCGAGGAAGCTGAAAATCCGCGCCGCAATATTCTGCTCGCGACCGTGCTGGTCTGCGTGATCACCGGCGCGCTCTCCGCGCTCGAGGTCTACGCCGCGCAGTTGGTGTGGGGCGATAAACCGTTTCCCAAAGATATGGTCGAATCGGCATATGCCGCTCGTGGCCCGGCAGGTCGGCGGATTCTTTCTCTTTCATCTTATGAATTTCACGATTCTGATCGCGAATGTCGGTTCGGGCATGGGCGCGCAATTGGCCGCGGCGCGGCTGCTCTACGGTATGGGACGCAGCGACGCGCTGCCGCGGGGATTTTTCGGCGCGATCGAGCCGAAGCGGCGCATTCCGATGAACAACGTCCTGCTGATCGGCGCCATCGCGCTGACCGGCGCGTTTTTCATCACCTATGAGCGCGGAGTGGAGCTGCTCAATTTCGGCGCGTTCATCGCGTTCATGGGCGTCAACGCGGCGGCGTTCGTCCGCTATTTCCTGCGCGCGGCGGAGAAACGCTGGACGAATCTCGGTGTTCCCGCTCCTCGGATTTTCCATCTGCTTCTTTATCTGGCTCAACCTGAGCCAGCCCGCGAAGATCGTGGGCGGCGCGTGGATACTCGTCGGGATCATTTACGGCGCGATAAAGACGCAGAGGATTCCAGACCAGCCTCGTCAGCTTCGATATGCCCGCCGACGACTAACTGCATCGAAACACGCAGGGTACTGGTTCTTGTACTTTTCTTGTCCTTTTGACCGGGCGAAGAAACTTCATGAGCTCGCTACACTGGTTCTGAAGTTCAAAACGACGGGCACGTCTCGTCCGCTCTCTCGACGAGAGCTGCATGCACTTTGACAACTGAATCTCGGATACCCGAGCTCGCACGAGCGCTGCAGGCGCGGCAGACGGTAGCCCGGCCCGTCAGGGCTGGGAGATCAGCCAGCCACGATCCCAAGCGCCGTAGGTGCGACACAATTCCCGCTTTGGTTTTCTTCCGCGGATCATGCGTCACCGGCTTACAAGTCACTATATTAAGTGACACACCATGCCAGGTAATTTCACGTGTAACTCGCTGAAAACAAAGAAAAGCGGTACCCACAAAGTGACACACTTTTTCGAAGGGGTCAGTCAGGTTCCTGGGTCACGATATGCACGTCCACGGCAGGGGCGTCGCGCAGAAAGCGGCTGATCGCATTCATGTAGAGCAACTTCTGCCATCCTTCGGTCGCTGTTCGTCCAAAGATCATCTGCGTGACGTGCTTTTCGCGCACGAACTGCGCAGCGGCATCGGGGACGCTCGTGCCTTTCAGGCGCACAGCCTTCGCGCCCAGGCTTTCCGCGAATTGCATGTTGGCGGCGAGGGCTTTTTCGTCGCGCGCGTCCATGCCCTTGCCAAGATCCACGTGCACGGCGTAAAGCTCCGCATCCATCCGCCGCGCCATGCGGGCCGCGCGCGCCAGCAGGTATTGGGCGCGCGGATTCGCGCTGATGCAGACGGCGATCCTCTCGCGGACGGCCCAGTTCTCCTGTATTTCCTTTTCGTCCATGTAGGACGAAAGGCTGCGATCCACTTGCTCCGCCACCTGCCGCAGCGCCAGCTCGCGCAACGCGATCAGGTTGCCGCGCCGGAAGAAATTCTTCAGCGATTGCTCCACTTTGTTCTGGTTGTAGACATCCCCGCGCTTCATGCGGTTGTGGAGCGCCTCGGGCGTCAGGTCCACCATCACCGTTTCGTCGGAAAGCTGCAGCACCCAATCCGGCACGGTTTCGCGCACCACGATCCCGGTGATCGCATTCACGGTGGGAGCGATGCTTTCGATGTGCTGAATGTTTACGGTGGAGAGGACGTCAATTTTCGCGCCAAGCAGTTCGAGGACGTCTTCATATCGTTTCCGGTGCTTGCTGCCGGGAATGTTGGTGTGCGCCAGCTCGTCCACCAGCACCACCTGCGGACGCCGCGCGACGATGGCGTCAACGTCCATCTCCTCGAATAGCGTCCCTTTGTATTCAATCCTCTTACGAGGGACGGCTTCGAGTTGCGGCACGAGTTCGGCGATGCCCTTGCGCCCGTGGGTCTCGACTACGCCGACCACGACGTCCTCGCCGCGGCTGTGGCGGCGGATTGCCTCCGTCAGCATGCTGTACGTCTTGCCGACGCCCGGCGCGTAGCCGAGGAACAGCTTCAGCACGCCCTTGGTTTTTTCCGGGGGCGTGGTGACTGCCAGCCACTCTTCAGGGGTCTTCGGCACGGGTTTATTCTCTTTGAGCGGGCCTCGGAAAGCTACGATAGAATGACGCGGTGCGCCTGCGCATTCTGATTCGCATCCTGCAATTTCTGGCCGCGTTCGGCATCGTCCTGGGGATCGCGCTTGTGTACCGGAAGGTGCTTCCCGTCAATGCCACCACGGTCGCGCTCACGTTTCTCCTCGCCATTTTAGCCGTTTCGACGATCTGGGGCATGGCCGTTGCGGTGGCAATGTCCGTGGCGGCGATGGTGGCGTTCAATTACTTCTTCCTGCCGCCGGTGGGCAAATTCACGATCGCCGACCCGCAAAACTGGGTGGCGCTGCTTGCCTTCCTGGCCGTCGCCGTGATCTCGAGCCATCTTTCCACCCGCGCACGGCAGAAGGCCGCTGATGCTTCCGCTCGCCAGCACGACGTCGAAAAACTCTACTCGTTCAGCCAGGGCCTGCTCGAATCCCGCAACGTGATGGAGCTGGTAAACCGCATCCCCGAACAGATTGTCAGAGCCTTCGAAGTCGGCGCGACCGCGCTCTTTCTGGCCGACAAGCAAAAGGTCTATCGCTCCGGACCCGTGGTGCCGCAACTCGATACCGAAAGGCTGAAAGCCATCCTTGCGCGGGACGAGCCGGTGATTGACGTAGCCAACAGCGTTTGCTTTCTGCCCGTACGCATGGGGGTGCACCCGGTGGGCAGCCTCGGAATTTCCGGCACGGTGCTTTCGCGGCAGACGCTGGAAGCCATCGCCACGCTCATCGCCGTCGCCATGGAGCACGCTCGCGCGGTCGAACAGGTGGGGCAGACCGAAGCCGCCCGCGAGGCGGAAAAGCTTCGCACCGCGCTACTCGACGCGGTCACGCATGCGCTGCGCACGCCGCTTACCTCCATCAAAGCCTCGGTCACAAATTTGATCTCGAATCCCAATCTTGCCGCGGGGCAGAGGCAAGAACTGCTGACGATCATCAATGAAGAAAGCGATCGCTTGAACCGCTTAGTTGGCGAAGCGGGAGAGATGGCGCGCCTGGACGCAGGCGAAGTGGAATTGAACGTCGCGCCTCATCCGATTGACCACGTGATTACGGCCGCTCTCGAGCGCTGCCGGCCGTCGCTCGGAAATCGCGTGGTTCGCGTCAACGTAGCGGAGGGGTTGCCGCGGGCTCGCGTGGACGTGGCGCGCGCGGTAGAGGTGCTGGTGCACCTAATTGAGAACGCCAACCAGTATTCGCCGCCGGATCAGCCGATCACGATCACCGCCGAAGCTAGTGGAGATTTTGTGGTTACCAGCGTCGCGGATCGCGGCAGCGGAATTGACGATCCCGAACGCGCGCTCGTCTTCGAAAAATTCTATCGAGGCAAAGATCAGCGATATAGTGTCGAGGGCACGGGCATGGGCTTGCCCATCGCCAAGGCCATTGTCGAGGCCCACGGCGGTACGATCAGCCTGACCAGCCAGCGCGGGCACGGATCGGTGTTTTCTTTCACATTGCCCGTAGACCGCGGGCGATCTGCTCCTGCAAGCCTGCACACATGACCTCCGCCAAAATTCTTATCGTTGACGATGAACCCCAGATCCGCCGCGTGCTGCGCACGACTCTGAGTTCGCAGGGCTACACGGTGGCCGAAGCGCGCACCGGAGACGAAGCGCTCGAGCAGATTCGCAATGAGCGCCCCGATCTGATTCTGCTCGATGTCAACATGCCGGGGATTTCCGGGCTTGAAACCTGTCGCGAGATTCGCAGGTCGAGCGACATTCCCATCATCATGCTCACCGTGCGAAGCTCGGAGCACGACAAAGTACAAGCCCTCGACGCCGGAGCCGACGATTACGTAACGAAACCATTCGGCTCCGAGGAGCTGATGGCGCGCATCCGGGCCGGATTGCGCCGCGCAGCTCCCACGGAATCCCTACCGCCGTTCGTGTCGGCCGATTTGAAAATTGATTTCGAGAAGCGCGCCGTTTCGCTCAAGGGAGAGTTCGTGCGCCTCACGCCGAAGGAATTCGAGCTCTTGCGCCACCTGGTCGCCAATCAGGGAAAAGCGCAGGGACATCGGCGCCTGCTGCAAGCCGTCTGGGGGCCGGACTACGGCGAAGAAACCGAATATTTGCGCGTGTTCATCAACCAGCTGCGTAAGAAAATCGAGCCCGACCCGAAAAACCCTCGTTACATTCACACTGAGCCCTGGGTCGGATACCGCTTCGATCCCCCAGCCGAGAAATCACGACCGAACCGCTCGGAAAAATAGCCGCCATGATGGCGAATTCAAGAAAGGGCTAAATCCATGGTCGCACCGATCATCAAACCGCCATTCACCCTGGAAACCGCGAAAGCCAAAGTGCAGGCAGCGCAGGACGCGTGGAACTCGCGCGATCCCGAGCGCGTCTCGCTCGCTTACACCGTGGATTCTGACTGGCGAAACCGCGACGAGTTCTTTCAAGGCCGCGACGCGATCAAGGCATTTCTGCATCGCAAGTGGGCCAAGGAACTGGATTATCGCCTGCGCAAGGAACTCTGGTGCTGGACGGAAAATCGCATCGCCGTCACGTTCCAATACGAATGGCACAATCCGGTCGGCCACTGGTTCCGGTCGTATGGAAACGAGCTGTGGGAGTTTGACGACGAGGGTTTGATGCGCCGGCGGATCGCCAGCATTAACGACATGCCCATCGCCGAGAGCGACCGGAAGATCCTCTAGTTAATCCGAAGCCCGGACGCGGCCTATTTCATTGGGTGGACGGAGTCGAGGTCGAGGTTAAGATCGAGCACATTCACGCGCGCCTCGCCTAGAAAACCAAACTGGCGTCCCTTCGTGTGCCGCGCAATGGCCGCACGCACATCCTGCTCGCTCATGCCGCGTTCTTTGGCCACGCGCGGAACCTGAAACTCCGCAGACGCCGGAGAAATATCCGGATCGAGGCCGGAGCCGGACGTGGTGACAAGGTCCGCCGGAATGGGCGCGTTCGGATTGGTCGGCTGCATCTGCTGGACGCTCGCGGCGACTCGATCCTGCAGCGCCTTGTTCGTGGGACCGAGATTCGACCCTCCCGAAGCCGTGGGATCGTAGCCGGCATTGCCCGCCGCCGATGGGCGTGACCAGAAGTATCCTGGCTGCGTAAACGGCTGGCCGATCAGGTGCGAGCCGACGAGTTTGTCGCCGGATTTGATCAATTCACCGTTTGCCTGCTTCGGAAAAATTACCTGCGCGATTCCGGTGACCACGAGCGGATAGATAATTCCAAGCAGCACCGCTGTCGCCAGCGTGAACCAAATTGAGATCAGTAGATTCTTTTTCATATTTGCCTCGTTCTATTCCCCTGAGCTATAGGACCGGCGGGCGCGGCTGCCTGATGGCGACCCGCCAGCGCCGGATTGCGATCACCGACCAAACGGCTTCCACCAGCCCGAAGGGCCATGCTCCCTGCAAGAATCCGTAGACGGACGCCAGCAGGCACGACGCCGCGAACGCCAGGATGAACCCGGAGTGGCGGTTCTCCATGGCGTAACACACCACCATCACGGAGACCGCGAACAATCCGAACAAGCTGAGGGCCGTCATGCTGTGTCCTTTGCGTATCTCATTTCGATCCATCCCATCAGCTTATGCCAATCCGACGTGCGTAATGATCAAATCGATGATCTTGATTCCGATGAACGGCGCGATGATGCCGCCCACTCCATAGACGAGCAAATTCCAGCGCAGCAGGGCCGAAGCTCCGAGCGGGCGATAGCGCACGCCGCGCAGCGCCAGCGGCACGAGCGCAATGATGATCAGCGCGTTGAAGATGACGGCGGATAAAATCGCCGACTGCGGCGTCTTCAGTCCCATGATGTTCAGTACATTCAATACCGGAAAGGCGCCGGCAAACATCGCGGGAATGATGGCGAAATATTTCGCCACGTCGTTGGCCACCGAAAAAGTCGTCAGCGCGCCGCGGGTGATCAGCAACTGCTTCCCGATCTCGACGACCTCGATCAGCTTCGTCGGATTGGAATCGAGATCAACCATGTTGCCCGCTTCCTTGGCGGCTTGCGTGCCTGCGTTCATGGCCAGCCCAACATCGGCCTGCGCAAGCGCTGGCGCGTCGTTCGTGCCGTCACCGGTCATGGCGACGAGTTTTCCCTTGGCCTGCTCCTTGCGAATCAGCGCGAGTTTGTCTTCCGGCTTCGCCTGAGCGAGAAAATCGTCGAGACCAGCCTCGCGCGCGATCGCGGCAGCCGTGAGCGGGTTATCGCCGGTGATCATCACGGTGCGGATGCCCATGGCCCGCAAGCTGATCGAACCGCTCGCGCATGCCGCCCTTGATGATGTCCTTCAGGTGGATCGTGCCGAGGATTCGGCAATCTTCGGCGACGAGCAGCGGCGTCCCGCCGGCATTTGAGATCGCCTTCACCGCCTCTTCGACCTGCGGCGGGACTGGATTGCCCCTCCGCGAGCAGTGCTGCACGATGGCGTCGAACGCTCCTTTGCGGATTTCGCGGCCGTCGAGGTCCACGCCCGACATTCGCGTCACGGCGGTGAAGGGAATGAACGTCGCGGCGTAGGCTGAAAGCTCGCGGCCGCGCAAGTTGTACTTCTCCTTCGCCAGCACCACGATCGAGCGGCCTTCCGGCGTTTCATCCGAGAGAGAAGAAAGCTGCGCCGCGTCCGCGAGATCGGCTTCCGTCACTCCCGGTGCGGGTATGAACTCCGTGGCGCGGCGATTGCCGAGCGTAATCGTCCCGGTTTTGTCGAGCAGCAGCGTGTCCACGTCGCCCGCCGCTTCTACCGCGCGGCCGGACATCGCGAGCACGTTGCGCTGCACCACGCGGTCCATCCCCGCAATGCCGATGGCGGAAAGCAGGCCGCCGATCGTCGTGGGAATCAGGCAGACGAGCAGCGAGATCAGCACGAAAACCGACTGGGGCGAACCCGAGTAGATGGCCATGGGCTGAAGCGTGACCACGGCAAGCAGGAAAATAATCGTCAGCCCGGAAAGCAAAATATTCAGCGCGATTTCGTTCGGCGTCTTCTGGCGTTCCGCTCCCTCGACCAGCTTGATCATGCGATCGAGAAACGTCTCGCCGGGATTCGACGTGATCTTCACGATAATTTCATCGGAAAGCACGCGCGTGCCGCCTGTCACCGCGGAGCGGTCTCCGCCCGATTCGCGAATCACCGGCGCGGATTCGCCAGTGATGGCGGATTCGTCCACCGACGCGACGCCTTCCACGACCTCGCCGTCTCCGGGAATGAATTCGCCCGCGACAACTTTCACGCGGTCCCCGGCGCGAAGCTTCGAACCCGAAATCTCCTCGATTGAGCCATCCGCCATCAGGCGACGCGCCACGGTCTCCGCGCGAGCCTTGCGCAGCGTGTCTGCCTGTGCTTTGCCGCGGCCCTCGGCCATGGCCTCGGCGAAATTCGCGAAGAGCACCGTGAACCACAGCCACAAGGTGATCTGAAGTTCGAACCCGAAGCCGCTGAGATGCAGAAGGCGGTCGCGCACCAGATCGTAGCTGGTGATCACCGAACCGATCTCGACCACGAACATGACGGGATTCTTCATCAGCGTGCGCGGGTTCAGCTTGATGAACGAGTCCCTCAGCGCGCCGGCGACGATTCCGCCGGTCCACAGCGACTTCCTCTTCCGCTCTCTGGAAACGACGTTGTAGGAAGGATCCGGAAGGTTCGCCGGGGATGCGAATTCAGGTTCTTGTGTGGATTGTAGGGTCATGGCTGCCTCAGAAAACCTTTCCGGCGTGCATCAGCAGGTGCTCCAGGATCGGGCCCAGGCTGAGCGCCGGGAAAAATGTCAGTGCGCTGACGATCAAGATGACTGAAATGAGCAGGAACGTGAAAAGCGGCGTCGTAACCGGGAATGTCCCCGACGATTCCGGAACGATTTTCTTTCGCGCCAGGTTTCCGGCCATCGCGAGCACCGGAATCACCATGAGAAACCTTCCCAGCAGCATGTCAAATGCGCCGCTGACGTTGTACCAGGGCGTATTTCCATTCAGTCCGGCAAACGCCGAGCCGTTGTTGCCGGCCATGGACGTGTAGGCGTACAGAATCTGCGACAGGCCATGCGGACCGGCATTCGAAATGGACGACGTGCCAAACGGGGAGACAATCGCAACGCCGGTGAGGCCGAGAACAACGAAGGCAGAAAACGAGCACTGTGATCATTGCCATCTTCACGTCGTATGCCTCAATCTTTTTCCCCAGATACTCCGGCGTTCGGCCCACCATCAGGCCCGCAATGAAGACCGAAAGGACGATGAAAACAACGATGCCGTAGAGTCCCGCGCCTACACCGCCGAAGATGACCTCGCCGATCATGATGTTGACCAGTGGAACCATCCCGCCGAGCGGAGTGAACGAGTCGTGCATGCCGTTGACGGCGCCGCAACTCGCGTCCGTCGTCGTTGTCGCAAAGAGCGCCGTGTTCGCGATTCCGAAGCGAACTTCCTTGCCCTCCATGTTGCCGCCCGGTTGCATGGCGCTCGCGTGCTGATCAATGCCATGGAGCAAAGGATTGCCGTGAGCTTCCATCGCGTAAATCACCGTGACGCCCGCGAGACACAGAAGCGCCATGGCGGCCCACACGGCCCATCCGTGGCGCTGCGAACCCAGTCATTCGGCCAAGCGTGTAGGTGAGGCCCGACGCCGAGCGAGAGCATCATCACAATCTGCATGAAATTGGTCAGCGGATTGGGATTCTCGAAGGGATGGGCGCTATTGGCGTTGGCGAAGCCGCCGCCGTTGGTGCCGAAAATCTTGATCGCTTCCTGAGAAGCGATGGGCCCCTGAAGGATTACCTGGTCGGTGATGGTTTGAGATGTGGTCTTGCCGTCGGCTCCGGTGGTCTGCACGGTTTGCGGATTCAGGAACTTCGCCGTGTCATAGGGCCGCAGGTTTTGAGTCATGCCCTGCGACACAAACACAAGCGCGATCACCAGGCAGGCCGGCGCCAGGACCCACAACATGCACCGCGTGACATCCACCCAGAAGTTGCCGATGGTCTTCGATTCGCGGCGCGCAATCCCGCGAATGATGGCGATGGCGAGCGCGATACCGACAGCGGCGGACACGAAATTGTGATACGCGAGCCCGGCCATCTGCGTGAAGTAACTCATGGTGGATTCGCCGCGCGTAGTTCTGCCAGTTGGTGTTGGTGGTGAACGAAGCGGCAGTGTTAAAGGCCAGCGCGGCCGGAACCGCCGGAAAATGCTGCGGATTCCAGGGCAGCCACTGCTGCATGCGCTCGATGGCGTAGAGCAACGCCATGCTGACACGCGCTGAAAAGCAGCATCGAGACGGCGTATTCCTTCCAGTCCATCTCGGTCTTCTCGTCTACGCCGCATAGCCGGTAAAGCAGCCGCTCGAGCGGTCGGAGCACTGGATCGAGAAAAGTCTTCTCGCCCGCGAAGACGCGCGCCATGAAGACGCCGAGCGGCTTCGTCACGGCAAGGAGCACGACGAAAAACAATCCGATTTGCAGCCAGCCGTTCGCAGTCATGGTTAGAACCTCTCCGGCCAAAGCAATGCGGCCAGCAGATACACGCCCGTGAGAACGCAAATTCCCAGGAGCACA
Organism: uncultured Acidobacteriota bacterium; assembly: GCA_963818605.1. GTDB lineage: Bacteria > Acidobacteriota > Terriglobia > Acidiferrales > UBA7541 > Palsa-295. The sequence continues at coordinate 578,030 of CAWFSW010000002.1, forward strand.
ATGTTACCGATCATCGAAGTCGCTCCTTACTTCAGGCGGTCGCATGCCCACACATAGCCGATCGCCAGAACGAAAAAACCAACTGTGCAAAGCACAAAAATCATGTCGAGCATCAGGATGACCTCTTCACGGCTTGCTTCATCGCCACGCGTCCCGTTCTCGCTGGGTGCGCGGCGAGGCAGTTGTCGAAATACGTGCTGACAACTTTTCCCTGCGCGGGCGCTTCGCCTGCGGCAGCGAATTTCGCGGGTGCCACTAAAGTCACTCGCAGCCTCCTCGGATCGGCATGCCGGAAACGCCTTGCCTCTCGCCAGAACTGGGACAGCGCGTACAGCATGAATCCGCATCCAGGACCGAGGACAAAGGCCAGAAAAATAAGCATCGCCGTACTCCTTCGGCAGCTCCACCGAGCTGCCGACTTGCGCGCTCGTGGCCGGAGCCGAGTGCAGGCTACTCCCGGGGCATTAGGAAGGAATAAGCGAGCTGTAAGGATTTTGTAAGTGGCGGAAACCCCTCAAATCAGACTGGTTAGCTGCGTGGCACATCGCTGTTCGTTCGACCGACGCGTGCGGAGAGGCCGATTGCGGTACGATATTATTGTTGCTTGCGGATGGTGAGGCATGGTCAGCCAGCATCAAGTGGTGATCGTCGGCGGCGGATTCGGTGGCCTGAGCGCCGCGCTAACACTGAAACGCGCCCCGGTGCAGGTAACGCTCCTTGACCGCTGCAACTACCACTTGTTTCAGCCGCTGCTCTATCAGGTGGCCACCGGCACTTTATCGCCCGCAAACATCGCATCGCCACTTCGCAACATCCTGAAGCGCCACAAGAATACGCGCGTGCTTCTCGCCGAGGCGACTCGAATTGACGCCGCAAATCGTCGCGTCATTTTGAGCGACGGCTCGGTCGAGTACGACTCGCTGATCGTCTCGACCGGATCGAGCCATCAATATTTCGGCCACGATGAATGGGAGCACTTCGCGCCCGGTTTGAAAACAATCGAGGACGCCACGGACATGCGCCGCCGGATTCTGCTAGCGTTTGAAACTGCGGAGCGCGAGCCGGACCCCGAAAAGTTGCGCGCCTGGATGACGTTCGTGATCGTCGGCGGCGGCCCCACGGGCGCGGAACTTGCTGGAGCGCTCGGCGAAATTGCTAATGACACGCTCCGCCGTGACTTCCGCAACATCGATCCTTCGAAAGCGCGGATCATCCTTGTGGAAGGAACTGACCGCGTACTTCCTGTCTACCCGCCGAAACTATCGGCGAGCGCCCGCAGGATGATCGAGCACCTCGGCGTTACCGTTCGCACCAGCGCCATCGTCACGAATGTGGATGGAGAATCCGTCACCGTCCGCGAAGGCGATCGGACCGAAACCATTCCGACGCGCACGATTCTGTGGGCCGCGGGCGTGCTGGGTTCTCCGCTCGGGCGCATCGTGGCTGAGGAAACGGGCGCGACGATTGATAAGGCAGGACGCATCAGCGTAGAGCCCGATCTCACCGTGCCGGGGCATCCCGAGATTTTCGTGATCGGCGATCTTGCGAATTTCGTCCACCAGACGGGAAAACCCCTGCCAGGCGTGGCACAGCCCGCGATTCAGGAGGGCCGCTACGCCGCCAAAGTGATCGCGCGCCGCCTCCGCGGTGAAAAATCTCGCCCGTTTCACTACTTCGACAAAGGTAATCTTGCGACGATTGGCCGGGGCGCCGCGGTTGCCGATCTGAATTGGCTTCGCCTTTCCGGATTTCCCGCGTGGCTGCTGTGGATTTTCGTCCACTTGATGAATATCGTCGAGTTCCAGAACCGGCTGCTGGTGTTCGTGCAGTGGGCGTGGTTTTATTTCACGTACGACCGTTCGGCGCGCCTGATCACGGGAAAGAACCCTCTGCCGCTCGATCTCTAACGTCCCGACGCTCTGGGGCCGATTTATCCTCTATCCAGCCGATAGGCATATTAGAATCGGTCTACCCCAGCCAGCACATATGAAAACCTACGAAAAGACGATTTGGGTTTCTTTGCTCGCGCTGCTGGTCCTCTCGCTGAGCGCCGTGATCTTCACACGCGGCTGGTCGGACTATCGCGAGCGTCTGCGCGCGATCCGGCTGGCGTCGAAGAGCGCTTCGAACCTCGTTGACACGCACCCCCTTGAGACCGCGCAGCAGGTTGCTCCTCTCGCTGTGACGCACTCCGAGGAGGATTACGCCGGGCAGGCGCTGCGATTGGGCGACCTCTCGGTAGACTTGGCATTTTCCGCGGCGATGCACGATGCGGCGGAAAATCCCGCTCCGCTTACTCCCAAGACGCGCGATCTCGCCGCGCGTGTGAAGTCTGGGACAGCGGCCGTTGCGGCCGATCAGGCTCGAATCAGTGTATTCACGGCAGCGATGGCTCGTGCGAAGGGCAGCGCCAAGGATGATCTTCAGAATTTGATTGGCATCGCGCAAGCCCAAGTGGCTCTCGATCAGGACGATCTCGAGGATGCGCAGCAGGAGCTGATCCGCTCGGGCGGCGACAAGCAAGCCACGATCCAGCAATTGCTCGACCAACGCAAAGCTGCCGGCACGCAGAACGCAGCCTCCCAGACGGGTCCTCCCGCCGGATCGGCGCCCTCGATCGAACTCACGCAATCCAAGAGCATCGCCGCGGAATCTCGCGCGTGGATGTCGCTCCGCTCGAAAGAAAAATTGTTGCTGCAAGCACAAACGGACGCTCTGGCGCGCGCGGCCAAGCTTTCCTCCACGCACGAATCGCTCGAGAAAGGGATGGCGCAGGGAAATCCGCCGGCGCAAAACGCAGCGCCTGCGGACGTCTCGCAAGCGGTGCCGCAAGCAGATACACCTCTCTCGCGCCTGCGCCTCCAAACGGAGGACAAGAAAAATCTCGCCGACCTCAACAGACGCATCGCGACCGAACAGCAGCTTGCGGCCGTTTATTCCAGCTGGGCAGATCTTGTCAACGCTCGCGCCAAGGGTTTTCTCCACGAGATTTTCTTGTCCGTGTTCTGGGTGCTTCTGATCGGCGTACTTGTGCTTGCGGCGAATGATCTGATCCAGCGTCTATTTGCGGGCGTGGCTCTCGAACGCCGCGAGATGCATACGATGCGCGCCTTGATCTTGTTCGCGCTTCAGGCGCTGGGCTTGCTGGCGATCCTGCTGGTGATTTTCGGAATACCCACGCAATCTGGCGACGGTTCTCGCGCTCGCCGGTGCGGGTCTCACCGTGGCCATGAAGGATTTCATCGTTGGGTTCTTTGGCTGGTTCGTGCTGATGGGCAAGGACGGCATTCGCGCGGGCGATTGGGTGGAGATCAATGGCGTCGGCGGAGAAGTGCTGAAAGTCGGTCTCCTTCACACGGTGCTACTTGAAACCGGGAGCTGGACCGACGCGGGCCATCCGACCGGGCGGCAAGTCTCGTTCGTGAACAGCTTCGCCATCGAAGGGCACTACTTCAATTTTTCGACATCGGGACAATGGCTCTGGGATGAAATCGAAGCGCAGGTTCCCGAAAACGCCGATCCGTACGCAACCGGCGAGGCACTGCAGAAAGATCGCCGCGGAAGAGACGGCGGCGAATTCGAAACTCGCCGAGACGGAATGGAATCGCCTCACCCCGTCGAGTGAGAAACGCGCGCTCTCGGCCGCTCCGTCGTTAAGCGTCCGGCCGACCGCCAGCGGAGTGAATATCGTTCTGCGCTATCTAACGCGTGCGAACGAGCGGCACGAAGTCCGTGCGCGCCTCTACCATGCTGCCGTGGACCTACTGCGCAAGAAACAAGTTCCTGAACCAGCTGCCCCGGCGACTGGCCGCAAACCCGCCCCGCCCCTCACTTAGCTCTGGCTCTGAATTTTCAGCCCATCAATTTTAGAAGGCCGCAAAAATGTGGAAGCTCACGATGCCCAGCGTGACTCCTATCGCCGAGCCCGCGAGCACGTCGCTGAGGAAGTGCATTCCCAGGATGATGCGCGACGCCGCGATCAGCAAAGCCACCGCCAGAAGCTCGGTCTGCAGGTACGGGTAGAAGAGTCCCAGTGAAATCGCCACGGCGAATGCCGTAATGGAATGTCCCGAAGGAAACGAATATTTGTCCGGTGGCAGGATCGAGGCCCAGCAATGCGGTTCAATTTCGCAGGGTCTTTTGCGCCGGCTGGTGCGCTTGAGCGCGCGGAATAAAAAGATCCCCGCCGCGGCGCTGGAAGCGGCCGCCCCGATGGCGGCGAAGCGCTGCTCTCCACCGTAGAGCACCAGAATCAGGCCGAGTGCGTACCAGAGCCATCCGTCGCCTCCCCGTGTGGCCACAATCATGAGAATGCGGAACCACCGCGGGGCGCGCCAGCGATGCACGCGGCGCATCAGACGGTGATCGTTCGATTGAATCTGGTTCCAGACTGCTTTTGCGACGGTCATACCCACTCCTCCACCGTGCGCTGCGGTACGGTGATCCAGCGGGGACGCTTGCGTGATTCAGGACTGTTGCAGAATCTCTTCCGCCCAGCGGCGGCTGAATGAACGCTCGCTGCGATAGTTCAGATACGTGATGGCGGGGACGAGCACGGCCAGCGGCGTGATGGCAGCGGTCCAGTATTTCTCGCGCATCATTTCGACGCCGATCAGAAACACATCGCGGGTCAATTTTGCAAAGCAGCCGGATTCGCCCGCCACTCGGCCTTTTCCGTTCTTCAATCCGGCGAAGAATTCTTCTTTATCGCGCGCTCCGGGAACTTCGGTGTAAGCCGTTCCCACAGACGCGAGCGCGTGTGCATCGCTTCCACCGATGGCGATCTTGTCCCACCGCTGGGCCAAACTCGCGGCATAGCCATTCGTGGCCTCGAGCATGTGGCTGTTGCGCGTTTCGATCGCCGGGAAATACTCCTGGAACCATGTGAAGTCCTCGCGCTCGCGGCGCCCGGTCACGCTCGAAAACACATGGTTGATGCTGAAGAAAATTCTGCGCTCCGTGAGATACATCAGCAGCGCCACCAGATCGTTGCGCCGTTGCAGGAGCTGCGCGTGCTGGCGCTCATGGAAGTCGTAAACGCCGATGTGGACTTCCGTGCCGCTGGGCATTCGGCACGTCAGCTCCTCGCTCAGAAAGAAATTCGGCTCGCGCCGCAGCTTTTCGGAGCCCTCGATCGAGTCGTGGTCGGTCAGTGTGAAGAGGCTCATTCCCCGGCGCTTCAGCAAGGAGTGAACCTCGAGAGGATCGCTATAGCTTTCCCGGGCGAAGGCGCCCACAAACGGCGTGGTGCAGGCGCCGGAGAAGTACGAGTGGACGTGCATATCGCATTTCACGATTTCCACAGTAAATTCACAGGGTTACGCACAGATTACATTGCCGCTAAGATTCTGAAAACAAGGTATTTAACGGATTCGACACACGATCAAGCTTTTAACATGCCTGTAGCAATCAATGGTCTGGCTGGTGCCAGAATGCACCACTTATGGAGCGAGTTTAAGTGGAACGAATTGAGTGTGGGTTTTTTGACGCAGGCGGCGGCCACCGTGCGGCGGCCACGGCCCTCCAGATGGTCACCGAAACCCAGCGGCGTCCCTGGGAAGTCCGGCTTACGAATCTGCAGGAACTGATGGACCCCCTCGATATCGTCAAGAAATACGCTGGCATCCGCATTCAGGATGTTTACAACACGATGCTGCGCCGGGGTTGGACGCTTGGAAGTCCGCAACTTTTGCGGGTGTTGCAACTCACGATTCGCGCGTACCACCGGCCCACGGTCCGGCTGCTCGAAGCGCACTGGAAAGAAACCCAGCCGGACATGCTTATTTCGTTCGTGCCGCACTTCAATCGCGCGATGTGCGAAAGTTTTTCTGCCGTGTTTCCGGGCCGCCCATTCGTAACGATACTCACGGACATCGCCGACTATCCGCCGCACTTCTGGATCGAGCGCCAGCAGCAATATCTGATCTGCGGTTCGGACCGCGCGGTCGCGCAGGCGCGCTCAATGGGGCATTCTGACGACCGAATTTTTCGCGCTTCGGGGATGATCCTTCATCCGCGATTTTACGACCCGCCGGTAGAAGATCGCATTGCCGCGCGCGAGCGCCTGGGATTGCGACCCGATCTGCCCACCGGGCTTGTCCTTTTCGGCGGCCATGGTTCCAACGTGATGCTCGAAATCGCCGAGCGCCTGGACGAATCGCCGCTCGATCTTCAGCTAATCTTCGTTTGCGGAAAAAATGACAAGCTTGCGAACGCGCTGCGCGCGAGAAAATTCCGCGTGCCCTGTTTCGTCGAGGGGTTTACAACCCGTGTGAACGAATACATGCACCTTGCCGATTTCTTCATCGGCAAGCCCGGCCCTGGCAGCGTGAGCGAGGCGCTGGCGATGCATCTTCCGGTGATTGTCGAATGCAACGCCTGGACGCTGCCGCAGGAGCGTTACAACGCCGAGTGGATTGTCGAGAAGGAAGTTGGGTTGGTCCTGCGCAATTTTGACAAGATCGATGCGGCTGTCGCGCGATTGATCGATCCCTCCGCGCTGGCTCGCTACCGCGCCAACGCCGCCGCGCTCCACAATCGCGCCGTCTTCGAAATCCCCGAAATCCTCGAACAAATCTTCGAACGATCGCGCGGTGTTAGCCCTGCAAGTGGTGGCGCTGAGTCGGCGGAAAAATTCGCTTAATTTGACTGCTTCTTGGTATTGCGCAAAAAGGTCAAAAATCGGTAGCAGGCTCGTTAGCGGGTTGATCAGGCGTTGACAAAAGAGCGGCACCTCCAACAGAGCGTTTACGCTATTATTTTCCATCCGACGGAATCGAGAATGGAACTAATCTCAAGGATTGTACTGCTCGGTATCATAATTCTTGCCGGGGTTTTACTGTTCACCCCGTTTGAGGCTTTCCTCGAAGGCCTAATAGCGCTCGCCATTGTCACCGCCGCCGTGGTTGGTTTCCTGATGCATCCGCGGAGGGAGGTGTTCTACGTGCGGACTAGCGTTCGACTCATTGCCCCGGATCGAAGCCAAGCTATTGAGAAAGACCTGCTGGCGGTGAGAGTTGAACTTGCTAGGCTATGGCTGCTGTTTGTGCCTACGTTTCTGGCAGTGGCTTTTCTTGTGTTCTTCGCAGCCGGTGGCCCCACGAAATTCAGTTTCCTGAATTGGATCTTCACGTCGCGGCAGGCGTATCTTGCGTTTCTTGTCTGTCAGTATCCGCCTCTGTTGGTCCTTCTCTTACTCTCGGAATGGATTGCCGAGCGAAGAGTAATGCGGGACGCCGAGGCGTGCAGCGCGAGATCGTTTTCCATCTTTCCGACACCACTTGGGCGATTTGGACGGGTTTCTTACCTGTTCATGGGAGAACACGGCGAATATTACGGAGGGGAATGCCCGTACTTTAAGCTGATTCACTCCCGAGAACTGGCGTCGATTGTTTTTCACAACGTTCGAACGCCGGAATTGAACAGGATTGCAATGGGATTTTTGTTCCATCGTCTGATTATCTTGGGACGCGGCGTAACCGACTTAGACAAGCAAACAACTGCGGCTCAAGCCGTCTTGGCCGAGACGGCGCCCTCGTCTTAGTCCTAGTTTTAGTCTCAACTCCTACTATTTGGATAACGGGAAACTGACCCACTGCCGAAACTTCCTGCGACCAAACGCCCGCTGACCCGTCTAATGCTGTGTAGGCGATTCCCCTCGTGGTCCCGCGGCACATATCGTTTTCCAGCAGTAGGGGCGGTGTCGGCGCTCGTGAACTCGACCCGGCGGCTTCCTTGTGGCAACATGAAATACCTCGCGTTGAGTGAAAAGAAGGGGGTTCCAAATCATGGCTAAGGCCACTTTCGCAGCGGGATGTTTCTGGGGCGTGGAAGATGCGTTCCGGCAGGTAAAGGGCGTGACCTCGACGGCTGTCGGCTATATCGGCGGCCACACCGAGAATCCGACCTACAAGGAAGTGTGCACGGACAAGACCGGCCACGCCGAGGCGGTCGAGGTTGATTTCAACCCGAACGAGGTTTCCTATCGCGAGCTGCTCGCCGTCTTCTTCCAAAGCCACGACCCAACCCAATTCAACCGCCAGGGGCCGGATTACGGTTCGCAGTACCGCTCCGCGATTTTCTTTCACGATGTCGAACAGGAAGCGGAGGCGCGGGAATCGGTAGCGGCGCTGGACAAGTCGGGAGTTTTCAAGCGCAAGATCGTGACGCAGATTGTTCCCGCTCCGGAATTCTTCCGCGCCGAGGAGTATCACCAGAAATACTTCGAGAAGCAGGGCATCAAGGCCTGCCATTTGCCGTAGGCCATGCTGCGAGGAGAGGTCCGGAACAGCCGCAACCAGAATGGGCTGTTCCACTTAAGGCAATTCGTTGACGGGTGGTTCTCCCTATTATAGTATTGTAAGGTTTTGGGGGAAACGGGCGGCACCCCTGTTGCATCTAATAGAGTTGTATCTGTACTGCACGGGGCATGTTGGGCGCAAGCAACAAAGTTCGGCAGCAAGTTCAGGGGATCGCCTTATCTATCCGTCCATACGTAGCTAAATCGAGAATGCGCCGGGGTGTCTTCCCCGGCCTTTTGTGCTTGGGAATTCATATCCGCGGGCCGATTAGCATTATTGGAGAGAACGCGTGACGCTGGCTCTTGAGGAAAAATACGATCAGGTAAGGCAACTCATCGCCATGGGCAAGGAGCGGGGATACCTGCTCTACGATGAGGTGAACGATATCCTGCCGGCCGAGGTTCACTCCTCGGAAGAAATTGACGATCTGCTCTCGACGTTTGAGCGCTACGGGATCGATGTGTACGAGGATCTTTCGACGGCCAAGGCTGCGCTTGCAGCCGCCGATGCCGACGGTGGCGCCGAACCTCCGAAGGATGACACACCTGCGGCATCCGCCTCCGAAGACGGCGATCTCGATCTCACTCCCGGAACTCTGGAGAAGACCAACGACCCCGTTCGCATGTACCTCCGCGAAATGGGCACCGTGCCGCTGCTGACGCGCGAAGGCGAAGTAGCCATCGCGAAGCGCATCGAGCGCGGGCAGCTGCTCGTGCTGAAGACAATCACGCGCGCTCCGCTCATCCTGAAGGAACTTCTGCAGGTCGGCGAGGATTTGCGCAACGGTTCGCGTTCGATCAAGGAAATCGTCCAGTTCGACGACGAAGAGCTGACCGAAGAAAAAATCGAAGCGAAGACCAAGGAAACCCTCAAGCAGATTGACAAGATCGCCAAGCTCTATCTGCTGGCGATGAAGCTGGCCGCGAAGCTCGATCGCGTGCCGCGCGCGAAAAAGCGCTCGTACCTCCACGCGAAGTATGCCGTGGCGCGAACTCGCATCGAGATGTCCGGCCTGATGCGCGAACTCGATTTCAACCCGCTCGAAAAAAAGCGCCTGATTGACAAGATTCACCAGACGGTCGAGCGCGTCCATTTCCTCGAACGCGAAACGGTGAAGCTCGAACGTCGCGTGGAAGCTTCGAAGGCCGAAGTACAGGCCGAAGCGCGCAAGGACCTGCGGGCCCGCCGGCAGGAGCTCGGCGAAATCGAGCTCGCAAGCGAAGTCAGCCCCGCGGAACTGAAGCGCGCGATCGGGGTGATTCTTCGGGGTGAAGCGGAAGCGGCGCAAGCGAAAGACGAGCTGATTGAAGCGAACCTCCGGCTGGTCGTTTCCATCGCGAAAAAATATACGAACCGCGGATTGCAGTTCCTCGATTTGATTCAGGAAGGGAACATCGGCCTGATGAAGGCCGTGGACAAATTCGAATGGCGCCGCGGATATAAGTTTTCAACCTACGCGACCTGGTGGATCCGCCAGGCCATCACGCGCGCCATCGCCGATCAGGCCCGCACGATCCGCATCCCCGTGCACATGATCGAGACGATCAACAAGCTCGTGCGCACGCAGCGGCAGCTGGTGCAGGAACTCGGCCGCGAACCGACCTCGGAAGAAATCGCCAAGCGCATGGATATTCCTGTCGCCAAGGTGCGCAAGATTTTGAAGATCGCGCAGGAGCCGATTTCGCTCGAAACTCCCATCGGCGAAGAGGAAGATTCGCATCTCGGGGATTTCATCGAGGACAAGGCCGTCGTCTCGCCTTCGGACGCGGTCATCAATCTGAGCCTGAAGGAGCAGACATCCTCGGTGCTGAAGACGCTGACGCCGCGCGAGGAAAAAGTCATCAAGATGCGCTTCGGTCTCGACGACGGCAGCGAACACACGCTCGAGGAAGTCGGGCAATCGTTCGCCGTCACGCGCGAACGCATTCGCCAGATCGAAGCCAAGGCGCTGCGCAAGCTGCGCCACCCGTCGCGCTCGCGCAAGCTGCGCGCGTTCCTCGAAGGCTCCGCCAACGATTACTAGATGTTTCTGTGCATGATGCGGAGGCGGGTCGCAACCCGCTTCCGCATGAAACTACGCCTCGAGGATTCCCTGCAAGCGATTCAACGCGGCACACCAGTAGGATTTCATTTTCGCGCATTCCTTCGAATTCGCGAGCTTGCTGTGATCCACGGCAACCTGAGTTTTCTCTGAGCCTTTGACGTAGAAGCCGACGCTCAGCCGCGATGTGCCCCATTTCCCACGCACATATTTTCCCGGCGTCGCGGTAGTGATCTCGAGTTTCCCATCCGGAAGCCAGCGTTTGCGTAGCCTATCGTCCGTCCACGCGGCGAACGCCCTCGCCATCGGCACTGCCATCGTGCGGCTGCCTGCCGCGCTGAACTCCCCATCGCACTTCTGAAATTTCTGGCGAATTCCGCGCTCTTGCTCGTAGGCCACGGCTACCATCTGACCACCACCACGGCCGCAACACTCTGCTCGTCGTGCAGATACTCCGCGATTTCCTTGTGCGGCCATTTCCTCGCGCCCGCCTTGTCGAGTATCTTGAACCATTCGGCCCATACCTTGCCGGTCTTCGCCTTCACCGCCTCGTCGCTCGACCGCTTCGTTTCTCTGGGTTTCTTCATGCTCCCACTCTCGCGCGCACCACAATTGGGCTGCTTGCGGAAACGTAATATAATCCGGGCCTTTCGGCAAGGAGTGCACGCCGTGCCGCACAAGAGACCGAACAAGCCGCGCGAACCAGAGCGCGATTATTCGCATCGCTTGCTGCTCGACAAGCTTGGCGTCAAGCCGGGCCAGCGGATCTGCGTTCTCGACGTCGAAGACGCGGCATTCTTGAATGATCTCGCGGACCGCGTTCCGGAATTCGTGAGCGGGAAGCCCCCTAGCGGCGCCGACATGATTCTGCTCGGCGCTGAAAATCTGAAGGCGCTCGCGCGCGTGAAATCGCTCGCCGCCGCGATTCAAAAAGCCGGCGCGATCTGGATTGTTTATCCCAAGGGCCAAGCGCACATTCGGGAAGCCGATGTCAGGACAGCGGGAATATCCGCCGGCCTCACCGACAACAAAGTCTGCCGCTTCTCCGAAACGCATACGGCCCTTCGCTTCGTGATCCCTCTCGCTAGCCGCTAGTCGCACACGCTCGAAATCTCGCGCGCAAAATTTCGCCGCATGTCTTCCCGCTGGACATATGATGTTGAAATGGCGACACGCCTCGAAGCTCGCGGCTTGACGGTCGAGCTGCCGACCCGCGCAGGCTGGGTACGGCCCGTGAACGAAGTTTCGTTCTCGCTAGGCGAAGGCGAGACGCTCGGCATCGTCGGCGAATCCGGCTCCGGCAAGACGATGCTTGCGCTCGCGCTCATGGGACTCGAGCCGCCGGGCGCACGCTTGAAAGGCGAAGCCTGGCTGCGCAGCCGCGCGGCAAATGGAAACGGCTCACCAGCTCGACGACAATCTCCTGACTGCCGAGCGTAAGAGAATGCGCGCCCTGCGCGGCGGCGAAATCGCCATGATTTTTCAGGAGCCGATGACGGCGCTCAATCCCGTTGTCCGCATCGGCGCGCAAATCGAAGAAGCGATTCGCGTCCACGAGCCGGGTCTCGACGGCGGCGAAATCCGCCGCCGCGCGCTGCAAGCTCTCGAACGCGCCGCCGTTCCCGAGCCGGCGCACCGCGCGCGCCAATATCCGCATCAACTTTCGGGTGGGCTTCGCCAGCGCGCGATGATTGCCATGGCCCTCGCGGCCGGTCCGCGCGTGCTGATCGCGGACGAGCCCACCACGGCGCTTGATGTCACCGTGCAAAAGCAGATTATCGAGCTGCTGGCATCGCTGCGCCGCGAGCTTCAGCTTTCGCTTTTGTTCATCACCCATGATTTCGGCGTCGTCGCGCAGATTGCCGACCGCGTCGCCGTGATGTACGCAGGCCGCGTGGTCGAGGAAGGCCCCGCATCCGAGGTTTTGCGCCATCCACAGCATCCCTACACTCAGGGTTTGCTGCGCGCCGCGCCGCGCATTGCGCGCGAAAAGCTGGTTGCCATTCCGGGGACAGTACCTCCGCTGGATTCACTGCCCTCGGGTTGCGCCTTCGGTCCGCGCTGCGCTCAACACGTGCCGGAATGCGATGCCGCGATGCCCGAACTCATTCACGCTGCCGGCGCGGCCGAAAGCCACCGCGCCCGGTGTATTCTTGTCCGCTGATCCGATGAACGAACGAGAACAAATCCTCGAAGTCAGCGACCTGCGAAAATCCTATGCGATTGCCGCTCGTGCGGTCCATCAAGCCGAAGGCGATCCCACTTCCCCTTCTGCGGGAATTCATCGGCGTGGATGGAGTGAGTTTTTCGCTCGCGCCAGGCGAAACGCTTGGCATTGTCGGCGAATCGGGCTGCGGCAAGACCACGCTCGCGCGAATGCTGCTGCGCCTCATCGAACCGGATTCCGGCGAGATGCGCTTCCGCGGGCAGGATTGGCGCGGCGCGCGCGGCGCGGACCTGCGCGCTCTGCGCCGGCGCATCCAAATGGTGTTTCAGGATCCTGTCGCTTCGCTCAACGCGCGCATGCGCGTGGGCGCGATTGTGGGCGAGCCTCTCGCGATCCACGAGCCACAGCTTTCGCGCGCCGATCGCCACGCGCGCGCCGCGCATATGCTCGACGCCGTCGGCCTCGGCGCCGAAGCGCTGGACCGCTACCCGCACGAATTTTCCGGCGGCCAGCGCCAGCGAATCGGCATTGCCCGCGCTCTGATTTTGCGGCCCGAACTTGTCGTCGCGGACGAGCCCGTTTCGGCGCTCGATGTCTCGGTCGGCGCGCAGATTATCGAGCTGCTCGACCGTTTGCGGCGCGAACTTTCGCTCACGCTGATTCTGATTTCGCACAGCCTTCCGGTTGTCGCGCAGCTCGCCACGCGCGTCGCCGTGATGCAGGCCGGCCGCTTCGTCGAAACCGGCACGGCCAACCAAGTGCTGCAATCACCGCAGCACCCCTATACGCAAGCCCTTATCGCCGCCATCCCCGAAATCCCGGCTTAACGCAGGGCCCTAGGCTTGCCGTGGTAGTCAAGGCTGAAGAGGACGGTTCCTTGGTACATTGAGCATATGAAGAAAACGAATTCCAGCCATCGCGGGCCTGCCGCGAAAAACCAAAGCGCCTCGAAGGACGTGGACGAATACCTCGCGCATGTCTCGGAACCCGCCCGCAGCACGTTGAAAAAGATTCGCGCAGCAATCCGGTCCGCCGTGCCCTCGGAGGCCACGGAAGCCATCAGCTATGGAATGCCGGCGTTTAAGCACAAAGGGACGCTCCTGTGGTATGCCGCTTTTTCGGACCATTGCAGTTTGTTCCCAACTGCGTCTGTGATCGAGGCGTTCAAGGACGAACCCAAGAATTTCTCCACGTCCAAAGGGACCATCCACTTCCCCGTGGACAAGCCGCTGCCGGCAACTCTAGTGAGGAAACTGGTGAAGGCGCGAATCGCCCAGAAAGAACAAAAGAAAAAGCGCTGACCGCTGCGGTGCCGGAAACTTAGTTGTAGAACCGACGACTTGGCACCTGTCAGTCCGAGGCCGTTCTGCGGTCGAGGAATCTCTCTCCGTATGCGTCCCACCGCTCACTGTCATCCCGAGCGGAGTCCCGCGCGCCTTTGCCTTTCCCGCGGTTCTCGCGGGCGCGAGACGCAGCGAGGAATCTGCTCTTGTTCTTGCGGGGACCTGGGAGGAAACCTCAAATCCGCCGTTCAATATTTGGAAAATCGAGCCAGACTTTCACGCCGCAGAAGTGCGAGCCCTCGGTGCAAATAGGAGTCGAAATCCCCGCGCGCAGATGGCACGGCGGTCCGATGTAACGCCCCAGCTCCGGAAACGCCGCGCGGACCTGCTCGACCTCTTCGATCGAGGCCTGATAAATCTCCTCCTGCGCGTTGAAGCACGTCCGCATCGTCCATTTGTGCAGCAGGTGCAGCAGCGAGCCCGATTCGACCAGTCGAATCGTTTTCGCGTTGGGCAGCAGGTAAAGCGCGAACTCGCGCGCCACTCCGCGTCCGATCAGTTCATTCTTCGCCGCCCACGCCTCTTCCATGGCCTGCTGATAAATTTCGAGCGCCCTCGGATTTTCGCGGATCAGCATGGGTGTGATGTAGTCGGGAGAGCGCGTGTCGGCGAGCGTCAGCAGCGGCCGCGAACCGGGGACCATGCGATGCCGCTGGTCCTGACTATCCGCCGTGTGGCTGATTTTTTTCGCGAACGTGAAGTGCGCGTGATCGAGCGGGCGCATGATCGGTGCGTGCACGCCCACGTTGAGCGTTTCGCGGCGATAGGGATTGCGCGCCGGATTGAGCATCCGGTCGAGCGCTTCCGCATCAGGGCATTCCGCCACGGTCAGGCCCATCACCGCGCGATACGCTTCCGCCATCGCTTCGATGCCTCGCGGCGGAAAATCCACCAGGCGTGAAGTCAGCCCCGCGAGCCGCCCATCGAATTCACGCGCGAACGCTTCGCCGTCGCGCGGCGGCTGCTGCCACTCGGGCATGTCTTCCATCGCGCCGTTGTCGAAGCGATCGAAAAACTCCGGGTCCACTTCACGAACTCGCGCGACCATCTCGCTCAGTACGTGCCGCGCCTCGGTGGGCGTATCGTTCGCAGCCTGCATCCGCCACAGCCTGTAGAGCACGATGCCGGAAATCGTGTGCACCATGGTGGTAAATGCCGCGACCGGCAGGACGTATCGCGCCACTTCGATCGAGCGCTTTTCCGATTGTCGTCCGACCTTCTGCACGCGACGCGCATGCGACATCGGACCCACGTGCCAAATGTCGCTCAGGATTGCCCGCGCCGTTGGCTCGAGCACGCGCGTCAGCTCGCGATAATGTTCCCACGCTCGCGCGACTGCTTTTTCGTAGATCGCGCGCTCCTCCGCGCCAAATTCCGCGCTCGATACGGGAATATACGCCTGCGCGCGGTCCAGCCGCACGTAACGCTGGCTCTGCTGCTCGGAATTGTAGAAAGGATGCGCGTGGAGAAATGACCAGACGAATTGCCGGCTCACATTTTCGAGCCCGAATTCGAAGTGCGCGTGCTGGTAAACGGTGTGGTGCCCGCCGAAATACGTGCCCGCGCCAATCGTGACGCGCTGCTTTTCGGTGACTTCCTCGGGGACCACCAGATGCGGCGAATAGCACGTACGCGCCGCCGCAATCGCCGAATCGAACGGGTGCGCGAACGCGTTGCGCAGCGTCACGCGCGGCGCCGCCGTCTCCACTTGCGATCCTATGGGTGCGTCGGGAATGGGAGACAATTGCGTGGCCATCTTCACGGCATTGTACACCGCGGATGCTCGTTCAAACCACGGAGCTGATAGCCGCAACAAGAAACCAAGCGAGGACGAGACACAGTGAAGCGGCCAGTCCTAACCACCTAGAGACCGATTTTCGGAAGCAGAAAACGACGGCTGCAGGCGCCGCGGCCAGCAGGTTCAAGGCGATCAATCTATAACGCAGGTTGCTGTAGTCGGATCCCAGGAGGAGGCCGCCAGACGCGATTGAAAGCCAGAAGTAGACTTCACTTGAAGTAACAACTATGAGCGGCAACCAAGACACGCGACTAGATCTATCCGCGTGCCTGCTTCGAATCACCTGCGCCCATGCGAGCACCAGGAGGAGGGAGGGCGCTACGAAGATCGCGTCCATGAAAAAATCTGTCAAGATAGTGCCCGAGGAAACCAAACCGTCGGGATGCAGGGGCTACTTCTTGGCCATGGAAGCTGCCTTGTCGGCGTACTTCTTCGTAAAGCGCTCCACGCGACCGGCGGTATCAATCAGCTTCTGCTTGCCGGTGAAGAACGGGTGGCAACTCGAGCAGATTTCCGTGCGGATCGCATTGCCCTTGATCGTCGAACGCGTCTCAAACGTGCTGCCGCAGGCGCAATGCACCGTCACGGCATGATAGTCCGGATGAATTCCTTCCTTCATGAAAAGCTCCTGTCTGCCGGCCGGTCTGCGCGAAGGGAAAGCCGTTCCATGCATTCGCGTCGCTAGGCCCGCGGGGAAGCATCGATTATACTCGAAGAATCCATTCGCGCCTAGGCGCGCGACACTCAATTGGATGAAGGAAACGCCCTCCGTGATTCGAGCGGCTGAACAGGAAGATGCCGATTTTCTTGCCTGGGCGATACTCACCGCCGCTCGTTCCCAACTCGACAAGGGATGGTTCGACATAATGCTGAATCGGCCCGAGAGCGCGTGCCTCGACTATCTTCGCCGCCTGACGCTGGCCCCTGTCCGATCTTGGTGGCACTATTCGAGGTTCCAGGTCGCGGAATTAGATGGTTTCCCGGCAGCAGCTCTATGCGCGTTTCGTGGGGGCGAGGCGTATGCACTCTCGCTGCCGGCCATGGCTAAAGTTGCACGCGAACTCGGCTTGGGCGACACCGAACGACACGAAATGCAGCGCCGCGGCGCTTATCTGTCTACGTGCACACTCGAAACAGAGGAGGACGCATGGACGATTGAAAACGTCGCAACGTTGCCCCGATATCGCAGACGCGGGTTAACGAACGCCCTGATCGAACATGCCCTCGCGGAAGCCCAACGCAATGGCGCGCGGCGGGCCCAAATTACGTTCTTCATCGGAAACGACGCCGCGGAACGTGCCTACGCGAAGGCGGGATTCCAGCTCGACGGGGAACGGCGGCATCCGGATTTCGAAGCCGCCACAGGTGTGCCCGGTCTGCGACGCTACGCACGGAACCTCTGACCGCAAGTGTCACGAGCCACCGAAAAGAAGCGGCGCGCCAAGTTTCGAGCCGTAATTGGGCCGATAGCGGTCCGTGTTGTAGAGCTTCGCGACATCCACTTTTCGCGCGCCGACAGAAGAATCCGGCAGCGGAACGTGCCCGTAGTGCCCGCTTTGAATTCCGACCATCCGCCCGGAAACTCCGTCGCGAATCAGCTCGACCGCGATGTTGGCGAACGTGATGGCCACCAGCTGATCAATCGCGTCCGGTTCGCCGCTGCGCAAATCGTAGGTCAGGTCACTGACCATCGTTTCCTGGCCGGTGCGCGTGTGTACTTCCTCCGCGAGCGCGTGTCCAATGTCGGCTTTCTTGCGATGCCCGTACGCATCGGCGTCGCCATATTCCTTTACCTGCGCGTCCTTCCAAACCGCGCCTTCGGACACAACGATCAGCGAATAGTGGCTGGGATTATTCGCCTTGTCCTCCATCAGCAGACCGCACATGCGATCGAGATCAAAAGGGTGCTCGGGAATCAAGCAGCGCGTGGACGTCACATAAGCCGTATAGAGGGCGCTGAAGCCGGCATCGCGTCCAAAGATCCGAAAAATCCCGATGCGTTCGTGCGAGCCGACGGTGGTGCGCTGCCGCGTGATGGACTGCTTCGCCCGCGTGACGGCCGTCGAGAACCCGACGCAGTACTCAGTTCCCTGAACGTCGTTGTCCATCGTCTTGGGTATCGCCACCACGGGAAATCCCGCCTTCGAAAGCACGGACGCGAAGCTCAGTGTGTCGTCGCCGCCGATGGCGACCAGGCAGCCGATCTCCAGCCGCTCGAGATTTCGCGAGCACAATGGAAGTGAGATCGTACGTCTTGCCGTCGAACGGAAGTTTTTTCAATTGCTCCTTGGGAATGTGCTTGGGCAGCTTGGATTCGGGAACGCGGCGGGGATTGGTCCGCGACGTATGCAGCACCGTGCCGCCTGTGCGGTCAATCGTTCGCGTGTTGTCGCGCGTGAGGTCGCGAATGTAGGTCGGATCTTCCGCGCTGGTCATATAGGTCAGGCCTTCCCAACCCTTGCGAATGCCGACCACCGGCCTCCGGATTTCGCTTCCCCCATACACCACGGACTTGATCACCGGATTCAAGCCGGGCACGTCTCCGCCGCCGGTTAGGATTCCAATTTTGTCGTTTCCACTCACCGTTCTTTGCTCCCGCTCCGCAGTTTCTCGCGCCTCGACTCGCCACGCTGATGCACGGTTATCATAAAGGGAAAGCCCTCCGCATGGCGAGCAACTGTTCCAATGGCATGCATCACAAAGTCCGATCGGTAAATACGGGTTGGCCGCGGCTTCCGGTACAATTACGGGCGCCGAGCCAATTGACTCCCCTGGCCGGCACGATTGGAGCTTCGAATGCGCCGCGTTGCCGTGATTCCTGTCTTCTTTCTTGGTCTTTGCATCTGGCTTGCGCCCGTCGCGCCCGCGATCGGAGAGCCGAAGCCGCTACAGATATATTTCATTGACGTCGAGGGCGGCCAATCCACTCTGATCGTGGACCCGCAAGGCGAATCGCTGCTGATTGACACCGGCTGGGACGATTTCAACGGCCGGGACGCGAACCGCATCATGATCGCGGCGAAATCGGCGGGCATAGATCACATTGATGACCTCATCATCACGCACTACCATGCCGACCACGTCGGCGGAGTGCCTCAGCTGGCGAGCCGGATCAAGATCGGCACGTTCTTCGATCACGGCTCCAACACCGAAATGGACGCTCAAACGCGCGCCGGTTACGAAGCCTACGAAAAGGTCGCGGCGCAAGGAAAGCACGTCGTCGTAAAGCCTGGCGACGAAATCCCATTCAAGGGAATGCGCGTGCAGGTGCTGACCGCAGCAGGCGACGAGATCAGCGCGCCTCTGCCGGGAGCGGGCCAGGCGAATCCCTTGTGTGCATCCGAGCCTGTGCTGGGTGCCGATTCCAGCGAGAACTCCCGCTCCGTCGGCGTGCTGATCACATTCGGCCAGTTCCGGTTCATTGACCTGGGCGATCTGACCAACCGCAAGGAACTGTCCCTCGTATGCCCGAAAAACCTGATAGGAACCGTGGATCTCTACGTGATGACGCACCACGGGACGGCGCACCCGGGCAGCGGCGACACGTCGGGCGCGCGCTCGATCGTCGAGGCGCTGCATCCGCGCGTGGCAGTGATGGGCAATGGCGCGATCAAGGGCGGCCATCCCGTGGCGTGGCAGATCGTTCATGATTCGCCCGGACTTCAGGATCTGTGGCAGCTGCACTACTCGATCCAGGGAGACAAAGATCACAATGTGCCCGAACAATTCATCGCCAACGTCGGCGGCGAAGATCAGGGTAACTACATCAAAGTTGCCGCCGAGCCAAGTGCCAGATTTACTGTGGTGAATTCGCGAAACAATTTTCAGAAGATGTACACAAAATAGCGCGGAAGCTTCTGGGGATCAGGCGTTAAGCGAAGCGAGCACCTCAGCGAATTCAGCGTGCAGGCCACTTGGCAGAACTTCGAGACCTACGATCCGCTGAAGGAGTTCGAGGTTGTCGCGCGGATTTTCGTAGGCGAGATTGATATCCGCAATGCTGATCCGGCGTTCGTCTTCGTGAATTCGCTCGAAGGTGTCGCCAGCGTCCACCAAGCCCTCTTCGACAACCGAAAAGTAGATTCCCGAACGCCTGCTCGCCCAAAATCGCTTCACCATATCCGCGCGATCGAAGCGAATGCCTAGCTTGTAGCAGGGGAAACGCGGCTGGGTAACCTTGACGACCGCTCCGCCGATGCGGAATCGGTCTCCGATCCGCGCGTTCTCTTCCAGCAAACCCTCGGTGGTGAAATTCTCGCCGAAATTTCCCCACGTCAATTCCACGCCCGGTAATTCTTTGCGCCAGTATTCGTAATGCTCCGAGGGATAGGCATAGACCGCCTTGTTTTTGCCGCCGTGCACCGTCAGGTCCGACTGAAGGTCGCCATCTAGATTCAAGCGACGCAGCAGGCGCGGGCCGCGTATGGGAGACTTGAAAATACTGGTGAGCACGTCGTTGCCACGGACATCGCGTACGGTGCGCGGCAGGCCTACCTGGAGTGAAATGATCTTCATCGCGTGCAATCCAGGACCGCGGAGCCATTGATGCGGTCGCTTTTCAAATCATTCAGCGCGCGATTGGCCTCGCGCAGCGGAAAAAGCGTCACCTGCGAGTGAATGGGAATCTGCGCAGCGACGCGCAGAAAATCCTCGCCGTCCTTACGCGTGTTGTTGGCCACGCTGCGAATCACGCGCTCCTGATAAAGAAGATTGTAATCGAAAGACGGGATCGGGCTCATGTGAATGCCGCCGAGAACCAGCACTCCCCCTTTCTTGAGCGCCGCGAGCGCCGGAGGAACAAGTTCTCCGGCAGGCGCGAAGATGATCGCCGCATCGAGTTTTTCGGGAGGTTCGGCCGAGGCTTCACCCGCCCACACGGCGCCAAGTTGCATTGCAAGCTGCTGATGCTTCGCTCCTCGCGTGCATGCGTACACTTCGATTCCCCAATGTCGCGCGACCTGAATCGCGACGTGCGCCGCCGATCCAAAACCGTAAAACGCGAGGCGCCCGCCGCGTTTTGTTCCCGAGAGGCGCAGCGAACGAAACCCGATGATGCCCGCGCATAGCAGCGGCGCGGCGTGCTCGTCGACAAATGCTTCGGGGATGGCATAGACGAAATCCTCGGGCGCAACCGTTAGTTCCGCGTAGCCGCCGTCCACTGTGTAACCCGTAAACGTAGGATGGTCGCAAAGATTCTCCATGCCCGCGCGGCAAAATTCGCATGACTGATCCGTGCTGTGCAGCCAGGGAATGCCCACGCGATCGCCGCGTTTGAACCGGCTCGCGTCCTCGCCGAGACCTTCGACCACGCCCACTATTTGATGTCCGGGAATCACCGGAGATTTTGTCGGCGGCAGCTCGCCCTCGACCACGTGCAGATCGGTGCGGCAAACTCCGCACATCTTCACGCGCACGAGGACTTCGCCCTTGCCGGGCCGCGGATCGGGCGCGTCCGCAAATTCGAGCGGATTGCGCTCGACCGGCGCGGGCGAACGGAGCAAGCAAGCCTTCATCGCGGAACCGTCTCGATGGGCTGCGGGATGGATGATTGCCCACTGCCACAGGAGTGCGATTTTCTTGCGATTAGAGCTGGTCGCCGTTGTTTGTTTTCAATAAGTTGGGTCATGTTCTAATAATTGGAATTTGCGATTAGAATTTTCGGACGCGGGGCGAAGGGCGTCGTAAGGCCAGGGTATTGCGTTGGCCTGCGTCGCGCCGCCTACAGGGCCGAATTTTTGTTCGTTCCACATGTTCCATTCCCACGCTATCACACGATGCAAATTCCTCGCGATAGAGAGAGTCTGCAAGCCATTCGTGTGCCGCAGGTTAGTGGGAAGTCTAATCGCAAGCCGATTTGCGATTAGAACGGGTTTCGAAATAGGCGGGAATCGCCGAGCGGGGGAGCAGCCAGCGGAAAAGAAGAGTTGCAGCGAGCGCGCCGGCAATTTGCGCGAGAAGGAATAAGGGAACGTCGAGCGGACGGATTCCTGAGAAGGTGTCGCTCAGCGAGCGGGCGATGGTAACGGCGGGGTTCGCAAATGACGTGGATGCCGTGAACCAATAAGCCGCCGTGATATACGCTCCCACAGCGAACGCGGTGCCGTTCGAATTGAGTCGAGAGCATCCCCAGATCACCGAGAGCAGTCCAAACGTAGCGATGAACTCGCTCAACATCAGAGCCGGACCGCTGCGAGCGTGCCGCGAGAGCGAAACAACCTGCAGTCCAAACATGAGATGCGCGGCGATCGCCCCAACGATTCCGCCGACAATTTGAACCGAGATGTAGCGCGGTGTCTCAGCCCACGGGAGACCACCTTCCAGCGCATCCGCGAGAGAAACTGCCGGGTTCAGGTGCGCGCCGGATATCGGGCCAAACGCGAGAATCAATGCGACGAGAGCTGCGCCTGTAGCGATGGTATTCGCAAGGAGCGCCACGGCGATGTTGCCACCGGCAAGCCGCTCACCCATGATTCCCGAGCCGACAACAGCTGCGACGAGAAACGCGGTCCCGAGAAATTCGGCGACAAGACGCCGAGAGAGTGAACTTTTCATTGTTGCCCGATGCGGTCGAGTTCTTTCTTGATGGCTAGTTTGTCGATGCTCGCGAGAGGCAGGCAGAGGAACAAGTTGATCCTGCGGTCAAGAATCATGAATGCCTCGCGAAATGCCTTTTCGATTTCTTCGGGCGCGCCCGTTACAGCGGCAGGATCGGGCACGCCCCAGTGCGCTGTCATTGGTTGGCCCGGCCAAATCGGGCAAGTTTCGTTTGCTGCGTTGTCGCAAACCGTGAAAACAAATTGCATCCGCGGAGCACCCGGCTTCGCGAACTCGTCCCAGCTCTTGCTGCGCAGATCCTCGGTTGGCAGATGCGCGAGCGTGAGTTGCTTGAGCGCCTCGGGACGCACTGCCCCGGCCGGATGACTGCCCGCGCTATACGCGGTGAAAGTGGGCCGCCCTTTGCGATTCAGGATGGCCTCGGCCATGATCGAGCGCGCGGAATTTCCAGTGCAAAGAAAAAGCACGTTGTAGTGGACGTCCACACCCGTCACGCTTTCGCGGCTTCGATGGGCTTGCGCGCGCGAATGAAGGCGCTTGCGAATTTGCCTTCGACCTCGGGCGCGATCGCGTCCACATCAATGCCCTTGGCCGCGAGGAATTGGCGCGCGTCTTCGATTCCGTAAACGCGTGTGGGCTCGATCTCAATTTCGACAAATCCCGCGGCGCTGAGTTTTCCGCGATAGTCGGATTCGTCCATCGCTCCGGCGACGCAGCCGACCCATAGCTCGATACTTCTACGGATAGCGAGAGGAACCGGGCCGCGTACCACTACGTCGGAGACCGCAAACCGACCGCCAGGTTTGAGAACTCGAAACGCTTCCCGCAGAACGCGATCCTTGTCCGCCGAAAGGTTGATGACGCAGTTTGAAATTACGACGTTAACGAAATCCCGGGGCAACGGGATGTTCTCGATTTCGCCGCGAAGAAACTCGACGTTCTCAACCCCCGCTTTGCGCTGGTTTTCACGCGCGAGCGCCAGCATTTCGTCCGTCATGTCCAGACCGTAGGCCTTGCCATGGGGCGCGACGCGACGCGCGGAAAGTAGTACGTCGATTCCGCCGCCCGAACCCAGGTCCAGCACGATCTCACCGGGCCGAAGCTCCGCGAGCGCGGTGGGATTGCCGCAGCCCAGCGAGGCGGCAACTGCTTCTGAAGGGAGCCCTGATTTCTGCGACTCGTCGTAAAGATTTCGGGTAATGGGATCGCAGAGGCTGAGCTCGGCGGCGCCTCCGCAGCAAGCTGTGCCCCCGACCGCGACCTGCCGGGCCGCTTCTCCGTATTTGGTTTGCACCGCAGTTTTGATGTCGTTGTCTGCCACGCTGAGCTCCGAACTACATATCTGGACTTGCGAATATGTTGCCAGCGTAGCTCGGCACAATGTATATGTCAAGGCGCATATGATGTATACTGCGTGTATGGCAAAGACCCCAGCGAGCTTCTCGCTCGACGTTCTATTCCGCGCGCTGGCGGATACCACGCGCCTGCGACTACTGAACCTGATCGCGGACCAGGAGATTTGTGTCTGCTACTTCGTGGAGATTCTGAAGACGAGCCAGCCAAAGATCTCGCGGCATCTGGCGTATCTGCGTAAGGCGGGGATCGTGGCCTCGCGGCGGGAGGGGAAATGGATGCACTACCGGCTCACGATTCCAAAGGACGAGGTAGCCTCGAGGATTTTGCGCGAGACGCTGAGACACTTGAAGGAAAAGCCGGAGATGAAACGCGACATAGCGCGGCTGAGTTCAGCCTGCTGCGCGCCGCAGAAATATGTTCTTCTTCAAGATGCGCCGCAGCCGGCGCTCGTACAGACCAACCACTGAGAAGTTCCTGCCGGTCGCTCCGTCTACGCCCAGCTATAGCCCTGGGTTGAAAGCGGGAGTGAGCGGATGCGTTTGCCGGTGATGGTGGCGATCGCGTTGGTAATCGCCGGAATCATCGGCGGCAGCGCGGGCTCGCCGAGACCTGTCGGCGGATTGTCGGACTGCACGAAATGGATATCAATTTCCTTCGGCGCCTGCGTGAGACGCACCGGCGGGTACTGATGGAAATTGCTCTGCATCGCGCGGCCTTTATCAATCACGATCTCATAGCCCATCAAGTGGCTCATGGCTTCGATGACGGCGCCCTGCGAGATGTTTTCCGCAGCGCCGGGGTTGATGATATGGCCTCCGATGTCGCCGACAACCCAGGCTTTGTTGACTTTTACGTTGGTCCCACCGGTGACGCGAACTTCAGCGACTTCGGCGAAGTATCCGCGGTGGGCGAAATGGAACGCGACACCCATCGCCGTATCCTTGGGCAGCTTGCGTTTACCCCATCCGGAGCGCTCCCTGACCATCTCGAGGCAGCCCCGCATGCGCGAGGCATCGAAGGGCACCGGAGCAAAGGCAACCGGCGTTCCCGGCGGAGGAGCGGCCGGCGGCAGGGGCGTGGCGGCGATCAAATCCAGACGGAACTGAAGCGGATCTTTTCCCGCGGCGTGCGCGAGCTCGTCAATGAAGGACTGCATCACGAACGCGATCGCATTGCTTCCGGGAGCGCGCATCGCGCCCATGGGAACGCCACTCGGCATCATCGAACTGAGCTGCGAAAAATTCGGAACGAAGCGCGCCGGGAATTCCTCACCGGAAAGACCGGCGGCCTGCGCGAAGCGACCCTTTTCGCCGAACGTTACGAAGTGGTTGCGCCAGGCGACGACCTTGCCATCCGCATCCACGCCACCTTTCAGGAAGTGGAAACCCGCGGGACGGTAGAAGTCGTGCGCCATATCCTGTTCGCGCGTCCAAAGCAATTTCACCGGCACGCCGACCTGCTTGGCAATCACCGAAACTTCGACCATGTAGTCGTTGGTGAGGCGACGGCCGAAGCCTCCTCCCATGCGGGTGAGATGGAGGGTGACATCTTTCTGGTCTATGCCCAGCGTCTTGGCCGTCTGCGCCACACCGTTTGCAGGCGTCTGGCTGGGAGCCCAAATCTCGAGTTTGCCATCCTTGAAATACGCGGAGCAATTCTGCGGTTCAAGCGGCACGTGCGAAAGGAACGGATACGAATACGCGGCTTCGACGACTTTCGCGGCGCTGCCAAAAGCCGCGTCCGCGTCGCCGTCCTTGCGAAGCGTTTGGCCAGGATCGTTCTTCGACATCTCGACCGATGTGGTTGCGTAAAGCTGGCTGCTCTGCGCAGCGGTCGGGCCTTCATCCCAAACGACCTTGAGTACGTGATCTCTTGCGTGGCGCGCCTGATACCAGCTATCGGCGACGATCGCAACTCCGCCGACCAGACCGGTCGGATCGCCACTCGGTTCGACGACAAAAGCATGGCGGATACCGGGCTGCGCTTTGACCTCGTCAAGATTCGCGCTGACAACTTTGCCACCGAAAACGGGGCACTTCTCGTAGTTGGCGTAGAGCATGCCGGGCATCGTGAAATCGATTCCGAAGACCGGCTTGCCGGTGACGATCTTCTTGATATCCGGATTCGCCTGATTTTTTCCGATGATCCGATAGTTTTTCGGGTCCTTCATTTGCAGCGTTTTGGGATCGGGCACCGGCATGGTGGCGGCCGCGGACGCGAGTTCGCCGTAGCTTGCGGAGCGCTTGCTGGCATCGTGATGCACGCGGCTGGGAGTGGTGGTGCATTCGGCGGCGGGAACATTCCACTTCTGCGCGGCGGCGGCGATGAGCATCTGGCGCCCACCTGCGCCGACCTGCCGCATCGGCTCCCAGTTCATCGGCGTTGCAGTGCTGCCGCCGGCAATCTGAATGCCGTACTTGGCATAGTCCAGATCGCCCTGCTCGATTTTTACGTCCTTCCATTCTGCGTCGAGTTCCTCGGCGATCAACATGGGCAGCATGACTTTGACGCCCTGGCCGACTTCGGGATTCTTGGCAATGATGGTGATCGCGCCATTGGACGCAATGGTGATAAAGGAGGCGGGCAGCAGCGTAACCGGGGGCCCGAACTGCGCGGCGAGAACTTTCTCCAGCGGCTCGACGTAATAAGCCAGCATCATGCCGCCACCGGCTATGACAGAAGCGCGAAGAAATGAGCGGCGGCTAACAAGCGTCGTTTCCATAGGTCCTCCTGCTTACGTTTTCGTCCAGCCCGGCGCGCTAGGAATGAACAGCAGCAGCGGGCTCTTTCGCCGGTTGCTTGGCAGCGATCTCCGCTGCTTTGTGAATGGCTTTGCGAATCCGCAGATAGGTGCCGCAGCGGCAAATGTTGCCATCCATCGCGGCATCAATGTCCGCGTCCGTGGGATGCGGGTTCTTCGCGAGCAGCGCCGAAGCGGACATCATCTGACCGGCCTGGCAATAACCGCACTGCGGCACGTCAATTTCCTGCCATGCGACCTGGACCGGATGAGTGCCGTCTTCGGAGAGCCCCTCGAGTGTGGTGATGTGCTTGCCGGCCGCCCGCGCAATCGAGGTGGTGCAGGAACGCATCGCCACCCCATCGATATGGACGGTGCAGCAGCCGCACAAGGCCATTCCGCAGCCATACTTCGTGCCATGCAGGCCGAGGACGTCGCGGACCACCCACAGCAAGGGCGTGTCTTCGGGGACGTCTACGGTAGTGGGGCGGCCATTTACGGTCAGTTTGTACGGCATGGAGTCACCTCCGAAAACCTGAGGGGCTAGGTTAACGGCGAAAAAGGTAGCACCGGGCTGCGAAGGGTGTCAATTGACCTCACGCGGCCTTCAGGGCTGACTTCGTCGTATTGGGCACCTACGAATTTGTGTGTTTTGAATCACATACAGCGAAACTGGCGTGCCGGGCCCTCTCGGGGCCTTTCTCAGATGGCGCCCTTGGACATTTGATCGGCGATGTATTCGGATTGGCGCAGCGCCAGGGCGACAATCGTCAGCGTGGGATTTTCGCCGCCGCTCGAAGTGAACTGGCTTCCATCGGATACGAACAGATTCTTGACGTCGTGCGACTGGCCAAAGCGGTTGACGACGCCGTCCTGCGGCTTTTCCGACATGCGATTGGTGCCCATATTGTGCGTGGACGGGAACGGAAGATGGTGCACGGTGCGTTTCGCGCCAATGGATTTGTAGAGCGCGTCTGCCTGCTGAAAGGCATGGCTGGTCATGGCTGTGTCGTTGGGATGATCGTCCACGTGGACGTTGGGAATGGGCATGCCGTACTTGTCCTTGCGATCCGGATGCAGCGTGACGCGATTGGTGTCGCGCGCCATATCCTCGCCGATGATCCACACTCCCGCGAGATTCACGTAGTTATCAATCACCGAGGCGCGGTCGCGGCCCCATTCGCCGGGCATGAGGTTGGTCGCGAAACTGGGTAAACCCTGGGGAAGCAGTTCCAGGTTGTAGCCGCCGACGAAACCGCGTTTCGTGTCGAGGCGCGCTTCGTCCATCACGATTCCGGATTGCGCCGTGCCTCGATACATGTGCACGGGCTTGTCAAAAACGCCGAACACTGTTGAGGTCACGTGCCGCATGTAGTTCCTGCCTACTTGTCCCGATGAATTAGCCAGGCCCTGCGGAAATTGGCTCGAAGCGGAATTGAGCAACAGGCGCGGGCTTTCAATCGAATTCCCGGCGACAGCGACGATGCGCGCTTTCTGCCGCTGGAGTTTGCCGGTGCGGTCCGCATACACCACGCCGGTTACTTTTCCGGACGCGTCGTGCTCGATGCGCAGAACCTGCGACTCGGCGCGGACTTCCGTTTTTCCGGTGGCCTCGGCCTGAGGAATATCAATGTAGAGCGTGGACCATTTCGCGCCAAACGTGCAGCCCTGGACGCAAAAGCCGGTTTGCTGGCACGAAGCGCGGCCGTCGCGCGGCACGGAATTGATGGCCATGTTCGTGGTCATATACTGCGTGTAGCCGAGCTTTTTCGCGCCGGCGAACAGAACTTTCCCGTGACTGCTGGCGGGCAGGCGCGGAATCCCGTGCGTTCCGGTGACGCCCATTCTTAGCTCGGCGCGGTCGTAGTAAGGCGCGAGCTCGTTGAGATCAATGGGCCAGTCGAGCAGACTGGCACCGGCGATCGCGCCGTACCGCGTGCGAGTCTTGAATTCGTGTTCCTGAAATCGCAGCGCGCAAGCGCCCCAGTGAACAGTGGTGCCGCCGACAAGCTTGCAAATCCAAGCGGGCAAATCCGGAGACGATTTCGCGACGTACCAAGAGCCCGACGAGGTGCGCGGATCGAGCCAGGTGAATGCGCCAAACATGCCGATTTCATCATTCTGGAAATCCGGTCATCTCCATGCGCTTTCCCGCTTCGAGCACGACGACCGAAATTCGTTTTTTCGCGAGCTCGTTGGCCAGCGTTCCGCCGCCTGCGCCGGAGCCGACGATTACCACGACCGATGAATCGTTCAGATCAAACTTTGCGGGCATTTTTCCTCTCAGCCAGTCCCTATTTCGGCAACCAATCGATATCGCTAAAGCCGCGGTTGATGTAGCCGCCCAGCGCGGACGACGGGCCTTCGTAACCGAACTTTGGCCATAGCTCGGCCTGGTTGTAGAGCGGCGTCATCGTGCCGCCGTACACTTTGGCGAAGAACGCGCCGCCCTCGATTTGTTTGATCGCCGCGACGCGAGCATTTTCGTCTGGGACATCCGCGTACGGCTTGCCGGCGGACGCCATTGTGGCGGCGTTGAGTTGCGCGATGCCACCGGCGATTAGCTTTCGAGTGGCGGTGTCCTTCGCAGCCTCGTCTTGAAGAGGCGCGATGGCTTTCGCGTAGAAAGAATCGTCGAGGCGATCGTGCGGAAATAAGTCACGCGTGAATTTCAGCAGGGTGCGCGATTCCTCGGCGCTAAGGCCCGCGTTTTCGGCGGCGCTGGCGAGCAAAGTCTGTGCCGCTGACTGCGACAGCAGCGACCGTGGCTGCACTGCCGCGCAGAAATCCGCGGCGCGAAAATTTCGTGACCCACTCGCGAAGCAGCATGTGTCTCATATGAGGCGTCCCCCCGACAGCTTTTGCAGAGACATCCTAATGCGTCGCCCCGGAAATCGCCAGCTCGCTGGGCAGATATCTCTATTGAAACTCCCGTGGTCGCGTTACGGACGTACTTCTACGAATTGATGAACATGCGAGCAAAGCTTATGGTTCGAACCCTGGTGGAAGCGCGGGCCTTCAGGCCCGCGAAATAACAAGGAAGGAATTCGGGCTTCAGCCCCGGTCCCATGCCTCTCGCTCCACAGGAAGTGAGGACTTTCTTTGTCACATCCGTGACGATGAGACGCCATGCGATTTTCCAATCAGAGCCCATGGCCAATTTGCTAATTCGGGTCGTGCAAGACTATAGACGCCAACACAAATTTCTCCTGCATGAGTTTGTCATCATGCCGGACCACTTCCATCTCTTGCTCACGCCTGCTGAAGAAGTTCCCCTCGAAAAAGCAATTCAATACATCAAAGGGGGCTTTTCCTTTCGAGCCAGGAAGGAACTCGATTTTCAGGGATTGATCTGGGGAGCAAGCTTCACAAATCATCGCATCCGCGACGAGCATGACTACAAACAGCATCGCATCTACATTCGCCAAAATCCGGTGAAGCGATTTCTAGTGGAAACGGAGGAGAGTTTTCCATATTCGTCTGCCTGCGCCGGCTCCGCGGTCGACCCGGCGCCACCATGGCTAAAGCCATGATTTTAGATTTTCGCTTTTCCCCGGCCTGAAAGGCCGGGGCTTCCACCCAAGAGAAGGGGGCCGTGGGTCTTCTTCACCCCAAGTCCACCGGACGAACGGCGGACTGGCGGCGGGCGAGGGACGGGTCGGGAGTTCACGGCAAACCAGAGGATCACTTCTCATGACGGGGACAAGATGCGGCGACTACAGTTCCGCGTTGGTTGCGCGGCTGGCGACCGTGACTCCAGCTTCGACCGTGGGGCGGGGTGCGCGGCGCATGGTATCAATGAACACGCGAACGATTTCGGGATCGAACTGGTTCGCGGCGCAGCGCTCGAGTTCCGCAAACGCGTCTTCAGGCGTTCGCGCTTTCTTGTACGTGCGTTCCGAGGTGATCGTGTCGTAGGCGTCCGCAATGGCAATCACGCGCGCGCCGTAGGGAATTTGCTCGCCTTCCAGGCGCAGCGGATAGCCGGTGCCGTCGTAAAACTCGTGATGGTGGCGCACCATCTCCCGGATGCGGCCCATGGGCTTGAGCGGCTCGAGTATCCGCGCGCCGAGATCGGTGTGCGTCTTCATCGTTTCCCATTCGGAAGCATCGAGCGGGCCGGACTTGTTCAGAATCGCCTCGGGAATTCCGACTTTGCCGATATCGTGTAGCAGACCGGCCAATCGAATTTCCTCAAGCTCCGCGGGCGTCAGGCCCAGCGCCTGCGCGATCATCACGGAATAAGCGGAAACTTTCTGCGAGTGGCCCTGCGTGTAGTGATCCTTGGCGTCAATCGCGAACGCGAGAGACGTGACCGTCTCGACCACGGCCGCCGGCAGGGTATCACCGGAGCCGTCCCCGCCCTGCTCCCTTAGGGAGCGGGTGAACTGTTCGAGGCGGCGATAGATCTCCTCGAAAGCCTCGGGGCCGGTGGAGAACAAGCGCTTGAGCGTGACGCCGAGATACGCTTCGAGCACATCCTTCTTCCAACGCTTGCGGTCGTTCGGATCGCCCTGCTCGGCGCTCGAAACCAGGTTGCCGCCCTGATGCTTGGAAAGATACATCGAGGAATCCGCCACCTGAATGAGTTCCTGCGGCGTGGAACCATGCACGGGAAATGCTGCGATGCCGAAACTCGCCGTGATGTTTTTGTCGCGCAGCAGCGGGTCGGAGGCAATCCAGCCGCGCAATTTATTCGCGAGCTGGCGAGCCTGTTCGATGGCCGTTTCGGGCATCAGAATCACGAATTCGTCGCCGCCGTAACGCGCGACGACATCCGATCGCCGGCAATTCTGCTCAAGGATGTGGCCGACGCGCTGCAGAACCACGTCGCCCTCAAGGTGGCCGTAAAAATCATTCACGAACTTGAAGCGGTCGAGGTCCATCAAAACCAGGGCGAGAGGCCGGTTGGCGCGCGTCGAACGCTTCCATTCGGCTGAGAGCGCCTCCATCAGGAAGCGGTGCGTCTTCACACCCGTCAACCCGTCGGTAATCGCCTGCTCCTGCGCCTTCTGGAACGTGAGGGCGTTGTGCAGCGCGCCGGCAAAAAGATCGGCGAGCGTGCGCAACAGCAGTATGTCCTGCTCGGGGAAATCGCACGGCTCGGAGGATTCCACGTAGAGAACGCCGAGAAATTGCTCGCCGTAGGTGACCGGCAGGGCCACTGAGGCAACCGAGGCAGGCAAAACCAGGCGAGGCGCAGAAGCGTTGACCTCGCGAACAATCGTAGTCTGCCCACTGCGCGCGACCTGCCCAACCAGCCCTTCGCCCAGCACGATGCGGCGCCCCACGGCTTCGCGGCGTGCGCCGGCCTCGGCCTGGACAACCAGTTCCTTCGCGGAATAATCGAGAATGGCGATTCCGATGTGATCGTAGGCGAGATGCTTTTCCATCTCCGCCGCAATCTTCGCGAGCATCTCGTCGGGATCAAGCGTGGTGATCGCGTGGCTCGAAACGTTGTTGATCAAAGTTAGCTGGCGTGATTTCTTCTGCTCCGCCGCGAAAAGCCTGGCGTTCTCCATGGCGATGCCCGCTTCGCTCGCCAGCACGCGCAAGAATTCGACATGACCTTCATCAAACGCCTGTTCTTTCTGGCTGTGCACCGCCATCACGCCCACCGCGCGGTCGTAGAGAATCAAAGGAACGGCGCAAATGGACCCTAGCGGGCGCAAAGGCTCGAATCCGAGACGTTGTGCTTCCTCCCGGAATCGGTCGCGCACCAACAGGGGCTGCCCTGTGCGCACAACATGTTCGACCAGATGATTTCCGGATTCGCGGGCACGCTTCGGAAGCCGCTCGCCATCGGTGACTTCGATCTCGAAGCGGATTTCGTGAGTTCTGGGGTTGTCGAAGGCAATGAAAAAACTGCTGACGTCGAGAACGCGGCGCATCTCCGAATAAATGCGCCCAAGCAACGTATCGAGATCAAGAGTCGAGCTGAGGGCGCGGCCAATATCGTTGAGGATGTGCAACTCTTCGCTGCGGCGCGCCGTCTGCTGAATCAGGTAGCTATTTTCAACCGACGTGCCGATCTGCTGGCCTAGCGCGAGAAGCAGACGCCTTTCGGCAGGCGTGAAATTGCGGTTATCCGGCGTCCCCAAAAGCAGAGAACCAAAAACGCGCTCCTTCGTCTGCAGGCTGATGCCGACGACCGTGCGCAGCCCCTGCCCGAGCAGCAAGCGGCGCACCTGCAGGAATGATTCTTCCTTCTCAAGCGCTTCCCAGTTCGCATCGCGCGTGAGGTCGCGAAACACCACAAGCCCGCCGAGGCGCGCCACCAGGTTCACGATATACGCATCGAGACTGTTTTCCCGAATCGCGGAGCAGAAGGTATCGCCGAGACCGGCGCCAATCACCGTGGCGGGCTCGGTGGTCCCATCGTGCTGCAAGCAGAGCGCTCCGACCGGGATGCGCACCACGTTCAGGACGCGTTCGAGCGCCTGCGCCAGCATCTTCTGAATTTCGCCGCCGACGAAGCTGGACGTAGCCAAATTCAGGCTGGAAAGCGCCAGCATGTTCCGCTCAACCCGCCGCCGTTCCTCTTCGTAAACCGCCATCACCATCAACACGCAGGTGAATAGCTCCGGCAAGATCATCAGGGGCATCAGATCCACACCCTGTAGGATGGTCCAGCGATTTCGGAACGCGCCCGAAATACACAGCAGGCCCCAGCCGACAAAGGTGAGTGCAAGCAGGACGTCCGCGCGAGCTTCCTGTTTGCGTCCCTCCTGCCAGAAAGTGTGCCCGACAAATATGAAAATAAGGCCAATGCCCAGGACGATCGGGGGAACATTGAACAACTGATACGCATGCGCTACGGGCCACGCTGCAGCGAGCACGCTCGCGATGACCATCGCGACAACCGGCACCTTCAGCCCGGCGTACAAGCGCGCCGCACAGTAGAAGGCCAGCGCCGACATCGCCAGCACCAGTTCGCTTGCCACGCCGACCCAGCGGAGCCATGGCCCCGGGGCGGAAGTTGCCCCGATTACGCCCGTCACGAAGTGCATGGACAGAAGGAGCCACGCCGCCGCCCATGCAACGAGGTACTCCTGGCGCTTCAACCGGTAAAGAAACAGGAAGAAGATTGCAAGCAGGAACGTGCTCGCGAGCAAAACTATCCCAGTTGCGGTGATGTACGCAGCCAACCTAACTCTCCATGGCGCTTAAGCCAGATACTTCCGCCGAGAATAGCAGAAAATCAGCGGCGAACCGCCGATCTGTCGAGCCGAGTTTCGCGGGGGTCAACCTCAGGCGAGCCGGGTGAAAAGCTCCGGACGTGACCTTCCCGTTAACTATGTCGTGCCCGCGAAATGGCGTCAACAGTACCCGGGTACCAACTTACGCCGCCTCATTGACTTGCACGCCTTCCCGGCTCGATTTCGCCGGTTCGTTCCGCTAAGATGAATCGTTCCGAATCCAATAGAGAAAGAGCGCGGAATGTCCCCCTCAGAAAAACCACGGGTTCGCTTTGCGCCGTCGCCGACCGGCTACCTGCACGTCGGAGGAGCCCGGACGGCCCTTTTTAATTGGCTTTTCGCGCGGCACGAAGGCGGCACGCTGCTGCTGCGGATTGAAGACACCGATATCGAGCGCAACCGCCCCGAGTTGGTGGACGGCATTCTGGAGGGGCTGAAGTGGCTGGGGATTGAGTGGGACGAGGGCCCGATATTCCAGTCGCAGAGGCTCGATCTCTACCGTGCCGCGGCGGAACGGCTGCTTGCCAGCGGCGCGGCCTTCGGATGCTACTGCAAGGCAGCCGCGTACTCCGGCGGGGACACTGCCGGCGGTCCCGAAGCGGAGAGTGACGGCGACGACGAAGGTCCGAAGGCCCAGAAAAACATTGCATGTCCGTGCCGGGACCTTACAGAAGCTGAGCGCGCCGCCAAGGAAAAATCAGGCATTCCTCGCGCCATCCGGTTTCGCGTGCCGCGCACAGGCGTCGCGCATTTCGAGGACGCCGTCTTCGGTCCGCGAGAGGTGCAGAACGCGGAGATCGAGGATTTTGTCCTTTTGCGCTCCAACGGCCTGCCCACCTATCAGCTCAGCGTGGTCGTGGACGATATAGACATGCGCATCACGCACATTATTCGCGGCGCCGATCACCTTTCGAACACGCCGAAACAGGCGCTGATTTACCGCGCGCTCGGCGCGGATCCGCCGATTTTCGCGCACGTGCCGCTGATTCTCGGACCCGACCGCACCCGGCTTTCCAAGCGCCATGGCGCGACGAGCGTGGGCTCCTATGCCGACGAAGGATTCCTGCCCGAGGCGTTCCGAAATTTTCTCGCCCTGCTGGGATGGTCACCGGGTGAGGACGCCGAGTTTCTCCGCACCAGTGAACTCGTCGAGCGGTTCGCGCTCTCAGGCGTCAGCCGGACGAATGCGGTCTTCGATCGCGCCAAGCTGGAATGGTTCAACACGCAGTACCTGCAGAAGCCGCCTGTTGAATACGTTCTGCCCTTCGTGGAGGCGGAACTGAAGCGTGCAGGTCTGTGGGAGGGATCGCAGGCCAGCCGCGATCGCACGTGGTTCGCGACCGCGGTGGATTTGATTCGCCCGCGAACGCGGCTGCTCCCTGATTTCACCACGTGGGCGCGTGCCTTTTTTACCGATGATTTCGACTACGACGCCGAAGCGCGAGAGAAATTCTGGAAGGATGAGCGCTTGCCGGGAATGCTTGAAAAACTTGCCGGCGCGCTCGATGCACTGCCGGACTGGAACCACGACGCATGCGATGCTGCATCGCGCGGCGTCGCGACAGCCGAAGGCGTGAAAGCCGGTCTGCTGATCAACGCCACTCGCGTAGCTATCGTGGGCCGCGCCGTCGCCCCACCGCTCTTCGAGACCATGGTCGTGCTCGGCAAAGAGCGCGTGGTCACGCGCCTCCGCCGCGCCGTTCCGTTCGTGAAACCCAGCTGAACCCAGGAGCGCCTTCGACTAGCTGGTGGGCTTTGCGGAGAAAACCTCTGTATTTACAGCTTTGCCGGTCTTTCCCGCAGCGGCCACATTCAATTCCACTTGCAGGGGAATCTTCACCGGCGGCAAACACGCCGACAAATTGCATGCTTGAAAGCGCAGCGTTACTGGAATGGAGGTCTTGCCCAGTGCAACCTTGTCGTCCGCCGTCAACTTCACGCGAAAAGTGACGCTCCCCGTGTACACGTTCAGAGGCTTGTCCGGTGAGAACGGAAACTTTTCATTTTTCCCAGCCGGATAAACGGGCTCGCCAGCCATCGCAAAGCCCGCCGGGAGCTGCGGCGTTAGGGTCGTCGGAATCAGATAGCTGTCCGTGGGCTTGTGCGAGTTCATATGGTAGCCGGTGTTGATCTTCACCACGACCGCGGCCTGAAACTCCTTGCCGCGGGGCACGGGGTCAAGCGAAACATAGGTCTTCGTGCTGACAATGTCCGAAGGCTTCGGCGGCACGGCGGATGATTCCTGGGCCGGTGCGGTCGCGACACCCGAAATCAGCATCAGGCCGGACAGCGCGAAAACGTGTGCGAGTCGCATGGCTGCTTTCATAGCTGGCTCTCCACGTCCTTCACGATCTGATTCTCGTTCAAGGACCCGATGTATCTCTTCGCGATTTTGCCGTCGCGGGTAATCAGGAAACTTGTGGGCATTCCCAGCAGGCCGCCGAATTTGGTCGAGATGTCGTCGGTACCCATCACGATGGGATAGTTCATCGTCATCTCCTGGCCGCCCACGTTGAATTGTGTGTTGTGGACGAACGCGTCCACGGTCTTCTCTTCGTCGTTCGTGGCCGCGCCCAGCAGCGTGAAACCCTTGGGGCCATACTTTTCCTGCAAGCCGATCAGGATGGGAATCTCGCCGCGGCAGGGTTCGCACCAGGTACCCCAGAAATTCACGAGCACTACTTTCCCTTTGAAGCTGGCCAGCGTTACATCTTTTCCCTGCAAATCTTTGAACGTGACATCCGGCTCATCCTGAAGCGTGGCCGGCTTGCTGCCCGCGCCAGCGGACGGCGATACTCCCTTGCAGCCCGAGAAACTCACCGAGACCACCAGGATTGCAACCGCGATTAGAAATGCTCTATGGGCCCTCTTCATCTTCGACTCCGATTACTTCACAAACCTATTCAGAAACGTCAATCGTTGCGAGAGCCAAGTCAGCTCGTTGAAGAAAATCAGCCCCCCGATGAAGAGTAGCAGCGCTCCGCTGAAAACCTCCACGGTATGGAGATGTTTCCGGAAACGCTTGTAAAACTTCAGGAAGCGGCCGATGCCGACAGCCGTCAGCAGAAATGGAATGGCCAGCCCCGCGGAGTAGCACGCCAGCAACATAACACCTTGGCCCACGGTGTCCTTCGTGGCGGCCACCGCGAGCACGCTCGTCAGAATCGGTCCGATGCAGGGCGTCCATCCGAAGGCGAATGCAAAACCAAGTAGGAATCCGCTCACGATTCCGGGCTGCTTGCCTCCGCCGACGTTGCGCAAATGCACGTCGCGGTTCAACCAGCGCGTCATCGATGGTCCGAGCAGAAAAATCAGCGATGCGGCGTAAAACTGCACGGGCTTGATTTCCAGAGTGTTCCCGTATCGTAAGTTGAGCAGGATCCCTGCCAGAATCAAAACGGATCCCGCGGCGAGCCCGAGGCGAACCGAGATCTTTACGAGCCATCCCACCAGGTGCAGGCCGAACAGGATGATTAGCGCACCGGCAATCGGCGCAATCAGCGTCCGATTCCGCAGCATGAATGAGCCTACCGCGCTGGCCGAAGCCCCAAGCGTGATAAAGACCACCGAAAAACCAACGACGAATGCAAAGGCCAAAGCGAGCAGCCTGGCCGTGGACGAGCCCTCGCCTTCCTTCAATTGCTCCACACCGACGCCTGACAACATCGAGACGTAGCCGGGGACAAGCGGCAAGACGCACGGGGAAAGAAAAGAAATTATTCCCGCCAGAAATACACCAAAGATGGAAATATCCATCGAAGTCCTTTCGCCGCTTCTATGCCCTTGGTAGTAAGGGATTTTACAGCGTCACTCTCGGTAGAGGCCTCACTAATTTTCCCACAACGATTAGACGTGCGCCACCGCTTTTTGGTTCTGGCGCCGCGCCTGCCGCATGGAAATTCCATCATGTGAAACGCAAAACCATCAGTCCGGGCGGCGCTCCTCGCAACTGCACTTCGCTAAGCAGCTGATCTGTCAGCGCGGTGCGGCAATTGGAATTTGGCAGCACAGATGCCTTTGGTTGCGGTGCGGGCCCTGCCGCTGGAACCGCAAACGGTGAAGCGATTCGCCGGTTGCGGTGGCGGGCTCGTAAAAATTCTTGCCAGGAGGGCGCGGGATGACACCCAACCAAGTGACGGCGGCGCGCGTTGCGGCCGCATTTGCGGCCGTGGCGCTATTCAATTTCGGGGCGGACACGTTGGCAGCTGACCTGGCGGCCGTGCTTCTGACCGTCGCCGCGATAGCGCTCGATGGCCTGGATGGTTATCTCGCACGCAGCCGCGGCCTGGCGACTGCGCTCGGCGCGCAGATTGACATTCTTGGCGACCGCATCGTGGAGAACCTCTTCTTCACATTCTTTGCCGTGAGCGGCCTGATTTCGCTTTGGGTGCCCGTGCTCTTCTTCGCGCGCGGCACGGTGACTGATTTCCTTCGCGGGCTGGCTACGAGGTCGGGACGCAACGGCTTCGGCCGCAATTCGATGCTGGACACGTGGTGGGGACGAACTTTGGTGGCTTCGCGCATGAGCCGCGCGGCGTACGCTGTCCTGAAGTGCGTTTGCTTTTGCTGCCTGGGCATATTGCTGCCGCTGCGACATCTGCCACTGGCTCAGTTCAACACGTGGCTGCTCAGCGCCGGCCAAGCGCTCACGAGCGTCACGGCAGCTTTTTGCGTGGTGCGCGCAATTCCGGTGATCTGGGAGGGGCGGCGATATTTCGCGGCGGCGAAAAAAGTTCCGCCGGTTTTGGCGACCGGAGCGGTTCGGTGAACTCGCCTGGAAAAATTGGCGCTTTCTTCGATCTTGATGGCACGCTTGTTGCGCCGCCCTCGC
This sequence comes from uncultured Acidobacteriota bacterium, assembly GCA_963818605.1. GTDB lineage: Bacteria > Acidobacteriota > Terriglobia > Acidiferrales > UBA7541 > Palsa-295. The sequence goes on from CAWFSW010000002.1 coordinate 616,360, forward strand.
TCGAATGGCAATTCGTCGGCTATCTGCTCGGGCGCGAAGCAATCGGCGCCACTGAGATTGGCCGCTGGCTCGGCCGGTGCGCAAAAGACTTGCTCCGCGATCCGCGCGCCGCGACTAGCCGTAACAAAATGCACCTTGCCGGCTTGCGAGAATCGCTCGTGGCTGACTGGACGGATTCGGTGGCGCCTGATTCTCTGCAGCTTTTTCCAGTAGGACTCGAACGCGTGGCCTGGCACTTCGCGCAAGGGCATCGCGTTTTTCTGATCAGCGGAACTCTCAAGCCGCTCGCGGAGGTTTTGGCGCGACGTCTTCCCGGTCCGGTCGGGATCCGTGCGACCAACCTTGAAACGCGCCACGGCCACTGGACCGGTCGGCTTGCGGGCGAGCACATGAGCGGTGAAGCAAAAGCCCGCGCCATACGCGGCCTCGCGGCACGATTCGGCCTCGCGCTGTGGGACAGCTACGCGTATGGCAATTCCATCACCGACTTACCGATGCTCGATTCGGTCGGGCATCGCGTGGCCGTGAATCCGTCCGCCAGGTTGCGGCGCATCGCGCGAAAAGAAGGGTGGCAAAGCTGTGATTGGGCGGAGCCGGTTGTCGGGAGCACCGATGGGGCGGCGCGACGACTTTCGCCGAAAGCAGCACGATGAGAATTCCTCGCCCCGCGCCCTGGAGCGAACGATCCCGCGAGCGCGCGATTTCCTGGGATGACGCCAGCATCGCTCTTGCGGATTCACGATCGCCTTCCAGTTGGCTCGCGGAGATTCGCTACGCATGCGGAGCGTTTGAGTGGGTTACGCTTGCCTATCTCACGTGGCTCGGCGCGATATTGATTCGTTCCCATCGCACCATTCCCCACGCCGCAGGGCTCTTGGCTGTCCACGCAGCGATTGCGGCGGGAATCGTAGGCCTTGCATGGTCGGCCACGCGTTCACAGAGCTCGATCGTGCGCTTCGCGCGCTCCTGGTATCCGCTGCCGCTCTACATCTTTTTCTTCGAGGAACTTGGTGGGCTGGTCCACGCCATATTCCCGGGATGGTTCGACCGTTGGCTGATCGCGTTCGACTACAACTTTGCGGGTGTGCATCCCTCGATCTGGCTCTCGCGTTTCGCTTCACCCGCGCTCAACGACGCCATGCAATTCGCCTACATGACGTATTTTCTCTACCTCGTCATCCTGCCCGCGATTCTTTACGCGCAACGCGATCGCTTCGCGTTTTGGACGGTGATGACTTCAACCGCAGTGGCGCACTATTCCGTTTACGTCATCGCCGTGCTGCTCCCGGTCGAAAGCCCCTACTATTCACTCGCCGCGTTTCAAACGAGAACGCTAACTGGCAGCTATTGCACGGAGCTCATCGAATTCATCGAGCGCTTCGGGCGCGTTCACGGTGCTGCTTTCCCCTCGGCGCACGTCGCGGGCTCGATGGTGGCGATTCTCGCGTCGTGGCGTTACCGGCGATGGCTTTTTTGGGCATGCCTGCCGTTTTTTGTGGCCATGTGCGTTTCGACTGTGTACGGCCGCTACCACTATATGGCGGACGTCATCGCCGGCATCGCCGTCGGCGCGATGGGATTTTCGGTAGGTACCTGGCTGATGCGGCAAAGGGGAGCCCTACCGGGAACAAAAGCAAAGGTCGGCGAATAATCCGCGCGCACGCTAACTGAGATTAGGATGCCGAGTGTGCCACTCCGTGGCTTCTTCGTAAGCGAGCGCGATTGCGAGCAGCCGCGCTTCGCCCCGACGCGGACCCAATAGCTGCAATCCCACCGGCAAGCCCTCGCGCGTAAATCCGCAGGGAATCGAGATCGCCGGGAACCCGGTGAGATTGGCCGGCCGCGTGAGGCGCAGGAGTTCGGCGCGCGCGGTGGTTTCCCGTTCCCCGGGAGTGCGGACCGCGCTTTCACCAATACGCGGCGCGGGAATTGGCGAAGTGGGCGCCAGAATTACGTCGACCTCCTCAAAAGCCGCCTGAAAATCTTCCGTGATTTCGCGCCGCCTCGGAAGCGCCTGAAGGTAGTTCACAGCGAGCAACTTGTGCCCCCATTCCAGGTGCCCGCGGACATCGTCTCCGTACTCCGCCGCGCGCGCCGGATAGTATCCTTGCGATTCGTGATACTCGCTCGCTTCGGCGACCACCGCATTGCTGGCCTCGCCGATTGCGCCCGTCAAGCGCGGCAGCGACACTTCCACAACGTGCGCGCCCAATGATTCGAACTTTTTCGCCGCGGCTTCCACCAAGCGCCTCACTTCGCCGTCCAGTCGCTCAAAAAAGAATTCCTTCGGCAAGCCGATCCGAAAGCGCCGCGGACGATTTTTGCGAAGCCTCCTGTAATCGGGGCGCGCCTCACCACGGGGATATTTTCCTGCAATCACTTCAAGCATGATGCACGCATCGGTCACGCTCCGCGCGATCGGTCCGGCATGATCGAAGGTAATCCCGAGCGGCACCACACCCGTCGTGCTGACGAGGCCGAACGTCGGCTTCAATCCGACAAGTCCGCAAAGCGCGGAGGGAATGCGGATCGAGCCTCCCGTGTCCGTGCCCACCGAAGCGAACCCCATCCCCGTGCCGACTGCAACGGCCGACCCTCCACTCGAACCGCCGGAGATCCGGTCGCGCGCCCACGGGTTGCGCGAACTCCCGTAATGTGGGTTCTCGCCGGTGATGCCGTACGCGAACTCGTGCATGTTCGTCTTGCCGAGCAGAATTGCGCCGGCTCTCGCAAGCTTTGCGGCAACGTCGCTATCCGCATCGGGAACGAAATCCGCCAGAATCTTCGAGCCGGCCGTGGTGCGAATGCCGCGCGTCCAGAAATTGTCTTTCAGCGAAATAGGAATGCCATGAAGCGGGCCGCGCGCCCGGCCCTGATGAATTTCGCGCTCGGCGATCTTTGCCTGGCCGCGCGCGCCTTCGGCAAGGACCGTGAGGAAAGCGTAGAGCGAGGGATTCCACCGCTCGATCCGCGCGAGCGACGCCTCCACCAGATCGAGAGGCGAGATTTCCCTCCGCCGCAGCAGTCGCGCAGCCTGCTCGATCGAAAGAAGCGCCAGTTCGGATTCGGAGTGTGGAGTCATGCGATTCGGGCTAAAAGATTTTTTCCTGGCGCCGCAGATTCCCGGCCGAGCCGAGATTGGCGATGCGGAATACGACGCTGTACTGGTTCTCATTGCGGATCGTGCCGAACGAAAAGCGCCGGTATTCAAAGCCGATGCCGCAGCACGAACCGTTGTAGGCAACCTCCACGATCTGGTTTTGAAACGCCTGCTGGACGAAGTCGTAACTAGCGCCGAACGTCACGTTCCACCCGCGGCGATTCTGGTCGCCGTAACCCGCGAGCGCCCGTATTTGATTCGAGCGCTGCTCGAAATTCGGCGGCGGTGGCGAAGGATTCAGCGGGAGATTGAGCGTGGAAAAATCCGCGAGCGTGAGAAACGACTCCTTGTACGGCTTGTATTTCAGCAAAGTCCCGATGGCGGTCATCCGATTACGCTGCGGATCGTAATTGATGATGAACTGCGTGTCGAAACGCTTGTCCGGCTCGATGGTCAGGTCGCTCACAATCGGCGAAAAATGGCGCGCCGCGTCCGCGAACGCAAACGGCGTGAGCGCGTCGAGCGTTTGAAACACGTTGGTCTGGCCGGGCACGAGCGCGCCGCCAAACGTAGGATCGAAGAAGTATTTTTGCGTCAGCCGCCAGGTGATGAATTCCTCGGCGTCGCCCGATTTGGTGCGCCGATAGAGGCGCTGCGTGACTCCATACTCGACTTCGTTGGTGTCGGTCAGCGTATCATCTTCGTCGAAGCGCAGAAAACGCCCGAAATCGTTCACGCCGTTGACGAAGCGATACACGGCGTACGGTTCGATCACGTGTTTCCACTTCGTTTCGCCGCGATCGTAGACGCGTTCGAAGACCGGCAGGCGGATGTCCACGGACAGTTCCTCGGTGTCGCGGAACAACCCTTGGTCTAAAAACGTTCCCGTTCTCAGTTGTCCGCCGTAATACGTGGAGCGGAATGTAAAGCTCGGCGTCACGCTGAGCCACTCGCCGAAATGCAACGGGATCGTCACGCTCGGCGCGAATTCGCTGCGCCCGACGAATCCCGGCGTCTCAAACGGCGTGACGTCCTCGCCGCGATGCTCCCCGCCGGCAAACGCATCGAAAGAAAAATAAATCGGGACGCGCTTGAAAAAAGCCTGATCCACCGAGCTGATTCGCGCTTCTGGAGCGGTACGCAGCGTGATCGAAGTCTGCGGTGTGGCAGTGAGATAGTTTTGATAGCTCAGCGCCGCGAAATTCACGCTGAAGCCGCCAAAATTATTCGTCAGGAACGCCGAATTGCGCACCTCGGAATTTACCGCTTCCTTGAACGTCTCCGACCACGCAAGCCGAAATGTGAGCGACGTAAGCTCATCGAGGTCGGCCACCGCGCGCCAGCCGCCCGGCAGCATGGATGTGAACAGAAGCTTCGCTTCGTGACCACCCTGCTTCACCGGCGGTTCGCCATCCACCACGAGGCCGCGATCGATCACGCCGTAGTAACTGGCGTCGAACTGCGCGCCCTCCCACGGACGCATACGGAAGTCGGCCTTCTGGCTCCAGCCGCGTTTCGTGTAATCCGCCGCCCCGAGCGTCATATCCATCCAGTCGAGCGGCGCCCAATAAACCGAATCGCCCAGGACGTAGCCTTTTTGCGATGTGTTCCCCAGTTCGGGAATCAGGAATCCTGAATCGCGGCGCTGTTCGGCGGGAACTGTTGCGAAAGGCAAGTAGAGAACTGGAATCGAATAAAGCCGGAAGTTGCCGTTCTCGATTCGTACGGACTGCTTCAGCCGCACCGTCGCCGCAGGCGCATAAAATTTCCAGACCGGGCGGCCCGGTTTGCAGACAGTCAGCCAGGCTTTGTGGATGCGGTACGTATTTTCGTCGAGCCGGTCCGCTTCTTCTGCCTCGAAATACAGCGGATTCGGGCTGATGAGAAGCGTCGCCGTGGGGCGTCGCTGCATGGCGAACGTTCCGCGGACGTGGTTAAAAGTGCCGCGGCCGGTTCGTAGTTCGTATCGCGCGTCGTCGGCTTCCACGTGCTGCGTCGTGTAGTCGAGCACCACGTGGCCATGCGCAACCACAACCTGGGCTTCGTTGTCGTATTCGACGTGATCGGCGCGAAGCCGCGCATTCTGGTAGCGCACGTCCACATGGCCATCGGCGTAGAAGATTTTCCCGACCTGACGCTGCTGGTCCGCTTCCAGCGTGGCCTCGCCCCCGGTCGTGAGCGACACGAGCGGCTTTTGCGCCGCTTGGCTCCATAACGCCCGAGGAGTCGCCATGAAAAGCGGGAGCAGCGCCAGGTAAAGCGCCAGTCGGCGGACGGAATTCGAGAAAATCGCGTTGAGCATCGCGTAAGAAATGCAAAAAAGAAAGCTGAGCCTAACACGCGCTTACCGCGCCCGCAATCAGCGGCACGACGCGTGACTTTCCGTTCGGCCCCGCTGTATCCGTATCAGAATCCTGCGACCCGGCCCGTGTTGCCTGATCGGCCACACGGGTGAAGAACCGGACGCACTCGACCACCTCGGGCTCGTGATATGATTCGTTCGTTCCACTGGATCTTCCGCAGCGCAAAACGGACCAGTGATACGTATCTGCTCGAAGTGTGGCGCCCTCTTGCTCGACGACACCGAAAGCTGTTCTTTCTGTGGCGTTCCTGCTATTGAAAATGGCGAAATTCCCGAGCCTGTAACCGTTGGAGCAAACTCGCTCACCGAGGCTCCTGAGCCAGAATGGCGCGTTGAGGTCTCCCGGCGCCTGGAACAATACCGCGCGCGACGAGGTCACCTGCGCCCTGACGACTCCCAGTCCGGGCTTCCTTTCCAGCAGGCGCCCTCGGTCCTCGAGATCGAAGACGAAGTCCCCGAACGTCCGCCCCCCCGGCCGGCTCAGCGCCAGCGTTCCACCGAGCGGCTCGATATTTGCATTCAGCCTGAGCTCAAATTCGCGAGTTCGGCGGACGATCGCGCGCGGCCGCAAACAGCTCTGGTGCCGGTAGCGACGCTGGCGGAACGCCGCTGGGCAGGCATCCTCGATGCTCTCTTTCTGGGCCTGACCTGCGCGGGATTCATGAGCCTGTTCCGGTCGCTCGGCGGGCAAATGACGCTGGAAAAGACCGACGCGATCGTCTATCTCGCCGTGGCCTACCTTTTTTACGCCCTCTACTTTTTCTTGTTCACCGTGATGGCGGGCGCCACTCCCGGAATGCAACTGCGCGGCCTCACCGTCGTGCGTCTTGATGGCAGCCTTCCGGATACGCGCCAGCTCCTGTGGCGCAATTTCGGATACATGCTCTCCGGAGCGACAATGTTGTTGGGTTTCGTTTGGGCCATCTGGGACGAGGACCATTTCACCTGGCAGGACCGCATGTCGCAGACCTACATCACCGCCGCGACGCCGCTTTCTGAATTCGACTCGCTCGACATCCACCCGGGCCGCCACCATTTCGCGCACAAGTAGCTAGAGCTGCTTTCGCAAAAATTCCGCATATGTATCGCCGCCATGCACTCTCTTGACTAGATTTCGCTCTTGCAGGAAAATTGCCCCAAGGAAACGGACGGAATGAAAAGATTGTTGAAATCGCAGCGATTCAACCTTCACGCATTTCTGAACACTGGCGGACTGGGCAAGAAGGTCGTGCAGTACCGCAACAAGCAGGTTCTTTTTTCGCAGGGCGATCAATCCTCGAAAGTCTTCTACATCCAGAAGGGCCGCGTCAAGCTCACCGTGTTATCCAAGAATGCGAAAGAAGCCGTCGTCGCGATCTTGACTGACGGTGATTTTCTCGGAGAAGGATGTTTGGCCGGGCAGCCCCTTCGAATGGCAACTGCAACCGCCATTTCGGCCAGCTCCATCCTTGAAATCCGCAAGAGCGCCATGATGCGGGTGCTTCGCGATGAACACGCCTTTTCGGAACGATTCATCGCGCATATTCTCGCCCGCAATATTCGTTTTGAAGCCGACCTTGTGGACCAGCTCTTCAATTCCAGCGAAAGGCGCCTCGCACGAACGCTCCTCCTCCTCGCGCGGTATGGCAAGGAAGGCAGGCCCGAAACCATCGTTCCCAAAATCAGCCAGGAAACACTCGCCGAGATGGTAGGAACCACTCGGTCACGCGTCAGTTTTTTCATGAACAAATTCAGAAAGCTCGGTTTCATCGAGTACAACGGCGGCCTTTCCGTGCACAGCTCGCTCCTCAATGTAGTTCTAATCGACTAACAAACACCTGCCAGTCCCACATCGTACAATTTTTCCGAAGTGGTCAATATTGACCATTATTGAAATCCCTGTTCGGCCTACGCTCTACGTGTGGAAATAGCCGATTTCCATTTGTCTACGACGGAAAGGGAATCATGAGAATTTTGCTCTATAACCCCGATAACGGCGTCACCAAAAACTTTATGCCGCATCTTTGGATGTTCCTGCTTCAGGCGCTGACGCCTCCCGGCCACGAAGTGCTTCTCATGGATGGAAACGCACAACCCGTGGATGAAGCCGGCCTCGCGCGCTACGTCCGCGAACAAAATATCGGACTCGTTGGCATCGGCGCGATGACCAGAATGATCGCGAAGGCTTACCGCATGGCCGACGCCGTCCGGGCCATCGGCGTGCCCGTCGTGATGGGCGGACCTCACGTAACGGAGTTGGCGGACGAAGCGCTCGGCCGCGATGGCGGGCCGCGTCATGCCGACGCCGTCGCCCTGGGCGAAGCCGACGAAACCTGGCCCCAGATCGTCGAAGACGTCGTACGCGGCGAACTCAAGGAGGTCTACTCGCCGGTGGACGAATTCGGCAAGGAACGCAAACCTCCTCTCCGGCCTTATCCCGCGATCCCTTGGGAATCCGTTGATCTCGATCAGTTCAATCTTGTTCCCAAGGTTGCTGCTCCTCTGCTGAGTCGCTTCGGAGGCGGATGGGGGACGTTTCGCCTTATCCCGGTCGAATCGGGCCGCGGATGCCCCTACGGATGCGAATTCTGCACAGTCACGGGTTTTTTCGGTGATTCCATCCGGTTCCGCACCAACGAAAGTGTCGTGAACGAATTGCTGAAACTGAAGGAGCGCGCGAAAAGCGAACGCGGCCAGATCGCCGTCTTCTTTATTGACGATAATTTCGCGATCAACGTCAAGCGGACGAAGTCGCTGCTGCGGGATATTATCGCCGCCAACGCGCAGGTACATTGGGTCGCGCAGATCAGCGCCAATTTGCTGCGCGACGAGGAGCTTGTTGACCTGATTGCCGCCGCCGGCGGAAAGTGGATTTTCATCGGCATGGAATCCATTGATCCCGCGAATTTGAAAGACATGAACAAGGGATTCAACAAGCCCGGCGAGTACGCAGCCGTCCTCGAAAGGCTCGCGCAGCGGAATGTGTACGCGATTACGTCCTTTATCTTCGGCATGGACAACGACACAACCGGCGTGGCGGAGCGGACGCTCGAGCAAGTTCGAACCTGGCCCGCAGGGTTGCCCATTTTCGGCTTGCTGACGCCGCTGCCGGCGACGCCGCTCTACAAGAGGCTCGAAGTCGCAGGCAGGCTCACGCGTCCCAAGCACTGGCAGGAGTTCATACCGTTTGCGATGGCCCACACTCCGCTGAAAATGACGATCTCCGAAGCTCACGCAGAGGTGAAGTACGGCTGGGCCAAGTCCTACAGCCCGGAAGCAATCGCGAAGGCGGTGGATTCGCTCAGCCACAAGCCCCTCGGTTACCGCATCAACATCCTCATCGCGCGACTCTGTTTCCGCGGCATCTATTTCCCTCAGATGGGAAAACTCGCGTGGGTGAAGACGATTCTCCAAAGCCGAAGCGTTATCTGGAAACTTATAAAGGAAGGCTTCGGCAATCGTCCCGGCGAGCTGCCCGCCAGTCCAGCCGCGATCTCAAGTAGCCCCAGCGCTTGAATCTGAACAATCACCGACAGATAAATCCAGGCGGCTAGCCAGAACTTTCACCTGAAAGTCGCTCGACATCCCTGCGAAGCGTGCCGTTTCGCATAGGGGTGATCTGCGGGTCGCCGCACCCACGAATCCTACTGCCGATGCTATAATGAAGCTTCCTTTGGCGCGCTTGCCGCGTCCAACATTGATGCCCGGCGCGGGCGAAGCGGCAGACGACGAAAACAGGATTGCTGCCGGCAAGGAAAAGGACGCTAGGATGACTTCCGTTACGAAGAAAATCGTCGTTGTGCTGTCAGTGATCGTCTTCGGCTTCGTGAGCGTGGGCTACGTTCGCGGGCGCTCGTCGGACGACAAGGCTTTCCGCGCGCTCACGGTCTATGGCGAAGTGCTCGACCGCGTCCAGCGCGAATACGTGGACGAGCCCAACCTGCATCAGGTGACCAGCGGCGCCCTCCATGGCCTGTTCGATTCGCTCGACCCGCAATCAAGCTATCTGAGCCCGCTCGAATATACCGACTACAAGGAAAAGAGCGCGGTCACGCCCAAGGCCGAAGCCGGTCTCGCCCTCACCAAGCGTTTCGGTTACATCAGCGTCATATCCGCTCTGCCGGATAGCCCTGGCCAGAAGGCGGGGCTGCAACTGGGCGACGTCCTCGAAAAAATCGCCGGCTTTACCACGGGACAGATGGCGATCGAGCAGGCGCAGCTCTTGCTCAGTGGCGATCCGGGAACGGTCGTGAAGCTCTCCGTAATTCGACGCGGCAAAGCCGAGCCTCAGGACATGGAAATCACCCTCGCGAAGGTTCCTGCTCCCAAGCTTGTCGAGGACAAGCTCGAAGGAGACATTGCCTATCTTCGCGTTCCTGAATTCCAGGCGGGCGCTACGAAGCAGATTCATGACGAGCTGGTTCAATTCGAACATCAGGGCGCGCACAAACTGATTCTCGATCTGCGCGATTGCGCTCTCGGCGACGACCAGGAAGGAATTTCAACCGCGCAGCTCTTTCTTTCCTCGGGCACCATCACCTCGCTGAAGGGCCAGACGGTGTCGCCGGTGGTTTCTTCCGCCGACGCATCAAAAGTCGCGTGGACGCAGCCCGTCACCGTGCTGATTGATACCGGCACCGCCGGCCCGGCCGAAATTCTTGCGGGCGCGATTGCGGACAATCATCGCGGTGAGACGGTCGGCATGCGCACATACGGCACCGCCTCGCAACAAAAGCTGATTCAACTCGAGGACGGTTCCGCGTTGATTCTCACGCTCGCGAATTACTACACGCCCGGCGGCAAGGAAATCCCTGTTGACGGCGTTGCGCCCACGCGGGAAGTGCGTCCTGCGCCGGAAGACGTCACTTCAGTGGACTTGTATCCGCCCGCACCGTCGAGTTCGCCGACCGACCCTGATGTGAAGAAAGCCGTCGAGATTTTGCAGGGCGCGAGCCCAGCCCGGAAAGCCGCCTAGTCAATCGTGGCGGATTTGCGCGGAACACTGGCCGCGCCCCCATCTGACTCCCGAAGAAATCTCCGGCGGTTACGCCGCACTCGGTTCTTCGGGTCGCTCATCGCCCTCCTCGTCATTTGCCTGACTGGCTGCGGAAAAAAATCACTCTCAAAAACGGAACTTCGCGCTGTCACAGACGAAATCGTCAGCGCCGCCCAGCGTGTTACCGGACGCAAGTCCGAGATCACGATTCGCCCGGAGGTCCAGGCGCCCCGGCCCGGCGCGCCGCCCCGGCTTGCGGCCGACAACATCTATGTATCGCTCACCGACCCTTCGCAGGCCGCTGCGCTGAGGCAGGCATTGGCGGAAATCGCGCGGCGCCACAAACTTTTGATCGTCGAATCCTCCACCGGAGGCGTGATTCGCTACGATTTTTCGCGCGATGGAAATCGCACCCACGCGATCCATGTGGTCACGCCACTTGCCGTCCGCTCGCGCCAAGCCATGCCGCACGTGCGAGGAAATCCGCAGCTCGCCATCATCCTCGACGACATGGGCCACGACCGCGCCGCCGCCGATTCTCTTCTCGCGCTGCCGTTTCCGCTCACGATTTCCGTTCTTCCTCATCTGCCGCTCTCCGCCGAAGTCGCCGAAGAAGCCTATCGCCGCGGCGATCAGATTTTGCTGCATCTTCCGATGGAGCCGGAGGCGCAGGGCGGCGGCTCGGAGGGCGTGACGCGCGAGGAAATCGAGCTCCGCGTCGGGATGAATCCGGATCAGGTGAAGACGACACTCGAAGGCATGCTCGAAACCGTCCCGCACGCCGCGGGCGTGAACAATCATGAAGGGTCGCGCGCCACGGCCGATCTTCCGCTCATGCAAGCGCTGATGCCCGCGCTGCGCGACCGCAATCTTTTCTTCATAGACAGCCGCACCACCGCCGCAACCGTGGCCTATGACGCTGCCGAACGCGCCGGCGTGCCCGCCGCGTCGCGCAAAGTGTTCCTCGATGACACACCTTCGAAGGAAGCCGTCCTCGCCCAACTGCAACTCGCCGCCAAAGACGCCTCCCGCGACGGCTCCGCCATCGCCATCGGCCATCCCCGCCCCACAACCATCGCCGCGCTCGCCCAGGGCGTACCGGAGCTCGAAGCGCGCGGCATCCACCTCGTCTTCGCTTCCGACCTTGTCCGCTAGCGTCGTCGGCGGGTGCCGGGATTCGGCCTTAGAATTTTCGGGTGCCCCATCTGCCGCGCCTGCGACAAGTGGGCACTTTCGTCCAAACTTCCCATTCACCGCAACAACGTACTCTCCGGTGACGTAGTGCGATGGTATTATGCCGCGGCGCTCACGAGCACAACACCGAGCGATCCGGGGCAACCTCGAAAGCGTGCGGCACCAGTCACGGGACTTGCGGTTGTATCAACTACGCGCAGCATACTGGATGCGAGGCAGCACAGATGGCTCCTGGGATTGAACGAGCACCCTTCGGTCATTCGCGTTCTAATGTGGACTGATGTCTGACTCACTAGGTACTGTTTGCATTCCTGGACTTGATTTCGGAGCGCAGTGGTTTATCCAGCTGTTACCTATCGCGCTACGTGTTTCCGGAAACCCGCCGTCTATCGGGGTGCGCGTCCTCGATGGCGGATCGGACTCTCGTTTGTCCCTTTGAATATTTTACGGGATCCGGCGGGTGGCTCCCACCAAGCTTAAGCGACTTTTGCATGCTAGGCGGGTGGACCGACTGGTTTAGCCCAAGCAGCGATTTTCGGGCGGCACATCACTGACGAGCGTCGGCACAGAACAACAGGTGTGGTCTGATTCGATGAATCCGGCGGGTGGCCTACCCTTAGGAACTCTTGCACGCCGTTATTCCGTCCCCGCATGCGCGGATCACACCCGAGTTCATTCCGACCTGAAACGAACATTGATCGGGTGCCGCATCCCTTCGTCGTCCCGAAGGGTGCGCGAGAAAACGCCGTCCACCGCCGAGTTTGATCCGCAGTCCACTCGGGCCTCGGATTTGTTCCTCAATTGCGCAGCGGCCCCACGTCGTCTGTGCCGACAGGTGCGCGCAAGTCGGGCGCCCGTGGCACAGTTTCCTCGCGCACCCTTCCTAAACCGAAGGGATGCGGCACCCGCTTCAGCTCGAGTCCGCCGAATCGTTACGCCTGGTGTCGTATTGCCTCCTCGCGCCGCGAACTCACTCCCACAGCTTCTCCCCACCAGCCCCCCTCGACGCCGCGAATGAACTTCAAGTGAAACTGCCGGAGTGGTATCCTTCGGCTGCGTCGCGGGTCAAGTGCATGCCACGACTGAACGAAGACCGCGAAAGGGTGGGCCACCCGCCGCTGGCGAATACCACGATCATCCCGCTGCTCAAGGCTTCGCTAGCGACCAGTTTAGTCTCTCGGACATCGGTCGCTGGACATACCAGGACATCCCGTCGGTATCTCGGAATTCCAAGCGGGGATATCGTGGAATTTGATCCAGACACCCGAGAACAGACAGACATGGGACCTTAGGAGGAACGACAGTGCGACTGCGAAAGATTGCTCTGCTGCTAGCGATTGCTCTTGCAATGGATTTGGTTTCGGCCCAGGAAGGCGAGAAGAGTTCTCAACCGAATTGGGACGCAGTGGAGGTATCCATCAAAGGTGTTGCATCCTACAAGCCGAAGAATGGTTTGGTTCCTGATGAGGCGACGGCAGTACGAGTTGCGGAAGCTGTCTTGCAACCGATCTACGGAGAGAAAAAAATCGTCTCTGAGCGACCTTACGACGCGCATTTGAGCAACGGTACATGGACAGTTGTTGGCTCGATGCATTCTGCCCTGTTGGGCGGAGTCGCGATCGTCAAGATTTTAAAGCGGACGCGCGGGTGCTTTTTGTTATCCATCAACAGTAGTTTCACCGGCAAAGAACGGGATTCCGGATCTGGCCTGGATAACTTCGGCGCTAGATACAACGCGAGTACGATGGGGCGGGTGGCCTACCCTTAGGAATTCTTGCGCGCCGTTAATTCCGTCCCCGCATGCGCGGATCACACCCGAGTTCATTCCGACCTGAAGCGACAATTGATCGGGTGCCGCATCCCTTCGTCGTCCCGAAGGGTGCGCCAGAAAACGCCGCCCACCGCCGAGTTTGATCCACAGTCCACTCGGGCCTCGGATTTGTTCCTCAATTACGCAGCGGCCCCACGTCGTCTGTGCCGACAAGTGCGCGCAAGTCCGCCGCCCGGGGCACAGTTTCCTCGCGCACCCTTCCTAAACCGAAGCGATGCGCCACGCGCGAAAATCTTCTCACCAAATCGTCCGAACGACTTTCGAGTTGCGGATGTGCTCGTCCGCTGTTATCAAGGCGAGACCCTCGGTGATCGCGGTCGCGGCGATAACACGGTCGGCAGGGTCCTTGGGGAAGGTCGCGGGCAGGGCCACGGCCCTGGCGCACACGCGGCTGCTCATCGGCAGGACCACAAATTTCGATTCAATCTCCTGCAGGAATGAATCGAGACTCACGTCCAACTGAATCCGCCCTCTGCTCGCAACCATGGCCACCTCGAAAAGAGTCATGTCCGAGATCGCCATTCCCTCCGCATCCCTCCGCGCGCTCTCAATGGCCGCAGCCGCTTTCTTTGAGATCTTCTCCGGCGCAAACGAGAGCCACAGAACCACATGCGTGTCGGCGAGAATCACTTGAGGTCGCCCCATTCCTCCAGTGAGAGGGCTGGGGACAGCACATCACCCACAATGCGGCCTTTCCCCACGAAAAATCCAAATATGTCGTCGTTTCCCCGCTCGACCGGAACGAGCTTCGCCACGGGCTTGCCGCGCTTGGTGATGATCACCGTCTCGCGCTTGGACTGGACCTCATCCATCACCGCCAGGCACTTGGCCTTGAATGTCCCCGCTGCCATCTTCTTTACGTTCTTCATGGTTTCCTCCTGCCGTATCATGGTCATTCTATCATGGTCATAATTGGATTTGCTAGCCTTCGGGCGCGCGCATGACCAATCTGCCCACGCCACTTCCCGGTTTGTTTCCTCCTTCGTGGGCCCGCGGCATCCATCTGGTCTTCGTTTCCGATCTCGTTCAGTTAGCCGTGGTTTCGCCTGTCACTTCGTACAGGTCGAAGTACTGGAACGAAATCTGGCCTGGCGCTCTATTTCCAAACGTAAGCCCCCACGTTAACCTTCTTTACCCGCCCTGCTAGTGAAAGTCGCCTGCGGGGCTAAGGAAGGAGCCTATGTCCCACTGGATCGGTACAACTTCTCCGGCAGACGCCGGTATGTCGGATTTCAAGGAATGCCTCAAGCAGCTGCGTGACGGACACTCGACCGAAGCCCTGCAACACGCGCGGCGCGCACTTGGGATCGCGCCGAAAAACCCATTTTATCTCTCCTACACAGGATTGCTGGCTGCCGTGGCCGAAAAGCGCTATGGCGATGGCGAAGCTCTCTGCCAGGAAGCCCTGGGAATGAGACACAATCACGCGCAGCTATACCTGAATCTGGCCGAGGTCTATCAACAGTCCGGCCGGACGCAGGAGGCGATCGCCACTCTTGAGAAGGGGCTGGTGTCCGCGGGACGCGATTTCCGGATTCGCCGGGCTCTGCAGAAAATCGGCTCGCGGCGGGAACCGCTGGTCACGTTCCTGCACCGCAGCCATCCGGTGAATCGAACGCTGGGAAAACTGCGTCACCGTTTGACGGGACCGTCGCAAGCAGCCTGAGCGGCGCGCCGATTCCGCCACGAAGAGTTTACCCCGTGATGTAATCCGGGGCGGGTTCCGCGAATTCGCTACGCTTGTTCTGGGCGCAGCGAACGTGCCCGCTCCGGATTCCCCTCATTTTTCGCAAAGCGAAAAATGACCCTGAGATCGCCGAAGGCGATCGAAGGGTTTTCCCGAGCGCCCGCCGCGAAAGATCCAAACCAGCTTTCAGCTCTGGCCGAGCGGAAGAAAATATTGCGTGCCCTTCACGGGCTGCCGCAGACGGCGCAGAAGTTCCTGCAAATCCCGGTTGCGTTCGACGAAATCAATTTCCGTGGTGTCCACCACCAGCAGATTCGACGCGGAATAGCGGAAGAAAAAAATGTCCGTAGGCGTTGGCGACGGCTTCGAGGTATTCGGGTGAGATCTGCTTCTCGGCGGGATCGCCCTTTTTCGAGACGCGCTTTCGCAACACCTCCGGCTTGGCATGGAGATAGATCACCAGGTCGGGCGCGGGCACCGACGGCGCCAGCATAGCGAAATATTTTTCGTAGAGCTTCAGCTCTTCGTTGTCCAGATTGACGTACGCGAAAATTTTGTCTTTTTCGAACAGGAAGTCGCTGACGATCGGAGCGGTATTGTCCTCGGGCTGGGTTTCGGCCAGGCGGCGATGGCGCTCGTGGAGAAAATACATTTGCGCGCGAAAAGCGGCACCCGGCTTTTCATCGTAGAAATCGGCGAGAAACGGATTGTCCTCGCAATCGAAGATGCGGCGCGCGTGAAGCTGCTCGGCCAGCGCCTTCGCGAGCGTGGACTTGCCCACGCGGATGGGACCTTCGACCACGATGTATCGCGGCGCTTTGAATACAGGTTCGGTCATGGCGCGCGATTATAGCAAACCCCGCCGGGCGATCTTCTCGGAGCTGATGGAACCGGGAGCGTCCCGTCGCGGGCATCGCGCTACCAGCTCCGCGCGATCGCGGCGACGATGCGCGCGAGCGCGTCCACGTCGCGCGTGTCAATCACTTCCGCGGGCGAATGCGAGTACCGCAGCGGCCAGCCGAGCGGGATATCCACCGAGCCGTAGGGAACAAACGTCGCGCCGTCGTTGCCGCCTCCGGTGACGCCGAGCTGGTAGGGAATTTGATTGGCGCGAGCGAGTTTTACGACTTTTTCGACCAGTTCGCTTGGCACGATATTGGAATTGTCCACGGCGCGGACGGCGAAACCCTTGCCAATTTCCGCGTCGGCAAAGCGTTTCGATTCAAGCGGAGAATCCGCGCTCACGAGCGTATCCACCGCGAAAACGTAATCCGGGGTGTGGCCTTCCGCCGCAAGGCGCTTGGCCACCGCGGCCGCGCCGAAGAGGCCGATTTCCTCGCCCGTGGACCACACGAACGTGACGTCGCGGTCCTTGAGCGGGCCGCCTAACGCCCAAACCGCGGAGATGAGTGCCGTATCGCCCACGCGGTCGTCAAAGCTGCGGCCATTCGCGCGCGTCCCGAGAAGCGGGCGATATTGCTTGGGAATCGTGATGGAATCGCCGACTTTGATTCCGAGCTTGGCGACTTCGTCGGCGTTGTGCGCACCTACATCCACGCGAATTGTTTGTTCCGATTCAGCCGGCCATTTGAAGTTGGCTTCGTCCCAGCCATTCGGCAATTCCATGATCGCGTCGCGGTCGCCCGACGCAGTGTGCACCAGCATCGGATGGCCTTCGTAGAAACTCAAATCCATCCCGCCGAGCGTTTCCACTTCGAGCCGACCGTCCTTCGAGATCGATTTCACTGAGAAGCCGATTTCGTCCATGTGCGCGACGACGAGAATCTTCGGTGTCTTTGTTCCGGCGGGCGCGGTGCCGATGTGCAGAATCAAATTTCCGGCGTCGTCCGTTTCCGGCTTCGCCCAGTTCGGCAGATGCCTCGTCACGTTTTGCCGGATAAGCTCCTCATGACCGCTCGCGCCGTAGGTTTCGACGAGGCGTTGCAAAGTCTGCTGCGGTGTGTCCGCACTGGCCATACTAAAGCCGAATACGACGGGGCCCTTCATGAAGAAGGGGCCCTCCAGTTGCAGCATCGCTCCGTTAACATAGAGGTTGAGCAGACTCGCCATGGCAAAGAAATCTTCGCGATTCACAACTTCAGCGGGCGTATCGGGCCACGCGGTTGCAATTCCTATGTGAGCCCATTTTGCGGGGAACGCCGGCGGCGCGAGATAGCCAGCTTGGTCGATCCCGGCTGAATAGTCCGGTGCGAGCGGAATCACGTTCGTGTCGGCGAGCTTTTTCAAATCCGCTGCAAGCCCGGAGAATTCGCCCGTCGTTTGATCCAATCCAATGAGGACGCCACTGCCAGGTTCGCGGCGCGGGGCGCGGTGCACGCCCTGCATGCCGGGCACATTTCCGCCCGGCAACATTGGCCCGACGTAAATCATCTCGTCCGCTTCCGTGGTTCGGAGAATCCGTTCGAGCCCCCGTCCTCCAACGCGCTGCTGGACGACAAACGCAACCGTCAGGGTGCCTTTGAGGTTCTCGATTGCCAAATGGCTCAGGAGGCTAATCAATGCCACGGATCCGAATTTGTCACCGACGGAGGCGCCGGAGATTTTTTCTTTTGCAAGGTCGGCGAACTGGCGGTTGATCGCGATGGGACTTAGGACGTCCACACCCGCTTTTCGGACTTCAGCGGCCGAAGTCGCGCCGATATCCACGTACATGTTTTCGATGTCGTTGGAGCTTGGCGTCGTTTCACTCGCGCGGTGCAGATGGACGGAGATTCCAGCGACGACGCCGTCAATCCATTTGCCGCTTGCGGTACGGATTTTCACGGGCTGCGCGGAATAGAGCGCGTTGAAAATCGGCGGGAGGTTTCCAGCCTGCGGAAGGCGCTGCAAGCGCAAATAGCCGTCGTCGGTGATGCCGCTGACGACGAAGCCCGGCTCATCAATCGGCGTGACGATCAGCCGGTGTGGCGCGCCGCTGCCGATGGTGACGATCACGTCGCCGAGATTGTCCACGACCGGGTGGAACGCCGCGAGCTTCGCGCGAATTTTTTCGGTGAGTTGTTTTCGTAACCCGGAAACGGAGGGCGTTTCGACGAATTCTTTCAGGTCGCTCGCGAGATCACCTGGAATTTTCGCGGGCGCGTTCTGCGTTTGCGCGGCGCCGGGAGGCTGAAGATGGAAAATAGAAAAATAAAATCGCGAAGCGGCAGATGGCGCGATCGAGCCAAGGTCGGGTGCCGGGCATGGCATGCCATGCCCCTACGGGAGAAAAGGCACGGGCGGTAACGGGGGCACGCGGAGGAAGTTGACAGGCCATTTTGTGTGTCACTTTGCAGGTACCCTCATCGTTTGTTTTCATGGAGTTAGCGCGAAAATTACTCGACACGTGTGTCGAGTAATTTCGCTCAAATTCTTGCCGCGGCGGGGGTGTTTGGCCGCCGAGCACAACGATGGCAAGCCGTCCCTCCGACAACTTTGTCGCGCCGAACTCAATCACGTTTTTCACGCGACCATAGTAGTACACGGGAGCGGGCGCGCAAGCGAGTATCCCTGTGGACTCTTTAGTGCAGGATTCGTTGGCCGCAACGATGGGGGCGGCGACGACGAGCGCAGGCACGCGATCTACGCGATGGCCGGATGCTTCTTGCCGAAGCCAGTCGCCTGCTCGAACGCATGCGCCATTTGCAAGACGCTGAAGTCTTCCTTATCGCGGCCGACGATTTGCAAGCCAACGGGAAGACCTTCCGGCGTAAAGCCAGCCGGCACAGAGGCCGCCGGATTGCCCGTCGCCGAGATATACCAGCAGGACTTCATCCAATCTATATAGTTATCGAACTTCACGCCCGCGATTTCCGTTGGATACGGAGAATTGACATCGAACGGCGGCAACTGGGAAGTGGGCAGAACGAAGTATTCGTACTTTTCGAGGAATGCCTGAAAGCGCCGCCAGATCTCGCTGTGGGCCGTCTCGGCGTGCGCGACATCCGTGCCAGTCAACCGCAGACCTTCCTCGATTTCACCTTTCAGCGTGTCCTTGAAAGCGTCCGGATGCTCGCGCAGCCGTTCTCCATAAATATTCGCTGTATTCCATGCACGCAGCGTGCGAAAGGAGATCTCGGCAGGGGCGAAGTCCGGCTCCGCCTGCTCCACGACGCACCCCATCGATTCGAATGTCATGCGATGCGCATCCACCACGGCGCGGACGCGCGGGTCGAAGGGCACACCGCCCAAGTCCTTGAACCAGGCCACGCGCGTATCTTTGAAGCTGCGATCGAGCGGGCGCGCGAAATTTTCTCCCGGTTCGTTGATGGAGAGCGGCGCGCGCGAATCGGGCCCCGCGATCGCGCTCAGCGCCAGGGCAAGGTCGGCCACCGAACGCCCCAGGCATCCCGACGTACTCAGCGTTGACCACGCGAACGCTGCTTTCGGATTCGGCACGCGGCCGATGGAAGGCCGAAAACCAACTACGTTGGAGAACGCGGCGGGATTGCGCAGCGAGCCTCCGGTATCGGAGCCGCTGGCAACGGGCGCGAATCCGCAAGCCAAAGCGACGGCCGCGCCGCCGGATGATCCGCCGCATGTCTTCGTCAGGTCGTAGGGATTGCGCGTCGCGCCGAAAACCTTGTTGAACGTCTGCGATCCCGAGCCGAATTCCGGCGTGTTGGTCTTGCCGATGGTGATCGCTCCCGCACGACGCATCCGGTCAACCACAATGTCGTCTTCGGTGGGAACGTAATCCTTATAGAGCGGCGATCCAAAGGTGGTGCGGATGCCACGGGTTTCGAAGAGGTCCTTGTGCGCGACCGGCAGACCATGCAGCGGCCCCAAAGTTTCTTTGTGCGCTTGCATCTCGTCGGCCTTCGCGGCAGCGTCGGCCGCCATTTCCGGCACCAGGGTCACGATGGCGTTGACCTGCGGATTTACGCGCTCGATCTGTTTCAGGTGCGCGGCCAACGCTTCGCGCGCCGACAGCTTCTTCGCGCGGATCAGCCGGGCCATCTCGACTGCGCTCATAAAACAAACGGGTGAAGCGGCGGCCTGAGCCTCCAGGGCGCTCTCGAGGAGAGGCACGGCAGCCATTCCGAGCAGGACTTCGCGGCGAGTTAGATGGTCCTCACTCACGCGCGAGAGTCTATCACGCGTCGGAGTTCGCGAACGGGCGGACCCGGTCGCGCGGTGGTATACTCCCGCGGCACGGCGACAGAAGGAGACAAATCTGATGAGCGAAGCGACCCCAGCAAAGAGCAATCCACTCGATCCAGCGGTGTTCAAACCCGCAGCAATCTCCGCGGAGACACTCGCGGCCAATGAAGCCTTCCGCAAGGCGATGTCGGGCGGACCCGACTGGTGGGACATCGGCGCGGCTGCGTTTCGCGCCGCAGCCGCAAGCGGCCGGGGACCTTTCCCGCCTCCGGAAAAATCCGCGCGCGCGCGCACGATTCAGATTGATGGCAAGGGCGGGCACAAAGTGGCGCTGCGCGTGGTCGCGCCGGAACGCGCGAAAGCTGTTTATATTCACATTCACGGCGGAGGATTGGTGTTCGGCTCGTCCGAAGGGCAGGATCCGATCCTCGAGCGCATCGTGCAGAGCACGGGAATGGCGTGCGCGAGCGTGGAATACCGGCTGGCGCCGGAAAATCCCTACCCGGCGGCGTGGGACGATTGCGAATCAGCCGCGGCGTGGATGGTGAAAAACGCGAAATCCGAATTCGGCACGGACGTGCTAACGATCGGCGGCGAATCGGCGGGCGGCACTCTGGCGGCAGCCACTCTTCTGCGCATGCGCGATCGCCATGGCTACACCGGCTTTCGCTCCGCGAATCTGGCGTACGGAAACTTCGACTCGTCCATGACGCCGAGCCAGAGGCTTACTCCCGAGAAGGGAATTCTGGTGGGACGCACGAGCATTCACAAGTTTCGCGAAGCGTATCTGCCGAAGGAAATCGATCCGCGCGATCCGGACGTCTCGCCGCTCTACGCGGACCTGAAAAATATGCCGCCCGCGATTTTCACCATTGGAACCATCGATCCGCTGCTGGACGACACGCTGTTCCTTTATTCGCGGTGGATTGCGGCGGGAAATGAAGCGGAGTTGGCGGTCTATCCGGGCGCGCCGCACGCGTTCAATATTTTTCCGCTACCGCAGGGGCCTGCCGCCAACGCGCGGATTGACGGGTTTCTGAAGCGGTCGATTTCCTGAGGCGGGCGTTTTAAGACGGCCCTTTCACCGAAGGTGCAAGAGCGCAAGACAACATGCCAGCTGACAAGAGTTCGGACGGCGAACATGGTTTCGAGACGCGTGAGGTCACGGTTTCAGGAAACACAATATTCGTGCGCCGCTACGGAAATGGCCCTGCCATTTTAATGGTGCACGGCTTTCCCCGCACAGGCCTCATGTGGCGATTCCTGGCACCCAAGTTCGCGGAGAATCACACGGTGATCTGCGTAGATTTGCGTGCCTACGGCCGCAGCGGAATACCCGCTTCTACCGACGACCATTCCCCTTACTCAAAGCGCGCAATGGCCAAGGAATTGGTCGAAGTGATGTACAAACTCGGCTTTCCTACGTTCACGCTGATCGGCCACGATCGTGGAGGACGCGTCTGTTACCGTCTGGCCCTGGACCATCCGCAGGCCGTGGAGCGTCTCGCTGTTTTCGATGTGATTCCAATTCTTGAAGCGTGGAACCGGTCGGACGCTCGCTTCGCGCAAACTTATTGGCCGTGGATTTTGTTGTCGCAAAAGGCCCCGCTCCCAGAGAGTTATCTGCTCGGTGCACCCAAGGCCGTCTTCGGTAATCCCTTCGGGCAGGGTTCCTTCGGCCCAGAAGTCCTCGAAGAATACGTTTCAACATACCGCGATTCGGCACGTGTTCATGGAATCTGTGAGGAATATCGAGCGGCGGCGACGATCGACGTCGAACACGACCGTGCAGACAGGGAAGCCTTGAAGAAAGTCGAATGCCCCATGCTACATCTATGGGCCGAAGGTGGCCCGCTCGATACTTTCTACGCGAAAGACGGCGGTCCACTGAACATTTGGCGACAGTGGGCTCCGCACGCGCATGGGCAGGCGCTGAAGGGTGGCCACTTTTTTCCGGAAGAGAATCCTGACGATACCGCCGTTCTCATCAAGCAGTTCCTCCTTGCGTAGCCTTCTCGTCGTAGACGCGATTCGATGAAGGGAGTTGAGAGCACGGAAAGCCGCCTACCTGAGCGACACCTAGACATGGCGGCCAGCGTGCGCCCGCACTGGCCGAGGCGATGCGGCCACGTGGCGCTCATGGGGTTTGGCCATTGGTGCGGCCGTCATCAAATGGTCCTGAGTCCGTCTGCTAAGCAAATCCGGCGGGTATCAATGATGCGACGACATTGGGAGTGCGCCGTTTGAAACGGACATGCCCGCTAGGCAGCAGAGAATTTCATTCGAAAATCGAGGTGGTTTGGTCCGGAAGGGACGCGGAGAATCGAAGTGATGGCAAATACCCACTGAAATGGCCCGAAAATCGACGTTACTTCTCGATTCTCTGTACCATTGCAATACTTGCAGACTGAATGGCGGAGCATGCAGTCCGCTGCGAACTATTCTCCGCCAAATTCCCTGCTAACAGGGAAAAATACAGGGAACTTCGGGCGCTCGCCGATTGGAGCCCACGCGAAACGCCTATTTAGAACGGCTTTCGGCGGAAAACGTAGGATGAGCAAGAAATCGAAACAGGGTATTAACAGGGCTGCTATCAGGGAACACCGAGGAGGCCAACAGGGAAAAACGGAGGTTCTAGACGATTGATGTGTGACTGAGCTTATCCTTCGCGGAATCTTTCTGCTGCGCAAGCTGGACATCGATTCGTTCTATCAGAGCGGCGCTTCAGCCCTGTATCCGGATGCCTGGGAGCACAGATCTTCACAAACCCTCGTCGTGCCAAGTGGCTTCCTTAAACCTCTTAATCATCCACTCGAAGTGCGTCAGTGGATTAAAGTTTTCTGCGTGACGGGCGATCCAACTGGACATTTTCCGGAGCTCCTCGCTGCCACCGTCTTCTAAGGTTAAACTTTCTATTTGCTTGTCGAGCGCGATCGCCGATTCGTGGAAGGTCCTGCTTTGCTTCCATCCAGCGATAAACTGTTCGGCGACCTTAGTTTTGCGGTACTAGTTTTCTCGTCTGCGTTGCTGCGCCTGCCGTTGCTTCTCTTCCTCTTGTCACCGTATATGCCTCTGTCTTGTCTCCTCGTTTACCACTTTGATGGGTTGAACTAAATGAGGAAGAACGGCTACGCAATCGCTCGTTCGTCGCGGCGGTTGCCTGCTCAACAGCCCATCATAGCGTCTTGCATTTTAACAACATGCTTTTACTGAAAACGAGCACTTGCTCACCGTTCTGTTTGAACACTGTCGTGTCAAATACCACGATACCTTTCGTTTCCTTCGGACTCAACTCGGCGACACGGCTGTTGACCGTTATCGTGTCGCCCACAAAGACCGGCTTCGTGAAGCGCAGTTTGTCAATTCCATAGAATGCGATGACGCTGTCACTCGTAAGTCCCGACTTTACGGTCAGGCCACTTGAGATGCTAAGCACGAGCAGACCATGAGCAACTCGTTGGCCGAACGGGCTCGCTTTGGCATACTCTGCGTCCATATGAATTAGGTTGAAATCACCCGAGAGGAATGCAAAAGCTACGATGTCAGCCTCGGTGATGGTGCGCCCACCGGTGGTAAAGGTGTCGTCCATTTTGAAGTCGTCGAAGAACATCTGCTTACAGTCCTCCGGCGACTTCCAATACTTGGCCGGATATATAGTCCGATAGTGCCGATGCAAAGAACAGAATCGGCCCCGCAGCTTCTTCCGTCGTCCCAGGGCGGCCCAGCGGTATCAGCGGCGTGGTCAATTCCAGACGTTCGGCCGGAATCCCAACAGCAATTTTTTCCGCACCCCGTTGGAGGGTTTCACCCTTTTCCTTCGCTTGCGTGAGTCGCGTAGCGATGCGGCCAAATGCAACGACGTTGATCTGGATGTTAAACTGACCCCATTCTTTGGCGAGTGTCTTGCTAAGTCCAATAATCCCCGCTTTACCGGAGGCGTAGTTGACCTGACCTGCATTGCCGCGCGTGCCCGAGGTCGAGCTAATATTGACGATCTTTCGCGCCACTGCCCGGCCTTTCGATGCTTTCTCTCGCTTGGCTGACTCGCGGAAGTGCGTAGATGCGGCGCGAATGATTCGAAACGGTGCGGTCAAGTGGATGGCCAAGATTTGCTCCCACTGTTCGTCAGTCATCTTGTGAATGACCGAATCCCACGTGTAGCCGGCATTGTTCACGACAATGTCGAGCCCACCAAAGCTCTCAATTGCCGCGTTCACGATCTGCTCTGGAAAGGTACGGATAGTAACGTCGCCCGGTATCGAGATCGCTTCACCGCCAGCAGTCCGTATTGCATCCACGACTTCGGCTGCCGGACCGGGATCGATATCGCTAACGACTACGCGTGCGCCGTGGCGCCCAAACAATTCCGCGGCAGCGCGTCCAATGCCCCTGCCTGATCCGGTAATGATCGCAACCTTCCCCTTCAACAGTCCTTCCATAGTTGCCCGCCTTTGTGAGATTCGTTTGGTTCACCCAATAGCCTGTTAAATCCCTCAAGAAACACAACAACCCAGCGCCAAGCAGACACGCCTCCAAGAAAAGCGCGTTCGCTCACTCACGGCGTGCAGAGCCAGCAACTGGCGGAAAGACCGTAAATACCGGCCAGCATTTCATTTCTTGGCGGACTAGTTGGATTTTCCCTGGGAGTTAACCCGAATCACGCCGATGTTGTTTTCGATCGTTATGGTTGTGCCGAACGGAGTCGACAGTTTTTGCAAGTTTTGGAGAATCTTCTGCGCCATCTCAGGCGAAGCCAACCTCGGCGAACCTCGATCCGCAGGCCGGCGATCCCAGCCCAGGTCGATCGGGTAGAGTCGAACTTCCGTTAGTTGGTTCTTGTCGAACCGAGAGACGGCGATCACGCTCTCGTAGAGGTCTGCGCGCCCGGGACTCCAAGAAGCTGCCGAGTATTCGGCATCACTCACTTTTTCCGGATCCATCATGCGTCCCTCATACTCCGCTTCAGGAATTGGCTGCATCACGAGGTCGACTTCAAAGAAGAAATCCCCGAGTGAGTAAAAAATCGGCTTGCCTTTGTAAATCTCAATCCCTCGCAGGACGTGCGGACCGTGACCCACCCATTCGTCAGCACCCGCGTCGATCGCCTCATGAGCAAGTTTTTCGACGCCATCGACGGGGCCAGGGCCCTCGTGAGAGTGGATTTGCGCGACCAAGAAATCAGAATTTTCCTTGCCGTTTCGAATCGCCTGCAAGATCTCGCGCTCGTCCACTGGATTCAATCTGTAACTGTATCCCTGCTTATCTCCGACCCGATACCACGTCCCGAAAAACAAGAGCTCATCCGGCCCTGCTTTGACCGGAGTCGAGGTGTCTGCGGCTGTGACAGCATTGTAAGTTTGCGGGGTTCGTCCCCCGGGAAAGGAATCGGCAATTTTGCGCAACGCCTGCATTTGGTCGGCGGTCACGATCACGTAGCGCGTAGTCCGAACAGGATTCAGGCCCGGTACCCCGGGCACCTCTCCATTTGGATTTCGCGCTATCGCGGGCGGGTCAAAAGTCGAAGCCATCGATACCATCGCCACGCGCCCCTTAGGCGTGTCGAAGTATCGCGCCGCGCGAGCATTGCCTAAAGTCTCCCCATCGCCCGCGTGCACGATACCTGCCTCGTCCAGCCAACGATCGGTTTCGCGCATCCCGTCAATACCGTAATCCAAGGTTTGGTTGTTGGCGCGGGCCACCATGTTGACTCCCATGGCCCTCAAATCTTTGGCTACCGACGGCTCTGAAACCATAGACCAAAGAGCATTCTTGTTGAACGCACCCACTAGATATTTTCGAACGTCCAGAATCACCCCTTCGTAATTACCCGTTACTGCGTCTGCGCGCTGTAGGATTGACGAAACGGGCTTGTTTTCAGGATTCTGAGTCGCCGGGTGCTCGATGATGAGATCACCGACCGATGCGATCGTAAATCCATCAGCCACGTTTATGCTCCGAAACTCAGTAGGCGGAGCCGTGCCGCCTTGCCCCTCCTCCTGGGCAAGACCGATTGTCCCTCCGAAGGCTAACCACGCTCCAAGAACACCGAATGCAACCGCGATAAGAAATAGCGCACGAAACCTTTGCATATTTGCTGCTCCTTTCCTGCGTCGGATTTCGGATTACAGTCCAAATATCTCGGTAACACAAGCGGTCCGGCGTGCCGACCTTAAAAGCTCTTGAGTCCGTTTGAGAGACTCAGGCGACGGGGAGCGCCACTTCTCTGGCTTCGTTCCCCGACGGAGATGGCTCATGGCGTGTTCTGCCGGAGCACGAACCTCTGTAATTTTCCACTTGGTGTTCGCGGGAGCTGCTTAACGAAATGCACAGCGCGCGGGTATGCGTGCGCGGCGTATCGACTTTTCACGAACTGTTGTAGCTCGATCGCGAGCTTCTCGGTGGCCGCGTAACCTGGACGAACTGCCACGAAAGCATGAATTACTTCCCCGCGCAATTCATCGGCGACTCCGAGGACGGCAGCTTCGGCAACCGCCGGATGGGCGATTAGCACGTTTTCGACCTCAAGAGGTCCGATTCGATAACCAGCCATAATGATCACTTCGTCTGCCCGGCCGACAAATGCTATGTAGCCGTCGTCCTGTTGCAGTGCCGAGTCTCCGGTGAGAAAGTAACGACCGTCAACGGCAAACTGCGCCGCCGTGAGCTCGGGTGCGTGGTAGTAGCCTCGGAACCAGAAGAGCGGAGATGCGATCACGTCGATTGCGAGACGCCCAACCATCCCGACGGGAACCTCGAGATCAGCGGCATCCTGGAGGATAGTGACACGGAAACCTGGCATTGACACACCCATCGAACCCGGCCTTAGCGGCGCTTCCAATTCCGGCGCATGGTGGTTATTTACCACCATGCCCACCTCCGTTTGACCGTAGTGATCGTAAATCTGCGCGCCAAGGTTCTGTTTTGCCCATTCGATCAAGTCACCACTTAGCGGCTCACCAGCACTGGATAATGCCCGGAGCCGCAGGGTTTCACGATCCACCCGAAACGGCGCGGTGCGCAGCGCCCGGTAAACAGTAGGTACCGCCGCGAAATTGGTCACGCCGACCTTTTGTAGAACATCATAGGTAAGTTTGGCATCGAACGGGGCCGCTAGCAGTAAAGTGGAACATCCGAGAAGCAACGGAGAGACGATCCCGCTAAAGAGGCCATAAGCCCACCCAGGATCAGCGGCATCCCAATAGATGTCCGTATCCCGGAGATCGATACCAAAGCGCATATATGCTTCAAACGACGCTAGCGCCCATACGGGAACCTCGACACCCTTCGGTTGGCCTGTTGCGCCAGAGGTGTAAATGAGAATAAACAGAGCGCTACCGCCAACAGCAACCGTCGTCGGCCGCGCACCAGAACGGTTATGCACGGCATTCCAAAAATCGATATCGGCATCGGAAATCGAACCGACGCATATAATTGTATTGACAAGGCCGCTGGGCATGCTGTCGCTCGGGTTCAACTTGCTACGGTTCACGGAGTCGGTCACCACGACGTGCGCATCGCTATCTTTCAGACGGTACGCGATCGCTGCAGGCGCGAAGGCTGTGAAAAGTGGAACGTGAACAGCGCCGAGTCGCCAAATGGCAAGTACGGTCGCGACAATCTCAACACCCTTACCCAACAGAGTCGCCACTCGATCGCCTTGTCGAACACCACAATCGCTGAGTACGCCTGCGAACCTCTCTGACAATTCGCGCAGTTGACCAAACGTGTAGTCTGTGCGCTCCAGGGTCGGCGTCATCACCGTCAGAGCCAGACGCGACGGGAGATGACGATCACATAGAAGGTGTGCGACACACGCATCACCGCGAGAGTAGCTCTCTCGCCAAGCGACCGCCCGGTTTTCTGCGAGGGCGCGGGACTCACTATCCATCAAAATGTCCTCTTCAATCCGTAGCGCCAGGAGGTGCGGATCCGTCGCGCATGTCTGTCTTAGTGATCTCGGCCTTTGCCTTCTTGAATCAACGACTCAGAACGCCGTGCAATACCTTCCAAGTTAACTGCCTCATGCTAAATGGGGCGATCGAGCATGAGCAAGTCACAGAACCGCCAAGTGCAATGTTGACTTTCATGAGTTGAGTGGTAGGCACGGTGCGTACAACTGCTCTAAGCAGGTCGGCAAGCTCGCGGGATGCGGTCTCGCCCGACGTGCTAGGGCATGGACGCGAACCGATACGGGCAAAGCGGAGGAGGTATGGATATTTACTTTGCTGGTTCGCGCGGAATAACAGTCTGGGAGATGGAGGCGTCTAGCGCCTCATAATCATGATATCCGATCATGCTGTAGAGTTCCGCGCGGCTTTGCATCTGATCCACCACGTTCTGCGTGCCCCCATCGCGCCGGATGGCAGCATAGAGCTTTTCCTGAGCCTTGTTGGCAACCCGCAAAGAGGAGACTGGCCAGATCACCATTCGGTAGCCCATTGCCTCGAAATCGCTGGCCGTAGTGAACGGTGTCCTGCCGAACTCCGTCATGTTGGCCAGGAGAGGCACGCCCGGGAGTGCTTGTGCGAAGGTCCGGAACATTTCTGCTGTGGTGAGTGCCTCAGGGAAGATCGCGTCAGCACCAGCCTGGAGATAGAGCTTGGCGCGCACCACAGCACCTTCGATTCCTTCACTTGCTGCGGCATCCGTGCGGGCGATCACGTAGAGATTTCGCCGCGCCTTAGCCGCGGCCGCAATCTTCGCCGACATGTCGCGGGCGTCGGCAAGCCTTTTGTCGTTGAGATGCCCGCACTTCTTGGGGAGAATCTGGTCTTCAATATGAACGGCGCCGGCGCCGGCATCCTCGAACGCGCGCACCATATGCATGACGTTGAGCGCTTCGCCATGGCCGGTATCGCCATCAACGAGCACCGGAAGACCACTGGCTTGGGCGACTTGGCGGATAAAAAAGCAGACTTCCTCAACCGTAATCATGCCGAGGTCCGGCAGGCCCATGGATGCCGTCATTGCCGCACCGGAAAGATACAGCGCGTCGAATCCAGCGGCCCGAGCCTGAAGCGCTGCCATACCGTTGTGGGCACCTGGCATTTGCAGGATACCGGGGCGGTCAAGCAAAGCATGGAAGCGCTGGCCAGCCGGGGTCGCAGCCAGATCGGCAGCGACAAGATAAGGCATAACCATTCTCCTCAGATCGTGCAGGACGGACGCTCTCGTCTCTGTCCGCGATGGGGACGAAGAGTCGATTCTCCGGCCCCGTATAGTTGGCGGACGGCCGGATGATTTTATTGTCCTTCCTTTGTTCGATAATGTGGGCACTCCAGCCCGAAGTCCGGGCGATGACGAAGAGCGGAGTAAACATCGCGGTCGGCACGCCCATCATGTGATAAGAAACGGCGCTAAACCAGTCGAGGTTGGCAAACAACCCCTTGGTCTCCGCCATCACTTCCTCAATCCGATCGGCGATTTCGAACATCTTCATCGCACCGGCCTCTTGAGCTAGGCGGCGCGCAACCTCCTTAATCACTTTGTTGCGCGGATCGGCAATTGTATAAACGGGATGACCGAAGCCGATGATGACCTGTTTTGCGTGAATCCGCGTGCGAATATCGATGTCCGCCTCATCCGCATCCGCGTAGCGTTTTTGGATCTCAAAAGCAGCTTCATTGGCACCGCCATGCTTCGGCCCGCGCAGCGCACCGATCGCGCCCGTCACCGCCGAATAGACATCGGCCCCGGTACCGGCGATGGAGCGAGCGGTGAAGGTAGAAGCGTTGAATTCATGCTCGGCATAGAGAATGAGCGAAGTATGCATGGCGCGAACATGAGTTTCGTGCGGGCATTTCCCATGTAGCAGATGCAGAAAATGAGCACCAATGCTGTCATCGTCGGTCTCGATCTCAACCACGCGCCCATGATGGGCGTAGTGGTACCAATACAGAAGCATCGAGCCCAGCGACGCCATCAGACGGTCGGCAATGTCGCGAGCGCCAGCGTGATTGTGATCTTCCGCCTCCGGCAGCACACAACCAAGCGCCGACACACCGCTGCGCATGACATCCATCGGGTGCGTTGCCGCCGGGATTGCTTCGAGTGTCCGCTTGACTGTGCGGGGGAGACCGCGCAAGGACTTAAGCTTTGCTTTGTAGGCGGAAAGCTGAACCTGCGTCGGTAGCCTGCCGTGGACCAAAAGATGCGCGATTTCCTCGAACTCGCAATTCCCGGCAATATCGAGGATATCGTAACCGCGATAGTGCAAGTCGTTTCCAGTGCGTCCGACGGAGCAGAGCGCTGTATTGCCAGCCGTCACACCAGACAATGCAACGGACTTTTTGGGCGATAGATTTGCGGTCTCAGCCATGATCTTCTCTTTTATCTCCTGTGACTGCGTATGCTCGAGACGCCTTTCCGCTTATCGCCAATCGAAGATGCCGAATCGTGTTCCCAAACCCGACCGAGACGAATCGACGGTGAAGGTAAGGCCGGCAAGATCATCCGGCTTAAGCTTCGGCAAGCGCTCGACAGTGACGAGGAGGCGGTTCTGTTCCGACAGCGGCACGATATCGTCGGCGAGCATGCGGAACTTTGCAACGTAGTCAGCGCGCACCCATGGGTGCGCGCCAAGGGGATGCGCGTCGGCCACGGCGATCTCGTCCTCTATTACGGTTCCGGCGTCGAGAGTGACCACGACCCGTCCGCCGAAAGCTTTCGAGGCGGGATCGGTCGAGTGATAACGCCGGGTCCACTCGGGGTCATCCACCGTCCTGATCTTGCGCCAGAGTGCCGCGACATCTGCGCGCTCGGCAAGTTCGGGTGCGTAAGAACGTTCGTGATGCCATCCGCCGTCGTACAATGCCACAGCGAAGATATACATGATCGAGTGGTCGAGCGTTTCGCGACTCGCCTTCGGGTCCATCTTTTGCGGGTCGTTCGCGCCAGTGCCGATGACGTAATGAGTATGATGGCTGGTGTGAATCACGATTTCGCGGACCTTTGCCAAGTTACCGATCCTCGGTCCCAATCGGCGCGCGAGGTCGATCAGCGCCTGGCTCTGGTATTCGGCAGAGTGTTCCTTTGTGTAGGTGTCGAGGATCCCGCGCTTGGGCTCGCCTCGCTCGGGCAGCGGTACCATATATTCAACGTCGGGGCCGCCCAGGAGCCAAGCGATGATACCGTCCTCACCTTCGTAGATTGGCGAGGGACTACCTTCGCCCCGCATGGCGCGATCGATCGCCTCGATCGCCATCTTCCCGGCGAAAGCCGGCGCATAGGCCTTCCAGCTTGATATCTCACCCTTCCGGGACTGTCGTGTGGTGGTGGTGACATGCAACGCTTGGCCGACGGCTTGGTAGATCGTTTCCTCCGTCAAGCCGAGCAGCGCGCCGACACCAGCGGCGGCTGACGGTCCAAGATGAGCGATGTGGTCAATCCCATGCCTATGCAGACAGATGCCCTTCACGAGATCAACCTGGATTTCATAGGCTGCGGCCAGTCCGCGGACGAGGTCGGCACCGGTGCGACGGCAATGCTGCGCTGCCGCCAGTACTGGGGGAATGTTGTCGCCAGGATGGGAATAATCGGCGGCGAGGAAAGTATCGTGATAATCGAGCTCACGCACGGCAACGCCGTTGGCCCATGCCGCCCACTCTGGCGAGAATCGGGCGTCGGACACAAGGCCAAACACCGTCGCGCCCGGCTTGAATGGATGGGCCTGGGCTTGGGCCCGGGCGTTCACCACAGGGCGGCGAGAGAGAGAAGCCGCTGCTACCGCGGCATTGTCGATAATCCGATTGCCGATCATTTCGACGACCGCATCTTCGACAGGAACAGGATCGGCCGCGACCGCCGCAATCTGCCAGGCGAGTTGCTCGCTGCGGGGGAAATCTTCCGCGGATTTATGCGTGCGAACTCTATGGACCTTCACAATATTCCTCAACGGACGGCGCGACCGTCAAGATCTGCGACCCTGACAATCCACAAAAACTCTGCAGACTTCATTCTCACTGCAACGACTCTTGGAAAGTGACACATCTCGCATATCATTTCGGCAAGCTACGCGGCGTTTTTGCGAGAAATAGCAGACCGATCGCTAGGAGCGAAACAGCTGCTGCGACAAAGAAAGCCCACCGATACTCTCCGGTTGCAACGTAAACCCGTCCCCCAAGAAAAGGCCCGAAAAGCCCGGCGACACCCCATGCCGTAAACAACAAACCATAATTGATGCCCAGATTCTTGGTACCGTAGAAATCGGCGCTGGTCGACACGTACACCGAAAATTGCGTTCCGTAGCAGTAGTAAACTACGAACAACAGCGAATAGAAGAATGTCACATTCTCACGAACCAAAAATAAAACCGGCATCGCGATTGCTGAAATTAGTAGGGCGATGCGTAAAGTATCGAGGCGTCCCGCGTGATCGGACATCCAGCCCGAAAGAATTCGCCCACTGGCGTTTCCAAGAGCACCCACTGAAATCGCAAAAGCTGCAATGGCGGCGGTATGACCGGATGCGCGAGCGAATGGCACCAGTTGACTAATGACCATTAGCCCGGCGATAGTGCCTAGGCAGTAGGCGCCCCAGAGCGACCAAAAGGTCCGCGTGCGCACCATCTGCGATGGCAGGACGTCCGTACTCCTCGGGGACGCCTCGTTGATTCGCGATGCATCCCAGCCGGAGGGGCGATATCCAGGAGGAGGAGTCTTCAATAGATAGCCCGCTATCATTGTCATCACGAAGAAGATGGCAGAGAGGATCTGGAACGTGCTGCGCCATCCGACGCGTTCGATGAGACTCGACGCCAACGGGCCAAACAGGCCAGATCCAGCTCCAGAGCCGCCTACCATTAGGCCCACAACCAACCCGCGCTTATCGGGGAACCACTTTGAACCGGCGGCCATGGACGCGACATAACCAAAGCCAATGCCGGCGCCCGCAAACACGCCAATCGTAAGATAATACGTTAGCAACGCGTGGATTTGACTTGCAAGAAAGAACGCCGAGCTGAAAAGGATGCCGCCGATTACAGCCGGAAGGCGCGGACCCTTTCGATCTTGAAGAGCGCCCGCGACTAAGAACCAGAAGGAGATCATGACCGTGGCGAAGGTTGTGACCAATGAGGTTTGGGTACGCGTCCAGCCGAACTCTCTCTCCAGCGGAAGAGTAAAGACACTCAGCGCGTAAAAGGTGCCCAGCGCCATGGTGATCATCACCCCCCCGATGACCACAAACCACCGGCTCGTCGTTTGGGATGAAACTGGACCGTCCTGTTTTAGAAGGGAAGGGATCGTAGCCATGAAATCCTTCACGATCACAGATCGCTTCGCTTGATCGCGGAGCGTCCTTCACGCAATACAAGTGAGATTCGATTCGCCCCAACACCGCTCCTGAAGTGGTGTAAGGACGAGTCCACAGTTCGCTCTTGCGATACCCCCGATGCAGCGCCACCTGGCGGTACTGCAGGGAAACCGTCGCAATGATAAATTCACGCGTGCGAAGTATGACTATGCGGTCGTGCTAGAAGACATATTTCAAAGCGAACTGGATGAGCCTCGCGTTCACGCTTGTGGCATTGATAATCCCGAAACTCGAAGCAGTAGACACTGCCACGGCCGGGTTGGCAAACTGGGCGTGGTTGAAAGCATTGAAGAATTCCGCTCGGAACTCGAGTCTTGCGTCCTCCCGCAATCCTCCCACAACAGTCCCCTTTCCAAGAGCGAAATCCGAATCGTTCTGCCCGGGACCGAAGAGTATTCCGCGCCTGGTATCGCCGAAATCCGTGCCGTTTGTTCCTGGCCCACCGATTGCCACGACTGGGGGCGCGCAGAAGGCCGCTTTATTGACGTAATCATTCAGCCGGGATTCCACACTGCCCGGCGTTGCTATATCTGCGTTCGTCATTCCGGGGCAGAGCTGAGCTCGCGATGCAGTCGATCCGAACGCCGTTCCACCTCGCGCGTCCGTAAACGTCAGTGGCAATCCGGATTGAATCGTTGTCAAATCCGAGATAGTCCAGCCACTCAGCGCCTTGCCTGCAATTCCTTCACCATTGCGAAACCGGGGAAGGTCGTAGCTAATTGTGAGGATAAAACGTAACTGTTCATTGAAATCGGCCGGTCCATACAGTTGTCGGAGGTCCAGCGGGTTATTGCTATTGAAATTCTGCCCTCCAACAGAGTTCCCGCCGAGGGCATCGGTCAACGCTCTACCCCACGTGAATGAGGCCTGAAACTGCAAACCGTGCGACACTTGTTTCTTCAGCGCAGCCTGAAGGCTGTTGTAGTTAGCATCGCCAAACCCGCCAAGCCGGGTTACACCACTGATTGGAATAAGGCCCACATAGGGCACGCGCAAAGCAGCATTCGCCGCCGTGTTGGTCGTAATCAGGGTGCCGTCCCGGGGGTTTACGATGGGACTGGTCGGACTCGCCAGGTTTGGCACATTCAACGCTTGATTTACCTCTAGGTGCTCTGATCGGTTTCCGACGTAGCCGATTTCCATCGTCAAGGTTCGCTGCAACGCGAATTGAGTGTCCAAATCGTAAGTCATAGTTAACGGCGTTTGCCAAGGATTGTTCAAGAATGTCACCCGAAGGTTTGTGAAGGGCGTGCGCGGTACCCATCCCAAGGGCGAAATGCCAGTGAAGGGTACAGCGAAAGTGGCGAGTGCATTTGAGGTACCGGTGCCCCCAACGGTAGCGACATTCGGCGGAAGGACATTATTGGGGCCGAAGAGAAAATTGCCATTCACCCGTTGATAAAACCAACCGTATCCGGACCGAACGACAAGGCGATTGCTGTGGAGGGGCTGCCAGGCCAGACCGAAACGGGGCGCAAAGTTAGCCCAGGGCATCGGACTCTCTTCTCCATAAGGGGTAGAACGGCGAGTCACACCCGGCGCCAGGACTCCTTTGTAATTTGAGGCGACATCAAATCCGGCGAGTGTGCCCCCGACCGGTGGAATAGGCATTGCTTGGAGAGCCGCAAGAGAGAAATTCGGAACATTGCCACCCGCATCGCTCATCCCGCCAAAATATTCCCAACGCAATCCGACGTTAAACGTGAGTCTTGGGTTGAGCTTAATGTCATCTTGAACGAAACTGGAAACATCAGTGACCCGATAGTCTTCGTGCAACCCCCCCACCGGAGAAACGACCCCGCCAGTTGCAAAAACGTTGCTGAAAGCTGATCCATTCTGGGCGGCGCTCAATCCCAACAAGAAATCATTGAACGATTCGAAGGTAAGCGACCCACGCGCGACATCGGTAACATAAAAAGGATATCGTACATGGTCCCATTCGAATCCCGTACGTATCGATTGCTTTCCATGATTCCAAGAGATCTGATCTCCCAATATGTAAGTGGAGGGAGCGGA
Organism: uncultured Acidobacteriota bacterium; assembly: GCA_963818605.1. Classification (GTDB taxonomy): domain Bacteria; phylum Acidobacteriota; class Terriglobia; order Acidiferrales; family UBA7541; genus Palsa-295. The sequence continues at coordinate 651,939 of CAWFSW010000002.1, forward strand.
AATGCCGCCCGTGGCCGTGGGAGCTGTGCCAAAAAGGCCGTTGATGGTGATATTCGGCAGCCAACCCAACCAGGTAGTCAATGGCGTCATGCCGATCGATTGCGGAGTCACCGGAGTTAGATCAGATGATCTAAAATCGTTCCAAGTGAAACCCGCCTTGGCTTCGTTCACCAAATTCGAAGTCAGCAGCGATGTCAGCTTAAGAACAAAATTAGCCGATCCGGCACCGATCACACCGACGTTTCCGGGCACGCAGGGCCCCGAGGGACAGTCCATCGAGAATGTCTCTGGATCTCGGGACCAAAAGAAACGCTCCGAAAGAGTGTTCTTGGAGGACACGACGTAGTCGAGATTAACCAGAAATTGATCTTCGAGAAACTTTGCTGGAATGCTGTACGAGGAAGCGCCCGTCGCAGACTGAGGATCTGGAATGTAGAATGTTCCGTTAGCAAGCTTGGCGCTGAGGAGCGAGAGAGCGACGGGGTTGATATTGGAACCGTCGCATTTGATCGCGGTACCGCCGAAAAATCCTGTTCCCGGCCCGGCGGAGGCTGAGTTTGGAGTCACGTTACAGAAAGCGGCGCCTAGCCCTGCAGCAAGTGGGCTAGGCACCCCTGGGGTGGGGGAAGTCGCTGATAAACTGCGGTCAAAGCCAAAGAGTTGCGGCGGCAGAAATGGGGCCGAACTGCTGTACTGCGATAGCCCATTTACCTGCCGAGTTCCCTGATACGATCCGAAGAAGAAGACCTTATCTTTTTTGATGGGTCCGCCAATCGTAGTGCCGAATTGATTTTGCTGCATCGCTCCCCGCGGCAAATCTCTGAGGTTTCGAAAAAAGTCGTTCGCATCCAGATCGGTATTCCGGAAGAACTCGAACACCGATCCGTGTAGACCATTAGTTCCTGACTTGGTTATTACCTCAACGTTCGCGCCAGGATTTCGCCCCGAGCCCGCGTCGTAGAGTCCCGTCTGGACTTTGAACTCTTGAAGCGCGTCGGGATTAGGGAGCGCTATGGCCGCGTAAAAGGTCCCGGTATCACCAACGGTTCCAGAACCAAAACTATCTGCCTGAATGCCATCCATTTGGAAGTTGTTGGCGGAGTTTATGTTACCGTTCACGTACAGCTGAGGCGATCCTAGTCCTAGCTGCGAGACAGTCGAGACGGGCGTCATCACCCCAGGGGATAAAGATACGATTTGCGTGTAGTTCCGCGTCGACAGTGGTATATCCGTGATTGTTCGGGAATTCACAAGCGTTCCGAGCGTGGGCGACTCTGTTTGCAGTTGCTCTTGGCCCGCAGTCACGGTCACCGACTCCTGCACTGAACCTACTTCTAGCTTGGCGTTTTGCGACGCAGTTTCGGTCACGAAAATCTCGATCGAGGCCACATCGCTCTGCTTGAAGCCTTTCTGAGTAAACCGGACGCTGTAAGGGCCTGGCGGCAATAGCGTGAACGAATATGATCCGCTGGCACTTGTCTTCGTGGAGCGCGTTTGGCCGGTTGTCGTGCTTGTGATTTGTACGGTTGCATCGGTTATCGCAGCATCGGACGTGTCTGTAACAAACCCCGTCAGTGCCCCCGTTCCGCCAGTCTGCGCAGAGGCACCCAATACGTACAGAGCCAGAACACAGAAGCCAGCAAGCAGCCAAGCGAATCGTTTCATCGAAGCCCCCCAAAAGGAAAAAATGAATCCCTCACCAGTCTTCAAATCTTCCGAACCAATCCCTTCCGAACCCTGCTGGTACCTATGCCACCGTCGAAGCTGCCACCGTTTCCTTCGTCGTGCGTCAATCCTTCGGTAATCCAGAACCAGAATCTGAGTTCCATCCCTTGAGCGGCGGGACGGACATGTTCGGCGTCAATTTTGGCTTTAGGGTGTGCCACTCCGTAGCCTTCTCGTAGGCATTGGCAAGGGCAAGCACCTTACCTTCCCCGAAGCGCGGGCCAGCGATCATCAACCCAATCGGTAGACCGCTTGCCGAGAATCCGCAAGGAACAGAGATTGCGGGTATCCCATAGATATTGAATGGCCCACTGTTGACATAGGGCGCTGGCTCTTTAGGTTTTGGATTTTCGTCATCGCCGTATGCGTCATCAATCCTGCGCGGTGGAACGCGCACTGTTGGAACGACGACTAAATCGAAATCATTGAAAGAATCGCTGATTGTGCGACGTGTAAGTTGAAGGCTCCATTGCGAGCGGACATAGTCCACTACCTTTTCGGTGCACGACTCACTGGTAACGTTATTGAGGCTGGCTTGTTCGTTCTCCAATGCGCGACGCACGGGCAGCGAGTACTTCCCGGCATTCCGGCGCAAAAGCTCCAGGTGATATGCCTCATGCTCCGGTGCGGATAAAGACAGCGCTGCAAGCCCCGATGTTGGGGGTAGATTTACGTCCCTTGTGCTCTTGGTGAGCTTGGTCAGTACTCCGATGGCATCTTCTACTGCCTTTGCGATTTCATTATCAAGGCGATCGAAGAAGGGAGTTCGGGGAATTCCCAATCGAAATCCAGAGACCGGTTGATGCATGGCCGCTAAATAGTCTTCCTGAGAGTGTTCCACGCTTGCGATATCCAGCTTGTCGTAACCGACCATATAATTCAGCATCATCGCTGCGTCCTCAACGGTTCGCGCAATCGGACCGCAGTGATCGAGCGAATAACACATCGGGATAATCCCGCGGATGGAAACCAAACCGTAGGTAGGCTTTAGGCCCACGACGCTGCAAAAAGCGCTAGGGTCACGAATGGACCCGCCTGTATCTGTGCCAAGCGCGCCAAAACAGAGCCCAGCGGAAATTGCCGCGGCTGACCCGGCCGAGGAACCCCCGGGAACATGATCCAAAGCCCATGGATTCCGAACCGGCCCGAAGTACGTCGCCGCGGGGCTCGCCGTAAGTGCAAATTCACCCAGGTTGTGTTTGCCGATAACGACAACGCCAGCCTCTGTGAGGCGCCTCACAACTTCGGCATTTTCCGTCGGAACACGGTCATCAAATACCGCGCTGGCGGCGGTAGTGCGCACACCCGCCGTGTCGATGTTGTCTTTCATGGCGATCGGAATGCCATGCAACGGACTGCGGAATTTGCCAGCCCTCGCTTCGAGATCTAACTGCGCGGCGCGGGCAAGGGCTTCCTGGTGGATCACAGTGATATATGCGTTGATCTTCGGGTTGTAGGTGTTGATGCGTTCCAAACATGCGCGAGTCAACTCGGTTGAACTCACGGCATTCGCATGTATTCGCCTTGAAGCTTCGGCCAAAGTCATGCCGCACAAGTCGTCGGATGAATCTTCTGCCAACGCCGCTGCTCCAGCGCTTTTCAAGACCAAGTGCTGTGCGCACGTGCCAACTGTCATCATTACAAACTCACGCCGATTGAGATTTTGCATGTCCTCTATCGCTCCTCAGCGGTACTGGGCCAGTTGTTAAACAAGGGAATTGGCGGGGGAAAGATAACGAGACTACTAAGGGAGCACAAGTCGAAGAACGACCAATCGTAGGATTGATATTTGCGAATTGAAGAGTAGGCAGAATGCTGACAATTGTCGAGATTTTCCAGAGGTCGGTTGACTGAACGGCTGTTCCCCCCTCTTGCGACACACCATGCGCTTTAGTAGGATCGGCGGCACAATGTCAGACAACAAGAGCGATGCCCGCCACCACAGAGACGGGGCCGCGACCTCTAAGGGACATGCCGGAGCGCACGGATTGCGGATTCCGGAGGTGTCCCTCGTAGATTTCATTTTCGAAAACGCAGGACGTTATCCCGAAAAGCCGGCAATCAGTGACGGCATGACTGATCGCACGTTGACATATGGCGAGTTGGTTGAGGGCATCCGGTGTACGGCGGCGGGCCTGGCAGCTCATGGCTTCAAGAAGGGCGACGTGCTCGCTTTGTATACCCCAAACGTCCCCGAGTTCCCCATCGCCTTTTTTGCAGTGGCAATGCTCGGAGGGATCACTACAACGGTGAATCCTCTCTACACAATAACGGAACTGACCCATCAGCTGCGGGACAGCGGCGCGAGCTTCCTGATCTCGGCTCCGCACCTCTTGGAAGCAGCTAGGAGGGCCGCCGAAAAAGTGGGGATCAAGGAGATTATCAGTTTTGGCAATAACGACAAGGCAGTACCTTTCTCGTCTCTCCTTAATGGTGGCTCTAACGGGTCGAATGTGAAAATTGATCCACGCCGAGACATTGTCGCACTTCCCTATTCAAGTGGCACCACCGGGTTACCCAAGGGCGTGATGTTCACACACCTGAATATCATTGCTAACGTTAGGCAGCTCGAAACAGTCGAACAGATGAAGTCCGATGAAGTCCTAATCGGGACAGTTCCCTTCTATCACGGTTACGGCATCATTATGATCATGAGTTTGGCGCTGCATAACGGGGCCACAATTGTGACGTTGCCTCGATTCGAAGTAAAAGCCTTTCTGGACATTATGGAAAGGTATCGAGTTACCACCGCGTACGTCGTGCCGCCGATTGTGCGTACATTAGCGAAGCACCATCTTGTGAGCCGTTATGATCTCACGAGCCTCCGGATTGTTGTATCTGCGGCAGCCCCGTTGTCGGAACCGATCGCTAGAGCATGCGCTGAACGACACCACTGCAGCGTGCGCCAAGCCTATGGTCTGTCAGAATGCGGATTTACGCACCTCGCGGGACGGACCGATTCCAAGTTGAACTCTGTCGGTCCGCCATTACCGGGTACCGACTTTCAAGTGGTGAAAGTAGGCTTGAAACACGAAGTAGCCACGGGTGAGTTGGGGGAGATTTGGGTGCGGGGACCGCAAATGATGAAAGCCTATCTTGGAGGGCCGGAAACCACGACGAGCATGATGGACAGTGAGGGATGGGCCCACACGGGCGATATCGGATACGCGGATAAGGACGGCTATCTTTACGTCGTAGATCGAGCGAAGGATTTCACGAAATTCCGGGGCCTTCAGTATGAGGAAAATGAGCTACTGCTCGGGATGGTGGAGGAAATTCGCAATCGTCGACAGGCTTCCGATCGGGTGAACTTCCAGGCGCACTTGCTCGACAGTGTTCGCGAAGCAATTGTCGCAACTGACCTACGGCAGCGCGTCACTTTCTGGAACAAAGGGGCCGAGGCGCTATTCGGCTACAAGACCGCGGAGATAATCGGGAAGTCGTTAGATGAAACGATTATTCCGGCGCGGCGCGAAATCCAGGAAGAGCGGCGGCAGGAGTTAACGGACCTCAGGAAACGCGGCAAATGGAATGGTCAAGTTCTGCGCAGGCGCCGGGATGGAACCGAATTGTGGACTGACTCGTTCGCTTCAACAATCACCGATTCTAACGGGGAATCGTCGGGCTTTGTTGCGATTCAATACAACGTGACCGAGCAGAAAGAAGTCGAAGAACGTCTGAGATTTCAAGTTCAACTCCTTGATAGCGTGCGTGAATCCGTCGTGGCCATCGATCTGGAAGGCCGGGTGGTCTTCTGGGGACTTGGTGCAGAAATGCTTTTCGGCTATCGCGCCGAGGAAGTGCTGGGCCGTCCCATGGGGTCGCTAGTTCTTCCCGTAGAAGGCGATGCCCAAGACTACTTGGGTCATATGCGAGATCAAATGCTCACAACAAGAACGTGGAGCACCCAAGTTGTTCGGCGCCGAAAGGATACTTCGGAATTCCTGGCGGACATCGCAGTCGCACCAGTTCACGACGTGGAAGGAGAAACCGTCGGATTAATTGCTATTCACCGAGACATTACGGAAATCCGACGACACGAGGAGACAATCCGGGATTCCCGCGAGCAAATGCGAAGTCTTGCAGGGAAGCTGATGCTGATCCGCGAGCAGGAACGGTCGGCCATCGCGCGGGAGCTTCACGACGAATTGGGGCAGTCACTGACGCGATTGAACATCGACATTCGGTGGTTGGAAAGCAAACTACCGAAATACTTGAATACAAACCGCTTCAGATCTATGGAATCCTTGGTCGACAAGATGCTGGAAACCGTGCATCACATTTCTTCGCAACTTCGCCCCGCAATCCTCGACGATCTCGGATTGGAAGCAGCACTTGAGTGGCAGGCGCAGGAATTCTCCGACTGGAGTGGGTGCCGCTGCAAACTCGACCTTGAACTTGGAACCTTGAAGCCTCATCGCGAACGTGACACTGCGATGTTTCGAATCGTTCAGGAGGCACTAACAAATGTTGCTCGTCATGCCCAAGCGAAACTCGTGATTTTCAGGGGGCGAGTGATGAGCCATGAGGTGGTGTTAGAAATCGAGGATGATGGCGTCGGCATCGATGCGAAGAAACCGAAGGACGCTCACAGTCTGGGGTTGCTCGGCATGCGAGAACGAGCGGAGATCATCGGAGGCCGAGTCGCCGTCCGGCCCAAATGTGACCGCGGTACTGTTGTCGAAGTTCGCGCACCTCTAAACGCCGACGGAGATGATCCACAATGATTCGACTTTTAATAGCTGACGATCACCCGATCGTGCGAGAAGGACTTAAGCACGTCGTTTCGGGATGCGACGGCATCCGAGTCGTCGGCGAGGCAGAAGACGGTGACACCGCGCTGAGTCTCGCTGGAGCGGTCGGCGCTGATGTTCTGCTTTTGGATGTCGGAATGCCAGGGCCCGGAATTCTCGAGCTGATTCGCCGTTTCAAAGCACTGAAACCACCGCCTCGCATTTTGGTGTTAAGCGTGCAACCGGAGCAGAACTATGCTCGACGGGTTCTTAAGGCGGGTGCCGATGGATATCTGACGAAGAACAACTCATCGCAAGCACTCGCCTCGGCGATTCGGAGGGTCTATTCCGGAAAGAAGTATGTCTCTCCGGCACTCGCGGAGGAATTGGTCCTCGATCTTAATCGTGGAAGTGAACGGCAACCTCACGAGACACTCGGCAATCGAGAATATCAAGTCTTCTTACAATTGGGGGCCGGCAATAGTATTGATCAGATTGCTCGCGAGCTGACGTTAAGCCCGAAGACAGTCCGGACTTATAAATCCAGAATCTTGGAGAAGATGGACCTGCGAAGCACCGCACAGCTTATTTTCTATGCCGTTCGCGAAGGTCTCATTACCGAGGTCGTGCCGGGTGTCCGGGATGACATCCCTGAAGGCAAACCTACACCAGTAAAGAGCACTCCGGCGAAGATTGAGAATCGCCGCATACCTCGAAAATAAAAGTGCTGAACGGCGTCGCGCTAACTACGGTGTCCCGGTCGGCACGATTGAAATCGTTGAGTCGGTTCGTTCTTGTTTATAGGCTTTGTCTAGGAGCAAAGGCCTGAGGCGGTTTGTTGTCGAGCGTCTTTTCGGCGGGGTAATTGGCTGAACACGACCGGCAGCAACAGAATCACGGCCACCAAGAATTCCGCACTTGCGCTGTAGCCGACCATTCGATATCCGAATCGTGCAAGAAAAACAGAGGCGAGGCCCGGCCCGATGGCAAGACCAAAGTTGATCGCGCTACCGCCGAAACCCGCAACGCGCCCACTACCGTCTAACTCTGCGAGCAGTCCCATCACGTAAGGTGTCAGGAAAAGGCCGGCGAAATTGAAAATCTGCAATGAACCAACAAGAAAATTCTGACCAACAATGACATAAATAAATATAGCCGCCAACATTTGAAGAATAGTCCCAATTACAAGAGGGGGCATCTGACCGGCACGCAGACCAACCAGCAGCGCAACGACCGCACCTGCTAGACCGGAGATGGCACTGACCCCGAAGAAAATGCCGAGAGATCGATCTGACAAGTGCAGCAACACTCCGACCCTTTCGGTGTGAGACCAGACTTCGCCACGACCGACATAAACCAGGAAAAGCGCCGCGATACCACAAATGGCACCTATCCGGCCCCCATGAGCTTTAATCTCTCGTGACTTTGAGGCGGCACGGACGGGACCTTCAGGTAGCCATCTGGCAAAAGGCAAAGCCACGAGAATCAGCACGAGCTCGCAGAGGAAGGCTCCGCTTCTACCGAATGCCCTCAGGGCGATGGGAGTGAGAACTAAGAGAACCGTTCCCATGACGCCCATGGCAACGATCATCACCGCATAGATGCGAGTGCTGTTTTCCTTGCCCGCCGGTATAGCGTTTGAGGCCGCGGCGATTAGGCCGAGACCGATTCCCAGCACAAGACGGCTTAGCACAAGAACCAGAAAACTGCCGCTCAACACAGTTGCAGCAGCACCCAGGGCAGAAAGCACAAGACCGATGCGCAGGGGTTGTTTGGGAGAGATTTTTCCCAGCAGGATCGCCGTGATGGCAGCAGCTAGTGCCAATGATCCTATTTCCGCAGACGCCAACCATCCAGCGACACTGTCTGATTTACCGTAGTACTCAACATATTCTCCAACGAGAAACGGGAGATGAACTGGAGTCAACCATGCGACGGCGCTCACAATCGACAGTGCAAGAACCGCGCGACTATCGGAAGGACCATTATTTGCCATTGGGATCACTCAGTTCCTCCTGCGATCGCCGCCCTAACGAACTTGTCCCGTAGCTACGGGCATCAATCCAGGCGCTCGTAGATCACCACGGCGGCAATTGCCTCCTCAAGACCGATTATGCCTCCGCCGTTCTCCTGTAGAGCGAACTTTGCGCCCTCGACCTGACGCGGACCAGCCTCGCCGCGCAGCTGTGCGACCATCTCGTAGCACATAGACAAGCCCGTAGCGCCAACCGGATGGCCCTTCGAAACCAGGCCGCCCGAAGTGTTGATGGGCAGTTCCCCGCCTAGCGCTGTCGCACCCGAGGCAACGAAAGGCCCCCCCTGCCCTTCGGCGCAAAAGCGCATCATCTCCGCTTGGTAGATCTCGCAGAAGGAGGTCGCGTCGTGAACCTCTGCAACGTCGATGTCTTCCGGCCCAAGGCCGGCGGCGGCGTAGGCGCGGTCCGCTGCGGCCCGAGTGAGGCTAGGCTCGTCGGGGCTACGGTATTTGCCACCGCTCAGCGCTATCGATCGCAGACGGACAGCACGCCTACGCACCGGAATCGGTACCGAGTCAAGAAAGCGTCGGGAACACAATAGCGCCGCGGCAGCTCCGTCGCCGATCGGCGCGCACATCGAGCGCGTCAGCGGCGCCACAACCATTCGATCCGCAAGCACCTTGTCAGGTGTCGTCTCGAAGCGGTACTGTGCCTTCGGATTGAGTGCCCCAGCATTATGATTTTTCGCGGCAGCGAAGGCGATTTGTTCCGGCGTTGTACCATACCTCCGCATGTGATAATTCGCCTGGATAGCGTAGGTATCCATGGCGATGGTGTGGTCCGACGACGGCGAGAAAACGACGCCAGTGCTAGTTGCGACGCGGGAATATTCGTCACGCCATTCCTGCGGATCGAGCATGTCGAACCCGCCTGAAAAAGTCTCGAAGATCTTCTTCGGATTTATGGGGTCATACAATTTTTCGATGCCGATCGCTAGGGTCAGGTCGGCATCACCCGCGCGGATTGCCTTGCTTGCTTCCGCTATGGCGATGCTGCCAGTTGCGCAGGCCCCCTCCACATTAATGATCGGGGCCCGGTCCGGAAACAAGCCTTCACGAACGAGGGGTATGAAGCACACATTGCCGCGAATGCGCGGCTGCCCCCAATAATCCATTCGGGTACTGCCGAACCAGGCGCCCGCGAGGTCCCGCCCATCTTCGAGTCCGGCGTCTGCGAGGACGCCAAGATAGGCCTCGCGTGTCAGCTCCTTCAGACTTGTGTCGGGGCGCCGCCCGAACACACTCGTGTACGAGCCCAGTATAAAGACGTCTTCCGGCATTTTTCCTCCTTGAGAAACACGATCACACGGCGCGGTCATGCGACTGCCAAAACCGAGCTCGAATCTCCCGCTTGAGCACTTTACCGTTGACGCTGCGAGGCAGCGTGGGCCAGAACTCAACAGATTTCGGAGCGTGAACGCCGCCGAGTTTTTGCTTGACGAGGTTGGTCAGCTCTGCGCCGTCTGTCGACGCGCCATCTTTGAGCTCCACGATCACTTTGACCGCCTCGCCCCATTTGGGGTCCGGGACACCGATCACGGCACAATCGCGCACGGCAGGATGAGATAGCACGACTTGTTCGACTTCAGCGCTAAACACGTTGAAGCCGCCTGTAACAATCATGTCCTTCTTGCGATCGACGATGTATACGAAACCATCCTCGTCGCGGTACCCGACATCGCCCGTGTGAAGCCAGCCAGAGATACACATTTCTGCGGTGGCATCCGGGTTCTTGTGATACCGAGGAATGGCGAGGTTCCCGCGGGCGACAATTTCTCCTCGCTCGTAGGGCTCCAGGATGCGACCGTCGTCGCCCATGATCTCGACAGACGACGACAGCGTGGGACGCCCGCAACTTGCCCAACGATCAGCGCGGCCGCTAACCTTCGACGCAAGTAGATCCCGAGTCGAAAGAAACGTCAGGAAAATCGGAGCCTCGGCTTGACCGTAACTCTGGCACACTACTGGCCCGAAGACGTCCATTGCCTCACGCAGCTTCTCCGGCGCGATCGGGGCGGCCATGATCAGCAAGTACTTGAGGGAAGAGTAGTCGTATGAGCGCACCTCCGGATGCGCGAGCAGCAAGTAGACGAGCGTAGGCGGCAGGTAGACGTGTGTCACCCGGTGGCGTTGAATCGCTTCCATAATCCGCGTGGGTTCCGCTTTCTTCAGAAGAATGTTCGTCGGCCCGGCGGGCATCATCATTAAGGCTAGGGAGCCTGCCCCATGAGTCAGCGGCGCTACAATAAGGTGAACGGGCGGCTCGTCCGATGGGAGACAGAGCCAGTACGTTGCGATCACCGTTCCCCACGTGAGCTGAGTCTGCTCGGCTCCTTTAGAAAGTCCGGTCGTACCGCCGGTCGGCATAATCCTGACGATGCGATCGTTGTCATCCGGGACATCAGGCAACACCGCCCCCGCGCCGCGGCGCATAAACTCCTGGAGCGATGGAATGTCCCCCGGACCGTCCCGATCCAGACATACCAGCTGGGCCGGCGCATCCATTGCCGTTCTTAACCCGAGAGCTTGGTGTTCAAAGGCGCTATGGTAGAAGAGACAGGAACATCCGGTCAGCCGAAGCAAGTGCTCGTTCGATTCCACCGTGTTACGCGCGTTCACAGGCACCCAGATCGCACCAAAGCGAAAACCCGCGATGACGGGCACAAACGCGAGAGCGTCGTTAGGCGCGTACACCGCAACGCGTGCGAGGTCCGGCAAGCCGGCCGCGACCATCCCTGACGCAACTCGGCTCGAGAAGGTCGTTCACTTCGCGCCAGGTGAGGATCCTCCGATCGTCGATGAAGGCAGGACGGTCCGGTGCACAACGCCACCCCCGGTCGAAGTAGTCAACCATCCGCATGATTACTTTCCTCTCTTTCAAAACCCAAAATCTGTTGATACGGACTGTTGTCTTTACTCGCGGTCGCGGACGTGGGCTTCCACGAATTGTGTGATCGCCGTCATCGTCGTTCCAGGCAGAAAAACTTCGGCGATCCCGGACTTCTTAGTGCCGGGATATCGCCTTGGGGGATGATTCCGCCGATTAACACTGTCACATCATTCATACCGTTTGCGCGCAGCAACTCCATCAAACGCCGGCAGATCGTGTTGTGCGCGCCGGAAAGAATCGAAAGCCCGATAACGTCGACATCCTCCTGAACCGCGGCCGAAGCAATCATTTCCGGGGTCTGTCGCAGACCGGTATAGATGACTTCCATACCGGCGTCGCGCAAGGCCCGCGCGATCACCTTGGCGCCGCGGTCGTGGCCGTCCAAGCCAGGTTTGGCAATCAATACGCGAATTCTTCGTTGGGACATGGCAAGATCCGAACCTCGCGCACTAGGTGACGGCGACTTCCTCATAGCTGCCGAAGACAACGCGGAGCGCGTCGCAGATTTCGCCCACCGTGGCATAGGCCTTCACGGCGTCGTAAACAGAAACGGCATGAGGTTTTCTGTGCCTTCGGCGGCCCGCGCCAGCGCCTCCAGCCGCCGCGCGAACTTCGTCGCCCGAGCGTTCCGCGCGCAACCGGCGTAGCCGTGCTTCCTGACGGTGCGCGACGCACTCGTCGATCTGCAGAATCTCGATCGGCTGTTCTCCGCGGACACGTAGTCGTTCACGCCGACGATGATCTTCTCCTTGCGGTCCACGGCCACCTGATAGCGATACGAAGCTTCGGCGATTTCCCGCTGTGGGTAGGCGCGCTCGATGGCAGCGACCATCCCGCCTAACGCGTCAATCTTCTTGATGTAATCCCAGGTGCCGCGCTCCACTTCATTCGTAAGCGATTCGATGAAGTAGGACCCGCCCAACGGATCCACCGTATTCGTGACGCCGCTTTCATGCGCGATTATTTGTTGCGTGCGCAGCGCGATGGTAGCCGCCGACTCGGTGGGCAATGCCCAGGCTTCGTCCAGGGAGTTTGTGTGAAGCGACTGCGTCCCGCCCAGGACCCCGGCCAACGCTTGGATGCGCCGTGCGCACGACGTTATTGTAGGGCTGCTGCGCAGTCAGCGAACATCCCGCCGTCTGGGTGTGAAATCGCAGAGCCCACGAGCGCTCGCTTCGCGCACCGAAACGCTCGCGCATCACTCGGTACCAGATGCGCCGCGCTGCGCGATACTTCGCGATCTCCTCGAAGAAATCGTTGTGCGCGTTAAAGAAGAACGAAAGGCGGGGCGCAAATTCGTCCACCGCCAAGCCGCGTTGCACGGCCCGCTCGACATACTCGATACCATCGCGCAGGGTGAACGCCAGCTCCTGTATGGCGGTTGAGCCCGCCTCGCGAATGTGATAGCCGCTGACGGAAATCGGGTTGAATTTCGGCGTGCGCTCGGCGCCGAATTCGATGGTATCGATCACCAGGCGCAGCGAGGGCTCGGGTGGATAGATGTACTCCTTCTGTGCGATGTATTCCTTCAGGATATCGTTCTGCAGCGTCCCGGAAATCGTCTTCCAGTCCGCGCCCTGCTTCTCGGCCACCGCCAGGTACATTGCCCAAATCACCGCGGCGGGAGAGTTGATGGTCATCGAAGTGGTGACGCTGCTGAGTGGGAATTTGGTCGAAGAGCGCTTCCATGTCGGCGAGAGAACTGATCGCCACGCCGCATTTGCCGACTTCGCCCTCGGCCAGGGGATGATCGGAGTCGTAGCCCATCAGGGTCGGAAGGTCGAAAGCCACGGAGAGCCCGGTCTGGCCTTGCGCCAGCAGGTAACGGAAGCGCGCGTTGGTGTCCTCCGGCGTGCCGAAGCCGGCAAACTGGCGCATCGTCCAAAGCCGGCCGCGAAACATTGTCGCGTGGATTCCGCGCGTGTAGGGCGGCGCGCCGGGATAGCCCAGGTCCCGCTCCGGGTCCCAGCCGGCAAGATCCGCCGGGGTGCGCAGACGCTCGACGGGATAACTGGAAACGGTCGTGAATCGCGCAGCGCGTTCTGGTGACTTCTCGAGCATCGGCTTGAGCGTCTCTTGTTCCCATCTCCGTTCACCCACCGACGGCGAACGTCCGGAGTCGTTCGAGATTCCAATGTGGTCCTTCTTCACTATTCCCGTCCACTTCCGACGGCAGGGCACCACGATCGCATGGCCAAAGTGGATGCGCCCGCCTCTCCCTGTTCAGACTTCCTGGATTTTGAGACTCGCCATACCGAGGCCGACGCAGCTTGGCGTTGTACCTCCTAAATCGGAAGGGCATGCGAAGCCATGAGCTCTTCATCTGTTGCTGCCAGAACGACCGCGCGCCACTCTCGGGATCGTTGACGACCTGGCAGGTGTTGTTGAAGATCATCGTCGCTCGGCTTTCGTCCGTATACGGTTCCGAACGGGGAATCTCTTTGTTGTTTGGGTTTCCGCTCCGGGCAAATGCGATCCACGCGTTGCTCATCTTCGCAGCCAGCGACCGTGCTTCAGGACCACCCCCGGTCGCGGAATAGGCGACGTCAGTCGTATCGAAGACGAAGGACATTTCCCCGCCGTGAGGTGACCTCAATCTCTCCGTCCATTACCGGAGTGTGCCACGCCCACATGTACATGTAGACCGGTACCCGACGCAAGGCTGCCTTACGCTCGGCAAGCGTGATCGAATTGATCCACGCGCCCGGATCCGTGCTGATCTGGATCAAAAGATCTGTCGGCGAAGCCTTGGGATAGAGACGGCGGTATGCGCCGAGCACACCTATCGAGTCTTGTCTTTCAGCAAGAACCGCAACCGCGTTTCCAAACGACCCTCATCGAGTGAATAAACAGCGTCAAGTTCGTTGATCATCATGTAGGTCGCTTCGGTCTTGTTCGTGCCGGATAATCAGCGGCACATCCGCCGAAATCGCAGGCGCATCCGGATCAAATGGGTTCCGCGGAAGGTTGGCTCCGTCGACCACTGGTGAGTAAATTGCAGGCGGATTCTGCGACTCCGCCTGCGTTTGCGCATCGAGCACGCGCGCTACAGGCAGCTTCTGCAGTTCGTCGATGCGACTTTTGTCGATCCCGAGCGCCGCAAGCAGCTTCTCCGCAGATGCATTCGCGGCATCGCGCGATAACGAGCGGAGGCCTGGGCCGCTTTCAATCACCGCACGATGAAACAACCCCTTCGCCGCGGGCATGGCATGCAAGTTCGAAACCTTGCTACCGCCCCCCGACACGCCGAAGATCATTACGTTGTTCGGATCGCCGCCGAAGTTTTCGATGTTATCGCGAACCCACTCCAGCGCCGCTACAATGTCGAGCATTCCGGCATTGGAAGACTGACCGTAAGCCGAGCCCCCGAGTTCCGCAAGGTACAAATATCCCAGGGCGGCGAGTCTATGATTGCTGGTGACAACCACAACGTCGCCACGGTGGCAGAGCGCCTTGCCGTCGTAGTATGTCTGGGCACCTGAACCCTGATGGAAACCGCCACCATGCAACCAGAACATGACAGGACGCTTGTGGCCGTCTCGAATGCCGGGCGTCCATACATTGAGGACCAGGCAATCCTCGCCCTCCCGACCAGGCTGGTTGTACCAATCGGTCACTGCGGCGGCCGTATCCGATGTGGTGTCCCTTTGCGGGCATCTGGGGCCGTAGGTAAAGGCATCGCGAACTCCAGCCCACGGGATTGGTTTGGCGGGTGCCATGAAGCGGTTTTTGCCCGAGGATCATCTCCATATGGAATGCCGAGGAAGGTTTTGATCCCATCCACTGTCATCCCACGGACCTTACCGCTCGTCGTGTCCACAACGGCTTCAGGACCCGCACGCGGACCTGCATAGACCGTGGCTGGTGTCTCCGCCTGACCGGTGCCAGACGTCAACGGGATGATCACACTAGCCTGAGCACCGGCAACCAGCAGCGACGCTTTCGTCAAGAAGTTGCGACGGTCAGACATCCCGAACTCTGCGGGGCCTTTCGACTTCGAACTTTGAATCGCCATACCGCGCCTCCTTTGATTTCCACACGCACAATCTAACCAAGCCTGCGAAGCAAGAATATACAGTCGCGCCAAAAGCGATACTTCAGATTGGCGAATGGAAGAGTAGGCAGAATGCTGACAAGCTTGTCGCTGAGATAACAGGCGCTGGAAGCACTTTGTCGTTCAGGGTCCGGCCACATCTGGATCTTGTCTTGATATAGGCTGGTCGAGTAAAACTGACGAACTTTGGATCAATTGGAGGGCTAACAATGTTGGTTTTTCAAGGCAAGGTCGCAATCGTAACGGGCGTTGGGTCGGTCGGTCCCGGATGGGGCATCGGGAGGGCGATCGCCGCTCTGCTCGCTCGACAGGGCGCAACGGTGTGTGGATTCGATCTTAAGGAGGCTCCTGCGCTTGAAACAAAACGATTGATCGAAGCGGAAGGAGGTAAGTGCGAAATCACGCTGGGCGACGTAACCAAAGCCAGCGATGTGCAATCCATGGTCCGTGAGTGTGTGTCGCGGTTTGGAAGAGTCGACGTTCTCACCAATTGCGTCGGCCAATCCGTGCCGGGCGGACCGTCGAAATTGACGAGACAACTTGGGATGCTCAGATCAATTTAAACCTGAAAGGCGCGTTTTTGACTTGTAAGCATGTGCTTCCAACCATGGAGTCTCAGCACGCCGGAGCGATAGTTAACATTGCCTCGGTTGCTGGTATACGTTTCGTGTCGCCCCATGTTGCTTATGCCGCAGCCAAAGCTGGCTTGATTCAGTTCAGTCGAGAAACAGCTGTTATGTACGCGCACAAAGGTGTCCGCATCAATTGCGTCGTTCCAGGGCTAATAGACACACCGGTGATGACTCGACTCGCGGCGAGTTATGCAGGTGGCGACGTGGAGGGACTGATCGCGCGAAACAAAGTGAGGGTGCCGATGGGGCAAATGGGAGACGCTTGGGACATTGCACATGCGGCGGTCTACCTCGCTTCCGATGAAGCAAAATACATTACGGCCACAGAACTCATCGTCGACGGTGGCCTTACAGCCGCCACGCCCCATTGATAATTCTCGGAGATCTCGCGGCAGATGATGTGACGCGCACCTCATCGCGACGGGCCTCTCGCCTCATACGCAGGACATTTCTCTCCTGGACTTCTCGGAAGTTAGCGAAAGTCGGGACGTTGGGCTGGTTTTTTGCAGTTCCCCAAACGCCCGATTATGTTTGTGCCGAAATGTACACGCCGGAAGTCGTCCGCTTGACCGTATTCCACTCCTCACAACCTGGCAACTGCAGCGGGGTTGCGGACGGCTCTGTGGGAGTCTCGTAAACTCACTGAGAGTTTCTTGGAAACTGGGTCAATGGCGCCTGAAGCCCATCCGTCGATCCCACTCCTCCAGCGCGTCGCGCCGATTACATTCGAACTCTCAGGTCCTTTTCACGGATTAGAAAGGGAACAAGCCAACATTCAGGCCAAGCACGGCTTTCAGCAAAACTCTGGAGAGAGCACAATTCGAAATCTCAGGACCCCTCGGAAGGGACCTGCCCGCTGGTCGCGGGAGAATGTCGCTCGCTTTCTCCGCCCTTGTTCAACGTGAATGGGAACTGAGAGATTGAGTGTAGGTGGCGCATAGCTGCGGAAATGGGCCGAAAAAGGCGGTTTCTCCATTCTCTCTACTGTTTAAGCAAATGCAGACTGAATGGCGGAGGGGGTGGGATTCGAACCCACGAGACCCTTTCGGGCCTAACGGTTTTCAAGACCGCCGGAGTCAACCACTTTCCTACCCCTCCGTCAGCCATAGTTTAACCGGCAAGCGCCTGCGCTTCCAACCCCGACGATTCCGCGGCGCGGAATCTGTCAATGCTGACGCAAGCACAGGCCGTGCCACCGCGCGACGCGCCTGACGCCGCGTGTTCTCCAAAGAACGCGGACGCAGACGGCGCGCTTGACACGACAAACTAACCTGTTAACACTAGGCCGTTTCCATCGCAGGCTCGGAGGCGCACGGGATGGTTGGCAAGCTCAAGATTCGCGTGAACGAGCGCGTGACGGAAATCGCCGCAGCGCCCGATACGCCTCTGTTGTACGTTCTCTCCGACGAACTGCAGCTGCAAGGCCCGCGCTTCGGATGCGGACTCGCGCAGTGCGGCTCGTGCTCGGTGCTGCTGAATGGTGAAGAAATCCGATCGTGCGTGACGCCGGTCTCCGCGGCCGCCGGCAAATCGGTGACGACGCTCGAAGGATTGCCCGCGTGGTACGCGAAACAGAAAAAGCTCGGCAAGGTTCCCGCGCTGCATCCCGTGCAGCAAGCCTTCATTGACGAACAAGCCGTCCAGTGCGGCTACTGCTTCAACGGCATGATCATCCAGGCCGCCGAACTCCTCTCAAAAACGCCTCAGCCGACCGAAGCGCAGATTCGTACCGCGATGAACGGGCATCTTTGCCGTTGCGGGAGCTACCCGCGCGTGATCAAAGCGATTCAGCGCGCGGCCGAGGCGGCACGATGAACGAGCCGAAAATGGTCGGCGCAAAAGCGACCAGCGTAAAACCGGCGCTGTCTCACCTGTTTCCACGCCGCGAATTTCTGAAAGCTGGTGGCGCGCTGGTCATCGGATTCAGCATGCGGGGATTTCTGAGCGGCGCCGCGCTCGGCGCACATGGAGCTGCGATCGCGCGGGAAGGAGTGGCCGGTCCTCCCGATCCAAAACAAATTGATACATGGCTAGCCATCCACGCCGACAACACGGCAACCGTCTACATCGGCTACGTCGAGCTCGGCCAGGGCTCGACAACTTCCCTTCTGCAAATATCGGCCGAAGAGCTCGACCTCGACATGGGTCAGGTCAGCACGATTCGCCTCGACACGAACATCACGCCGAATCAAGGCGGGACGTACTCGAGCTCATCCATCGCTCGCGGAAGCCCGGCAATCCGCACGGCTGCCGCGGAGGCTCGCCAGGCATTGCTGCAGCTTGCGTCGAAAAAACTCGACGCGCCCGTCGAGCGGCTAACGGTTTCTCGAGGAGTCGTGGCTGTAAAGGATTCGGCGGGCGGCGCGCGCTCGCTCACGTACGGCGAGCTCGTCGGCGACAAACCGTTCAGCCTCGCTTTCACCGGTACTGCGCCGTTGAAACCTGTCGCGGACTACAAGCTCGTGGGTAAAAGCCCGACGAGGAACGACATTCCCGACAAAGTGAGCGGCAAATACGTTTACCTGCAGCACGTGCGCCTGCCGGGAATGGTGCATGGCCGCGTGGTTCGCCCGCGTGGCCAGGGCGTGTACGGAGCAGGCGCGAAAGTCGCGAGCCTTGACGAAACGTCGATCGCCGATATTCCGAGCGCACGCGTTTTGCGCAAGGGCGATTTCGTCGGCGTGGTCGCCGACCGCGAATGGGACGCGGTCCGCGCAGCGCAACGGCTGAAAATAACCTGGGACATGCCCGCCATGCTGCCGGGCAGCGACGGTTTGTACGACGCGATGCGCGCGGAAAAAACCACGGACCGGGTCGTGCTCGAACGAGGCGACGTGACCGGCGCATTTGCACAAGCCGCGCATGTCGCCTCGGGAAATTATCACGCTCCTTATCAGGCGCACGCGGGATTTGGGCCCAATGGCGCGCTCGCGGACGTGAAATCTGATTCCGCGCTGGTCATTTGCTCCACCCAGGATGTGTACGCCACGCGCAACACTTTGGCGGGCGTGCTCGGTATGCCCGCGCAAAAAGTTCGCGTGCAGTATTTCGAGGGATCGGGCACATATGGCCATAGTTGTTACGATGACGTCGCGCAGGCGGCCGCGATTCTGTCGCAGCTCGCGGGCAAGCCTGTGCGGCTGCAGTTCATGCGCTGGGATGAGCACGGTTGGGACAACTACGGCCCCGCGCACGTCGGCGAGATTCGCGCCGCGGCTGACGCGGACGGCAAAATCGTCGCTTATCAATATGACGGCTGGCACCACAATTGGAGCGCCATCGAAACATCCGCGCAGCTCGCGCTCGGAACTCCGGCGGCGGAGTGGAGACTCGGCGCGGCCCAGCAAGTGAACCCGTCCGATTGCGGCGGGATGTACGACATTCCCAACGTCCGGCTGGTGAATCATCAGGTGCCGGGGCTGAAATATCTAAAAGGCGCGTGGCTTCGATCGCCGCTCGATTTCTCGTTTTCGTTCGCATCGGAGCAGACGATTGACGAACTCGCGCGTCTTACAGGGATGGACGCGTACAAGTTCCGCCAGCGCAATATTAAGGACGAGCGCTGGATGGGCGTGCTCGATGCGGTTGCGCAGGCGTCGAAGTGGGAGCCCCGCCCACCCGCTTCGAAACTTTCCGACGCGAAAATCGTCACCGGCCGCGGAATCGGGCTAGGCACGCATCTCACGTCGTATGGCGGCGCCGTCGCCCAAATTGAAGTGAACAAGGAAACGGGTCAGTTCGCGGTGAAGCACATGTACGGCGCGATTGACGCGGGCCTCGCAGTGAATCCCGCGTTCATCGAAAATCAAATCAGCGGACAGCTGGTGCAAACCGTGAGCCGCATGCTGCACGAGGAAGTCACGTTCAACAAAACGAATGTCACGAGCCTCGACTGGAACAGCTACCCGATTCTGCGCTTTGAGGAATGCCCCGAGGTCACGCCCATCGTCGTGCAGCGCGTGGACCAGAAATCCACCGGCGCCGGCGAAGAGGTGATGGCAGCGGCAGCCGGGGCGATTGCGAACGCTTTCTTTGACGCGACGGGTGTGCATATGCGGGAGTTTCCGCTGACTCCCACTCGCGTGCTCGCCGCTTTGACCAGCACATAGTCATGCCGTCAATAGCCGGCCCGACTCTGGGAGATTGCTCATGAGAACAAGGGCACTGTTGCTGATGGCGGTCCTCACCCTCCCGATCGAAACGGGAACGGGTGCTCAGATCGCCAAAGACTCCATTGACGTGGGCGCTACAACCCTAAGATTAGGCGACGCGCAAGGCAGCGTTCTGCAGCAGTTAGGTGGCTACGCCCTTCAAGGGAACGAGAACAACAACGACAAATCTGCTACGTGGATGGTGGTTTCCAAAACCGACTCAAGAGTTGCATTCGCTAACATTTATTTCAAGAACGGAAAGCTGGCGGCCGTTAACAAATACTGGGACATTGACGAGCCGAGTACCGCGGTTGGTTTTGCGGATGCGTTATTCGGGGCAATCACTGAGTTCGAAAGAGAGGGAAGGACAGATTGCCAAATCCAAACGGAACGGACACAGAACCCCGGCAATGAAATCAAGACGGCATTCGTCGTGTGCGGGCAAAAACATCTTCGAATAGACATATTCTTCAAGGGACAGCAGGGCGAGTCCGCGACGAATACGGAGGTCTTGGAATCCCCTGAGATCGTCAAGTAGTCGCACTTGGAACAATCTTCGGAATAGGAGAAAACCTTGCCGAGAGTTGCAATTCTTGGTTGGGGCTCGTTGCTCTGGAGGAGGCAAGACTTGCAAGTCTCCGGACATTGGCGCTCGGATGGCCCGTGGTTGCCGATCGAATTTGCCCGAACATCCGATCTTGCCTGCAAGAAAGGAAACCCCTACCTTTCACTCGTCATTCACCCCAATTCCCAACTGATTCGAACTTATCGGGACGTGTCGCTTTTGACGGAACGCGCCGAAGATGTAGTCTACGACTTGCGGAAGAGAGAGGGTTGCACTGCTTCGTGCATCGCCTTCCTACCTAGAGAAATTCAGTCTCAATCTTCGGTTCCCGGGGTTGATGGGCGAATACGGGAGTGGCTCGACTCCAAGAGAAACGAGGTCGACGCCGTGGTCTGGACGAATCTAGCGCCGAAATTAGGACAAAAAAATGTATTCAATGTTCAAGAAGGCATCGAGTGGCTGGAAAGCTTGCGAGAAAGCAACCAGCACGGCACCGCAGAGGAGTATGTCCGAAAGGCTCCGTCGCAGAGCGATACCTGTTTGCGCCGTCAGCTCAGGGAGCGATTCGAATGGGCAGACATTCCGATAGGATTCTAGCCGCGCTGCGCCGTAGCTAGCGCACTTTTCAGAATTCACAGGAGGATTAACGATGCCGGCAACCAGCATTTCGGTTTTCTGCGCGGTACTTTCGCTGATGGTGTTGCTGCCCTCCGGCTCCGAGCCCGCTGGCACCTCCGCGAATGCGAGCGCACCCACCGACTCGGGATCGCGGAAATTTGCCGAGCTAAGCGACCGGTTCGTGAAAGATTCGCTCGCGCTCTCGCCGACGAGCGCTTCGCAGGCCGGATATCACGTTCACGTTGACCCGAAAACCGGCGACAAGATCGAACTCGATGCCGAACTCGATGACATGAGCTTGAAAGCCATGGACGCGCAGCGCGAATTCTACTCCAGCTGGCGCGGACGATTTCGCACCGAAACGCCGCTCGCGACGCTCGATCCGCAGGACGCCGCCGATTGGCAGCTCATTGACGATCAGATTGGCCTGAACCTGCTCGAATTCGACAGGATTCAGAATTATCGCCACAACCCTACCGTGCCGGTCGAATTGATCGGCAACGCCCTTTTTCTACCGCTGACCCAGAGCTACGCGCCACACGATGTGCGCATCGGTCATGTGCTCTCGCGGGTCCGGCAGATCCCCCGGCTGCTCGAACAGGTGAAGGCGTATCTCAGCGATGCCGATCCGATCTTCATCAGCACCGCTATCGCGGAAAACGACGGGAACATTGATCTCATCCAGAACGACATCGCCAAAGAAATTCCCGAACACTCGGCGCTCAAATTGGAGTACGACCAGGTCGCCCCAGCCGCCATCGCCTCGCTGAAAGACTTTTCGGCGTGGCTCAAGGACGATCTCGGCAAGCGCCCGTCGCGGCTCACCTGGCGCCTGGGCAAGGAATTCTACGATCAGAAATTTAGGCTGGTGATGGAAACGGACGTCACGCCGGATGCGCTGCTGGCCGACGCCGAAAGCGAACTGAAAGACGTGCGCGCCGAGATGCTCGGCCTCGCTCTGCCCATGCACGCGCAAATGTTTCCGTCGCATGGCGACCATTCCGATCTGACCGGCCGCGACCGCGAGAATCAGATCATCGGCGAAGTGCTGCAGAAAATTTCGGACGATCATTGCCGCCCCGACCAATTGCAGCAGACCATCCAGGCCGACCTCGCCGGCATCATCGCGTTCATCCGCGAGAAGAAAATCGTATCGCTCAGCTCGCGCGACAATTTGAAAGTGATTCCCACGCCCCTTTTCATGCGCGGAATTTATTCCGTCGCGGGATTTCACAGCGCTCCTCCGCTCGAGCCGCACGCGGAGGCTGAATATTGGGTCACGCCGATCGATCCCAAGGCCCCGGCGGCCAGCACCGAATCCCGGCTGCGCGAATACAACAACTTCACGTTGCAGTGGCTCTCACTCCACGAAGCGCTGCCGGGACATTACGTGCAGGCTGAGCACGCGAACAGCATCCAGCCCGAATCGCGCAGGTTGCTGCGGGCGATTTTCGGGAATGGCGCGTACGTAGAAGGCTGGGCCGAATACGGCGCGCAGGTGATGATGGACGAGGGCTTCCTCAATAACGATCCGCGCTTCCGCATGATGATGCGCAAAATCCGCCTTCGCTTGCTGGCCAACACGATCCTCGACGTGAAAATGCAGACCATGGGCATGACCGACGAGCAAGCCATGGACTTGATGACAAAAGATGCGTTTCAAACGCAGGCCGAGGCTGAAGGAAAGCTCTTGCGCGCAAAACTCAGCTCCACACAATTGCCCACGTACTACGTTGGGTTGCGCGAATGGTTTGCTGTCCGCAAGGAATTTCAGGCCAAAGCCGGCAACAAGTTCGACATGCTGAAGTTCCATGATCTCGTCCTCGATCAGGGCGCGCTGCCCGTTCCTATCGTCGGAAAACTCGTGATGCCTACGGCGGGGCAGTGAAGTCTTCCGCGCTACACAGAGAAAAATCATGAAGGTGCGCGCTGCGGTAGCCTACGAAGAGCGGTCCTCGTTCTCGATCGAAGAACTTGAGATGAGCGAGCCGGGACCGGAAAACATTCTGGTACGCATGGCCGGCTGCGGGCTTTGCCATACCGACGTGAAAGCGCGCGAGGGAACGATGGGGGTCCCGATGCCGGCCGTGCTTGGCCACGAAGGCGCGGGAATTGTCGAGCGGGTCGGCGAGCGCGTCATCAAGGTCAAGGTCGGCGACCACGTCGTGCTCACAGGCGATTCCTGCGGCGCTTGCCCGACGTGTCTCGCAGGCAATCCCGCGTATTGCGACCGCATGTCGCCACTGAATTTCACAGATGGACGAGCGGGGGAGCCCGGCTCGTTCAAAAAGGGGAGCGCTGCGATTCACGGCCACTTCTTCGGCCAATCGTCGTTTTCAAATTATGCCGTCACGCGAGAGCGCAACACGATTCGCGTGCGCAAGGACGCGCCGCTCGAAATTCTCGGCGTGCTCGGCTGCGGCGTGCAGACTGGCGCGGGTGCGATCATGAATTCTTTGCATCCGCCCGCGCGCAGCACTGTCGCGATCTTTGGCGCAGGTCCCGTAGGATTGAGCGCCGTGATGGGCGCTGTCGTGTGCGGCTGCTCGGCGATCATCGCAGTGGACGTGCTCGAATCACGGCTAGCAATGGCGCGACAACTCGGCGCAACACACACTGTGCTCGCCGGTCCGCAGGTGAAAATCTCCGAGGAGATTCGCAAGGCCGTCCCGGCCGGCGTTGGTTATGCGTTTGATACGACCGGCCGCGTGGATAGCAATCAGCAGGCGCTCGAATCGCTCGCGGCAAAGGGCTGCTTCGGATTCTGCGCGATACCGGCGGAGGCTCCGAAAATGTCCCAAGTGATGATTCGCGGCCTCTCGATTCGCGGGATCGTTCAGGGCGATAGCGTGCCGGATACCTTTATTCCGCATCTCGTCGAATTGCAGATGAACGGCCGCTTCCCATTCGACAAGCTGGTGACGAAGTATCCATTCGAAAAAATAAATCAGGCGATCGAGGATCAGGCCGCGGGCAGAGTCGTAAAGCCGGTTTTCACGTTTTAATCGCCGAACTCGCCTCATAAAGGAACAGGCCCCGGCCAAAACTAAGCACCGGGGCCTGCCACTCCAACCGTTCAAAACGCGTGCAGACGCTTCGTTTTATTGCCGGTTTTGCGATACCACGCCAATCGTAGTTCCGATCACATCGCCCGAGACCACCAATTCCACGCGGCGATTCTGTTGTCGCCCTTCCGCGGTGTCATTGGACGCAACGGGTTGCGTCTTGCCGAACCCCTGCGCGGTCATTGACGCCATCGGAATGTTTTCTTTGCCGAGATAGTCCCTCACGGCTTCCGCGCGTTTTTCGGAAAGATCCTGATTGTAACTGTCGCTGCCGACGCTGTCGGTATCGCCTTCGATGGCCAACAGGAGTGATGGATACGCGAGAACGATTCCGGAGATTTTCGCCAGCTTTTCACGCGCCAGCGGACGGAGCGTGTATTTGCCCGTGTCGAAAAGCACGTCGGACATGTTGACGACGAGGCCGCGAGCGGTGTCGCGCGTGGCGAGAATTGCGTTGAATTGCAGCAGCAGGCTGGCACGGAGTGCTTCCCGATCCTTCAAAGCTTGCTGGAGTTGTTGATCCGACGAGGCTGCAGCGGCTCGATTCCGGTCGGAATCCGCCTGTGCGGCCTGTTGCTGCAGTTGCGCATCAGCGGTGGCTTGCTCGGCGGTTGCGCGCTTGCTATTTGCATCCGCAGCGGCATTCTCCGCCTGTGTCCGCTGGGCGTTCGCGTCCGCGGCTGCACTCTCCGCCTCTGTGCGCTGGCGATTTGCGTCGGCGGTTTGTGCTTCGGCATTCTGACGAGCCTGCATATCCTGCTGCGATTGAGCCTTGGCATCCCTCTCCCGACCTTCCGCAGCTTGCTTCTCCGCATTCACCCGGTCGTCTTCCATGCGCTTCATCGAAATTTCGGTGGCGTCTTCCGCCGTCTGCACCACTTCACGCGACACCGAGATCAGCGCTTTCTTGTCAACGTGCCTGGCTGTGGCCAGAGCATCGGCCTCTTTCATTTGGCGAAGCGCGTTGGCGTAACTTTCGCCAGCGTACTGTTCGGCGCCTTCCGAATGGGCGATGCGCACCGCATTGCGCGCTTCAAAGAATTCCAGCGGCAATTGCGCGTTCAAAACGACAGGATCAAACGTGTATCCGCTGGGGATGTACCCGCCACGACCGATCAGCTCGTACTTTGCGTCCACCGGTTCGGTCGTGCCATTGGTTTCCGCCGTAGTCACGTTCTCGAGGACGACCACGTTGCTCGGGCGGCGCACTGCATAATAGGGCTCCGCAGTCACAATCATGGCGAACGCCTGAAGATTCGTGGTTACGTCCAGCTTGCTGCGGTGATTGTCGCCCACCAGTACTTCGCCCAAATTTGCCGGCCGACCCTCGGGCGAAATCGCCCACAGGACATAGGTAAGGTACTCATTGCCGAATGTCACGGGATTCTGCAGGTCTCCAAATTCCACTTTGACTTCCATGACGCCGCGATCGGTTCTTACGTCGGCGTGCCCATTCGCGGCGGGCATTAGGTCCGTGCCGTGGAAATCAATCTGCGTGCTTGAATGCCGGTGCCCATAATTCACTGCGGGCGTCGTGCGGCTGATAACGTTGGTCTGAGCCTGCGCGGTTGCGCCCAGCGTCATAGCGAATACCAAGAAAAACTTTGCGATCTTCACTGGAAATCTCCTTTGTGTGCACACACCTGCGGAACCACGACACACCCTACCCGCTGCCTGTTAAATCGGTCCTACCGAGCGGCGACTTTAGCCGAGAGATGGAAACGCGAGGAGCACGAGTCAGGCGATTCCCAGTATTAAGATTTGCCAATCTCAATACTGTCCGCTATCGCACATGTTCCAGAACGCATCATTTGAATCTGCGCGGCTTTTGGGAACTAGCGAGGGGTGCGTGAGCGGAATAGCGGCAATCGCACCGTGTCGGTCACCACGCACTGTTGGACTTCTGGTCTGGCGACGACCAGCCAAGATTGATGTGTGACGTCGCCGCCTATTTCAGGTAGGTGCGGACGATTTCGATCACGTCGTCAGCCGCTTCTTCCGAGGACTTCGTATTGCGCGGCATGTGATTGCGGATGTGGTCCTCGAGAAGCTCTCCCATCAGGCTGTTGATCGAACCCCGCGCCGCAGCGAGGCGCTGCAACACGTCCGCGCACTGCTCATCGTCGTTCAAGCCTCGCAAGACGCTTTCGAGCTGCCCGATGACCTTCTTCGTTCGGGTCACCAAATCTAATTTTCCCCGTGTTAAATGTGACATTTTTCTTGACTACCCTAGGGGGGTATAGTATCAAACCTCCAGGTGGGGAATCCAGTCCTCCTGAGGCCAATCGAGTATATGGAAATCGTCGGCTCGCATGCGACGATTTCTCGGCCTGAGTCGCTTTTAACCGTTTGTTAACGCAGCGCGGCCGCTCGCATGTGATTTAGTTGGTGGCGGCGACTCGCCCAAAATACCCTGTTCGCGATGACGATGCTCTATTCCGCCACAATCGCGCGGTTGATTCTCTGCCTGCTGTTCCTGTGCATGGCCTCGCCGCGCTTCGCGCGCGCGCAAGCTCCAGCGCCAGCGTCACCGCCAAACACACAGACGGAACAGACCACGGCGCCTGTGCCGCCCGATTCGAGCGCGAATCCAGACACTCCCGCGCCAAACGATTCGAATGACTCTGCGGACTCTGACTCACTCACGCTTTTCCCGCATTCCGACACAAGCCGTTACTGGATCTCCGGCCAGGCGAACGTCATCTTGCAATGGCATTCCGCCTTCCCGGCGAAATACAGCGGCCAAAATAGCATGAAGTCTGCAGCGGAGAACGACACCTCAAAGGTCTATACGCTTTATCTCGGCTACGAGCTAGCGCCGACGACGGAAGTTTTTCTTGATATCGAAAGCGCGGGCGGACACGGTCTCAGCAATGCCCTCGGCCTCGCCGGCATCACCAACCTCGACGTCGTGCGCAACACGACTCTCAGCCAGGATCCCTACGTGGCGCGGCTGATGCTGCGCCAGATCATTCCACTTACCGGCGAACGCGTCGAAGCCGACCGCGACGAGTTTCATCTCGCCACGTCGGTTCCTGCGCGGCGAATCGAGTTTCGCGTCGGCAAATTCGGCATGGCCGACTTCTTCGACCTCAACACCTGGGGCTCCGATAGCCACCTGCAGTTCCTCAACTGGACTGTGGATAACGACGGCGCGTACGACTACGCCGCAAACACGCGCGGCTACACCGATGGCGTGATTCTCGAATACGACGACCACTGGTTCTCGGCTCGCTTCGCCGAAGCGCTGATGCCCAAAGTGGCGAATGGCATCAATCTCGATGCGGATATCGCGCGGGCACGAGCCGAAAATCTCGAACTCCAGGCAAGCGGCAAGCGGATCGCGCATCGAGACGGGACGGTGCGCTTGCTCGGCTACCTGAATCACGCCGACATGGGCAACTATCGCGAAGCGATCAACGAGTATCTCGCCAGCGACAAAACATCTCCGCCGGACATCATCGCGACGCGACAACAGGGCCGCCACAAGTACGGATTCGAATTAAATTTCGAGCAGGAGGTTGTATCAGATGTTGGCGTCTTCGGACGTCTCGGCTGGAGCGATGGCCGCAACGAATCTTTCGCTTATACCGAGGACGATCGCACCCTCGAACTCGGCGGTTTCACGAAAGGAACATTTTGGAATCGGCGCAACGACCGCGCCGGCGTCGCGTTCGTGGCTAACGGAATTGTGGCGGCTCACCAGCAGTATCTGGCCCTCGGCGGGCTGGGTTTCCTGCTCGGCGACGGCGCCCTGACCTACGGCCCGGAGAAAATCTTCGAGGGCTTCTATACCGCGCACCTGTGGCGGGGCTTCTTCGCGTCCTTCGACATCCAGCACATTAATAATCCCGGCTACAACCAGGCCCGCGGACCCGTCACCGTCCCCGGCTTGCGCTTCCATGTTGATTTCTGACAATCCGACCAGGATTGTCACCCTGAGCGAACAACGTGAGTCGAAGGGTTCTTCTGAGTCAATTCAGCGCCTCAGGACCCCCAACTTATAGATTCGTTGCGGCTTACTTATTAGGCTTGGCTTGACCCGGTGCCGCACCTGCCCCGGGATTCGCCGCTCCAGCGGTAATCAATATTACGGGCGGGGTCGGCTTCAACGCGTCGAGCACTTCAGGCGGCAACTTGTCCGCGCGCGCCACGAGCGCGGTCACCTGCCACAGCTGCTGGTCCGCTAGCGACGCGTGAAAGCCGGGCATTCCAGTCAGCCGTATGCCGTTCTTCACCTTCCAGTAGGTAACGCCGGCCGGATCGTCGCTCACCCGCCCGTCCACCGCGAAAAGCTGCGGCGGCTTTGGAAACTCTCCCTGCGCCACGGGCGGTACGGCCTGTCCCGGCAATCCGTGGCAAAACGCGCAATTTTTCTGGTACACATCCGCGCCGCTCACGAGTTCCGCTGTCGCGACGCCGGAAACGTCGCGCGTCGGAGCTTCGCGCTTGATCCGCGCATAGAGCGCGGTCCCAGCGATCGCCGCCTCAAACGGAATGGGCGGATCCGACGTCGCAACGGGCATGCGCCCGGTCGTCACGTACACCCCGAAAGCCAGCGGCAAGATCAGTAGCCCCACGATCAGACCGATCACAAACGATTTCATGTTCGTCCTCCGTTTCGTCTCCGGCGCGCCCGTTCCGGGCTAGCCAGGCTCGGGGAATTGTACCTTGCGAATCGGCCGCCGATGCGCGAACAATACCGCACGAATTCCGGGAGGCTTTCGACCATGTTCCAAACCGACTTGCTCAAGGGCCGCACGATTTTGATCACGGGCGGCGGCACGGGCCTGGGCCGCGCGATGGCGCTGCGTTTTGCCGAACTCGGCGCCACCCTGTTTCTCGTCGGCCGCCGCGAAGATCCGCTCAAGGAAACTGCTCGCGATATTGTCGCCAAAGGAGCGCGCACGGCATGGTTCTCGGCGGACGTTCGCGACTTCGCGGCGGTCGAGCAATCACTCGCCGCGGCGGAAAAGGAATTCGGCCGCCCGTTCGGCGGAATTGACACGCTGGTGAACAACGCTGCCGGAAATTTCATCGCGCGCACCGAAAAGCTTTCGCCGAATGCATTCAACGCTGTCGTGGGGATCGTCCTCCAGGGTGCGTTCCACTGCACGCTCGCGCTCGGCCGGCGATGGATCGAAGCGAAGCAGCCGGGGACCGTCCTCAATATCGTCACTACCTACGCCGATGCCAACTGCGGCTCGGGCTTCGTCGTTCCCTCGGCGTGCGCCAAGTCCGGCGTTCTGGCGATGACGCGCTCGCTCGCCGTCGAATGGGCGCGCCATCACATCCGCCTCAACGCGATTGCACCCGGACCGTTCCCTACGGAAGGCGCGTTTTCGCGACTGGTGCCGTCGAAGGAACTCGAGGAGCGCGCAAGGAATCATCATCCGATGAAGCGCTTCGGCCGGCCGGAGGAACTCGCCAACCTCGCCGCGTATCTCGTCAGCGAGCAGGCCGGGTACGTGAACGGCGAGTGCGTCGTAATTGACGGCGGCGAATGGATCAACGGCGCCGGAGAATTCAATCACTTCGCCGATATGTCGGATGCGGACTGGGACACGATGGAAGGGGCGCGCAAAAAATAAAATCGCGCGCAAATTTCGGCGCGCACTGAAGCAGTTTCCCGCTCTTCCATCAGCGCCGTAGGCGCGGCAGACGGTAGCCCAGCCCGTCAGGGCTGGGAAACAAATCCCCCTCAATCCCAAGCGCCGTAGGTGCGACACGCTTGCCGCCCAGCTCGCCTTGCACGGTTCGAGCTTTGTCACGAGAATTTGTTGCGCGGCAAATTAATTTTGCGAAAGATTTTCGCGCGTGTTTACGATGTCGACGCGCCGACAGGTCAACAGTTTTCGCGCGCATTTCTGAAAAATCTCGCGCACGATGAGCCATTCCGCTTTCGGGAATCTCGCCGCTAAGACTCATGATTTGAATTCGATGCTGATCGCCCCGCGTCCCACCGTATTACGATTGGGCTATCGATCACGATATTGACATACAATGTGCCAATCGATAGGATGCCCGGGGGGTTTACCACATGGAGAAAGCAAAGGTCCGCGTCTCTCCCAAGTTTCAAGTTGTGATCCCCAAAGCTCTCCGCGAAGAGCTCAAGATCGAGCCGGGACAGGAACTCCTGATGTACGCGCTCGACGGGTCGCTGCGCCTGGTGCCCCGCCGTTCCATCAAGGAGCTCCGCGGCATCGCCAAAGGCCTCAGATGGAAAGACGAATATCGTGACCACACGGAGCGGTTCTGAACTCTACCTCGTTGACTCCACGGGCTGGCTCGAATACCTGACCGAAGACTCCAAGGCGCCTGCCTTTGCTCATTATCTCGAAGGCGAAGCCTCGGTCCTGGTCCCGTCGGTGGTCATCTTTGAGGTCTATCGGCACCTCGCGAAGCATCGGGGCAGACAGCTGGCGGACCGGTTCGCCTCCCAGGCACTCCTCCGGAAAGTCGTCCCGCTGGACGAGACCGTCGCCCTCGCGGCAGCCAACGTGAGCCTCGACCATCGCCTCACCGGCACGGACGCCATCGTCTACGCGACGGCACGAGTCTGCCAGGCCCAACTCGTCACCGCGAACACCCACTTCCGCGGCCTCCCCGGCGTAATCATTCCCTGACCCCCAAAAGGTTTAAATCTAGCGCCGCGACTTTTTACCCTGAGGAACGAAGGGCAGCGCGGCATTGCCCTGAGCTTCAGGCATACCGCCGCGATTTTCGGCCAGCGGGGACTGTGATTCGGCGTTTTCTTCGTAGGGGCACGACATGTCGTGCCCGGCGCTCGACCTTGGCAATCAACTGCACCACCATCGTCGCGCTTGTGTCAGCGTGCCAAGCATCCACCCAAGAACCGGCGGCATCAACACTTCTTTAATGAAATGCTGACAATGCGAACACTTGCGGGCGTCGCTATTTGTCTCGCGTTTTGTTCGGCGCCGCAGGCGCAAAATAGGAAAGCAGGCACTGAAGATTTCCCCGATCAGTTTGAGATCGGCCGCCTCACGTACTTCGATTTTGGCCCACCCTTCGATTACTACGAGATATTCATGATCCGACCGAGACGTCGGAACGACGACCGTCGCAAGAGTTCTGCTTACGCCGCCAGCCTCATGCTTGGCGCCCGCTAAGGTGGAGTTTGCTGCGGCACGGCTAGACGCGCCCGTGCCCAACCTACTGAAACCAGTGAATCCCTGCACGATTCCGGAGAAGAATCTACATCGTGAAGAAGAGCGATGTAAGAACTGCCTGAATTTCAGTGGCGCCGATGTTTCGATGCAGGTTCCTTGCGGGGACCACACCCGCGTCATCAACGCGAAAATTCTGGAAAAAGATTGGTTCGATCAGTCGCCCAATACGCCAAAGAACACACAGTGGACCTTGGCGCTGCTCCAGCGCTTGGACAAGGCCATTGGACCGGGCGTGATGGACAAACCGATTTTCGCGGTCGGCGCTGATGCTGTGACGTCGGCCGAAATCCCTGACGCCGAAATATCAAACGATTTGATTACGGGCAAATATGACGGTCTCTTTTCCGGTGCACCTGATAAACCCTCCGCGCTGTATGTCGCGGCGCAGAAGCATCCTCCGGCTCCAACCGTTCGGGTGGTGACCGTCGAACCTGTCGCTCCCGAAGTTATTGTTCAGCCTCAATATCCACCGATCGCAAGGTTGGCGCATGTAGAAGGACGTGTTTCCGTCAGCTTCGATGTCGGCACAAACGGGGTACCGGGGAACCTGTCCTTCGAGGGTGAGCCTAAGCGCAAACTGCTCTACGGCGCGGTGACGACCGCCGTGCTGGCCTGGAGATTTCCGACCACCGCAGTAGGGCAGCAGATTCACGCGACATTTCAGTTCGACAGCAACTGCCCGTCGCCATCTCCGTGAAATTCTGTCTGCGCGCGCTAGCTCAGCGCTTTTTGCAGCCGCTTCGTGGTCTTCATCAACTGCTTCTTCAGAGCTTCCACCTGCTTGGAAATATCCTTCAGCTCGCTCTTGGCCAGGACGCCGGCCCTCGCTACCTTGTGCGCCGTGCGGTCTGCCTTGCCGATTGCACTGCCAATCTTTTTCGCCGCATTCGTCAGCCTGCTCTTCTTCGCCATTTTTCGTTTTCTCCCTTCGCCTGCACCGGCAGTATCGCATGCACCCGCGCCGTTCGCCGCCGACTTTTTTCATCGCCGCGAACTCCGCGGCCTCAGCGAATTCCCTTGGCGACTTGTGGATCCGCAATTCTTTACACCAACAACCGGATGAAATCGCGCAGGGATCGTGCTACGGTAATTGGCGGCCAGGATGATCGTGATACGAGACGAAAAATTCGAAAACAGGGAGCGGTTCTAATCGCAAATTTTCGAGAGTTTGCGCGAATCGGTTTCAGGCCCAAAAACACATGGACAACATTCAAATTACGCTGCCGGATGGTTCGACACGCGACGTGCCCAGCGGCATCACCGCCGCGCAGGTCGCGGGCCAGATCGGGCCGCGCCTTGCCAAGGATGCGCTCGTCGCGCGCGTTGATGGCGAGCTGGTGGATCTTTCGAAGCCGCTCGACCGCAGCGTCAAGCTTTCGATCCTCACCGCGAAGGATCCCGACGCGGTGCAGGTGTTTCGCCATTCCGCCGCGCATCTGCTGGCCGCCGCCGTGCTCGAACTTTATCCCAGCGTGAAACTCGGCGTCGGGCCGCCCATTGAGAATGGATTTCTTTTACGAGTTCGTGCGCGAGCAGCCGTTCACTCCCGAGGACCTCGAAAAAATCGAGGTCAAAATGCGCGAGCTGGCCGCAAAAGACATTCCGAACGAGCGCAAGTGGATCCCGAAACCCGAGGCGCTCGAGCTTTATCGCCAATCGAACCAGGAATTCAAATGTGAACTGGTCGAGGAAAAGGCCGTCGAGCCGATGGTTTCGTTCTACTCCACCGGAAAATTCATAGACTTCTGCCGTGGCCCGCACATTCCCTCGACCGGCCGCATCAAGGCGTTCAAGTTGATGAACGTCGCGGGCGCCTACTGGAAAGGCCAGGAAGGCAATCCGCAGATGCAACGCATCTACGGCGCATGCTTTGTGGAGCCGAAGGAACTCGAGGAATATCTTCACAAACTCGAAGAAGCTAAACGCCGCGACCATCGCAAGCTCGGCGCCGAGCTCGATCTTTTCAGTATTCAGGACGAAGCCGGCCCGGGATTAATTTTCTGGCACCCGAAGGGCGGCATCATTCGCGGCATTATGGAGAATTGGCTGCGCACCGAGCTTACTCGCCGCGGCTACGATCTCGTCTACACGCCGCACATTATGCGGCTCGACCTCTGGAAGACCAGCGGCCACGCGAATTTCTATCGCGAGAACATGTTCGGCCCGGTCGAGGTCGAAAAAGCCGATTACCAGCTCAAGCCCATGAATTGCCCGGGTCACGTCTTGATTTTCAAGTCGCGCCTGCGCAGCTATCGCGAGCTGCCGATCCGCCTCGCGGAGCTGGGCACCGTTTATCGTTACGAACGGTCGGGCGTGCTGCACGGTCTGCTGCGCGTCCGCGGCTTCACGCAGGACGACGCGCACATCTTCTGCATGCCTGACCAGATCGAAAAAGAGGTGCAGGATTGCGTTGAATTCGCCTGGGAAGTGCTGCGCGTCTTCGGCTTCAAGGATTACGTCGTCGAACTTTCCGGAGGCGATCCCGCACATCCCGAAACCTACATCGGAAGTCCCGAGGATTGGAAACGCGCCGAGGATGCGCTCACCAACACGCTGAAGCGCATGAACGTCCCCTACAAATACATTCCCGGCGAGGCCGCATTCTACGGCCCGAAGATTGATGTAAAGCTGGTGGACGCAATCGGCCGCCCGTGGCAACTTTCGACCATTCAATTCGATTTCAATTTACCCGGGCGCTTCGAGCTGGAGTACGTCGGCGAGGATGGCGGTCGCCACCGGCCGCTGATGGTGCATCGCGCGCTGTGGGGTTCGGTCGAGCGATTTTTCGGCGTGCTGATCGAGCACTATGCCGGAGCATTTCCGGCGTGGCTCGCGCCCGTGCAGGCGTCCGTGCTGCCGCTGAGCGAGAAGACCGCGGATTACGCGAATAAAATCACCAAGCAGCTTAAAGACGCCGGCTTTCGCGTTCATCTCGACGACCGCAACGAGAAACTGCAGGCCAAAATTCGCGACGCGCAGCTGCAAAAAATCCCCTACATGCTCGTCCTCGGTGGTAAAGAGGCCGAAGCGGGCACGGTTGCAGTGCGCCACCGCACCAAGGGCGACCTCGGCCCGCGTCCGGTGGAGCAATTCATCGCGGACCTTCGCGCCGAGGTTGATACTCGCGCGGCTTTGTAGCGCGCGAGTTTGACTGACGGAATGAAAATCTCGACCGCAAGAATTGCGATGTTGCTGGCGGCAACGCTGGCTGGATTTGCGGTGGCCGGCTGGTCCGCCCGGCCGCAGACGCAGGACGATCACAGCTGGGCGGACAAACATTTCATGGCGGCATTTGACGAATTCTTTCCGATCGAGCACGCCGAGGGCGATTTCATCGCCGTTCGCGCCCATCAGGATGGCCTGAACGATGTCCCCGAATTCTCGGTTGTGCTGGAAGACACGCAAACTCCTCGCGCGATCCGCGGGATTCTTCGCGAAGCGCAGGGCGCGCCCGTTTATCAGCAGCTACTCGCACTTCATACCAAGGACCCGTCGCGGCCTTACGAACAGCTCAAGCAAGATTTGAAAATTCAGGAGTGGAAGTTCTCCGCCGCGCAGTGCCCGGCCGTCGCGGCGCGATTCCAAGCCTTCAGCAACATTCAGTTCATCCGGCCGAAGGATGATGACGCCGAAGACGAACATCCGATCCTCTACCAATTTCACGAGTCGGTTGGCGGGGGCGATTCCGAGGTTTTGGAATCGCTCGAGTCGCGGGCTTTCCCCAAATGGGCGAATGAAACGCGCAAGGCGCTCGATGCCTGCGCCGCTTCCGCGTCCCAAAGCGCTGTTACAACTGGCGGTCCACGGCCCTAAAGGCGCGCTTGCAGGCAAGCCAATAAGCCGTGCTATACTTTCTGGCCTGTCGCTCCTGCGCGCAATTTTGTAAGCGGGACGGCGGGCAAGCGGGCATCGAAATCCAATTTCGAGCCCGGGAGGTGGGTTTATCGCAGAACGTGGTGGTCCTCCTGGCCTTCGGGTCAACGAGCGTATTCGCGCTCGGGAAGTTCGTGTGGTGGATGAAGCGGGGAATCAGCTTGGCGTGATGACCCTGTTCGACGCGATGAAGGCGGCGCGGGATGCCGGCCTGGATGTCGTCGAAATATCGCCCAGCGCCGTGCCACCGGTCTGCAAGCTCGTGGATTACGGAAAGTTTCAATACGAGCTGAGCAAGAAAGCCCACGAAGCCAAGAAACATCAAAAAAGCTCGCACATCAAGGAAGTGAAGTTCCGGCCGTCCACCGCCGAGCACGATTTTCAGGTGCGCAAGAACCAGATCATCCGGTTCCTTGGCGAGGGGCACAAAGTAAAGGCGATGATTTTCCATCGCGGCCGCGAGATGGCTCATCAGGATGTGGGCCGCGCGAAGATGGAGCGGCTGCTCAAGGAAGTCACGGACCACGCGCTGGTGGAATTCGGTCCGCGGATGGAAGCCAACATTTTGCTTGCGTTGCTCGCGCCGAAGAAGGGCGCGACTGCCGCGGCGCCGACGCGGCCCGCGCAGCCAGCCGCCGGCGGGCAAGTTTAGAGAAATTTCAGGGAAGAGGGAATTGTGAAGAAGAACAAGAAAATGAAATTGAAGACGCACCGGGGCGCGGCCAAGCGCTTCAAGATCACGTCCACCGGGAAAATCATGCGGTGGCATTCGGGCAAGCGCCACCTGCTGGGCACGAAGAAGCCGCGGCGCATGCGCAAGCTGCTGAATAAGGTTCAGGTGAACAAGGCGGACGAGCGCAACATCCGTCTCGCGCTTCCCTACGGAATTTAGGTTTTCGATTTTGTAGATTTTCCGCTGTGTTCGGCAGAGCGTAACGGGTGCCTGCCAACCGGCTAACCCTGAAGCAGCGTTGTCATCCCGAAGGCATTTATGCCTGAGGGATCTCTCTTGGCTCGCCGGTGGCCGAGCGCTTCACACGAAGAGAGATTCCTCGGCCCGATGAAAAACTCGGGCCTCGGAATGACAGTGCGCTGTTTTTTCGGGGCGCAATGCAGTTCAATGAGACAAACCCGTCTTGCTTCCCGCGTATTTTTGCGGGCGGCTGGGCCGCGTTTGTCTCCCCGTTGATCCACACTACGATTTCAAGTTTGTAGAGAATTAGGAATCCAGAAATCATTCGGAGCGCCCGCGAGGCGCGCACGAGGAGACGAGAACCATGCCACGAGTTAAACGCGGTACCAAGCGGCGCGCCCGCCGCAAAAAACTGTTGAAACACGCAAAGGGATTTTTCCTCACAAAGGGAAAGCTCTTCCGTTCCGCGAAGGAAGCGGTGAACCGCTCGCTGCGGTACACCTATCGCGACCGCCGCACGCGCAAGCGCGATTACCGCACGCTGTGGATTCAGCGCATCGGCGCCGCCGCGCGCGCGAACGGCACCACGTACAGCCAATTGATCCACGGGCTGAAAGCGGGCGGAATCGATCTCGACCGGAAGATCCTGGCGGACATGGCCGTGCGCGACGCCGAAGGATTTGCCGCGGTGGTCGCGTCGGCGAAACAGCACATGACCGCGCCGCCCAAAGCCTCCACCAAGCCCGCGGCCTAGACGGAGCCCATTGCATCGCTAGGCACCTAGCGATCGCGATGCATTCATTCGACGACGGCGCTATGCATTTCTCGCGCTAGCTGATATTTTCACCGATGCCTCGTAGTGGACGGGTCTCAGACCCAGCCACTACGGCACTAGACCTCTCGATGACCACCGATCCCACTAATGCAAACAGCTTGCACAGCTCGGCGATAACGACGCCCGAGGGCGTGGTCGCGAAATTCGCGGAGGTGCGCGAACGATTCGACCGAGATGTCGCGCAGCATGGCACGATGCCGGTGACATCCAACTCTCATCGGCCACTGGATCGGCCAGAAGATCCGGCGTGCTTGACGCGAATCGGCGATAACTGGTTGAAGCCTGCGCCCACAGAACTGAAGACGAGTCGTCGGCCAGGAATTTCAAAAGCTCAAAAGCTCACGTCGAAGCGACACTGAAGAAAAGCAGCACGGAAATCGAAGCCGCTGCCGAGCAATCGGCAGCGGCACGCGATCAAATTGATCTTTCTCTTCCCGGCGTCGAGCGCGCGATCGGCACGCGGCACCTGATTCGCCAAACCTACGAAGAGCTCGAGCGCATTTTCCTCTCCATCGGATTCCGCGTGGTGGAAGGGCCGGAAATCGAAACGCCCTACTACAATTTCGAGGCGCTCAATATTCCCGAGCACCATCCTGCGCGCGACAACATGGACACGTTCTATATCGAAGGCGCGCGCGGCGGTCATCTGCTGCGGACGCACACTTCGCCGATGCAGATTCGCACGATGGAAAAAGAAAAGCCGCCGGTGCGCATCATCGTTCCCGGAAAAGTCTATCGCCGCGACAATCCCGATTCGACGCATGGCTACATGTTCCACCAGATCGAAGGCCTGGCCGTGGATACGGACATCACCTTCTGCGATTTCAAGGGCACCGTGGAATATTTCGTCCGCGAATTTCTGGGACCGAAGGCCAAGACGCGCCTGCGGCCGAGCTATTTCCCCTTCACCGAGCCTTCGGCGGAAGTGGATGCGACCTGCCACGTCTGCGGAGGGAGCGGCTGCCGCGTCTGCAAATTTTCCGGCTGGATTGAACTTTTCGGCGCGGGGATGGTGAATCCCGCTGTCTACGGCTTCGTGAATTACGACCCGGAAAAACTTTCGGGCTTCGCTTTTGGCATGGGCGTGGATCGCCTGGCGATGATGAAGTATGGCGTCAGCGAATTGCCCGTGCTCACGCAGAACGACGTGCGTTTCCTGCGGCAGTTTCCGTGATGAGCCGGTCAGGATTGCCGTCGCGCGGTATCGCACCGCCCAGTTGGCTCGATTCTGGCGATAATTGGCGCTGTTCTAGGTTTGGCTGTCGTCGTTTATGTGTTTCGCATGCGCGCTCCGCGCCGACCGCCATCGCTTGTGTTGTCGGTTTGCCAGGCCGTTGCACCAGGCATGCGTCGCTTTAAGGCTAATTGGGGTACGCAGTTTGATGTGCCTGAGGCGAACTTTACGGTCAAAGCTCATGAGCGAGACATGCCGGGCGGAGAACTCTACACCGTGACGCTCAAAGAGCGGGCTGAGTATTTGGTGGTATGGCAGCGACGATGACTTGTTTAGGGATCTGAAAAACGCTTTTCCCGTCTTTTCTCGGCATGTAGGACAGGACGACGTCCGCACTCACGCGGGACGCATCGTCGGTAAGGATCACTGGGGAGATTTGAACGGCGGCGACCGTTGGAGGTACGTTTCATTTTCTGACGGGGACGGCGCGGGATACTGGCCAGTGCCGCTAAATGAAGCGCGCTTGTTTGACCAGGTTATTAATTCGGCTTGCCTTTCATCAAACTGATGACCACGGGAACCACATTATCGGACTCGAAACAGCGGTTCTCGAATCGCGTGGCGGACTACGTGCGCTACCGGCCGGGGTATCCGCTCGCGATTCTGGAGCTGCTGAGCGAGGAATGTGGCCTCGCGCCGGAGTCCGTCGTCGCGGATATCGGCTCCGGCACGGGAATGCTGACGCGGATGCTGCTGGAAAACGGGAACGTCGTTTATGGCGTCGAGCCGAACGCGGAGATGCGCGCGGCGGGCGAGAACCTTTTGCAGAAGTGTGCGCGATTCCACAGCGTGGCGGGCTCGGCGGAAGCCACAACGCTGCCGGATGCAAGCGTGGACTTCGTGGTCGTCGGGCAGGCGTTTCACTGGTTCGAGCCAAAGGCCGCGCGCGCGGAATTCGAACGCGTGCTGAAGCCTCGGGGGTTCGTTGTGGTGATTTGGAACGAGCGCAAGCAGGATGCAACGGCTTTCCTCCGCGAGTACGAGACTTTCTTGCGCGCATTTGGCACGGACTACGAAAAGGTATCGGAGAAATATCCGCAAGACCGTCCAATGAGGAAGTTTTTCGGCGCTGGCGCGGGCGGCAAGAAATCATTCGCCAACGAACAGGTATTTGATTTCGACGGGCTGCGCGGGCGGCTCCTGAGTTCGTCATATGCACCCGCGGCGGGGCATGCCAAGCACGAGCCGATGCTGGCGGCGCTCGAGAAATTGTTCGCGGCACACGCGCGAGACGGCCGCGTGCGGTTTGAGTATTTGACGCACGTTTATTACGGGCAATTGGAGTCATTCCGTGGCGAATGAATAGGCGGGCGAGCGGCAGAAATACTTGCCGCAAGAGAAACAGCGCATAAGATCGCGCTTCGCGCGACGATTTGATGTCGGAGCTAAAGCTCCGACCCCCTAACGGAGACACAACGGGGCAGGATGGACGAGTTCAGCTTCGGCCCGAAAACGGGCGAAGACAAGAGAGCCGGCGGGACGTCGTCGCTACAAAAACGGCGCAACTGCAAGTGGCTTCGCGCCTGCTGGAGACTTCGAAATCGCAATGAAGATTGTCTACAACTGGCTGAAAGAATTCGTGGACGCGACAGCGCCGGTGGCGGAGCTGCGTTCGCGGCTATCGCTTGCGGGCGTGTCGGTGGATTCGGTGGAGGAATCGGCGGCGGGGCCGGTGCTCGACGCGGAAATTACCGCGAACCGCCCGGACTGCCTGGGCCACTACGGCATGGCGCGCGAGGTGGCCGCGATTTACCGGCTGCCCGTGAAAGCACTCCAGCCGAAGCTGAAAGAAGCAGCGATAAAAGTATCGGACGCGACGCGCGTCGAGATCGAAACGCCGGAGCTTTGCGGGCGCTACACCGCGCGCGTGATGCGCGGCGTGAAAATTCAGCCTTCGCCTGATTGGCTGCGCCAGCGCCTGGAAGCTATCGGCCAGAATTCGATCAACAACGTGGTGGACGTGACGAACTACGTGATGTTCGAGCTGGGCCAGCCGATGCATGCATTCGATCTCGACAAGCTCAGCGAGCGCCGGATTGTGGTACGGCGCGCGCGTCCGGGCGAAAAGATTCGCACGCTGGATGGCGCGGAGCGGGCGCTTACGAAGGAAATGTGCGTGATTGCGGATGCGTCGCGCGCCGTGGCGATTGCGGGAGTGATGGGCGGATCGGAAAGCGAAATCGGATTCGCCAGCCGCAACATCCTGCTCGAATCCGCGTGCTTCGATCCGATCACCGTGCGGCGCACGTCGAAGGCGCTGGGTCTGCGCACGGAGGCATCGTATCGCTTCGAGCGCGGCGCCGATCCGGAAATGGCGGAGACGGCCTCGCGCCGCGCCGCGGAGCTGATTCAGCAATTGGGCGGAGGCGAAATTCTTTCGGGCGTTGTGGACGCCTACCCGGGTCGAGCGCCTGCGCCGACGATTGAACTGTCGCGCAAGGAATTGCTGCGCGTGATGGGCGCGGACGTGCCGGACCGCGATATCGAGGAAATTCTCGCCGCGCTCGGTTTTCGTCCCGCGCGGACGGACGCGCATCGCGGCACACCCGGCTCGCTGCTGGCCGTTTGGCAATGCACGCAGCCTTCGTGGCGGCGCGATGCGGCGCGCGGGATTGATCTGATCGAGGAAGTGGCGCGGCACTACGGATACGACAAATTTCCGCCGCGGCTACCTCCTGCAAAGCAGCCCGCGCATCGCCTGCCGCACGCCGAGGCGCAGGACCGCCTGCGCGAACGTGTCGTCGCGCTCGGCTACCATGAAATCGTGGCGATTCCTCTGATGGATTCGCGCCGCGACGAAATTTTCCGCGCGGAAGGTGTGGCACCCGCTGTGATCGGCAATCCACTCGCGGAAGATGCCTCGGTGATGCGCTCCACAGGAATCGTGAGCATGCTCGGCGCGATCGAATGGAACCTGAATCACAGCCAGCGCGATCTGCGACTTTTCGAAATCGGCATGACGTACGAGCTGCGCGACGGCGAGCCGGTCGAGACGCCGGTACTGACGCTGGGCGCGACGGGGCTTGGTCGGAAAGACGGAATCTGGGAGAAGGGACGGATTTTCGGATTCCAAGACCTGAAGGGTGATTTGGACGCCATCGGCGCGTTGGCTGGCGGATTTGCATGGCGGTCCTGTAGCTGCCCCTGGTTGTCGGCATCCGGTCGCGGAGAGTTCTCGCTGAATTCCGATGATCAAATTAGCGTCATCAACGTCGGTATTGCTGGCGAGCTAGCTCGCCGCGTCGCGGAGCAGCTTAAGCTGCGGCAGGAGATTTTCGTCGCCGAGTTGCACCTTGAGCCGCTTCTAGCGGGGATCGAAGCGGCGAAGGCCGCGCGGAAATTCGCGCAGATTCCGCGCTTCCCGGCGGTTGAGCGCGATTTCGCGTTTGTGCTGAAGACTGGGGCGGCTTTTTCTCACGTTATCAAAACGCTTCGAGCTTTAAACATCCCACAGCTTCAGAACATACAAGCGCTCGATCGGTACGACAAGGCGCCGATGCCAACTGGCATGTTTTCTCTGATGATTCGGGTGACGTTTCAAAGCGGAGATATGACCCTGACCGACGCGCAGATCGGCGATTTCTCGACGCGTATCGTTTCCGCGCTCAAAACTGAGCTCGGCGCCACTCTCCGTGCGGGCGAACCGCCGCCATTGGGTGGCCGAAAGATCTATCTATAGCGAGTCCGCTAATCTAAACGATCCCGTTGCGCGGCCGCGCACAATGCCCGACAATGGCGGCAGCCCAGCGATTTACTCAACGGGGAGCGCGAACGTGAAAATCGAAATCTACGATCAGGCTTACAACGTCAACGCGGATCAGAACGAAGAACACCTGCAGGAACTCGCGGCCTACGTGGACGCCAAAATGCGCGAGGTCGCTACCGCCACGCGAATGGTTGACTCGCTGAAGGTCGCGGTGCTCGCGTCGCTGAATATCGCCGACGAGTTGTTCATGTTGCGCGACCGCCAGCAGGAAATTGACGGCCCGTTGCGCAAACGCGTCGAAAAGTGCGTCGCGCTCGTGGAAAAAGCCCTCGAACAATCGAACTAAACGACCAAGTTGCCGGGCCTTTCCAGCAGGCCTATACCCCCTACCATTCCAGTACACGCGCGGCGTAACCCTTTTGACTGTGACAACATCTACTATATGATTGATTTAGAGGAGTCGAGTAACCGCCGCAGGTCATGTTAAGCCGACGTCCAACACGGTATCTGGTTATCCCGGTAGCGCTGTTAGTGCTGCTACTGGTGGGCATGACGCTGGGAAGCGTCGTCTGGCATCATCATGATGGCTCCGCCGAAGCAACCTGCCCCATCTGCCACCTGAGCCACCAGCCGATTGACCGGCCCGTTGCGACGACTCACGCTCCAACTTTTGCATTGGTAGCACCCACGCCGGAGCCGCGCGACGCCGGCCTGGCGCCGAGCCCCACCGTTCGGCGAGTTCCCGCACGAGCTCCACCCACCTCGTAAGAAGCCAGCTTGTCCCGTGCTGTCCGCGGCACACCAATCCACGTCCGTTTTGTTCTCTGAGGAATGAACTGTCATGCGTATACGACCTATGTATTTTGTAGTTTCGATTTTTGCTGCGTTCCTTGCCGGCTGGGCTTCGCCCGTGCGCGCGCAAACGCCCGCGCCAACGCAGGGACCCGTGAAAATCACGCTCGACGACGCGATCCAGATGGCGCTCGCGCATAACCACACGCTGCTGGCCGAGCGCGTGACGATTCAGGAGAGCGAGGCCCAGGAGATCACCGCCAATTTGCGGCCGGACCCTGTGCTGATGGGCGACGCGCAGTTTCTGCCGTTCTTCAACGCCGACCAGTTCGATTCGAACTACGTGGACAATGGAGCGCAGTTTGATCTAGGGCTCAGCTACCTCTTTGAGCGCGGCAAGAAGCGGCAGCACCGGCTGGCCGCGGCGAAGGATGCGACTGCCGTGACGCGCTCGACCGTGGGCGACAACGAGCGCACGCTCACTTTTCAAGTGGCGACGCTGTTCACGAACGCGCAGCTCGCCGAATCCACGCTCGATCTGGCGCAACAGGACCTGAAGAGCTTTCAGAATTCGGTGGATATCAGCAAGGAGCGCTACCGCGCCGGCGATATCAGCGAGGACGATTACCTGAAGATCAAACTGCAGCTTCTGCAGTTCCAGAGCGACGCATCGCAGGCGCAGCTGCAGCGCGTGCAGGCGCTTTCGGACCTGCGGCAGCTTCTCGGACGCGAATCTGTC
The DNA here is from genome assembly GCA_963818605.1 of uncultured Acidobacteriota bacterium. GTDB lineage: Bacteria > Acidobacteriota > Terriglobia > Acidiferrales > UBA7541 > Palsa-295. Next base: position 695,692 of record CAWFSW010000002.1, read on the forward strand.
GGGCTTGATTACGACGTGGCGGGTCCATTCGACTACGAGCCGCTGCACGCGAACAAAGAAGATTTGGAAACCAAGGCGCTGGCCACTCGTCCCGATTTGCGCGCCGCGCAACAGGGCGTGACGGCCGCGAACAGCCAGTACGCACTCGCGAGAGCGAACGGCAAGCGCGACGTGACCGGTCAGATTGACTACACGCATACCGCCGGGCTGAGCACCGCTTCTCTCTTCGGCCAAATTCAGCTGCCGATATTCGACCGCAATCAGGGAGAAATCGCGCGCACGCATTTTGCAATCACGCAGGCGCAGGAGCAGGAGAAAGCCGCCAGCGATCAGGTCCTGACGGACGTGGAAGACGCCTACGACGGCCTGCAGTCCAACGATCAGATTATCCAGCTGTACCGCTCCGGCTATCTCGACGAGGCGAAGCAGGACCGCGACATCAGCGAGTACGCGTACAAGCGCGGCGCCGCGAGCCTGCTTGATTTTCTGGATGCCGAGCGAAGCTATCGCGCGACCGAACTCGCATACAGGCAATCGCTCGCGGCATATCTGCTGGCGCTCGAGCAACTCCGCGAAGCAGTGGGAACGAGGAACCTGCCATGAGGATTCGACAATTCACGCACGGAAGCCGCTCGCTCGGAATTACGGCTGGATTTGCCTTCGCGGGCGCGCTCGTCTGCGCTCTCGCGGCGGGATGCAGCTCGGACCGCAGCGCGAGCGAAATGACGTCCTACTCCTCGAAGGCGTCGCAATCGGCCACGCCGCAGCTTTTCACGATTCCGCCGGACCAGGTGTCTCACGTGCAGGTCATCACGATTCAGCAGGCGAAGCTCACGCGCACACTGCGCCTGACGGGAGCGGTTGCCTACAACGCGTTCAAGACCACGCCAGTGATTACGCAGGTTGGCGGGCCGGTGAGCCGGATTCTGGTGGTGCCGGGGCAGCACGTGCGCGAAGGTCGAGCCGATGCTTGAAGTATCCAGCCCCGATTATTCGCAACTGCTCGATACATATCTGAAAGCCCATGAAACATTTCGCGTCGCGGATAAGAACTACGACCGCGCGAAGGATCTTTACGAGCACAACGCCATCGCCGAGCGCGACCTGCTGCAGGCCGAATCGGATCGCAACGAGGCGCAGGCGGACCTGAACGCGTCCGAACAGGCCATGAAGATTCTGGGAATCAAGAATCCGGAGGAATTGGCGAAGGCGCCATCCTCGGCCCAGATTCCCGTGATCGCGCCAATGAGCGGCGAAGTGGTCGAGCGGCTCGTGGCGCCCGGCCAGGTGATGCAGGCGGGCGAGACACAGGCGTTCACAATTTCCGACATGAGCACGGTATGGGTGCTGGCGAATCTCTATCAAGGCGATCTGGCGTTTGTGAAATCGGGCGACGACGTGGTGGTGCAGACCGACGCGTATCCGGAAAGTTTTCACGGGAAGATTTCGTACGTCTCGGCTGCACTTGATCCGAATACGCGCACGCTGCAGGCGCGCATCGTGGTGGATAACCCCGGCGAAAAATTGAAGCGCGACATGTATTGCACGGTGACGGTGACTGCCGGCGTGATTCAGAACGCGATCAGCGTGCCGGACGCCTCCGTCCTCCGCGACGACGAGAACCAACCCTTCGTCTACGTGGCGGCGGGCCCGGGTCAGTTCGGCAGGCGAGCGGTTGATATTGGCGAGAGCCAGAACGGCCAGACGCAAATTCTGAAGGGGCTTTCGGTGGGAGACAAAGTGGTGGGCAACGGCAGTTTGTTCCTGCAATTTGCGAATTCGTTTCAGCAATAGGGGCGAGGCCAACAAAAAATGATCCATCGCATCGTCCAATTCGCGCTGCGCCAGCGGTTTCTGATCCTGATCCTCACGGCATTCATCGCTGTCGGCGGAGGGGTATCGTTTCAGCGCATGCCGGTGGACGCCTACCCGGACCTTTCGCCGCCGATGGTGGAAATCATCACCCAGTGGCCGGGCCACGCCGCGGAGGAAATCGAGCGGCTTGTCACGCTGCCGACTGAAATCGAAATGAACGGCGTGCCGAAACTGGACGTGCAGCGCTCAATTTCGCTCTACGGACTATCAGACGTGACTCTGACCTTTGACGAAGATACTGATAATTATTTTGCGCGGCAGTTGGTGTTCCAGCGCCTGAGCGAAGTCACTTATCCAACAGGAGTGACGCCGACACTCGCGCCGCTTTCCAGTCCCTCGGGGCTCGTCTATCGCTACGTGCTCCAAAGTCCGGACCGCACGCCGCAGGAACTGAAAACGTACGAAGACTGGGTGATCGAGCGCGAATACAAGCAGGTGCCAGGAGTCGCGGATGATTCCGGATTCGGCGGCACGGTGATGCAGTATCAGGTGCTGCTCGATCCGGCGCGCCTCTACGGCTATCACATTCCGCTCCCACAAGTGATCCAGCAGCTTTCCGTCAACAATGCGAACACCGGCGGAGGGTTTTATTCGCAGGGCGGCCAGTTTTACTACGTGCGCGGGCTGGGCTTGCTGCGCGATGAGAAGGACATCGGCAACGTGGTCGTTGGATCGCAGAATGGGGTGCCGGTTCGCATCGGCGATATCGGCGAAGTGACGATCGGCAACGCGCCGCGCCTGGGCGAATTCGGCTTCAACAAGACCGACGACTCGGTGGAAGGCGTCATCCTGATGCTCACCGGCGAGCAGACGCAGAATGTTTTGAAAGGCGTCGAAGCAAAAACAAAGGAGCTGAACGAAAGCATCCTGCCGCCGGACGTGAAAGTGGTTCCGTTCTACGACCGCAGCGATCTGGTGCGCGTAACGACGGATACGGTGGAAGGCAACTTGCTGCGCGGAATGATTCTGGTCCTGATCGTGCTGGTTTTCTTTCTGGTCAGCGGCCGCGCCGCCGTGATCGTCGCGCTCACTATTCCAATCGCGCTGCTTTTCTCGTTTATTTTCCTGCATGCGCGCGGCGTGGCCGCCAATCTGCTTTCGATCGGCGCCATAGACTTCGGAATCATCATTGATGGCACGCTGGTGATGGTCGAAAATATTTTCCGCGAGCTGGGCCTCCGTGAAGGCACTGAATACAACTTGAACGAAGTGATTCTGGCGGCTGCCAAGGACGTGGACCGGCCGATTTTTTATTCCGTCGCCGTAATCATCGCCGGATACATTCCCATTTACGCGCTGAGCGGGCCTTCCGGAAAGCTGTTCCATCCGATGGCGGACACCATGTCCATTGCGTTGGTGGGTGCGTTGATCCTGACGCTGACGTTCATACCCGTGATGTGCTCCTATTTGTTCAGCAAGGGCGTGCACGAGTCCGTGAACCGGCCGTTCGAGTGGGTCCGGCGGAAATACGCCGCGCAGCTCGATCGCTGCCTCGATCGTCCGAAGACCACGATTCTGGTGGCGCTCGCAATTTTCGGCGCGACGATGCTGCTGATTCCTTTTATTGGCGGTGAGTTCATGCCGCACCTCGATGAAGGCGCGCTGTGGGTCCGCGCCACGATGCCTTACACGATTTCCTACGAGGAAGCGGCGAAGTTCAGCCCGCAGGTGCGCAATATCCTGATGAAGTATCCGATGGTCACCGACGTCGGCTCCGAACTCGGCCGCCCCGATGACGGCACCGACTCGACGGGCTTCTTCAACGACGAGTTTTATGTAGGTCTGAAGCCTTATGGCGACTCGACCTGGAAAAAAGGCCCCATCCACGACAAAGCCGAATTGACGGCCGATCTTCAGAAGCAGCTCGATGCCTTTCCCGGCGTGATTTTCAATTTCACGCAGCCAGCCGAAGATGCCGTGGACGAAGCGCTCACGGGCTTGAAAAGCTCGCTAGCCGTGAAAATTTACGGGCCCGATCTAAACGTCTTGCAGGACAAGGCTCTCGAGATCAAGCGGCGGCTCTCGCAGGTCCGCGGCTTCAGCGAACTCACCGTGGTGCGCGAACTCGGGCAGCCCACGCTGCTGATTGACACCGACCGAGACAAGATCGCGCGCTACGGCATCAACGTGGCCGACGTGGAAACCGTGGTGCAGGCGGCCGTGGGTGGCCAGGCGGCCACGCAGGTGATTCAAGGCGAGAAATTGTTTGACCTCGTGGTGCGCATGAAGCCCGAGTTCCGCGAAAACGCACAGGAGATCGGCAACCTGCTGGTCGGCACTCCCGCGAGGCCAGCAGATTCCGCTGCGCGAACTGGCCAACATTCGCGAAGCGAGCGGCGCTTCGTTCATTTATCGCGAGAACAACTCACGCTACATCGGCGTGCAATACAGCGTCGAGGGGCGCGACTTGCAAAGCGCCGTCACCGACGGCCAGCGCGCCATCGCGGACATTCAGAAATCCCTGCCGGCCGGTTACCGGCTGACGTGGGGCGGCGAATACAGCGAGTTTCTGGAAGCGCAAGCACCAATTGGAGATCATCGGCCCACTGGCGCTGCTGCTGATTTTCATGATTCTGTTCGCCCTCTACGGCAATTTCAAATTTCCACTCGCGATTGCGCTCGGCGTGGTGATCACCGAACCCGTCGGCGCGCTGATCGCGCTGAGGTTAACGGGCACGCCGTTCAGCGTGTCGTCAATACTCGGGCTGCTGGCGCTGATGGGAGTATCGGTTGAGACGGCGGTGATTCTCGTCTCGTTCATCAACAAGCTGCGGCAGGAGGGCAAGGATATCCGCACGGCGACGCGCGAGGCGGCCCTGATGCGATTGCGCCCGATCATGATGACGGCGCTGGTCGCTTGCCTGGGTCTGCTGCCTGCTGCGCTTTCAACCGGCATCGGGTCGGACACGCAGAAACCTTTCGCGATCGTGATCGTGGCGGGCCTGATCTCTCGGCTGTGCATCGCGATCTTCGTGGATCCGGTGCTCTATCGCGCGGTCGCCCGCGATGGCGACGTGTTGCAGGTTTGATCGTGCACCGCCGATCGGCGCGGAACGGTTATTGCCAGGACGCTAAGGTTAGCATTTTACTCGAGTTCGGCATGTATGAAACGAACAACAAAACGTTTGCTTGGCAGTCGCGCTCGTCCTCGCGCTGGGTCTGCTGGCCACGCACGCGGTCAGCGACTGGCACACCCACTCCTACGACGAGGAGCATTGCCAGATCTGCCATGTTGGACACGCTGCGATTCCGCAAGCGGCGGTGCAAGTGGCCGTGCAGGCGGCTGCGCCGATAGCGAGACTCGCGCTCGCCGAAGAATCTGCGCCCGAAATTGATTTCAGTTGGCACCCTCAGCATTCCGCGAGCCCCTCCGGCTTAAGAGCTTTCTCCCAAAATAAATAATCGTGTCCCAGCACGCGGCGCCTGTCGCGCGGCGCGTGCGGATTTCCACATTCATTCTTAGCCACAGCGCAGGGATGCGCCGTGGCCGCATTCATACAGGGAGAAGATCATGAGATTCGTACACGCATTTCTCGGAGTCGTGCTTTTCGTTTTATGCTTTCTTGCAGCTGGACCGGTTGCTCAGGCTCAGAAGCGGCAATTCAACAAACGTAACGGGAACCGTGACGGATCCTTCCGGCGCCGTGATTCCGGGCGCAACGGTCACGATTCACAATCCGGTCAGCCGGATTTGAACGCACCGCCAGCACGGACGCATCGGGCAATTTCGCTTTCGCAAATGTTCCGTTCAATCCCTATCACATGACCGTCAGCGCCACGGGTTTCGCGGGTCTATGCTCAGGATATTGAGGTGCGGTCGTCCGTGCCGATTAACCTGAAGATCAGTCTCCAACTTGCTGGGGCGAGCAGCACGGTGACGGTCGAGGCTGCGGGCGATCTGCTTGAGACAGATTCGACATCGCATACGGACGTGGACCGCGCGCTGTTCAATGAAGTCCCGCTGGAAAGCGCGTCGTCTTCCGTGAGCGCGCTGGTCACGCAGACATCGCCCGGAGTCGCTGCGGACTCCAACGGTCTGTTCCACGGGCTTGGCGATCACGCCGAGAATTCTTTTTCGGTGGATGGCCAGCCGATCACGGACCAGCAGAGCAAAGTTTTCTCGAATCAGATCCCGGTGGATTCGATTCAATCGCTCGAGGTCATTGACGGCGCGCCACCTGCCGAATACGGCGACAAGACCAGTCTGGTGATTGACGTCACCACGCGTTCCGGCCAGGGCATGACGACGCCTCACGGAGCTATCACAACTTCGTATGGCGCGTTCGGCACGTCGAATCTCGGCTTCAACCTCGGTTACGGAGGCCAGAACTGGGGAAATTTCATCTCCGCCAGCGGATTGAACAGTGGCCGATTCCTCGATCCGCCAGAGTTCATCGTGATGCACGACAAGGGCAACGAGGAAAACGTGTTTGACCGCCTGGATTACCAACTCACGAAGCAGGACTCGCTTCACCTCAATCTTGGATTCTCGCGATCGTGGTTTCAGACCCCCAACACATTCGACAACCTGAACACGGGCGTCACCGGAGGGGCGACATGCTGGGCGCATCGAACCAAGGCGCTCATCGGCCCGACCGATCAGCGGTCCAGATTCGCACCTTCAACGTTGCTCCAACGTGGACCCGGCTGCTCGGCCCGAACGCTGTGCTCACCGTCGGCGCATTCGTGCGCCACGACCAGTACAACTACTATCCCAGCGATAACCCGCTCGCCGATCCCGGCCCAGTCAATCTGCAAAGAGAGTCCGTGTCTCAACTGCGTTTTCTGACCAATGCCGGCGCGCGCGCGAATATTTCCTACGTGAAGGGCGTTCACAACATCAAGGCCGGCGTCACCTACGAACACACCTTCGTAACCGAGGACGACCATCTCGGAATCGTCGATCCCACGTTGAATGCGCCATGCCTAGGTCCGGCAAGCGGCCCTAGCGCATTCGCGTTCGTTCCTGTCGCCGGATTCACCGATCCTTCGGATTGCCCGGCAGGGGACGAGCCGAACACGGCCGCCAACCCCTCCTCTCCCGCACAGCTCGGCTCTGCCTTTTTCCCCAACTTCAATCCCATTCTGCTGCCGTTCGACCTGACGCGCGGCGGAGGTTTGTTCGCGTTCCGCGGACACACGGACGTAAAAGAGCTCGCACTCTACGTGCAGGATACGATCACCAAGGGCAGCTGGTCTTTCAACCTGGGGATTCGCGGCGACCTCTACAACGGACTCACCACCGCGAGCCAGGCGGAGCCGCGGCTCGGCGTCGCTTACAACGTGAAGCCGAGCAACACGGTCCTCCGCGTTTCCTACGCGCGAACGCTCGAAACGCCATTCAACGAAAACCTGGTGCTTTCGAGCGAGGGCTGCGCGTCTCCGGTTCTGAATCCTCTGCTGCTTTGCTCGTCCAACGCTTTGTCTCCGCTCAATCCGGGTTTCCGCAATGAATTCCACGCCGGGTTGCAGCAGGCGTTCGGCAAGCACATCGTGTTCGACGGCGAGTACATCTGGAAATACACGCACAACAGCTACGACTTCAGCGTGCTGGGCAATACGCCGATCACGTTTCCCATCGAGTGGCATAACTCCAAAATTCCCGGCTTCACGGCGCGCGTGAACCTCACGAACCTCCATGGCTTTACAGCTTACATGGTGATGTCCAGCGTCGCGGCGCGCTTCTTCACTCCTCAGATCGGCGGCGCCGGCTCCGTTCCCGTCGTATCCACGCCGGGGGAATTCGTGCCGTTCCGGATTGACCACGACGAACGATTCAACCAGACCACGCACCTCCAATACCAGCCATGGAAGAAGGGGCCGTGGCTCGGATTCAACTGGCGTTATGACAGCGGTTTGGTTGCCGGAGCAACTCCCTGCTATGGCGTGGGCAATGAGAACACCTGCCCGCAGTCCTTCACCGCAACGGGCGGGGCTTCGTTCATAGACCCACAGTGCCTCACGCTACAGGCGGTGGGAAACGGCTGTGTTCCGTTGACTGCGGACCAGGAATTTCAGGCGGGCTTCTTTTGTGGAAGCGTACACGCTACACCGACTCAGTCCATTCCCGATCCCTGCTCTGCGAACGAATTCGGCTCCAACCTGATCAAGGTGCCGGCTCCGGGAACGGAACAAGACGACAAGAACCCGCCGCGCATCGCCCCCCGGAATCTCTTCGATATCGCCATCGGGGACGACAACATCTTCCACGCCGACCGGTACAAATGGAGCGCCCGATTCACGGTGATCAATCTCGCGAACGACTATGCGCTATACAACTTCCTTTCAACGTTCAGCGGCACTCACTACGTAACGCCGCGCGCAATCACGGGAGAAATCGGCTTCCACTTCTAGAGCAATCGAGTGAAGGGGAGACGCGACCAAGAAACCGCGTCTCTCCTTCTCACTCTCCGCGCACCCAAACCGCATGCTGGGCTGAGCCAAATTGCGGTCATCGAAAGAGTATCGAATTGGTGCTGAATTCTAGTTGATAACCGTTCACAAATAGCTCTTGACAACGATTTCCAACTGGAATAATCTCTCGATCTCAGTTGATAACAATTTGCAACTGAGATCGCATCATTTGTGACTCGCGAATCTGAAAAACACAAGGATCGAACGTGCTCTCCAACCAAATTCCGCTTTCTGAAAGTTTTCGCCGCTGCATTTCTTGCTCTGCTGCCTTGCCTCGCGCTCGTCACATGGGCTGGGGTGGGCGGGAGCATTTCCGGCAGCGTGAAGGACTCGAGCGGCGCCGCGATACCTCAGGCGACCGTCACCGCGACGAACACCAGCACGGGAGTCCAGCAGGCAACGGCCACCGACGATCGGGGCAGCTATTCGTTCCTGAGCTTGTCCGTGGGGCACTACGACATCGAAGTCACGCACGCGGGATTCAAGCCCTATCGGCGTACGGACGTGGTGATAGACGCCAATAGCACCCTCGTGGTGGATGCGGCGCTCGAAATCGGCGAGAAGACCGAGACCGTTACCGTAAGTGAGTCGGCCGTCCACGTGGAAACCGTCAACTCTCAAATGGGCGAGGTCGTGACCGGAACGCAAATGACCGCGGTTCCCTTGAATGGGCGGAGCTTTACCGATCTGCTGTCGCTTCAGCCGGGCGTGGTTCCCGCCACTTCCATCACGTCGAGCACCGTGCAGGACGTGGGCGCCGCCGCGCTTTCTCCCTCCGGCGATCTGAATCCCGGGACTATTTCGATCAACGGCCAGCGCGAATTCGCGAACGCGTTCCTGGTGAACGGAAGCGACGTGGAAGAAGACGTCAATATGGGCGCGGCAATCATTCCGAACCTCGATTCCATCGCGGAGTTCCGGATTCTGACGAACAACTTCGACGCCGAATATGGCGAGTTCAGCGGCGGGCAGATCAACGTGGTGACGAAATCCGGCGCCAACGTATTTCATGGCGATGCTTTCGAATTCGCGCGCAACACGGATCTCGACGCGCGCAATTTCTTTTCTCCCACCCGCGGCGCATTCGATCAAAACCAATTTGGCGGGACGTTCGGCGGGCCGATTCGAAAGAACGAGGTGTTCTTCTTCGCGGATTATCAGGGAACTCGAGCGACGCAGGGAGTTGATACGGGCCAGATTCCAGTTCCGTCACTCCAGGACCAGATGGGCAATCTATCCGATATCGCTGGCTCTTTTGTAACCACGGACGCCGCGGGAAACACGATTCCCACGACTGTGAGCGGAACGAGTTGGGCCGGCGACCTGTCGGACAGGCTGGGATACACGGTTTCTGCCGGAGAGCCTTATTACACGCCCGGATGCACCACCGCAACGTGCGTTTTTCCCGGCGCCGTGATCCCGAAAAGTGCCTGGTCCGCGCCCGCGACCAACTTGCTGCAATACATTCCCACGCCCAACAATGCGAATGGAACGTTTTCCACATCTGCGTTCAACCAAACTTTGCGTGACGACAAGGGCGCCTACCGGCTCGATGCCAACACGCGCTGGGGCATGCTCTCGGCCTACTACTTCCTGGATGATTGGTCGCAGAACAATCCTTATCCCGTCGCTCAAGGCGGCGCGAACGTCCCCGGTTTCAGCGCTCTCTATCGAGGCCGGTCGCAACTGATTGACCTTGGCGATACAAAGACGCTGAGCGCAACCGCGTTGAACGAATTCCACTTCAGCTACCTGCGCGATTCGAATGACCTCGGCAAGCCCGTAGGGGGAGTGGGCGTCAGCCTCGCATCGCAAGGGTTCGACGTCGGTCCGGGAACTCCGGGAATCGTGCCGCTGTCGCCGAAAACCGAGGGAGTGGAAAGCGTCGGCTTCAACAGCTTCACCATCGGCACGAACACAAATGAGCTGAAACAGGCCGGCAACACCTTTCAGGTGCTCGACAATTTTTCAAAAGTGATCGGAAGTCACACCATCAAAGTGGGCGGCGAATTCCACTACGATCAGATCAACGTCAACGCGATCGCTCAATTCAACGGAAGCTTCCTTTTCTTCGGCACGGAAACCGGCTCCGATTTCGCGGATTTCCTGTTGGGAATTCCCAGCCAGTACAACCAGAGCCAGTTACAGCCTTTTTACGGCCGCAATAAATACGTCGGCCTCTACGCGCAGGACAGTTGGCGCGTTACGCACAATCTAACGGTCAATTACGGTTTGCGCTGGGACCGCATCGAGCCCTGGTATGAGAAGTTCAACCAGATCGCGACGTTTGTGCCGAACGCGCAATCGGTCGTTTTTCCGGGAGCGCCGGCGGGCATTCTTTATCCGACCGATCCGGGAGTGCCCCGAACCCTGGCGCCTCCGGGGAATCGCGACTTTGCGCCGCGCATCGGACTGGCTTACTCGCCCAATATTTCCGGCGACGGCGTGCTCGCCAAAATATTGGGCGGTCCAGGCAAGACCAGCATCCGCGCCAGCTATGGAATGTTTTACACCGCGATCGAGGCCCTCACGATTGGCGTGATGGCCGCCAATGCTCCCTACGGAACCACCTACACCAGCCCGGCCCCGCCGCTTTTCAAAGATCCGTTCATTACGGCAGCGAGCGGCGAACCGGTCGGCCAAGTTTTCCCGGTGACCCTTGCACCGCTGAACTCAAGCGCGAAACACCCGGACGACAGTATCAACTGGGCGCAGTTTGAGCCGATCACCGGCCTCCCCAATTACCTGACCACAAATCGCATCCCTTACACCGAGGAATACATGCTGTCGCTCGAGCGCGGGCTCGGAGCCAATACGGTGCTCAGCGTCAATTATGTGGGCACGCAAGCGCATCGCCTTCTCGTGATCGAGGAAGCGAACCCCGGCGATCCGAATTTGTGCTTGTTCCTCAGCAATCCTGCCAACCTGGCGCCCGATCAAACTCCGTGCGGCCCTTTCGGCGAAGATAGCACTTACGTGACTAAAGCGGGCGTGACCTTTAACGGCATGGCAGGCCCATTCGACGGCACACGAGGTCCACTGGGATCGAATTTCGGAAGCAATGCCAATCAAGCCACTATCGGCAATTCCAATTACAACGCCTTGCAGGTCACTTTGCGCCACACGAGCAAACGCCTGAACGTGCTGGCCGGATACACCTACAGCAAGTCCCAGGATCAGTCGTCCAACCTTGGAGAGGCCGTCAATCCGATCGATCCCTCACTCAGCAAGGCCCTCTCCGCGTTTGATGTGAAGCACAATTTTGTCGTGAGCTACAGTTACCAGATTCCGTTCGAACACCTCTTCGGAGTTTCAAACGCCTGGACGCAGGGCTGGGAGATTTCCGGAATCACGCGCTTCAGTAGCGGCCTGCCCGTGACGCTCATCAATTTCGGCGATAACTCGCTGTTGGGATCGGAGCCCAACGGCATCAACAACTTTGGCGTGGATGAGCCGGATTACTCGGGCGGTCCGCTCGACCTGAATCAGAACCCGCGCAACGGACAGCTCCTATTTCAACACGGCCCAATTCCGCGAGAACGCCTTGGGCTCGCCGGGCACTTCCAAGCGGCGTTTCTTCTACGGCCCGGGACTCGATAACTACGACATGGCGCTTCTCAAAAACGTGCACCTGACCGAATCGAAATCGCTTCAGTTCCGCATCGAAGCCTTCAACATTTTCAACCACGCTCAGTTCTTCGGCCCTCAATCTGTTGACGGAAATATTAATAGCTCGACCTTTGGCGACGTCGTGAGCGCGCAACCGCCGAGGCTCGTTCAACTCGCCGCAAAATTCAATTTCTAGTTGAGGCCATGTGAAATCGCCGAGGCTACTCCTAGACTAACTGATTGTTTTGGCCAGGTCCCCGCACCACCCCAAGGCCTCTCGGTACACCCCCGAGGGGCCACCCCCTCCCACGCGCTTCAGCGTTGGCCGGTCGCTCGCAGGAGTTTCTCGCGGGAGGCTTCGTCCGCGGCGCGGTTGTGTGCCTGTACCACCAAATGGCGGTCCTGTGCTAGCGTAGCCGCTCCGATTGAGGGGAATATCATGAAATTCACCTGGTTTAACCTGATGCCGTGGCCCTACCTGCCGGCCGATTTCCGCCAGAAGCATCGCTCGGTCTGGGTGGATATCGATTCGAGGCTGTTCGATCCCGAGAAGAGCCACGCGCTCTACAACACGTACATTGATCTGCTCGAATACGCCGGGACGCTCGGGTTCGATGGCATCGGCGTGAACGAGCATCATCAGAACGCGTACGGCCTGATGCCGTCCCCGAACTTGATCGCCGCGGGTCTTGCCCGGCGCACGCGTGACGTTGCCATCGTGGTGCTTGGCGCATCCATCGCGCTCTACAATCCACCGCTGCGCGTCGCCGAGGAATTCGCCATGCTGGACTGCATTTCCGGCGGACGTCTTGTGGCTGGATTTCCGGTGGGCACCTCGATGGACACGAATTTTTGCTACGGCCAGATCCCCGCGCTCACGCGCGAGAAATACCGCGAAGCCAACGAACTGATTCTGCGCGCATGGGCCGAGCGCGAGCCGTTTGCCTTCAACGGCCGCTACACCAAGCTGCGCCACGTAAATCTCTGGCCGCGGCCGATCCAGCAGCCGCGCCCGCCCGTTCATATTCCGGGCAGCGGCTCGATTGAAACTTTCGATTTCTGCCTCGACAACACGATACTCCTATTCCTATCTGAGCTTTGGCGGCTACATGCGCGGCAAGCAGCTCATGCAAAGTTACTGGGACCGCGTCGCCGAACGCAACACACCCGATACGTCGCCGTATCGTGCCGGCTTTGCGCAGACGATCTGCGTCGCCGGCACCGACGAAGAGGCTGAACGCCTCTATGCCAAGCACGTCAGCTATTTCTATAATCGCTGCTTGCATGTCTTTCCGGGCTTCGCTGACGCGCCCGGCTATCGCACGATCAAGACGATTCAAAAGGGGGTCCTTTCGCAATACGCTCCCCCCAAAGGCGGCCTGTTTCCGGAGCTTAGCTGGAAGGAGATGGTCGAAGGCGGCTACATCATTGCGGGGAGCCCTGAGACCGTACGCCAGCGTATGGAAGAAATGATTAAAGGACTCCGCGTCGGCAATGTCTTCTGCTTGATGCACATCGGAGACATGCCCAAGGAGAAGTCCATGTACTCGACGCGCCTATTTGCTGAAAAGGTGATGCCCAAGCTCCGGAACATCTTCCCCGAGCACGCAGCCGACAATCGCTTTTGGTGCCAGCCTATGGCAAATCGCGTATCGCCCGGTGCGTTGCCGACGCAGGCTGACTTGCGCTCAGCAGCTGCGGCCGCGGCCGAGGCCTGACGAAGCGTCTAATGGAACTGAAAACCATCCAAACTCCGCACGTACCCGTCCGCTACCACGAGGGCGGTCAGGGCCAGCCGCTTGTGTTCCTCCATGGCGCAGGCGGACTCGATCTCGATCAGGGTTTTCTAGACTCGCTTGCGGAGAAATTTCATGTCTATGCGCCGCTAATTCCCGGTTACGGCGATAGCGAAGAGTGCTCCGAGCTTCGCGACATGCTCGACTTTACGCTGCACACCTGGGACGTGGTCGCGGCGTTCGGCTTGGGGGATCCCATCCTCGTCGGCTTCTCGATGGGAGGGATGATCGCGAGTGAAATGGCGGCTGTGGCCCCCGGCGACGTATCGCGGCTCGCGCTGATCGCACCGGCTGGCCTGTGGCTCGATGAGCATCCGATCCCTGACATTTTTTCACTGCTGCCCTACCAGCTGCCTCCTTATCTTTTCCACGACGCGGACGCCGGAGCAAAGATCATGTCCGCAGGCACGGACATGAGCGACCCAAAATTCCTGCAGGGCTTTCTGGTGCAGGCGGCGCGGCAGCTCGGCGCGGCGGGCAAAATCATGTTCCCCATCCCAGACCGCGGACTTGCCTCGCGCCTCTATCGCATCAAGGCGAGGACGATTCTGATCTGGGGTGAAAGCGACAAGCTGATTCCGCCTGTATACGCGCAGGCCTTTCAGCGGGGAATCGCCGGCTCCGAATTGGTGATGGTGCCGGAAGCCGGGCACGTGGTGGCGCTCGAGAAGCCACAGGACGTGATCCGCGCGATTTCTCGACTCGCATAACTCGCCGAGACCTCAAAACTGGCGCGAAAGTTTCCTGCTACAATATGCCGCGGAGATGGCCTGCGAAGCAGGTGATGTTGCGAAAGCCTATTGAACCAACACTGGATCCCAGGGAGTCCGCGTCGTCCTGCCCTTGTGCATTTCCCGCGCCGGCTTGCCGGTGAGTGAAAAGCCTGAAAGCAGGCGCAGGGCACCCACCTATTTGTGGGGTTCAGGGCCTAGCAGCGCACGGCCGAGTGGACCGTTTCCTACGATGCGACCAGCATCGTAGTCCCGAGCGACCAACGGGAGCCGAGGGACTCGACCGTAATCTATACGTTGGACCTTGGCGAACGAAGTGAGCCGAGAGGCGCGATTTTCCTTGGAAAGGTTCCGATCTGAAAATCCTATTCGTTGGTGACATTGTAGGCTCGCCCGGCCGCAAGATCGTTCACGACCGGCTCGCGGACATTCTCGAACAACGCGAAATAGACCTCTGCATAATCAATTGCGAGAACTCCGCGTCCGGGTTTGGCGTCACGCCCCGGATCGCCGAGGAATTTTTCGCCGTCGGCGCCGACGTTCTCACCAGCGGAAACCACATTTGGAAGCGGCGCGAAATCATTGAGTATTTTCCAACGCAACCGCGCCTGCTGCGCCCGGCCAACTTCCCGAGCGTTTCGCCCGGCAGCGGTCTTTACGTTGGCACCGCGAAAAACGGCGTGGGTTATGCGGTGCTGGATTTGCAGGGGCGCACGTTCATGACCCCAATTGACGATCCCTTTCTCGCGGCCACGCGCGAGCTCGCCAAAATTCCGACTGACGTCAAGGTGGTCGTAGTGGACATCCACGCCGAGGCCACTTCGGAAAAGATCGCCATGGGCTGGCACCTGGATGGAAAAGTTTCCGCGGTGCTCGGCACCCACACGCACGTGCCCACTGCCGACTTTCACGTGCTGCCCGGAGGAACGGCATACATCACGGATGTGGGCATGACTGGACCGCACGACTCCGTAATCGGCATGGAAAAGCAGGGCATCCTGGAACACTTTTTTGACAACACGATGCCTTCGCGCTTCGTGGTCGCCGAGGGTGATATCCAGATGAATTCCGTGCTCATTGATGTGGACGAATCCACGGGCCACGCGCGTTCGATTGACCGCCTCAACTTTCGTCTCGATTGACCGTCCTTTCGGCCAGGTTGCGTGCAAGCAACACTCACGCGCACGCTGGCATCCTTGCCACTTGTAGCGGATAAGATTACCCGGCCCATGTTCCGCCACCTACAAATCGGCATCTGCGTCGTCATTCTGGTTGCGGCTGCCGCTGGATGGAATTTTTCGCACGCCGCCGCGCCCGCTCCGGATCAAGATCGGGAATTTTCCCGCGACCTGCTCGCACGCGCGCGTGTGTTTCCCGAAATCGGTCCCGGGGTCGTGGCAATCAAAAGTGATTCCGCCGGGCGCTATTACGTGCTTGCCGATCCCGCGAAGGTGATTTCGATTTATCAGGCGGACGGTAAGCGCGTCGGCCAGATTCCGAACGCAAATTCGCGTGGCGCAAGAATTGTCTACGCGCAGGATATTGATCTGGACTCGAAAGGCCGCCTCCTCGTTGCGGATCGCGGCGCAAATGCCGTGAAAATTTTCGAGCCCGATGGTTCGCTCGATGCCACGGTCTCAGTCCCGGCTCCGATGTCCGTCGTCGCGCTTCCCGGAGGAGAATTCGCCGTCGCCGGTTTGCGCAGCGCGCAACTGGTCAATGTTTACGACGCGCAAGGAAAATTGGCCCGTAGCTTTGGCGAGGTTCCCGGCGCAACTGCCGCAGCCAGCCGGAATCAATCGCTAAGCCCCGGACAAATTTATGGCGATTCAGCCGGGCATATCTACTTTGTATTCAGTGATATGCCCGACCTGACTATAAGGCGGTACGACCGTTTTGGCTACGCATCCTACGAAGCTACTCTGCCCTCATCCGACTTCACGCCTCAGGCTGAGGCCAAGCGCTGGACGACCATCACCATCGAGCAGGGCGACGTGCCGTCTTCGATGAAGCCTGCCATTCGCGCGCTGGGGACCGATCCTGTCACACAAGAAGTGTGGGCCGCTATCGGCGACGAGCTTGTGCATTTCGACAAAGACGGTAACCGCCGCGCCGCGTATCGAACTTCCACGAAAGATGGTGTGCGAATCGAGGCCAGCGCGATTCTCGTGGAGCGCGGTCGCATCCTGATCGCCAGCGGCACGCTGGGAATTTTTGACTTCGTTCTGCCCGAAAGACAATCTCCAGCATCGTCGCAAGAGTGAGAGAGACGGCGCTTGTTGAAATAGCGTCTGTGGAAAATCGCGTGGAAAATTTTGGGGGCAAGTCTACTCACAGGCCTGTTCGGCGCGCTGCAATCGATCTTTTTGTAGAATTCCCACGCAAAATCTGACTGTGGAAAAACTGTGAATCATATGTGGAGCGAGCGACTCGTCTTCGTGAAATTTTCTCTTGCTCATCGCGTTGCGTTTAGGCAGAATCCCCGCTCGCCTAACTGACACAAATTGAAATCATTCACCAACACGTAAGCAATGCGGCGGGCGCGGGGCGCGATCTCGCTGCATTGAGCCTGAAAGGCTAGACCGTCAAGTTCCTCTCTCGTAGGGAGAGAGGGTTTCCACAGCATTTCCACATCGGTGGAAATTGCGCGAGGGCTGATTTTCTAGATGAATCTCTGGGACAAGATACTTCAACATGCGGAGCGGCGCGTAAATCCTCATAGTTACGCCACCTGGTTTCGCCCCACACGGCAGGAACGGTCAGACGAAAACCTCCTGGTAGTCCGCGTCCCCACACGCCTGTTCTGCAAGCGGCTAACGGAAACCTATGGCGAGCTGCTGCAGGCGGTGCTGGTCGAAATCGGTCGGCCGGGACTAGCGCTCGAGTTTGTCTGCGTCGAAGCAGACCCCATTGCAGCGAATCCCGTGGTGTCCCCCCAGGCGAAATTGGACTTCGACTCGTCAAGTAACCAGCTCAACCCGCGCTATACGTTCGATAAGTTCATTGTGGGTTCGTCTAACCAGTTTGCGCACGCCGCGGCCGTCGCCGTAGCCGAGCAGCCCTCGAAATCCTACAATCCGCTTTTCCTCTACGGCGGTGTGGGACTCGGCAAGACTCACCTGATGCAGGCGATCGGCCACACGCTGAAGCGCCGCAACCCGGCTTTGCGCCTCACGTACATCAGCGCGGAGAAATTTACAAACGAAGTGATCGCCTCAATCCGCTTCGAGCGCATGCCTGCCTTCCGCGACCGATTCCGCAACATGGACGTGCTGATGGTGGACGATATTCAGTTCATCGCGCGCGCCGAGCGGACGCAGGAAGAGTTTTTTCACACCTTCAACGCGCTCTACGACCAGCAAAAGCAGATCGTGATATCGTCGGATTGCCCGCCGAAGGAAATCTCCGCCATCGAGGAACGCTTGCGCTCGCGATTCGAATGGGGATTGATCGCCGATATCCAGATGCCTGATTTGGAAACGAAGATCGCCATTCTCCAGAAGCAGGCCGATAACGAGCGCGTGCACCTGCCGGATGATGTCGCCGAATTTATCGCCCGCGCAATCAAGTCGAACATTCGCGAGTTGGAAGGCGCATTGATCCGGCTAATGGCGTACGCATCGCTCACTGGCGCCGAGATCAACTTGCCCACCGCGCAGCAGGTGCTGAAGGCGATTATCGAGACGCAGGAAAAGAAAGTCACGATCGAGCAGATTCAGAAGGCGGTCGGCGAAGTCTTTGGCTTGCGCGCGCAGGACCTGAAAATTCGCAGCAACTCCAAAGTGATCGCCTACCCGCGCCAGGTTGCTATGTTCCTCGTCAAGCAACTCACGTCCGCATCGCTTCCCGAAATCGGCAAACAGTTCGGTGGCAAGCACCACACGACCGTCCTCCACTCGATCAACAAGATCGAGACCCTGCGCCAGGTGGATAAGGATTTGAACAAAACGATCAACAGGCTACTGGATTCATTCGGATAGAGTTGGCGAGGGGAAGTTGGTCGGCCGCGCTTTTACGTTGTGGATGCGATTGTGCAAGACGCCGCGAGGTCCAGATTGCTCCTGCCCCAGCGGCCCTTTTGCACCGCGGCCACTTTAGATTTGCACAGTACCAGCCAGTACGCTTAAGCGCAGTGTGGAACGCGGGTTAGATAGCTTTTGCGGAAATCCACAGATGCGGCGGTGACGGCGGTTTTCTTATCTTTATAGAATTTAAGAAAAGAAGTACAGTAGCCGTACTCGACGATGAGCCCAGAAACCAGCGCAAGGACTGCACAAGAGATGGAATTCAGCGTAAAGAAGTATGACCTCCTTGAGGAGTTGAATCTCACGCAGGGTGTCGTCGAGCGCAAGACGACGATTCCTATTTTGTCGAATCTTCTCGTTGAGGCCAAAGGCAATCGCCTCACGATCACGGCGACCGATCTCGAGCTGAGCATTCGCACGTCGTGCGAGGCCAAGGTCAAGAAGGAGGGCGCGGGCACAATCCCGGCCAAGAAACTTCTCGAGTTGGTGCGGTTGCTACCGGACGAAGAGATTCGCTTCAAGCTACTCGAAAATCATTGGGTCCACATCACCTGCGATCGCCGGAATTACAAGCTCGTCGGCATGTCGAAGGATAATTTCCCCGCGCTGCCGGATTTTCCGCAGGCGCTCGTAAAGATTCCCGCGAAGCTGCTCGCCAGCGTGATCGCCAAGACCACATTCGCGATTTCTCTGGAAGAATCGCGCTACACGCTGAATGGTGCGTTGCTCGTCGTGAAGCCAGGTTCGCTGACAATGGTCGCGACTGACGGCCACCGCCTGGCAATGGTCGAGACAGATCACAAGTTCGACGGGCTCCCCACCGAGACGCGCGTGCTTGTTCCCAAGAAAGCCATGAACGAAGTGCAGCGCCTTGCCGCGGAATCGGGCGACGATGCCGTCGTCGAATTCGCGCAGGACGAAAGCCATCTCTTCTTCCAGTTTGGCGGTCGCTTGCTTACCTGTCGCAAACTCACCGGCCAATTCCCGAATTACGAAGCCGTGCTGCCGCGCGACGTGAATAAAACGGTCACCATCGAGCGTGGGGAACTCCAGGACGCGCTCCGCCGCGTTTCGCAACTCGCCGATCAGCGCTCGCACGCCGTGAAATTCATGCTCGCGAAGGAAGGCCTGGAAATTTCCGCGTCGAGCCCCGAATACGGCGAAGCAAAAGAAGTCATCGAAAAGGAATTCAAAGGCGAGACCATCGCCATCGGCTTCAACGCGCAATACCTTCTCGATTTTCTCGCCGCCGCCGCGGATGGCCCGATCAGTTTCGAGCTGAAAGACGAACAATCCGCCGGCCAGCTCCGTCCCCTCGGCGACGAATCCAGCCGCTATCGCTACGTCGTAATGCCCATGCGCATCTGACGCGCTCCGGTTTAGTTACTGGCCTGATCGTCCCGCCGAGCTCATCCCATCGAACGCCTGCAGCACCTGCTGCGGCCGCGTGCGTACGCGGAAATCCTCGGTCAGATTCATCCACCGGATCTTGCCGGACGCGTCGATCAGGAATTCGGCGGGCCGCGCGACGTCGGCGCCGTCCACTCCTCCGTGCGGGTGCACCAGGTCCCAACGCCGGATAACCTCGTCATTCGCGTCGGACAGAATCGGAAACGCGTAGCCCTGCGACTCACGCAACTTTTCAGATTCCGCGGGCGTATCCACGCTGATGGCGATCACTCGAATTTTTCGGGAGTCGAATTCCGGCAACGCCTTCTCGAAACTCCGCAACTCGGAGTTGCAGAACGGTCACCAATACCCGCGGTAGAAAATCAGCACTGTCGCCGCAGTAGGCGGGAAAGTGAAAGGCGGTATGCCGATGATGTTGAGCGACCCCGTTGGTACAAATGTTGAATGAAGCGTCCCGGATAAATTCACGGGCACGTTCCTTGAATCCGGCAGCGTGAAATCCGGTGCCACCTGGCCAACTTGCGGCGTTCCGCGAGACACGGCAGCTTCCCGCGTCCCGAAGAAAACTCCGTACCAGAAAAATACCGAGAGCGCGACCGCCATGACTCCGAGGATGCTGCCGAAGATCTTTCCGCGATACGCGTCCGGCCGCCGAAATGCGCGCGTAATTCCCACGCCCAACAAGATCAGCGCGAGAGCAATGATCACCAGACTTGCCCATGGAACATCTCGCGTCACCGGAAAGCGCGCGAAAAACAGCGGATAGCTGATCGCTCCCGCGAGAACGAGAATAAATCCTGCCCAAACGTTTGCATTCCAGGATCGTTTCATCGCTGCAAACCTCCCCAAAACGTGCCCTCAGCGTACGCCATTATTGGACGCAATTCACACGAGAAAGTTTTGCCGCAGCAGCGCCACCCGTGGGCCACGGATGCCGAAAATGCGCATCGGGATAGACCCAGTAACCCATTGATACTACGACTGATAAGCCGAGGTCGCAGCCTGAGAATCGCCTTGTGAATTCCGGCCGCATCCGGTAGAATTTGTGTGTTCGAGATTCCTCCCGAACAGCGTTTTGCTCGCACTAAACTTGCTCCGCGCCGAGCCCGTTCGCGCCAGAACTGGCCGCTAAAAACGGCGGGTCGCAAGTGATCGACTCCCCATTCTGCGGGGAGAAAAAAGGCTTCGCCGCGTCCTCCCGAAAAATTCGGAACGGGACGGGATGGAGCCCTGAAAAACCCTTCGAGTCCCAGCTCGACAGAAATTTTTCGAGCGACTGGGGCCAATGGGCAAGGCAATGTCGGGCACATTCCGCGCGACCGCCTTCCCTAGCACCACTCGAGAATCACAGCTTCGCCAGGTATCACTCGCCATCTGAGGGGAGACGCACGATTCATGGCTGACAAAGAGACTCCGGCCGCCAAGGTCGCCGGGCACAAGTACGACGCGACCTCGATCAAAGTTCTCGGCGGCATCGAAGCCGTCCGCAAACGACCCGCGATGTACATCGGCTCGACCGGTGAAATGGGACTGCATCATCTCGTCTGGGAAGTTGCCGACAACTCCGTGGACGAAGCGATGGCCGGCTACTGCGACGAGATCAACGTGCTGGTGCATGACGACAACAGCGTCACCGTGATTGACAACGGCCGCGGCATTCCCGTGGACATGCACGCGACAGAAAAAAAGCCCGCAGCCGAAGTTGTGATGACCGTGCTGCACGCCGGCGGAAAATTCGATAGCGATACCTACAAAGTTTCCGGCGGCCTGCACGGCGTCGGCGTTTCGGTGGTCAACGCGCTTTCCGACTGGCTGGACCTGGAGATCTGGCGCGAAGGCGAAGTCTGGGAACAGTCGTACGAGAAGGGCGTGCCCACATCGAAGCTGAAGGCTTCCGGCAAAACGAAAAAAACCGGCACGAAGATCACCTTCCACGCCGATCCTTCGATCTTCAACACTGCCACCTACAGCTACGACACGCTTTCGCAGCGCCTCCGCGAGCTGGCCTTCCTGAACAAAGGCCTGAAAATCACCCTCGAGGACGAACGCTCGAGCAAGAAAACCGAGTTTCGATTCACCGGCGGCATCGCCGAATTCGTCAAGCACCTGAATCGCGGCAAGGGCGTCCTGCACGATTCGCCCATCTACATGGAGGGCAAGCGCGAGCAGGTGGACATGGAAATCGCGATTCAATACAACGACAGCTACGCCGAAAACATTTTCGCCTTCGCGAACACGATCAATACCGTGGACGGCGGCACGCACCTTTCCGGCTTCCGCTCCGCGCTCACGCGCACCATCAACTACTACGCGAACTCCTTCGGCATGCTGAAGGAGCAGAAGGACGAAGTCTCGATCAATGGTGACGACGTGCGCGAAGGTCTTGTCGCCGTCATCTCCGTAAAACTCCCGCAGCCCCAGTTCGAGGGCCAGACCAAGGGCAAGCTCAATAGCGATATCAAGGGCCTCGTCGAATCGCTCATTAACGAAAAGCTGGGAGAATATTTCGACAAGCACTCGTCAATCGCGCGGAAGATCATCGGCAAGTGTATTGACGCCGCGCGCGCGCGCGAAGCGGCCCGCAAGGCGCGCGAGCTGACGCGCCGCAAGTCCGCGCTCGATTCCAGCGGTCTGCCCGGAAAGCTCGCCGACTGTCAGGAACGCGATCCCGCGCGCTGCGAGATCTTCATCGTTGAGGGAGAATCTGCCGGCGGCTCGGCCAAGGGCGGGCGCGACCGCCGTTACCAGGCGATCCTGCCGCTCAAGGGCAAGATCCTCAACGTCGAAAAAGCCCGCTACGACAAGATGCTGGGCCACGAGGAAATCCGTTGCATCATCACCGCACTCGGCACCGGCATCGGCAAGGACGATTTCGACGCGAGCAAGCTGCGCTATCACAAAGTGATCCTGATGACCGACGCGGACGTGGACGGCAGCCACATCCGCACGCTCCTGCTCACGTTCTTCTTCCGCCACATGCGCGAGCTGATCGAAAAAGAACATATCTACATCGCCCAGCCACCGCTCTATCGCGTCAAGCGCGGCAAGATGGACCGCTACATTCGCGACGAGCGAGAATTCTCGCGCGAGCTGATGAAGCGCGCCACCGAAGAGCACGTGGTCAAAGGCAAGACCGGAAAACCGCTTGAAGGCGGCGACCTCACGCAGTTCCTGCTCAACATTCAGGAGCTTGACCAGATCTCCGCGAAGCTCGGGCGCCGCCTGCGCGATCCGAAGCTCGTCGCGCTGCTGGCCGAAAGCGATCTCGACAAGAAAGCTGATTTCGCCGACAAGAAAAAGCTGCAGGAGCTGGTGAAAGCCATCGAGAAGGCCAAGCTGAATCTCGAAGCCAAGCTCGCCTACGACGAAGAGCACAGCCTGCACGAGCTCGTGCTGACGAATGGCGGAGAGCGCCGCATCAATTGGGCGCTGGCGGCCACGCCGGACTACAAACGCCTCCGCGTCCTGCGCCAGGCAATAGACGAAAGCGACAAGCCGCCGTTCACGATCACGCACAATGGCGACAAAGTGACGAAAGAAGATTCGCTCGGCGTTCTGAACTACGTCCTCGAGGACGCCAAGAAGGATTTCACCATCACGCGCTTCAAGGGCCTCGGCGAAATGAATCCCGAGCAGCTCTGGGCTACCACCATGAACGCCGAGACGCGCACGCTGCTGAAGGTGCGCCTGGAAGATGCCGTCGCCGCCGAAACAATTTTTTCGACGCTCATGGGCGAAAACGTCGAGGAGCGCCGCAAATTCATCGAGCAAAACGCCCTCGAAGTCGTGAATTTGGACATTTAGGGAGATAAATGCCGAACGCTTTCACTCCAGGCACCAGAGGGAAGTGCCCGCACTGCGGCGTGGGCGTCCAGTTTGCGGCCCATCAGGCTGGTCCTTTCGCTGTGACGTTCGACGATTCGCATCTCAGCACGAAAACCTACGTTTGTTCGGCGGAGTGCCCGTCTTGTCATCGACCCGTCGTCTCATTAAACGTGTATCGTGGGATTGCCACGACCGGCCACGGGATTCTGGCACAGGATCATATTGGCACACGTTTGGTGTGGCCGCAGCAACCGTCAAGGGCATGCGTGCCAACTACCGTGCCGGTCCACATCCAGTCGGACTATAACGAGGCCGCTTCTACACTTGCTGATAGTCCAAAAGCAAGCGCAGCGCTTTCGAGGCGTTGTCTTCAGGCCGTGCTTCGCGACGCGGGCGGTTCTAAGTCAAAGGATCTTGCGGACCAAATTGATGAAGTAATCCAAACACTCCCTAGCTATCTTCAGAAGCAGCTTGATGCCGTTCGCAATATCGGGAATTTCGCGGCACATCCACAAAAATCAAAGACGACGGGTGAAATCATTGACGTGGAGCCGGGCGAAGCGGAATGGAACCTCGACGTACTCGACTTGTTGTTCGACTTCTACTACGAGCAACCGAGAATCTCCCAAGAGAAACGGGATGCACTCGACAAGAAATTGGCCGCGGCAGGCAAGCCGCCGATGAAGTGAGGAGCAGACGAGAATGGCATCGATGGACTGGGAGTGGTGGGCATTCAGAGAGGGAATGGACGTGAAAACAGGGCCCGCACAGAGGGCAGCCCACGATAAGGGTTTTCAACTCATAACCCCTCTCACCTGTCCAGATTGCGAGCAGGCGCGCTACGGCATCTGGATCTTTACGGGCGGGGGGCACGGAGCACCGACACAAGGAGACAAGATGTTGGCAGCACAGAAGGAACTAGGCGACTTGCTGTTAAAACAGTGTCCCGAGCACCCACCATTTGTTCGAAAGACCTAGCAGGCTCGGCTTGAACGGCGTTCAACGAGCGACATATGGAAGACAAAGAAATCTATCGGATCGCACTCGATACTAGAAATTTCGAGATTAACCTATTTTGGCAGCGATCAAATTATTTCCTGGCCCTGAACACAGCGCTAGCCGTCGGAGTTTTCGGCATTTCACAAAAATGGTATGCGTTAGGTTTGGCCGTCCTGGGTTTTATTGTTTGCGTACTCTGGTGCAGGGTCAATCTCGGCAGCAAGTACTGGCAGTCTCGGTGGGAGGAGAGGCTTCGCATAGTCGAGCAGAATGTTGCGCCGCAACTCGATTTCTTCGCCGCGAATCCGGCTACGGTGAAAAGTGACGTTGTTAATAGTCTGGCCACCGGGGAGCACTCTGGTTTACAGAACATAATGGATAAGTGGGTGCTGAAAAAGCCATCGGTTAGCTTCGAGATGACACGCCTTTCCGTGGTGTTTGTGGTGGCATGGTTCATCGTGGCCCTAATGAAACTACTCGAAGCCTTGTGCATAGTGAGGCTCTAGACGCTGCAGACGTGTGGAGGCAATAGGTGTCATGAACAGCCATCTCGCGCACTTCGCCATCCACGCCGACGATCTCTCTCGCGCGCGGAAATTTTACGGCGGCGTTTTCGGCTGGTCATTCCAGGGCTACGGCGGCGAAATGACCGACTTCTGCCAGATCACGGACGCGTCCGGTAACTTGCTGGCCCCGCTCGGCGCCATCCAGTCGCGCAAATTTAATTCCGCGCCGCAGCCTGTGATCGGCTTCGAATGTTCGATCGTTGTGGACGATGTGGACACCGCGGCACGCGCCATTGAAGCCAACGGCGGCAAGATCGTGATGCCGAAGACGGCGATCCCCGGCGTCTGCTGGATCGTCAAGTTTCTCGACACGGAAGGGAACCTGGCCTGCGCCGTGAAATACGACCCGGCCGCAAAATAGCTCGATAATGCCAGGCGAGAAAAAGTCCACAGGTGCACATTGTTTTTTCTCGGCCCGGTGTTGATAGTCTGGACGCGATGAGCACTTTGACTGGAAACGGACTAAAGGATCGGCGCCGGGTGGCGGACGCGACAAGCCGCTCTGACAGCGCCAGTCCGCGCAGATTTACTCGACACACGTGTCGAGTAAATTTCCGCCTAAGTTATTGAAAACAAACGATGGGCGCCCTAGCAAAGTGACACACATTTTCGAGGGTACCGAGGTGCTGCGAGGCGCTGGTTTTCACGAGTCACTAGTCACTAGTCACGAATTACGATTCACGAAAGGTTCTAAATGGCTGACGATCCAAATCAGAACCAGATACTGACTCCGGTTGATATCGAATCGGAGATGAAGAAGTCGTACCTCGATTACGCCATGAGCGTAATCATCGGGCGCGCCCTGCCCGACGTGCGCGACGGGCTGAAGCCCGTCCACCGCCGCATTCTCTTCGGCATGTACGAGCTGGGCCTCACCTCGACCAAGTCCTACCGCAAGTGCGCGAAGATCGTCGGCGAAGTTCTCGGCAAATTCCATCCGCACGGCGATTCGCCGGTGTACGACGCGCTGGTACGCATGGCGCAGGATTTCAACATGCGCTACCCGCTGGTGGACGGCCAGGGAAACTTCGGCTCCGTGGATGGCGATCCACCGGCGGCGATGCGCTATACGGAAGCGCGCCTCTCGAAGATCGCCGAGGAAATGCTCGCGGACATCGAAAAGGAAACCGTAGATTTCATTCCCAACTTTGACGAAAGCGAGCACGAGCCTGTCGTTCTCCCCACGCGCATTCCCAGCCTGCTGGTCAACGGTTCCTCGGGTATTGCCGTCGGCATGGCGACGAACATCCCGCCGCACAATTTGAAGGAAATTGTGGAGGCTGCAATCCTGCTGATCGAAGAACCCGACACGAACCTGAAAAAAGTGATGAAGATTGTCCCTGGCCCGGATTTCCCGACCGGCGGCTATATCTACGGCCGCCAGGGAATCGAGCAGGCGTATACAACCGGCCGCGGATCGTTCCAGGTGCGCGCCAAGGCTGCGATCGAGCAGCGCGGCAAGGACCGCCAGGACATTGTCGTCACCGAGCTGCCCTATCAGGTGAACAAGGCGCGGCTGATCGAGCACATCGCCGAGCTGATCCAAAACAAGAAAATCGAAGGCATCGCCGACATTCGCGACGAAAGCGACCGCGATGGCATGCGCATCGTGATCGAAACGAAGCGCGACGAAGAGCCGCAAATTATTCTCGCGCACCTGTTCAAGCAGACGCAGATGCAGGAATCGTTCGGCATGATCCTGCTCGCCATCGTCGCGGGGCAGCCGCGCGAGCTGGGCCTGCTCGAATTGCTGCGCCTGTTCATCGAGCACCGCGTGGACGTGGTCCGTCGGCGGACGCAGTACGAGCTGCGCAAGGCCCAGGAGCGAGAGCATATCCTGCTCGGGTACCACATCGCTCTCGACAACATTGACGACGTCATCAAGATTATTCGCGGATCGTCCAGCCGCGCGAATGCGCGCGAGAATTTGCACGAATTCTTCCAGAACAAATCCGTGCGCGTCATGGTCGGCAGCAGGGAAACCGCGATCAAGGGCATCAAGCTCGACGCCAAGAAATACGGAATCACCGTCGCGGGTTCCGGCGAAGGCCTGGGCCTCAGCTACATCCAGATTGACGCCATTCTCGAATTGCAATTGCACCGCCTGACGCAGCTATCGGTCGACGAAATCCTCAAGGAACTCGCCCAGATCCGCGAACGCATCGCCGAGCTGCAATCCATCCTCGCGAGCGAAAAGAAGCTCAAGGGCGTCATCGTCGCCGAGTTGCGCGAAGTGCTGAAATCCTATGGCGACGAGCGCCGCACGCAGATCGTGGACCGCGTCGAGGAGATCAAGCTCGAAGACCTGATCAAAGACGAGGAGATGGCCATCACGGTCAGCCACGCGGGCTACGTGAAGCGCACGTCTGTGGAAACCTACCGACATCAATCGCGCGGCGGCAAGGGCCGCATCGGCGCGAAAACGCGC
Organism: uncultured Acidobacteriota bacterium; assembly: GCA_963818605.1. GTDB lineage: Bacteria > Acidobacteriota > Terriglobia > Acidiferrales > UBA7541 > Palsa-295. Next base: position 723,370 of record CAWFSW010000002.1, read on the forward strand.
GACGACGATTTCGTCGAGCATTTCTTCGTCGCCTCGGCGCACAGCTACATCCTGCTGTTCACGTCGAAGGGTCGCGTCTACTGGCTGAAGGTTTACGAAATTCCCGAAGCCGCGGCGGCCACGCGCGGAAAAGCGATCAACAATCTCGTCCGCTTTCAGGAGGGCGAGACTCTCAAGGCAATCGTTCCCGCGCGCAATCTCGAAGAGACCGGACGCTATGTCTTCCTGGCAACAAAGAACGGCACCGTGAAGAAATCCGAGCTTGTGGAATTTTCGAACCCGCGGCCATCCGGAATCATCGCCATCAGCCTCGATCCCAATGACGAGCTGGTCGGAGCGAAACTCACGGACGGAAAGCAGATGATTTTCCTCGCGAGCCACGATGGACAGGCCATCCTCTTCCGCGAGACGGAGGTTCGCTCTATGGGCCGCGCGGCTGGCGGCGTCAACGGCATGGATCTGGCAAAGGGTGACTTCGTGGTCTCGATGGACGCCGCTCAAGTGGATTTCGGGATCATCCAGAAGGAATACAAGAAAGAAACGCAGGACCTCGACGAGCTCGAAAGCGATCAGATTCGCGATTCGCTCACGTCGCTCATGCTCACCGTCGCCGAAAAGGGCTACGGCAAGCGCACGCCGCTCGCCGAATACCGCGTCACCTCGCGCGGCGGTAAGGGCGTGATCAACTTGAAATCAACCGACCGCAACGGCCCGGTCGTCGCGGCGTTGCAGGTGCGCGAGGATTCCGACGTGATGATCATCACCGGCCACGGCAAGGTGATTCGCGTGCACTCCGGCGAAATCCGCGAGGCCGGCCGCTCGACGCAGGGTGTTCGCCTGCTGCGCCTCGATGAGGGCGACCGCATCGCCGCTGCCGCCGCCATCCTCGAAGAAGAGCCCGCCGCCGAGCCGGAGAAAAAGTAGCGCCGACGCAAAAATGTCCTGAAGGAGCTTACGATGAGCGAATTCTTCTTCGTGATTGGGGCCAAGGAGGAGGGGCCAGCGGAACTCTACGCGACCGTCGTTGCGATTGATGCCGCTGCAGCAGCAAACGCGATGCGCTCCGAGATCGACAGTTTGGTTGGCGATGGAATCGGCGTCAGAGATACCAATTGAAAATGGTGTCGTAACCAAGCTCCTCGTTGGCATTAACACAAGGCGAATTTCGGATGAGGACGCCCTTGTGTTGGATGACGATGGCTTACGGTGGGACGGCGAGGAAATCGCAACAACTGAGGCGCCGAAGTACACGGAAGCGATCGAAGCCAAAGAGATAGAGGAATTACCAGCCCAAGACAAATTCACGCTATTGGTTAGGCAAAGACAGAGTTCCTGCAGCCTAGACAGACCCCTGGGTTACAGTTCGGGGTTGCAAAGAGCGGTGGCGTGAGTGTTTACGGCCTCAACCGATATCCAGTAACCCTCTACTACGAGCAGTGGGTCAAGCTTTTGGAAGTCGCGGACGATTTGCGTCGATTCATCGAAGGCAACAAAGCAATCCTAAAGCGAAAGGTGCCCCGTTGAGCCATCGAGAACAGCTAGCGAATCTGTTGCGCGCGAAATCCATCAAGCGCGGGGAATTCACGCTGGCTTCCGGCAAGAAGAGCAACTACTACCTCGACTGCCGGCTCACGACGCTCGATCCGGAAGGCGGTCTGCTGACCGGCTACTGCGTCCTCGAGCTGCTCGACGAAATGGGCGTGAAGCCGGACGCTATCGGCGGGCTCAGCATGGGCGCGGACCCAGTGGTGTCCGCGGCAATTGTGGTGAGCGCGATCGAGAAGCAGCCCGTGCAAGGGTTTTTGGTCCGCAAGGAAGCCAAGGGCCACGGCCGCAAGAAGCAGATCGAAGGAATGGAAGAAACGCGCGGCAAGCGCGTGGCAATTGTGGACGACGTCTGCACCACGGGCGGCTCCACACAGGAAGCCATCGAAGCCGCCGAGCGCGAAGGCTGCGAAGTGGTCGCGGTCATCAGCCTGGTGGATCGCGAAGAAGGCGGCTCCGAAATGCTGCGCGCGAAATACAATTACCGCTCGATCTTCACTGCCCGCGAACTCCTCGCCGAGGATTCCAGACCCGCCGGAACCGCCCACAGCGCCTCGTAAATTTTCCGGATGCTGTCCCTTGGTCCAGTCCTATACCTCTCCTTCGGACGCTAGACTTTTTGCTGATCTTCTCCTGTACTTTGCACCTGCACCTTTCGTGCAAGTGAACTCCATCGTCGCCGCAAACGGCGCATTTTGGGACCATTACACTATCGGACGCTCGTCCGCGATCTGGGCGCGTTGCCGGCGAAACGCAGGCTAGAATGCTTCCTGCATAACTCGCGAGGGGGAATCATGAAGCGTTTCGGTCATTTGCCGATGTCCAAGCTGGCTTATGAGGATCCGGAGTTTATGGAGAGTCTTCCGGCCAGGCCGCTGCGGATCCTGGCGGAGTACATCGATCCAATCAACCGCATTCGGCTGGCGAACGTCGCGGACACGATCGTGATGTTTGGTTCGGCGCGCATTCAGCCGCGCGACCGCGCTCTCGCGCAGCTCCAGAAATTGCGTCGCGCCGCGCGCGGGCGCCGCACCGGCGAATGGCGCACGAAACTAATCGCCGCGAAATCCATCGTGGGAATGTCGCGCTACTACGAAGAGGCGCGCGAGCTTTCGCGGCGGATCACGTCCTGGTCCATGACACTCGGCGTGCAGCCGAAGCGCTTCGTCATCTGCTCGGGCGGCGGCCCCGGAATCATGGAAGCGGCGAACCGCGGGGCGGCCGAAGCCGGCGGCTCATCCATGGGATTGAGCATTCAGCTGCCGCACGAGCAGCGCCCAAATCCCTACATCAGTCCCGATCTAAACTTTTGTTTCCACTATTTTTTCATGCGCAAATTGTGGTTCGCGCAGATGGCCAAGGCGCTGATTGTTTTCCCCGGCGGGTTCGGCACGATGGACGAATTGTGGGAAGTGCTCACGCTGCTGCAGACGAAAAAAATATCGTCGCATCACCTGATTTTGATCTACGGACGAAAATACTGGCACAAGGTGATTGACTGGCGGCACATGGTGCGCACGGGAACCGTCAACGAACGCGAATACAAAATGCTTCAATTTGCGGATACGGTGGATGAAGCGTTCAACCACGTCCGCACCGAGATGGAAAAGCACCATCTGGCGCCCGAGGCGGTCTAGGTCGCGAACGTCTGCCGACGCAACGCGCGCCGCGGACAGCAGACGCACCCGTAACGGCGGTCTCGACGCCCCGAATCTCTGACGAGGCTTAGTTCTTGGAGATTTCCGCGTCCGCCAGGAACACGGCGTTGAACCGCCGCTGTTCAACCCGGTCGTGCAGCAGCACAACGGGCGAAACTCGCAGCGACCGCTTGCAGCCCGCGCACCGGCTCATCTCGCCCTGCAGGTCCTGTACGAACCCATCGGTGAAATGATACTCGGACCGCGGCCGGCGAGCCGCCTTGGTTCCCCGCGTCCCGCAGTGCGGGCACGTGTATTCGACCGTATCTTCGAGAGGGTCGCGGTTCAGCGCGGCCCAGCCTGTGTAGCGAACGCCCACTGTCTCACTAGAAGAGCGACTCATGATGACCCCTTTATGAAGCCCCCAATCGAGGTGCCTACAAAACCTTAGACGCACAGAGCCCGCAGAGTGATGCACTCTTTTGTAAATACAGATAATCTGTCTATTAACAGTAGTTTACGTAGTCATTTCGACCCGGAATCATCAAGTCCGGGAACCGGTGCACGGCAGCGGTGTCTATGCAATGCAGAGATCGCGCGAACTCCAATGTCCGGCCACTCTCGGCGCCGGATTTACCGGGTCAGGGCCGGGCGCCGCAAAGTTACTTTTAGGCGTACCCAATGGAACGCCGGAGGTGTGTTCATGAGTGACCTCGGAAACCTTTCGCAGTGCATGGTGGATAGCGACTCTGCTGCAAATGGGCGTGCCCGGAGGCTTCGCGGGAAGGCGCTGGTCGCGTCACTCTCTCTTGAGGCCGTCGTGATTGCCGGGGTGCTGCTGTGGCCGCTGGTCACTCTAGGAGTCCTGCCGCCGCAACTGCTTTTGACACCTGTTCGGCCATATCACGGCGAGCAAAATCCCCGCCCGATCGCTCACCATCAGATCGATCGGGCGGCGTCGAATCGGCGAAATATTACGACCGTCCGGTGTTTCAACCGCCCCTTATCCCGCCGCATGTTGTCACCACCGCTGATCCGGAGCCGCCCGGAGATTGAGCGATACGGGGACCTATCCTCGCAAACTGGATCTAGCACATGGATTGCGGGCGGAGGCGACGGCGGCCCCACAATCGAGGTGGCGCGCCCTGAGCCGGCGCGCAAGCCTCGCATGGTCAGTTTGGGCGTGATGGATGCGTCCCTGATTCATCGCGTGCAGCCCGAATACCCGAGAATTGCGAAAGCGATTCGCCTCTCCGGCAGCGTGCTTCTACGGGCCGTGATCGGCACCGACGGCGAGGTGCACGAAATCGAAGTACTGAGTGGGAATCCCATCCTCGCAGAGGCCGCACGTGCGGCTGTGCGGCAGTGGCGCTACCGACCGACGATGCTGAATGGGCAAGCAGTTGAGGTGGAGACTCAGATCACGGTGAATTTCGTTCTGGAGTGAAGCCTGGAAACGAAGCCCTCGGGTAAGGATCCCGAGGTGTGGAAATGCTCAAGGAGCGGCTCGCCGATCGCCATTGAAAAGCGAGCCGCTCCCGTCGAGCGGAATGCATTTCGTGCCTAGAATCGGAACACGATTCCGGTCGAGAGTCGTACGTTATCTTCGCGGGCGCCACCAAAGAACGTCGGAAGGTAATCGCCCTGAATGACCCGCCAGTAGACGCCGTGCACCAGCCTGGCGTCGATTCCTCCACCAATTCCCATCGCAAACGATGTGTCAGAGAAGTTGCCCGAGCTAATGTGAGCGCCGCCAAAAAGCACGTGGGCAAAGGGCGAAACACGTGCGGGCCAGGAAACCTGCGGCCCGAACAGGAACGTGTGCAGGGAAGAGCCAAAACCGTTGGGCGAGCCGTAGTGGCCGTCGAAGTCCGCGACGCCACCCAGCCAATCGGTCACTTTGTATTGGCCCGAGAGTTCCCACCCATTCAGATTGAACGAAGGCGAATCCGTTCGCATATAGGAGTAGCCGCCGAATAGTTCGGCTTTGTCGCTGAAGTCTTGTGCGTTTGCCACGAATGATGTCAGCAAAACGAGTCCGACCAATAAAGACAGTTTACGAAGCATGAAAACTTCCTCCTTGGGATTAGTTGGATTTTGGGAGCACGCCCCAACTGCGGCAGTGTTGGCGTCTCGCGCCCTTGGGGAGCACGAAACTCGCTTCCGAACGATTTCTGGCCCCACTCTAGGCTGGAAAGGGTTTGATGCCGCTCGCATCGCACTCGGTTACTCCCCTATGGCAAGGCATCTATGGTCAGAGCCCAGCGACGATTGAAAACTAAATGCGGATCAGTCCTAATTATCATATATGATAAACAATATTGTGTGCTGTATGCAGTTTTATGTATATCTACATGTAATTGATTCGATAGATTTTATTTCAAATTATTAATGGGTATTAACTTGCCCTACGCAGTCAACCCTTCACGAGGTTTGAATTGGGGTGAGTTGTCCCGGGCGGCTAGGCCGATTCCGGCGGGTGCGTGTCCAAGGAGGCGGGCGATGAAGTTTAGACTCTTGATGGTTCTTGCGCTGGTAGCGGTGATGGCCCTCTGTGTTCAACCTGCGTGGTCGCAGGCGACGATTTCGACGGGAGGCATTCAGGGAACGATAACCGATCCTTCGGGTGCAGCGGTCGCAGGCGCGGAGGTTACGATTTCCTCGGCGAACGCCGGGAGGAGCGTCGAAGTCGTCAGCAATGCCGCGGGCTTATATAGCTCAGCGAGCTTGACCCCGGGCCCGTACACCGTGCGCGTCTCGGCACACGGTTTCAAGTCGATTGCTATGTCCGTTACCGTCCAGGTCGGAAGCATTGCGACAGGCAACATCCAACTAGAGATTGGCTCGGCCAACACCGTGGTGGAGGTTACGGCTGGGGCCGTGCTCGTGAATACAGAGCAAGCTGAGGTGCAGGGCGTTGTGACGCAGGAACAGATTGAGAACCTGCCAATCAATGGGCGGAACTTCCTGGACCTCGCGCAGCTTGAGCCGGGAGTGCAGATTCAAGACGGCGGCGACTTCGACCCTACAAAGACTGGATTTTCTTCGATCTCATTCGGCGGCCGATACGGCCGTACGGCGCGCATTGAGGTAGACGGCGTGGACGTGAGCGATGAGACCGTGGGAACGACGACGGAGAGCATTCCAGCCAGCGCTATTGCGGAGTTCCAAGTCGCACAATCGAGCCTCGACCTTTCCAACGAGCTCACTTCTTCTGGCGCAGTGAACGTTGTTACGCGGTCTGGAACGAATTCATTCCACGGCGAAGGGTACGGTCTTTTCCGCGACAGCAGCGAAGGCGCGGGCCTTCCCGGAGGTGGCACCTACCAGCGAGGTCAGGAAGGCGGCGACCTTGGCGGCGCGATCATCAAGGATAAACTCTTCTTCTTCGCAGACGGCGAGCGGACGCTCCAGCATGCGGGCGCTGGCGTACAACCTTCGCCTCCATTCCAGAGCTTCGCGGGGACTTTCCCGTCTCCCTTCAAAGAAGGGGATTTGCTGGGCCGCGTGGACTGGCAAGCAACCAAGAGCCTGCACGTGTTTTTCCGATATGGCTACTTCACAAACTATCTCGTTCCTCCATTCGGCCCGCCAAGCTTCTCTTTCTTTGCCAACGAGGACATAACCCGGAACGATGTGGGCGGAGCTGACTGGACGAGCGGACCCTGGACCCACAGCGTCCGGTTTGAGTACCTGAAGTTCCAGAATAAGATTACGGACGCCGTTCGAGGAAGTGGCGAGCCATTCGCGGACTTTCCGGTCTCATTCGATTCGCTAGTTTCGAATTTGGCCACCGGACCCAGCGACGATGCGCCGCAGTCGACGCCCCAAAGCGACCATCAATTCAAGTATGACGGCAGCCGAATTTGGGGCAGTCACATCTTCCGTTACGGTTTCGCGTACAACCGGATCCATGGCGGCGGGTTTGCGAGTTTCTTTGCGTTCGCGCCGCTGGCGTTGAGCTTCGGAGATACCTGACGCGAATCCCACATCTGACCTGCCCAGGCGGCCAAATGGGCGCAAGTTGTCCGCTTAACTACATTGCGGACGAATTATTGATCGGCAACGGGCAGGGATTTAACTCCGAGAAACCCGCGTTTGGCGAGCCCTTCGGCGGAACCGGTCCGGACAACCGAATTGCCTTCTACGTTGGCGACTCCTGGAAAATAAAGTCCAACTTCACACTGACCTACGGCGTGCGTTACGTTCGCGACACCGGCCGCACCGACAGCGACGTGGCGCCCATTCCAGCTCTGAACCAGGTGATGCCGGGGTTCGGAGATCGAGTGCAACAACCCAATGCTAACTTTGGGCCGCAGCTCGGTGTTGCCTGGGATCCATGGAAGGACGGTAAGACGGTCATCCGGGCCGGCGCTGGACTCTATTACGAAAACGCGATTTTCAATAACGTCTTCTTTGACCGCGGTCCGCGTCTAGCAACTGGAACATTCTTTTTTGCCGACGCGACCCCTTGCATTAGCGGCCAGGCACAGGGAGTTCAGTTTGCGGGCAATCCAGTTCCCCAGGAGATTCCAGGGGGCGATACCTTGTGCTCAACGGGGCTTGGTCAACCGATACCGGCGAGTGCCGTGGGATCAACCTGCGCAGCGGGCATAACCGTAGCTCAGTGCATGGCCAACTTTCAGACAGTCTACTCCAAATCCTATGCAGCCAATCCGCTTGGTCCCAACCCCAACTACATTGGGCAGGAGCTAGCGGCTGGCTTGCCGATCTCGGCGATCTACGCTCCGAATTACTTATCGCCGCGATCGATACAGATGAATATTGGTTTTCAGCGTGAGATCGCAAAGGGCACGGTGCTGAGCGTTGACTATGTCCGTAACGTTGGCACGCATTTCTTGCTCGGGATCGACGAGAATCACACCGGCGATGCCGCCATTCTAGACACAGCGGCTGCCACAACTGCGATCGACACGGCGAATTCGTCATTCGGATGTGGAACCGGACCGGCAGGAAGTGCGGCAGAGCTGGGCGGGAATCTCGCTGTCGCAATAACCGCCGGAGCGACGATTGCGAGACTACGCAAAAAACGGTCTCGACTCACCGAAAGACCTCGGGCTCGGTTCCTGCCTCGCACCGGCTCCTGCCGGCATGGGAGCGCCCTGCGCGTTTGGAGGAGCCAATCCTAACGTCGGACCCACGTCTTTCCTGGAGCCGACCGGACGGTCGCTATACAACGCCATGGATGTCAAGTTGACTCAAAATGTCCACAATCCGCTTCCCGGCGTGAAGTACCTGAACATGCAGGTTTCCTACTCATTGTCACGATTCAAATATTGCGGTTCTACAAACGGCCTAGCAAGCCCGGGAACCCCCGAGAACCAGGACCAGGACTTCATCGATAGTTCTCTGGATAATCGCAAAGCCTGCCAATTCTTCGGGCCTACATTGCTGGATCGGACAGACCAACTAAACTTCGGCGGTTACGCGCAACATTCCAGGCGGATTCCAGCTGGGGTTGGTTGGGCATGTCTGGTCGCCTTTGGCTATCACGCCGCTGCTGAACGATCCGGGTACTCCCGGTGCCCCCGGCGCGATTTTCGAGTCCGATTTCACGGGTGATGGAACGGTGGATGATCCACTACCGCTGGCTCAGACGGATGCGAGCTGCGGCACAGTGGGCGGGAATTGCAATTACAAATTGGCAGGCTCAGGCGCTTTCGGCAGGTCGCTGTCTCCATCCGGCCTGACTAACGCCGTAAACAACTATAACAACAATATCTGCCGGGAAAACTATCACACCTGCGGGACAGGCGTTGGTCAACGCCGGGCTGATGACGGCGGCCCAGTTGGAGGCACTCGGCGCGACGCCGGCGCAGATTACCTACACAAACCCTGCGTTTAATCCGAATCTCCCAGCCGGTCCCACAAACCCAGCGACACTTCCCGGTGTGGTTCCCGGTGAAGTAGGTCCTTCCTGGCTGAAGACGGTCGACTTTCAGTTGAGCTGGATAGGACACATTGGTGAACGGTTAACAATTACGCCAAGCATCGGTTTCTTCAACGTCTTCAACTTCCGGAACTGGGACGCCTCCGGGAATACGCTAAGCGGCGCTCTTAGCGGTCAGGGAGGCTCGATCAACGGCACGTTCGGGAATCTTCTAGCGAACCCGACGAGCACTCAAACCCGCGCGAACGCTATCGGCACCGGCACGGGCGTCTTCTCGCTTGGGGCGCCCCGAGCGATCGAGTGGGGGTTGAAGTTCAACTTCTAACCCGCGCGATCTAGAGTGCGGCTGTAATTCGAAGGCGTCCCGGCTGCGGCCGGGGCGCCTTTTTTTTCGTCAAGCCTGGATTCCCGACACTAAGCGCTATCGTTCGACTGGCAACTCCGTCTGAAATGGGAAACACGTCAAATGTGGAACCTTCCAGGTTACGCGTCTCTGCGGGCGTGCAACTTCGGATGCTTCCGGCGCGTATAATAGAGCGAGCGGACAGTTACAACATTGGCAGGAAAAATGGCCGGCAAAACCTCCATGTCTATGGGCGAGGCCGTACGGATCGCCACGGCAAGCCTCTGGGCGCACAAGATGCGCAGCGTGCTGACGCTGCTGGGCGTCGTGATCGGCGTGACGTCCGTGATCGCTGTAGTCAGCCTGGTGAGCGGGCTGAACCGCTACGTAGCTGAAAAGGTCGTCGGCCTGGGGGCGGATGTCTTCATGATCAATCGCTCGCCCTCGATCATCACGAACGTGGATCAATGGGCAGATGCCCAGAAACGCCGGAAATTCTATTACGACGACTACGTCGCAGTCCGCGACGCCTGCCGCAGCTGCGATGCGGTGGCAGCAAACCTGCAAAAGGTCGGGCAGGTGAAGTACGGCACGGACTATCTTTCCGATTCGAACATCATCGGATTTACGCACGAGATGCCGGAGGTCCTGAGCCGCGAACTCGCGGAGGGGCGCTATTTTACGCGCCTCGACGTGGAACGCTCCGCACCGGTCTGCGACGTGGGATACGACATCGTGGACAAGCTACTGCCCGGATCGAACCCTATCGGCAAGCAAATACGCGTGGACACGGGCACGTGCGAAATCATCGGTGTGGCGAAAAAGCGCGGATCGGTGATGGGTCAGTCGCAAGACAACTGGGTGATCATGCCGCTGACCACCTATCAGGCCATGTATGCGCGGGACGATTCGGTCCGTTTGTGGGTGAAAGCGGCCGGCACCAAGGCGCTCGACCCGACGATGGACGAGGTGCGGATGATTTTGCGCGGGCGCCGTCATTTGAAGTATGCGGATAAAGACGATTTCGCGATGGAGACGAACGCGTCGTTCCTTTCGATTTGGAGCAGCATCAGCGGCACATTTTTTGGAGTGACGATCGGGATCGCGTCCATTTCGCTGATCGTGGGCGGGATCGTGATCATGAATATCATGCTCGTTTCCGTCACGGAGCGGACGCGCGAGATTGGCTTGCGAAAATCTCTTGGCGCGCGGCAGGGCGATATACGGATGCAATTCCTGATCGAATCCTCAACCATCGCTTTAGTCGGAGGAGTTTGCGGGGTGATCCTCGGTATTTTACTGGCGAAAATTGTGAGTCTGACGACGGCACTCCCAAGCTCTGTTCAAATCTGGTCGGTTCTCATGGGTTTGATCGTGGCGACGAGCGTGGGATTATTTTTCGGCGTTTATCCCGCGGCGAAGGCGGCGCGGCTTGATCCGGTGGTTGCGTTGCGGTCGGAGTAGTTGGAAGAGGCAGAGGCGATGCGCAAGACGGGCAAATTCGGAGAATTCAAGGAAGCGATCACGCTTGCGCTGGACGTGTTGTTGCGCAATCCGCTTCGCTCGTTTTTGACTGTTCTGGGTATCGTGATCGGCGTGACCACGATCATTGTGATCGGCGCCGTGATCAACGGGCTAAATTCCAACGTGCTCGGCAACATTCAACAACTCGGATCGAGCACGGTGATCATCTCCAAGTTTTCCTGGGCGACGCTCGGGCGACTTTCTCCCGAGGTGCTTCAACGCAAGGATCTGCAACCGGAATGGGTGGACGGTCTGAAGCAATTGCCGCACGTGGTGGCCGCTGCGCCCGCGGCGCAAATTGAGAACTACGCGGTTGGCGCCGGGTCGAGCGAAGTGCGGCGCGGCAATCTTCGCGCGAAGAACGTGATTCTCGAAGGGGATGGACCTGAAATCTCGCAGATCAGCGACTTTGGCATGGAGCGCGGCCGGTTCTTCAACGAAACCGACGAGGAGCACCACTCCTCAGTCACCGTCCTGGGACACATCACCGCAAACACTCTTTTCCCCAACGGCGAAGATCCAGACGGACAGGAAGTGCTGCTGGAGGGCCATGACTTCACGGTGATCGGCGTACTGGAGGAGCAGAAGCAGGCGCTGGGAACGGGAGAAAATCCAGAGGACAATACCGCGCTCGTTCCTTTCTCGGTGATCCGCAAGCTGCACCCCGAGTTCAAAAACGTGATTTTCCTCGCCAAGGCGGATACAACGGAAGACCTTCCGCTCGTGTTGGACGAGGTGCGCGAGTATATGCGCAGGGTCCGGAAGCTGCCGTCCGATAAGGACGACGATTTTGCGGTGCTGACGACAGACACATTTCCTCGAGCTATGGAATCAGATTTCTAGCGGAATTTTCATTGTGATGCTGGCGGTGGGCTCCGTGGCTCTGCTGGTGGGCGGCATCGGAGTGATGAATATCATGCTCGTTAGCGTGACGGAGCGCACGCGCGAAATCGGAGTGCGCAAGGCAATCGGCGCGCGACAATCGAATATCCTGACGCAATTTCTGCTCGAGGCCGTAACGCTCGCTGTGCTCGGAGGCACCATCGGCGTGCTGCTTGGCTCATTTATCGTGCTTGTCATCCGGCTGGCGTTCTCGTCGTTTCCAGCCTCGGTTTCATTCACCTTGGTGGCGGTGGGCGTGACGGTCGCGAGCATGATCGGCATTTTCTTCGGTGTATATCCAGCATGGAAGGCCGCGCGGTTGAATCCAGTCGAGGCGTTGAGATACGAGTGAAGTGTTGGTCGCAGTTCCTACAAGCCTAAAATCCCTTCGCTAAACTTTGCAAGGATCCCTCGAATGGGGCGCGAGCGACGCCGCGCTCCGTGATGATTGCCGTGATGAACCGTGCGGGCGTGACGTCGAAGGCCGGATGGGCCGCGTGGACGTCGGGCGCGATGCGCACTCCGGCGAGGTGCGTGACTTCTTCTTCCGAGCGCTCTTCGATGGGAATCTGGTCTCCTGAAGCAATCGAGAGGTCGAGCGTCGAAATCGGCGCGGCCACATAGAACGGGACTTTATTCTCCCGCGCGAGGACGGCAATTCCATACGTGCCGATTTTATTAGCTGTGTCCCCATTGCGGGCGACGCGGTCGGCGCCAACCACAACTGCCCCGACCCCTCCGGTTTTCAGGAAATGCCCGACCATATTGTCGGTAATCAGTGTTAGCGGAATGTGATCCTGGTGGAGCTCCCAAGCGGTCAGGCGCGCACCTTGCAGATAAGGCCGCGTCTCTGGCACAAGCACTTCGATTCGGTAGCCGCCCTCGACCGCCATGCGAATCACGCCGAGCGCCGTGCCGATTCCGCCGGTCGCCAGCGCGCCGGCGTTGCACTGGGTCATCACGCGGCCGCTTTTCGGCAGCAGCTCCGCGCCGAACCGGCCGATGCGTTCATCGGCTTCGCGGCGCTCCTGATGCAGCTGTTGCGCTTCCTCGACGAGCGAGATTTTGATGCGCGCGAGCCCCGCCGCGCCATTGTGAGTTTCTTCGAGTGCGAGTGCGTCGAATCGCTTCTTGAATCGGTCAATCGCCCAGAAAAGATCCACGGCGGTGGGGCGTGTGCAAGCAAGGGTGTCGCAAATTACCGCAAATTCGGAACGGAGTTCCGCAAGAGTCTTGGCTTTCGACCGCTCGACCCCAATCGCGACGCCCATCGCCGCGGCCACGCCGATCGCCGGCGCGCCGCGTATAACCATGTCCTTAATGGCTTTTGCCAGCTCGCGGTAATCCGTGTAGGTGTGATGGACGACCTCGCCGGGCAGCCGGCGCTGATCGAGCAATACTACACCTTCGGGCGTCCATCGGATTGGTTCAACGCTGCGCAAGATTTTTCTCCATTTTCGGCTCGCGGCTTGCAACTACGGCCGCGTCGCGCCCGTTGCCGGCCACTCATTCTAACTGATTCCGCTGACGGGCCAACGCTAATGGCCCGGCGCCACCAGGCGCAGCCAGTGAGAGCCAAGCAGAAATGCGAAAGAAACGAAGAAATTGTAGCTCACATGGAGAAGATAACTGGCGAGAACAGTCCGCGAGACGGCGCGCGCATAGGTGAAGACGATGCCGACAATGACGAGCAGAGTAATCTGCACCCAGCCGCCCCACAACTGCGGCGCGTGAAGCAGCCCAAAAAGAATTCCGGTGAAGAGGACGCCAGTCACCACGCCCCAGCTGCGCGCGACGACAGGATAAATATAGCCGCGAAAAATGGTTTCCTCGATTACCGGCGCAAAGAAGACAGCCATCAGCAGGAGAAGAATCGCGGAGCGGCGATCCTGGAACAGCGCTTGCATCGGCACCTTCGTCTTGTTGCCGAACGCGATGGATGCCGCCTGAACCGCCGCGGAGAGCAGGAATCCGCCCGCGATGAAGCCGGAATATCGCAGGACGCGAGGTATATGGCTCAGCTCGAACGGACGCCAGCCTATCGTCCGCCAGAAGGGTGCGCCGAAGCTCGCGCGAATTTGGGCAGCCAGGTAGCCGAGTAAAAGAAGAAACAACAGCGCCTGATGCATGATCGTGAAGAGCGCCGTCTCACTTGGTGACGCGCGAACTTTGGCGGGACTCAGGCCGAATCCAGCGAATACAGCCGCCAGGGCAAGGTTGAGTAGAAAACTGCCGACGACCGTGAGCACCGCGAGCACGACTAGATCGAGCCAGCCCCATGGAGCGCGGAGATCAGGAGGAAGGGTTCGATGAGTATTCGAGAGTTCCCGTGGCAAGGGCACCGATTCGGCTGGTTCCGGCGGCTCCGGAGGAAGTGAAATATCGTCGTTGAGGCTCATCGTCTTGAATGGACGTTAATTGTGGAGCGCCCGGGCCAGAATCTGACCAGTATATGATTTCTTGACGCGCGCAACCTGCTCCGGCGTGCCCTGTGCGACGACGCGCCCACCGGCCCCACCCCCTTCAGGTCCAAGGTCAATGATCCAGTCCGCCTGCTTGATGACGTCGAGATTGTGCTCGATGATCAGCACAGTATTGCCAAGCGTGACCAGGCGATTCAGGACGTCGAGCAACTTCTTAACATCATCAAAATGCAGGCCGGTCGTTGGCTCGTCAAGGATATAGAGCGTGCGGCCCGTTTGCCGCTTCGAAAGCTCGCGCGCGAGTTTCGTGCGCTGCGCCTCGCCGCCGGAAAGCGTGGTCGCCGACTGGCCCAGCTGGACGTAGCCCAAGCCGACGTCCACCAATGTCTGCAGCTTCTGCTGGATGGCAGGGATATTTTCGAGGATCTTGAGGGCATCTTCGATCGGCAGATCGAGCAGGTCGGAAATCGAGACGCCTTTGTAGCGCACGGCAAGCGTCTCCGCGTTGTAGCGCTTTCCGCGGCACACCTCGCAGGTGACGTACACGTCGGGCAGAAAATTCATTTCGATGCGCCGCTGGCCATCGCCCTGGCACGCCTCGCAGCGGCCACCTTTCACGTTGAAGCTGAAACGGCCCGGCTTGTAGCCGCGCTCGCGCGATTCGGGAAGCATGGCATAGATCTCGCGGATGGGCGCGAAGACACCCGTATAGGTGGCGGGATTCGAACGCGGCGTGCGTCCGATGGGGGCCTGGTCAATCTGCACGACCTTATCAATGTGTTCGGCGCCGGCGAGCGCGCGATGGGCGGCGGGCTTCTCCATCGAGCGATACAGCTTTGCGGCGAGCGCGCGGTAGAGAATGTCGTTCACGAGCGTGGATTTGCCGGAACCGGAAACGCCGGTGACGACCGATAAAAGTCCGAGCGGAATCGTCACGTCGATGTTTTTCAGGTTATTGCCGTGTGCGCCGAGAATCGTGAGCGACTTGCCGTTGGGGCTGCGGCGCTCGGTGGGCACTGGAATTTTCATCTGCCCCGAAAGATATTGCCCGGTGAGCGACGCGGGATTCGCGGCGATTTCCTCCGGAGCGCCCGCCGCGACCAGGTAACCGCCAGTTTTTCCGGCGCCTGGGCCGAGGTCCACAACGTAATTGGCGCGGCGAATGGTTTCCTCATCGTGTTCGACCACGAGGACCGTATTGCCCAAATCGCGCAGGATTTCAAGCGTGGAGAGCAGGCGTCCGTTGTCGCGGGCGTGCAGGCCGATGGAGGGCTCATCCAGAACGTACAGCACGCCACGCAGGCGCGAGCCGATCTGCGTGGCCAGCCGGATCCGCTGGGCTTCGCCGCCGGAAAGCGTGGCCGCCGAACGCGCGAGCGTGAGATAGCCCAGGCCAACGTTGAGCAAGAAATCAATTCGCTCGGCAATTTCCGTGAGCGGGCGTCCGGCAATTTTCCGCTGCCGCAACGTGAGCTTGCCGCGGATTTTGTCCACGGCGGGACGCGCTTCGGTGAGCGCGAGCGCGGTGAAGTCCGCGATGGAAAGCCCTGCAATTTTCACCGCGAGGCTTTCGGGCCTCAAGCGCTGCTCGCCGCAAGCCGCACAGGGTGCGGGCGACATGTACTGCGTGAGCCATTCGCGGTAATTATCGGAATTCGATTCTCGGAGACTGCTTTCCAGATGTCCCAGGACTCCTTGAAAATTCAAACTCTTGCTCGATGTGCCGTTGGAAGGATTTCCCTGCAGAATCAAATTCTGAACCTTGCGTGACAGCTTTTCAAACGGCGCGTCCAGATCGAAGCCATGGGCCGCGGCGGCAATTCGCAGCGTGCGCTGCAGGTACCCTGAACCGGAACCGGGACCGAGCCCACCCTCAAAAAGCGGCTTGGTCCAATCCACGACTATCTTTGCGGGATCGAAATCGTATTTCGAGCCGAGGCCGTTGCATTCCGTGCACGCCCCATACGGCGAATTAAAACTGAAGGAGCGCGGTTCAAGCTGCGGGACGGAAATGCCGCAGTCCGGGCACGCGAGCTTTTCGGAGTAAACGTGCTCCTCGCCACCGACCACAGCGATGGTGACGAGACCGCCGGTGAGTTTGAGCGCGGTTTCAATGGACTGCTCGAGGCGCTGCGCGATGCCGCTTTTCAGCAGCAGGCGGTCCACGACGATTTCGATGGTGTGGTTCTTCCGGCGGTCGAGCGCGAGCGGCTCGTCAATATTCACGAGGTCACCGTCCACACGCGCGCGGACGTAGCCTTCCTTCGCATACTTCTCGAGTTCTTTTCTGTACTCACCTTTGCGACCGCGGACCACCGGCGCGAGGACCATGATGCGGTCCTCGGGCTTGAGCGTCATCACGGCTTGTACGATCTGTTCGGTGGATTGCCGCGCGATGGCCTTGCCGCATTTCGGGCAGTGTGGCGTGCCGATGGCGCTGTAGACCACGCGAAGATAGTCGTAGATTTCGGTGATTGTGCCGACGGTGGAGCGTGGCGAGCGCGTGGTGGTTTTTTGCTCGATGGCAATCGAGGGAGAAAGCCCCTCGACCGAATCCACATCGGGCCGCTCCATCTGATCGAGGAACTGTCGCGCGTATGCCGAAAGCGATTCCACATAGCGCCGCTGGCCCTCGGCATAGAGCGTGTCGAACGCGAGCGAGGATTTGCCGGAGCCGGACAGCCCGGTGATGACCGTCAGGGTGTTGCGCGGGATTTCCAGGCTGATGTTCTTGAGATTGTGCTGCCGGGCGCCGCGGATGACAATTTTCTTCAGACCCATGGATGAAGTGCCCTATACAGGAGAGCCCACTCCACACTGGGTAGAATGCGCCCAGTGTAATCCATCAACTTAGCAAGGGCGGCGGGACGCGGTCAAGTTGGCTTGCGGGACGGCGCGGGCAGGCGATACAACACGTGGCGGCGGAAGAGATGGTGTTCGGGCAGATTCGGGTGATCGAAATCGTCGGCAGGATTGCGGGTCATGCCGATCTTTTCCATTACGCGGAGCGATCGAATGTTCGCGGGGACGGTGAAGGAAACGAGCGCGTCCAGCGCGAGTGATTCGAACGCGTGGCGCACCACCGCGCAGGCTCCTTCCGTGGCAAGACCCCGTCCCCAATATTCCGCGGACAACCTCCAGCCGATTTCGACGCACGGTGTGAAATGCGCCTGGAAGGCCGGCACCGAAAGCCCCGCAAATCCAATGAATGCGCGCTCCTGACGCAGCTCGAGCGCATACAGCCCGAATCCATGCTCGCGGAAATGATTTTCGATGCGGTCAACCATCAGATCGCTTTCCGCAGCCGATAGCCGCGCGGGCATAAATTCCATCACTCGCGCGTCGGAGTTCATGCGCGCGAATGGCTCGCGGTCGCGTGCCTCCCAATTTCTTAGCAGCAGGCGCTCAGTTTTGATGATCGTAGTACCTTCCCTTATCTTTCGCTTCCCACTCCACGGGCCACGCGATCGAGACGACGGAGCTAAAGCCTCCAATGTGAAAATAGTACTGCGGACTTTTTGCTGGATACGAGGACTTTTTACCCGGGACGCCCTCAAACACTATGTTTCGTTTCAGCAGCTTAGCTTTGGTTTTTGGCGTGCCTTGTATAAAAGCGTCAGGGGGAGGAAAGCCGAGGATCCCTTTAGGGGATTGAGGGCTGGGCCGGCTTCCTTCCCCCGGCCACTACCGCCGTCCGTTACTTCCGCCTACCCCTTCCAATGTGCGGCGGGGTGCGCCCCTTCACTTGCCGTTCGCCTGAACTCCCGTACAGGAATTTTTCCGATGCGCATTCACGCCAGCGCGACTTTCGTGTAAATTCAGATGGATTAATCGCTACAGAGTTGGGGCGTGGTCCAATCGGTAGGGCACCTCACTGTTAATGAGGACGGTGTTGGTTCGAGTCCAACCGCCCCAGCCAACTCTCTTCGCTCGGCAATCCGCGATCAGGCGATGCGGGTCCAGTTAATCCTTAATGATAGGGAAACCCGCCTCGGTCCATCCGCGCCAGCCGCCGTCCATGGAAATCACGTTGCTGTAGCCCATCTTCCGAAGATTGTCGGCAGCTAGCGCGGAGCGAAATCCACCGCCGCAATACAGCACGACGGTAGCTTCTTTATCAGGGACGGTCTTTTCGATATCGCGCTCGATGATGCCCTTGCCGAGGTGGATCGCGCCGGGAATATGGCCGCGCGCCCATTCGGAATCTTCGCGCGTGTCCACGACGACTATTTTCTCGCCCGCATCGAGACGCTTCTTCGTTTCGCGGAAGTTTTCTTCCTTGATGCGCGACTTCGCATCTCTCACCAGTTTCAGGAATCCTTCGGGATGATCCGGAGCCATGGTTTCACCTCACTATTTTCACAGAAAAAACACTACCACAGAGGACACGGAGAGGGCACCGAGTTCACGGAGGGCAATAACTTCGCCACGGGCGCTTGCGACCTTTGGAGGCTCCATTTTCCACTTTCACTTTTCCATGTTCCCGGCCTCACTTCATATCGCGCCAGTTGGGGCCGGCCTTGGTGTCCACAACCAGCGGGACGCGCAGCTTGTGCACGCCCTCCATCACTTCTTTCACAAGTTTCGTCAGGCGCGGCAATTCCTTCTTGGGTGCCTCGAACAGCAATTCGTCGTGAACCTGGAGGATCATTCGCGATTCGAATTCACCGTCGAGCCGGCGGTCAAGCTCGATCATGGCGAGCTTGATCAGGTCTGCTGCTGCGCCCTGCATGGGTGTATTCATCGCGGTGCGCTCGGCGAAGCTGCGCAAATTGGGCTGCGGCGAATTGATTTCGGGAATTTGCCGTGTGCGCCCGAAGAGCGTCCGCGTGAAACCGGCCTTGCGGGTTTCCGCAATCTGCGCGTCGAGATAACTCTTCACCCCGCTATAGCGTTCGAAATATGCGGCGATGAATTTCGCAGCTTCCTTCGTGTCAATTCCCAGCTGCTGCGCCAGACCGAACGCGGAAAGGCCGTAGATCACCCCGAAGTTGATCACCTTGGCGACGCGGCGATGCTCCGGCGTTTGCGCCATGGGCCCCACGCCAAATACTTCCTGCGCGGTGCGCGAGTGGATGTCTTCGCCGTTGCGGAAGGCCTCGGTCAGCACGGCGTCCTCGGAGAGATGCGCCAAAATGCGCAGCTCGATCTGCGAATAGTCCGCGGAAAGAAGCACGCTCCCTGGCGGCGCGACGAATGCGGCGCGGATTTCGCGGCCCAGCGCGGTGCGCACCGGAATATTCTGCAAATTCGGATTCGACGAGCTTAACCGGCCCGTCGCGGTACCAGTCTGGCAGAGCTGGGTATGGAGACGTCCCGTCACGGGATGGATCAAGCGGGGCAAAGCGTCGGCGTAGGTGGATTTGACCTTCGCCAGCTCGCGATGCTCAAGTATTTTTTTCGGCAGCTCGTGGACGAGGGCCAGTTCTTCCAGAACTTCCGCGGCTGTGGAACGCACTTTCGCGCGGCTGCGGCGCGGCGGCTGCAGGTTCAGTTTGTCGAAGAGAACCTCGGCGAGCTGCTGCGTGGACTTTACGTTGAATTCGAATCCCGCCAGCTCGTAGATGCTCTTTTCGATTGCGACAATTTCTTCCTGCGCCTTCACCGAGATTCTTTCCAACTCGCGCGAGTCCACTCCGATGCCCGCGGCCTCCATTCGAGCCAGCACCGGCGCAAGCGGCAGGTCTATTTTTTTGTATAGCTCCGCGAGGCCCTGCTTCTCCACTTCTGCTTGGAGCACGGGCGCGAGACGCAGCAGAAAATCCGCGCGCTCGCCGGGCGCGCCCGAAAGCGTGCGATTCATATGGCGGAGCACTACCTCGGCAAATGCGTGGTTGGCCGTGGTAGGCCGCAGAAGATAGGAATAAAGAATCGTGGCGTGGCGGATTCCAGCGACGGCCTTCGCGCCATCCGCGGAATCGGGCGCGGCCAGCAGGTGAAACAACTTCGGATCGTGCACGACTTTGGGGCGCTTGGGGTCTGCAAGCCATTCCTTCATCGCGATGAGTGCTTGATTCTCCTCGTCGTTCGCGGCCGTGCGGGCGGCGTCCGATTTCGCGGAAACTTCCAGACCAGTCACGCGCGTTGCGAAGCCTTCGTCGTCGGGATCCTGGGAATCGAGTCGTAGCCAGACGGCGGTTTCGTGGTCGCGCGGAACCGCGTCGAGAAATTTCCGGAGCGCTGCTGGCGAATCGAGGGCAGCGTAGTCGGTTGTTCGGTCATCCGCGGGCGGCGGGGCGGCAACCTCTTTCAGTAGCGACGTGAAGCCGAGTTCGGCGTACAGAGCGCGAAGCGCGGCGGCATCCGGCTCTTGTATCCGCAGCGCGTCGAGCGAAAGAGGGACAGGCGCGTCGGTGGGGATCGTCGCAAGCTGTTTGCTGAGGCGAACGAATTCGCCATTTTTTTCGAGCGCCTCGCGGTAGCTCGTTGGCTTTACTTCAGCGGCGTGCGCCAGGGCTTCTTCGGCGCTGCCGTACTGTTGAATCAGTTTTCGCGCACCTACTTCACCAATGCCCGGTTTCCGCCGCTCGCCGGGTGCGGGTTTATCGTCGGGATTGCGCGCGCCGGGAATATTGTCAATCGAGTCGCCCATCAGGGCCATTACGTCCGCCACTTTTGACGGCGGAACGCCCATGATCTCCTCGACTTTTTTCTCGTCAATGATCAGGTCGGCCTTGGCCGGATTGAGGACGCGCACGCGCCCGCCGACGAGCTGCATCAGGTCTTTATCGCTGGTGACGATCAGTACGTCGAGATCTTCGCTGCTGGCCTGGCGCGCGAGGGCGCCGATTACGTCATCAGCCTCATACCCGGGATACTCGAGAATGGACAAGCGCATCGCTTCGCAATATCTCCGGACAAACGGGATCTGCACGGCGAGGTCATCGGGCATGGGAGGGCGCTGAGCTTTGTATTCGGCGAAAAGCTTGTCGCGAAATGTGGGCGCGGCGACGTCAAAGACGACCGCGAGGTAGTCCGGGCGTAGGTCCTTGTTCTGCATCAGCCGCCGCATCATGGTGGCAAAGAGATAGGGCACCTTGGTGGGGATACCCGTGGAGGTCTGTAGGCGGTCCATGGGCGCGAAGAAGGCGCGGAAAATGTAACCCATGGCGTCAACCAGGAACAGGCGCTTTGTGGTTTTGGGAGCCATGCAAATCAGGTTGCCGGCACCCACTAATGAATCGCGGATGGCCGGCAGGGAGGCGAGTATATCAGACCGAGAAAGATTTGAGATTTACCACAGAGGGCACCGAGAAGGCACAGAGAGCACAGAGAAAGCGGAAGGCCCACCGCAGAGGCGCGGAGAACGCAGAGAAGGCACGGAGGTGTGAGCGAATTTGTGCCGCAGACAAGTACGTTGATATGTGATAGTTGTGAAATATTCGGCTGCAGCCCTGCGTAATAATCAATGGACAGACAGACGACGACCGGGACGATGAACGACACGGATTTGGCAAGAGTGCTGTCCCAGGTCCGGGCGGGCGATTCCGACGCCTGGGGCGAGCTCTATCGCCAGTACGCTCCGGCGATTTTCAGGTTTTGCCGCAGGCTGCTGCCGGCCCGCGAAGATGCGGAAGACGCAACGACGGAAATTTTCATGAAAGTGCGCCAGAAACTCGGGACCTACGATTCGTCGCGGCCGTTTACCGCGTGGCTCTACAAGGTCGCGAGCAATCACTGCTGGGACACGCTGCGCCGCCGGCGCATCCGTCAGGACCTGGAGACAGGCGACCTGGACACGCTTCCGCTCGAGCATCCCGATCCCAGTCAGCTTGAGCGCCTGCAGGCCGAGCACACCAGCAAAGAAGTTCGCACCGGCCTTGCGCAGCTTCCCGATCGCGCGCGGATGGCGCTGGTGCTGCGCTATTACGCGGACATGAGTTACGAGGAAATTGCCGACACGCTGGGCGTGCGCCGCGCGTTCGTGGGAGTTTTGCTCCTGCGCGCGCGGCATCAATTGCGCGATGCGTTAAGCGCAAGCGGCGATGTAAACGCTCTGAAAGCTTCTGCAGGGGGCATGCCATGAACCACTCCGATGGTCATTTCGATGAGATGACCGGACTGCTGTATCTCGAAGGCCAGCTCGATCCCGGCCGTGCGAGCGAAGTCTCCATGCACCTCGGCTCGTGCGCAGCGTGCGGTGAACTCCTTCACGCGCTGAAGGCGGAGAGCGTCTGGCTGCGGGAAGCTCTAATCGCGCAAGACGAACCGATTCCCGCCACTGTGATCGCTGCCCCGGAGCGCGGCACGGCGCATTGGGGCTGGATCGCGGCTTTCGCGCTCGGCACTGGCGGAGCCTACACGCTCTGGAGCGGCTTTATCGAACCCTCGCTCACGCGAGCCTCGCAGGCTGGCTTCACGCAGGGAAGTCTTCTGACTACACTTTTTTTCACTGGCGCTTTCTGGGAAGGATGGGACGCGATGCGAAGCTTGATGGAATTTATGGCGGTGGCCACTCTCGGGTTGGTCGCAATCTGGCTGCTGCGAAAACAATGGCAGCGATTCACGGCAATTGCTCTCGTGATGGGGGCTCTGGCTGTCGCGCTGGCTCTGCCTCAGTCGGTGGCGGCTGCGGATGTAGAGCATGGCAATCCCGGCTACACGTTGCCGGCAGGGCAAGAGGTGAAAACGGATCTGATCGTATTGGCCGATCGCGCGCAAATTGACGGCGATGTGGACGGCGATCTGATCGTCGGGGCCCAATATGTGACGGTGAACGGACATGTCAAGGGAGACATCCTGGCGTTTGGACAGGAAGTCCGAGTGAACGGTCCCGTGGACGGCAACGTGCGCGTGTGGTGCCAGGCGGTTTCGCTCAATTCGAACGTAGCGAGAAACGCGATGGTTTGGTCTCAGGTCGTCGAGTTGGATTCGAAAGCCAAAGTCGGCGGCACGATGACGATCGGCACGGGAGTGGCCCAATTAAATGGCCAGGTCGGAGGCGACGTTCTCGCAGGAGCGGGCTTGGTGGGTATCAATGGCTCGATGGGACACGACGTCACGGTACAAGGCGACCGTCTTAACATCGGTCCCTCTGCTGAGATTGAGGGGAAGACAAAATACATTGGAGGGCACCAACCGGAAATCTCCACCGGCGCGAAGCTGGGAAGCCCTATCCAAGTCAGTACGGTAAAGCGAGGCCCGGACCGCAGCCGGGGCGCCTATTATTGGCATCAGGTGATGTTCTGGGGCGCGGGCTTTTTGTTGGGTCTCGTGACACTCCTCATCGCGCCAGGTTTCTTTTTCGATGTCGCGCAGGCATGCAAGAAAATCGGCCCGGCCGTCGGTTTCGGCGCGTTGTTCCTGTTTGCGACACCCATTGCTGCGCTCATTGTCTGCGCCACAATCGTGGGCTTGAGCGTTGGCATACCCGTGATTCTTTTCTACGGAATCGCCGTGTACGCGGCGAAAATTTTCGTAGGCGCGTGGCTGGGAGAGAAACTACTCGGACCGGGAGTGGGGATTGGCGCTGCCCTTGGGAGACTCGCGCTTGGCCTGGCGATCGTGCAGGCTGTTCGCATGGTGCCTTTTGCCGGACCGGTGATCGGGCTGTTGGTTGCGATGTGGGGGGTCGGTGCTATCGTTCTCGCACTTCACAGGAGAATCAGGCCGCCGGTCACTGTGGCCGCCTGAGCGCCGTTTAATTCACCATGCGGCGGAGATTTTCCACGGCTTGCCGGGCGAGCGCGTAGCGCGGTTCGATCCGCAGTGCGTCCTGAAAGCATTGCCGGGCGCGGTTGAACTGGCCCTTTGCGTAATAGACGCGGCCCAGATTGAAATGAGGAAAATGCCGCGGATCGTAGCGCGGCGCTTTGATAGCCTGCTCCAGCCACGAAATGGCTTCATCGTGACGCCCGAGCGAAATTAAGTACGCACCGATGTCGTTGTAGGGGTTGCCGAAGTCCGGGTCCACCTCGATGGCGCGTTTGCACTCCGCAATCGCTTCTTCCACTTTTCCCTGATAGTGATACGTCCAGCCGAGGAAAGTGTGCGCCTCGGCTGTCGGGAAAATCTCGATAGAGGTCCGGTAAAGCTCCGCAGCGCGGTCGAGTTCGCCATCCATTTGAGATTGATAAGCCTGCTGGAAAATTTCCCAGGCGAGTTTTCGTTTGTCGGTTGGCATTCTATCTTTATCGTCGAGAAGGAGCAGCCGACGCGCGAGCATTCAATCCCGCGAGTGCTTCATCGGTCGAGATCAGCCGAGCGCCGAGAGCCTGCAATTCCTCAAGCGCGTTCCGGCCGGCTTCCGCGTCGAGCGCTTCGATCGCGTCCTTCACGATTGCGACCTTGCGATGGCGCTCGAGCAATCCCTTCGCGGCGCATCTCACGCAATACTCGGTGGTCACGCCAAAGATCACGTAGTCCGCATCGGCCGGCAGCCGCTCGACCAGCGCGCCCGCGTGTGGATTGTCGAAGACACTGAGCGTCTGCTTTTCAAAAATTACCTGCGGGAAGCTCAGAACATGACTTGGCAGGACGCGGGCCGCGTCATTCGGAATCGTGCAGAAGTTCGTGGCCAATCCTTCGGGGACGATCCGCGCTCCGGACGTTCCGCGGAGGCAGTGCGGGGGGAAGCGTTCAAACTCCACGTCAGCCTCGGGATGGGAGTCGCCGCTGGAAACCAAAAGCGCTCCTGCCTCGACCGCCCCGGAGACGAGGCGCTCGATATTGGGAATGATTTTCTCAGCGCCAGGAACGTAGAGTTTTCCTCCCGGCAGCATAAAATCGGCTTGCGCGTCCACTTCCCAGAAAACGGTTTTCTGCAGCGCCATCGGTTAGGGCCCCTTGGGCTTGCAAACCTATTTTACCGCAAAGCTGCGGATGCGCTGGCGGACCTTTTCGAGTGAGCCTTGAAGGGCCTTGCTGTAGCTAACGGGATATTTCGCCGCGCGGCTGATCTGGCGATAGCGCTGCGGGAGCCGGGCGAGGCCCGCGATGCACCGGTCTCGCAGGATATTAATGGGCTCGGCGGGAGCGGTGCGGCGGCCGTCGCGCATCACTTCGACGAGCAGAGGCTCGCCGCCATTGGAAGGTTCGCTCTCGAGCGTGATTCGGTCGCTCTTAAATTGGCCGTTCGTGGAGTAGTAGCGATGCACCTGCTTGCGGCCCGGATACGTAGCCTTCGCCTTCGTCAGTTTCGCCGCTTCGCGAGTTTTTCCGTCGCGCTCCACCTCGACGAGCTTGTAGATCAGATTCAGATGCGGAGCGTCACCGGGCGTCGCGAGCGCGGTTCCCACGCCGAACGCGTCAATCGCCGCGCCCTTGGCTAACAGCGACGCGATTCTGGTTTCATCCAGGTCGCCTGAGGCAAAAACCTTTACGTCCTTCCATCCTGCGCGATCGAGTTCGCGGCGCACCCAGCGGCTGTCTTTGGCCAGATCGCCGCTATCGAGTCTGACGCCCGCCGGCTTACGCCCCATCTCAATGATCTTGGCGAGCGCCCGGCGCACGTCGTAAGTATCGAGTAGTAGCACGGCATCGTCGGGAAAAGCGTCGAGAAAATTTCGGAATGCTTCCGCCTCGCCCTCGTGCGCCATCACCCAGGAATGCGCCTGCGTGCCGTACGTGTTCATTCCGAATTGCTGTCCGGCCAGCACGTTGGAAGTGCCTCCGCAACCCCCAATCGCCGCGGCCCGCGCGGCCAGCAGACTGGCCTGGCTGCCGTGGGCGCGGCGCGCTCCGAAATCCACAATCTGGCGGCCCTCCGCTGCCGTGACTACCCGCGCCGCCTTGCTCGCAACCATGGTCTGGTAGCTGAGTGTAGCGAGTAAATACGTCTCCAGAATCTGGCCTTCGATGATCGGTGCCGTTACGCGCAGCATCGGCTCGCCGGGAAATACGAGCGTACCCTCGGGCATCGCCCAGGCGCTGCCAGTGAATCGGAATTTCGCGAGGTAGGTGAAAAAATCCTCGCGAACGTGGCGGAACACGCGATGCTGCCGCAGATAATCAATCTCAGCCGGCGTGAAGCGGACGTTTTGGAGAAATTCGAGCGCTTGCTCGAGTCCCGCAGCTACCAGATAATTCCGCCGCTGCGGGAGGTGTCGAACGAAGAGTTCAAACGTGGCGCGCCCATCGAAGCGGGTTTGCAGATACCCCGCCGCCATGGTCAGTTCGTAGAGATCGGTAAGCAGGCCCGAGTATTCAGTCATGCGATTGGCTTTGGCGGCCGACGGTAAGGGCAAAAGACAAAACCCCCAGGCGCCCTATCCGCCCTGGAAGGGCAGGAAGGACGTGGGGGTTTCGCCGCGAAACCTTTGGCCCAATTCGCGCCGAGCCGAACTACTTCAAAATGGCGTCCTTGAACGCCTTTGCCGCGCGCAGGCGGACCACAGTCTTGGCCTTGATCTTGATTGCTTCGCCCGTGGCGGGGTTGCGGCCCATGCGCGCCTTGCGATGCGCTTTCACCGCTCGACCGATTCCGGGGATGACGAACTTGCCTGCGCCCTTGGCTTCCTTCACCGCGAGCTTGAACAGCTCGTCGAAAAAGGCCGCCGCCTGCTTTTTCGAGATCGGCTTCTCGGGGGTGCTGACCTTGTCAGCCATGTGGGCGATAATCTTAGACTTGCTCAACGGGGTGGCCATCGAATTCTCTTTCCTCCTCAGGTGTAATTGCTGATCGGCCCCCGCTTCCGGGATGCCGCCGCGAACTATAGCCGTCCTACAAGGGGAACGCAAGTACAAACGTTAAAAAAGCCCGCAAAATCGGCCCTTTTGCATCGCGCGGCGAATCAGCCGCGGGTTCCTACAGCGTCGCCAGCTGTTCGTAAAAAAGCGCGATGGCCTTGATGCCGCCGAAATAATTTTCCAGCGCAATGTGCTCATCCGGCGCGTGCGCGTTCTCGTCCGGCAATCCAAATCCAAGCAGAACGCAGGGAACCTTGAATGTGTCGTGCATTTGCGTGACGAAGGGAATCGAGCCGCCCTCGCGGATGAACACCGCGCGTTTCCCGAATCCCGTTTCGAGCGAATGAATCGCTTTCTGAAAAATCGGATGCGTGTAGGGCGCCACCCACGGCTTGCCCATGCTGAGAACATCGAATTTGCAATAAACTGATTTCGGCAGCAGCTTGCGGACCTGCCGCTCGACCATCTTCGCAATCTTCGCCGGATCCTGATTCGGCACCAGGCGCGTGGAAATTTTCGCAAAAGCTTTCGACGGAATCACCGTCTTTGCGCCCTCACCAAGATAGCCGCCCCAGATACCGTTCAACTCGAGCGTCGGCCGCACCCAGAGCTGCTCGCGTATCGTGAAGCCTTTCTCGCCGCAGAGCCCGGGCGCGCCCACCGTCTTGCGAAATTCCTTTTCCTTCCACGGCAGGGAATTCAGCGCCTTGAGTTCCTTCCGCGAAACCGTGGCGATGTTGTCGTAAAAGCCTGGAATCGCTATGCGGAAATTCCTGTCGTGCAGCTTCGCAATCATCTCAGCAAGAATCGTGATCGGATTCGGGACAGCGCCTCCAAAAACTCCCGAGTGCAGGTCTTGCACCGGACCCGTGATCTCCACCTGGTAATAATTCAAGCCGCGCAGGCCGTACGTAATCGAAGGCACGCCCTTACCGAGCATCGCTGTGTCGGAAACGACCAGCGCGTCGGCCTTCAGCCTCTCCCGGTGGGTCTTCACAAAATCCCAAAGGTTCACGCTCCCGACTTCTTCTTCGCCTTCGATCATCACCTTTACGTTGATCGGCAGCTTTCCGGCAGTCTTGCGCAGCGCTTCGAGCGCTTTAATGTGGATGTGTACCTGCCCTTTGTCATCGGCAGTGCCGCGGCCGTAAAGATTGCCGTCACGCACGGTAGGTTCGAATGCCGGGGTCGTCCAAAGATCGAGCGGTTCCGCCGGCTGCACGTCGTAGTGGCCATAGAAAAGGATGGTTGGCCTGTCGGGGGCTTGCAACGACTCGCCGTACACGAGCGGGTGCATCTTGGTGGGCATGATTTCGACGTTGTCCAAGCCCGCTGCGCGGAGTTTTTCCGCCACCCAGTGCGCAGCCCTTTCGATATCGGGTTTGTGTTCGCTTTTGGTACTGACGCTCGGTATTCGCAGCAACTCTTTTAGCTCGTTGAGGTGTTCTTCGCGCTTCGACTCGATATAGCCGATGAGATCCATTCACTGCTCCTGGCCCCGGGGGATGGAACTACCTGCGCCGCCCGGCCGGCCTTGCCAAGGAGAGTGAACTTCCGGCCCCCAGGCAGTCTTGCAATAGTACCCAAGGCTGCGCATTTTCAACACACTTTTGCGAACTGCTTCTTTGGGCACGTTCCTCCGCCGCACGATTGACTCGGCCGCGCCCCCATTGCACGATGTACAGGACGATGCCCGAAACGCAAACCAGCAGCGAGCGGCGCAGTTCCCGTGTCTTCACGCGGATTCCTGTCCAGGCCAAGGGCAAGAACCTCCAGGGCCACAAATTCCGCGCGAAAAGCCAGACAATCGTGATCAACGCGCACGGGGGCTTGCTCTATCTGAATGAGGAGCTTGAACTCGGGGCGGATCTCGTCCTCATCAATCCCGCGACCGAGGAAGAGCAGGAGTGCCGCATCGTCTATCTGGGGGACACTTCCGATAAAGGCACACGCGTCGGCGTCGAGTTCCTGTGCCCCAGCCCGCATTTCTGGGGCGTCGAATTCGCGCAGCAGGATTGGTCTTCGCACTCTCCTTCCAAACCCTCGAACTAGCTCATTCAGTTGTAGTCGTTGTTCTTCGCTCGAATCCGCGTGCAGAATCTTCCATTGCATCAACCGTTCGATTCAGGCATAACTCTCGAGTTTTCCGAATGTAGCGGATTGTCGAACCCGAGGGACTGATCATGGGATATCTAAAGAAGGCAGCAATGCTGGGGTTTTTCGTGGCGTTCACACTGGTAGCTACATTGTCGGCATACGCACAGGCATCCAGCGCCGCGGCACCCATCCCGCCCGTGCAGAAATGCACGGACCTCGTGAATCTGAAAATCGCCGGCGCGAACGTGCAGATCACCAAGGCCGAGGCTGTCCCGACGACGCCACCGGGGACGCTGCGCACCGCTACGATTTCCCCAGAAGCGATACCCGTCCCGATCCCCCCATATTGCCGCGTTGATGGCGTCATGGACCCGCGCACCGGCGCCGACAACAAACCCTACGCCATCGGGTTCGAGATCGCGCTGCCGGACAACTGGAACGGGCGGTTTTTGTTTCAGGGCGGCGGCGGACTCAACGGATATATCCTTCCTCCCCTTGGTTCGCAGACTGCGGGCGACAATCCGGCGCTCGCGCGCGGCTTCGCTGTCGTCTCAACCGATACGGGACACAAGGGCGCGGTGTTCGATGCTGCATTCATGAAAGATCAGCTCGCGAGCCTCGACTTCGCCTACATCGCCATAGGCCGCGTGACGGTGCTGTCGAAAGAAATCATCGCGCAGTATTACGGCCAGCCGGCGAAGTACTCCTACTACGACGGCTGCTCGACCGGCGGGCGCGAGGGAATGATGATGTCGCAGCGTTATCCGACCTACTTCGACGGAATCATTTCCGGCGATCCCGCGATGCGCACGGGCTATTCCAATATCGGGCTGGCCTACGCGAGGGGAGCGTTCGCGAAGATCGCGCCCAAGGACGCTTCCGGCAAGCCGGATCCCGCGAAGGATTTCTCCGACGGCGACAAGAAGCTTCTCGCCGAGTCGATCATGAAATCCTGCGATGAAAAAGACGGCTTGAAGGACGGCATGATCTTCAATCCAGAGGCCTGCCGCTACGATCCCGCCGTTCTTCAATGCAAGGGCGCCAAAACGGAATCGTGCCTCACCTCGCAGCAGGTAGGCGCGCTGGCAAAAGCGTTCGCGGGTCCCAAAGATTCGCACGGCAACCAGGTCTACGCCGCGTTTCCGTGGGACACAGGTTATCTGCAAAGCTCCAGCGGGCCATTCGCGGTCTTTTCGAGTTTCTTGCCCACTGCCGGACCGAGTATTTTGGCCACCGTCGAACAGCCGTCTGACGTGGACATGGACACACTGGTCACTGGCGTCCGAGCCAACGAAAGCCAGACTCTCTCCGATACAACCTGGACGAATCTAAGCACGTTTTTCGTCCACGGCGGCAAACTTGTCTTCTACCACGGCACCAGCGATCCAGTTTTCTCTCCGTTTGACACGCTGGCCTACTACGAAAAAATGGCGGCGGCGAATGGCGGCCTCAATCAGGTGCTGGGTTCGAGCAGATTTTATTTCGTTCCCGGAATGAACCATTGCGCGGGCGGTCCAGCCGCGCTCGACAAATTCGATATGCTCGGCGCCGTCGTCAACTGGGTCGAGGATGGGAAGGCGCCCGATTCCGTGGTTGCGACCGGCAAGGCTTTTCCCGGCCGCAGCCGCCCGCTCTGCGCCTATCCAAAGCACGCCCAATATAAGGGCCAGGGAGATCCCGAGGACGCCGGCAGCTTCGAGTGTGTGAAGTAGCGCGCGAGAATTTAGGTTCGCGCCCCCGTGTTCGATACACTGTCGGCCCGCATGATTGGCTCACGCGCACGGTAATTGTCGGAACGGGCAAGCGCCACGCGAATCCCGACTATACAATCTTCACCTATTACGCAGTTCCGTGATCTCGGGAGCGGCACAATGAAAGCAAATCGCTCGAGTCTTTCGCCTCAACCGACTTTCCGTGTCGCGATCGCGTGCGCGTTCTTTGCCTGCGCGAGCGGGCCATTGTTTTCCCAAACGCCGCCTTTGCCGCACGGTACGGTCGAACGAGTGAAGGTTCATGGCGCATCGCTCGAGGGAAATCTAGAGGGTGACTCCCCGGATCGTGACGTCTCGGTTTATCTGCCGCCAGGCTATAAAACCCACAAGCATCAGCGCTACCCGGTTATTTATTTGCTTCATGGGTATACGGACAATGACGACAACTGGTTCGGCGCCAAGCACGTGTTCGTGGATGCGCCCGCGGCGATTGACAAGGCGCTCGCGAGCGGTTCGGCGCGCGAAATGATCGTCGTGATGCCCAACGCCTATACGGTTTACATGGGCAGCATGTACTCGAATTCGGTCACCACCGGAAATTGGGAAGCCTTCATCACGCGCGACCTGGTTTCCTACCTTGATTCCCACTACCGCACGATTCCGGACCGCGCCAGCCGCGGTCTCGCGGGCCACTCCATGGGCGGCTACGGCACGATTCGCCTGGGAATGAAGTATCCGGAAGTGTTCTCGAGCATCTATGCGATGAGCGCTTGCTGTCTGCTGCCCAATCCGAATCCGACCGCCGAGGCAATAGCGAAGGCCGAGGCCGTTCACAGCGCCGCCGATCTCACCAACGCGGATTTCGGCACGCGCGCGATGATCGCATCGGCGGCTGCGTGGTCTCCCGATCCGAAGAATCCGCCGCTCTATCTCGATCTGCCGACCGCCGACGGAAAGCCTCAGCCGCTCGTTGCCGCGGAATGGGATGCCAACGCGCCGCTGGCGATGCTCGATCAGTACGTCTCGAATCTGAAGCAGCTCCATGCGATCAGGATGGATGTGGGCACGAAAGACGGCCTGATGGCTTCGAATCAGGAACTCGAGCGCAGAATGACCGCGTTCGGCATTACCCACACGTTCGAGACCTACGAAGGCACGCATATCAGCGGAATTCAGGACCGTCTGGAGAAAAACGTGATGCCGTTTTTCTCGACCAATTTGTCTTTCGGCAAAACCAAGCGCTGAGACACGCTTCGCCGTCATTCAGCTGAAAAGGCGAGCGTTTCGCAACCGCCAGGGTCCAGTGGCCGGAAGGACGGATTTGGCACAGTCGCCGTGAGTTCCGCGGGCGAGCAAGAAAGTCCACAGGCGCACAAAATTCCACCCCAATTCCGGCCACGTAGCATAAGCCGATGGACGCAGGGTCCATTGTCGGCGCGCTATCCGGGGGCCTCTTCCCGATCATTCACCCGGGCCCCGCAAATGAGGCCCCCGCGCGCGCTGACCCCGCGAGTCCCAGGCGCCCGGATTGGGGCAGGCATCCCGATTGCCCGTTTGGGCCATCTCTAGTAGTCTCTACGATTACGCTTAGCCGCTGGATTCGACCTGCGGACTCAGGAGTGAGAAACTTGCGGGGCATAGCTCGTCTCTTTTTAGGCTCATTGGTCTTTACGCTGGCGGTGCTGCTTTCCTGCTGCCAGCAGCAGATCAATTCTCCTGCGCCAAGCATTTCTAAGCTTGTTCCGTCTGATATAGCGGCGGGCCAGCCGGCCTTCTCAATGGAGGTGGACGGCAACAACTTCACGCCCGCCTCCGTTGTTTTCTGGAATGGACAGGAGCTCCTCTCACTCTTTGTTACCACCAAAGAGCTGACCGCCCAGGTCCCGGCGGGCGACATCCAAAATGCTGGCACGGCGACAGTCGTCGTGGAGACGGCTCCGCCTGGCGGGGGAACCACCCTGACTCTCACCTTTACGATTGATTCCGTTTCCAGCAAGGTGCCGCAGATCACGTCAATATCGCCCCCGTCGGTTTCGACAGGGAGCGCCGGTTTGACGCTAGACGTGGCCGGGCAAAACTTTGTATCTCTGGCCACCGTCACGGTGAACGGCAGTATTCGACAGACCAGTTTTCTGGGCACGACACTTTTGCAGGCCGCCCTACTTTCAAGCGACGTGGCAACCGCGGGCACGTTGGAAATTGCCGTCGTGAATCCGCCACCCGGTGGAGGCAGCTCCAGTTCCGTTCCCCTGAAGGTCCGGAATCCGGTGCCGGTCATCACATCGCTCACCCCTGCGGCGATCCTGGCCGGAAGCCCGGGGTCGATTCTCGGAGTTAGCGGGGCGAATTTCGTACCTGATTCCGTGATAACCCTGAACGGATCTCCGCGCACGACAACTTTTGCAAGTTCGGCCGCAATCCAGACTTCGCTGAACGCTGGGGATTTTCTAACTGCGGGAGTTGTGCAGGTAGCGGTCGTCAACCCGGCGGATGGTGGTAGTGGCGGTGGTAGTTCCAACACCACCACATTTGCCGTGAACGCCACGGAGTTAAATGGCCCCCCCCTGATCGTCGATCTCGCGCCGGATGGTACGCAGGCCAACACCGGAATTTGCGGCGCCACTTGTACGGGTGGGGCTCTCACGCTCTCGACCGCGGGACCGTCCGCGAGCCAGACGGGGCAGTTCGTCGTTTTTGCCTCCACGTCCACCAATCTCGTCGTCAGCCCGATTATCACCTCCAGCGCGATTTTTCTGCGCGACACCTGCTTCAGCGGCACGGTCGTCGCGGGAGGCGCATCCAGTTGCTTACCCAAGACGACTTTGGTCAGCGTCGCGCCCAACGGCGCCGTGGCCAACGGGACGAGTTCCGAGCCCTCCGTGGATAGCGGAGGCACGGAGGTTGCCTATACTTCGACCGCCAGCAACCTGGTGAACTATGTTGTGGTTCCCGGAATAGCGCGCCAGGTTTACTGGGAGACGCCCTGTCTCGCTGGCGCGACCTGCACGGCCGGAAACGGCACAGTAGCCCTGGTTTCTATCTCCGCGGATGGCTCGAGTCCAGGGAACGGGGAGAGCTACAACCCCGTGATCAGTTCGGATGGACGCTATGTCGCGTTCATCTCGCTCGCCACAAACCTTCTCACGAATCCGCCGGCCGACGGATTTGACGGCGTTACGCCGCAAGCCTTTGTTCGCGATACTTGCAGCGTTGTCCCTCCGCTGGCGCTGGGCGCTTGCGAGCCCACGACGTATCTTGTTTCGGCATCGCCCGACGGCACCGCCGCGGGAGATGGTCCCAGCTCCCATCCTGCCATTGCGGACGAGGGACTGTTCGTTTCCTTTGTCTCTTCGGCTACAAACTTGGTGACTGGTTCAAACCCGGACCGCGCGACCGAAATTTTTGAGCGCACCACGTGCATTACGACAATCGGTGTGGACGGCAATACATGCGCTCCAGTGACGACTCTTGTTTCCACACCGGACGGCGTCACGCCGGCCGATGGGGCCAGCGTGGAACCGGCAATTTCACAGGAAGGACGCTTCGTCGCTTTCGCTTCCACCGCTCAGAACCTGATCCCGGGCGTGGGTCCAACTCAGCAGGTGTATTTGCGCGATACCTGCACCGGCGTTACCGTCACCACGCCGCCGACGTGCACGGCAACCACTCTGATCGCGTCCTCGCCGGATGGCACTACGCCGGCGAACGGCTTCAGCGAAGCGCCAAGCATTAGCGAGTGCGACACGCTGACGACCACGGCTTGCACGACCGGCGAGGCCGTCGCTTTTGCTTCCGAGGCGTCCAATCTGAACGGTGTCGTTGAAAACGGGATTGAAAACGTTTTCGTCCGGAACCCGTGCCTGACTCCTACGGTAGTTGTCGTGACGACGACTACGACGGGTTGTGTGACCTATACACTTCTTGCGAGCAAGCCACCAGGGACATCGCCTCCCCCGGCTGACGGCAAGAGTGTCGCGCCGGCCATAAGCGGCGACGGAAACACGGTCACCTTTATTTCCTTTGCGGACAACCTCGTCGCAAACGATTCAAACGCACTCGAGGACGTCTTCCTGGCAAGCTCGGCTCTAACCTTCAATCTCACGGTGACCGTACAGGGAACAAACGGCACGGGATCCGGGTCGGTGACGGATACGACGGGGCAGATTAACTGCGTCGAAACAGCGGGGGTGAACGGGGCTCCCGGCGTTCAATCGGGAACGTGTACGGCGCGGTATCTAAGTGGCAGCGCCATTACGCTCTCGGCCACCGCGGTCCCTCCGTCAACGTTCATAACATGGGGTGGGAGCGTGCTCGGCACGAATTGCGTCGTGACCACTCCGCCCACCGTCGCGACAACGTGCCAGTTCGCGGCGATTCAAAACAATACGGCGACCGCTACCTTCAAATAGAGCGGTCGCGTAGATTGCATATAGTTTCCGTCTAACGCGTCGCTTCTAGGGCGCTGCATGCGCCGCGATTCGATTCAGCACCGCGCTGCGAGTCGTCGCTAGCGTGAACGTCAGCGATTCGCGCGGCACGCTCGTTACGTACGGCCCCACCAGCCATCCGAGACCCGTGGGAATGTCTCGCGTAAGCGAAATGGACTGGCATTCCACGTACGTTCCGCCGTCCTTTTGCTCGAAGCGCCAGTAGGTGTTCATGCGCCAGAGAAACCCGCGGTCGTGTCCTGCGGGTTCCAGGCTCTCGTTCTTTTCTCCAGCGTTATCCACTTCCTGAATGCGCGTGGTTCGCGAGCGGCTCCACGCGTGCGTTGAATCCACCAGCGTGTACTGGACTTCGTGCTCGGTGTCGAGAACCGTGGTGATCACCTTCTTCTTGCATAGGCGCAGCTCGATCGTGAAATCGTTCCCATCGTGGCGCAGGATTTTCGAGCGCATCACATCCGGTCGAAAATAATCCTGATGATGGTCGTAGTCTTCCTCGAGCGCGAGCGTCTGCGCCAGGGTAGCGCCCGGTATGAACACGGTGCCGATCCAGTGATGGATCATTCCATCCGGAACAGCAATTCGTTTCCGATGATCGTCCGGGTCCGGTGTGTCCAGACGCTCGATTACCACGTGCCCCGCGCGCAGCTGCGCCTCGGCCGCCGCGCGGCGATCCTCCGGCAGCTGTTCGACCCATAAATATGGATCGTGGCGGGCCGTCTCGGAATCGATCTGTGCCTCCGTGAGCCGCACGTAGTGATCGAACGCCTCGACCGTCTCCGGCTTCAGGTCCTCGGCGCCGGCCGGCGTCGCGTGCACGCACAACACCGCGAGAATTACAGCCACTAGCCGTCGCGCGACCCTGTCGGGCTTTCCCATCACCTGTCGCAAAGCCTTGTCGCTCCTGAGCGGCCGTCTGACCATGGCAGAAAGATTCTGAATGGGTTGCCCATGGCGCCTGCGCGCTCGCACTCTTATGACGCACGACGCCTACCAAACGATGTCGTGTTCGAACTCGGAGGCATTACCTTGGATGGCGCGGCGCGAACCCGTCCTGCAAACGGGGGTCGGGAAGGGGTACGTCGGCAGGAGGGTTTCGACGGGTTGGTCAGCGTGCTACGGTTCCATTTGGAACCGTCGTCCCCGCAACGCAGCTCCCAACCCGCGATACATTCTCCAACTCCAAGATCGACACGGAATGGAGCTATGGCTCGTAGGGTACGATTTTCCGGTACCGGGGTATTAGTACCCCTTCAAAAAGCGTGAGTTATTGGCTTACGGTTACCGAGACGTCCGCCGGGGGAGGCATCCGAAGCGTGACTTCCGTCGTTTTCTTTGAGCGGATCGAGATGCGTTTCGTCCACGCCGAGAACATGCCGTTGGAATAGGCTCTTAGATCGTATTGGCCCGTTTCGAAACGCGTGAACTTGAAGTGTCCGTCGGCGTCGGTGTGCGTGGCGTGCGGGTGATTGCCGTCAGATGTTTGCAAAGTGACGGTCGCATCAGACACGGGCTTTCCCTTCGAATCGAGCACGGTACCCTGGAGTTCTCCGATCGGCCCTTTGGCGCTCGCGATTGCGGCCATTCCCAGAGCCGCAGTCAGCAGCAAGAAACACACGGATCGCTGCATTGGTTTCATGCGTGGCACCTCGCATCTCCATTCTAGTCCTCGCTAGGACGGGCATCTCCGTTTTCGGCTGATGATTTTCAGGATCGGTCACCTGTCCGATGGTTCAGTTCACCAGTTCGCGCCGCGACGGGCCTGTCTGATCATTCGCGTCGCGGATTTGCTTTTTCCGCGCCGGCCATGTATTCCCTATTCTTTGCGATTGCGGCCAAATAGCTCGATCGAACCGGAGACCAAATGCCCCGTTACATTTCACAACACACGCTGGCCTGTCTAACGCGCCAGGGCGCCGAAGAACTTTCCAAGCGCCTGCTCGGCGGAAAGCCCGTTGCCGCGCGGCGCGTTGTCTTCAACATGCAGGAAGGGAAAGATGCTCGCCGAATTTGACGCGCCGGGACGCGAAGAACTTGAAAAGTGGCTCGCCGCTGGAAAATTTCACTTCGATTGGCTGCTTCGCATCGAGCTCGAGGCGGCCTCCGACGGTTCGTTGCACCCGGTAACTTGAACGCTGCATCGCAATTGACTGCGACCGTGGCGTAACTTAGCATCCTCATCACATGCCCTCTCCCTCGGAACGCAAGCGGAGAATGCATCTCCGTTGGACCGCTCTGGGCTTCGCCTTGCTTCTCGTGTCCGTTCAGAGCGCTGCCGCGCAGCAGCTGCCTCCCCTCGCGTCGCCGCCGGCATTTAAGTTCACGGACATAGACCTCGATCTGCTTGAAAAATCGAATCAACTCGATCGGTACATGGACGAAAAGGGAATGGTGTATTCGGATCCCGCGCTGACCGAATACATCACCGCGCTCGGCGACGACCTGCTTCCGCCGGGTCCGGACCCCGAACATGTCGTCTGGCAGGTTTCATGTGCTGCGCGATCCGATTCCTAACGCGTTCGCGCTGGCGAATGGCTCGATTTACGTGAACACTGGTTTGCTGGCGCTGCTCGAAAACGAGGCGCAGCTCGCAAGCGTGCTTGCTCACGAAGAGACCCACGTCCTGAACCGGCATCCGTATTTGGAGAATCGAAGCTACCGAAAGAAATCGCTGGCGGCAAATATCCTTGCCGGTGTCGGCGCTGCAGGCGGCGGCGTAGGAGGTATAGGCGGCGCTGCTGCCGTCCTGATGGGAACTCTCGCTCCGGCCATCGTTGAATCCACAATTTATGGTTACAGCAGGGAACTGGAGAAAGAGGCGGACATCCGCGCCGTGGCTGCCGTCAATCAAGCCGACTACTCGACCGAAGAGATGATCAACGCGTTTAAACTGCTCGAATCCAGCCATGAGGTCGAGCTGTCCCATGTCTTTTATCAGGATCACCCGAAGCTGGAAGATCGCATCGCTTACATCAGCGACGTGATTCACGACACTCGCCTGCACACGCACCACCCCATGGTCGAGGAGGAGCGATATGTCGCGGCCACCGAGAAAGCGTCGCGCGACAATGTTGCCCTGGACATTCGCGCGGGCCGCGAGCGCACCGCCGTCGCGGTCGCGCAGCGTCTGGCGAAGCAGAACCCGAAATCGTCGGAGGACTTTCGAGCGCTCGGAGATGCATTTCGCGCGCTCGGGCCGCGTACACCCGATCCGACTTCCGAGGAGCTGTCGTCCAAGGGGAAAAGAGACGCTCGCAAGATGGAAACAAAACTCACGGATCAGGAATACGACAACGCGCTGGTAGCTACACCGGCCGGTAAGGCCGCGATGGAGGCGAGCCAAAAACAATCCGAGGAGGCTTACCGCAAGGCGCTGGAGCTTGATCCGGCAAATGCTGCCGCGCACAGAGGACGAGGCTTTCTCTACGAGAAGCAGCACTTGCCCGCGCAGTGCGCCGAGGATTTTCGAAAGTATCTGGAGCTCGCGCCGAATGCCCTCGATCAATTGCAGATTCATCGTCGCCTTGAGACAGCAGAGAAGGAAGGCGCGCCGG
Organism: uncultured Acidobacteriota bacterium; assembly: GCA_963818605.1. Classification (GTDB taxonomy): domain Bacteria; phylum Acidobacteriota; class Terriglobia; order Acidiferrales; family UBA7541; genus Palsa-295. The sequence goes on from CAWFSW010000002.1 coordinate 762,070, forward strand.
CCGTCACCCAGCCTGTCACGACGAACGCTGCGCCCTCTCCGAAGCCTTGAGCGCCGCGGTTGACTGACGAACGATTGCAGCGGAGTGAAAAAGGAGTTCACATGAAGAGGAAGCTCGCACGCGCGGGATTCATTATGCTGATGATGGCTTGCAGCGTCTCGCTTGCGCGCGCGCAATTCGCGCACCCGGATTTGAAGAGCGGAAAGATCGTGGTGCGCAAGGTGCTCATTCTTCCGCCCCGTGCCAGCATTACGAAATCCGGAATGAAGGGCAACGAATCCTTGATCGCCGAATCACAAATGGTCGAAGCAGCCTTGCCGGGAATCATCGCCGAGGCCATGCAGTCAAAAGGCTGCACGGTTCTCGACAATGTGTTTGCGTCCGAAGCACTCGAAAAGAACCCGGACCTCAAATTCGCCGTAGCGGATATTCAAGATCGCTACGACGCGTTACACAAGCACGTGAGTGAAAAACCGAAGGACGTGCGCAATGGCCGGTACACCATGGGCGATGAAGTCGCCAACTTCAATCCCGGGGCGGCCGCGGACGCGCTGGTTTTCGTGCGTGCCTCCGGCGTGGTGAACACGGGCGGCAAGAAAGTTCTCGGCGCCATTGCCGGCGTGAACGAGGCAGACTACATCGTGGTCAACATCGCTCTCGTGGATTCGCAGAGCGGCGCCGTCCTGTACTATGGCTGGTCAGCTACCGGCGGCAATTATCTGGAACACCCGGAACGCATGAAAAAACCGATCGAAAGCACATTCAAAGAATGGAAAGTCGGCAAGAAGTGACCTTCCGGGCCGGCATTGCGGTTCCGGGGGACGACGGTGTATGCTGCAAAAGATGATTTGCCACCAGAGGCCGGCGCAGGGTTGTCGTTGCCCATGTCGCGCGGGTGTGTCCTCTGGCACGGGGAAGCAAGTCATCTAGCGAGCTGTTTCCAGCTCAGGATTCCTTGAACCCACCGCCAGAAATGACTGGTAGGTGGGTTTTTTGTTGCAGGGAGACTAAACTAAATCGCAGGACCGAGCGAAATTCTTGAAGGAGGAAGTCACATGGCTGAATATGCGCATCCGGAAGTGCTGGTTTCGACGCAGTGGGTAACGGACCACCTGAGCGATCCGAAGACTCGCCTGGTGGAAGTGGACGTGGACACCACAGGCTACGATCAGGGCCACATCGCGGGAGCAGTGGGATGGAATTGGCAGACGCAGCTGCAGGACAATGTTCGCCGCGATCTGATCACCAAACAGGCGCTCGAGCAGTTGCTCGGGCAATCCGGAATTTCGAACGACACGACCATCATTCTGTACGGCGACAATAACAACTGGTTCGCTGCCTATGCCCTGTGGCAATTGAAATACTACGGTCACAAGGATGTGCGCCTGATGAATGGCGGACGCAAGAAGTGGCTGGAGGAGAAGCGTCCGCTAGCGACCGAAGCCCCAAAGGTCACACCCACGACGTATCGCGCAACCGGTCCGGATGAGATCTCTGCGCGCCCGCAAGGAAAACGTGTTTGCCATCATCGAAAAGACTGGTGGCGGCCAGCTGGTGGATGTGCGCTCGGTGGATGAATTTACCGGAAAGATCATTGCGCCGCCGGGAATGAACGAAACAGCTCAGCGCGCCGGACACATTCCGACCGCCGCGAATATTCCGTGGGTGCAAGCGGCTAACGAGGATGGCACGTTCAAGTCCGCCGATCAGTTGAAGCAGCTCTACGAGGGCAAGGGCGTGAAGGGTTCGGGTGAGGTGATCGCGTATTGCCGCATCGGCGAGCGCAGTTCGCACACGTGGTTCGTCCTGAAATATTTGCTCGGGTACAACAACGTGAAGAACTACGACGGCTCGTGGACCGAGTGGGGCAACCTGATCGGCGCGCCCATCGAAAAGGAAGTGGCTGCGGCCGCACGGTAATCGGAATCAGCGCCGCGTTAAGGCAGCGTGTTTGCCGGGACGCCCTGGTGGCGCGCCTGGTCCTTGAGCGTTGCGATCTGCGCCAGCGTGTCGTCGCGCTTCTTCTGGAGGTCCTGCATTTCCACGGACCAGTCGTCGGTCTTCACGCTGCGCGGCCGCTGCGATGTCTTCCCGTCGCCGGTGGGTTTGCCATCAATCGCCGCCTGCAGCTCGGCGATCTGCGCGTCGAGCGGCGGAATCTGCGCTTCAAGCCTCGCAATCTGAGTCTGATAAGCCTTCCCGTTGCCATTTTTCGCATTCGGCCCGGGTTTCTCGCCAGACTTGGCGCCGTTCTTGGCGCTGGGCTGGCCTACCGTCGAAATCGTGGATTGCCCGCGCAAATCGCTCACGTCGTCGTTGGTCCAGACTTTCTTCCCGGCCGGTGCCGCAGGCGTAGCCGTTGCTCCGTTTGCGGTAGTAGTTTGACCCGCGGCGGGAACCCCTGTCCCGGACGAGTTGCTTTGCGCACGCGTTTCGACCGCTGCGCTCATCACGTATAGCAATGCCGCAAGAAAAATAAGGGACCGGTGGCTCATAAAGCCTCCTTGGATTGGGGCGGTCCTGCTTCTTCTATTGAACACCCGGAGGCGGCCGGAAGTTACGGATCTTCGCTGAAGGTTTTCCCACTCGACAACTCACCCTGGACGATCTGCAGCGCTTCCCTGGGCGGGCCGATTCGGCGGTAGCGTGTCGCGTCAATGACCTGGTGCTGGTCGAACGAAAACAGGAATTTTCGACCGGCGAAATCGTATTGGTAATGCGTCGGCAGCCAAATGCCCGGCGCAATCTCGGCTTGATCCATGGAAACCAAGCTTCCGCGGTAAAGTTTTCCCAGGATGCCCCCACCGAAGGAAATGTCGCTCGTCACGTGGGCTTCTCCGTGGACGATCTGAACGGCTTGGCGATCCACCCAGAGCTTGGCCGTGGTATGCGCGAATGCGTCCTGGAACATTGAATGCGGCTGGAATTTTGGATTCGGATCGAGCGCGATCACATCGCAGTCGTGCCCATTCCAAGGCTCTCGCGCCACCCACTTGGCCGTATACGCCTCGCTTGCCGCGTCCACGAACTGTGCCCGTTCGTGCATGCGCTTCTGGAATTTCGCGTACGCCGCTTTCCCTTTGGGGTCGTCTGGATTCGCCATCGTCTGAAGCACATCTTCCAAGGTCTGCAGTTGCCGCGCATAAGCGGATGCATCCGTGGACTTTCCTTCTTCGTGGAGCAGAATCTTCGTGTTCCCCATGCCCGTGGGCACCACCCGATAGGTCTTGTCGTCAATCGTTCGCGGATTAGCGCCGCCGCTGCGGTCAATATGTCGCTCTACTCGATCGTAGAGTTCGAGCGCCTCATCGTCGCTGTGCTGATTCGCCAGCAACTTCTGCGTGCGGACGCGGAGTTCTTCATCTGTGAGAGGTTGCGCGGATGTACCGGACGGCGGGCTGGACTGGGCGCCCGCTTGCGAGCTTGCTGCGGAACCGGCTCGCGCGGTTGACCGTGGTGCGATTGCGATCACTAGGCCCGCCATGGCAATTGTCGCAATCTGCATCCAAAGTGCGAAGCTTTTGAAGATCCTCATGGTATCCACTGGTGGGATTCTTACCGAGGCCCGCCGGTTGTAATCTTTATTGTAGCCGTTTCGGCAGGCTATTTTGATTCTTCAGGAGGGGGACTTAGTTTTTGCGGAATGATGACCGGACTCCTCGGATCGAGGCTCAATTTTCCGTCTACGCCGAAGACGTAGGGGTAACCCGCAGGATCTGCCGGGTTGCCACGCAGAAGCCCTGCATCGCGCAGTTCGCCGGCCGAAGCAGGAAAATGTCCGAAGCGGTTTTTGTATTCCTGAGCAACTTCGTCGAGCTGAGTCTCATCTTCCTGCGCCCGAAATCCGCGCAGCGTCTTCAGTGCTTCGTTGCGGATGTCATTATTCTGCGCGGTTTCGTATATCTGCGACCAGATCATGCGTGACGTTTCCAGCGCCCCGCCCTTTTCCGCTATGCGGGCGGACATCATCTTCAGCCACGACGGTGCGTTCGGGATCTTGCTGCCCTCGAGATATGCTTCCGACGCCTTCGGATAGTCCTCCAATCGCCAGTAGTAGAGAAAACCGAGATCGCCACTGAGATAATAGTTGTCCGGATTCTCGGCGATGCCGCGTTTCACCAATTCGACGGCCAGGTCCGGGCGCCCCGCTCCCGCCGGAGGAGGCTCCGAGAGGAAGATGGCTCCGTAGCGGTAGGCGATGATCAATTTCGAATCGAGAGTCGTGGCAATATCGAGCAGCGGCCACAAGAGGTCGAATTTCGCGCCGTCGATTCCGGCCCGGCTGCCGTAGTACTGCACGGCGCGCGTCCAGTAAATATCCGCGAGCAGTGAATCGTACCCGAGGCTCATTTGCCGCACCGCGGTTCCGGAGCGCAGCATTAGTTCATCGTTCTCCGCTGTATACGCGCGAGTTCCGGCATCGATCTTCATTTGCAAGACGGCAATCGCCGCGAATAGCAGCGGTACACCGGCAACAGCGATCCACAGCGCGCGGGTTTGACTCGGATGATTCATTTCAGGTTGCGATGGGAAAATACAGCTGACGCCGCGATCAAGAGCAGTGTGACGTACAGCGCGGCATAGAGCGTGTTCTGCCATACGAGCGAGAAGGGAATTGTGCTGCCATGCGCCGCCACGGCAATCGCGTTGAAATTGTGAAAGTTCGGGACCAGATAGTAGATGGAGCGCGTGACAGCCAGCAGCACGGGATTCTGCGTGAAGTCGCCGACCGTGCGAATATCGTTTGCAAACACGCCGGTAATGTAGATTCCCAGCGTGTATAGGGTCGAAAGCATCGGACTCGAGAAACAGGAAAAGAACAGCGCCAGCGCCGTCACCAGCGCGAATTCAAGCAGGATGAAATAGATTGCAACCAGAATGGATGTGTCCGACCGTTCGAAGTGCCGTCCGACGTAGAAGAGCGCGGCAGCCAGGCCAAGCGTCATGAACGCGGTGTTGACCGCGAGCGTCAGCAGCAGGCCTGCGTATTTTCCCACCAGAAATTCCCAGCGGCGGATTGGCTTCGCCAGCAGGCTATACAGCGTGCGCTTTTCGATCTCCTTGTAGACAAGCCCCACGCCAATGAAGATCGCCATGACCAGCCCGAAAATCGAAATCGCCGTGAGACCTAGATTGATAATCACCAGCCGCTCGATCCCCACGGAAATCTCGCCAACCAGGATCGCCGCGCCGATCATCAGCAGCGCGAACAGCACCAGGTTATAGAGCACGCGATCACGCACTGCTTCGCGGAACGTGTTGATGGCCACCGGCCCCACGGTCGCGCTCATCGCGAAATCTCCTCAAGGCCCCGCGAAGCCTCCGGCCCGCCGACGAGGCGGAAGAAATAATCCTCGAGCGTCGGGTGTACCGGCGAGACGGAAAGTATCCGCGCCTCGCAGCCTCGCAGTTGTTCGAGCGCGGAGTAGAGCCCTTCTTCAGGTACTTCCACGCGACAACGCCCTCCGATTCGCTTTGCATGCTCGGCAAGCCCCGCCGGCAAGCCTCGGCCTTCGCGCACCTCGAATAGAATTTCCATCGCCGCCGCCTTGATCGTGACAATCGCTCCCGGCGCGCCGACTCCCTGCAGCTTCCCGCCCGCCAGCACCGCCACGCGGTCGCAAAGCATTTCCGCGTCCGAGAGAATATGCGTTGAGAAGAAAATAGTTCGTCCTTGCTTCTTCAGATCCAGAATGATGTCGCGCACTTCGCGGCGTCCCACCGGGTCCAGCCCGGACATCGGCTCGTCCAAAATCACCACCGGCGGATCGTGCAGAATGGCTTGCGCAATTCCCGCGCGCTGCAACATGCCTTTTGAGAATTTGCGGAGTTGCACGTCGCCCGCGGCCGCGAGGCCCACGCGCTCGAGAAATTTCTCCACGCGCTCGCGGCGTTCGGCCGCGCTGTAATTTGAAAACCGCGCGTAGTAGTCGAGCAGTTCGCGCGCCGTCAGGTAATCGTAGAAATAAGGCTGCTCGGGGAGGTAGCCGATCTCGCGATGCATTTCCACATCGTCGATCGAGCGCCCGCGAACGCGCGCCGTTCCGCTCGTCGGAAAGATCAGCCCCATCAGGAGCTTCATCGTCGTCGTCTTCCCTGCGCCATTCGGTCCGAGGAAGCCAAACACTTCGCCTTCATCAACTTGGAACGAGAGGTTGTCGAGCGACCGGCGCATTCGCTTGCGCCAGAAGCCCACAGGAAAATCCTTGGTAAGCCCGAGTATTTCGATGGCAGGCGTACTCATGGCATTCATTATTGATTTTTTCCTGCGCGCTGCGCAGATGTGAATTCCGCGGTGTGCTTTGAACGGCACATGGGAAGGGCGTCGAGCTGTAGTGGAAGTCTGGCGGTCACACCACTACCTGTAGACGACTTCGACACGCGGAACCAAAGAACTTGTGGTCGCGTGCCGTTTTCCTCTTGACAAGTTTTCCACAACCCACGATACTTCGCACCCAGACTCGGCAACAAAAACGTGACCTGGTCGCCTGCTGCAGCGCCGACGGCCTCCTCGCGGTAGCCAGACCGGGTTCAACCGAATAGCCTGAGGGATGCGCCTTACCCCTAACCGCGCCTCAGCATTTTGCGCGGCTTAGCTGCGCTTTTCTCGTTTTTCGGTTCGGGGCGGACTTTTTCGGGGTCGAAGCGGCCCGCTCTTTTGGCCAACAAGTTCCCTTCATTATCGTGTATCCCTGATACACGCAACAAAACCTAGGGCCCGGTTGGGAGTACAATGGAGTTAGCGACCCTCCCGCTGGCGCCCGGAGCAATTGTTCGGCGGCACGACTGCCGGCGCGGAGGCAGACGATGGCGGAAGCACGAATGGCCTTGAATTCGAATCTCCCCATGGAAAAGACGGCTCGACGTACGACCGGCTTGGAGTTTCCCCGCCGGTTTACCGACGGGAAGGTGCATCCCTTTGAAGCAGTCGAATGGGAGCGCCGCACGGCATTGATCGGCAATGATAAGGGCCAGGTAATTTTTCGCCAGGAAGACGTCGAGGTTCCCAAGTCCTGGTCGCAGACCGCGACGAACATCGTCACTTCAAAGTATTTTCACGGCAAGCCGAACTCCCCCGAGCGAGAGACGTCGGTTCGGCAGCTGATCAGCCGCGTGGCCGACACGATCGTCCGTTGGGGCATGGAAGGCGGCTATTTCGCCAGTGCCGAATCGAAACACGCGTTTCACGATGAGCTGACGCACCTGCTCGTCGAGCAGAAGATGGCTTTCAATTCGCCGGTGTGGTTCAACGTCGGCGTACAGGCCAAGCCGCAGTGCTCCGCCTGCTTCATCAACTCCGTTCAGGACAACATGGACTCGATCATGAACCTGGCAAAGACGGAGGGGATGCTATTTAAGTGGGGTTCCGGCACGGGAACGAACTTCTCTTCGCTGCGCGGCAGCCGCGAATCGCTTTCGGGCGGCGGCATCGCCTCTGGTCCAGTCAGCTTCATGAAGGGATTCGATGCCTTTGCCGGCGTGATCAAGAGCGGTGGGAAGACTCGCCGGGCCGCCAAGATGGTGATCCTCAACGTGGATCACCCGGACATCATGGAATTCATCGAGAGCAAAACGAAAGAGGAGCGCAAGGCTCACGTCCTGATCGAGCAGGGCTACAACTCCTCGATTGATGGCGAGGCTTATTCCTCCGTTTTCTTTCAGAACGCGAATCATTCGGTTCGCGTCACCGACGATTTCATGCGCGCCGCAGAGGAAGATCGCGATTGGTGGACGCGCAACGTCAACGACGGCGAGCCTACGGATCAGTATCGCGCCAAGGAACTGCTGAAGAAAATGGCAGAATCCGCCTGGCAGTGCGGCGATCCCGGCATGCAGTACGATACGACGGTCAACCGCTGGCATACCTGCAAGGCCACCGACCGCATCAATGCCTCGAATCCGTGCTCCGAATACATGTTCCTGGACGACACGGCTTGCAACCTCGCTTCGCTCAATCTCCTGAAGTTCCTCGGGCCCAACGGCCAGTTCGATAGCGAGGGATTCCGCCACGCCGTGGATGTCACCATCACCGCGCAGGAAATTCTGGTGGACAACGCCAGCTATCCCACGGAAAAGATCGGGCGCAACTCGCACGATTATCGCCCGCTCGGCATTGGCTATGCCAACCTCGGCGCGCTGCTGATGTCGCTCGCGATGCCTTATGACTCCGATGCTGGCCGCGATTTCTGCGGCGCCATCACCGCCCTAATGACTGGTGAATCCTACGCGCAGTCGGCACGCATCGCCGAGCGCATGGGGCCGTTCGGCGGCTATTCCCGCAACCGCGAAGCGATGCTCGATGTGATCCGCATGCACCGCGATTCGCTTCGTCCGATCAAGGAAGAGCACGTCCAACCATCTCTGCTCCACGCGGCGCAGGAATCATGGGATGCGGCGCTCGATCTGGGAGAGAAGTTCGGCTACAAGAATTCACAGGTCTCGGTCCTCGCGCCCACGGGCACCATCGGTTTCATGATGGATTGCGACACCACCGGCATCGAGCCTGATCTCGCGCTCGTCAAGCAGAAGCGGCTGGTCGGCGGCGGCGTCATCAAAATCGTCAACAACACCGTTCCGCAGGCGCTGATGAGGCTCGGCTACGCGCCCGAGGACGTTGCCAAGATCGTGGACTACATTGATGCGCAAGCGAAAATCGAAGGAGCTCCGGGCCTGAAGCCGGAACACCTGCCGGTGTTCGATTGCTCGCTCTCGCCGATGGGCGGAGGCCGCTCGATCGCCTGGCACGGCCACCTGCGCATGATGGCTGCGGCACAGCCGTTCCTTTCCGGCGCCATCAGCAAAACGATTAACATGCCGGAGGAATCAACCGTCGAGGACATCATGGAGGCCTACATCGAGTCCTGGAAGTTTGGGCTCAAGGCCGTGGCCATCTACCGCGACAATTCCAAGCGTTCGCAGCCTCTCTCTGCCGCCAGCAAGAAGGAAGACGAAAAACCCGCGGCCACGGTCGCTGCGGTTGTTGCGCCGGCAGTTGCCCCGGTCGAAGTTCCCGCGGCAGCTCAGCACGAGCTTTTCCAGGGCACCAAACGTCGCAAGCTTCCGTCCGAACGCAACTCAATCACGCACAAGTTCTCTGTGGGCGGCCATGAGGGCTACATCACCGTCGGCATGTATGCAGATGGCCATCCGGGCGAAATCTTCATCAAGATGGCGAAGGAAGGCTCCACGCTTTCCGGCATCATGGACGCCTTTGCGCTGTCGGTTTCGATTTCGCTTCAGTACGGCGTTCCGCTGCGCGCGCTGGTGGACAAATTCGTCAACTCACGCTTCGAGCCTTCGGGCTACACCGGCAATCCCAAGATCCGCTACGCGAAATCGGTCGTGGATTACATTGGGCGCTGGCTGGGCGCGAAGTTCATCTCGCTCGATTATCTCGACAACGACGCTGCCTTGGGAGACGCAGAAGCCACGACGGTAGCGGTGGTAGCCTCAACGCCGGAGGCATCGGCGCCTCCGGCACACTCTCCCACTTCGCCCGCGAAGATTGCCGAAACAGAAACTACCACGCGCCCGCGCGCCGCAGCCGAGGACGCGCCCTACTGCTCCGAATGCGGCATGCTCATGACGCCCAATGGGAGCTGCTACAAGTGCTCGAACTGCGGCTCAACCTCGGGTTGCAGCTAAGAGCGGACTGAAATCGGCAGGTATCTCAAAGGGCGCTCGCCACGGCGGGCGCCTTTTTGCGTATACGGGAACTCGATTTACAGCGGGCAGAAAACACGCGGAAAATATAAAGGGGGCCCACCCGGGCCCCCCATTTGCTCCATCCCCAAGTTCCGGTTTCGGCGCGGCGAAACCGGCCCACCCCGGGATAAGAGACAGCCGAACGTACAATCTGCACGCGCAGTGCCACGCCCGCTCGTATTTCGAAGCACAGCTATCTTATTGCCCAGTAATGAGTTAGACGACGAACCCGCCGGAAGTCGAACGCGCGATGAATAATGAATCCAGTTTATGAAAAGTCACGGCACAGGATTCTACATTCTTTGGAAGAATCAATCCTGGCTATCACACTGATAAGAATCCTCTATCGGCTTCCGAGCGCGTAGACCACGTCGATAGTGGTGTCGATTTCGACAGGTTTTCCCGCCAGCAGCGTGGGACTATACCGCCAATTCTTGACCGCATCCATTGCGGACTGAGCTAGGAAACAATTGCCTCGAATCAATTGCAAGTTCCGAACGGAACCGTCCTTGGCGATAATTGCATGCAGTTGGACGGTTCCTTGAATGTGTTCTAACTTCGCGTCATCTGGATATCGAGGCAGTTCCTGATGGACAAGCTTTGCCGCCACCACACTTCCCCCCAGCATAATGCGGGGTTCTGATGAATCGTCACGAGGAGGTTTCGCGGGCCGCGTATCGGCCTTTCGCAAATTACCGATAAACCTGAAACCACCGTCTACGTATGCGAAGTAGGCCAGAACAGCCGCTCCCGAATTACCGATGAATCGCACATCGTAGAGTGGTTCCTGTCGTTGCCGCAGAAGTAAGAACGGATACTCGACATCCGTCGTCTGCAGGTTGCACGCCTTGTCAAATCGTACCGCCTCTACATCCGTCCGTTTCTCTTTCAGTTGTGTCGCTACATCGTTTGGCAAGCTGGCCACGATCCCCGCACGCATGGGAGCGGAAACCGCAGTAAGTTGCGAACCCAAGTCCTCTCCGAAAACGGACTTGAACCAATTGTCCGCATCGGGTAAAGAAAGCGAATTCACGTATTGCGCGAGCTCCTGTTGGTCGCCCTCTTTCTCCAGTTTGAGCATCTCCTTGACAAGATTTTCCAGCCCCTTGGTCGAGTTGGGATACGACGGAATACCTGCCGCAGGTGTCGCGGTCGCTGGCGCGGTAGCCCCCAAGCCCGGCGAGGTCTTGCTAACCTCGGGCTCTTGAGCGAACGTGTTGGTCGCTGCCAGGAACAGAATCGCACTCAACGTGATAGAGCGCCCCAAAAATCTCACAGGGCCGCGAAGTTTGGACTGCAAGCTCATGATGGCGTACAGAAATACACGAAGCGGGAAGTCCATGCAATGGCAATCCCGACCGAGAGCGAGCGGAGCGTGCGCGTGGCCCTTAAGCTCCGATAGCCGAGCGCAGAGCGGAGGCCAGGGTTTCAGTCCAGCTGCGAACATCTTCTTCTTGTTCGGCTTCAACCATCACGCGCGCGAGCGGTTCGGTGCCGGAATAGCGCAGCACCACGCGGCCGGATCTTCCGAGCGCGCTTTCCGCTTCCTTAAGTGCGCGAGCCACCTCGGACAGCGACTCCAGCGCCGGCTTCGACCGCACGGGCACGTTGACGATCTTCTGCGGGAAGATTTTCAAATCCGCCACCAGCGTGTCCAGCGGTCCGGCAATCGAAATCAGCGAAGCCATTTTTACCGCGGTAAGCATTCCGTCGCCGGTTGTGGCGTCGTCGAGAAACAGGATGTGACCAGACTGCTCGCCGCCCAGGTTTGCCCCGGTGCGCTGCATTTCCTCCAGGACGTAGCGGTCGCCCACGTCCGTGCGTGTCAGTTTCAGTCCGGATTTTTCGAGCGCGCGTTCCAGGCCCAGGTTCGCCATCGTCGTGCCCACGATCGCGCCCCCTTTCAGCTTGCCAGTGGATTTCAGGTAGCGACCCGCGGCGAGGAGTACTCCGTCGCCATTTACGAGCTTTCCCGAGGCTGTCGCAAAAATCGCGCGGTCCGCGTCACCGTCAAACGCCACGCCCAGGGCCGCCCCTGCTTCCACCACGCGTTTCTGCATCGCTTGAGGATGAAGCGATCCGCATCCCGTGTTGATGTTTCGCCCATCGGGCGTACTGTTAATTGCCGTCACATTCGCGCCCAACGACCGAAAAAGCTGCGGCGCAAGCTTGCTTGCCGCTCCATTCGCGCAGTCGAGCACCACTTTCATCCCCGCGAGCTTTGCGCCCGGAAACACGGCCTCCTGCAACCCCGCGACGTAATCCTCGTGCAACTTTTCGTCGCCGCTGTGATCGATCTTGTCGTTGTGGCCCGCGCCACCTGCCGCGCTTCCTGCCGACTCCGGCGAAAGAATTGCGCGCTCGATTTCGGCCTCTATCGCGTCGGGGAATTTCATACCCGATGCAGAGATCAATTTCACACCGTTGTCGTGATAGGGGTTGTGCGAGGCGGAAATCACTACGCCTGCCGCAAATCCCTCACGGCTCACCAGCCACGCCACTCCGGGCGTAGTCAGCACACCGGCCGAGACGGCTTCCGTACCGGCAGCCATCAGCCCCCGCGCGATCTGCGTGGCGATGTGTGGTCCGGATTCGCGCGTGTCCCGGCCGATCAAAATTCGCGGCCGGGCGCCTTTCTTAGGCTCACGCGCGAGCAGATATTCTCCGAGCGCGAAGCCCACGCGTTCGAGCGTCGCGTCATCCAGCGGATACTTCCCCGGAATTCCGCGGATGCCGTCCGTGCCAAAAAGTTGTTTTGCCATGTAAGTGGAATTTCGCGTCTCTCGCGCGAGCATCCGATTCTAGCACCGGGAGAGTTCGCGGAGCGGCGGCCGCCGCCAAGCCCTACGCCGAAAGCGTTACCATCGCGACGATTCGCCGCCCTCCGCATGCATGGCGCGGCGGTAGCTGTGTTATCGTACGCCCATGCCCGTTGAGGAAACCAAGGTCGTCTCCGATAGTTCCGTCAGTTCTAAGATCATCGCCGCAGGAATCGTGATCGCGTTCTGCTACTGGGCTTCGACCGTGCTCGTCACGCTGCTCGTCGCCGTGCTGCTGGCCTATTTTCTCGACCCTGTCGTCACATGGCTTGAGAGCCTGCACATTCCGCGGGCTCTCGGTTCCCTGATCGTCGTTCTGGTCACCGTCGGGATATTGTTCACCATGGGATATTCGCTGATGGACCGCGCCGATCAATTTGGCGCCGACTGGCCGAAATATCGCGAGCCGCTTCGTGCGGCAACGCAAGCGGTGGAAAGCAGGATGGAATCGGTCGAAAAGCACGTTTCGGAAATCGAGCCCAGCCAGCGACCTGGTGAACGAATCGTAGCCGTTGGAGAATCGCACACCTTACGCGACGCACTGGTCGGCCGCCTCAGTTCGCTCTATGAGTTCGTGCTGGCCGCGACATTCATTCCGTTTCTCCTGTTTTTCATGCTGGCGGCAAAGCGACAGGTCTGGCACGCGACTATGCAGCTATTCGCGCCGGGTGAGCGCACGGAAGTCCGGGACGCCCTTGCCGACGTCACGCTCGTTCTTCGCAGTTACCTGATGGGGACCGCTTTGGTCGGCTTGATTTTGATCGTCGCCAGCTGGGTTTTGTTTTGGCTCTTCGGGCTGGACTTCCCGTTCCTCACCGGTTTGGTATCCGGCGTTTGCAACCTGGTCCCCTACCTCGGCGTGATTATGTCGTGGGTCCCGCCGCTCCTGGTCGGCCTGAAGCATTACCACACCGCGGGTCCCTTCGTTGGCATCTTCGCCATTCTCACCTTCTTCCACATCGTGACGGCCAACCTTCTGGTTCCGGCGCTCGTGGGCTGGCGCGTCCGCCTGAACGCCCTGGCGCTGACGATTTCTCTTCTGTTCTGGGGTTGGATGTGGGGCGCCATGGGACTGATTCTGGCGATTCCCATAACCGCGGTTCTCAAGGTTGTGTGCGACCACGTGGAGAGTTTGCAGCCCGTCGGCCGCTGGCTGAGCGCGTAGTTCGCGCCGCTATGTATCGCCGTGCAGTCTGGCAAGCGTTCGCTTGAGCGTTTCCGGATTGCGTGATTCCTGGAACATTCGAATCGCCGCGATTCCCGCCGCTCCCGCGCCCACACATTCCGTCCCGTTTTCTTCGTTCACTCCCCCGATCGCAATCACAGGAATGCGTACGCCGCTGCATACCTCGGCCAGCCGCGCGATACCCTGCGGCGGTCCATACGATCTCTTCGCCGGCGTATCGAAAACGGGCCCAAAAAAGACGTAGCTCGCTTCCCCGTCTTCCGCCTCGCGTGCTTCTTCCACGCTATGGCAGGAAACGCCGATCAAAAATTCCGCCGGGGCGTTTCCTGCTCGGAGCCAGCGAACTGCTTCGCGCGCCGGCAGGGACGCGCCTCCCAAGTGCACGCCGGCCGCGCCCGCAGCCAGCGCCACGTCGAGCCGATCGTTTACCAGGATGCGCGCCTCGCCATCACGCGCACTGATCGCCTCCTTCGTCAGAGCCAGAAGTTCGCGCGTGGGCATATCCCGTTCGCGGATTTGCACCCAATCAACGCCAGCCGTTGTGGCCGCGCGAATTCTTGCGAGCAAGTTTTCAGCTGAATCGGAGGCGCCGAGCACTTTCCTGTCGGTGACGTAACAGATGATCGGTTTCACAGGCGGCTTCTTAGGTGCGGTTCGCAGCAGCGGCAGTGTGGTGGCGAAACGCTTCGAGCGCCAGCAGGACGTTCATGAATCCCAGTCCCGAAATCGCTCCGCGCAAATAAGGACTCTTCAGGAAAAGCGCCAGCGCCGGATACTGAAACAAAAAGTAGTTGGTTTCCCAGATGTCCGACCACGGCACAAGGATCAGCGCCAGCCCCAGCACGAGCCAGAGCAACAGGATGGTGATGCGTGCGATCCGGCTCATCGTCGAGTTAGGATTATGGGAGATTGTCGCCGGAGTCGCAACAGGCAGTCACGCGACACGTATCTCGGCGCGACGTGGAAGTTCCGTGGAAGCAGTTGCAAGACGGCGTTGTGTGGATCGGGTCTAGTGCTTCTGCAGCGTGGCGATGCGATCCGCGACGTCGCGGTAGTCAATGTTCATCGCATAGACCTGGCGGAAGCTATCGAGCGCCGCATTGGCCTCGCCGGCGGTATCGAGCGCCATAGCCAGATCGTAGCGCAGCGCCAGAACCGCTTCCTGATCGAGTCCCGGCACCTCGAGCGCCCGCTGATACCACAGCGCGGCGATTTTCGGCTCGCCCTTGTCCGTGAAAGATAGCGCGAGCAGCGTCGCGCAGTTCATAGAATAGCGGAACGGCTTGCCCTTTTGTACTGCCTTGGCCACTTTTTGGAATTCTCCGATGGCTTCATCGAGCAGGCCCATTTCGCGATAGGCAATCCCGAGATTGTAGTGCGTCTCAAGATCCTCATCCTCGTCGTCCATTTCGCCGAGTTCGCTGCGAAACTCCTGAAACACTTCGGCGAGTTCGTTCAAGCTTTCTGCCGTGGTCTCTGGAATTGGCACGGACGCGGCGGGCGGTGCCGATGCGGATGCCGCGGCAATAGGAGCAGCCACCGGCGCTGGCGGAGGAATTTTCGGCGCCTTGGCTGCAGCCGCGGGTGTTTCCATGTCCTCGATTTCCGACGCGAGCTCGCTCAGGAAGTCTTCCGTGGTTGCCGATTTGTTCTTGCCGTTGGCTCCCGTTGGTTCGGGCGTCAATTCGAGTTCGAATTCGATGTTCGCCGCGGGCGCCTGGTTCGGCGGCCGGCGCTTCCTCTGCGGTCTCCTCGATAATTTCAATCGAAGGCTCGGCCGCGGCTTCCTCGATGACCTCGATCGGCTCGACCACTTCATTCGGCTCGCTGATCTCGATTACTTCGGGAACGATCGTCGTTTCCGGAATTTCGATCGCGGCTTCAATGGGCGCAACTTCTAACGGCGCGATCTCGTCGGACGGAACTTCGATCTCGATACGCTCTTCTTCCGCTACCGCTTCGGCGTGCACAGGCTCTGGAGCCGGCGCGACTTCCTGCGGCGGCGCGGCCGCCGCTGCTGCGGGCTCGGCCACTTCCTGCACCATGGCTTCCCATTCGTCCGAGAGGTCCACTTCTTCGGTCGGGGCAGAGGCAGCCACAGGCTGCGGCGCCGCCGGAACTGCTTTCACGGGTGCTTCTGGCTCGATCGGCGCGACGACTGCTTCAGGAATGTTTGCCGCCGCCGGTTCTGGCTCGACCGTCGCCATCGGGATTTCGAATTCCGCCGTTGGCTGCGGAGCTTTCGTCACCCGAGCTGCGCTGACCGTGTCCGGTACCTCTTCGATCGCGGGTCCCGCTGATGCAGCCTCCACTACCGGCGTGGGAGCAACCGCTGGCGTCGGCACGTGCGCTGACGCCGGTGGCGCGGCGGGCAGTTCTTCCGCCGTGATTCCCGCCACTTTCTGGAATCTCTGTCGAAGCTCGGCAAAGCGCTCGGTATTGACCGTATCCTGGCGCTCGTGGTGGATCTGTTCTAGCTGAGCAGCCAACTCGGCGGTGCGGCGGTCGTTGCCCGCGCCGAGGTATAGATCGAGCAAGCGCTCGAGCGTCGGCGTATGCCGTGGCGCGCGCTGCAAAACGTTTTCGAGAAGGTGCGTGGCCTTTTGAGTCAGCCCGTAGCTGGAAAAAAGGTCCACATCGGTCAGCGCCTGCGCGATATAGCGCTGCGTCTCCTCGTCAAATCCTTCTTCGGCGGCAACCACCGGAGCCGCCGGCTCAGCAGCCTCAAGGAGCATCGCTTCCGCGGAGCCTTCTTCCGCCGGAGCTTCTTCCCGGAGCGTCACTTCCGCCATCGTTTCTGGCGTACTCGTTGCCGCCGGTGCCGCTGTTGACTTCTTCTCTCCCTTGCGAAGTCGTTCGTAGCGGGCGACCATCCTCTCGTCGCCCTTATTCCGATCGATCAGCTCCTTCATCAGGTGCTCTGCGCGCCCCTGGTCTCCTGTGGCGGCGTAGGCATCCACCAGTTTGCTCAGCGCCGCGTTCAGGTGGAACGGGTCGCTTGTGTGACGGCTGAAATCAGCGAGCATTTCCAGCGCTTCGGTGTTGTCAGGAAGCTTTTCAGTGGCGCTCGACAGCAACTTCAGGAATTTGTCCTGCTCGCTCCCCTCGACCATCGGATCGCGGAGTTCGCGGAGCAACGGAAGAGCTTTTTCGGCGTCCGGGCCTTCGATCAGCGACTCGGCCACCGCCTGGAGCGGACGGGAATGCGCGCTTCCGCGAGCCAGTTGTTTGCGTGCGCGGATCGCGGCCTTGTCCATCTGCCCGGACTTGATCTCGAGGTCCAGCAGCAGGTCCGTCACCTCGCCGCCTGCATCCGCTTCCGGATGTCCTTCCAGAATCGTGACGGCTTGGTCGTCCTTCTGCCCCGCCGCCAGAATTTTTGCCTTCAGAAGCAGCGCGGCCGGGCTCGCGGGTTCCACTCCCAGCGCTCGCTCGATCAATTTCTGCGCTTCCTCGCTCTCCCCACGGTCGAACAGCCTTTGCGCGTAATTCAAATATGTCTGGGCCGCTTCCTTCTTCTGGCCCATCACATTGTAGAGTTCCGCCAGCCGCAGTTGCACGCGAGGGTTGTCCGGCTCTACTTCGAGCAGGCGGTTCAGAACTTCCACGGCTTTTGGCGCGCGGTTGGCCTTCAGGTGCACTTCAGCGATCTGCAGGAACAAAGGACGCGCTTCGCTCAGCACTCCCTGTTGCACGTAAAGGTCGGCGAGCCGCTCGAGCGGCGCGAGCTCCGCCGGCGCGAGTTTGGCAATCTTCTTGTAAATTGCGATGGCCTTGCTGTTGAAGCCGTCGCTGAGGTAAACCTGCGCGAGCCTCTCGAAATATTCGATGGCCTGCGGCATGTCTCCCTGGCGGGCGAAAAGATCGCCCACGGTCATCAATGTTGCCTGGTCTTTGGGATCCTGCCGGAGGATTTGCTGATATTCGCCGATGGCCTGGGGAACCTTCCCCTGGTTGAGGAATTTCAGTGCGCTCTCGAGCGCCTTGTTTTTATTGAAAGCCATCGATGGTCCCGCGTTCCCCGGCCGCGCCTAACCCGGCCCATGCGTCTGGCGAGAAGGGTTGGCCAACGTGAAAGGTTAGCACGCGCGGAAAACCAGGGTCTATGAAGCGCCGCGAGGATGGTGCCGAAGGGGATAACAGGCTGAGGGCATGGGCAGTACCTTGGTACTAGTCGGCGAGCGAAGGCGGCGAAACCTGCTCCGCCCCCGTCGCGACTGGATTGTGGCGACGCTGCTTCAGCACTACATCTTCACTTCGCTGATCTGCACGACGGGCTGGATATCTGTGTAGTTCGGGATGTCGCCCATGATTTGAGGTGCGTTGGCCCCGAATGCCGTCTGGAATGCCTCCACGGAATCAAACGAGAGGTGGCAAATCACACGATAGGTCAACGGCGCGCCCGGCGTGCCGCCCGCCACTCCCTGCTCCACCGTTACATGCTTCAGCGCCGATCCGACCTTCTGCTGAACCATGGGAATGTGTTTCTCTAGGTAATATTTCATGTCGAATTTGCTGCCTGGGTTGTTCGGATAAAACACTCCAACCTTGATCATTTCCTTTTTCTCCTTTAGGGGGTCAGGGCTTCAGCCCTGACATGAAAACCACAAAAAGCACGGGGCGTTAGCCCCTGAGAACTGCCTGGCAGGTTAGCTCACACAAGAGCATTCGCCGAGGCTTCCAGTGGCAGTGGCGTCTGCTGCGCGCCAGTGGCCCAGCAGCGCGATTCGCGTACCGGAGCGTAGGAGAACCGGTGCAGTGGCGATGGACCGTGCCGCCGCAATGCGTCCAGATGATCCGGCGTGCCGTAGCCCTTATTCTGCGCCAGACCGTACATCGGATAGAGCTGGTCGAACTCCTCCATCTGCTGGTCGCGATCCACTTTCGCCAGGATCGAGGCCGCCGCAATCGAAATTGACCGCGCGTCGCCGTGAATCAGCGCCTTTTGCTCGATCGGCAGATCGAGTTCGATGGCGTCGAGCAGCAGGTAATCCGGCAGAGGATGGAGCTGCGAGATTGCCGCGACCATCGCTTGCCGGCTCGCCTGATAAATGTTCCACGCGTCAATCCGGCTCGCGTCAATTTCAGCCACGGCCCACGCCAGCGCGTGCTCGCGGATTCGTTGGGCCAGCTCGGAGCGCCGCTCCGGTGACAATTTCTTGGAGTCGTCCAGGCCGACGATCCGCCGCCGCGGATTCAATACCACGGCGCCCGCTACCACCGGACCGAACAGCGATCCGCGCCCCGCTTCGTCGAGTCCAGCGATGCGCATCCAACCGCGCTGTCGCGCGTCGCGCTCGTACCGTGCCGAGCAAAGGCGTGCCATCGGTCGGGGATTTTAGCACACGGCTTGCGCCGCGGAGTTTGCAATCCGGCAGTTGACTTTTGTAGCGCCGCCGTCTCGGCGGCTGTTTTATCGCTTTTCAAACAGGAATAAACGACTACAAGCACTGGCGTGACAAAATAGAAAAGCCCGCCTCGGAAAACCGGGGCGCGCCAAATCTGCACACAAAAGATGTCATTCGCTGGCCGCTTGGCACGGGCGCGGAATACGTCTCCACGCGCTTGATGCGCGCGGCCTTGCCTTTGCGCTGGCGCAGGTAATTCAGCTTGGCGCGGCGGACGCGGCCCTGTCTCACCATCTCAATCGAGCCAATCATCGGCGAATGCACAGGAAAAATTCGCTCGACGCCCACTCCGAAGCTCACGCGCCGGACCGTAAAGCTCTCACCCGATAGTTCGCCGCGGCGGCTCATCACCACGCCCTCAAATGGCTGGATGCGTTCCTTGTCGCCCTCGCCTTCCTTCAGGCGGACGTTCACCCGGATCGTGTCACCCGGGCGGAAAACGGGATGGTCCTTGCGAACTTGTGACGACTGCACCTTGGCGATGATCGGCTTCATGGCTATTATTCCCGGCAGACCCGCTCAGGTGGGGCCAGCACATATCGAACGATCACAAATTATAGCGAAATCGCCCCATTCTGCCTACATGAAATTAACGGGACATGTCTTGCTCGCGCCCTGTCGCAAGGACTTATAAATCGTCACGGATTCGGACTGCGAGCCGGCGGAGGCTCCGCCGTAGGAGTCGTGATTCGTCCCGGGGTGGGAACCTTATCGTGAGGCCCCCAGACTGCTTTGGCCGAATACGGTCCCTTTAGCGAGGCAGGTCCGACGAAGAAGTACCAGGAACCTTGCTTCATTGTGTAAGGCTTTCTTTTACGCGGCACAAGAAGGTAATTTGGGACAAGGGGGTGGCTATATAATTCGTCCGGCACGCTCACGAGGTCCGCGCCGCGCTGATAGTAGAAGAAAACCTGCTCTTTGGGATTCAATCGGAACATCTCTAAATTGCTCTGCTCCACTCCTGTCTCGGGAATCGTTACGGTGGTCGTGAATTGAGAGAAGCGCCAATGCCGGCGCTGACGAAATGCCAAAATCGATCCGGACCCATCCGATGTAGTTGTCAGGCAGCACAAAACGATAACGAATCGGCAGATTAGGAAAGCTGCATTGCGTGCCCAATAGCACGGCTAGGCTGACCGCTATGATAATGAGCGAGCGATTCTTCGGCACGCGTGACTCCCGCGAACGCCAACGGAGCCCCACAGATGTTGCGTGATTCTATTCGCTCAAATAAGCGCCGTCCAGCAAATCAGGCCGGTTGCGCCGCGTTTTTTCGAGCGCCTTCTCCCGCCGCCAGCGGCGAATCTCTTCGTGATTGCCGCTCATCAGCATTTCCGGAACGTCCCATCCGCGAAACGACTGCGGCCGCGTAAAATGCGGATAATCCAAGATCCCGCGGCCATCGTTTCCGGGCGCGAGGTTTGTGGGTCGCTCGTTTACCGGCGACGATTCAGCTGCGTTTTTCTCAGGGGCTTTAGCCCCTGAAGCTCCCTGCTCCGCACTAAATGACTCGTTCACCGTTGAATCTTCATTCCCCAGCGCGCCCGGAATCAGCCTTGTCACCGCTTCCACAATCATCGCGGCCGGCAGCTCGCCGCCGGAAAGCACAAAATCGCCGATGGAGATTTCATCCGTGGCCAGATGCTCGGCCACGCGTTCGTCCACACCCTCATAACGCCCGCAAATCAGCACGATCCGCTCGAGCTTCGCCAGCCGCCGCGCCGTTTCCTGTCGGAAGATTTTTCCCGATGCGGAAAGCAGCACAATTGCCGTCCCCGGACCGGCGATTTCCGCTGGCTGCTCCATCCTCACTGCAGAAGAGGGCAAAATTTCCTTGCCCAGCAGTGTCTCGACTGCGTCAAACAGAGGCTCCGGCTTCATCACCATTCCCTCGCCGCCGCCGAATGGACGGTCGTCCACAGTACGGTGGCGGTCGTGCGTGAAATCGCGCAGGTCGTGGATGCACGCCTCGACCAGACGGGCCTCTCGCGCCCGCCGCACGATTCCATAATCGAGCGGACCGCCGAAAAATTCCGGGAAAATCGTGATGATGTCAAACCGCATTGGTTCGCTTGAGTCGCGGAATCCATCTCGGAACGTCCTGCCTGTACTGCTCGTATGCAATGCCCATCTTTCTTCTCAGTGCCGGCTCCTCTTGCAGTAAAACAAAAATGTGAAACGCCATAAAAACCATCGCAGTGTATTCCAGCAGCCGCGCCGACCAAAAAAGAACGCCCTCTCCCACCAGTATCAGCAACACGCTCAGGTACATCGGATTCCTCGAAAACCGATAGAGGCCTCTCATCACGAGCACTTTTGGCATGTCAATCGGCGCCGGCGTTCCTTTCCCAAAGAACGCGAAGTCGAGGGCGCACCAAAGATAACCCGCCGCGCCGATCGCCATCACGATCAGTCCTGCAACCGCAGTTCCCACGCCCGCGAGCGCCCGGTGGCGAATGTCCGGATAAAGATAAAAAAGCGGCAGCCACACCGTCACCGTTCCCGGGATCAGGAGGGTAAAGATCGCAAGCTTCGTCAGCAGCGCCAGCGCACTCGGACTTTCTCGATTGCCGTTTTTCATGCTGGCACCATCGTAGCCGTTCAAGTGGGAGCCAGTTTACGCCAACGGTACGCACTTAGGAATTGCGGTTCAAATCGCGGAGGCCCTCGGGGAGTACAACCTCAATCATGCGCGCAGCCGTGTCTACCCGCACGCAAATATCCTGCGCCAGCGGAATCAGCAGCTCGCCATTCGGTGAGTCCACCACCAGGATGGGCGTGCCAGCTATGCCTTCGCCGGGAATCTGTACGTCGCTGACTGTTCCGATCGCGGCGCCGCCGGACTCGTCGGCAGGTGAGCCGACAATCGCCTCGCGCACCTCGCAGCCCGCGAGGTCCGTGATGTAGTAGCTCCCGGCGGGAAGCGGCATGCGTTCGGAGAGGGGAATCTGCACTTCGAGGCCGACAAGTTTCTCGGCGTCGTTAATCGAGTCCGAGCCTTCGAAATGGAAGATCGCCTGGCCGCCGCGGCTCTGGCTGAGCCAGCAGGAGCGAATTCCGACGCGCCGCGCGTCATCGTTATGACCATCGCGGCGCACACCACGAAGTTCCGCGAATTTGAGGCTCTTGAACCGCTGGGGGAAGTCCGTGAGGATTTCGCAGGCCACTTCGCCGCGGCGTCCGTGGGGACGCAGGATGCGCGCCACCGTGACGCTCGCGGACTGTGGCGCCTTCGGTGGCTGTGATGAATGCTGCGTGTCCACTTATTCCAAAATTTCGAGTGTGAACCGCTTCTTCAATTTCATTCCGGCGGCCCCGAGCAGCGTGCGGATCGACTTCGCAGTGCGTCCCTGCCGCCCGATTACTTTGCCCAGATCTTCAGGATGGACCCGAAGCTCCAGAACCGTTACCTGTTCACCGTCTACTGCGTTGACCTTCACTTCGTCCGGATGATCTACGAGAGCTTTCGCGATAGATTCCACAAGTTCCCTCATTGCGCTTCCTCCACAGCTTGCCGTGCCCAGCGGAGAGACTCGCTCGAGCGTGAACAAGAGTTATGAGCATGACCATCTGTGGTAGGACGCTTCAGGCGGGCTTAGGGTTGCTGCGGATCAAACTGCGGACGGTGTCGCTGGGCTGCGCGCCCTTGCCGAGCCAGTACGTTATCCGGTCGTGATCGAACTGCACGGCCGCGGGCTTCTTCAGCGGGTCGTAAGTCCCGACGATCTCGACAAAACGGCCGTTGCGCGGACGCGTCTTTTCGGTAACCACGACGCGGTAAAAGGGACGCTTCTTCTTGCCAATCCGTGCCAAACGAATCGTTAACACTCGAAATTCCTCCTGATTTGAATCTCCCTAGTATAGCGGACGGTGGCCTCTTTCACCAATCGCTATATATCCCGGATCAGCGCTATTACGGCGCGCAGAGGCCCCGGGGGAACGCAGCCAGCAATTTTGTGGCTTGGGTGACATCCACCATCACCGCAGCAGCCAGAGCGGCAGGGCCGCTTGCGCGCACTGCTCGATCATCTGCTGATCGCGCTCTGAAAACGCGTTGGCGTGTTCGCTTTCAACGTCCACCGTGCCGATCACGCGCCCTTCGCCCGGCGCCATCACCGGCACGATGATCTCCGAAAGCGTGCCGCCGTCCGATAGATTGGTACTCAATGTCGTAAGGTATCGCGGGTCGTTTCGCACGTCGCCCACGATGACTGCCCGCTTCTGCTGGATCGCGGCGCCCGTCAAACCTTTGCTGACGGGAAACTTCGGATACTCTGGCGCGCCCGGCCCGCTCCACGCGACGATGGAAACTTGTTCCGCCGTCACGTCGTAGACTCCGACCCAGCGATATTCGCCAAGTGTGCGGATCAGCTCCGCCAGGCGCTTTGCCCGGACCGCGCGGTCGTCGCTGCCCGCCGCGGTGGAGCGGATCTGGCCGAGCACGTTATTGATGACAATTGGCATTTTTGGTCCTACGGCTAACCAACGCTATCGGAGTAATCTGCCCGGCTCGAAAGCCGAATAGGCAGGCGCGCCGCCATCAATTCATTAAGGATTTCCATCGCGACGGGAGGCGGCTCCTGTTGTCCGGATTCGCGGTAGTACCAGACCGCACCGCGTTGGTTGCTGAGTTCGTGTAACGATGCTCGGAGCGAAGGAATCGAAGACTGCGCGCCATCAACCGTAAAGTGGCCATCGGCGAAGACCGCGATCTTGAGGATCGGCGTGTGCTCGTTCCTCGTCATTTAAGTCCCGCGAGCTTGCCGAGGCCGCGCATTTTCATTTTCGCCATGCTGCCGTACTGCTTCATCATCCGGCGCATGTCGGAATATTGCTTTAGCACCTGGTTCACTTCCTGCACGGTGGTGCCGCTGCCGCGGGCGATGCGCTTGCGCCGCTTGCCATCAATCAGGTTATCGTTCGCGCGCTCCGCGGCGGTCATCGAATTGATGATGGCTTCGGTGGACTTGAGCTGCTTTTCGTCAATCTGCGCGTCCTTCGGAATTTTCGCGAACGGCCCGATCTTCGGCAGCATACCCATCAACTGTTCCATCGAGCCCATCTTGCGGATTTGCTGCAGCTGATCGCGGAAGTCGGCGAGCGTGAATTCGTTTTCGCGCAGCTTGCGTTCCATCTCGCGCGCTTGTTTCTCGTTGATATTCTTCTGCGCTTTTTCGATCAGCCCGAGGACGTCGCCCATCCCCAGAATACGCCCGACGATCCGGTCGGGGACGAACGGCTCGAGCGCGTCATATTTTTCGCCCACGCCCACGAATTTCACCGGCGCGCCAGTCACTTTACGGATGGAAAGCGCCGCACCGCCGCGCGCATCGCCGTCCATTTTCGTCAGGATGATGCCTGTCACGCCCAGCCGCTTGTGAAATTCCCCCGCCGAGCGCACCGCGTCCTGCCCGATCATCGCGTCCGCGACGAAAAGGATTTCCGTGGGATTCAGCTCGCGCTTCAGCGTTGAAAGCTCGCTCATCAGTTCATCGTCAATGTGCAGCCGACCGGCCGTGTCCACCAGGATCACGTCGCTCGCGGAAAGTTTTGCTTCGCGCAGGGCGCCGCGCACGATTTCGACGGGCTTGTCCGTGCCCGTGCCGGGCCAGATGGGCGTGCCCGTTGCCTTCGCCACCTGTGCGAGTTGTTCGCGCGCCGCCGGGCGATACACGTCGGTTGAAACGACGATGGGCCGGTGCCCATGCTCGGCGAGCCATTTGCCAAGCTTGCCGGTCGAGGTCGTTTTGCCGGAGCCTTGCAGTCCGCAGATGAGCCACACCGCCGGAGGCCGCGACCCGAATTGCGGCCTTGCCTCGCGCCCGAGCAACTCGGCCAGCTCGTCGCGCACGATTTTGACCACTTGCTGGTCCGGCGAAAGTTGCAGGAGCACATCCGAGCCGAGCGCCTTCTCGCGGACGTGCGCGATGAAATCGTCCGCGACGCCCAGGTTGACGTCGCCTTCGAGCAGCGCCTCGCGGATTTCGCCCAGCGCGCTGTCGAGGTGCTCCTCGGTCAGCTTCCCCTGCCCTCGCAGGGTCTTGAAAGCTCGCTGCAGCTTGTCGGTTAGTGTCTCAAACATTTTGGTGACTCGCGATCCGTGACTCTTGACATCGCATCGTCGATTCTATTGGGCGCAATCAGCCGCGTCAAACAGGCGCCGTTTTTGTTGCGAATAATTTGGGCTTCAAAGCTGTGTTTTCTGTGAGTTAGGAGGAAATTTACTCGACACGTGTTGCGAGTAATTGGCGCGCAAGCCGACGCAGCGGACGCGATGCCCAAGGCGTGCTCCGCACCCGACGGTTTCGCCGTATGCCCCGCTCTCCGAATTGTCGCAATCTTCATCATTGTGTCGCGATCCCGCTTCCGCCCGATGGGATTCGGCGCGGCAAGTAGGCTAGCAGCACAGGGAGGCATTGCAAGCAAGAAAAACCTGTGGACTTTTTGGTGCGAGGATTTTTTGCCTAAGCTGTGCCAGCCTGTTTTTTCGGCGCGATCATGAAACCGCCCAGCTCCGCCATGGACGTCGTCTGGTCCACGAACGTGAACGTACCCTTTTCCTGCATCTCGCGCGCTGCGGCCAGCAAACCGCCCAGCGCCACACGCGAGAGCACGCTGCCCAGGCTGATTCGCCGAACTCCCACGGCTTCAAGCTCCGCGACGGAGAAGGCGAGGCCCTTGATTCCGGGTAGCGCGTTCACCGGGCGCGGCGCCACCGCTGCACAAACACTCTTGATCGCTTCCAGGCTCGGCAGTCCCGGCGC
This sequence comes from uncultured Acidobacteriota bacterium, assembly GCA_963818605.1. Classification (GTDB taxonomy): domain Bacteria; phylum Acidobacteriota; class Terriglobia; order Acidiferrales; family UBA7541; genus Palsa-295. The sequence continues at coordinate 787,952 of CAWFSW010000002.1, forward strand.
ATACAGCACGTCCGCGCCCGCCGCGGCAAATGCCTGAAGGCGGCGAATCGTATCGTCGAGATCGCGGCGGCCATGAAGGAAGTTTTCGGCGCGCGCGGTCAGTGTGAAAGGAAACGGCAGCGCACGCGCCGCCTCAACCGCTGCGGCGACGCGCTCGACCGCCAGCGCGTGATCGTAAATCGGTCGGCTATCGTCGCCGCTCGCATCTTCGACCGACCCGCCGACAATTCCCGTGGCAGCCGCCAGGCGAATCGTCTCCGCGACCGTCTTCGGATCGTCGCCGAAACATTTTTCGAGATCGGCGGATACCGGCAAATCCGTCGCCTCCACAATCGCGCGGCAATGCGCAAGCACTTCATCGCGCGTGACCATGCCGTCGCGCCGGCCAAGCGAAAACGCAAAACCGGCGCTGGTCGTTGCCAGCGCTCGAAAACCCAGCCCAGCCAGAATCCGCGCGCTGCCGCCGTCCCACGGATTCGGGATGATAAATGCTCCCGAGCCGCCCGCTTCGATCGGCGCTCCCACCGTCGCCGGCAACTTGTGCAGCGCCCGGAATTTTTTCGCCTTCTCGCTTTGCGTCAGGCTCATCTCGATTTCATTCTAGGGGACGAGGGGGTGTCGGTCAAACGCAGGTGGCGTTTGGTAGTGCTCTAACTTCGTGTTGCTTGTTAGGCCATTCCACGGCGAGTTTGAATGCGAATTTTCTTGCTTTTGTAATAGACGCGGTCTAGGATCGGTCTATTACAATGAAAGATACAGATTACAAAAAGCTTATCGAAACACTCTATCTTAAGAGAGCTGAGCTCTACGAGAAGCGTATGGCCGTTAACGCTGAAATAGACAAGATCACTCAGCTCTTGTTCGCCGCCGCCAATATGCTTCCGGACGACGCAAGGGAGAACGTACTTGAGAAGCTGCGGCCCTTAGCCGAAACCAATCATCTTCGGGAAGTCAGCCTGAAGGCATCCATTTTGGCAATACACGAGGTAGCAAACCGAGAATGGCTGACCGTACGAGAAGTTCGGGATCGGCTCATATCATCGCGCTTTGATTTTAGTGATACGGCAAGCCCGTTGGCATCCATTTCCACAACTTCTCGCCGCATGAAGGAACTGGAAACTAAGAAAATAGAGGGTGTGACCGTCTATCGCCTCACGGACGCATACACTATTGCGAGGACGGCCCAATCGCTGCACAACGCGGTGTCGAGTAAATTGACGTGACGGAAGAGAAAGTGTCTTGCCGCCAGCTCTAACGGAAGGGAGAGCGGAATCCAAACGGAGACGAAGCCCTCACTAAGATCCGAGATCGTGATTGTTGGGCTTCTCAGGCAGAAAGTTAGAAGGTATGCGTTTCACGACTAGGAACGATTTGGACGTTTGATGCCGAAACTTCCACGGATTCCGGCGCGCAAGATGCTGCAGGTTCTTCTGAGAGCGGGTTTCTATGTCCATCATCAGAAGGGCAGTCACGTCAACCTCCGCCACGCGACCAAAACGCATCTTCATATCGTGGTTCCGCGGCACGGCGGAGATTTGGCGCCAAAGACAATCAAATCCATTATCGTTCAGGCCGAAATGACAGTCGAAGAGTTCGTGGAACTCCTCGGGCGCTAAAATCCGCACACACACATTTTCCTAGCGTTATAATCAAAAAATGAAGAATGGTAAGGGCCGCATTTACGAGTACACCGCGTTTTTCGAGGCGAACGAGCGCGGCGGATACACCGTCACGGTTCCATCCCTGCCCGGGTTGGTCACGGAGGGGAAGGACCTTGAACACGCGCGGGACATGGCCAAAGACGCCATTCGCTGCTACATCGAGGGCTTGAAGAAAGCGAAAGAGTCGATTCCCGTCGAGAAAGAAACCGCTCAGCTGAAACTCACGGTGGTTGCCTGAATATGCAGCGCCTCCCTTGAGCAAATGTGCCGCACCTACGGCGCTTGGAACGGCGGCGGCTTGATTTCCCAACCCTTTCGGGTTGAGCTAGCGTCCGCCGCGCCTACGGCGCTCAGAACATCGTGCTTCCTATGAGGCCTCAGGGGTTGAAACCCCTTCAAGCCTGAGACACATGCGGCACGGCTGAAGCTGTGCCCTGACGACCGATCAAATGGATGCATTGCTGACGATCGGGCGCGCTTGACTGCCGCACTGCGCAGGGGCAAGATGGATTTGCCTCGCTTCCACGCCGCCCTCGACGAGAGCATCAACCGTAACGCAGATTCCAGAATCCCGGCCCGATACAATTCACCCGACATCTATCGGCACGAAAGGAGACAGCCATGTACGTGGTAACAGGAGCAAGCGGAAATAGCGGGCATGTGGTTGCGGAAAGAATTTTGAAAGCGGGAACGAAAGTCCGGGCGATCGGCAGAAGCGCCGACCGACTGCAGCGCCTCGTGAAGCAAGGAGCCGAGCCGTTCCAATGCGACCTCACCGATCGCGCGGCATTGGTGAAGGCGTTTGCCGGCGCGAAAGGCGTCTACGCGATGATTCCTCCGGACGAAAAGGCGATTGACTATCAAGCGCACCAGGATCACATCGCGGACACGCTGGTCGCCGCGATCACCGAGGCGAAGGTGAAGCACCTGGTTTCGCTCAGCAGCGTCGGCGCGGACAAGGCGGAAGGAACCGGCCCCGTGCTGGCGCTGCACCGCCTGGAGAACAAACTGAACCAGATTTCCGGCCTCAACGTGCTGCATCTCCGGCCCGGGTATTTCATGGAGAACACGTTCGCGCAAATCGGCATCATCAAGGAGCTTGGGGTGATGGCCGGCGCGCTCCGCGCGGAGTTGGAGATTCCGATGATCGCCACGCGCGACATCGGCGCCGCCGCCGCGGACAGACTGCTTCGGCTCGACTTCAAGGGGCAGCACACCGCCGAACTCCTGGGTGAACGCGACATCAGCATGGCCGAAGCCGCAAGAGTCGTCGGACGTGCGCTTGGCAAACCCACGCTTGCTTACTCACACCTGCCCGGCGACAAGGTTCGCGCAGCATTGATTCAGATGGGACTGTCGCAGAGCATCGCGGACCTGCTTATCGAGATGTCCGAGTCGCTAAACTCCGGGCACATGAAGGCGCTCGAAAAGCGTTCCACAAGAAACACCACTCCGACCTCGTTTGAAACGTTCGTGAACGAGTCGTTTTTGCCGCGGTTCAAGGGCATGGCGGCCACGGCGAAGTAAGAGAGCGATCGGCTCCGCGAAGTTGTTTACGGTTTTCGCGCGGAGACGACCAGGGCAGGCATCGGGATTTCGAGGTGGCCGCCGCATTCGTACGCGGTGGCCATCTTCTGAATTGCGTCGCGCACCTTCGCGAGCGCAACAGGCGGCTGCGCGCGCAGGAGGCCTCCCGTCCGAGCCGAACCTTTGTAAAAACCTTCGAAAAGGTCCGCCGGGGAAGCGATCTTCCAGAGCAGGGGAAGCTGCTTCACGGTGACGCCACCGAATCCACAGCTCGTAAGCACTCGCGCGCATTCGTCGCGGTCGCTGAACCGAAAAAATGGCGGACCGGGCGGGAGCTGGACGCCCGGATCGCCGAATTCCTCCAGCGCGCGCAGCGCGAGACGGAATCCGAGAGCCTCGTCCGGTCTTGCCCAGGCCGTGAACGCGAAAATTCCGCCCGTTCGCAGCACGCGATGCGCCTCGCGAACGGCGACGTCGGGCTGCGCAAGGTGCAGGATGCCAAAGTTCATCACCGCCCGGTCGAAAGCCGCGTCCTTGAAACTCAGCGCTTCCGCATCGCCGACCTGGAATTCGATTCCGGGATGGAGTTTCCGTGCCATCGCCACCATCGCTTTGGAAAAATCGATACCCACGGGCGACCATCCGCGCCGCTTCGCTTCCGACGCCACGTATCCGGGGCCGCTGGCGATATCCAGCAAGCTCGGGCCGTTCGCAGCGGCAACGGCATCGAGCAGCGGACCGATCGTCTGCATGGTCAGGCTGCCGAAATATCGGTGGTAGTCGTCGGAGGCGTGTTGCCATCCGTCGAGCTCGAAATCGTGGAAGGCTTTCGCGTTGATGTCCGGCGAGGTCATGGGAAGTGGTCAATCCATGATAGCCGAAACGACGCCTGGCGGTTTGGAGCTTAGGTCACCCGCTTCGCACTTGTCGGCCGCCGGGAGACTGACACGACAACTCTCTCGTTTCGGTCTATTGTCTCCGTCTCCGCCAGTCCGTAATATTTTGCAGATGATCCTCGTTCAATTGCTTCAGGTGTGCCGCGAAGAACTGCGGAAGGCGATGCCGGCGATTATCGCGGCCTACGAAATCGTGCGCGAGGCAGATGACCGCGCGCTGCAAACGCTGCTCTTGTTCTTCCAGGATCGCTGATACTCGGTTCCCTCGGCCCAATCAATCCAAGAAAATGGGGAGGCAGAGTGGGGGCTCGACGTGAAAATCCAGGCGGGCGATTTCCGCGAGCGCCCGATTCAGCACGGCGCTATCGCATGCCTCGAGGGTCATCACAAACGGCAGCGCGGAGTGCGGAAACGCCGGCTTTTGCAGCAGCGCGTCGAGGCTGATTTCATATTTCGAAAGAATTGCCGCGATGGATGCGACGATGCCGGGACGGTCTCGCACAACGAAGCGAAGATAGTGGGGCACCGTGAAATCGCCGCTCACCGAATCCGGAACTTCCGCGGCGCCGGGAAGCGCTTCCGCCGGTGCGCCGGAGCTGCGGACGATTGCATAGAGATCGGAAATCACGGCGACGGCCGTGGGGTCGCCTCCAGCTCCGTAGCCGGAAAAAATCATTTTGCCGCCGAATTCACCCGTGGCCGTCACGATATTCTGGCTACCCTGCGCGTGCGCCATAAGCGAGGCCGCCGGAATCAGCGCCGGTTGAACGGCGGCGGCGAGCCGCACGCCTTTCTTCGTTTCCTTCTGCGCCACAGAAATCTGACGAATCGTGCAGTCGAGACCTGCGGCGTACATGAAATCCACGGCTGCGACCGAGCTGATGGAGCGGCACGGAATCTGTTTACTGCCCACGCGCAGGCGCAGGCCGGCCTGCGTGAGGATCAGAAGCTTCGCGCGCGCGTCCATGCCGTCCACATCGGCGCTGGGATTGGCTTCGGCATAGCCGAGCGACTGCGCTTCCTTGAGGGACGTGTCAAAACTCGCGCCATCCTTTTCCATCTTCGTCAGGATGAAATTGCAGGTGCCGTTCAGAATTCCCGCGATTTTGTAGAGGCGGTCGCCCGCGAGGCCTTCCTGAATGCCGATGATCGCCGGAATTCCTCCCGCAACCGACGCGCCAAATTCGAGACGCTTGCCCATTTTTCGCGCGAGGTCGAGCAGCTCGGGGCCGGATTCGGAAATCAGCAGCTTGTTCGCGGTAACCACGGACTTGCCCGCGCGCAGCGCCTTGCGGATCCATTCACCGGCCGGCTCAAGGCCGCCGATTAGTTCGACGACGACATCCACATCGGACGAAAGCACGTCGTCTACATTTTCGGTCCAACGGATGTTCGCAGGCAGCGAGCCGATTTTTTTCTTTTTGATGCCGCGATTGAAGATGTGAGTGAGCAGCAGCGGGCTGCCGGAGTCCTGGGAGAGAATCTTCGCCACCGAGCGGCCCACGGTGCCGAACCCGATCAGGCCGATCTTCAGCCGTCGGTCCGCGCCGGCGGTCTTCTTTGCGGATCGAGATCTGGCGGTCTTCGTCCTGGACGAGCGGGATAACGTGCGCGATTTCCCCAACGATCTTTCCTCCGGACACTCATCGTACCAAAGGCCGGAGAAGTCGCGCAGGAGAAAGGCTGTTTAGTGTTTCGTTTTCGTCTTGTAGGCGCCGGATTCAATGTAGGGTTTGAGGCGCTCGAAGAGAAAATGGTGCCAGACCGCGTCAACGATCTTGTCCTGGCCATCCGCGATCTGACCTGAAACGTTGCACGTGAGCCGCAGTTTTGTGCCAGCGGGGTCCGGAAGAAAATCGTAGGTGGTGACGAATGTGACCGCTTGGCCGGAAAAGCCCAACGGCCCGGTGAAACGAATTCTTTTTCCGCGGTCGGCATAAATCACGGTCGCGTGGAGCACGCCATTACCCGCATCGTCGAATATTTCGTAGAAGCCGCCGCCGGGCTTCGCTTCGATGAAGAGTTTCTTCGGATGATCGGAGAAAGAATGATCCCACCAGCCGCTAATGTCGCCGGTCGCGGCGTCGTAGACGTCCTCGGGGCTCGCCGGAAGAATTAGTTCCTGTTGCACCTGGAACGCCCCGGTTTTCAGCTCTTTCGTTTCGCTTCGCAGCGAAGAGGGAACCGAAACGGAGAACAGTGCGAGACAGAGCGACACGAGCACAACTTTATTTTTCACGGAGCTCTTCACAGGACTTCCTCCCGGAACGGATTTTGCGCACACGCTCGAACGGTCCCGCGCCAGGAAGCCTAGCGCGGGCCGAGCTTCGAAATGGATACGGCGGTTACTCCGCGTCGAATTTCACGGAGCGCACGGCAGAGAGAGCGCCTCTTGCGTCCGAAGCCTGGAAATCCAGGCGATATGATCCAGGGGACAATTCTTCCATCGGAACTCTAATCCCCAGCGGCACGACCGGATTTCCCTTCTGCATGTAAGTCGAAACATCCACGTTGTGTGCTCCGCTTACAATCTCACCGGTCTTGACGTTCACGACGTTGAAAGCGATTCGAACCACCGGCGGATCGGGATCGGTCAGATGCGGATCGTACACTTGCGCGTACAAAGCCACGTGGTCGGATTTCTTGAAGTGGTTGCTCGGCGACGGTGTGATCTCCATGTCCTTGACGATCAGGGGTGTGCGATCAGAGAGCAGGTCCGCCTCCATGGCGCCGCCCAGACCCTGCACCTGACCGACTTCATTGCTGAGGGCGATACCGCTCACGCTGAATGTCTTGCCGTCGTAGGGGTCGATCACGAGCGGAGTTTCGAACTTTCCGAAGCTCTGGCCTCCAGCCGAAAGGACAACATCCAGGCGATACGTTCCCGGAGCAATCTGAAACTGGTTCGAATACCTGGTGGGCCTCTGCGTAAATTTTTTCCACTCGTCCTTCTCGAGATCGAGCGTCACCTGGTCGCTGAACCGCGCGGCCACCGTGCCATCGGGACGATAAGCGATGCCGAGAACATTCATGTCCGCATGATACTTGCCCTTGTCCTTGGAAAAATCCACGGATGCGGCGGGGAATTCCATGGCCAGGTTTACGCGCGCCTCGTTCGGCGAGGTATAGAAGAAGGGCGCTTCGAGCGTGCCGCTGATGGTGCCTTTTTCGGCGGCAGCAGCTCGAGCTTCCAGATCTTTTCCGGCGGGTTTGCCTGCCAACATGTCTTTCGACTTGGCCTCGCAATATCCGCTGCGGGCGCGAACCTGGAGTCCGCCGCGATCCGTCTTTACGCGCAGAGCATGGCAGGCGCCTTCGGGCGCATCGGGTGGCGCATAGCCGAGAAAGTAGTATTCATCCTGTTCGTGCGCGATCCTTGTGAGACCGCCCAGGAAATCGTTGCTGTTCAAGATCGCAAAGCCGCCTGTGCCTTGGGCCAGCGCCTCGAGTACAGACTGGTCCATGGCGCCAGTATTCGACATGATCGGCATGACTAATCCCGGGTTCATTGTGGGCTGCAAGCCATAAATGGGGGGTAGAGTCATCGGGCCGCCGGCAGCACCCCCTCCCCCACCGCCGGGTGCGCCACCGCTTCCACCACCCGGCGAACCGCCCTTGCCACCACCCCCTCCGCCCGGAGGAGTGCCACCACCACCGCCAGTTCCGCCGCCACCGCCGCCCTTGCCGCCTCCGCCACCACCTCCCCCTTTCTGCGCGGGTTCGGCCGACTCAACGGCTGCGGGCATCGGGTACGATGCCAGAACCAAATGCGGTTGGGCGCCCGCGGAATTGCCAACGACCCCGCGCGAAAAGGCAACCGATCGGGCGGTGGGCCACTCGTCGCGGCGAAGCTGGGCGCCGGGACCAGACATCCCCGTCTCCAGCCCGCGGACGTCCAGCGGGTAAATGGCCACGTTCGCCTGATTGCACGCGGAAATGGTTGCCGTCAGCTCGGCTTGGGCTTCCGACGAGAGCGGGAATCCGGCCGTGAAAAGGACAACGCTCTTTCGGCCCGGCACGTTCGTCAGATTCTTGGCCAGGCTCCTGACCCCGAGCAAAAGCGTGTGGACCCCGAAATCGGCTTCGGCATTCGGCAAGGCTACGCCGCCGTAATTTCCGAGAGCTGCCGCATTGGTGAGCGAAGGGTCCGCAGCGTTTGGCGAAACGGCCGAGGATTTCATGGAAGCGGCAGCCTGTTTGAGGCGAGTCGCATCGGCAGTGAAATTTTGAACGACGCGGAGAGCCCCGGTGAAATCCACGACAGCCATCACGCGATCCGGTCCAGCATTGGCGTCAATGAATTTTTTGGCGGCATCGCGGGCACGGGCCTGATCCGCCATCTGCATGGTGGAATCGTCAAAGAAGAGAACCATGTAGCGGCGCTCGGGTGCGCCCGTCGCACCCGATGTGGAACCATAGGAGAAGTTGATAATCGACTGCTCCTGATTGTTGTCGAACACGTGAAAATCCTTCGCCGTCAGGTCGTGGATATAGTTGCCCTTCTTGTCCGTGACGATCACGTCCACGCGCACGACGCGCGATTCGGCGTGCAGCACCGATGAAGCGGGACCGGGCGCGTTGGCTGTTTCCTGCGCGGCCGCGGCCGGAGCGGGTGGAGGAGAGGATTGCTGCGCGCGAACAATCGCTGGCGCGACGATCTCATGTCGAGCGGACCATCCTGCGGCCAGAATGAGAAGCGCGGCGGCCAAAAGTGGCTTGATGTCCCGGAGCCTCATGATACACCTTCCTTTTTTGCCGAAACTCTTAGTACGGAATTTCAACGACGCCATTTTCGGCTGAAAGAGCCGCGGCGTTGGAATCTCTCACCACCAAGCGCACGACGTAGTCTCCCGGCTTCAAATCAAAACTCGTTCTGACCGTCACGCCGGAATGGCTCAACCGCTGATACGTCTCGTCGCGCAGCTTCATGGACAGCACCCTTTGTGTCCCAGTGACGAAGTTGCCATTGCGGTCGAAGATCGCGGCTACAACGGTGAGGTCGTCCTGATTCCGGCCGTCCGCCTTCGTAAACCGCACGTGCGCCAGATCCACGTGGGCGAGCACGGAAAGCTTCGCATCCGTCGCTCCGGTCTTGTAATACTGCGTTTGCAGACCGACCGAGACACCGTGCTGCTCCTCCTGCGAGAAAAGCGCGTCGTCAATATCACGCTTCGCCACTTCCGCCGGAGTTTCCCCGTGCAGCGGCGCGTAGTATCCACGCCGCGCCTGAATCGTGAATTTATTTTTGGGCAGCAGCGTAACCTTCAGCGTGTGGAAGTGGCCGTCGTATTTGAGATTCTGCGGAGCGAACGCCAGAAAATAATATGCCTCGGGCGCGCCGGCGACTTCGCGCAATCCCGCGGCTAAATCGTTGTTGTCGTGAAACGCGAACCCACCGCTATCTTCCGCGAAAGCGGCCAGCGACTCCGATTGACGGCTCTGAGCTGTAAGTTTCCACTCAGAACGAATTCCAGCGTTGACGGGATTCGGGTCAACCGTCGGCTGGCTGATATCCGTGCCGATATCCGGGACGTAGAGCCCCCGCGCATCGAGTGTGTTGATGAAGATGCTCTGGCGGATGGCGCGATCAATCAAATCCGAGTACTCGGTCTCGTGAGTCGTGTAGAGGAAACCCGGAGAGATCAATACGAGGTTGCGCTGCCCCGGCAGAGCTGACAGCCTTTCAAGAACCTCTCGCACGCGGCGCAGCGTGTTTTCCGTTTGCGTGGACGTCTCTTGTTCGACACGCGCAGCCGCCCCTTCCGCGAGCGACTGCGCTTTCAGGATGTCACCCGCGGACGGGCCGCCGTTTTGCGTGGGCGTAGGAGAAACCGAGCAGGCCAGGGCGTCCTGAGTGGCGATGTCGGTGGCAAACTGGTCATGATGGTTCTGGATCAAATCGGCTTCGTACGGCTCCATCTGCGGGCAATCGGACGGGGACGAAAGTCCCGCCGTCACGGTATCGATTTGCAGATTGCGCAGTGTCTTGTGCAATTTGTCACGGTCGTCGGTGAAGTCCAATTGGTTGCGGCCGGAAACCGTAAATACCGCGACGCGATCCGTGGGTTTGACCGAGGAGTCGAGATACTTGTCCGTGGCATTTCGCGCCTGCATCAGATCCTGCTGGTTGAGGAGAGCGTCATCAAACAGGAGAGCGACGAAACGAGAAGGGGGCAAGAAAGCCGGAGCAGGTGCCTCCCCTGTCTGGGCTGTGGGCGCGACGTTCGCCGGAACGATGGCATTAACGGCGGCCGCCGGGGTCTCAAGCGAAAAATTCGAGATGATCTGGGGTTTGCCGTCCTGAAACACCTGAAAATCTTCCTTGTGCAGGGTAGCCACGGCGTTGCCCTTGGCATCACGCACGATCACGCGAACGGGAACCAGATTCACCAGCACGCGCAACGGGACGGACGCTTCTTGCGTGGTCATTTCGGCGGCGTCTGCGCTTACGGGAGCAGGTGCAACAGAGGCTGGAGCGGCCGTGGTTGAAGGCTGCTGCGGCGCGGCATCTTGCGAAGGCTGGGCTTGGGACGATTGAGGTTGGGAAGACTGAGCCCGCACAAGAGCGAAGCGCGCATCGCCCGCACAAGCGAGTAGAAGTCCGAACAAAATGACGGCGGAAATTCGCAGACGCCTCGCCGTTCGCGTACTCATTCGGAACTCCCCAAGGCAGCCCGGAACCCACCGAACCGGGTCAATCCTTGTACTTCGACTTCGCGGAGTTTACATCGAACTCACGTCCCGAGTTGAGTTTTCTTTCTTCTTGACCTCGCACCGGGGCTTGGCGTACCGTCGCGCGAAATCGGACTCCCGCGACGGGCTGCGGTCCGATGAAGACTCAATCGAAAAGACTTATCCTGCGACGGAGGTTACATGGAACGTCCCACTGGCGTGACGATTTTGGCGATACTTGGCTTCATTGGAGCGGGGCTGCTCGTGCTGGCGGCGCTCGGCATGTTCCTCGGGGGGGCCATTCTAGCGAACATGGCCACGCGTCCAGGAATGGCAATGATCGGAGGGGTGGGCGGCGCCATCGTAGCCGTAGTCTTCCTGTGCATCGCCGCTCTCTATTTTTTTGTCGCGCTGGGATTCCTCAAACTGCAAAATTGGGCGCGCGTCCTGACCATCGTTCTGTGCGGTCTGGGAATACTTTTCAATGGATTGGGGGTGCTGAATGCTCTCGTCCATTTCCATTTGGTGATTGTCGTGTGGCAGGCCATCGTGGTGGCGATTGACGTGTGGGTCTTGCTGTATCTCCTGAAGCCGCATGTGAAGCTGGCATTCGGCGCGACAGGGTTCTAACCTGGATTGTTTAGCCCTACGTGTAAACACCAATTGCCCGCAGGAGATCGCGTGCAACGTCCCACTGGAGTGACGATTCTGGCAGTGCTCGCGTTCGTTGCGGCAGGACTATGGCTGACGTTGTCTCTACTTTACCTCGTCGCGGCCGTCATGCCCTCCCGCGCGAGCGCAATGTCAACCGGCATCGAGGACAAGTTGATCATCACTTACATCGTGGCGCTCCCGCTGGCTCCGAGTGCGCTGTGCTTCATGACCGGTGTCGGTCTGTGGAAGCTGCGGAAATGGGGCCGTGTCCTAGCAATTCTGCTGGTGGGTCTCAGCCTTATGGGTTACGCGATCGCGCTGGTCAAACCATTCCGACACCCGGACCTCTTCCTTGGTTTTAGTCTTCTTGTGGCGGGCATGATCTACGCTGCAGTTGATTCAGGAATTTTGATTTATCTCTTTAGACCGCACGTGAAGCAGGCATTCGGCGCGACGGGGTTCTGATCCGGGCGGATTTGACAGGTCCAAATGAGATTCGCAAAAATCGTATTTTGGGGCGCTGGAATTTGGGGCGTAGTAACGCTTGCGCCTCTCTATTTCATTCTGGACATGATTGGCCGGCAAGATCCGCCGGCTGATCACGCATCCGTTGTTTTTCTATGGCTTTGTGGGAGTCGCGCTGGCGTGGCAATTCGCATTCTTCGTGATCGCGAAGGATCCAGTGCGCTTCCGGCTGATGATGATTCCCTCGGTGCTTGAAAAGCTGGCCTTCGGAATTCCAGCCATCGTGCTCTACACTCAGCGGCGCCTTAGCGTCAGCGATCTGGGGCTCGGCTGCATCGATCTTTTCTTCGGCGTATTATTCCTGCTGGCGTTCCGCTCTACCGCGCCTTAGCCGCGGCAAAACGCCGCCTGTTTTTATTTGTGTTTCCCGAATGCCCGCAGGGCACCGTCCTCATCCGGGTGGATTTCGAAAACCCAGTTCATCCGGGAGATCTGAAGCACGTCCAATACTTTCTGATTCACGCAGGCCAACTTCATCTCTCCTCCGGCTTGTCGGACAACGGAATAGCAGCGCACCAACTCACCGATTCCATAACTGTCGATAAATTCCGTGCGGGCGAGGTTGATTATGAATTTCTTCGCGCCTTGGCCGGTCGAGACGTGAATCAAGTCACGGAGTTTGGTATGCCCGTCGGTCAGCGTGAGCCTTCCGACTGCCCCTATCACCACGATCCGGTCGATTTCCCGTGTGTAGAGCTGAAATCCCAATGCTACTTCGCCTCCCGAGAACATTTTCGCGAAAAACTGGCCGTCACCGCAAAAGTATCTAGTTAGGAGCTAGGGCAAGACTTGGTCGGACCGTCATGGCGACCAATGAATGGCGTCTTGGTCGCCATGACGGTCACGAATCGGACATTCGCGTCGTGAGGGAGGGGCGCCATATACACCACGGTGCGCGCAACGTCCGCGGGATCCATCGTGGGTTCGACGGCAAGAGTGCCATTCGCGTGCGGAACGTGCTACTCATCAACGATCAATTTACCCTTCATGCGGTCGTGCCCTAGTCCGCAGACCTTTGCGCACTTGAAATCATACGTGCCTGGCTCCTGAGCGACGAAGTCCACTACCTGGTCCACTCCTTTTGTGACTTTACCGTTTTCTTTAGGCTGGTCGAATAACAAGCCGGGCTTGCTTTTGTCCTTGGCCCCTTCAGGATAGACATCCAGCTTCACTCCATGTGTCTCGTCCTCGGAATGCACTTTCAACTCAACCTTCGCGCCTTTCTTGACGCGAATTTCACTCGGAGTAAATTCATACTTCTTCGCCGACACTTCGATGATTTGGGGCGTGGTGGTTTGGTTCTCAGAGTTTTGCGCACGAGCCATCCAAAACGTGGTCATCGAGAGCCCCACGAAAGCTGCCGCCAGAACAATTACCTTTTTCATCGTATCTCCCAGTTTTGGCGAGCGTTTGCGGTTCAGTTAAATGGAATCGGATGTGGGAACAATGTCGGAGGTTGCCACTCAGGGCCCCTCCGTTGAAAGTCCGCGACAAAAAGGAGGGGCCGCCGAGGAAGGCGCGGCCCTGGAACCTGGGACAGCTGCTACCCGCCAGCGCAGGCTCCGCCAGCCGAGAAGAGTGGAACTACTGCTGGCGGCGCAACGGTTTGGTCGCTTCGAGCTTCTTTGCCTTCTTCAAATGCTTCGTGGATTTCTTGGCTGCCATGTGGTTTCTCCTTCTGTGTGAGATGGCCCTCTCGGGCCGTGACTATGCTTATATGCAATGGCAGTGCCAATGTAAACAGCCCGGCCCGCGCGCAGTATCCCTTTTCAATTCTTCGGCGGCGTCTATGAACGACCTTGGATTCGCGAGCCCGATGTTGAACCATTCACCTTCTATTTGATTATTCAACAACTCCGCCGCCGACAGTCATCGCGGACGGGCCAGCAGGCTGGTTCACGCGCCAACCGGAGGATTGCCCGCACTCGCGGTGTACTCAAGTGAACAGACATTTCTCTCTGAGGCGGGCAGGTTGGGTATTGATGTAAATTCTATTTGAGGTGAGCGATGAGGCGAACTGTGTTCCTGGTGGCAGCGAGCTTGATGTTCGTGACGGGCGTGAGCGCCCAACAGCGAAATATAGACACGCAGAAATCCAGTCTAACGATTCACGTCGGCAAGACCGGCGTATTTTCCGGGCTGGGACACGAGCACGAAATAAGCGCGCCGATCCACAGCGGCACGGCGGATACCGGCTCGCATCCCGCGGTCGAAATACGTGTGAATGCGCGGGAACTGCGCGTAATCGACAAGGAGGCGTCCGACAAAGATCGCGCCGAAGTGCAGGAAACGATGCTGGGGCCGGACGTGCTCGATAGCGAGCATCAGCGGGAGATCGTGTTCAAGTCTACAGGTACAGAGAATGCCGGCCAGGGGCAGTGGACGCTTCGAGGAAATCTGACACTGCGCGCGCAGACGCGGCCTGTCACGGTGCAAGTGACACTAAAGGATGGCCATTACACGGGGGCGACCACCATAAAGCTGACCGACTTCGGGATCAAACCTCCGGGAGTAGCCGGCGTCAAAGCCAAAGACGAAGTCAAAATTAACTTCGATGTGCGGCTGGCGTCGTAAAGCGCGCGATGGATTGAGTAGATAAATTTACGCGCTCGCTTGGACTTCAGTTCGAGGAAAAAAAGCTAGATCCGAACAAAAAACAAGGGAGCAGGACTGGTCTGCTCCCTTGGGAAATGAGTTGTAGAGTGCCTTGGAAGACTTGCTACGAGATGCTCTGCCAACTTTGCTTGCGCTTGTAAAACACGCCGAGCAGAGCCACGAACGTTAATCCAAAGCCGAGCAGAGCGGTCGAGTTCGGTTCCGGAGTGGTCACACTGACGTTGTCGAAGTCGGCCTGCCCAACACTGTCGCTCAGCAGAATTGACAGATCCCCCAACGGAACAGTTGCGCCTGTTCCGAAACTGCATGTTTCTGGCGCAAACGTCCCTGGGTGAATCGTTGCACTAGAGCCGCTGAACGAACACATCACGGTGCCGCCTACTTCTAACGCGATCGTGTAATCGCCGCTTAATAGATCGGCACGGTCGCCGAGATCCACCGTCAAGGTGTAATCCGTATTGGGGGCCAGCGCAATGCCCAGATCTTGGAACAGGCTACCGTCATCAACGAAGGCAATGGTATTGCCGTTCGGCAGCGGCGCATTAAAGAAAGTGCCGGGCTGCCACGAGCCTGTTACTCCGGTAGACACCCAATCGGGAATCGAGCTGGCATTGTTGTAGGCGCATCCGCTACCGCAAGGGATATTCAAGGAGTTCGCCATCTCGAATGATCCATTTTGAACGGCGACACTATCGGCCTTGGCCGAACCGCATGCTACCGCGAAACAAACTAGAAAAGCGCAAAAGGAAAACAATCTCAAACGCATTAAATGCCTCCACCGAATGTCCGTGTAGAATCGGACGGGTTCGACTACCGCATCTAACGCACGTTACGGCCCAGATTCGCGATTTGCAACTCATACATATTGCGCGGCTTATTTTTCTCATTTAGAGATGAACCAAAAATGACGGGATTCCCGCTTCCGGAAACGTGAAAAGTCGTTCCCAAATCACCGTGTGACTCCGACTCGGTCAGGAGGGCACTTCATCGCGTTGTGGTGACTTTTCGAGTACTAAGAAATGCTAGTACTAAAATGTCACTCTCGGCGTTTGCCCGCCACTCTTGATTGCCAGAGCCGCGCGCATATCGTGGCGTTAGTCCTCGCGCAGAGGATTTTCTGTCGGTGTGGTTTCCTTGACCGTGCTGCGCCGGTCGAATACACTACGTAATTCGCTTGGGTCCGCGAGGGGCATCCGATGCGCCGACTCCGCCGCTAGAACAAGCCAGCCCGCGAAAATAGAGGAGAACGATCGTTGCCGAAACGTACGTTTCAGCCCCATGTGCGCCGCCGTCACAAAAAACACGGCTTCCGCAAGCGGATGAAGAGCCAGGGTGGACGGAAAGTCCTTGCGCAACGCCGCAAAAAAGGGCGCCACAGTCTCACGCGAGTCTGATGCGCCGTCACTCGGCCTGCCGCGCGAATGCCGTGTGGTGCGCCGCGCTGAATACGACGCCGTCTATCGCGAGGGCCGGCGCCGGTCGAGCCGCGAATTCACCATTTTCGTTCGCCCCAATGGCCTCGATCTCAGCCGATTTGGCTGGAGCATCAAGAAAGCGCTGGGCGCCGCGGTCCAGCGCAACCGCATCCGGAGACGGTTGCGCGAAATTCTGAGGTTGCACCGACAGGAGATTGCCCCGGGATGGGACATCGTGATTCACCCGCGCAGCTCGGCGGCCACGGCGGATTTTTCGGCGCTCACCAGGGAATTGCTGCAGCTGCTTCCTCGCGCGCCCACGCCTTGAACCCGGGCGTCAAAGCGGGCCAATTGACGGCGCGAGCGAAATCGGCCGCCGCCTGGACGCTGCTTTTGCTCGTCCGGTTCTACATCACGTTCCTCTCGCCATTCTTCGGAGGCGCTTGCAGATTCCATCCGTCATGCTCGAACTACGCTGTGGAAGCCATCGCTCGCCATGGCGCCGCGCGGGGATTGTCGCTCGCGCTCCGGCGGCTGCTGCGCTGCAATCCCTTCACCAAGGGCGGATTCGATCCGGTGCCGGACGAACTCCCATCCGAACACTTCGAACATCTGCCGCGAAACCAGGGTGAGCCCTTCGATCGCTTGTCGCGCTCTCAGGGTGAACCGCAGTGAATGAGATGTCCGACCAGACCCGCGGAATCATTTTCGTAGTCATCGTTGTTGCGGTCACGTTTCTCTGGATGCATTACTTCCAGCCGCCCGCTCCCCCGCCGCAAAAGTCCGGCCAAGTTGCAGGGCAGGTCACACCCGGACAAGCTCCCGCGGCAGGATTGTCTCAACCAACCGCCATGCAGGGTGCTATGAAAATGGCCGCAGCGCCCGCTACGGCCCCGAGGATTCCCCTTGCGCAGGCCACCGAGGAAACAAACATCATTGTTGAAAGCAATCTCTATCGCGTCGAGCTTTCGAACCACGGCGCGGTGGTGCGAAGCTGGCAGCTGAAAAAGTATTTCGACGATCAGAACCCGCCGCGCCCACTCGATCTGGTCAACCCCGATGTCGCGCAGGAACTTGGGTGGCCGCTCTCGCTGATGCTTCCCGATCCGCAGCTTGAAGCGCAGGCGAATTCCGCGCTATACGAAGTCACTCCCGATTCCGGAAATCTCACTGCGCCAGCCGAAATCACCTTCCACTGGAGCGACGGACACCTCGACGTCACCAAGAAACTGAAATTTACGCAGGACTATCAGACGTCCGTCGAGGTGTCGGCCTCGCTCGATGGCAGGCCGCTTGCGCCCGCCATAGCCTGGCGCGGCGGTTTCGGCGACAAGGCCGTCTACAAAGCCTCGCAGCTCGTGAATGTTTTCTACAAAGAGGCGGACAGCTTGAACCTGCTGCAGTACAAGAAGCTCGGCGTTTCCGGAAATCAGGTCCAGCCGTTCCAGCAACCCGGCTCGGTACAGTTCGCCGGAATCATGGACCAATTTTTTACTGCGGCGTTTATTCCCGATGGCACAGACCTCGGACTCTGGCATTGGACGCAGTGGCATCACTTCACTGCGGACAATCAGCCGGCAAGTTCGCCCGAAGCGGAAATCGCCGTCGGGGCGACCGCTCCTGGCCCCGTGAAGGCGCGAATTTTCGTCGGCCCGAAAGATCTGGCGCTGCTCAGCAAAGTACAGCCGTCGCTGGAACAGCTGGTGAATTTCGGATGGACCGGAGTGATCGCGAAGCCGCTGCTTTTCGCGCTGCAGTGGCTCCATCGCTACATTCCCAACTGGGGTTGGGCCATCGTCGCGCTCACGCTGGTAATCAATTTCGCCGTATTTCCACTGAAGATGAAGAGCTGGCGATCCATGCAGGACATGCAGAAACTCGCGCCGGAAATGCGCGCGATCACGGACAAGTACAAGAAATACTCGATGACTGATCCGCGCAAGAAGGGCCAGCAGGAAGAAATGGCGGAGCTTTACCAGCGCCACGGCATCAATCCCATGGCGCAACTCGGTGGCTGCGTGCCGATGCTGATACAAATGCCCATCTGGTGGGCTCTATGGCGCGTGCTCACCGGCGCGATCGAGCTGCGCCACGCTCCATGGATCTTCTGGGTACAGGATCTTTCGGTGAAGGACCCTTATTACATCTTGCCGATCGCCATGGCCATCACCATGTATTTGTCGACCAGGATGACTCCGCAATCAGCGGCGGTCGATCCGTCGCAGCAGAAAATGATGCGGCTGATGCCGCTGATGTTCGCCGCGATTTTTTTCACCTATGCAAGCGGATTGAATCTCTATATGTTCACCAGCAACATCGTGGGCGTGGGGCAGCAATATTATCTGAATCGCACTCGGCCGCTGCCCACGAACAGCCCATTCAAGAATAAAAAGAAGAAATTGCAATGAACGGCGATCGAACACCCCACGCGAACCGCCAGCCCGGCCGGAATTTTCCGCGGCGCGAACATACCGCTCCACCGCCGCCGCTCGACCGGGAGCGCGCGGTTGCGGAGCTGAAGCGTTTTCTCGATCTCGCGGTGCGCGAAATGGGCCTCGCCTTGGAATTCGAAGTGACTGCACCGGTCGGCGATGAAGCCGAAGTGACCGTAACCTTTGCGGGAAATGACCAGGAATTACTGCTCGAAAACAGCGCGGAGCTGCTGCTCTCACTCGAGCACATCGCGCATCGCTGGCTGCGGCTCGACCCGCGGCTGCACGATCGCGTGCGATTCGATTGCGGCGAGTATCGCGCCACGCGGCTCGCGGAATTGAAACTCTCGGCGCGTGTTGCCGCGCAGCGTGTGCGCGAAACCGGCCAGCCATTCCAATTCAATCCCATGTCATCGCGCGAGCGCCGCATCGTTCACCTCGAACTCAACGGCGCTGCCGGCGTGCGCACGGAGAGCGAAGGCTCAGGCGACCGCCGCCAGCTCGTGGTTTATCCCGCCGCTCCTCCGAATAAAAGATAGCTACGGTCCAGGTGGACGCCGTCAACCCGTGAAATGAATGCTTCTCGCGCGTCGCTACACTTCGATCGCGAAGCCCTCTTTGCCAACGTTGATGCACTGCGTGATGCCGACCCGGTCGGAGAGCCCCGCAGTCTCATGGATGTGGCCGCAGAAAAGATACGGGGGCTGCTCGCGCTCGATCCAAGCTCGTAGCGCCGGGCTTCCAGCATGCTGGCCGGGAGCGTATTCGTCGAGACGCGTGCCGTGCGGCGGGAAATGAACCACCAGGTTGAGACCGGCGATTCCGTCAAACGCTGCCAGCGCCTCCGCGATTTCTTCCTCGGAATATTCGCCGGGCGTTTTGAATGGAGTGATGTTGCTGTAGCCGAGTCCCGCCCACGGCGTGGAATTCGTCTGCAGCACGCGGCGATGAAAATCCACGAACCCGAAGCGACGGCAGAATTCGCGAATGTCGTCGTGCGTCTCGTGATTTCCCGGCAACACCCAGAGCCGCTCGCCGAGCGGCGCCAGCGCTTTTCCACAGGGCTCGAGGCCTCGGCCGAACGTGGCCAGATCTCCAGCGGCGATGTATACATCCGCGGGCTGCGCGACGATCCGCGCGAGCGCGCGAAGATCGCCATGGATATCGCTGAAGATCAGGACCTTCACGGAGTTTTTTTCGGTGGTGGAGCGGTCGCGGGCTGTTGAGGAACCATCCGCCTCATGCGGCTCTGCATCATGCCGTTCGTGAGCCATCCTTGCTCGATCACGTTGCCCGCGTTATCGAATACCACGCGATAGGTGAACGGCTGGGGGCCGCGCCGCTGGCCATTCTGAAAACGATTTTCGCCGAGCTCGACCACAGGATGACCGCCCTCGACAAAGCTGCTGATAGACGGGAAGCGCGCGAAATTCCAGTAGAGCCGCACATTGGAGAGCTGGAAGGCGCGTGCAATAAATTCGTTGGGTGGGGAATCGGGAATGAAGTTGAAAACAGCCGGCCCCACCGTGCGCAAATCGAACTGCGATTCGAAAATGCCTTCGGGCGACCGAATCGCGTCGCCCCAATCGAGCCAGGACGGCGGAATCGGCAGCGCGCCAATCCGTGCGATCTCGATGTGGTTCTGATCCGCGAACGCCTTGGCGCGCAGAATCGCCTCGTGATGCGCAATGGAGCAGGCGCATAGATACACGAGCGCCGCGAACGATCCGGCCTGGCACCATTGCGCGCGCGTCACTTGGAACCCCCAACCGCCCTTTACCGGCCCGAAAAAAAGCGCGGCGAGCAGTAGGCTCGCGAGGAGCGAAACCCACAAGTGGAAGGGATACCCGGCCGCGCGCGTCAGCAACCATGCCAGCGCGTCGCCTACGGTAAAGAGCACCCACATCCGCACGGCCCGCGCGTGGCTTTTTTCGGGGTCGCGACAAATCCACGCGATTACTTGCGGCACCAAAATAATCGCTGTGAAACTGAAATCGATGATGAACAGCAGGTCCCACGCGACGCGCTTGGTCGAAATCGGATACCAAATGCGCGTGCCGAACGACGTCATGGCGTCCAGCAGGATATGGCTTGCGATGCCCACGGCGTAGATCAGCGTCAGCATTGCGAGCGGGGGCGATTCCAGATCTTGAAAGCGCGGCCACCTCCGCTTGACCCACGGAAGCAACGCGCGCGTCAGAAGCGCGAGAAGAATTGCAAAAAAAGGCAGGCCGACGAACGAGTGCGTAATCGCGCGATGGTATTTCACGATGCTGAGGGGATCCCGCGAGATCGCCTCCGCAAAAATGTCCACGTCGGGGAAAACCGCGCCGAGCGTCGCGGCAAATATGGCGACTCGTTCCTGGCGCTTCGAGAAAAACGCCTTGCCGAGGAGCGCGCCCGCGATTCCGTGAGTTACAGGGTCCATGAGGGATTCAAAACGGCAGAAGTGTACACGATTCGCCGCGTCAGCGCGATCTCCCGCGGTTCTTTCGCGCGCCCGTTTAGTCGGTGCTCAGACGACTTCGACCAGGACGAGTGACATATCGTCGGTGGGCGCGCCATCGCGCCATGCCGCGACCCGATTCAGCATCGCCTGCTGCATATCGCCGAATGGCAGCAGCGCCGTTTCGCGCACGATTTTTTGCACGCCTTCGGTGCCCAGCATCTCGCCGCTGGAATCGAAGACCTCGCTGATTCCGTCGGTGTAAAGCACCACGCGGTCGCCCGGGTTCAGGTCCACCTCGATCGCCGCCTCCGTCGCAACCGCATCGGACAGGCCGCCGAGCACCATGCTGCGCGATTCCAGCAGCCGCGGCTCCTCGCCCGGCGTCACGATCATTGCCGGCGGATGCCCCGCGCCCGCGAAAATCATCCGGCGCCCTCCAAGGTCGATCCGCGCAGCAGCCAGCGTAAAAAGCAGCGCCGAGCTGCCCAGGTTTTGCATCACGAAGCGGTTCAGCTCTCGCAGCATCTCGCTGAGCGGCGCGCCGCCGCGCAATTGCGACATCGTCTCGCTGTAGATGCGGTTGGCCACCAGCGCTGAGCCGATGCCGTGGCCCGAAACGTCGCATACCAGCAGATTCAGGTGACGATCGTCGAGCGGGCTGACCAGGCCGAAATCGCCGCCGATCGAGCGGACCGGATGAAAATAAGTGTCCACGCGCATCCCGCCCCATACGAGCGATTGCGGCGCGAGGCTTTGCTGCACGCGCGCGGCCAGCAGCAGGTCTTCTTCCATTTCGCTCTGGCGCCGCTCGAGCTTTACATTCGCCTCGCGCAGTTCCGCTTCAGACTGTTTCTGTTCGGAGATATCGGTAAACGTCACGACCACGAACTCCAGCCCGTCGGGGTCTTCGAACATCCGGGAGCTGATGATGACCGGCAATCTGCTGCCGTCTTTCACGGGAAGGACGAATTCGAAGCGGTTCTGACCCGCCTCCATGCCGCGCTCGATATGACCCACCATGATTTTGCGTTCTTCTTCCGTGTAGAAGCTGAGACCGTTGCGGCCGACCACTTCGGAGGCCGGGAAGCCGAACATATTCTCCAGGCATGAATTGATGAAAAGGATGTCGCGGCAGTCGTCCAGAATCATCACACCCTGGTTCAGCGTTTCGAGGATGTCTTCCATCTGCAGGAGCCAATCGGGGCGTTGCATATTCATCGGGGTCTCTTCTTAGATGCGCCAGGGGACGGCGAAGAAGCATCTTATCGAAGTCCCGCGACAGCGCCAAAGCGCCGCCGAGGCTGTAGAATGGGACTCACGCGCGCCGCGAATATGACCGCAAACGGAAACAGAAATCCGCCGGGGCCGAAGGGTGTGCCCATCATGGGCATGGCGCTCAGCCTTCGCCGCGATCCGCTCGCCGGAATGCGGCAGATGGCTCGCGACTACGGCGACGTCGTCCGCTTCTACGTGATGATGCAGGAACGCGTCCTGCTGAATCATCCCGACCTGATCAATCAGGTCCTCGTCATCCAGCAGGGCAAATTCCACAAAAGCGAGCTGACCAGAAGAATCACCGTGCGGATGCTCGGTCAGGGCTTGCTGATCAGCGAAGGCGAATTCTGGCGGCGGCAGCGGCGCCTCGCGCAGCCGGCGTTTCATCGCAGCCGCACCAACGACTACGCCGCCACGATGCTCGAAATCGCGCAGGTGCACATTCGCGAGTGGCGCGACGGTGAAGAGCGCAACATCGCGCAGGAAATGACGGCGCTCACGCTTGATATTGCCGTCCGGACGCTTTTTGGAACCACTCTGCCGGGAGAAGCGCGCCAAGTCGGCCACGCGATGACTTTCCTGATGCGCTACTCGCTCCGCCGGCAGCGCATGCCGTTTCGCATTCCCGAAAAATGGCCGACGCCCGCGAACCGCCGCGCGAATCGTGAGCTTGAATTCATTGACTCGCTCGTTTACCGCATCATTTCCGAGCGGCGCGCTGAAGGAAATTCCACCGAACACAACGATCTGCTCGCCCTGCTGATGGGCGCGATGGACGAAGACGGCAGCCACATGACGCCGCAGCAACTCCACGACGAAACGATGACGCTATTTCTCGCCGGCCACGAAACCACGGCGCAGATGCTCGGCTGGACCTGGTACGCGCTCAGCCAGAATCCCGCAGTCGAATCACGCTTGCACGAGGAACTGCACGGCGTGCTTGGCGGGCGGCCGCCGGAAGCGGCGGATTTTCCGCGGCTCCCTTATTTGCAGGCGGTGATGAGCGAAGTCTTGCGGCTGTATCCGCCCGCGTACATTCTGGCGCGCGAAACGATCGAGCCTTGCGAGATCGGCGGCTACCAGCTTCGCGTCGGCTCAACCATCGTGCTCTCGCAGTGGATCATGCATCGCGATCCGCGCTATTACGACGATCCCGAAGCGTTCCGTCCCGAGCGCTGGCTCGACGGTCTCGCGGACCGCTTGCCACCCGGCGCCTATTTTCCGTTTGGAGACGGGCCGCGTCGCTGCATCGGCCAGGGATTCGCGCTACTCGAAGCCGCCATCGTGACGGCAACCATCGCGCAAAAATTCAGCTTCCGCATGGTTCCCGGCCATCCCGTCGTTCCGGAGCCGCTGGTCACGCTGCGCCCCCGCCACGGCATTCAGATGACACTCCACGCGCGAACGTAATCCGCAATCCCGTCGCGCCATCAAAGACGGTTTCGTAGGGGCACAGCATGCTGTGCCCGGCGAGCGTGCTTGGCAATAACGCGCCATTCGAAGCCGCTGAAAGCTCCGCTCTAGTGCACGAACTCGCCGGTGCCGCCGCTAGCCCACGGATCGTACGTCAGAAAAAAATGAATCCGGTCGCGCGTCGGAGGATGGTCGTAGGTTAGCTTCTCGTTTAACCAGCTCGGATCGGGATACTCGAGGTTCGTTTCGCCCAGGATTTGAAATGCCTGTGCGCCAACCTGTGCCGCGTCCGGCGTCAGCCCATGCGTCACTTCGATCGAATATTGATCCGCTTGATGTTCGAAGTAGCGGCTGACCGTGTTCGAAACGGGCGACGCGATGAATGAGAAGATGCTCAACAGCAGGAGCAGAACCGGCAGCGACGCCAGATCATCCACTCCGCGAATCCCCCACGCCGTTCCTCGCCACGCCAGCAGCCAGCCGAGGCAGCGAAATCCGAGGTAGAACGCGATGAAGAGCCCAGCGAAGGAAATCAGCAATCCCTTGGTTATGTGGTTCAGGACGTAATGGCCTGTCTCGTGGCCCATTACAGCCACGATTTGCGGCGTGGTCATTTTCGCGACTGTGGTGTCGTAGATCACCATGCGCTTCGATGCTCCGAATCCGGTAACGTACGCGTTCAGATCGGTGCCCTTCACCGCTTCGCCCATCAGGAACATTCGCTCCGGCGGAATATTTTCACCGGAGCGCTGCACCATCTGCTCAAGCGCGGCCGTGAGCGCCGGATCCTTCTGCTGCAGCGGTTCGAACTTGTGGAACAGTGGATTGACGATCAGAGGTTGCAAGAAGGTTAGTAGCACCACGATCGGCAGCGAAACCAACCAAAAATAAAACCACCAACGCCGCGGACTCTTCCGAATCACGGCGTACAGGATCGCGATCAGAATGATTCCGAGGATGATGCTGACGATTTCGCCCTTGGCCTGATCCCATGCCCACGATCCCCAACCTTGCACTGAGAGTCCGTAGTTGCGCAAGACCGCGTGCGCGTAGATTTCCTCGGGCAATCCCAGGACGTCGTTCGTGAGGACCAGCAGCGGCGCAAACACCAGCACCTGCACGAAGCGATTCGACGAAGCGCTCTCTCCCCAGTCGCGGTATTTCGGCGCAAGTTTCAAGCGCAGGATCAGCCACAGGACGATCAGCCCATAAATCGTTCCGACGATTATGAATCCGAGGCGAATCTTGCTCAGGCGTTCTGTCTTTTTGTAAAGCTCCGGCGGGAGCGTGTACGCCGTGACTATTTTCGTCGCTCCTTGCGGCGCAGCGTCCAGCGACGACGGTTGCTCTTGTGCCTGGGGAATCGGCCCGGGAGGCGCTTGCGCGCGGACGAGCGAGGAATGGAATAGCAGAGCGAGCGCGAAAATTCCGACAAGCAAAGCGAGCCTTTTCGTCATCAGCCCCCCAAAATAGTCTGGTAGTTGGCGCCTATTGCCAAGTGAGACGTTGGCCGGGAGTATGTCGTTAGCAAGCCCGATGCGCAATGCCAATTCGGCCGTCCCCATCCCTCGCCCCTCAAAATTCTGGCATAATGCCGCCATTATGACAGCCAGCACAGCAAGTCCGCTTCCGACCGTCAATCGCCAATTCACATTAGCCGCGCGCCCCGTGGGAATGCCGAAGGAATCCGACTTTCAGTCTCGTCGAGGCGCCGATCCCCGCTCTCGCGAACGGACAAATCCTGCTGCGCACGGTTTTTCTCTCAGTGGATCCGTACATGCGCGGCCGCATGACCGGCATCCGCACCTACGCCGATCCAGTTGATATCGGCCAGCTGATGGTTGGCGGAACGGTCGGCAAAGTTGTGCAATCCACGAACCCGCAATTTCGCGCGGGAGATTTCGTCGTCGGCTACTGGGGCTGGCAGGAATACGCCGTCTCGGAAGGCAAAGGCCTGCAGAAACTGGACGCGAGCCTCGCTCCCGTTTCCACCGCGCTCGGCGTGCTGGGAATGCCGGGAATGACCGCCTATTTCGGCTTTCTCGACATATGCCAGCCGAAACCCGGCGAGACAGTGGTCGTCTCCGGCGCCGCGGGAGCAGTCGGATCGCTCGTCGGCCAAATCGCGAAGATCAAGGGATGCCGCGCCGTGGGAATCGCCGGCACCGATGACAAAGTCGCGTGGCTCACCGGCGAATTGGGTTTCGACGCCGCATTCAATTACAAAACCACGCAGGATTACGTCGCCAAACTGAAAGAACTTTGCCCCAGCGGTATTGACTGCTACTTCGACAACGTCGGCGGCGCCGTCACCGACGCCGTACTGCCGGTGCTGAACGTTCGCTCGCGCATGTCCATCAGCGGACAAATCTCTCAATACAATTCCGCGAAGCCCGAACTCGGCGTGCGGCCGTACATCTATCTCCTCAGCAAGCAATCGCGCGCCGAAGGTTTCATCGTCTCCCAATGGGCGAATCGCTTCCCCGAAGGCGTCGCCCAAATGGCGCAGTGGCTCAAGGAAGGCAAGCTGAAGCACCGCGAGCACATCATTGAAGGATTCGAGAACGCGCCCCGCGCC
>CAWFSW010000003.1:0-469701 GCA_963818605.1 uncultured Acidobacteriota bacterium
CGAAGTAGGCCGTGTTGGAGATGAACCTCACCGGACCGGCGTCCCAGTCGACCTTCAGCGTCGGCAGGATGAAATGGTCGCCGTCGTCCTGCGGTCGGGCGTGCCGCTGAAGAAACGTCCCGGGCCGCGGGTTGGAGATGCCGACCCAGTACTCGTCGTGGTTGTGCTGGTCGCGCTTCTGGTAGTCGATACCAGGCGTGATGGTCAGGCTCTCCACCGGCCACCAGGCCAGGGCGGCGCGAAGCACATACGTGTCGACGCGGTTGGCGTTGGCGTCGGTGAGTGGCCAAGGTCTGGTAGTCCACCCGTCGATATAGCCGCCGTCGCGGCGGATCCAGGCGCTGACGCGAAAGCCGAGCTTGTCCTCGACGATCGGTCCGCCCATGGCGGCGCCGAACTCGTAGCTGGCGCGCCGTGCTCTGTGTCGGCGACCTCGCTGTGGGCGAAGCCGCTGTAGAAGTGGTGAGGCTGGGTTGCGGGGTGATGTAGCGCACCGTGCCGCCTTCCGAACCGGCCCCGAAGAGGGTGCCCTGCGGCCCGCGCAGCACCTCGACGCGGTCGAGATCGAACACCGCCGGCAGCGTGTTGTTGGCGTTGAGGCCGAGGTTGCGCATCTGGATCGGGCGTGTCGTCGATGTAGATGCCGGTGGTGCCCGAACCGGCGGTGGACTCGATGCCGCGGACCGAGATGTCGTGGAAGTCGACGTCGAAGGTGACGCCAGGCGTGAACTTGGCGAGGTCCGCGAAGGACTTGATGCCCTGAACGTCCATCTTGGCGGCGGTGAAGGCGCTGACGCTTTCGGCCACCTTGCTGAGTGACTGTTCGCGCCGGGTGGCGGTGACCACGATCTCGGTAACCGAAGTGACAGACGTGTCGGCGCTCTGCGCGGCCGCCGCATCGGTCGCGGCCGAAGCGGTGGTGGACATCGGCCAGATCAGCGATGCAAGCGCGGGCCCGGCGAGCCACGTCCGGCGTCTGTGTCGTTTCATGGAAAAAGGCCTCCCCTCGCCAAGCTCGCAGACAGTGATCCTATCGAGTTCACCAACCGTCAAGGCTCTGTGATCACAAAGTCGGACACCGCCAACCCGGCGCCGCCCTGGCGCAAAGAGCCGCGACAGGCTATGCTGAAATCTCGGTCAGGGCTGTCACAGGAAAGCCTCGGCGGGCGGGAATCGCACTCCCCTCGCCTCCGCATGCGCGACGCGCAAGCCATGTTGGAACATCGATCGAACCTGGAACGCAGCCGTTTCCGGGCCTTGGAGTCGCCGCGTCGTGAAACAGAGAATCCTCTGATGTCGAAGAAAAAGAAGATCGCCGATCTCGATCAGGCGCCGGTGACCAATCTCGCCGAGGCCAAAGCCTGGGCCGCGGCCCGCGAGGTGACCGAGATCGAGTGCCTGGTGCCCGACCTCGCCGGCGTGGCGCGCGGCAAGATCATGCCGGCCTCTAAGTTCTTCGAGGACCCGGCCATGGCGCTGCCCTCGTCGATCTTCATGCAGACCATCTCCGGCGAATATCCCGAGGAGACCGCGGAGTTTCGCTACGATCCCTCCGACGGCGACATCGAGCTGCGGCCCGACTTCACCACCCTGTGCGACGTGCCGTGGGCGCGCGAGCCCACCGCCCAGGTGATCCACGACGCCGTCTTCCACGACGGCCGGGCGGTGGAAATCGCCCCGCGCCAGGTGCTCAAACGCGTCATCGGCCTCTACGCGCAAACGGGCTGGGAGCCGGTGGTGGCGCCGGAGCTCGAGTTCTACCTGGTCAAGCGCAACATCGATCCCGACTATCCCCTGGAGCCGCCGAGTCGGCCGCTCGGGCCGCGCCGAGGCCGGCCGGCGGTCCTATTCGATCTCGGCGGTCAACGAGTTCGACGCCATGTTCGAGGACATCTACGCCTTCGCCGAGGCGCAGCAGCTGGAGGTCGACACCCTGATCCACGAGGAGGGCGCGGCGCAGATGGAGATCAACCTGCGCCACGGCGACCCGCTGGTCCTGGCCGACCAGGTCTTCCTGCTTGAAGCGCACCATCCGCGAGGCGGCGCTGGCGCACGACATCTACGCCACCTTCATGGCCAAGCCGATCGCCCACGAGCCCGGCTCGGCCATGCACATCCACCAGTCGGTGCGTCGAGGCGCAAGACCGGCGGCAACATCTTCACCGACGCCGAGGGCAAGCCCACGCCGGCCTTCTTCAATTTCGTCGGCCGGCCAGCAGCGCTATCTGCCGGCGGTGACCTGCATGCTGGCGCCCTACGTCAACTCCTACCGCCGGCTGGTGAAAGGCGCGTCGGCGCCGGTGAACGTGCCATGGGGCTACGACAACCGCACCACCGGCCTGCGCGTGCCGCCCTCGTCGCCGGCCAACCGGCGGGTGGAGAACCGCGTGCCCCTCGTCCGACGCCAATCCGTATCTGGCCATCGCCGCTTCGCTCGGCTGCGGCTACCTCGGCCTGACCGGCGCCTCGCGCCCAGCGAACCGGTCGCCGGCATCGCGCGATCGACGAAGATTCGACCTGCCGGTGGGGCTGCTGGAGGCGGTGGGCCTGTTCGAGGAAACCGAGGAACTGGCGAGACTCTTCGGCCGCAGCTTCGTCACCACCTTCGCCGCCGTCAAACGCGCCGAATTCGCCACCTTCATGCGCGTGATCAGCCCCTGGGAGCGGGAGTTCTTGCTGCTGAACGTCTAGGCCGCGAACGAGCACCTCCCCGAATTCTAAGCTCCAGAATCTCGCCCACCGCGCGGTGGGCCTGGTCGATGGCGATGTCGGTATAGGCGGCCATGCCGGAGTCCGAATTGGCGATGGCGATGCGGCCGAAGCGCTGGCGCGGCCGACGACGTTGGGCGTGCTGCGTCGGTGCGGCAGATCGGCTCGAACAGGGGATTGTATTCGGGGCATAGCCGTGCGGCCAGCGGTTGACGGTGATGCCGGCGATGTCGCGCGCCGGATCGAAGCCGCCGGCGGCCAAGCGTGCGGCCGAGCTGGTCGCGGATGTTGCGCTCGAAGGTCTCGAACGGGGTCGACAGCAGTTCGGCGCGGCCGGCCTTGTGCTGCTCGCGCTCCGGCAGGCCGGGCTGGCAGGGCGTGCGCACCATGTGCACCAGGATCGGGTGCGTCCGGCGATCGCGCGCGGCTTTGTAGCCGCCGATATCGACCGGCTGGTTGAGCGAGAGCGCGGTGTGATAGCCGCCCGGCGCGCTGACTCCGGCTGATGCCGAGCTTCTGGAACGCGCTGCCAGTTGCGCAGCGCCACGCTGGTATAGACCAGCGGCGTCTTGATCAGCTTGTGCAGCGCCGCCTTCTGCGCCGCCGGCAGCTCCGGGCACAGATAGGGGATCATCATGTTCCAGCTGGCCAGCACGCAGTCCTTGGCGCGCACCCGCGATACACCTGGCTCGCCGCCGTCGGCTTCGTGTAGGCGATTTCGACGCCGGCTTGCCGGCGTTGCGGGCGCGCACCACGATCTGGTTGAGGCGGATGCGCACCGGCGCGCCGGCGACGTCGAGCCTGCAGTAGTCGGCCTTGCGCGGTGACGATGTCCTCGCGCGTCATGGCCGGCGAGCCGCCGGGGATCAGGGCGCGCACCAGCAGCCGCGCGATGGAGGCGTTGCCGTCCGGGAAATGGAAGGTGTAGGAGCCGCCGGTTTCGGCATAGCCGGCCGGCGTGTAGCCCATGCGCGGCGGCCGACCGCCGTGCTCGAGCTTCAGGCCCTGGAAGCCCGGCAGGCCGACGCCCCAGCAATCCAGCGCCGAGACCGCGTCGATGCCGCAGCCCCACCGATCGTCGGTGCGCTGCTGGTAGAAGGCGATGCGCCGCCGGATCGGCCTTGACGATGTTGGTGAGATAATCGCGATAGCAGATGCGCGAGAGCCGGTCCTTCTTCTGCGTCCGAGGAAAGGCCGGGCAGGAGATCGTCGCGTGCCGGTCTCGATCCGCAGGATGGCGGCGCGGCCGGCGTCGCTGAGCGGCGTCTTGGCGAGGAACGTCTGTCCACGACTGCCGCTGTCTTGCCATGCGGCTGGGCGCGCCGGCCACCAGCCGGTCGGCGCCGAAGGTCTCCTTGTCGAAGAAGACGCGCGCGAGGCCAGGCCTGGATAGACCTCCGGCTTGTCGCAGGCTTTTTCCAGCGCCGGCGGGATCGATGCCCAGGGTCTTCATCAACCCGTCGGCGACCGTGCAATAGGGATAGGGGCTGTCGATCTCCAGCGTGCCGCCGTTCAGCAGATGCAGCGTGTGGCCGCCGAGATGGAATTCGTTGCGCTTGGCGTGGCCGCCGAAATCGTCGTGATTGTCGAGGATGAGGATCTGGGCGCTCGGTCTGGCCTGCGCGGTAGAAATAGCGCCGCCGCCAAGCCGCTGATGCCGCCGCCGACCACGACCAGGTCGAGGTCTCGCCGGTGTCGTGCAGCGCCGGTCGCCGGTCCAGAAATCGCCGTCGCGCAAGTTCATGCGCGGCCTCGAACGAGCCGGGATGGCTGCCGCGCAGTGCCGTTCAGCATGGGCGGATAGTAGCTGGCGCCGTCCTGCGCGCCAGGGACGCGCTCGGAGCGAGCCCCGGGCCGACGATCGCGCCGGTCGCCAGCCGCCACGCCGTCGAGGAAATCCGCGGCGGGTGACGTCGCGGTCCATGCCGAGGTCTGATCGCCCGGCGCCTCTGCCCATGTCTCTTCGCCATGGTGCCATACTCATTCCGAAGGATGGTCAGTCACCAGCCGGTCGCGCAGGGCGTACCAGAGCATGCCCAGGACGTGCAGCGGGCCCGCGCAGGGCGCGACCCGCCTGGGAACGGCGGCGGCTCGACGACCGGCGAAAAGGTCGAACCGCGTCGGTTCTCGCCGCCGATGGCGCTCGGCCAGCAGCTTGCCGGCCAGGGTCGAGAGGACCGCGCCCATGCCGCTGAATAGCCGTGGGCGAACAGGACCTCGCCATCGCGGCCGAGATGCGGCAGGCGGGTCATGGTGATCGAAACCAGGCCGCCCCAGGCATGATCGATGGCCACGCCCGCGATCGCCGGGAAGGTCGCCTCCATGTAGCGGGCGCACGAAGGCGGCGATGTCGGCCGGGGCGGTCGGGAGATAGCGCTCGCCACCGCCGAAGAGCAGCCGGCCGTCGGCGGTCAGGCGGTAGTAGTTGACCACGAAGCGGCTGTCGGAAATCGCCGCGTCGCCGGGATGAGCGCGGCGCGGATCGTCCAGCGGCGCGGTGGCGACGATGTAGTTGGCCACCGGCATGATGCGGCTGTTCGACGCGCGGCGAGAGGCCATGCGAGCAGCGCGTCGCCGGCCAGGACCGCGTGGCGCGCGCGCACCGGCGCCGGCGGTCGTGACGACGCGAACCCCCCGCCGTCTTTGGCCAAACCGACGCGCCGGCGAGTGCTCGAACAGCGTCACGCCCGCGGCGGCCGCGGCGCGGGCCAAGCCGAGGGCGTAGTTCAGCGGATGGAGGTGGCCGCCGCGCTCGTCGAGGAGGCCGCCATGGTAGGGCGTCGTCGACGACCGTGCCCGGGCCGCCCGGCGTCCAGCAAGGTCAGCGTGCGGCCATATCCATGACCTCGTGCAGGCAGCGGACTTCGGCCTCCATCTCGCGGCAGTGTCAGCCGGCCTTCACAGCGCCTAGCAGGTGGCCGGTGAGTCTTCAGATCGCAGTCGATGGCGTGCGTCGGCGATGAGGCCGAGCGACCAGGTCGCGGGCGCTCGACCGCGAGATCGAACAGCGCGCTGCGCCCGCTCTCGCCCGAAAGGCGCTTGACCAGCCCCGCGCGCGCCCTTGCGCAGGCCCGGGATGATCTGGCCGCCGTTGCGCCCCGAAGCGCCCCAGCCGATGCGGCCGCCCTCCAGCAGCGCCACCCAGGCCCCCGCCTGCGCGGCGTGCAGGGCGGCGGAAAGGCCGGTGCGCCCCCGCCGACCACCACCAGATCGGCCTCGATCTCCTCCGTCAGAGCCGGCAACGACGCGAACGGTGTGGCGGTGGCCAGATAGTAGGAGCGCGCAAAGTCGAGGCCGTCGTTGAAGGCCATGGCTAGGGTCGGTCCATCGCAGACCCGGCCGAGCAGGTGTTCGCGCTCCCAGGGGCTGACTCACGCGCTGGAAGGCGGCGAGTTCGGCTTCCTTGACCGCCAGGAAGGCGGCGACGAAACCTTCACCCAGAAGATCGCGGACGCTGGGCGCAGGCGGCGAAGCGCTCCAGGGCCGACTCCAGGGTGCGCGGCAGGTCGCGGCCGTGGCGATAGGCGTTGCCGGACGCCTCGGGCCGCGGGTCGATCGCATTCGTCGATGCCGAGCCAGCCGCAGGCCAGCGCCGCGGCCATGGCGAGGTAGGGGTTGGCGTCGGCGCCCGGCTGGCGCATCTCGACGCCGGCCGCCTCGGGCGATGAGAGCGGCACGCGCAGGCCGCACGAGCGGTTGTCATGACCCCACTCGACATTCACCGGGGCACTGTAGCGCGGCCGCATGCGGCGGAACGAATTGGCGTTGGGGGCGTAGAGCGGCGCGACCTCTGGGCAGATACTTCTGAAGGCCGCCGATGAAATGGCGCAGCAGCTGGCTGTCGGCGCCGTCGGTGTCGGCGAAAAGATTGGCCCCGGAAGCGGTCTCCACGAGGGAAAGATGGAGGTGCATGGCGCTGCGCGGCTGCGCCTCCAGCGGATAGGCCATGAAAGTGGCGGTAAGCCCCTGTTCGCGAGCCGCCTGGCGGACGATGCGCTTGAAGACCAAGGCCTCGTCGGCGCGGGCATGGGATCGCCATGCCGCAGGTTGATCTCCAGCTGGGCCGGGCCGGACTCGTGCGATGGTGGTGTCGACGGCGACCTCGGCGACCTCGCATCGGGTCGTCGGATCGTCTCGATCAGGTCGCCGCGGTGGGCCAGGCCTCCAGGCCGTAAGGGGCGGCGGGACTGTCCGCGGGTGGGGCCAGCGGCTCGACGTGATCCGGGTCCGATCCTGGGCGACGAGATAGAACTCCAGCTCCGGGGCGATGACGGGGGCCCAGCCCTTGGCGGCGAAGGCGGCGACGACGCGGGCGAGGACGTTGCGGGGCGAGGCGGGCCAGGGCGAGCCGTCGATGGTCCAGGGGTCGGCGAACACACAGGCGGCCGGCGGCTTGGCCCCCGGCGCCAAGCGCAGGCTGGCCAGATCCGGAACGAGCACCATGTCCGGGTCCACCGGGTTGTCGGCGCCTTCCCAGCCGGCGTAGGCGCCGGTGATGGTGACCGCGAAGACGCTGCTCGCGAGCCGAAGCGAGCCCTCGTTCACCGCCTCGACAAGTTTCTTGCCGGGAACCGACTTTGCCGCGCAGGACGCCGTTCATGTCCGGCGACCAGGCACCTCGACCTCGGCGACGCCACGGCTTCGCGATCCAGCGGGAAAGTTCCGACATTCGTCACACCGCGAGGGCCTGGACAGAGACGCCGATGTCAGCACTGTGATCACTGATTGGCGACCATGGCGGGCGCGCCTATGAGCCGCAATGCCGCCCGATCCGGGCATAGACAACACGGCACAGCGCCCGGCGCGCCGAGCGGGCGGCGCCGCTGCTGCGCGCCAGCGTCTATGACGAGCTGCGCCGGCGCATGATCACCGGCAAGATCACGCCCGGGCGTGAGCCTCTCGACGCGTGGCCTGGCGCTGGAGATGGGGGTCAGCCAGATGCCGGTGCGCGACGCGCTGAGCCGGCTTGGCCGCCGAGGGCGCGATGGAGATCCGCTCCAAGCGCCGGATCGAAATCCCGGCCATGACCGCGGCCCGCTTCGACGACTTGCTGGCTTGCCGGCTGTTGCTGGAGCCCGGAGGCGGCGGTCTTCGCCTTGCCCCGGATCGACGCCGCGCACGCTGAGGCGCCTCAAGGAGATCGACGCGGCCGCCTGGACGAGGCGATCGGCGCGGGCGACGTCATCGCCTACATGGAGAGCAATTTCGCCTTCCATTTCACCCTCTATCGCGCCAACGGGCGGGCGACGCTCAACGCCCTGATCGAGGCGCTGTGGCTGCAGTTCGGCCCGTTCATGCGCGTGGTCTATGGCCGTTACGGCACCGCCAACCTCGTCGACCAGCACCAGATCGCCCTGGCCGCGATCGCCGCGGGCGACGAGGCGGCGCTCAGGGCCGCCATCGCCTCGGACATCGCCGACGGCATGGGCCTGATCGGACGCGGCGCCTGGGGTTGAACCTGCCGCTCTAGGACCGGGCCGTTCGACTGGTCGCGGCGGCCAGGGCGGCGTCGAAATGGGCCTCCAAAACCGGATCGACGCCCCGGCAGCGATCGACCACGGCGGCGGCCCAAGCGACGTACTCGGCGACGCGCTCATTCGGCCAGCCGGCTGGCGGGCTGGTGCAGACCGAACGCAGGTTGGCGGTCTTGTCGGCGATCTTGATCCGCTTGGCGCCGGGCGAGGCGGCGCCGGCGTGCTCGATCTGCAACCGCTTGCGCTCGGCCTTGGCCAGCGACTTGTCGTCCGTAACCTCGGCCACCAAGCCGGCCACGCGCCGGCCAAACGCCGCCTCCAGCTCCGTCGGAGTGGTGACGGTGTCCTCGACCGTATCGTGGAGCACCGCGGCGATGACAACGTCGGGATCGCCACCGGCGTCAGCCTCGGCGACGAGCAGCGCCACCTCGGTGAGGTGGTTGATATAGGGCTCGGCGGCTTCGCCCTTGCGCTGCTGTTTCAGGTGCTTGCGAGCGGCGAAATCATAGGCGCGCGCGAGCGCAAGGACGGCGCTGGTGGGGGTCTCACTGGGCATGGGCGACTACTAGCAGCGGGCGGTGGAAGCCGGCGGAGTCCTTGCCGAGACGACGCTGAGATCGCCGAGCGGACTGAGTGCGCCTACAGTGCCCGCAGTTTCGGCTCGGCTTCGTCCAAGGAGCGGCGGATAATGGCGACGAGTTGGTCGATCTCATCGTGCGAGATGACGAACGGCGGGCTCAGCACCAGGGTGTCGCGCACGGCCGGATCATCAGGCCGTTCTTGATGCACAGGTCGCGCAGCATCGGCCCGGCGGTTCCTTCCTTGCCGCCGAAGCGCTCGTTGGTCCCTTTCCTGGACACGACCTCCACGGCGCCCAGAAGGCCAAGGGAGCGGACGTCGCCGACCAGGGGATGATCGGCGAGCGTGGCCAGGGCGGCGCTGAAATAGGGGCCGACGTCATTGGCGACGCGTTCGACCAGGCCCTCGCGCTCCATGATCTCGAGGTTCTTGACGGCCACGGCGGCGCAGGTGGGATGGCCGGAGTAAGTGTAGCCGTGGACGAAATCGCCGCCCTTCTCGCGCAAGGTCTCGACGATGTGGCTGGCCACGCCGACGGCCGAGATCGGCAGCGCGCCGGAAGAGAGCCCTTTGGCCATGGAGACAAGGTCGGGCTCGAGGCCGAAGTGCTGGAACCCGAACCAGCGGCCGAGGCGGCCGAAGCCGCAGATGACCTCATCGCAGACCAGCAGGACGCCGTACTTGCGGCAGATCGCCTGCACCATCGGCCAATAGCCGGGCGGCGGAATGATCACCCCGCCGGCGCCCTGAACCGGCTCGCCGACGACGGCGGCGACCTTGTCGGGACCGACCTCGGCAACACGCAGTCGTCGAAGTAGAATGGCAGGGCACCACGTATTGCTGGAAATCCTGATAATTGCTCTTAATGTACAAGATCGTTGGCGGTGATGCTGACGAGCTTTGTTCCGGGTTTGTCGCCGGTCGCACAACCGGATTGATCTGCCCACTCCACTGAGTTCACGTACTCCAGAAATCCGCGGCAGCTCGAGGCCGGCGATCTACATCCGGCATTCGCGATCGCCGCGCCTCCGGCGCTCGGTGTGATTCAACGGATGGCGAGTCGGGAAATTCATGCGGCCATTGCGATCCACGACCGGCGCCTGAAGCGCTTCAGCCAACTCGATCAGTCCCGCGAGTCCAGCGGGAGTGCGCGCGACACGATCGGTAACGAGGCACGGGATTCTCAGCGGCGACCAGAAGCCGCGCGACTTCCGCGACAGCTCCGGAATCGCCGACAGGCGGCGACGTCATGGTGAGCTTCGGCACATTCAAATTCGCGCTATCGGAAACCGCGTACTCCTGCAACTCGTGGTCCGCCACCAGCGCGACGGGCATCATCGGCGGAGTCGTCGCAATCTTATAGGCGCGCACAGCCGATTCCGAAAATCCCTGGAGCGAGACCGGGCGGTCGTCCCATTTCACGTAATCGCGGAAATCCACCGCCGCCGGACCCGCGCTGCTGTGCGTCCAATCCACTTGCCCGAAGCGCTCGGCGGTGTCGCCAAAATTCCCGAGAATGATGTACACGGGCACGCGGTCGCAGAAGGCGTCGTATATCGCCATCGAAGCGTGCTGCAAACCCACCGTGCCATGAACGCAGACAAGCAGAGGCTTACCTTCGATCTTCGCGTAGCCGTGGCCCATGGCGACCGAGGACTCTTCGTGGCAGCAGGTGATGAATTCGGGCGCGCGGTTTCCGCCGTAATTGATCAGCGATTCGTGGAGACTTCGGAAACTGTTGCCGGGATTTGCGCAGAGATACTCGAAATTCAAAGTCTTGAGAACGTCCACCATGAAATCGGAGCCGGGGCGATCTACCGTCACCACTGCGGCGCTTGTCAGGCGCATCCGGCTGCTGTTT
This sequence comes from uncultured Acidobacteriota bacterium, assembly GCA_963818605.1. Lineage (GTDB taxonomy): Bacteria > Acidobacteriota > Terriglobia > Acidiferrales > UBA7541 > Palsa-295. The sequence continues at coordinate 10,624 of CAWFSW010000003.1, forward strand.
TCAAAAGCGGCGGAGCGCCGGCGGCACGAGGCGATTCCGCTGGCGCGGCATTCGCCGCGGCAGGATGGACGACCAACGCGGCGGTGCCCGCTGCGGCCCGCTCGGCAGAAAATCGCGGCGATTCACCGAGTCCTTTGGTCGACTTTCGCACGGCGGCACCTCCGGCGATGCAACGCCGGAGAGATTACTCCGAAATATGGTGATTTTGCAAATGTCACCTCCAGCTCACTTCGAAGATCGTCTAAATCCCGGCGCGTCTTGGCTCGGCGACCCAGCCGAGAAAGCGCCGCATGCGGGCGCGTTCGCGCCACATCAGGCGAAGAATTGGCGCGTCGAGACCGGCGGCTTCTTTGCCGTAAAAAGTCTCCAGGCGCCACTGGATGTAGGGCGATTTCCACGGAGCACAGGCGGTAGCCCTTCGCAGTGATCCAGTAATAGCGCAAGGCATTCAGCATGCGGTCATTTGGGAAACGCGGCGGACCCAGATGCGCTCGGTGGCGGGCTTGCCGAGGTGTATGCGGCGCGGAAACCGCGGCCGCCAACCGAAACGCGCCAAAGTCTCGTCGTATTCGCGGCGGTGAGGCGGAGCCGCGCGGCGGGACGAAGCTGGCGCTGCTCGATAAATTCGAGAAACTCGGGGTCCTTCTCGTAAACGCGCAGCACCTCGTAGGAATGGCCCGCTTCGGCCTCGGAAAGCCGATCGCGCCAGGTATCCGCGCAGCCGGGTCATCCCGCCCAGAATCGGCACGCCATGGGGGCATCGGCTGTCGCGCCCAAACCGCTTCAAGAGCAGCCGCGCAACCTCGGCTGATATCCGTGCTCGAGCCGTTCGGCTTCTTCGTGCGCACGGGACCACTCGAGGCCGATCACATCCGTGAGGAGTTTTTCCGCGAGACGATGCCGCAGAACCAGTGCTGCGCCACTTCCCTGCCCTTCGGCGCTGAGCTGAATGTGGCCGTCGCGTCCCACCCGCAGATAGCCGCGCAGCCATGCGCTTCAGCGCGGCGGTAACGGCGGGAGGAGTGACGCCGAGATCCTCGGCAAGCCGGGCGCTGATCGGGAATGATCTTCCTGAACGAGCTCCCAGATCGCTTTCAGGTAATCTTCCTGCGAGACGCTGGTTTTTTCTCGGCGCATTTGATTTGGCGCAGCAAGTCTACAACATCGGGCGCGCTAATTGACGCAGCGAACGCGGATTCGGATGCCGCGCTAAAGGGCTCGCGGCGCTACATTCAAGTCTAATGCAACGGTGTCACGGAATCGTCAATACGACTTTGCCGAACTGCTCGCGGTTTTCGAGGCGCCTGTGCGCATCGGCGGCACGATCGAGTGGCATGACGGTATCAACCACAGGCTTCAGCAGTCCGCGCTGAAAGGGCTCAGCGCGGAAAGAGCTGCTGACTTCTGCCCATGAAGAACGAGAATCGAAGCTGCCGCGCGAAGAGATACTTAATATTGAGCTTCCCCGTCGGCCGGTCGTCGCGCCGCAGGTGACCGGGCGGCCGCCGGCTTGAGACTGAACACGCTCTGTTCCCAAGTGGCCTGGCCGACGTGCTCGAAGACGACGTCCACGCCGCGCCCGCCGGTCAGACGCTCCACCTCGCGCGCGAATTCGCCCGTATGCAGCAGAGTTTCGTCGGCGCCAAGCTCCTCGCTTTCGCAAGCTTCGGCTCGGACCGGCCGTCGCGATCACGCGCGCGCCCGTCGCCTTCGCAATCTGAATCGCGGCGCTGCCCACTCCGCTGCCCGCGGCAATCGCCAACACTTCCTCGGACGGGCGAAGCTGCGCGCGCGTAAACAGCATGTGCCACGCGGTGAGAGGACGAGCGGAATCGCGGCAGCTTCCTCGATGTGAGTTCCCCGGGATCAGGATCACGTTGACCGACGGCGAGCGAACGAACTCCGCGTAACCTCCGTGAATCTGCCGACCGAACAACGCATAGTCCGCGCAGAAATTGTCGCGCCCGGCAACGCACTGCTCGCACTGCCCGCAGAAACGCCCGGCGCGAGAAGCACGCGCTCGCCAACCTTCACATCGGTTGACCGGCCGGGCCGACTTTCGCGACTTCACCCGAAATACGCTACCAGAATGTCCGGTCGCGGACGTGCGCCGGCAAGCCTCCACGCACCCACAGGTCGAGGTGATTCAGTGCGCAGGCGCGCACGCGCACCAGCACATCGCGGTCGCCTATCACCGGTTCCGGCATTTCGGCTGCGCGCAAACTTCTGGACCACCATGCTCGGAGAGATGAACTGCTTTCATGAGAAGCCCTCGCTCCGGTTGAAAGTCGGGTAGATTAGCATCACGACCTGGCAGTGTCCAGCCGACGAGAGCATCCGCCCGGCACAATGAATGACAGCGCTCGCCCGGCCAAGTACGCTCGACAGAAGAGCATGGACCTTTCGAAGAGATCGTGCGGATGCGGCGGGCGGGCGAGCGCGGCGCGCTCGCGACGATCGTCCACACCAATGGCTCGATCCCGAGCTACGAAAGCTCGCGCATGCTGGTTCGCGAAGACGGCTCGATCGCCGGGACGATCGGCGGCGGCTGCGTCGAAGCGGACGTATGGGCGGCGGCAAAGGAAGTGATGCAGGTCGAACAGCCGCGAAAGATGACGTTCAACCTGAATCATGAAGCGGCATACGACGCGGGATTAATCTGCGGAGGAACGCTGGAAATTTTCGTCGAGCCGATGCTGCCGCAGCCGATGCTCTACATTTTCGGCGGCGGGCATATCTCCGTCGGCCGTCGCGCGAGATCGCCAGCAGCGCCGGATTTGCGATCGGATCGCGGACGACCGCGAAGCGTTTGCGAATGCCGAACGATTCCCCATGGCCAACGAAATTTACACGGCGTACGAGGACGCCTACGAGAAGATCCTGCCGAACGCGTCGAGCTATCTGCTGATCGTGACGCGCGGACACAAGGATGACATGCGCGTGCTGGCGTGGGCCGTGCGGACCGAGGCGCGTTACATCGGAATGATCGGCAGCAAGCGCAAAGTGATTTCGGTCTACAAGGCGCTCGAACGCGAGGGCTATTCCGCCCGAAGAGTTCGAACGAGTGCATGCGCCGGTGGGACTTCGATATCGGCGCGCTCTCGCCCGAGGAAATTGCCGTCAGCATCGCCGCGGAATTGATCGCCGTGCGACGCAACGCGCAGAATCTGCCGCATAAGTCCGTTACGCTCGCCCACGCAGCAGCCCTCCACCACGATTGATTCCGAGATGAACTCCTCCGCGGCCGACCGCACGAGACCGCTTGCCCGCCAATTGATGCAGACCGCTTGCCGCGGTAATACTTTCCGGCGGCGAATCCCGTCGCATGGGCACTCCCAAGGCGCTGATTCCCTACCGCGGAAAGACCTTCGTCGAACATCTGCTCGAGGTGACGCGACACCCGCGCAGTGGGCTTCACCCGAATCGTCCTGGGCGCCCACGCCGAAGAGATCCGCGAAAAACTAGCAGCTCGACGCCGCGGCGATCGTCGTGAATGCGGATTGGAGCCAAGGGACAACTCTCTTCGATTCAGGCCGCGATTCGAAGCCTGCCCGAGGACGCAACGGAGGGGATGATTCTCTGCCCCGTGGATCACCCGATCGATTTCCGCGGAACTGGTCGCAAAGCTAATCGCGGAATTCGATTCGAGCGGGAAAGCGATCGTGCTGCCCACGTATCAGCGGACGCCGCGGGCATCCCGCGATTTTTCGCGCGAGTCTATATCAGGAATTGCTGGATGCTTCACCGGAAGTCGGCGCAAGGCAAGTCGTGTGGGCGCACGCAAAGGATGTCGGCGAAGTCCCAACAGAGGAAGAAGGCGTCGTTCTCAATATCAACGATCCCGCGACACTCTGAAAGCAGCGCCCTAGGCCATCTGGACCCGCACTAAGATCAGCAATTCCCCTTGGCTTCAGAGTTTTCGCGTGAGCGCGGCCACCACGTCCGCGCAAAGCTGCGCGGCATGAAAGGACGCGGGAGGAAGTCCACCGAGAGCGTCCGATATCTGCTCGGCGGTGATCGCGCTCGTTTCCGCGGGCGATTTTGCCGATCAGTAGATCGGTCAGCACCGAACTCGATGCAATTGCCGCCACGCAACCCTGCGCCTTGAAACGCGCGGCCAGATCCGCCCGCCATCGAGCCGAACAGCAAGGCGCAGCACATCGCCGCAGACAGGATTCGTCACTTCCACGGTCACGGTTGCCCCGGAAGATCGCCCGCATTATGAGGATTGCGGAAGTGGTCGAGGACGGCATCGTTGAACATCGGCGACAGTATAAAGCAGAGTGGCTAGCACTCAAGGTGCGCATCGGAAGCGGCAGTGTGCAAAATTGCTCACTTTTCGTGGCGCCCGACCTTTCGCTTTTCCTCTGAATGTGATTGACACAAAGAGGCTTACGGAGATACCTTTTAATTCCTAGCCTATGTTCCTCGTCAGGGCGCGAGGGACATCGTTTAATTCGCCTACATATTCTGTTCAGGAGAGACTACAGATGCGACGACTCGGATACCTCTTCACCCTTGCGATGGCCATCGCGCTGGTTGCGACCTCCGGCTTCGCCCAGGATGGGAAGCTGAAGATCAAGGTCACGCCGAAACAGGCGTACGTGTTCGTGGATGGAAACGCCATCCGCGAAGGAAACCAATCCATCCCCCTCAGCCCGGGCAAACACACTGTGGTCGTGGTCAACTACGGCTACAAAATCTCGACGCAGGACGTCAACATCGAAGCGGGCAAGTCCACGCCGCTCGAAGTGAAACTCGACTCCTACGGCGGCACCGTCAGCGGCCCGTTTGGCGACATGGAACTGAAGGGCGATGAGCGCGCCGCGGTCCTTTCCAACGGCACGACGCCCGGAGTATTTCGTCGGGCACGTGGACGAAATGAATTTCGATTGGATCTGGCACCAGAATTTGCTGCTGCCTCCCGGCACGCACCACCTAACCGTGACACACAAGGGCAAGGATGTATGGTCCGGCGACGTGACCGTGGTCGCGAACAAGAAGGTCATCGTTGACATGGCCAAAGGCACGCAGAAGACGGTTGAGTGGACGCGCGGCGAGAAACTGAAGGACGTGCCGCGATTCAAAGTCGGCATCGCGAGCGCGCAAATCGCTGTAGCCCCAGCGACGGGAAGCTTCAGTTCCTCGACCGCGAACATTAACTGCGGCCAGTCCTCAACTCTGACTTGGCAGACGACCGAAACCGTGGACGCCAACATCAGTGGCATCGGCACAGTGGCGTCGAGCGGCAGCCAGTCGGTCTCGCCGCACGCGACGACCACGTACGACTTCACCTCAGCCGGCCCCGGTGGAACGATCAAGGGAACGAGCACGGTCAACGTCAATACGGTGGTTGTTGCCAGCCTGAGCGCGAACCCAGCTGAAGTTCACTACCGCAAGATCGGCGACAAGGTCATCACCCAGGATTCTTCGACGGTAACCTGGACAACCTCGAACGCCGACAGCGTGACCGTGGATGGCCAGAAGGTCGAACTGAACGGCAACGAGACCGTGAAGGCCGAGCCGGCGGATTCATCGCAGGTTCCGGACGGCGGCCGGCCCGCACGATCGACGAAACGAAAAACTTCACTCTGAACGCCACGAACGTCTGCGGCGGATCGGCGACGCAAACCGCGGGACTGCACATTACCGGTTCGGTTGAGCCGATTCCGGCAGTCACGCTGCAGAGCGTCTTCTATCCCACAGACTATCCCGACAAGAAGCACCCGCAGATCGGACTCGTCCGCAGCCAGCAACTCGCTCTGGCGAATCTGGCCGGCGGGTTCAAGAAGTATCTCGAATACGATCCGGATGCGAAGTTGTCGGTTGAAGCCCATGCGGACGATCGCGGCTCAAAACCCTTTAACCAGGACTTGAGCGAACGCCGCGTCGAGCGAATCAAGCAGTACCTCGTTGACCAGGGCATTTCGGCGGATAAGGTCGAGACCGCGGCCTATGGCAAGGAGCAGCCGCTTGCGAAGGCCACCGTCAGCACACTCGAAAGCACGAACCCGAACGCTCCGCCAAAGATGCGGCTCCGGGACAAGCGTGCCGATTGGCTGGCGTACAACCGTCGCGCGGATATCGTGCTTCTGCCTTCCGGCAAGAAGTCGGCACAATTCTTCCCGCACAGTGCCGACGACTCGAAGCTGATCTGGCAGATGCCGAAGCCGCCGCTCGCGAAGGTGCAAGCGGATCAGTAGCCGATACCGAACCTAACCAGCGCGCCGGCGAGCGAAAGCTCTCCGGCGCGTTTTTGTTTTCGGCCGCGTCGCAGGCGCAAATTCCTGGAGATGACGCCATGCTGTTCCGTAGTCGCAGCGCTCATCGAACACGAAGGCAAGCTGCTCGTGTGCCAGCGGCGGCGCGGCTCACGATTTGAGCTTCTGTGGGAATTTCCCGGCGGCAAAGTCGAGTCCGGGGAGATGCTGGAGGCGGCTCTTGCGCGAGAGCTGCAAGAGGAATTGGGAGTCAGGGGCGACAATCGGCCCGGAGGTGCACCGCCTTCGCCATCAATATGCGACGACCGGGGTTCCGTTTGAGCTGGTTTTCTTCGCCGCCAGCGCCGCACCCCGGGACGTACGGAATCTCGAGTTCGAGCGGATCGAGTGGCGCGAGCTGAAATCGTTGCCGGAGCTGAACTTCCTGGAAGCTGACCGCGATCTGATTACCAAACTGGCGAGCGGCGAAATTCGAATACCGCGAATGGGCTAGGACTTCTTCGCGCCGAAAATATTGCGCACAATCATCGTGACTGGATCGTAGAACTCGTCCACGACGCGCTCCTTGAGCGGAATGATCGCATTGTCCGTAATGTGGATTTCCTCGGGGCAAACTTCCGTGCAGCACTTGGTGATATTGCAGAAGCCGATGCCGAGCTCTTCCTTCAGCATTCGCGTGCGATCCAGTCCATCGAGCGGATGCATTTCAAGCCCCGCCGTGCGGACGAAGAAGCGCGGGCCGCCGAACTGCTCCTTCTTGTCATGATCGCGCAGGACGTGGCAGACGTTCTGGCACAGGAAGCACTCGATGCACTTGCGGAACTCCTGCACGCGGTCCACGTCGGGCTGGAACATTTTCCATTCGACACCAGGGCGCGGCTGAAACGGCGGAATCTTTTTGTTCACCTTGTAGTTCCACGAAACATCCGTGACCAGGTCCTTGATCACTGGAAACGCCTTCATCGGGAACACCGTCACCGGCTGATCGGTCGGCAAGGAATCCATGCGCGTCTTGCACATCAGGCGGGGCTTTCCGTTCACTTCGGCCGAGCACGAACCGCATTTCGCAGCTTTGCAATTCCAGCGAACCGCGAGGTCGGGCGACTGGTGCGCCTGAATCGAGTGAATGGCGTCGAGCACAACCATGCCTTCGGTCACGGGAACTTTATAGTCCACCGCCTGGCCGCCTTCGCGGTCGCCCCGGAACACTCGCATGGTTACGTCTGCCATCAGGAGCCTCCGACCTTCCCTATTGATCTTCCGCCAGAATGTGCGTCAATTCGCCCGGCATGTCGCCGCGCGGTACCTCAGACAGGGTCATCGCGCCGCCTTTTTTCACGACGACGAGATTCTTCTTGCCCCACGCGTCTTCCGTCTTCGGGAAATCGAGGCGGCTGTGCGCGCCACGGCTTTCCGTGCGCGCCAGCGCCGCGTGCGTACACGCCTCCGAAACCGTGAGCATGCACTGCAGGTCGCGCGACAAATGCCAGCCCGGATTGAACAGACGCGATCCCTCGACGCGCACCTTCTTCGCGCGCTCCTTTAGCTTCTCAAGTTCGGCCAGCGCCTCGCGGAGATCGGCGTCCGTCCGGAAGATTCCAACCAGGCGCTGCATCAGGTCCTGCAAATCGTGATGAACGGTATAGGGATTTTCACCCTCGGTGCGGTCAAATGGCGCGAGCACCTGGCGTTCGGCCTCGTCAATCTGAGCGCTATCGAGCGAAGCCGCGGCCGCTGTCTTTTTCGCGTGCTCCGCGGCAGCAAGTCCTGCGCGGCGGCCGAAAACCAGCAAGTCCGAAAGCGAGTTGCCGCCTAGACGGTTGGCGCCGTGCAGTCCGCCCGCAGCTTCGCCCGCAGCAAAAAGTCCCTGCAGCGACGACTGCCCCGTTTCCGCGTCCACTCGAATTCCGCCCATCACGTAATGGCATGTCGGCCCCACTTCCATCGGCCCCTTCGTGATGTCCACGTCCGCCAGTTCTTTGAACTGGTGATACATGCTGGGCAGCTTCCGCTTCACGTATTCGGCATCCTTGTGCGAGATATCGAGAAACGCGCCGCCATGGGGAGTCCCGCGCCCTTCCTTCACTTCCGTATAGATCGAGCGCGCTACCACGTCGCGTGTGGAAAGCTCCATGCGCTTCGGATCGTACTTCTCCATGAAGCGTTCGCCATTCTTATTGCGGAGAATGCCGCCCTCGCCGCGCACGGCTTCGGTAACCAGAATTCCCTGCACTCCCGGCGGCCATACCATTCCCGTCGGATGAAATTGCACGAATTCCATGTCGAGCAGCTCGGCTCCCGCTTCATACGCGAGCGCCATCCCGTCGCCGGTGCACTCCCAGGAATTCGAAGTCACCTTCCAGGATTTTCCGATGCCGCCCGTGGCGATCACGATTGATTTTGCCTTGAATGTGACGAAACGGCCCGACTCGCGCCAGTAACCGAATGCGCCGGAAACGCGGTTGCCGTCCGTCAGCAGTTTGGTGATCGTGCACTCCATGAAGACGTCGAATCCCAGTTGCACGCCGCGATCCTGCAGCGTGCGGATCATCTCAAGTCCGGTGCGATCGCCCACATGGCAGAGCCGCTTGAATGTGTGGCCGCCGAATGCGCGCTGCAGAATGTCGCCGCTCTCGGTGCGATCGAATAGCGCACCCCATTGCTCGAGCTCCCGCACGCGGTCCGGAGCTTCCTGCGCATGGAGCTGCGCCATTCGCCAGTTATTGAGAAGCTTTCCGCCGCGCATCGTGTCGCGGAAATGCGTGCGCCAGTTGTCCGCTTTGTCCACATTGGCCATCGCGGCGGCCAGACCGCCCTCGGCCATCACGGTGTGCGCCTTGCCCAACAGCGATTTGCACACCACGCCGACTTTAGCGCCTTGCGCCAGCGCTTCGATTGCAGCTCGGAGGCCCGCGCCGCCCGCGCCAATGATCAATACGTCGTGTTCGTGGGTTTCGTACTTGGAGTTCGCGGTCACAGCAGTCGGATGTCCTTGAGCGCGCCGGTGGCGACTAGGCGGATGTAGAGGTCGGTGAGGCCCACGGAGATCATGCTCACCCAGGCCCAAAACATGTGGTGCTCGTTGAGCTTCGTGACGCCTCGCCACGCAGAATGGCGCGGGCCGCCGAGCGCCGAACAGGAAAAGCAATCGAGCTTACCGCCGATCAGATGCCGCCAGGAGTGGCACGAAAACGTGTAAACCGTCAGCAGGACGATGTTGACGAACATAACCACCGTGCCGACGCCAATGCCGAACTTGCCGCCGAAATCGAATGCGACGATTGCGTCATACCAGAGGAATGCGATGAAAATCACAGCGATGTAGAAGAAGTAGCGGTGAAGGTTTTGCAGGATGAAGGGAAAAGCGGTTTCGCCGCGATACTTCCGGCCACCGCCCTCGCTCACCGCACACGCGGGCGGATCCAGCAGGAAGCCGCGGTAAATCGCCTTGCGATAGTAATAGCAGGAAGCGCGGAAGCCCAGCGGTCCCGCGAGAATCAGAATCGCCGGCGAGAACGGCCACCAGTGATGCTGCGGATCAATCAGCGGCGAATAGAAAGGCGAGAGATACGGAAGCCCCAGCTGGTAGCACTCGTAGAATTGCCCTTCGAAGGCCCGCCAGGTAGTGTAAATGCCGAAGGCGCTTATGACGATAATGAATGGCAGGTTTTCGATCCACCATGCATCGCGCCGCTGCGTACTGCCGAAACGAGTCAGACCCTTTACAGTCGAGGAATCCGCCACTCTGTTGTACACCCCCCAAACACAAATAGAATATTCGAGAAAACCGTTTTTGCAAATAACAATCGCGCAGATGCTCGGCGGCGAAAGCCAGCCACATTTGAACGCGATGCCGTCGCAGCCGAGCAAACTTCGCCGTTTACAGCTTCGCGAGAGCGGAAAAGATGCGCCGCCGCGGCCCCTGCCCCAAAGGACAGGTGCGGCCCTCGATACACCGCGTTGCAGGTGTCTTGACCGTCACATTCAGCCCCGATAACGTAACTATATTGCTGTCATCGCGACTGGAGATTTCCGATGAAAAACCACCGCAAGAGTGCGCCATACAAGTCCGTCATCGACAAAATCGTTTCCCGGCAGACCGGACTTGTCCTACTGCCCGTTATCGTCCTGGCTCTCTGGCTGACGCCTACCGCACCGGCGCAGTCCGGGTCCGTGCCACGCCGACCGGCACAAACGCAGACTCAATCGCAGAATTCATCTCAGACATCGTCGCAGCCCAGCGGCGCAAACAGACTCCGGGAACCAACCGCAATCGCTCGCCGACGCCGCACGCCAGGCAAAGGCGCAAAAAGACAAACCAAAGGCCAAGAAAGTCTATACCGAGGATAATCTGTCGAGCATTCACGGAACAATTTCCGTGGTGGGTGATGGATCTTCCGGCGACGCCTCCGACGATGGAAATTCAACTGGAGTCGCCAACGGAGGAGCTCCCGCTTCCGGCAACAACAGCGAAGCATACTGGCGCTCAAGGGCGCGTGCTATCAAGGACCAGATTGCCGCAACCGATCAGCAGATCGCAGGCGTGAAGGCCGAAATTGCGAAGTCCGGAGCCGCCTCATTCGATCCTTCGGCGGGGCTTTCGCAGGGCGTCATCGTCATCCACGACCGAAACGCGGAAGTGAAACAGCTCGAAGATAGAAAGAGCAGCCTCGAAAGGCAGTTGGACGACCTCGCCGACGAAGCGCGCAAAGCCGGTGCGGATTCGGGCTGGGCACGCTAACAGATTAGTCCCGGTGCACGGTATTCGGAGAAAACCCTGGCTGGCAAACAGCGATGTATTCCGCGCCTTCGGGCGTTGAATACTGCACCCACTCGCCGCGATGCGCAATCACCGCTTGGCCCGGTCTCACTTCCAGGCTGCCACCTTTGTGAGTTACGCGCAGCGCACCCTTCAGGACGATCGTGTACTCATCGAACTCCGGCGTTTGTCCGGGCTCGAGCCACCCCGCGGGACTTCGCATGTGCGCGACACTCAGCGCTTCGGTCTTCGAATTCACACGACCGACGAATTCCTCGATGATCTTCGGTTTTGTGCCCGCGGCTTCGATGCGTGTCGGCTTCTCGATCAGAGTTGGCATGAGCCCTCCTGAATTTGCGTTACATTCTGTAATGTGTAGCGCGCCACGAGTATGACTTGCTCAGGAAATCGAGTAGCCGCCGTCAACCACCAGCGACGCGCCGGTCATGAAGTCCGAGGCCTGCGAAGCCAGAAAAATCGCCGTCCCTGCCAGTTCTTCGGTCTCGCCCCAGCGGCCCGCGGGAACTCGCTTGATCGTTTCCTGATAGAACGGCGTCAATTTGAACTGCGCGGTCAAATCCGAGTGGAAGTAGCCGGGCACGATCACGTTCACCTGAATGTTGGCCGGCGCCAATTCGATGGCCATGGATTTCGTCAGCTGTATCAAGGCGCCTTTTGAAGCGCTATACGACGCGGCGACGGTGTTCCCGAACAAGCCGTAGATGCTGGCGATGTTGATGATCTTTCCCGCTTTTCGCTTCGCCATCGAAATTCCGGCCGCCTGAGACAGCAGAAAGCACGCCGTCAGATTGATCTCGATCACGCGATTCCAATCCTCGAGAGATACTTCGAGCGTCGGCTTGATCACACTTATTCCCGCGTTGTTGACGAGAATACTGATGGGCCCAAGCTCCTTCTCAACGCGGGTTACGGCGGGCGCGATCTGCGCAGTGTCCGTGATATCGGCTTGAATCGCGATCGAGCGAGATTCCGTCGCCTCAAGTTCCGCGAGCGTTTTCTTGTTTTTCTGTTCGTTGCGCCCAAGGATAGCCACGGACGCTCCCGCCTGTGCGAAGCCGAGCGCAATGCTGCGGCCGATGCCGCCATTGCCGCCCGTAACCAGGGCGACGCGTCCGGTAAGATCAAAGAGATTCGTCTGTGGCAGTCGGAAACCTCACCGGTGGAGAAGCCTCTTGCCGCGTTGCCAGGTGATCGTGGCCGTAACCAGCAGGAGAAAAATCGCCGCCGCAGGATTTCCGCCGATCACGAAGGCGTGAGTGACGATCGCCCCAACCATCGTGCAGACGAGCAGGAATCCCCCAATAGCAGCCGTCCGCGGGATCAGGAGCAAAATGGCGCTGGATACCTCGATTCCTCCGGCGACGTAGCGAAACCACTGACCAAGACCGAGCTTACCGAACATGGCCACCATCGGCGTGGCACCCGCGAGCTTCGATCCGCCGGCCATCAGGAACATCGCGGCGGCGATGATTTGGAGCACCCACAGAAAGATGTTCATCCTTTTGGACGGCGCCGAACTTGCAACCGGGGTCGGAATCACAGGATCAGGCATTTCGTTGTCCCCCCTCTCGAATTGCACACACAAATCGCTACGACAAATCACACAAGCGTGCGTCCACCATCAACCACGATTACCTGCCCGGTCACGAAATCGGAGGTTGCCAGATAGACGGCGGCGGCGGCGATGTCGTCGCCAGTGCCAGTGCGATGCAGTGGCACGCGGCGAATGTATTCCTCATCCGGCGGCTCGCCGGGAAATTGAATCGTGCCGGGGGCAATGGCGTTCACCAGAACCTCCGGCGCAAGCGCCCCCGCCATGCATCGAGTCAGCATAATGACGCCAGCCTTTGAAACGCAGTAGTGCGTATAACCGGGCCACGCGAGCAGCCCGCCGAGCGACGCGAGATTGATAATCCGCCCGCGTCCCTGCCGCTTCATAATCGGCGCCGCCGCCTGCGCGCAAAAGAACTGTGATTTCAGGTTGGCATTCATGATGCCGTCCCACTGCTCGTCGGTGAGGTCCTCAAATTTCGCTGGAAAGAACATACCTGCGTTGTTGACGAGGATATCCAGCCGGGCGAATTCCCTTTCAACGGCCGCGAAAAGTTTGGCGACTTCCGCGCGCCGCGACACGTCTGCTTGAATCGCAACGGCCTTCGAGCCACCGGCCTGAAGCTCACGCACCACGGATTCAGCTTCGTCTTTCGACGTCCGATAATTTACGGCGACAGATGCGCCCTCCGCAGCCAGGCGCAGCGCAATGCTCCGCCCGATGCGCTTTGCCGCGCCGGTTACAAGCGCCACCTGTCCTTCGAGCAGTCTGTGCGCCACTGAAAACTCCTCCAAAATGCAGACGCACACATTAGCATTAGCCGGGCCTCTCCGGACACCCGACATTTGGGTGGCTGCGCTGGCCGGACGCAATAGATTGCCGCGATTGCTTGACGGCGCGGGCTCAGCGATAATGCGCCGGTTCACTACGCTGGTTCATGCGGAGAAACCGTGACGACATCGGAAACGACGCGACCATTGAAGAGCATTCCGCAGCCGGAGCCCGATCTCACGCCCGCAGAGATCATCCGCCGCGCTGAGGCGATGCGCCCGATGCTGCGCGGGCGCCAGAATGCCGTCGAAGCGGCCGGCGAGGTCTCGGAAGATATGAACGCGCAATTCATCAAGGCCGGCTTCTATCGCATCCTTCAGCCGCGGTGCTTCGGCGGCTACGAATTCGACCTTCCGACTTTTCTTAAGGTGATGATCGCCATTTCGCGCGGCTGTTCGGACAGCGGATGGGTGCTGGCTCTAACGGCCGGCCACGCGTTTCTCATGGCGTCGTTTCCGGAGGAAGGACAGCGCGAAGCATTCGGCGACAAAGGAGAGTTCCGTGGGCCCAGCGTGGCCATGCCCGGCGCGACCGCCGTTCCGGTCGAGGGCGGCTACCGCGTGAAGGGGGCGTGGGACTACGGGTCGGGGTGCGATCTGGCCACCCATTTTATCGGCGGCGCCATCATTCAGGATCCAGAGCGGTCACCGGATCGCCCCGCCTTCATTCTCTTCGACCGCGATCAGTATCGAATTGTGGACAACTGGCAGGTCATCGGCATGCAGGGCACGGCCTCGCGTCGGGTAGTCATCGAGGAGATAATCGTGCCCGCCCACCGCGTGCTCCCACTGCACGACGCAAACGGAGCTGTACATCCATCCGCGCCCGGGGAGCCTGTTGCACGCAAATTCACTGTACCGCGGACGAATTACTTCCCTGCTGGTGTCGGAAGTTGGCGCGGTTGCCGTCGGCATCGGACGCGGCGCGCTGGACAACTACGAGGAAATCCTGCGGAATAAGAAGACGAGCTTCCCTCCGTTTCAAGATCGCGCACACGAAGCCGAATTTCAGCGCCACTTCGGCGAGGCGCAGTCGTTGGTGGACACGGCGGAGGCTGCACTGCTCAGGATGGCTGACGATTACGCGGGATGCGCGCGTCGAGACGCCGACGATGGAATTCCATTCTCTGATGAGGAGGATCGCAGGTTCATGCAAATCGAGCAGCAAATCGTCAGGCTCTGCTGGGAAGCGGTGGATTTGATGTTTCGGACCAGCGGAACCTCCGCCGCGGCGAAGGCCGCTCCGCTTGGCCGCTACTTCCGCAATCTGGCCGTAATCCGAACGCACATTACGATGCAGGGCGAGCATACTGCGGGCAATACTGGGCGGCTTCACTTCGGCATGCCGCCGTTGAGCCGCCTTTAGAAGACTCCCACGCTGATCGTGTAAAATCATTGGGCGCGAAGCGGAGGACGAATGAAACTCGATCTGCTGGCAATTGCGCCGCATCCGGATGACGTCGAACTGACCTGCGGCGGGACGATGATCAAGATGGCGCAGGCGGGTTATCGCACAGGCATTCTCGACCTCACGCGTGGCGAGACCGGCACGCGTGGCACTCCCGAGACGCGGATCAAGGAGGCGGCGCGCGCCGGAAAAATCATGGGCGCGGCGGTGAGACGAAACCTCGGCCTTCCCGACGCATACCTGAAGATGAACGACGAGTACAAGGCCGCCATCGCCGAAGTAATCCGCGAGTTCGAGCCACATACGGTCATTCTTCCCTACTGGGAGGGCCGCCACCCGGACCATTACACGGCCGCCAAGCTCGGGTACGAGGCGTGTTTCGTAGCAGGCTTGAAGAACTATCCGCTCGGGGGCGACGCGTTTCGCCCTTTCAAGATCTTGTACGCAGCCGCCTATGCCGATGTCCGGCCCACGTTCGCTGTGGACATAACCCGGCAATACGATCAGCGCAGGCAAGCGATTTTGGCCTACGTGTCGCAGTTTCGTCCACGAAAACACGATCGCAAATCGAGGGTGGCGCTTCCACTCGACAAACTCGAAGACTGGATGAGCCTGCAGGCTCGCCTGTACGGACGTATGATTGGCGTGAAATATGCGGAGGGATTCGTCGTCAAGGAAGTGATGCAATCCGACGACGTGATCAAAATGTCCGTGCGATCCATGTAGAGCGAGCCTGCAACACACGTGCAGTGACACGCTGTTTCGCCCGCGTAGAAAAGAAAACGCCCCGGCAGGGAATCCCGCCGGAGCGTTTTTACTTTTCGGGCTCGGTCTGGCTCCTTAGAACTGGTTCCAGAGGAACTGGTTGTAAACCTCGTGATGGAACTGAATTTCGGGTCCCTTGACGACTGTGCCCAGCAAGCGAGCGCAGCGGTCGGCGGAGGCCTGTTTCAGATCAGCGTAACGGCCCTTCACGTCCGCACCGAGCAGCGTAGTCGTCCACTCTGCTTTCCGGAAATCTTCCAGCGCGGTGTAAATGTTATCGGGCAGGTATCGTTTTGCCTGGCGAAGATTGGGGATTTTCGCCGTGGTTCCGTCGATCCCCGTCTTGAATATTGTGTAAAGGACCAGATACGGATTGGCATCCGGAGCGACCGAGCGAACCTCAACCCGCATGCTCTTGTCGTTTCCGATTGGAATGCGGACCATGGATCCGCGGTCAACTGCCGAGGCAATAATCTGATTGGGTGCCTCGAAGTGCGGATCGAGCCGGCGGAACGCATTGACGCTCGGATTGAGCGCAAGGCAAGTGTCGTTGCCATGCGTCAGGATGCGGTCCACGAACGCCCATCCGAGCGCCGAAAGCATTTCCTCGCCATTCGGATCCCAGAAGAGGTTCTTGCCATCCTTCATGATGGAAACGTTCGTGTGCATGCCGCTTCCGTTTACGCCGACCACCGGCTTGGGCAGGAACGACGCGGTCATGCCGAGGCTCGTCGCCACTTGGCGGCAGATCAACTTATAGAGCTGAATTTGGTCCGCCGCGGCTACCACTTCGCCATATCCGTAGTTGATTTCAAATTGCGACGGCGCAACTTCCGGATGGTCCTTCTCGTTCTGGAAGCCCATCGAGCGCTGCACCTCTGCGACCGTATCAATGAACGTGCGCAGGGCGTCGCCCGGGAGCGAGTGATAGTAGCCGCCGGTGTTCACATACTCGAATTTCCCGGTCTCGGTGTAGTGGCGTTCGGCGTCCACGCCCTTGAATAAAAAGCCTTCGATTTCGTTTGCGGCGTTGAGCGTGTAGCCGTCGCTCTTGTGCTTCGCTTCGGCGAAAGCCTTCAAAATCCCGCGAATATCGGCGGCGTACGGGCCGCCCTTCTTCTCGATCACCTCCCCGAAAACGAGCACCTTTCCGGAACCAAAGAAATCCGATGGCGCCCAGTAAAACGCGCTCCAATCCACGCCCAACCGCAAATCGCTTTCGCGCTGCGCCGTGAAACCGCGGATCGAGGAGCCGTCAAAAGTCAGGTTGTCCCAGCTCTTGATCAGGAATTTCTTGTCATAATCGAGCATGTGCAAGCGGCCTTCAAGGTCGCTGAAACATAGCGTCACAGCCTTGATGCGCTTTTCGTCGGTCAGATATTTCAACCGGTCTTCCTGCAGCTTGTGGCTCTCGACGCGATTCCTGCGCTGATCTTTTGCCTTAATGTTCAGATCTTCCAGCTCGCCATATGGAAGTGCCAAAAAGTTGCGAAGTTCGTTAGACATGAAGCTCCTTCGAAATTGGAATGAACTGCTCCTCGAATGAAACGCTTATGTTATATCGTTTGCGCGAACAGACCAAACGGCCCCGAATTCCTCCGGAAGGGTATCGTGCCCGTCTTCGAAACGTCAAATCCAAAAAGCTGATGCGACGAATCCAGAGTGTGTGGTATTCGGGGTAAGTTTCCGCCAGAACCCATAAATAAGGCATAAAGAAACCTCGCGTATGAACTCGCGGGACAGCGGTTGCAGAACGCGGCAACCGCTCAGCGGCTGGGAAAATCGCCCCGCTCGAATCTGATAAGCTATTTAGTGGGTGACATACGAGCAATGAAATTATTTGGCCGCAAATCCGCCGCGACCTCTCAATCCCGGCTCCTCCCGGCGAACGGCGAAGGGCGTCTCCGGGCTCCCTCTCGGCGCCTGACGCTGGATTTGGCCCGCGCGGAGACTTTTGCTTCCATGCTGGCGAATAGCCGCGCATCGCAGGTGATTGAGGTCTCGGACCTGCTCGCGGGAATGTACATCTGCAATTGGGATCGCCTGTCGGTGTACTGGGAAGAGGAAAATCGCGACGAAATTGAAAGTTTTCTGCGCGGCATCTGCCGCATCAGCCCGCAGAGATGGCACTCCTGGATCGAGATCTACGATGATTTGCGCCGCAAGGGCGAGCGCTGGCAAGGTTGGGGCACATTGATCAAGCTTAAGAAAACCGCACCACCCGAACCCGCGCTGCGGCCCTCCGCCGCCCTCGCCGCTGTGCTGAAGCATGCAGAGGAACTTGCGCCCTCGCGGGACACGGTCGGAGAAGGCAATCTCCCGATCCTAACGACTGAATGCGTTCTTCTGTGCATCGTGCAAAGTTTCGGATCGGAAGTCGGTCGAAGGCTGGCGGGCACGGGACTGGACGTCTCGCGGCTCGAACTCAATGCTCTGTTCCCTCGCCGCGGGCCTCGCATCTAGGCTTGCTCAGCCACTCGCTTCTCGTTCCATCAAATAATCATTTTGAATCGCGGCCACAGGACTGCAAGCGGTGCGATCGGTTTGCGGCACACGTACACGGCAACGCTTTGCTCGTTGGGCATGGCATGTGGACTGAGGATGGTCGCGGCGAGATGTACGTCCCCGAACCATTTGATGAACTCGTCCGAGCGTTCTCCAAAAATAATCATGCAGGCGCCCGAGTAGCCTCGCGATCCCCAGTAATAATAACTGTTGTGGCCGCTGAGCGCTTTTGGCAGACCGAGCGCTGGACCGTAGTGGTCAATCGCCCCGGCCTCGCCATAATTCCCGCCCAGGATTCCGCAGTCGGCGCGCTCCGCTTCGGGAAGACTCCGATAAACTTGCGCGACTGTCGCCGCCATCGTGTCCCATCCAAACATGTCTGCATAGAGCTGGGGAAGCGGAGCGTACACGGCGTCGCGCTCCGCCTTCACCGCGTCAGAAGCCGGTAGAAACGCTGAATAGCGCATGAAGGTTTCGACCGGGAGCAGCGGAACTCCAAAGGGAACGGCGATCAATCCACCAATAATAAGCAACACCGGGAAGGCGACTCGCAGGACGCGCTGGCCATTTGATTCGGAGAACTGTTCAAAGGCAACACCGCCGGCAGCCATCAGCAGCGGGTACACCGGCAGCGCGTAGTAGGATTTCCCGCTGAGAAAAATGAAGACGGCCAGGACAATGAGGTAGGTCCACCCAAGAAAGCGGAACGGCTTCCCTGCCCGCGCCAAGAAGCACCACGCCAAACCGCCGAGCCAGACAGGCAGCGCGAGTGGATGCAGAAATATGACCTGTTCCCAGAGAAAGCGTAACGGCGAAATGGGGATGTTCTTGTAGAGCTGCGCGTTGCGGACAACCTCAACCTGCGGCCAGCCGTGGCGCGCTTCCCACAGCAGGTTCGGCAGAAATATCGCTAGCGCGATGAGCCCGCCGATCCAAACCCAGCGCGACCGGAACAGCTGCATCTCGCCTGCAAGCAGGAGTCCCGCCGCAATCGCAAAACCAAACACGAGCATGGTGTGCTTGTTCTCGAGTCCCACACCCGCGATAGCGCCGAATAGCAGCCAGAGGCGCGGGGAAGCACCTTTCACGATCCGGATCACGATCCACGCGCACACCAGCCAGAACAGCGGCTCGAACGCGTTCATCGAAAAAAAACTGTCGAAGGCGAGATAAGCGGGCGCAAACAGAATCGCCACGGCAGCGAGAAACTGCGCGAAGCGGCCTCCTCCTAAGTCGCGCGCCAGGATGCCCGTCATGAATACGACAGCGGCGCCGGCTAGCACGGGAAGCAGACGAAGGGACACCAGCGAATCACCCAGTAGGTGCCGCGAGAACCACGCAGCCAGAGCGATGAGCGGCGGCTGATCTACATATCCCCACGCGAGATGTTCGCCACAAGCCATGTAATACAGCTCGTCGCGAAAAAATCCATAGTGGCGAATGCCGAGAAAATGAAGAAGCAGCGTCGCGGCCGCCAAGCCGGCCAGAATAGACGTGGCGCCGAACACCCACTCGCCGGCATGAGCCCGAGTCGAGAGGGTGCGCATCGAATTCGTTGACTTGAATCTCGCTCATGCGGGCTGGGAGATCACGCGAAAATGCCGAACGAGAAAAACGTGTCGTCGGCCCGTCCGCCGCGAGATCAGTTCGCAGCCGGCGGAACGATGGTGGCCGACTTGATCATGTCAATATCGGGAAAATTCTTATCGAGATAGGCTTTTCCCTGAGACGTGATCGCACCCTGGTCCGGGCGCTCGCCGTAACCGCTGTAAAGTTTCTGGACGACGTCCATCCCTGAGGTGACCTTGCCAAAGGGAGAAAATCCCTGGCTATCCAGAAAGGTATTGTTGCCGAAATTGATGAATAGCTGCGTCGTCCGCGTATTCGGGCCGGCTGTGGCGAACGTAATCAGTGCCCGGAGCATTGCTCTGCTTGCCGAGATCGTCCTTGATATTCGCGTTCTGCCAGACCTTGTTGACCGCCGGGTCCGCGTTCAATCCGAACTGCACGATGAATCCCGGCACGTTGCGGAAAAAGGCCGCGTCCGTGAAGAAACCGTGCTTCACCAGATTGTAGAAGCGGTCTGCGCCAAGCGGAGCCCATGCGCGCGTAACGTCCACGACGAAATCGCCCTTCGTGGTCGTGAATTTCACTTGATACGTTTCGGGCGCCTTCGCGTTGAGCGTAGACGGATGCAGCAAAGCGGGATCGCTGGTCATGTGTGTTGTCCTTGGATGCGTAGCTGCGCTCGTTTGTCCCGCGGGCGCCGCTGGAGCTTGTCCTGCGAGCGCGCCCGGAGCGAAAACGGCGATCGTGCAAACTGCAATCATTGCGGCGAGACGTTTCATGCGATATTTCCTCTCCCTGACTTGGCTGCGGCCTCCACATCTTGCATCAACCGCAGCGCGTTGCCACCGAGAATTTTCTCAATATCCGATTCCGAATATCCTTTCTGCAGCAGGGCCTCGGTGATTCGAGGCAGGCACGAAACGTCCTCCATGCCATAAGGCATTTCGGCGCCGTCGAAATCGGAGCCGAGCCCGACGTGATCGATTCCCGCAACCTTCACGGCGTGATCAACATGGTCCACGATCAAAGTCCAATCCACGCGCGGCAGCTTGCCCTCCGCCACGAATCCGCGAACGATTTTATCCGATTCGAGGATCTGGCACGCATCATTTTCGCCGCACCGCCTTTCCGTTTCCGCGTCGACCTGTTTCCACAGCTCGGGCTGTGCCTTTTCCGCGTCGCGAAATTCCTGGCTGAGAAATCCCATATGGAAATTGATCTGGACGACTCCGTCCCTGGACGCGAGCGCCCTCATCATTTCGTCAGAAAGATTTCGCGGAGTTTTGCATAGCGCCTGGCACGACGAATGCGAGGCAAGCACGGGGGCGTCGCTCACGGCGAGCACGTCGCACACCGTCTTATCCGAAACGTGCGAGATGTCCACGACCATTCCCAGGCGATTCATTTCGCCGATCGCCTGTTTGCCGAACTCGCTCAGTCCATTGTGGGCGGGCTTGGCGGTTGATGCGTCGGCCCAATCCGTATTTTGCATGTGCGTCAGTGTCATGTAGCTCACACCCAGCGCCGCGAATTCGCGTAGGATGCCCAGGTCGCCGTTCATCATGTGGCCGCCCTCGACCGCCGTCAGAATGGCAATCTTGCCCGCCGCGCGCGCGCGTCGTATATCGTCTGCGGTTCTCGCAGCCACCAGATCATTAGGGTGCATGGCTACCTGCCTGCGGATAGCCTCGATCTGTGCCCGCGCTCGCTCGACCGCTTCCCTGCCTGTAATCGTGCCCTTAATCCAGACCGCAAAAAAAATCGCGCCCAGCCCGCCCTCGCGCATCCTGGGGATGTCCACCGACCCGTCGGCGTGGCGCGCCCCAAGATCGAAGTCACCAAATATGAACCGCTGCGTAGTGTCCGTGTGCGTGTCAATAACTAGCGAGCGGAAATGCAGATCGCGAGCCTTGGCAGAGATTCCTAATGGAGCATTGGACCCAAGTGATGACAAAACGCCTCCGAGGTGCAGCAACTAGAGAACGATCCCGCACGAGACGCGATTCACCGCGCGAATCGTTCGGAATTGCGCCCCGTGTAAGGTTATACCAGAACTGTCTCACCGTTGCGGCACTCGAACCCCAAAAACCAGCAACACAGGTGTTGCAATCGGAGCACTTACCACGTAATGCAGGCTCGATCGAATCAGCACCCGGGGTATCCTGTGCTAGACGTTGCGTCCAGAAACTCGAACCTAAGATGGCCAGCGAACATATTGGCGAACTGAAGAAATGGGCAACCGAAGTCGCGCGCAAGAGCGGCGACGGCGATGCCATTCAGCTCGTTCGCGCCCAGGAATTGGTCAGCAAGAATTTCGGATTGCAGCAGCACGAAGTGGCGATTCTCGGTATCACTTCGGACGGACGCTCTCTGCGCTTTCTCACTCCGCATAACCTGCGGACCGTCGGGCAGATTCCCCTCTCGAGCACGAATTCTCTTGCGGCGCGCACGGTCCGGGAAAAGCGGCCCGAGCTGATCAATCATTTCTCGGTGGTTCCTCATGCGTCCGTCTTCGAGGCGGTACCCATCACAGACGAGCAGCGCGGCGATCCCATCCAGAAGATCATGAGTTCGCCGATTTTGGCGGGCGGCAAAGTCATCGGCGTCATTCAGGTGTCCCGAAAAGGAAAGGCCATGACGGATGCGGGCCCGGATTTCACCCATCCTCAGCTTCGCGAGCTGAAACTGATCGCGGACGCGCTTGCGCCCTGCGTTGTGATCTGCAACAAAGAGTAAACCCCGCGCGAACGCGCCAATTTTCTACTCGTCCACGTAGCTGTAATTTCCGCAACGCGTGAAACTAGTTGACATCGCTGCGCACGCTTGCTAATTTTCGAACGCTGAATTTTTCGATTGAGATATCAGGAGGCACCGCACTCCGGCAAGACTCATGGCGTTCGTCGCGAAGAACATTTTCCTCACCAAGGGAGTCGGAAAGCACCGCGAACGCCTGTCGAGCTTCGAGCTCGCATTGCGTAACGCGGGTATCGCCGCTTGCAACATCGTCCGCGTCTCCTCGATTTTCCCGCCTTCCTGCAAATTGATCTCGCGTAGCGAAGGTCTCAAGCACCTCAAGCCTGGCCAAGTCGCGTTCACCGTCATCAGCGAGAATCAAACGCGCGAACCGCATCGCCTGATTGCCGCAGGTGTGGGACTCGCTCTTCCCGCGGATAAATCCATGTATGGATACCTCTCCGAGCATCATTCGTTCGGCGAAAGCGAAGAGATTGCCGGCGAATACACCGAAGAACTCGCCGCCGAAATGCTCGCGACCACGCTCAACGTCGAGTTCGATCCCGATCTTTCCTGGGACGAGAAAAAAGAGGTCTATCGCATCTCGAACAAGATCGTCCGCACCATGAACATCACGCAGTCCGCCGTCGGTGACAAGCGCGGCCTGTGGACCACCGTCCTCGCCGCAGCCATCCTGCTCGGCGAAGATGATTAAACTTCCCCTGCGCCAAGCACCCTGTTCTGCCGTTGCTGGCCCGCGAAAATATTGACCAACCTGACCGTGTAGCATTCGCCGCGTTCCGCCCTTATTCTTTTGCCATTCATTCCCCTCGCAGGTAACGTCGAAAGAGCTGGCGTCACCTCCGGGTGGCGATCCGAGATCTTCCGAAGGACGCAAAAACCGACCATGAGCCGATATACGCCTGTCCCGCCCGAAAACTTCTGTGGAATTCCAGAAGAGTATTCGCGGTACGAATCCTCGCGGGCCGTCATTTTCCCAGTGCCGCTTGAGCGGACTACCTCGCATCAGCAGGGCGCGCGCAATGGTCCTGCCGCGATCCTGGCGGCGAGCCGCAATCTCGAACTCTACGACGAAGAGCTTCAGCTCGAACCGTACAAGGAAATCGGCATCCACACGCTGGCTCCGATTGACACGATGGACGGCGGTCTCGGCGAGGTCATCACCGAACTCTTCACGGCCGAGACCGGCCTGCTCGACGACAACAAGTTTCCGGTTGCGCTCGGCGGCGAGCACGCGCTCACTCCGCCGCTTGTTTCCGCCGTAGCGAAGAAATATAAGAATCTTACTGTTCTGCATATCGGCGCGCACGCCGAGCTGCGCCACGAATATCAGGGATATCCCGCGAGCCCCGCATGTGCCATGCGCCGCGTCGTCGAGATGTGCCCCGCCGTGCAAGTGGGCATCCGCTCGATTTCCGCGGACGAAGCACGCGCAATCCCGCAATTGAAAACGCAGGTCTATTGGGCCAAGGACATCGCCCGTCTGCCGCTCAAAAGCTGGATCGCGAAAGTGCTCGGCGATCTCAGCCCGAGCGTTTACGTCACGATTGACCTCGGCGGCTTCGATCCGTCAATCATGCCTGCCACAGGCAGTCCTGAGCCCGGCGGCCTCGACTGGTATCAGATGACGTCGCTCTTGCGCGCCGTCGCGGACCATAAGAAGATCGTGGGGATGGACGTGGTCGGTCTCTTGCCCCATCCGGGCGGCCACGCATCCGATCTGCTCGCGGCAAAGCTGGTCTATAAATGCCTGGGATACATTTTCTGCCAGGGATGACAGCCTAGCCTGAAAGGCTGTCTTCATGCTTCCCTTCGCATTCGTCGCAGTTCCCGACAGTGTCTTTATCGGCGTTTCCTCTCGCGGATTTATCGGCTGGATCATCATTGGATTGCTCGCGGGATGGATCGCCGGACACATCACGCGCGGGCGCGGCTTCGGCTGCGTCGTGGATATTGTCCTGGGGCTGATCGGCGCGGTCGTCGGCGGCTGGATATTCACCAAGCTGGGGATTGTCGCCTGGGGATTCTGGGGCAGCCTCGCGGCCGCGACAGTCGGTGCCGTTGTGTTGGTGGCGATAGCGAGATTATTTGCCGGCGGCAAATCCGACTAGAACAAGCAAGCTACTGAGCACAAGCCTGATCGGTTTTGCTCGCCCGCTTATCGCGTGGCAATCCATTGCCATGCGATCCACACGACCGGCGCCGCCAAAATCAAGCTATCCACGCGATCGAGCACACCGCCATGGCCCGGCAGCAGCGTGCCGGAATCCTTCACCACCGCCCCGCGCTTGTACGCTGATTCGATCAGGTCTCCCATTTGTCCGGCGATATTTGCCAGCGCGGCGAGGACCATCAGATCTACCGTGTCAGCCTGCATCCAGCGCGCGAAAAAGACGGCTACCAGCAGCGACGCGATCAGATTGGCAATCGCGCCCTCCCAGGTCTTTTTGGGGCTCAGCGCAGGAGCCATGGGTAGATGCCCGAGCGAGCGGCCAACAAAATAGGCCAGCATGTCGCCGGCCCAGATCAGGCACAGCGTAAATAGAACGAGCTGGCGCCCGATCCGCTCGATTTCGTTAACGCGAACCAGATAGCTGAACGGCAGCGCAACGAACAACAATCCCGCCGAGCTGATACCTATCGCTGGAAGCACGTCCTGCAACGGCCGCCGCGTGCCTAGCCCGATGGCGACCGACCCGAACAGAAAAATCAGCAGCACCAATTCCGTGGACACCGCGCCGCGCGTAGCGTCCCTGATGAGCATCGCCCCACCGCTGAGGGAGCGCATCTCGACCATCCCCGCGACATACTGGGCGTAGAAGAGTCCAGCGGCGCAGAGCATCGTCCAATTGCGAAAAGCGTGCATGCCCACGCGTTCGCCGAGCGTGAAGAATTCTTGAAGAGCCACGAGCGCGATGATCGCCGCAACGGCCGCGAGCAGTACCGGCGGTCCCCACCATACCAGCGCCACTACCGCTGGGATTAGCACCACAGCCGTCAGGATTCGCAGGAGCATCCGGGCTTAGCCTCGCCTCGAGCGTGCGTCATGCTCCGGCCGCAGCGCGCCGAGCCCGCCGTAGCGGCGTTCGCGCTTTTGAAAGTCCACCAGCGCCTCCAGCAACCGCTCGCGCGAAAAATCCGGCCACAGTGCCTCCGTCACGTAGATCTCTGCGTAGGCAATCTGCCACAGCAGAAAATTGCTGACGCGCATCTCGCCGCTCGTGCGAATCAACAAGTCGGGATCGGGCAAACCGGCGGTGTAGAGATGATCGGAAATCGTCTGCTCGTCCGCCCGAAAAGCCGAAAGTCCGTTCGTACGCACATGATCGAGCATAGCGTTGAACGCGTCGGCGAGTTCCGCGCGCCCTCCGTAGTTGAGGGCGACCACCAGCTTCATGCCGGTGTTCTTGGCAGTCTGCCGCATGGCATCGGCGATATCCTTGCCCACGGCCTCTGGAAGCTGCGCGGAACGCCCGATCACCAGCAGGCGAATATTGTTCTTGTGAATTGTCGGCAGCTCGCGCTTCAGATATTCGCGCAGAAGGCGCATTAGGAAATCCACTTCCGCTTGCGGCCGGCGCCAGTTTTCAAGCGAGAACGCGTACAGCGTCAGACAGGGAAGGTTCAATCGCGCGCACGTCTCGATCACTACCCGCGCAGCCTTCACCCCGGCGCGATGTCCGGCGACGCGCGGCAGATGCCGCTTCTCGGCCCAGCGTCCATTGCCGTCCATGATTACGGCAAGATGGTCTGGAAGTCGCTTCAGATCGAGTTTTTCGAGAAGCTCCGCTTCCTCGCGGCTCGCGGGCTTCAAAAGTTCGGTGTTTTTCACGGAAAAGCGCTCAAGGACCGTCCGCGAGCGAAAGTAGCATACCGACTTGCCATCCGCAACGGCGACCCCACTGATCTCCCAGGCTCGACTAGCCGTCGACACCGGGAGCCCTGTTGTTTGTGTGTCACTTGGAGCAGGGCCCAACCGTTTGTTTTGTACGACTTGCATCGAAATTTACTCGACACGTGTGTCGAGTAAGCTGGACGATTTTGCCTCCGCTTTTGTAGCTTTGCATTTCCTAGTTTCCAATTCATTTTTCAAAGAGCATCCGGCCCTCGCCAGGAGGGCGGTAATGTAAGTTCGTGTTACAGCAGCCCCGCAAGGGGCCCGACTCACAGTAATACTAAGAGCGCTTGAAAATCTTGAGTGGCGCCTGTGGACTGCGGTGGCGAGACTGCCTGTCGCAATCCTAACAATCAGGCCATATCTCGCCGTTGTCAGCGCGCCAATTTCTGGTAAATTGACATTGCGATTGTCCGGCATGAAAAGTGTTCAAAATTGACCAGCTTTAAGTCGAGCGTTAAGACACCATTTTCAAATGAGGATGGCCGACGCGAGACCTGATCTGCGCACGCGCGGACTTTGCATCGCTGGAAACGCGGTTTGTTGTTCGGGAGCTTAAAGGAAACGATGCGAGCGGCAGCGGGCGACGAATTTCGCGATTTGCAAAATCTGGTGCGGCAGAGCGGGCTATTGGCAAAGCAGCCGGCGTATTACGGCCGAAAGATGCTGCTCAACTTTGTGATGCTCGTTGGCGCTTTTCTGCTGATCGCGAGATTTCATAATCCATGGGCGGAACTCTGCAACGCCGCTTTCCTGGCGTTCGTGTTTGCTCAACTGGGTTTCATCGTTCACGACGCGGGCCATCAGGAGATTTTCAGCGGCCCGGCCGGAAACGAGGCGATCGGCTTCCTTCATTCAAATCTCCTGCTCGGGTTTAGCTATAGCTGGTGGCTCCGCAAACACAATCTCCATCATTGTTCTCCAAACCATGTTACCGGCGACCCCGACGTTGACCTGCTCCCGTTCGCATTTACGAAGGATCAGGCAGCGGTAAAACACGGGCTCGCGCGACTTACGGTGAGATACCAGCATTTCTGCTTCTTCCCTTTGTCCTTGCTCGAGGCGTTTGTGCTGAAAGTTGACAGCATTAAATTCCTGATGCGTAACAAGATCGCGCATCCCGTGGTTGAGGTGAGTTTTCTTATTCTGCACGCGTGCTGGTTTCTCGGCCTGCTTTGTTTTCTTCTAGGTTGGGCCCACGCCATCCTGTTCTTCCTGGTGCAGCAGGCGTTCCTTGGGCTGTACTTGACGTTGATATTCGCCCCTAATCATCAGGGCATGCCTTTGCTGGAAGGGACCAAAGCGGCAAACTTCCTGCGCGAGCAGGTGCTCACCAGTCGGAACATCAAAAACCATTTGGGAATCGACTACTGCACGGGCGGACTGAGCTGCCAGATCGAACATCACCTGTTTCCGACCATGCCGGCAAATAAGCTTCGCGAGGTTCAGAAAATAGTCAGATCCTACTGCGCGTCGCATGGCGTTCCGTACCACGAGACGTCGTTGGTGCAGTCGTTCCGCGAGGTCTATGAGGATTTACGGAAGAATAGTTTGATTGTGAGCAGAGGTTTGGACGGAAATACGGTTACAGATCGCAGGACGTTGTAACTACGCGTAAG
This sequence comes from uncultured Acidobacteriota bacterium, assembly GCA_963818605.1. Classification (GTDB taxonomy): domain Bacteria; phylum Acidobacteriota; class Terriglobia; order Acidiferrales; family UBA7541; genus Palsa-295. The sequence goes on from CAWFSW010000003.1 coordinate 38,522, forward strand.
TCCGATCCATCGGAAACTCGCCGAAAGACGTACCCGCAGTTCGATTTCAGAATATCAAGTCCCCAAGCGCGAGCACCGCGAGCGCCAGAGCAGTTCCTGTCAAAATAGCGAATACGCACCAGTTCCGAATCCGAGGACGCGACTTCGGCAGCCCCAGCATGTAAAGAGAGGGGTCGGCCGGACCGAAGTGACTCGGGTGCTGAGCGTGTCTGGTTCCGTGCGCCATGGGGAAATGCTAGCCCTGAAAAGCGCGTCTTTTTGGGGGAAAAATGACCTGCTTGTTATACAAAACAGTACTGATAAGACACACATCCAGTCGGGTCACACAAGCCCCGCAAGAGCATCGGCGGCGCGGCCAAGCGCCGTTCCCAAGTTCCACGGTGATTGTGACTTTCCCGCGCGCGTGCCGTCCTTCCACGCACCCAACAGCCTCAGGACGGAAAGGCCGCCGCTACGAGCGCAAGGGCGTAAGGCGAAAAGAGCAGGCGAGACGCAAGACCGACGTCAACGAGGCGGGCGTGAGTGTCGGATGGGCGTCGCGTCGCCAAGAATCCTTGCCGGGCACGGCGTGCCGTGCCCCTACGAAGAAGAACCGCGAGCACAGATGAGGGCCGCTAATGGAAGATCGAGAGGAGCGAACCCGAAAGGCCGGCGGCGGAGGGCTCGAATATCGAGACGTACATCAGGATGAGCGTGAGGATAATCATCAGGATGCTGGAAGCCCAGGCGATGATGTTGAACGTCAGCGTGTTGACGTGGTCGCCCATCAGGTCGCGGCGGTTGATCAGAAGCAGGATGAAAATCAGGACCACGGGCAGCCAGATGCCGTTGCCCACTTGCGAATAGATAAGGATTTTCCAGAGCGGCGCCTTCGGGATCAGGACGATCCCGCCGCCTGCTACGATTAGAAGAGTGTAGAGCGCATAAAACGTGGGAGCTTCCTTGAATTTGTTGTCGAGGCCCGCTTCGAAGCCCAAGCCTTCGCAGATCACGTGCGCGGTCGAAAGCGGCAGGATGGACGCCGCGAAAAGCGAAGCGTTCAGCAAACCAAACGCAAAAAGATAGCCGGCCCACTTTCCCGCCAGCGGCACCAGGGCCTTCGCGGCTTCGGCGGCGCTGGAAATCTCGGTCTGTCCGCTCTTATTGAGCGTGGCTGCGCAGCAAACGATGATGAAGAACACGATAGCCATGCAGGTGATGCTGCCTACGAGAACATCCCACCGGGCATGCTTGTATTGGCGCGGGCCCACGCGCTTTTCCACGAAACCAGCCTGCAAATAGAAAAATTGCCAAGGAGCGATCGTCGTCCCGACGAGACCGATGAGCATGATCAGGTAAGGCGCATTGAATTGCATGTTCGGGATCACGGTCGCGTGCGCGGCGTAAAGCCAGTCTGGTTTCGCCATGAACGCCGAAGCGACGTAGGAGAGATAGAAAAGGCACGCGACGAGGAAAATCTTTTCGACGGCCCGGTAGGTGCCATACACGACGAGCAGCCATACCACCAGGGCGGCGAGTGGCACTGAAACGTACTTGCTGACGTGCATCACTTCCGACGCCTCGGCGACGCCCGAGAATTCGGCGACGGTATTGAAAAGGTCCACGATCAACGCGGCAATCATCACGAAGAACGTGGAGCGGAACCCAAACTCCTCGCGAATCAAATCGGAAAGCCCCTTGCCTGTGACGACTCCCATGCGGGCGCACATTTCCTCGCTGACGTAGAGGGCAATCGTCATGGGAATGAGCGACCACAAAAGCGCGTAGCCGAAATGGGCGCCGGCCTGGGAGTACGTGCTGATGCCACCAGCGTCGTTGTCCACGTTGGAGGTGATCAGGCCCGGCCCAACCACGGCGAAAAAGACCGCCAGCCGGCGGCGTATGGTGCGAGTGCGACGGTTGACGTCCTTCCCGCGGCTGGCCAGCCGGGAGATTGTGTCCGTCAATGTGATCCAGGTATTCATGGCTACGCGAAAATCCCAGGGTTAAAACCCTGGACTGAATTCGAACTTTATACTGGGGCTGGAAGCCCCAGGCTTCCACCAAACCCGAGGGTCAAAACCCGAGTTCAATTCAAATATTTTCTGGGGCTAGTAGCCCCAGGCTTTCACCAAACCCAAGGCTTAAAACCCTAGATTCAATTCCGAACTCTTTCCTGGGACTTGAAGTCCCGGGCCTCCATCGAAAGAACGGAGCAGGGCCGGAATACCCCGCGCAAGCGCTACAACTTCGCGCGCATGCGGCTTACCACGTCGTCCACGGTGATGGCGCCGACCGGCACGTTGGCGTCGTCCACAACCGCAAGGCTGCGAAGATTGTATTTGTCGAAAATCTCGAAGACTTCGTTGTCGCTGGCGTCCAGCTTCACAGAAACCATTGGCTCGAACACAAGCTCGGCCATGCGCTGCTCGCCGCCCGCGAGGATCAAGCGCGCTACGGGCACTGTGCCGGCGAGCGCAGCCTCGCGATTGATCAGGACCACGTTGTCGAGCTGGTCGAGCGATACATCGTGGAAACGAATGTAATCCACCACCTCGCCGCGCGTGGCGTCCTCTCCTACAACTACGATTTCGGTGTTCATCATCCCGCCCGCGGTATCTTCGCCGAAGCGCATCAGTTCCTTCACTTCGTCCGCTTCGCGGTGCTCCATCTCCTCGAGAACTTCCTTCGATTTGGCGGGTTCGAGGCTTTGGATCAGGTCGGCAGCCTCATCCGGATTCATTTCCTCGATAATGTCGGCGGCCTTCTCGGTGTCGAGTTTTTCGACTACCTGCGTCTGGAGGCGCTTGTCGAGCTCCGCGATGGTTTCCGCCGCGGTCTCTTCATCGAGTGAGTCAATGATGGCCTGGCGTTCGTCGGGCGAAATCTCCTCCATGATGTCGGCGAGGTCGGCCGGATGGAGTTCGGCAAGCTTGTCGCTGGACATGCGCAGCTTCACGCGGCGCAGCGGATCCGGCTCGATCAGGTTGACGAATTCCCACAGTATGGTCCGGCGCGGAAGCTTTTCCTGAATGCGGCGAATGGCCATCGGCGGCACGATCCCCTGAAGCAGGCGGCGAACGGCCCCGGGCAGGCCCACGTCCACTTGGGTGACGCGAAGCTCAGTATTTCCATTGACGCGATGGTCGGCCAGCTCCACGTCGTTGACGCGGACGACCTTGCGGCCGTTGGTGTCAATGATCTGCTGGTCGAGCAGGTCCTTCTGGACCGCGAGCCACGCTTCGTTGGGGTGGTACAGCTCAAGCGCCGATTCGTCCGTGGTGAGCTTCAGGCGGCCCGGCGCCACGGAGGCGATCTGGTCGAAGCGCGCCACCAGCGGCCGATACTGGCCGCGGCCGATCAGGAGGCGCGAGATGCGGTTCGGCTGCTCGTCCGGAACGATGAACATTTCCTTGACGCGGCCGACAAAGTTGCCGAAAGAATCGTATGTTTCGGCGCCCAGCAGTTCCGTTGCGTGGACCATTAGTTCCTCCGTCGATCTCCCAAGCGCCACTCGCCGTGGCCTTGGGAGCGCTGCTGCAAAATCGCTCGGCTCAAACCACTTATTGCAGCGGTGGTGGGCGCTACACCCCTTCGGCTCGCGTTGCTCGCTCAGGGTGCCCGATCTCCCAGACTAGACTCGCCGTCGACACTGGGAGCCCTGTCAGTCGGATGGGCAAAAAAAAACCCGGGACCGGCAACGCAACCCGGCCACGGGCAGACGGAAAACCGCCCTCGGTTTAGTTCAGGCCGGGCCTCGCCTCCCTGTTCCCATAAACCCAATCGGCACGCAAGCGGCGCGCTTCAGGCACAACCCGGGAACAGCGATCGAAAACGAGCGCGAAAGTAGCCGACTGCTGCCGGGCGCGTATGGCTTGCCCGGCGCGGCGACTACCGTCAGGCTCCGAATTGGGCGAACGCACTTCCATGACGATGCGTTTATCCCCGTTCGACTAGTAAAGGCAGATGAAAATTTTGTCAAGCGAAGAGTGCGTGTTTCACCAACTTTTCACGCGCGAAACAGCATATTTCGTGGAATTTCACCGCGAGCGCGGCATTTTGCAGCGTAGAGGTCCCAATACGTGCTCCGAATGTAGTCGCGTGGCGAAAATCCGAGAGCGCGGGCGATGCGATCGATGGATCGGGGCGCGCCTTCGATCTCGAGGAATGTGCCCACCGGCGTTTCGTCGAGATCCAGATGGAGGCCGGGCAAGCGGAAGGTCGTCCGGAATTTCTCGTAGCGGAATCCGGCGCGGAAGCTGAGTGCACGGACAGATGCGTCCCAGCTGCGGGCCGAGGCCAAAGGCGCTTCCCTTTCGAGGTTCTCCTTGTAACTGCCCGATGCGGCAGGTTGCGCCGGTCTCTTGGAAGTGATCCATGCGCGCTTTCGGCCGCCTCGGACCGTACGGGAGGAGGCGGGCGTCTCGATGCGGAGGCGAAGAAGGCGGTGGCGGCCGCGAATATCGAAATCGGGGGTGTCGTAGAGGACGTTCTGTTCGAGCACGCGTCCGTTGCAGCGAGCTCCGAGATGGCTGAACTTGCGAATCATCGCGGAGAGATCGCTGACGCGCAGCTTGATTTCCGTCTCGCGGACCGTTGGGCGCCGTGCAGGCATGGCCGAGTATAACGTAGCCTCATAGCGCGCGAAGGCGCCGGAGGAGCGGAGGAAGAATCTTGCTAACCCGTGGGCGAGCCAGCATAATCGCTGAACTGCCGGGAGATCGCGCGCGTTCATGACAGAACCCACCACACCGTTGATGCAGCAGTATCATGCCGTGAAAAAGCAGCATCCGGCGGCACTGCTGCTTTTTCGCCTCGGTGATTTCTACGAACTGTTCTACGACGACGCGGTGCTGGCTTCGCGGCTGCTTCAGATCACGCTCACGGCGCGAAACAAGGAAAAGGGCGAGCCGGTGCCGATGTGTGGCGTTCCTTACCACGCCGCAGAGAATTACATCGCGCGGCTGATTCGCGCGGGGCACAAGGTCGCCATCTGCGAGCAGATGGAGGAACCCGGCCCGGGCAAAAAGCTTGTCCGGCGCGAGGTGATTCGAGTTCTGACGCCGGGAACTGCCATGGGTACCTCGCTCGTAAATCCCAAGGAGAATAATTTTCTGGCAGCGGTGGCGCGCAGTGCCGCGGCCAATGCGGCGGCGGCTGGGAGCGCACGATCGGTGAGCCGCCAGACGGAAACGCGAGTTGGCCTTGCCTACGTGGACCTCTCGACGGGCGAATTCCGAGCGACCGAATTTAGCGGCGACAAAGCCGAGGCGCGGCTGCGCGACGAACTTGAAATCCTGCGGCCTCGAGAAATACTCCTGGCGCGCCCAACCACACTGTTTCCCGACGACCGCCGCTCAAACCCCACGTTATGGGACTCACAGGGAAAGACTGTCGAAACGCGGCTCGATGATTGGGTTTTCGAGAGCAATTACGCGACGCGCCAACTCGAAGAACATTTTCGCGTGGTGGCGCTCGAGGGATTTGGCTTGGTCGGGCATCCGCAGGCAACGGCCGCAGCCGGAGCGATCGTTCATTATCTCCGCGAGACGTCCGCCATTGGCGCGCGCAAGCCCGAAGACTCCGCCAAAGTGCCGAGCCTGCGTCCGGCGGGGACGGGCCTCGAACACCTCGACCGCATCGGTTACTACGAGCAACAGAACGCGATGATTCTCGATCAGATCACGGCGCGAAACCTGGAGCTGGTCGAACCGGCGCCGGGCGACGACACGTCCGCAACGCTTGTCGGCGCGATTGACGACACGGCCACGGGAATGGGCGCGCGGCTGCTGCGAGCGTGGATCTTGCGGCCCGAGATTTCGCTGACTGAGATCGAGGAGCGCCTCGACGCCGTGGCGGAGCTGAAATCGCGCACGATCGCACGCGAGGAACTTCACAGCGAGCTCGAAGGAATTCTCGATCTCGAGCGGTTGATGAGCCGAATCACGCTGGGCGTCGCCACGCCGCGAGATTTGCTCGCGCTGCGAGCGTCGCTCGAAAAAATCCCAATCGTGCGCGCGCTGATTATCGAAGAAGAGAAGGCATCTCATCCGCCGGCGGCCACGAAAGGGCCTGCCAGCCCGACGCCAGCCGCAACCGGAGGCAGGCTTCGGGCGCTGCGCGAACAGATGGACGAGCTCGCTGACGTCCGCGACATCATCGCGCGAGCGATTGCCGACGATCCGCCGGCCATGGCGAATGATCCCGGCGTGATTCGTCGCGGATTCCACGCCGAGCTCGACGAATTGCGCAGCATCCTCACCGACGGCCGCCAGACTATCGCCGCGATGGAGGACCGCGAACGAAAGCGGACCGGAATTGCGTCGCTCAAGATCCGCTACAACCAGGTCTTCGGTTACTACATTGAGGTATCGAAACCCAACCTGCCTCTGGTGCCCTCCGACTACGACCGCAAGCAGACTCTCGTGAACGCCGAGCGTTTCACGTCGAGCGAGCTGGCGGGATATGAGCGAAAGGTGCTTTCGGCCGAGGAGCGCGCCCTTGAAATCGAACGTCGACTCTACGGCGAAATTCGCGAGACCATCGCGCGCGAGGCAGGCCGACTGCGGCGTTCGGCGGCGGCAATCGCGCAACTCGACGTGCTCGTGAACTTCGCGCGCATCGCCGCTGCGCGTAACTATTCGCGCCCGGAGTTTACGGAGAAACAGGTCGCGCGCAAGGGTCCGCGTGGCGCGCTGATGGTAGCCGGCGGACGACATCCGGTGATCGAGAAGCTGCTCGAGGAACGCGGCGAGCGATTCGTGCCGAACGATCTTTATCTGGGCGAGGATTCGCCCTTCCTGCTGCTCATCACTGGACCGAATATGGGCGGCAAGTCCACATATCTTCGACAAACGGCTCTGATTTCGATCCTGGCGCAGATGGGGTCGTTCGTGCCCGCAGTCGAGGCGAAACTGCCGCTTCTGGATCGCGTTTTCACGCGCATCGGCGCCTCGGACAACCTGGCCCGGGGACGGTCCACATTTTTGGTGGAGATGAGCGAGGTCGCCGCCATCCTGAACACGGCGACTCCCGCAAGCCTTGTTCTGCTCGACGAGGTAGGCCGCGGTACGGCGACATTTGACGGCCTTTCGCTCGCGTGGGCCGTGGTGGAATCGCTCCACTCCGGCACACGGCCCAGAACTCTCTTCGCCACGCACTATCATGAGCTGACGGATCTGGAGCAGCTGCTGCCGGGTGTGAAGAATGTTCACGTATCGGTTGAAGAATCCGGCAGCGAGATCATTTTCCTCAGGCGCGTCGAACCGGGAAGCGCGGACAAGAGTTATGGCATAGAAGTCGCGCGCCTCGCCGGACTGCCCCACGATGTGATCGTGCGCGCGCGGGAAATATTGCTGCGCCATGAACGCAGCGAGCAGAAATTGACCCGCGAACTCTCACCGGGCGGGGCGCACGGCGCTGTGCCGCCAGAGCCGCAACAGGTCGCGTTTACCGCCATTGATGAACCGGTTCTCGAAGCACTGCGCAGCGCGGATTTGAATCATTTGACGCCGCTGGAAGCGCTGAATCTATTGGCAGCGCTCCAGAAACAATTGCAGTGAGGCGTGCGATATGACAGCCCGCGCGATGAGAGTCCTCGGGATGATGTCCGGCACGTCGGCGGACGGAATCGACGCCGCCCTCGTGCGAATATCAGGCGAGCCACCGAACCTCGCAGCGGAACTGGAAGGGCATTTTCATGTTGCCTTCCCTCCCTACGTGCGCGCGCGAATCCTGCGACTCGCCAATGGGGCGGTATCCACCACGGCGGAAATCAGCGAGCTGAATTTCCTGCTGGGCGAGGAGCTTGCGCGCGCGGCCATCGCGGCTTGCAAGAAATGGCGCGTGCCGCTGAAGGATGTGGCGCTCATAGGCTCGCACGGGCAAACGGTTTTTCATCAGGGAACGGCGGGCCGGTCCCAAGGCACGGTGCGGACACCGTCCACACTGCAGCTCGGGGACATTAGTTTGATTGCCGAGCGTACCGGAATTACGACGGTCGGAGATTTTCGTCCTGCGGACATGGCCGCCGGAGGACAGGGAGCGCCGCTTATACCCTTCGCCGATTATCTGCTCTACGGGGACTCGGCGCGCGGCCGCGTCGCTCTGAATATCGGGGGAATCGCCAACGTGACTGTGATTCCCGCCGGCGCGCGGCCCGAGGACGTGTTCGCGTTCGATACGGGACCGGGAAACATGATCGTTGACGCATTGGTCGAACGGACTACGCACGGCCGGTCCGAGTTCGACCGGGACGCACGCATCGCCTTGAGCGGGCGAACGATTCCCGAACTCCTCGTCCGGCTGATGCACGAACCGTACCTCCGGAAGAAACCGCCGAAATCAGCTGGACGCGAACAGTTCGGGCAGGGTTACGCGCAAAACCTACTCGCATGGGGCAAGCAGCATCACGCCGGCCCCGGAGATCTGGTGCGCACCACGACGGTGTTTACTTCCCTTTCCATCGCCGACGCGTTCCGCAGGTTTATTTTGCCGCGCACGCACGTGGAGGAATTAATCGTAGCGGGCGGCGGCGCGCACAACCCCTTGATGATGGCCCAACTGGCAGCTTCGCTGCCGGGCATTGAGGTGGTCCCTGCAAGCCGCTTCGGCGTGCCGCCCGAAGCGAAAGAGGCGTTTGGGTTCGCGCTGCTGGCCTATGAGACCTTCCACGGCCGGCCGGGCAATCTCCCGTCCGCCACCGGCGCGAGGCATACGACGATACTTGGCAAGATTGCGCACGCGGGCGGTAGCCACTCGCGAGGAGATCGCTGATCGTGCCGACGCGCGGGCCAAACAACGGCTGGCGGAGACTATCCCACGGGTGCGCGCTTCTTGTCGGGTTGGTTGTCCTCGGCTGCGGACAAGCGCGCCAAGTGGACGACGCGGACACGGTGAATTTTCTGATCGAGTCCATGCCCGTCAATCTCGATCCGCGCATCGGCACCGAGGCGCAATCAGAGCACCTCGACGGATTGATCTTCGACAGTCTGGTCGCTCATGACGCGCAAATGAAGATTGTTCCGGACCTTGCGACTACGTGGGAGACACCCGACCCGCTGACATACGTGTTTCATCTACGCCGAGGCGTGAAGTTCCACGATGGGCGCGCGTTCACATCGGCAGACGTGAAATTCACGTTCGATTCCCTGCTTTCGGGAGCCATCCAATCGCCCAAGCGGGGTGCCTTCCTCGATGTCAAATCCGTTGACGCACCCGATGACGCGACCGTCGTCTTTCATCTGCGCGAGCCATATGCGTCGTTCCTGTGGAATTTAGTACGGCAGGGATTCGGAATCGTGCCGGCTGGTTCCGGCGCCGAACTCGCCCGGACATCCGATCGGCACGGGCCCGTTTCGCTTCGCGAGCATTTCGGCAGGATGAAGAAATGGTGCTGGAGCGCAATCCCAACTATTTCGGTGACGCGCCAAAAATCAGTCGGGTGCGATTTCGCATCGTGCCGGAGGCAATTGTTCGCGCTCTGGAATTGCGCAAGGGCACGGCGGACATCGGCGGCGTGAATTCCCTTACGCCCGACATGGTCCTGGCGCTAGCCAAGCAGGCCGGACATGGTGGCCGAGGAGCAGCCTGGGACGGTGCTGGCCTACGTGGCATTTAATTTTGACGATCCGATTCTTGCACATCGCGAGGTGCGGCAGGCGCTCGCCTATGCCACGAACCGTGGCACGCTGATTCAGTATCTGCTGCGAGGACAGGCGCGGCCCGCGTCCAGTCTGCTTCCTCCGAATCACTGGGCGTACGAGCCGAACGTGCAGCAATATCCCTACGATCCGGGGCGCGCGGAGATGCTGCTTGATGCGGCGGGCTACACGCGCGGCGCCGATGGCGTGAGGATCCACCTGACTCTAAAGACTTCAACGGAGGAATCGGTGCGCCTGCTCGGCGAAGCGCTTGCAGACCAGTGGAAGCAAAATAGGCGTGGCGCTTGAGCTGAGGCCTCTGGAGAACGCCACGTTTCTTTCGGACATCGGGCGCGGGAGTTTTCAGCTCTATACGCTGCGGTGGCTCGGAGCGAACAACGACCCCGATATTTTCGATCTCGTGTTTAACTCAAAAAGAATTCCACCTGACGGCGCAAACCGTGGGCACTATCACAATCCCGCGCTCGATGCCTTGATTGATCAGGAGCGCGTCGAAATGGACCCTATAAAACGCAAAGCGATCGTTTCGGAGATTCAGAAGCTCGTCGCGGTGGACGAGCCGTACATCAATCTCTGGTACTACGACAATGTTTGCGTCCATCGAGACCGTGTGACCGGAATCGTGGTGCCGCCCGGCGGGGACTACGATTTCTTAACCACGGCGGAGTTGAAGGCTGCGAGATAGGCGCGGGCGAGTCACAACTGGCAGCGCAATCGAGTTCATCAAAGTAATGGGCGGCGAATTTTGAGCGACGCGAGTTACCAACTGCAGATCAAGCGAATGCTTGGTGGATTTGCGCGTCGGGGATAGCACCCTGGCGGGCGATGGACCAATCGTCGCCGTCAATGCGAACAATGGTGGAGGCGAGAGTTCCGCCCGTGTCGCCTGCATCCAGAATGAGCGGCAGGCGATCGCCCAACTGCTCGACGATCTGCGTGGGATTCGTACAGGAAGGATGGCTCGAAAGATTCGCGCTGGTGCCTGTGAGGGGCCCCTCGGACGCTTGAATCAGCGCCGTGGCGATTGGTGAATTGGCCCAGCGCAGAGCCACGCGACCCGTATTGCCGGTCACTTTGAGCGGAAGCCGGTGCGTGGCTTCGACGACCAGCGTCAACGCCCCGGGCCAGAATTTGTGCGCGAGCGTCAGAAAGGCGTCGGGCACGTCCCGCGCGAGCGAAACCGCCTGCTCGATGGAATTGACGAGGATCGGCAGCGCCCGCGTTTCCGGGCGCCCCTTCAGCAGAAACACCCGTTCGACGGCATATAGATTGAAGGGATCGGCGCACAGTCCGTAAAATGTGTCGGTCGGAATAGCGATCACGCGTCCGCGCCGGATGAAACTCGCGGCGTATTCAATAACGTGCGACTCAGGCGCTTCCGGTGAGATTCTAAGGATTTCGGAGGACAATGTTCGCTATCGGCACGCTTCGCCGTGACCCGATTGCAAATTAGCATAGCCGCCGCAGGGGATGCAAGACACACGAACGCAAGATGTTACGCGCGAGGCAATCAAGCGCACCCGGGAAAGCGCGTTTGCCAGCGCTGTTCGAACTAGTTTAGCCTAGAGGCAGACGCGCCAATGGCGGACATAATCACGAGTCGCGACAACAAATGGCTGAAGCAGTTTCGCGCCGCGCTGCGCGGGACCGGCCCGCAGGATGGCGACCTGATCGGCGTCGAGGGACCGAAACTCGTCGAGGAGGCGCTGCGATCGGGACTGGAAGCGAAGGCACTGCTCGTCAGCGAGGTGGGCGAGCACGAGGCGGTGCGAATCCTGGATGCGGCCGGCGACAGTGAAGCCGGAATTCCGCGGTCGCGGGTGCTGCGAACCACGAACAAACTTTTTGAAGGCGTGGCCGGTACGGACGCTCCGCAGGGGGTCGCCGCGCTTTTCCGACAGCGCGAATGGGGATTCGATGATGTTCTGCGCGGTCTGGGCGAAATGCGCGAAAGTTATCCGCTCGTGATTGTACTGGCTGCGGTGCAGGATCCCGGGAACGTGGGCACGATTCTGAGGTCTGCGGAAGCGTTTGGCGCGACTGGCGCTGTGGCCACGCGAGGGACCGCCGATCCATGGTCGCCCAAGGCGTTGCGCGCGTCGGCCGGCTCGGCGCTGCGATTGCCGGTGCTGCGCGGCATGGCAATTCCGGTGCTGCTCGCGCAATTGAAGATGGCCAAAGTAAGAATCTACGCTGCCAGTTCCGCTCCTGTACGCGACGGCGCCAACGCAGATCTGCGCGAACCGGCGGCGATTTTCGTCGGCAATGAAGGCAGCGGCGTTCCGGCCGAGATTGAGCGCGCCGCCGACGCGATCATTTCGATTCCCATGGCCGCGGCCGTTGAATCGCTGAATGCTGGAGTGGCGGCGTCGCTCGTTCTTTACGAGGCGGCGAGGCAACGGATGTCAGCCGCGGAAGGCAAGACATAGGAAATGATGAGCCTGTTTCGCGCGATCGAGCCGGAAGAAGGGCCTCAAGCGGGACGTCCGCTGGCCGACAGGATGCGTCCGCAAACGCTCGATGAATTCATCGGGCAGGAAGAGCTGCTCGGCCCCGGAAAGCCGCTGCGTACGCAGATCGAGCGCGACGAGCTTGGCTCGATGCTTCTCTGGGGGCCTCCCGGATGCGGGAAGACGACTCTCGCGCGAATCATCGCCCGCCGCACGCGCAGCGAATTCATTCCCTTCAGCGCCGTGCTCGCCGGAATCAAGGAAATCAAGGAAGTGATGGCCAAGGCCGAAGGTGCGCGCCGCTATGGCCGCCGGACGATTGTGTTCGTGGACGAAATGCATCGGTTCAATCGCGCGCAGCAGGACGCGTTCCTGCCGCACGTTGAGGCCGGCAACATTCTGCTGATCGGCGCGACGACCGAGAATCCGTCGTTCGAGGTGATTGCGCCCCTGCTTTCGCGCATGAAGGTTTACGTGCTGCGGGCGCTCGCCGAGGGGCAGGTTGTCGAGCTGTTGCGGCGCGCAATCGAAGATCCAGAGCGCGGCCTCGGAACCCAGAAGGCTGAGGCGAGCGACAAGATTCTTGGGCGGATCGCCGTTCTTGCGAATGGCGACGCCCGCGCGGCCTACAACACCCTCGAAGCGCTTGTGCTCGGGACCGAGCCGGACGCGGACGGACGGCGAGTGCTGTCTGAGGCGCGGCTTGAGGACGTGTTGCAGAAGAAACTGCTGCCGTACGACAAGTCCGGCGAAGAGCACTACAACCTGATTTCGGCGCTGCACAAATCGGTGCGGAATTCTGACCCGGACGCGGCGCTCTATTGGCTGGCACGGATGCTCGAATCCGGAGAGGATCCGCTCTACCTCGCGCGGCGCATGGTGAGAATGGCGAGCGAGGATATCGGCCTGGCCGAGCCGGGTGCGCTGGCGGTGACCATCGCGGCGAAGGAAGCTTTCGACTTTATCGGCCCGCCGGAGGGCAATCTGGCGCTTGCGCAGGCCGCCGTCTATCTTTCCCTCGCCCCTAAATCGAACGCGCTTTATACCGGATATGGAGCCGTCCACAAAGACTTGCAAAGTACAATCGCGGAACCCGTTCCGCTGCATCTAAGGAATGCGGTTACGGGACTGATGGGCAACCTTGGATATGGAAAAGACTATCAGTACGCGCACGACGCGGAGGAAAAGGTGACGGACATGACGTGCTTGCCGGAAAGTCTGGCGGGCCGCACGTATTACAAGCCCACGGACCAGGGTTTTGAAGCGCGAATCCGCCAGAGAATGCAAGAAATTCGACGGATCAAATCGAAGCCGCGAGGAACGAGGAGCGAGGAGTGACGGAAAACCTGGCGAGCCTCGGAGCGGACCCGAAAAGCATGAGAATCTCGGCAGCCCTCGCCGCGATCGCCATACTCGCGGCCCTCCTGCTGCGTCCGGCGCCACTCCTCGCGCAGGACACGCCCAAGTTCATTATTGACGAGGATTGCCAGGCGTTTGATATAGCGCCGGACAATTCCATTGTGTACGCTGTGTCGCACATAAAAGGCGTGAAGCGCCTGGTGATCGAACACGACGACATTTGGGTGGCCTCAGGCGCTGGTAAAACGCGAAAGATCGTCGAAGCGGAAAAGTTCATGCCCATTCCCCCGCCTCAGGGATTCAGGGTGGATTCGCTCGCGTGGTCACCGGACAGCCAGCGCATCGCCATGAATATGACTCTGCAGCTGCCTCCGCCCGGCTGGGACGACAAGAAGAACAAAAAGAGGGGCGACCTGGACGATTCCAATGACGACAATCTGCCGCCACTCGCGGGAATCGGCGGCGGCAGAGCGCTGGCGCTGCTCGATACCGACGGTCACGAGATCAAAGTCGCCGGCTCGAAGACCCGATTCATCGAGGGCGCATTGAACGGCACTTGGCTGGCCGATGGCGTCTCCGTTGTTTACCTGACCGGAGGCCCACCCTACACGATCACGCGTGTGCGCCCATCCGACGGGCAGTCAACCGTTCTTTTCGGCGGGCACACTTTCAACATGGTCATTTGGGACGCCAAACGGAACCGTGCGTTTGCGGTGGGTGACAATCTAAGCCTTCATGGGCACCTGACGCTCGTGCAGCTCGACCTGCTGCACGAAACCGTGACCGAGATCTCCGAGATCGACAATTACCAGAGCAGCCTAAGCCTGTCGCCATCGGGCACAAAGATTGGCTACTTCGAAGATGGCGACACGATTAATGTGATTGATCTTTTGCATCCGACGGACAAACCGCTTCGCGTGCGCACCGGATTTGGCCGCTTCGGCTGGAGCCGCGACGAGAAGCACGTCCTGCTCAAACGCGGACCGGACGACCGCTCCAATATTCTCCTGTGGGTGGGACTCTACGACGGGACGTTCGCTTCGATCCTGCACGATCTGCAGTTTCACGATTTCGAAATCGCGCCGGATGGGCAAACGATCGCCGTCACGATTCCCGGGAAGCGCGTGCTGAAGGTTTATCCGTTGCAATGACCGGAGGCAGTTGGGCCGAGTTCGAGATCTGCCGGATTCTCAGTGCAGCCGGAAGCGCTTGATGTGTTCCTTCAGGATGCACGCATTCATGATCACGAACAGCCCGGCGCTCCGTGCGCGTTCCGCAGCTTGCGAATGAATCACGCCCTCCTGCATCCACACGCCGCGCGCGCCAATCCGAATCGCGGACTCGACAATCTCCGGCACAAACTCCGAGCGGCGAAAAATATCCACGATGTCCACGTGCTCGGGAACGTCCTCCAATCGCGCGTAGCTTTTTTCTCCCAAGACTTCCGTCTCGGTGGGATTCACCGGAATCACGCGGTATCCAACGGATTGCAGATATTCAGCCACTCCATAACTCGGCCGGTGCCTGCGGCTGGACAGACCGACGACGGCAATGGTCCGGCTGTTCTTTAGGATTTCACTGGCGGGGTCGCCGGCCGTAGCCGGCGGATGGCTTGAGCTGGGGTCGGAATTCTCGGACAGCTTGTTCATTCGTGTCCTTTCGATACGCGTTTCGATCTTGCGCGCGGCAATACGACGTCTCCACCGGCGCTCACACGACAACTGAACGCACAGCCGCGGTGCGTTTCCCTGAAATATCTCCTATGAACAACTTTGGAAAATCCCCCCGAGGTCAATGCATCATACCGGATTTTGAAAAAAAGAAAAGTGCGGCTAGCTCGAAGGTTTACGAGGGAACCGGCGAGGTTTGCGCGCTGGACGCTTGCGCGCCGTGGGTTTGCGAAGCGCGGCGATCTCATCCAACTTATGTTTGAGGGCGATCAGCTCCGCCGACGCTAGCGCACGATAGCGCCCCGCCGCCAGCGAATCGAGTTCGAGGGTGCCAATCCTAGTGCGCTTAATTTTCTCGACGGGATGGCCTGTCTGAAAGAGTTTGTCGCGCAACACGTCTCGGCGCGCTTCCGATAAGGTCACTTCGTACCAGGGCGCATCCTTGCCGCGAATCCGCGTGATGCGTGCGCCGGTGATTTTCGCGAGCGATTCGATTTCGGAGAAAGTCAGCAGCGTCTTGAGCTTCAGTTGATACGTTTGCGGCATATGGTGCGCCTGCAACATGCGGTTCGCCAGGTCGCCATCGTTGGTCAGAAATACCAGCCCCGACGAATGGTATTCGAGCCGCCCGACCGGAAACACGCGCTCGGGAATTCCGTACAGCAGATCTCGCAGCGACGGCCGCCCTTCGGGATCGCTCAGCGTTGAAACGAATTCGGGCGGCTTGTGCAGCAGCAAATAGACACGCTCCGCTTCCGTCCGCAGCAGCTTCCCGGCTACCTTGATGTGGTCGCGCTTCTCGTCAGCCTTCGTGCCGAGTTCCGTGACCACGCGGCCGTTCACGGTGATCAGCCCCGAGGTAATCATTTCCTCGGCGCGGCGGCGCGACGTGATTCCCGCGCGCGCGATGATTTTTTGCAGGCGTTCTTCCATGGAGTCGGCGGCGTCCCTGCCGCAAGACATACAGCTTAGCGGAAACAGCGCGGATGGCGAAGCACTACGGCTGTTGGCAGTGGCCCAGTTTCCAGAGGTAATCGAAAAACGCGCGGCCGCTCGAATCCACGGGAACCTCGCCGGAATACGCGGGCGCGCTTCCTCCCAGCTCAATGACCGCGTGAGTGCCGTCCGGCTTAGTCAGCGTGAGCACAAGATTCGGCGTCGCGACCGAACCGATGTCGTTCGGAACCAACGATCCCGCTTCGCAGTGATAGCGTGGGCTAAAAAGAGTCTGGAAAAGCGCGCGCGCTCCTTGGTCAATACTTAGCTCGCCGTGGTACGACACGCTATCGCCCGCCCAATCGAGCATGCTCGATGCGCCGGACGCAACGCGGAAAGCAACATGGGTGGGCGGAGGGGCCGCGGGTTTAGCGGCAGGCGCCTGGCTTGGCGCATTCGCTGCCGCGGAATTCCCTGCTGAAGGTGCAGACGCGGCGCCGCCCGGGTTATTGCCAAACGCATGCGGGTGCGCAGGCACGTCCACCGTGCCGGTCGCGCCGGACGGCACATCCAACACCGCGAAACGCAGCCGGCGATCGTCCGGCTTCGCGTCATAGTCGAAAATATTGCGAATCCCCGTGGATCTCCAGTTCTGATACGCCGCCTCGGACACCGGCCCCGAAAGGTCGCGCGGGAAGAATTGGAACGACGCGCCCTTGGGGTCGAATTCGCAGATGGCCATTTGAAGGCTCAGTTGCCGGTTTGCTCCAGCCGGCGGCAGACTCAGCGAATTGGGCGAAATGGTCAGCAAGTATCGAGCGGCGCCCGCGTCGTTCGCGCCTCTGTTTCGGCGTCAAGCGATTCGGCGGTCATGGAAATGGAGGTGGAAGGCAGCGGATCCATGCAAGCCTGCTGCAGGAGTTTTGCGGGTGGCTGCTTGGCCTGTGCGTCCGGCTGGGTGGCGAAATATCCGCTGCGGTATCGCAGCTTCACACCGTGCTGGTTGCTCTTCACCGTAAGCTTATGGAATCTGCCGTCCCATTTGACGTTCTCGGGATAGTAGGCCAGTTCGTAGTAGGTCGAACTGTCGTCCAGCGCGCCCTGGACGCAACCGGAGAGATCGTTCGTGTTTATGCAAGTTTTTCCGCCGGTTTCCTCGGCAAACTGTTGCATGGTGGCTTGCGCGTCCAGGCGTTGATCGTTGTCGCGACTGATCTGCCCCCCTAAGCCGAACCCCCGGGCATTGCGATTCATATGTGGGTTCTGTCCGGACGTATACAGGTTCGACACTTCCAGACCTCGTGCGTCAACGGGATAGACGGCGATGCGCGCGTCCGTGAGCGCGTCGGTCGCGTTCTTAATTTTGTCCGTGTAAACGGCGCTTCCGTTGAAAGGATTGGTGCCCATGTCCTCAGACGGCTCGATCCATACCGGAAACGACTCCGAAAACCAGAGTAAGTTTTTTCGTCCCGGATAACCGCCAAGGAATTTCGCGATGGACACCATCGCGTCCGTCGTCTCGTCCACGCGGATGGCCATCTGGGCCTCGAACTCGGTCCTCTCGAAGTCCTCGAGAGCCTGCGTGGCCGGCGTCTCCATATCGCCGTTTTGATCCAATGCAACGTTCGACGGACTATTCGGGTCGTCTTGAGGACTTTGCTCGATGTCCGGAGCTCGAAGAGTATGGTCCACTGCTGCCCGTAGCAGAGCCGGATCGGTGGTGAAGCTCTGCACCACGTGCAGAGTGCCGGCCGAGCACGAAGACCGCGATCGGCGTTGAAGGCGGCAAGGTCTTCAGCAGCGCCAGCATATGCTGGTGAACTTCCGACTGGTTCTGGATATTCGTGTTGAGCGCGTCCATCAGCATCACCGTCGGCGGCACGCGCATGCGCTCCGGCAAAAGGTTGGAATACATGTATGGCGTGCCGGGCGCCGCTGCCATCAACAAGCCGGGTGATGCCGGCGGAGGGGGCGCCGATGCATCCACAAACTCAAATTTAACGATCTTCTGTGCTCCGGCGTGTTCCTCGGTGATTTGAAAGTCTTCGGCCTTGAGGCCGCGCACGACGTTTCCGTGAGAGTCGGTGGCGATCACGTCCACGGCAATCAGGCGGGTGTTGGTCTTGATGGCGCTGGCCGATGCAGGCACGGCTGCCTGCTGCTGCGCCGCGGGCGCGCCCTGCTGTTGCGATGCGGGAGGATTCTGTTGCGGTCCGGGAGGGGCTTGCGCTGCAGCGGCCAATGCGAGCGTCGCGAGGGCCGCCAAAATCTTCACAGTGCGCATGAAGTGCCCGTTACGACCGCTCAGACGTGCCGGCAGCCGCGGTTCGCGCCTGCTCGGAGCCTTCCGTCGCGTCATCCGCGAGTTCGGCAAGGTCGTTCGTTTCGCCGGACTCCCTGATTTGCGCCGCTTCTATCGATTCTTGAGACGCGGCGGCGGCTTCTTCGGGTTCATTCGGTGCGATTCCGGCGTCGGAACCGAGAGCAGCCTGCGCGAGCTGCTCGAATTCCTTCAGGCTCGGCAATTCGTCCAGATCGGAGAGGCCGAAGCGCATCATGAATTGCTTGGATGTGCGATAGAGGATGGGTCGCCCAATCACTTCCTTGCGGCCGGCCGTGGTGATCAGCCGCTTTTCGAGCAGCGTTTTGATCACGCCACCGACATGCACGCCGCGAATCTCGTTAATTTCGGGCACCGTGACTGGCTGCTTGTAGGCGATTACCGCGAGAGTCTCCAGCGCCGGCATCGTCAGCCGAAGCGGCGGCTGAAGGCTCTTGATGAATTTGCGGACCGCATCGTGGTGCTGCGGCTTGGTATAGAACTTCCAGCCGCCCGCCACTTTGCGCACTTCTATGCCGCGCTCATCAGTCTGGTAGGAAGCGACCAGCAGTTCGAGCGCCGCGCGCGCCACCGTCTTCTCCACGCCGAGCGCGTTCGCGATCTGATCGAGCGTCGCGGGTTCATCCGCGGCGTAGATGATGGATTCCAGTCCAGCCTTGATTTCTTCGGGGTTCATCGTTGCGTTACCTCAGCGCCAAGGGCGCGGACTACTGCGAGCGAAAGCAAAAGCAGATCCCTCTCTGCGCCGCGCGCCTTCGCTTCGCGAAGGGAAAACAACTGCCGCGCGCTGCTCCGCTCGGGATGACAACGTAGAGCAAAAGTCACAGGTACTGCTCCTCGATTTGAGACATCGCGTCGGGTCCGGCAAAAACTGCGTCGAACATTTTGTGCTTCCGCAAGCCGATGTCCGCGAAAAGCTCCGACTGCACCAGAATTACCGCCTGCATGCGCACCATTTCCAGCACCGCCAGCAGCGCGACGATCATGGCATTGCGGGTCGTGCAGGTTTCAAAGAAATTGATCAGCGAGACTGGATCGTCGGTCGTCATAAGGCGCTGGCGCAGCAGGTCCATCATCTGCGCGATGGTGACCGTTTCGTGGTGCAGCTCGAACTTCGTGACGGTCTTGCGCCGTTCGAGCACTTGATGGAACGTCTGGATCAGATCCACCAGCGAGACGACCATCTCGCCTTCGATCGCGTCGCCGGTGTAGAGCGCGCGGTCCGGGCGCGACCACACATGCGCCTCGATCTGCTGCTTCTCGTACAGAAGCTGCGCGGCGTTCTTGAATTTCTCGTGTTCGAGCAGCCGGTGCACCAACTCGTCGCGCGGATCCTGCTCCTCCGGTCCCGCCAGCGGGTCGGCTGGGAGCAGCATCTTCGATTTGATGTGAATCAGCGTCGCCGCCATGTAGATGAAGTCGGCCGAAACATCTATGTCCAGCGTTTCGAGCTGGTGGAGATAGTCCAAATACTGCTCGGTGACTTTGGCGATGGGAATATTGTGAATATCCATCTCCTGCTTGCGGATCAGATCGAGCAGGAGATCGAGCGGACCTTCGTACGCCGGCAAATTGATGCGATAGGGTGATGGTGACGCGGATGCCAATTCAGTTTCCCCCGGCGGACTTGCGTGCTTTATCCCACTGGAAGATTGCATTCCGCACGCGCTTCATCGTCCGGCGCGCGGTCGCGTGGGCTTTCTTTCCGCCGGCGTCGAGGATATCCCAAACTCGTTGCGGATGCGCCTCGAATTCCTTGCGGCGTGCCTGAACAGGCTCGATCCAGGTGACCAGATTTTCCGCCATCAGCTTCTTGCAATCCACGCAGCCGATCGCCGCCGTGCGGCAATCCTGTTCCACTTTTCCGACCGTGAGAGCCGACGAGAACAGTTTGTGCCACGAGAACACGGGACACACTTCCGGACGCCCCGGATCGGTACGCCTCACGCGCTGCGGGTCGGTAAGCATATTGCGGACCTTGGCGCGCACGTCGTCGGGCGAATCGCTCAGCCAGATCGCGTTGCCGTAGGACTTCGCCATGCGGCGACCGTCGAGGCCCGGGAAGACGCGGCGTTGCCGTGAGCAATGACTCTGGCTCGGACAAGACGTCTGAGAATCGGCGTCGAACGAGCTTTCGCGAAATTCTTCCTAATGACTTTCGGACAAGCTTTCCAAGGCTCAGCTCGCTGCGAACGTCTGGTTAAGAGTATTATCGCCTCTTTCTAGAGGCTGAGGCTTCATAGTTGTCCGGGCGGCAAATTTGTCATAAGTGTTTGATCGGCCTCGGATCGCTTTGGTCAAGACATCCTCGCGAACCGTGCACCAAAATGGAAGTTGAAATCGCCGCACCACCTCTCTCGTCAGTTCGACGTGTGGTACTTGGTCTTCGCCCACCGGCACGAGCAGTTCCTGCTTCGGCTCCCCGTACATCACGATGTCCGCAGCCTGAAGCAGCGGATAGCCCAGGAAGCCGTACGTGCCCAGGTCGCGTTCCTTAAGATTCTCGATCTGTTCTTTGTACGTCGGGACGCGCTCGAGCCACGAAAGCGGCGTGATCATGGAAAGCAGCACGTTGCAGCTCGGCGTGCTCCAGCACGCTGGACTGAATGAACAGCGTTGATTTTGCGGGATCGAGACCGACAGAAAGCCAGTCAATCGCGACTTGCAGGGTATTTTCAGCGACGGAGGACGTGTCCTCGTAATGCGTCGTCAGCGCGTGCCAATCGGCGACAAAGAAGAAGCACTCGTATTCTTCCTGAAGCTTAAGCCAGTTCTGGAGAGCGCCGAAATAGTGGCCCAGGTGAAGACGCCCGGTGGGCCGCATGCCGCTCAAGACTCGTTTGCGCTTCGCCACTCTAAGGAGAATCCCCCGCCTGGAAAATGGAGATTGGAAATGGAACAGCCGATGCTAGCACATTCCGCCGCGCGACCCGCGAGCGGCTCGCTGGCACCGCGCCCTACTGTCCCTTGATCGAGATCAGCTCCACATCGAAAACCAGCGTCTGGTTCGGACCAATCGCCCCGCCGGCGCCGCGTTGCCCGTACGCCAGATCGGGCGGCACGAAAAGCTGCCACTTCGATCCGACCGGCATCAGCTGCAGCGCTTCGGTCCAGCCCTTGATCACGCCGCCCACAGGAAACGACGCCGGCTGGCCGCGCTTGTAGGAGCTGTCAAACTCCGTCCCGTTGATAAACGTGCCACGATAATTGCATACGACCGTATCTTTCGCGGTCGGCTTTGCTCCGGTGCCCGCGGTGACGATCTTGTACTGCAAGCCGCTGGGCAGCGTGACCACACCGTCCTTCGCTTTATTCGCCGCCAGAAACTCTTCGCCTTCCTTCATGTTCGCCTCCCCTATCTTTGCCGTTTCCGCGTCCTGCTTTGCCTGCACCTGACCCGAGAGCTGCTTCAGCGCCACGTCGACTTCGGCATCGGTGAGGACCGGCGTGGTGCCGGCCAGCGCATCCTTCACTCCGCGCAACAGGCTGGGGGTATCAATATCCACCGGTTGCTTCTTCAGGCTTCGGCCAATGTTCAGCCCAACCGCATAGCTGTCTTTTTCTTTGTCCGTCGTCAACGTAGCCGCGGACGGGGCCGCTGCTTTCTTCGCCGGAGTCTGCGCGGTCTTCGCCGCCGGTGCTGGCGCCGCTTTCGCCGCGGGAACTGGCTGGCTGCTCGCCGCAGGAGTTTGCTGTGCCTGCGCGATGCCGAGCGCACCCGCCAGGAAAATGATTCCGGCTGCCACTACCGTTACTGCCTTAATGAAAGGTTTTCGCATGGGCATATTGTTACATTGCTCTCCAAGTTCCGCAAACACGTGTTTGCGTTTCTCGCAACATTCCGTATCAGAGGAATTCGCTTCGGCAGAGCTGGGAAGCCGCCGGAAACCGTGCATTACAGCTTCAGCAGTTCGCGCAGCCGTTTGGTCTGCGCGCGGGAAACGGGAATTTCGCTGGCCCTTTTGTCGTTCATTTTCAGCATGTAGCTCGACTTGAACCACGGAACCACTTCCTTGATGTGGTTAATGTTGATCAGATACGACCGGTGCGGCCGCCAAAAGACGCTTGGGTCGAGCATCTCCATGAGCTCATCCACCGTGCGATAGTTAGACACGCCTTCGGTATCGCGCGAGAAAATCGTGATCGAGCCGTCCTGGATCGAGGCGTAGATCATGTCGTCGGCGTCAATCAGGATCATGCGCGACTGCGATTTCACCAGAAGCTTTACGGGGTGCGCCTCGCGACGCTTCGGCACGTCGGCCCCAAGCTGGCTGACCAGCGTTTCCAGCCGCTGCACGGGCGACGTGTGCGCCTCGACCATCTTTTTCGCGCGCTCGATGGCTTTGGCCACGCGTGCCTTGTCGAATGGTTTCAGCACGTAATCCACGGCGCTCACTTCGAATGCCTGTACCGCGTAGTGGTCATAGGCCGTGGCGAAAACGATTTGCGGCATGCGCAGCTTGCGCTCCACCAACTTCTTGATCACGCCGAAGCCGTCCAGCCCCGGCATCTGCACGTCGAGGAAAACAAGATCGGGATCGTGCTCCTTGATCAGCGCGACCGCTTCCAGCCCGTTCTTGCCCAGCGCGACGACGTTTACCTCGGGAAAACCTTTCAGGAGGTAGATCAGCTCCTCGCGCGCTGGGCGCTCGTCGTCCACGATGATCGTGTTAATTGGCATGGATTCGGCTGCGACGAGTATAGCAAAAGCAGATGCGGCCACGGACGCCGACAGATGCGGTAGAATTGCTCGAGCGGCGCCACCAAGGAGCGAGTGTGAAGAATCGAAAGCGCGGCAGGGCGAAGCGGGCACGAGTCGTCAGCAGCAAGGTGCTATTTCGAGGCCATGTGTTTACGCTCAAGCGCGATCGCGTGGCCGAGCCGAGCGGTATCGTAACGACCCGCGAAATTATCGAGCACCCCGGCTCCGTTGTCGTGCTGCCCGTTCTCTCCGATGGACGCATCGTGCTGATCCGCCAGTATCGCCACGCCGCCGGACAATATCTCTGGGAGCTGGTCGCCGGCCACAAGGAACCGCACGAAAGCGCGGCCGCAGGCGTGCACCGTGAACTGCTCGAGGAGACCGGGTACACGGCTCGCCGCATTCGAAAACTGCTCGAAATATTCCCTTCCCCGGGACTGCTCGGCGAGCGCATGGACATATTCCTCGCGGAAGGCTTGACCAAGGGAAAGGCCCAGCCGGAAGAAGACGAGAAAATCACACAGAAAATCGTTACGCTGCGTGAAGCCGAGAAATGGATTCGTTCGGGGAAAATCATCGACTCGAAGTCGGTCTCTGGCATTCTCTTTTACGCAAACTTCGTCGCGCGCAGGAGGAACTAACCCATGAGCGCTCGGCATTTGATTTCGGTTTTGGCGCTGGCTGTGGTGATACCAGTAAGCGCGAATTGGGTGGCGTATGGCGCGCCAGCCCCGGGACAAGCCGTTGATGAGTCTCCCTCGACCGGAAGAGTTGCCGGAAGCATCACGCCGCGCCCACCCTCCGGATTCCATATCCGGCTGCTCATTCCCACGACGACCACGGAAATCGAAGCGAAGAACAGCGATTCCGACGGGAACTTTGCGCTGGAAAGCATTCACCCCGGCAAATATCAGCTCGATATCCAAGTTTCAAATGCCAACGACGGATGCGTTTACGTGCCCTGGTCCAGGAAGATCACGGTTCGACCCGGCAAAACGACCACAGTGAAAGCCAAAGTTCATCTAAAGCCCGGCGCCGTATGCAAATGACCTTTAGCCGAGGAAACTTTCATGGAAAATAAAGACGTCGCGAAGATCCTGCGCGAAACCGCCCAATTGCTCGAAATTGACGGCGCGATCATCGGCCGCTACCGCAGCTACGAAAAAGTAGCGGAGCTGCTGGAAAACATTCCGGAGCGCATTGAAGAACTCGCCACGGATGACAAGAAGCTCAAGGCATTGCCAGGCGTAGGCGACGGGATGGCCGAGCACATCCGCGAGATCCTCAAGACCGGCGACTATAGCCTACGCAAGAAGCTCCTGAAGAAATATCCGCCCACAATTCTTGACCTGCTCGACCTGCAATCGCTCGGCCCCAAGAAAGTCGCTTTTCTCTGGAGTAATTTCAAAGTCGCCACCGTTGACGGAGTCGCGAAACTCGCGCGCGAAGGCAAATTACGCGATCTGCCGGGTTTCGGGGAGAAAAGTGAGCAGAACATTCTGAAGGCCGCCGAGCAGTTCAAGAACCTATCGGGGTCGGGGCGCGTGCGCATCAACGTTGCCGATGAGGAAGCCCAAAAGCTCGTCGCCTATATAGCCACGGCGGGCCAGGCGGTTGAGTCGGTGACGCCCGCGGGTTCCCTGCGCCGCGGACGAGAAACGATCGGCGATATTGACCTGCTGGTGACCATGCGTCCGGGGCACGATAAGCAGAAGGACATTGATTCGGTGGCCGCGTACGTCCTCAAATATCCGGAAATCAAGCAAGAGCTGGCGCACGGCGAAAACAAAGTCAGCTTTATCCTCGGTGAAGGGCTGCAGGTGGACGTTCGGCTGCTCGAAAAGAAAAGTTTC
This sequence comes from uncultured Acidobacteriota bacterium, assembly GCA_963818605.1. Taxonomy (GTDB): domain Bacteria; phylum Acidobacteriota; class Terriglobia; order Acidiferrales; family UBA7541; genus Palsa-295. The sequence goes on from CAWFSW010000003.1 coordinate 63,474, forward strand.
GGCGCGGCGCTCATGTATTTCACCGGTTCGAAAGCGCACAACGTCGCGCTGCGTGGCCGCGCCAATGATATGGGCTGGACGCTCAACGAGTATGCCCTCACCACACTCAAGGGAGGCAAGGTAGTCGCGAGCAAGACCGAGGAGGAAATCTATTCGAAGCTGAAGCTTGCCTACATCGAACCTGAGCTTCGCGAAATGACGGGCGAGATCGAAGCGGCGGAAAGTGGCAAACTCCCGAAGCTCGTCACGCTCGAAGACATTCGCGGCGACCTGCAAATGCACACGACCGCGTCGGACGGAAAGAATTCAATCGAGGAAATGGGCCAGGCGGCGAAGGACCTGGGATACGACTACATCGCGCTGACAGACCATTCGCAGGCTGTGACGGTCGCAAACGGGCTGGACGAAAAGCGCACCCTGGAGCAGATCAAGAAAATCCACGCGGCGAAAGTGCCCGGCATCACCGTGCTCGCCGGCAGCGAGGTGGATATCAAGAAAGACGGCACGCTCGATCTCGAGGACTACGTGCTCGCCGAGCTGGACGTCGTCGTCGCGTCCATCCACTCCTACATGAACATGGAGCGGGCGGAAATGACGGAGCGGTATCTGGCTGCGATCGAGAATCCCTACACGCAAATCATCGCGCATCCCACAGGGCGGCTCGTTCTTCGGCGAGAACCATTTGATTACGACATGGAAGCCGTTCTCGATGCGTGCGCGAAACACGGCGTGGTCATGGAGTGCAACGCGTATCCCGACCGCTTGGACCTGCGCGACGTTCATCTTCGGATGGCCAAGCAGCGCGGCGTGAAAATCGTGATTTCAACGGACTCGCACACAACGCGCAATCTTCAGTTCATGAAATACGGAGTCGAAACGGCGCGCCGCGGCTGGATCGAGAAAAAGGACGTAATCAACACGCTGCCGCTGAAGGAGATTCTCGCGGCGCTCCGGCCGAAACCGCCCGCCGCAAAATCGAAAACCGCCAAGAGGAAATCCGCGTAGCGAATGCGGCGACCGACCTGGCACGCACGCATCAGCCTTGCAGTGCCGTTTTCTGCCGCCACGCCTGCCAAATGGCTATACCGGGAAACGAGCAGAGAACGAATGCGTAAGGCAGGCACCAGGCAACCGCAAATACACCTTCCAATTGAATGTCCGTGAAGAACACGACGAAGGCAGTTAGGAGCGCCGCGAGAACTGGCACATAAGTGGGACCAGAAAAGAATGCCACATGGATTGCCCCGTAAGCCGCGGCGAGAAGAAAGAACGACTCAAGGGCGCACGCCGTTGCTATCAAGCCGTAGAACCCCGCCTTGGCAATTACTTCGAGAGGTCCGACAGTAACCCGCCCGAGAGTGTTTCTAAGGAGCCTACGCATGAAGAAACATACGAAGCCTCCGCCTAGAGCCAGGATCGCGATACTGGTCAACCGGGTATCCGCAAAACCGCCCTGGGTTTCCGTCACATGCAGGTACGATCTCCAAAGGATAAGGTTTAGGAGCGCACCGAACACGAAGAAGGCAATCTCGCAAAATGTCCGGCCCTCGCTCGATCCAGCACGATACATTCCCGGTGCCTCCCAGAACGACAATCGTACCTAAACCGAATATGAAACGGTACCATCATCCACGGTGCCGACTGCCTTAGCCTTCGTGGCGACGGACGGAGATTTCGCGCCACGCCGCATGGCTACAATTCCCGTGCGCACTACTTCGAGCAGGCCAAACGGATGCAGTAGCTCGAGCAACCGGTCCACTTTTTCCTCGCCGCCAGTCATTTCGACCGTGATCGAGTCCGAAGCGATGTCGAGCACCCGTGCCTTAAATACAGTGGCCAGCTCAAGCACTTGCGAACGCGTTTCCCGCGTCGCAGCAACCTTCACCAGCGCCAAATCGCGGAGCAGCGCCGGGTGATGGGTCACGTCGTCCACCAGCAGCACATTCACCAGTTTGTACACGTTGGCGACAATGCGGCGCGCCTGATCTTCGTCCGCGTCCGTGACAATCGTCATGCGCGAAACCTCGGGCTTTTCCGTGCGGCCAACGGTTAGCGAATCAATGTTGAACGCGCGGCGGCGAAACAGCGACACCACGCGCGACAGCACTCCGGGCTTGTTTTCCACGTAAACGACAATCGTATGGAGCATGTCTTATTGGTCCTCGGCCGTTTCGACCAGCGGATTTGGCCGGCGAATCATTTCGTTGAGCGCTGCGCCCGCTGCGACCATCGGGTAAACCGTATCTTCCTGCTCGACCTTGAAATCAATCAGCACGGGCCCCTCGTGCGCGTGCGCCGCCCGTACCGCCGGGACTACTTCTGCCCTCTTCTGGATCACCAAGCTGCGAATTCCGTATGCTTCGCCGAGCTTAGAGAAATTCGGATTCAGCAACGGCGTTGCCTCGTAGTTCCGGTCGTAGAAAAACTCCTGCCACTGGCGGACCATTCCGAGATAGCCGTTGTTGATGATGGCGATATTCACCTTCAGATTTTCCTGCACGATGGTCGCAAGCTCAGCCATGGTCATCTGGAAGCCGCCGTCGCCGCAGACCACCCACACGTCCGCATCCGGCCTCGCCACTTTTGCTCCGATCGCCGCCGGCAAAGCGAAGCCCATCGTGCCCAGCCCGCCGGAGGTGATCAGCGAACGCGGGCGCTCGTGCTTGTAATATTGCGCTTCCCACATCTGGTGCTGGCCTACGTCGGTGACGATGATCGCGTCGCGGTCGCGCGTCTCATGCCAGAGGTCATTGATCACATGCGCGGCGTAGAGATGTCCATTGTCGGGAAGATTCTGGATATCGCGAACGGCGGTGTCTCCCTTGAGTCCGCGGATATATTCGATCCAGTCCGTATGGTTTCCAGGCTCGACGCGCGGCAGCATTTCGAGCAGGATTTTTCGCAGATCGCCAACGAGCGCGACGTCCACCTTGACGTTCTTGTTGATCTCCGCCGGGTCAATATCAATGTGAATCTTTTTCGCGGTCGGCGCGTAGGTTTTCAGGGTGCCGGTCACGCGGTCGTCGAAGCGCATGCCGAATGCCAGCAGCAGGTCCGCTTCCTGAATCGTCTTGTTGACCCACGCCTCGCCGTGCATTCCCATCATGCCCAGATTCAGAAAATGAGAAGCCGGCAGCGTGCCGAGGCCGAGGAGCGTCAGCGACACCGGAATGCACGCGCGCTCCGCGAACGCTTTCACTTCCTCTTCCGCTCCCGAAACGAGAATTCCGTGTCCCGCCAGAATCAACGGCCGCTTTGCATGTTTAATTAATTCGAGAGCCTTTTCGTATTCTTCTTTCGCTGGCGAAAGATCGGGCCGGTATCCGCGCATCTTCGGCGCGGCACCTTCCCAGTCCAATTCGCAGGAACTCTGCTGGGCGTCCTTCGTAATATCAATCAGCACCGGTCCCGGACGCCCGGATTTCGCGACGTACATGGCTTCGCGGACAGCGTGCGCGATTTCGTCCGCGCGCGTGACCAGATAATTGTGCTTCGTGATCGGCAGCGTAACGCCAGTGATGTCCGTTTCCTGAAACGCGTCGGAGCCGAGCAGCTTGCTGCCGACCTGCCCCGTGATGCAGACGATCGGCGACGAATCCATCATCGCCGTCGCAATTCCGGTAACCATGTTCGTCGCGCCCGGCCCGGAGGTGGCAACCGCGACGCCAACCTCGCCCGTCGCGCGCGCGTAACCGTCCGCCATGTGCGTCGCACCCTGTTCGTGACGCACCAGAATGTGCCGAATCGAACTGTGGCGCAGCGCGTCATATGCGGGCAGAATCGCGCCGCCGGGATAGCCGAATACCGTCTTCACGCCTTCGCGCTCCAGACACTCCCAGAGGATTCTCGCGCCGGTCATCGTTGTCGGCTTTTCATCGGCCTTCGCGCCGGCCTTCGCGCCGGCTTTTTGAGTCTCTTTACCGCTGCCCATTTTCGTCTCCCCTCAGTACCCTGTAAAATTGCATCAAACTGTGGCCAGAAAAAATAAAACCCACCTTGCCAGCGTCTCTGGCGGGTGGGTTTCGTGAGCTTTTGTTTTCTTGTTGCTCAGCTCAGTGATGCCCTCCTGGCAGAGACGCGCACACGAGTCTTACTACTACAGTTTCGAGCGAAAGCAGGTCGAGTTTTCCGACTCTATTCATGTGTGTACGTTCGGTTCACTGAGCGTTCTGAAGTGCCAGGACGTCCGACGCAGTTAACTTACCCCTCGGCAGCTTCCCGTGTCAAGAAAGTCTTCGTGTGGTGATTCTCGATCCAAACCGCGTCCTGACTCGCCTCGCGCGCATAGTGCGCTTCTGGAACGCGATAGTACCCCGGTCCTATTGGCACACGCATCGCCCCTCTGTAATTTGAAGCTCGAGCATGAGTACGTCCCGCAGAACCAGCATGGCCGCGGCAGCGTGGCCCCCATTTAAGCCGGCGGTTGAGCCGCCGTCAAAGGCTCCGGAGGACGCTCGCACCCGCAAGCGCCTGAAGGTATCCCTGCCAGTGCATGTTCGCCCATTTGACGCCCGTTTCGCGGAGATCGAGGATGTTGGCCAGGTAGTGGATTTCACCCGCGACGGCCTGTATTTCAAGACGTCCATGCCCCATTATTTCGTGGGCATGCGTCTGATCGTCACGTTCCCGTTCGGAGAAAAGGTCTCGGCACACCGGAAATTCCTCGCTTCGGTTGTCCGGCTGGAGCACCTCGAAAACGATAACCGCGGCATTGCAGTTCGGTTTCTTCTGTAGCGTAGTACACGGATATCTCTGACCTCAATACTCCCGCCAATGATTGGCTTTTGGGCAAGGTCTAGGGCAATTGAGCTTGTCACTCCTCTGTCGGCACAGAGACAATGATTTGTAGCTGGAGATTGGGCCCGCCCACGGCGGTGCCTGGAATTCAACGCGAATACGGGAAGGCAGGAACCCAACACCATGTATGACCACGGGCAAAAGACCCCATCTCAAGGCAAGGCTACTGGCACGGGCGAAGCCGAACGCCGCAGCAACGACCGGCACGCGATCACAGCTTCGGCCGAGGTGGTCGAACTGGGCTCAGGCGCCAGGTTCTCGACTCGCACCACCGATCTCGGCCCCGGCGGATGCTTCGTGGACACCATGGTTCCCTTTCCAGTCGGCGCGAACGTCCGCGTGAAGGTTCAAAAGGGCAAGACCCCGTTTGAGACTGGCGGCGTCGTGGTTTATTCCCAGGCCGGCCTGGGAATGGGAATCGCCTTTGAGACAATGGAGCCTCGACAGCGCGAGGAACTCGATAATTGGCTAACCGAACTCACTGGAGAACGCCAAGCTTCAACGCATTCGTCGCCGTATGTCGCGTCCAAGGTGGATCCGCGCGGAACGGACCACGCAGCGCTGGTTCGTTTGGTGAAATTGATGATCGGCAAAGGTATCCTGACGGAAGCAGAGGGCGGGTCAATTTTGATTGACCCCGTACTATAACTCACGATCATTCAGCCAGTTATAGGACCGGCGAGTCCTAGAACTACTTCTTCCCGTCAGCCATGCAGATACTTCCCACTATAGGAAGTTTTTCCTCGATTTAGTTCATTTTGGCATTCGCTGAAACTATCTAAACCCTCTCTAATCAATAAAACACCTATGCCTTTGCGTGGCCTGGTTCGTGCATCTAACAAAGTGTCAAAGGGGGCCCCATGGGAGAGCGCAGAAAAGCAAGACGGTACGAGGTTTACCTGCCGCTGCAAGTCTGTACGTCGCGCCATCGCCCAGCCGATTTCCACACGGCCCAGCTTCGCGACATCTCTCGGTCCGGGATCTACTTCCATTCCGGCGTCGCAGTCGAGCCAGGCACGGGCATGGAGCTGACCTTTGCGCTTCCGACCGAGCGCGATCGCGGCGCGTCTGTTCTGGTCCGCGCGAGCGCCAAAGCGCTGCGTGTCTCGGAACTCAAGGGCGAGCTGACTCCCATTTACGGCGTCGCGGCTACTATCGATCGTATTGACTTCGTCCGGCCTGTCGTCGCGCACGCGGCGGCCTGAAGAAACCGACCCGGACATCCCGCAGCGCTCCGTCCAAAACGACCTGCTCACTGCTCTTCCGCGTTCTCCGTGCTAAGTCTGGGTTCTCTTTGGTGAGTCTCAGGCTCTTCTCTGGATTCTACGCGACCCGCAAACCGGTACAATAGTCCGCGCGCTTACGTCCTCCGCCGATGCCTGAAAATCATCCCTGCACGCCCGTTGCGCTCCTTGAGCGCCAAATTCTCGGGGCGCTCTGCGCGGGTGTTAGCAACGCCGTTGACTGGGATCAACTCGCGAGCGAATTGAGCGCCCATCATTGGCAGGATCCGGACCACAAAGTGGTCTACCAAGCGCTTCGAGCCATCAAGAGCCGCGACGCGAAAACACGCCGCGATGAGCTCCCCGCACAGGTTACACGGATGGGATTTCCGGATGTGGATTGGAACCTTTACTTCGAGCGCGAGGAATTTTCTGCGCCCGAAATCGAAAAATTGATCAGGCAATTGAAGGTGCGAGCGATCAAAAAGTAGTGATCCTACGTCGCGGGGCGACGAGGCACCGGTGCGGCGTCAGTTTTTGGTGGCGAGTTCAAAATCAATGAGGCGATCGAGCGTCTCCACATCGCCGCCGACCAGCGGACGTCCGTTCACGTAAACGGTCGGCGTGCTGTTCACGTCTAGCGCCACGCCATCGGCGCGATTCGCATCAACCGCCTTCTCTGCATCCGGTGAAGAAAGGCACGCCTTGAAAGTATCCGCGTTGAGGCCCGCCTGCGTGGCAAACTCCACGAGCTTGTCCCATACGTTTTCGGCGGAAATCACGTCCTGATTGTCGAAGATGGAATCGTGAACCTTCCAGAATGCCGCCGGAGATTGGTCGAAAGCGCAGCGCCCGCCGAGTGCGGCCGTCTGGGCCCAGGGATGAATGGAGTTCAGCGGAAAATCCTTGTAAACGATTCGCACCTGCGGATACCGGGCCTCGACTGCCTTCAACTCTTCGTGTAATTCCCGGCAATGCGGGCATTGGAAATCGCTGAACTCGACCAGAATGACGCGCGCATCGACCGGTCCCTTGGAGGGATTGCCCTCAAGATGCGCCTTGGCGCGGTTCGCCGCAAATGGGTCGGTGGACATGTCGTACATTTCGCCGCGCAGAAGCGTCTTGCCGTCCTTGCTCACAAAGACTTCGCCGGTTTGTGTCTGCTCGCCCAATGTCACCTGAATCGGGACAACATAGAAATCCGGCGACGAGCCGGGCCGAGCGGACCCAGCGTCACTTTGATGTCAGCTCCCCAGCCGAAAAAATGCCGGACGAACGCCTCGGCGGACTTCAGCAACCGAGCCTGCTCCAGGCGTCACGGCGCTTTGCGCCGCTGCCGGTGAAGCGGGAGCCGGTGCGGCGGCTGGCGCCTGACCAGCGCACGGAATGGCAGCAACCAATAATGCAACTGCGCTAAGAATTGCTGATCTTACTGACATCGAATGAATCCTCCCGGATATCAGTTGCCTGGAATATCGAAGACAAAAACAGGATAAAGAAAAACAGAGAGAAGAGCAAAAGGAGTTCGTGCTGAAATCGGCTGAGGGATCTAAGCGGACGCCACTCGATCGGCGAGCCAGTCGCCGACCTGACGCGTGTTCAGCGAGCCGCCGAGATCGGTTGTAGTCTTTCCCTCGCGAATCGCAGCGCGGACGGCATCTTCGATCACCTGTGCTTCGGCCGCCCAGCCGACATAAGCGCACATCATTCCCGCCGCCAGTGCTGCGCCCATCGGATTCGCCATATTTTTCCCGGCGATATCCGGCGCTGAGCCGTGAACCGGCTCAAAAAGCGAAACTTGCCCCGGATGAATATTCCCCGAAGGCGCAAGCCCCAACCCTCCGATCAGCCCCGCGCCGAGGTCGCTGGCGATGTCGCCGAACATATTGCAGGTGACAATCACGTGAAATTGCGCCGGGTCTCGAACCATCTGCATCAGCAGATTGTCTATGTACATGTGGCTCGATTCGATATCGGCAAACTCACGGCGAACCTCCGCGAAGACGCGTTTCCAGAGATCGTGACCGTAGGTGAGCGCGTTCGATTTGTCGCTCATGCAGACGCGACGGTAGCCGTGGCGGCGGGCGAATTCGAAGGCGTAGAGAACAATTCGCTCGACGCCTTTTCGCGTATTTATGTCCTCCTGAGTGGCAATTTCGTCGGCCGTTCCCTTCTTGAAGAATCCGCCCATCCCGGAGTAAAGCCCTTCCGTGTTTTCGCGAATCACGCAGAAATTGATGTCTTTCTCTGAGCGGGATTTCAGCGGCGTGAGCCTTTGGTCGAAGAGAACGCACGGGCGCTCGTTGACGTACAGATCGAGCTTGAAGCGCAGGCCGAGCAGGATGTCGGCGGCGTGCTGATTCCCGGGAACGCGCGCATCGCCCATCGCGCCCAGAAGAATGGCGTCAAAGTCGCGCCGAAACATTTCAGGAGCGTCGGGCGGGAGGGTCGTTCCGTCACGCAAATAGCGATCCGCGCCCCAGTCGAATTCTGTGAGCGCGACTTCCCGGCCACCCTTCGCGGCAGCAGCCTTCAAGATCTTCACCGTCTCGGGGATGACCTCTTTGCCAACGCCATCGCCGGGGATTACGGCTATTCGTTTCGCGGAACGAGAGCTTGCGTGCATGACCGTCGCGGAACGTAGCACGCGGGTTGTGACGTGTCAACGCAGCGGCCGCGAAGGCGGCCTATTGCCGCAACGCGCGCTCAACGACATAGACCGGGCGCGGAGAAAACTGGTATATACTCTCGCCGGGCTGGGCACTTCCCGGGGAAACTCTGGTCCGCTGGGTGGGTTCCAACAGGTTCTTTTGCGGCGGGAGCATCGTCGCGAACAATTGAAATCCGATTTGCATACTATTCTGAGGAGGCAGCAGATGAAGAAGTTTCTCGTATTGGCAGGACTTGCGGCGGCACTCGCGGTGCCGTCGCTCGCGGCGACAAGCACATGGAATCTCGACCCCATGCATTCCAACGCTCAGTTCACGGTCCGCCACTTGGGCATTTCCAACGTGCAGGGCGAATTCACCAAGATCAGCGGAGAGGTTATGTTTGATGATGCGGACGTCACCAAGTCGACCGTCAACGTGACCATAGACGTCGGCTCAGTGAACACGCGCGTCTCGCGACGTGACGACGACCTCAAGAGCCCGAACTTCTTCGACGCCGCGAAGTTCCCCAGCATCACCTTTAAGTCAACGAAGATCACCAAGGCGGGCGATGGCAAGCTCATGGTCACCGGCGACCTCACGATTAAGGATGTGACCAAGGAAGTCACGCTGGATGTTACCGGCCCGAGTGCAGTTGACACTCACATGGGAACGCGACGCGGGTTTGCCGCCAGCACGAAGATCAATCGCCAGGACTTCCACGTCAGCGCCGATCCCGGAATGGTGGGCGATGAGATCGCAATCCAGATTGACTGTGAAATGGTTCTTCCTGCTCCGCCAAAACAGTAGTTCGCGAGACTAAGCAGGCTCTGTTTGCAATATCAAAGGCGACGTCGAGGTGACGCCGCCTTTTTTATTTTCAGCCGCCAATTTTGATACTGTGAGATTTCCGCGATCGCTCGCGGGCGGAAGCGTGCTCGGCGAGGTAAACGCCGAATAGGACAAGCCCTCCGCTCGCCAGTAAGCGGCCGGTCGGATGCTCGCCGAGCAGCGGGATCGAGAGCAGTACCACGACGACCGGCTGCATATAGTTGACTACCACCACCCGCGACGCGTCCATGTGGCCCAGCAGCCAGTAGAAAATCAGGTAGCCTCCCACGGAGCTGAACGCGACCATGTACAACAATCCCGCCCAGCCGGACCATGCGACGCTCTTCCAATCGAGCCGTGTTCCCTGCCGGATCGCAAGCGGAAGCCAAATTAACGCAGCGGCTGTCGCGTTGAACGTGGTCATCGAAAGCGCGTCGTACGATCCTGCGACTCTCTTGCCGAGCACCGTGTAAATCGAAAACCCAAGCGTGCCCGCGAGTGTGATCAAGTCGCCCAGCAACAGCGGCGAGTGCAATGGCGATCCGTGCTCGGTTTCAAGCATCAGCACGCCGCAAAAGGAAATCACCATTCCGAGGATTTTTCCCGCCGTCAGCTTCTCGAGTTTCAGGGCGCTCGCGAGCAAAAGTATAAGGATCGGCCCCATGGCGATAATTACGACGGAGTGTTGCGACGTGGTGAGCGAAAGCCCGATAACGAAACAACCCTGATTTATGGCGAAGCCGAAGAATCCGAGGTAAACGAACGTCCACACGTCGCGGGCCCGCAGCGGGGTGCGGCGGCGCTGGCTGAAATAAATCACGAGCAACAGCGTGGCGGAAAGCTGAAAGCGGAATGAGGCGAGTGTCAGCGCGTCGAGGTGCGTCAGCGTGAGCTTGCCAACGATGTAGTTCACCGACCAGACAAGGAGTACGGCCGCCAGCCCCATCGCCAGCAGGAACGAACTCGGGCGGGTTGCGGAAGCGCCGTTCGATGAGACGGGGGCTGGCGTCAAGTGCTAGTCGAGAACCTCGCGGCGCTGCGTGAGCGATTCGATACGGTCGAGACGCGGCTCGTAACCAATTCCGGGAGCGGTTGGCACGCGAATTGTTCCCTGGCGCGTCACTTCCACTTCCGGCTCGATGATGTCTTCGGCCCAGTAGCGGCGGCTGGCGGAGACATCGCCGGGCAGCGAGAAATTTGCGAGCGACGACATCGCGATATTGTGCGCGCGGCCGATGCCCGATTCGAGCATCCCTCCGCACCACACGGGAATCGAATTCGCCTGGCACAGATCGTGAATGCGGCGCGCCGCCGTGTGGCCACCGACGCGGCCGAGCTTGATATTGATGATCTGGCAAGCGCGGCTTTCAATCGCGGCGCGCGTGTGCTCCACCTCGTGAATGCATTCATCGAGGCAGATTGGCGTTTGGAGCTGGCGTTGGAGCTGCGCGTGGGAAAATATGTCGTCCCAACCGAGCGGCTGCTCGATCATGATCAGGTAGTACGCGTCGAGGGCCTTGAGCAGAGGCGCGTCCTCCAGGCGATACGCGGAGTTCGCATCCACCATCAGGCGAATGCTCGGAAATCGCTCGCGGAGCACGCGAACGGGCTCGACGTCGAGGCCCGGCTTGATTTTGATCTTGATTCGCTGATAGCCGGCGGCGAGCGCCTCCTCCACCTTCGCGATGAGTCCCGCTGTCGTTGGCTGGATGCCGATGGAGACTCCGCAAGGAATCTCGTCGCGCGTGCCGCCGAGCAGTCTTGCGAGCGGAACTTTTTTCTGCTTAGCTTCGGCGTCCCAGAAAGCGGTTTCGATGGCGGCTTTGGCCATGTTGTGCCCGCGAACCGGCGCGAGCAGATCCCATACTTCTGATGCCGAGGCGACTTCCCTGCCCCTGAGCAATGGCCCCAGGTAATCGCGCAGGATCAACCACGCGGTCTCGACCGTTTCGTACGAGTAAAACGGATTCTCGCCAGCGGTGGATTCGCCCCACGCCGAGATGCCGTCAATATCCGCCTCGACGAGCAGGATGCGGCGCAGGTCGGACGTGCCAAAGCTGGTTTGGAACGGCGAGAGAAGCCGCAGATGGATCTCGCGCAGCGTGATTTTCCTAAGTCGCATCCTCGCCTTTCAGCTTCCAGCCAATTCCGGAAGCCGCAGTCCGTCAATCGCCGAGGATGGCTCGAGGAAATAACCTGTTGCGCCCTCGCGCGATTCCACGCCAGTGGCCGCATAGCCCTTCGAGAACCATTTCTGAAATTCTTCGCAAACCCCGGTCTGAACCCGCGCAGCAACCGCTCGGTCGTTTTCCTTAACTGCCGCGAAATCGGCGGGAATCGGCACGCGCTCCGGCGAAGCCTTCATCGGCCGTACGTCATCGGCGAGAACTGATTTCACGCGTTCCGAGCCCAGCCACCATTCGGCGATCAGCCGGTCCGTAGGCAGGCCGCCGTGCAGCGGGCTTTCGGTGACGCCATAACAATTCGGAATATATCGCCGTGCCACGGCGCCGAGGCGAACGAGATTGAAGTGCGCGTTCTTGAGGTCGAGCGGATCGAATGTCCATTCGATGAGGTCAATGCCGCGCTTGAGCGCATCCTGCCGCTGAAACAGTTTCAGCCGGCGTCCAATGCCACGGTCGCGGAATTCGGAAAGCACAGCCGTCATATGCGAATGCAGAAACGGCTTGCCCGCGCGCATTGCGGCGAGCGCAAGCGTGAAGCCGGCCATTTTGCTCTCGTGGAACGCGCCAACCACCTGGCCGCCCGTATGATAAGCAACAACGAAAACGGGCGAGGGCACGGCGATTTCTTCGCCCCACACCGCCTGTTCAAGACGGACGCATTCCTCATATTCCGCGAGGCTCGAGCAGTGGCGGACTTCGATTTCGCGCGTAGAGAGGGGCTGGGTCATCGAGAACGCGACCAAAGTATAAGGGAAATTACTCGGCCAGTTTACTCCAATCAGAAGCAGACGGGACGCGCGGGGGGCGAGCGGCATCAGGCAGGTTTGATTCCCACGAAGAGCGCAAGCTCGCGCCATTTCCAGTGGCAGTCAACGTCCTGAAATCCAATCTCGCAAAGCCATTTCAGTTGCGTCTCGAGATCGAGCAATTTGTTGGACGGGTCTTCATCCGGCCAGCCGATGGCTGCGAGAAACTGATCGTGAATTCCCGGCGTGGAAGAAGCGACGTGTTCGAGGTTGCAGAAGACGCCTCCGGGCGCGACGATTTCGAATATCTCCTTGTACAGTGCGCGTTTTCTCTCATGAACCAGATGATGAATCGCGAAGCTCGAAATGACGGCGTCGAAGCGTCCCATCTGTGGGAGAGTTTGGTCGAAATCGTGACTGATGATTGTAACGCTGCTGTCGCGACCGTACGCCTTTTGCAGAGCGTCCAGCATCGTGGCCGAGAAATCGAGCGCCACGAACTCCGCGCCCGGCCGGACCGCCTTCGCCAGTTCGATCATTCTGCCAGCGCCGGAGCCGAGATCAAGAATGCGCGTGACCCCAGCCGGCAGGCACTCGAGCAGGCAAGCTTCGCCCTCGACGCGATGCGGAATCGAATCCGCGCGGCGGAGATAATCGAGCGCGTGCGCTTCGGTGGACCAAAGATTGACACCGCGCGGCTCTGGCATCGGTGCTGTTACTCCCGATGTAATTAGAGCCCGAGCAGACCTATAAGTCCAATTTGTAATTGTTGCTGAAAGTATAAGGAGGTCTTATGAACTTTATCCGCGTGCGGGCGCAGCAGCGCGAGGCTAGCCCTCCGCCTTGGCTTGATTCCACAACTCTTCCATGCGTTCGCGGGGTAGATCGGCGAAGCGCTTGCCTTCCCGGGCCGCGGCGGATTCCATCCATTGGAACCGCTGCTTGAATTTGCGGTTCGCGCTTCGCAACGCGATTTCCGGGTCCACACCCAGGAATCTCGCGATGTTGACTCCAACAAAAAGCAGATCGCCGACTTCCTCTTCGAGCTGAGGCGTCGGGGCCTTGCCATTTGACCGCGCCGGAGCAGCCGATCGCAGCGTTGCTTCGATTTCGCGCTTCTCTTCGTCGAGCTTGTCGAAGATGCCGGCGAGATTCCCCCAATCGAACCCGATGTGCGATGCGCGGCGCGTCAGCTGATATGCCTCCAACACTGCCGGAAGCGAGCGCGGGACGCCTCCGAGGATTGAATCGGGCGCGACAGGGGCATTCCGGGAATCCTTGCCCTCCGCGGCGCGCTCCTCGGCTTTGATCTGCTCCCAACTCTTCAGCACCGCCGCGGAAGTGCCGGCCTTCGCGCTGCCAAAAACGTGGGGGTGGCGGCGGATCATCTTCGCGTGCACGGATTCGATCACGTCCGACATCGTGAAGCCGCCAGACTCCTCGGCGAGAATTGAGTGAAAGACCACCTGAAGGAGCAGATCGCCGAGTTCTCCGGAAAACTTGCGCGGATCGCCGGACTCCATCGCGTCCAGCACCTCGTAGGTTTCCTCGATCAGGAATCTGCGGAGTGATTCATGGCTCTGCTCGCGATCCCAGGGGCATCCGTTCGGACCGCGGAGGCGCGCCTGCAGCGCGACCAGCTTTTCGAACCATTTCCCGGCGGCACGGTCACGGGCCGAAACCGAAATTCGCGCCCGGTTAGGCACACTGCTGCGCCGCTTCGCTTTCGGCCGTTGTCGCTTCGATGACTGTTTCCGCTTGGGCATAACCAGGTCTCGCGCGGGGGATTCGCCACGACGCGACACGCCAATTTACAGTGACGATTCGCGCGTCACAAGGAAAGAGTGCAGCGGCCGCTAAGATGCGCGCTGGCCAAGCCAAGGTTTATTGACGCAGGGAGCCGCAACGTCACATACTTGCGCCCTCGGCGCGGAGTCTGTAGCAGCCGTTAATCGCACTTTCGGTGAAGGAGCCTCGCCATGACTCATCGCGTCGCATTCGTATCGTGCCTGATCGTGCTCGTTGGGGGAGCGTTAGCTCCGGCGCCGACTGCCGCGCAGAAATCCTGCGAGAGTTTGACCAGTCTGGCACTCACGAATACGACGATCACGTCAGCGACCTCGGTAGCAGCTGGAGCGTTCAAACCGCCCGCGGGTCCCGGGCAACCCGCGCCGACGGAACCTTTGCCGGCGTTTTGTCGAGTGGCAGGCATCTCGAGGCCGACCAGCGATTCCGAGATCAGGTTTGAACTCTGGTTGCCGGCGTCAGGCTGGAACGGAAAGTACGAACAGGTCGGCAACGGCGGATTCGCCGGGACGATTCCATTGTCCGCGATGGCGAGCCCGCTTCTGCGCGGTTACGCGACGGCCGGCACCGACGATGGTCACGTGGGCGCGACAGATGGCTCGTGGGCGCTCGGCCACCCCGAGAAGATTGTTGATTTCGGCTATCGCGCCGTCCACGAAACGTCCGTGCAAGCCAAAGCCATCGCGCGCGCGTTTTACGGCAAGGATCTGGCGCGCTCATATTTTGTCGGCTGCTCGGATGGCGGCCGCGAAGCGCTGATGGAGGCGCAGCGTTTCCCCGACGATTTTGTAGGCATCGTCGCCGGCGCGCCCGCGAACAACTGGACTCATCTACTTGTCGGCGCCATCTGGGACGAGCAGGCGCTGCTCAACGATCCTGCGAGCTATGTCCCGCCTAGCAAGTTGCCGGTGCTTCAAAATGCCGTGGTGGCCGCGTGCGATGCGCTCGATGGCGTAAAGGATGGCGTGATTGCTGACCCACGACGCTGCCACTTCGATCCGGCTGTCGTTCAGTGCAAGGGCGAGGACGGTCCCGATTGCCTCACAGAGGCACAGGTCGCGGCTGTCCGGAAAATTTATGGCGGACCGAGGAACCCAAGAACGGGCGCGCAGATCTTCCCGGGTTATTCACCGGGCACGGAAGCGGTGCCCGCAAACTGGCGCATTTGGATATCCGGCAACGCGCCAGGGCAGCCGACGCTGCAGGCATTCTTCGGAAACACATTTTACGCGGACTTGGTTTTCGACAACCCGAAGTGGGATTTCCACACGTTCAACTTCGATGGCGATGTGAAAATCGCCGACGACAAGACTGCGGAAATTCTCAATTCGACTGATCCGGACCTAGCGAAGTTCAAAGCGCGCGGCGGCAAACTGATTCAGTATCACGGCTGGGGTGACGCCGCAATTCCGCCACAAAATAGCATCAACTATTTCGAGAGCGTGCAGTCCGTGATGGGCAAGACGAATCGCGAGCGGGACTTGGGCGCCACACAAGATTTCTACCGTCTATTTATGGTGCCGGGAATGTCTCACTGCGCCGGCGGCATCGGCGCTACGGCCTTCGGAAACCTGACGTCCACGCAACGAGATCCCGGTCACGATGTGGTTAGCGCACTTGACCAATGGGTCGAAAAGGGCGTCGCTCCAAATCAAATCATCGCCACAGGTTTCGTGGGTGGCGATCCAGCGAAAGGCGTCGAGATGACGCGTCCGCTCTGCCCCTATCCCGAAGAGGCCGTCTACAAGGGAGCGGGAGATACGAATAGCGCGGCCAGCTTCGCCTGCCAGAACCGGCACAAGCGGTAGCGCAATCGAATGTGATCACGGGGAGCCATCCCGAAGGAGAATTTCGTCATGATAACTCGTCGCGAAATGAACACATCGTTGGGTGTCGCGCTCACCGCTTTTTTCTCGGGAAGCGCCAGCGCGCTTCTGCATGCCGAGACGCTCCCGTCCCGACAGGCTTCTCAAGATCATATGTCCAACATGTCCGCTTCGGGCGTGAAGACGCTGATGCAAGAGAACCTGAGTGGCATAACCGACCCTGAAGTGACCGTGATCACTCTCACCGTTGCCCCTGGCGCGGTTTCGCCTCCGCACGAACACATCGGTCCGGTTTTTGCCTACATTATCGAAGGAGCGATAGAGAATCAAGTCGATCCGGACCAGCCGAAAACGTACAACGCGGGCGATTTCTTCTACGAGCCCGCGATGCATGTCCATCGGATCCTTCGGAACCTGAGCAAAACCGAGCCGGCGAAGCTCCTGATTTTCGAGGTAGGCGAGAAGGGCAAGTCATTCACCATAGGCGCGAAGTGATGCCGCGCAGCCACCTTGTGGCCAGCGTATGCGGGTGCTAGACTTTTGTTTCCCGGCCAAGAAGCGGCAATCAGAATAGGGGACCTCGAGCGTGGCTGATCCCAAGCAAGAAGAGAGCTTTAAGGTCGTAGACCGGCGGCATTTCACCGAAACGGGCGATTTGCGCGAGGGCGCTGTCGAGCAGGAGCGCCGCGAGGAAGAAGCGGCGGCAAGAGCCGCGAGCGCGCAAGCTGCCGCGAAAGCCGAGGCCGCACCACCTCCTACGGCGCTGGACCTCGCAGCACCTGCAGCTTTGGAGGCTCCTGCCGAGAAAATCGCGTCGTCGCGCAGCTTTCAAATGCTCGTGGATTTTCTGACGCGCAACGCCGCCGCGATGATGGGCGGCATGGCCGATCCTCAGACAGGCCAGGCATATGTGGATCTCGAAGGGGCGCGCGAGGTAATTGACATGCTCGACGCACTGCGCGAGAAGACGCGCGGCAATCTCGCTAAAGTTGACGACGATCTGCTCATGGAAGTCGTCGGCAGCCTGAAACTCACGTTCATGGAGATTTCGAAGGCAGCCACCGAAGCAATGGCCAAGAAGAACGCCAAGAAGTGACGATCCGATTAGGATCGGCATCCTGAGGAGCAACGCGACGAAGGATCTCTCTTTCACCAGAGGGAACGTATCAGCGGATCACGGTTTCTCTCCTTGCAGTTCCCTTCCCGCACGTGGATAGTTGCAACCGCAAGCGTGTAAAATCATTTCTCGACGTTCATGTCCTCACTTCAACTCACCGTGCTGGGTTCGGGAACATCCATGGGCGTGCCGACGCTCGGATGCCACTGCGCGGTGTGCGAATCGAAGGACCCGCACGATAACCGGACGCGCCCCTCGGTGCTGCTCGCTTACGGCGGGCGCAACGTAGTGATTGATACGACGCCCGACTTCCGCTTCCAGGCCATGCGCGCCGGCATTGACCGCCTGGACGCCGTCATTTACACGCACGGGCACGCCGACCACGTGATGGGCCTCGACGATATTCGCCCATTCAACATGAAGCAACGAGGCGTCGTGCCAATCTACGCGGCGGCAGACACGCTCGCGCTGCTGCGCCGTCAGTTCGGTTATATTTTCGCCGACGCGCAGCCGGGCTCGACTCTTCCCCTGATTGAGCTGCACACAATTGAAGGCCCGTTCGACCTTATTGGCGCTCAGATCGTGCCGATCCCAGCGATGCACGGAATGCAGCCTGTCCTCGGATTTCGTGTGGGGAAAATGGCGTATCTCACGGACTTCAGCCAGGTGCCCGAAGGCTCGAAAACCTTGCTCCGAGGGCTTGACGATTTCATTCTCGACGCGCTGCGCTACGTGCCGCATCCCACGCATTCCAATGTCGAGCAATCGCTGGCGCTGGTCGAAGAGCTGAGGCCGAAGCGTGCATGGTTCACGCATATCTGCCACGATCTCGGCCACGCGGAAGCGAACGCGCGTCTGCCGGAGCACGTTCGGCTGGCGTACGACGGGTTGCAATTTGAGGTCGCGCTCTGATGCCCTCGAATGATGAAAAGAGAAAGTCGCTCATCCCTCTGACACTGTTCGCAGGGACGCCAAAGACCGAGCCGATGGCGCGTGTGTATTCCGCCGAGGACTGGGTCGAACGATTCCAAGGGGCTAGTGCCAAACGCAAAACAACCGTTGTCACGATCGGGAACTTCGATGGCGTTCATCGGGGTCACCAGGCCATTTTGCGTGCGGCATGGGAATCGGCGGGCCAGTCAGACGGAATGTCGGTCGCATTGACGTTCTTTCCCCATCCAGGAAAGCTGTTGCGGCCTGGAGATGCTCCACAACTTCTGATGACACTCGATCAACGGCTTGCTGCGATTGAGCAGCTCGAAATTGACGCGACGCTCGTGCTGCGGTTTGACGAACAGCTCGCACAGCTAAGCGCGCCGGAATTTGTGACAAAGTATCTCAAACAAACGCTTAAGACGCGGAGTGTCGCCTATGGTGAAAATTTCCGGTTCGGACACAAAGGAGCGGGAGACGCTTCGACGCTATACAACATGGGAATCGAATTGGAGCCATGTCCGCCGGTGACCGTTGACGGCGTGGTGGTATCGAGCACTGCAATTCGGACCGCGATTCGTGACGGACGTGTAGAAGAGGCCCGGCGAATGCTCGGGCGGCCTTATGCCCTTGAAGGCGAAATTCGAACGGGCACCGGTCAAGGACGGAAGCTCGTGGTCCCTACGTTGAATCTGGCGACCGAACAGGAAGTGCTCCCGAAAAATGGCGTGTACGCCACCGAAGCAGTCGTCTCGGGGAAAACCTACCGCGCGGCGACCAACGTCGGCATGCGGCCCACATTTGACGGCGCGCGCATCACCATCGAATCGTTCCTATTCGACTTCGGCGATACGGTGACAAGCGGCAAGCTCGAAGTGCGATTCTGGCAGCGCCTGCGAGACGAGCGTAAATTTTCTAGCCCAGCCGAACTGCGCGAGCGGGTGCTGAAGGACATCGAGCAAGCGAAGGAATACTTCAGAAGTCCAAAACTGGCGACGTAACCGGAAAGCGGAATTACCTCTTTAGGCAGACGCGGTCGCGGCTGCTTTAGCCTTGCAATCTCCGCAGATGCCGCCAATCTCCGTACGAGCAATGCTGATTTCGATATCGCAGTCACTCGAAATCTGCTTCTTCAAGTCTTCGTAAAGCTCGCTTTCGATCTCGCGGACCTTGCCACATCGAATGCAAGCTACGTGGATGTGGTCGCGTGGACCGTGGCTCTCGTAGTAGTGGCGATGCCCGCGGAGATGCAGCAGATCTAGCTCGTCAATCAGGCCGAAGCCTTTCAGGAGATCGAGGGTGCGATAGACGGTTACGCGGGTGATGTCCGCGTCAATCTTCTGAGCGAGATCGAGGATTTCCCCCGCGTCCATGTGGCGGGCGGCGGTTTCCATCACCTGAAGGACCACGCGGCGCTGGCGCGTGAGGCGGATTCCGCGGGTGCTCAGCTCGTGCTGCAGTCGCCCTGCAGGCTCGTGATCGTTAATGCGCTCGCCGGTCGAAACTCGATGTGAAGGGATAGCGGACATTGGCTCAGGCAGCATTATACCAAAAACCGGTTTCCAGTCGCGGTAAAGGAATGACGGCGAGGTGGCCTGCGTCCGTTCCCTAGTGGTGAGTCTGGATGATCCTCATGATGTCGCTGTACATCACGAATGCAAAGAGGCCCAGGAGAAACACGAGTCCGACCTGCACGAACCGCTCTTTGAACGCGATGCTCAGATCGCGGCGCATCACCCCTTCGATCGCCAGCATCAGGACGTGGCCGCCATCGAGGATCGGTATCGGGAGGAGGTTGAGCAAGCCAAGATTCAGGCTAATCACAGCCGTCAGGAACAACAGGTCAACCGGGCCGCGCTTCGCTGCCCTGCCGGATTCGCGCGCGATCCCAATCACTCCTTGCAAATCGCGCACGGACACTTTCCCGCTGGCCAGTCCGCCGAGAACATTCCCAATTTGCCGAACACCGTTGACCGTAGAGCTCGCGCCATTCTTCACCGACAAGATAAAATTCTCGCGCTCGTAATAGTCCTGCGTGCCGGGGAGCACGCCGACCTGCCACACCATCTTGCCGTCGGGGTCCATGGTTCGAGCCGGCGTGACTGCGAGCGGCATTTCCACGCCATTGCGTAGCACGTCAAAGTGAATCTCGCGGCCTTCGGAATTGTGAACTGCGTCTACAAACTGCGGCCACGTGATCACGGGCTGTCCGTCAATAGAGGCCACGACGTCGCCCGGCCGCAGACCGGCTTTGTCCGCAGGCGTACTGGGAAGCACTTCGTCGAGGACGGCCCTCATGGCGGGATAGCCAAACAGGTCATCGGAGGATGCCTGCGGCGCGACCGCGAGAGTTAGCGTCTGTTCCGTGCCACTGCGCTGCACGACTACCGAAAGCGAATCGCCCGGCTTCGCGTCTTCCGTTTGCGCGAAAACGGTTTTCCACGTCGGCGTGCTCGCTCCGTTCACACGGACGATGCGGTCGCCCGTCTGCACGCCCGTCGGCGAAGCGTCGTGTGGAACGGCGATGACTACTGGCGGTTGGCGGAAATAGTCGGGCGTCGGAATCCCGACAAGCCAGAAAACCCCCATGAAAACCACGAACGTCAGCAGGATGTTCATAATCGGCCCGGCGATGGCGATCAGGCAGCGTTGCCATCGCGGACGCGAAAGAAATTCGTAAGCTGCGCCGGTGCGTTCCTCGATGGGATTGTCGCCGGCCATGCGCACATAGCCGCCCAGCGGCAGCGCGCTAATTCGGTAGTCCGTATCGCCGCGCTTCATTCCCCACAGCCGCGGGCCGAATCCGATGGAAAACACGTCCACGCGAACACCGCACCATTTCGCGACGATGAAGTGTCCCCATTCGTGGAGGAGTACCAGGATGCCGAGAACGATGCCGCCGGCGACGAGCATTCTGAGTGTGTCGATCATAGATCCTCAGTAGATTTTACAGGAAACGCGGCGCGTTCCGATATGCGCCCTTTGAGGGCTCCGCGCGTAAAGCCAAACAATGCGAATTCGCCGGCCGCGATCCTAATGCAGCGCTAGCGCTTGCGATCTACGGCCAGCCGCGCCAGCCGGCGCGCTTCGGCATCCGCGGCCAGGACGTCGTCCACGCTGCGCATGGCGCCGCGCGGCATCTGCTCCAGCACGCGTTCGATAACCGCCGCGATTCCGGGGAATGACAGCCGCCGCTCCAGAAACGCCGCGACGGCGATTTCATCCGCCGCGTTCAGAGCGCACGGCAAAGGGCCACCCTGGCGCGCCGCTTCCTTGGCCAGTTCGAAGCACCGGAACTTCCGCGGCGGCACATCCTCGAAATCCAGCCGTTTCAGCGCCGACCAATCCAGCTCGCACCCATTAGATGCGACTCGCTCCGGATAAGTTAGCGCATATTGAATCGGCATGCGCATATCGGTCGGGCCCAGTTGCGCCAGAATCGAGCCGTCCACGAACTCGACCATCGAATGAATCGTGGACTGAGGATGGATCACCACCTTAATTCTGTCGAGGTCCACGCCGAAGAGCCACTTCGCCTCGATTACCTCGAAGCCCTTGTTCATCAGCGTCGCGGAATCGATGGTAATCCGCTGGCCCATCTTCCAATTCGGGTGCGCGAGGGCCTGCTTGGGAGTCACCTTGGCCATCTTCGAAATAGGAATCTTGCGAAAGGGTCCGCCAGACGCGGTGAGGATCAGCCGCCTTACTTCGCCGTGGCTCCCAGCGCGCAGACATTGATGAATCGCGTTGTGTTCGCTATCCACGGGTAGCAACGCAACGCCGCGCCGCGCGATTGCGGCCATCACCACTTCCCCGGCGGCCACGAGAACTTCCTTGTTCGCGAGCGCGATATCCTTGCCCAGCTCGATGGCCTGATAAGTGGCGCGCAAACCGACTACGCCGACCGCGGCCGATACCACCGTTTGCGCGTCCGGATGAGTGGCAACGCGCTCGATACCCTCCGCACCCGACAAGATTTCCGGCGGCGGCGCTGCCTTGCCGCCGCGCGCCTTGAGCGATGCTCGCAGCCGAATCGCGGCATCTTCAGTCGCCACCGAGACAAGTTTCGGCCGGTGCCGCGCGATCTGCTCCGCGACCACTGCGACGTTCGAACCTGCCGCCAGTGCCACGACCTCGAATGCTCCGGGTAGCGAATCCACTACGCTGAGACATTGGCGGCCAATCGAGCCGGTCGAGCCGAGAATCGCAATTCGTTTCATGGATACTTTCTGAGTTTGGGATGGTTTCGCAACGCGCAGCCAATCTTACAGGCTTTCGATGAATTTGCGAATGCGGGCGAGACGAAATCCGCACGGAGGTTTCGCGCCCGACCCAAGAGCACATGCCAGCTATCTTCCCGGTGCGCGGAAATGGTAGATTGTTGGCCGCAGCGCGAGCCCCGCGCCGAAATTCCAGCCATGAAGGAGAGATTCCGAAGATGAAATACACGTATAGGTTTCCGCTAGCCGCATCCGTGATTGCGCTATTTCTGGCGCTGAGCTTGGGCGCTCCCACCGCGTCCGCCAAGTGGGATTCCTATCACAGCGCGCTCGGCCAATTGCGTTCTGCCCGCGCCCTGATCGAGCATCCCGATAGCGGCGAGCTCCACGACCAGGAAAAAAATGCCCTTGCCGAAATTGACGCGGCCATCGCGGAAATAAAGTCGGTCGCCGACGACGGAAAAAGTCTCGAGGATCATCCGCAAGTTGACACGCACGCGCGCTGGATTCCCCGCCTGAACAAAGCGGTCGAGCAGCTCAACAAGGCTCACGATAACGTCTCAAAGGAAGATGACACGTCGGGGGCGCGAGAGCGCGCCGTCCAGCACATCGGGCAAGCGCGCAAATTTGTCACCCAGGCAATCGCGCTCGAGCAGTAGGGTTCTGCCGACGCCGGCGACCAATTCCGCGGGACGATAGCGGTCAGTTCGCGAGCGACGCCGATGAACCACGGGTCCGGTGATCCGACTTGTCGGCGCGCGATCCGCCAAGTCGGGGTTAACTTAAGTTGGCTAAGGTGCGGGCTTGCGGCTGGCCCACGTGGATACGGGAAGCAAGTCCGAACTGCTTGAAAATCAAAATGGTGTACCAGTTGAAGTCGATTTCATACCACTTCAGCCCGTGTCGGGCCGAAACCGGGTAGGCGTGATGGTTGTTGTGCCACCCATCTCCGAAACTTAGCAGTGCCACCCACCAATTGTTCGTGGACGCATCTCGGGTCTCAAAGCGGCGCGTCCCCCAAATATGAGAGACCGAGTTGACGAGCCACGTGGTATGAAGTCCCGCGACGGTGCGAAAAAATGTGCCCCACAGTACCCAGGGAAATCCCCCGATAGCGAACAACGCGAGTCCGACGATAATCGTTGGCGCAAGATGGTACTTCGTGAGCCAGACGTGAGCTTTGTCCTCGGCTAGGTCGGGGACGTAGCGCTTGAGTGTTGGTACGTTCTGGCGCAACGAATGCCCAACCAGGACCCAACCTGCGTGGGCCCACCACTTGCCGTCGCGCGGAGAGTGCGGATCGCCTTCCTTGTCCGCGAATTGATGATGCTTACGATGGTTGGCCACCCAAAGCAGAGGGCCGCCTTCCAAAGCCGCCACAGCGCAAATCGTAAGAAGATACTCAAACCACTTGGGCGTCGCGAAGGAGCGATGGGTGAGCAGGCGGTGATAACAGATGCCGAGTCCCAGGCCCACCGTCACCCAATATAAAAAGATCGCGACGAACAGTGCATGCCAACTGAAAAAGAAGAGCGCCGCTACTGCGCCAACGTGAAACATCATAAGAACAGGCGCGATCTTCCAGTTCAAACGATTCTTGACGAGCTGATTGTTCTGCACGCGAGGAAAATTCAAGAGGGTTGTGGTGGTCATAGTCTCCGTATGTTTTATGCACGTCCGCTCGGAAGAAATCTGGTCTAAATTGACCACTTCTTGAATGAAGCCGATACGCGGAAGCTTCCGGCAATGCGAATCGCAGATTTGTCCGGTTATCCGACGAATGGAGTTATTCTTCGCGTGCCCATTGTGTCAGGCTTCGCGATGTGGTACACTCTTTTTGCGTTTGTTGCTCTTGTCAAACCTTTGGTTTTACTTCAGGTCTGCGAGTCACACACTTGCAGGCCTTTTTTTATTGCCTGAAGGCTGCGAACGGCTCCAAATAGCTCAAATAGAAAAGAGAAATAAATTGAAAGAACAAGGAACAGTGAAGTGGTTTAACGCAGCGAAGGGATTCGGATTCATCCAGCGCCAGTCCGGCGAAGATGTTTTCGTGCACTTTTCCGCCATCACGGCGGACGGGTACAAATCGCTGAACGAAGGCCAGGCTGTTGAGTTCGAAGTGACCACGGGCCCCAAGGGCCTGCAGGCTTCGAACGTCGCCGCTCTGTAGTTTGCGAATGCGGGGGCGGATCCGCCGTTGGCGGGTCTGCCCCTTTTTTTTCGTTCGGAGCGTGGCGAAACCGACGATCGAAGAACTATCAGGACAAGACCGGCGATCCGGCTGGCCAGGAACTCGCGAAGCAGCCCGCCATCGGCTCGTCCCACTGCCGCTGTGATACGATGACACCTGAGGTTCCAAGGAAAACACCTCAATTGAGCGCATCTTCAGCTACATCTTCGCTGTGGGCCATACCGCTGGGCGGGTTGGGCGAATTCGGCATGAATATGATGGCCCTCCGCTGCGGCGACGACATCATCGTCATTGACGCCGGCCTGATGTTCCCCGAGCAGGAACTTCTCGGCGTGGACATCGTCATCCCGGACATCACCTACCTGAAGCAAAACAAGCGCATGGTGCGCGCCATCATCCTCACGCACGCGCACGAAGACCACATCGGCGCGATTCCCTACATTCTCGGCGACCTGAACGTGCCGATATACGGCACGCAATTCACGCTGGCACTGGTCCGGAAGAAACTCGAAGAGCATGCGCTGCTCGATTCCGCGAAACTCAACGAAGTCGCTCCCGGCGAAATCAGCACGATCGGCCCGTTTCAAATCGAATACCTGCATGTGACGCATAGCACGATTGACTGCGTCGCGCTCGCGGTCCGCACGCCCGTGGGAATCATCATCCACACCGGCGACTACAAAATGGACCCCACGCCAGTGGACGGCAAGCCGTTCGACCTGCATGCCTTTGCGCGCTACGGCCAGGAAGGCGTGCTCGCGCTCTTCAGCGACAGCACCAACGTTGAGCGCGCGGGATTCACGCCCTCGGAGCGCGCCGTGGTCGTGCGCATGGAAGAGCTTTTTCGCGCCGCTCCGGAAAAAGTTGTCGTTTCGTGTTTTTCCAGCTCCATTCACCGCATCCAGCAGGTGATCGAAGTCGCGCGCGGTGTGGGACGCAAAGTTGGTTTCGTCGGCCGCAGCATGGTGGACAATGTCGAGATCGCGCATGGTCTCGGCAAGCTGAAAATTCCGGATGGCAGCATCGTGCGCCCGCAGGATATTCGCGGCTTCGACCCGAAAAAACTGGTCGTGCTCGCGAGCGGCACCCAGGCCGAGCCGATGTCGGCGCTCTCGCGGATCTCGGTGGACAACCACCGGCTGATGAGCATCTCGCAGAACGACACGGTCATTCTTTCGGCGCGCATCATTCCCGGCAACGAAAAAGCGATCTTTCGGATGATTGATCACCTCTTCCGCCGCCGCGTGCTCGTCTATTACGAAGGCGGACGCAACGCTCCGATTCACGTTTCCGGCCACGCCAGCCAGGAAGAAATGAAAATTCTCCTGCAGCTCGTGCGTCCGAAATATTTCATTCCGATGCACGGCGAGTACCGCCAACTCTTCCAGCACGCGGCGCTCGCGGAACAAGTCGGCGCGGTTTCCGGCCAGATTTTCCTGCTTGAGAGCGGACATCCCGTCGAATTCACCGCGGACGGCCGCGCCTTCCAGCGTGAACCCGTGCCCGCCGGACGCGTGATGGTGGACTCCGGTTCGCTCGAGGAAATCGCGGATGTAGTCGTGCGCGACCGCAAGCACTTGTCCGAAGACGGCGTGGTCGTGCCGATCATCGCCATTGATAAGCACACGGGCAAGATTGAGGTCCCGCCGGAAATTGTGACACGCGGATTCCTCCCCAGCGACGACGGCCAGGAAATCCTGGTCAAGGCACGCGAAGTGATCCTGAAAACGATCGAGGAATCGAGCCCCGAGGAAAAAATGGATTGGAGCGTCATCAAGGAAAAGATCCGCGTGGATCTGAAGCGCTACCTGAACAAACAGACCTCGAAGCGCCCGCTGATTCTGCCCGTAATTCTGGAAGTTTAAGCACTCCGGTACATTCTCCCGGTCTTCTCTGCAGTCTCTGCGTCTCTGCGGTAAGGCCTTGTCTCTTTCGTTTCCTCTGTGCCCTCGATTTTCTCTGTGATCTCTGTGTTAATGTTCCGTCTTTCGGGTTTAACCTAATTCCGCTGCCATGAAAATTGCACTCCGCCCTTACACTCCCGCCGATTTCGAAGCCATCTATGCAATCGACCAGCAGTGCTTCGATCCCGCGCTCGCCTACTCGCGGCCGGACCTCCGGAATTATTTGCGCCTGCCGGGAGGCGATTGCGTGATCGCGGAAGCCGAAGGCAATATTGCAGGATTTCTCGTCACGGCCCATGAGAACGCCGTCGGTTCTATCGTCACAATTGATGTTCTGGCGGCCTATCGCCGTCAGGGCGTAGCCACGCTTCTGCTGGAGGAATCGGAGCGCCGACTCGCAGCCGCACGCGTCCGCACAATCGAGCTTGAAACGGCAACTGACAACACATCCGCGATTGCCTTCTGGCAAAAGCACGGCTATCGTACTGTGCAGGTACAGAAGGAATATTACCCGGACGGCCGCGACGCATACTCCATGGCGAAGAGAGTCGAATAACCTCTCTTCGACTTCACGAAAAATAGACAAGAGGAACTTTGAGCGACTATCTGCTGTCTGTGATTCTGGGAATCGTCGAAGGTCTCACCGAGTTCTTGCCCGTCAGTTCCACGGCGCACCTGCGCATCGCCGAAGCCCTGCTCCATGTCCCGCTCACGAGCGGGTACTGGAAGATGTACACGATCGTGATTCAGCTCGGCGCGATTCTTTGCCTGCCCATCTATTTCCGCAGCCGCATCGCGAAATTTCTCTCCACGTTTCCGCGCGGCGAATGCGGCGATCGGACCATCCTGACTCATCCGCTCAGTCTCGTGATTATCGCATTTGTCGTCACGGCCGTTCCGTCGCTGCTGCTCTCCAAAGTTATCGGCAAGCATCTCGAGAATTTGCGGATCATGGGCGCAGCGCTCGTGATCGGCGGAATAGTCATGTGGATCGTGGACGCGATGAACGCCAAATCCGAAACCGCCGGACAAGCCGCTTCGCAGGGCCGCATTCACACCTGGCATATGGAGGAGATGAGCCTCGGCCAGGCCGTCTGGATCGGCGCGTGCGAGATTTTATCCGCCGTCTTCCCCGGGACGTCGCGCTCCATGTCCACCATCACCGGCGGACAAATCGCGGGAATGTCGCGAGCCTCGGCTCTCGAGTTCTCGTTTTTTCTTTCGATGCCCGTCATGGCGGCCGCAACCGGTTACGATCTGTTGAAATCGCTCTATGGCAAGGGCGAAGACTCTCTCGGCGTTTCGGGAATCGACCAGCACGGTTGGCTTGTGTTGGCGATTGGCATCGTCGTTTCGTTCATCGTCGCCTACGGCTGCGTCGCGTGGTTCATGGCGTGGGTCCGACGCCACGGATTCGTACCGTTCGCGATTTATCGCATCATCGCCGGCTGCGCCCTTCTCATCTGGCTCTCTAAGCTCGCGAGCTAGCGCACGCGTCACTTTACGTTGCACTTCCTCGAATTCGCATGCCGGCGTCCGATTCCTTCTCGCCGACTTGAATGCACTATCCCCTGTGATCGGCGATTGCTAGAATTCGCGGAACCTTGATGAATCCAGCGCGGCAGACAACGATTCGCGGACAGGCCGCGCTGATTAGCGCGCGGCTCGACCGGCTCCCAACGACGCGATACATCTGGAAACTTCTGCTGCTGCTTTCGCTGGGCGGATGTTTCGAATTCTACGACCTCTTCCTGATGACCTATATAGGTCCGGGCTTGGTCCGCAGCGGACTTTTCTCCGGCGCCTCCGTCTCATTCTTCGGTTTGACTGGATTGGCCAGCTTTGTGTCCGCAACATTCGCCGGGCTTTTCATCGGGACGCTTGTATTCGGATTTGCCGCCGATAAGTTCGGCCGCCGGACGATTTTTACGTATTCGCTGCTGTGGTACACCGTCGGCTCGATTGTGATGGCCTTCCAGACCACGACATCCGCAATTCTGATCTGGCGATTGATTACCGGGATCGGTATCGGCGTCGAGCTGGTCACGATTGACACCTACATCGCTGAGCTCATGCCCAAGGAAGTTCGCGGCCGTGCATTCGCAATCAATCAGGTTGTGCAATTCACCGCCATACCGCTGGTCGCGCTGGTCTCCTGGCTGCTTGTGCCGCGCAGCTATTTCGGCCTCGACGGATGGCGCTGGGTTGTGCTGCTCGGCTCGGCAGGCGCAATTCTTGTCTGGTTTATCCGGCGAAGCATTCCGGAGAGCCCTCGCTGGCTGATCGCTCGCGGCCACATATCCGAAGCTCAGCGCGCAGTCGCCGATATCGAAGAGCGGGTGGCGGCGGACTTGGGAGCCGCACTGCCCTCGGTCGTTTTGGAGGCTCCCGCCGAAGAACCTCCCAGCGCTCAGGTGAGCTTCGTTCAAATCTTTCAGCCGCCATATCTAACGCGAACGCTGATGCTCATGGTGTTTCAGTTGGCCCAGACCGTCGGTTACTACGGCTTCGCTTCCTGGGTGCCGACGTTGCTGATCGCCGCGGGCGTTCGGACCACTGCCAGCCTGCAATATTCGTTCATCATCGCCATCTTCGCTCCCATCGGCCCCCTGCTGATTCAGGGCATCGCGGACAGGTTCGAGCGAAAGTGGCAAATCGTGTGGAGCGCCGTCTGCATCGGAGGCTTTGGTCTGCTATTCGCGCGGCAGAAAGATCCCGGCTGGCTGATTCTGCTGGGCATAATGCTGACATGCTCGAACAACTGGATGTCGGTGGCATTTCACGCATACCAAGCGGAGTTATTTCCAACGCGAGTGCGAGCGCAAGCGGTCGGCTTTGTCTATTCGTGGAGCCGGTTCAGCGCGATCTTCACCAGCCTGATGATTGGTTTCTTTCTCCAGCACTTCGGAGTTGGTGGCGTTTTCGCGTTTATCGCTGCCTCGATGGTAGTGGTTGTTCTGGCGATTGGCGTCTTCGGTCCGCGGACGCGCGGCCTGGCACTCGAGTCAATCTCGCACTGACGCACTGCCTGTTCTTTTCTTGTCCCATCGGCCAGCTTCGTAACCACCGACTTTGCGGTACCGTACCTGCCGCTTGTGCTGAACTATGTTGAACGAAACCCAATTCGACGGAGCCTGATTCTGACGCAACACGGCGCGCTCATGGACCGAGAGGCTTTCCCTCTCCCGGCCCGGTATCTACAATTTTCTAATCGCAAACTTCAATTATTAGAAGGTGGCCTAACCTCCTGGAAACAAAGGGTCGCATCCGTTTCTAATCGCAAATTTTTGCGAGTTTGGCTTTTTCAGATGGCCGCCGAATATCCCGGTCTAGTACCGCAGTGCGCTGCTGGAACAAGCCACTTCGGATATCTCTGTTCACCTCCGAACTCCGTTTGCTATAGTCATCGCCGTACTCGCGTTCCTCCGAATGGGTCCCGCGCGACAGCGCCCGCGCGACCCAGCCTTGAGGCGTCGCGGTTGCTGCGGTGTATTTTGCGCGGCGCGCCCGCGACGTCGCTCGTGACGCGGCCTTCCCCCAATCGCCCGAGGAGAGTTTTGTGCGCGTTCTGACACCGACTGAGAACAAACGCTTCAACGAAATGATCGGTTTTGTAGGCTTGAGCCTGGCAGTCCTGTTGGCTCTGAGCCTGCTCTCGTATTCGCCGCTGGACCCGTCGTTCAACGTCTCCGCGGCGTCTCCGGGCTCTGGTCCGGCGCGTAACTGGATTGGGCCCGTGGGGGCTCATACCGCCGATCTGTTCTTCCAGCTCGCCGGATACGGCGCGTTCCTGTTTCCGATAGGAATGTTCCTCGTAGCGATGCGCTGGTTCCGAAGCCAGCTGATGGAAGCGCCGACGGCAAAACTGATCGGCTGGGGACTGATGCTTCTCTCGCTTTCCGCGGAATTAACTCTGATTCACATGCCGGACGTTCGCGGCGCTTTGCCGGCCGGCGGCCTTCTCGGCAAGCTTCTCGCGCAGGGATTACGCGCCGCTCTGAATCCGGTTGGCGCGAATCTCGTCTCCGTTGCCACTTTGCTGACCGCTCTATTTCTGACCACCAGTTTCTCGTTCAGCGCTGCTGGCGCATGGATGAAGAAGCCGATGGGCAGCGAAGGCGCGATCGGGCAATGGATGGCACGCGTGAAGGAGTGGCGCGAAGAGCGCGAATCGGTCCGCCTGCGCAAGCAGGTTGACGACATCAAGATAGCGGGACGCCGTCCCGTCACGCAGCAGCGCGTTTCAACCAAGGAAATCGAAGAGCACGAGGAAGAAGACGAGAAAGCCATTGATCGCACACCCGCGCAAGGTGAACGCGGGCCGCACGTGATCCAATTCCACGATCCGGTGCCTCCGCCTTCACCCCGGAAGAGCGCTCCCGAACCGAAAATCTCGCACGGGAAGACGAACTTCAAATTACCTCCGCTCAGCTTGCTGCATACCGCCGAGCGGGGTGAAAAAATGGACGAGGCCGAGCTCAAGGAATGCGCGCGCGCCATCGAACAGAAGTGCGCTGAATTTGAAGTCGGCGGGCACATCACTCAGATCAATCCCGGCCCGGTCGTCACCACATTCGAATTCAAGCCCGAGGCGGGCATCAAATACAGCCGCGTCACGGGCCTGGGCGAAGATCTCTGCCTTGCGTTGCGCGCCGAATCACTTTTGATCGAGCGCATACCCGGAAAATCGACCGTTGGGATTGAAGTGCCCAACGTGCGGCGCGAAACTATCGCCCTGCGCGACGTGATCGAGTCTCCGGAATTCTCGCATTCCTCATCCAAGCTCTCGCTGCCGCTCGGTAAAGACCTGATCGGACGCATTCGCGCGGCTGATCTAACGCAGATGCCTCACCTGCTGATTGCCGGCTCGACCGGCACAGGGAAAAGCGTCTTCATCAATTCCCTGCTGATGGGCATGCTCTATAAGTCCACGCCGGACGAATTGAAGCTCGTGCTTGTGGACCCGAAGCGCCTCGAGCTGGGGCTTTATGCCGACATTCCACACCTCTACACGCCGGTCGTGACCGACGCGAAAGTGGCGGCGAACGTCCTGCGCAACGCCACGCGCGAAATGGAGCGGCGGCTGAAACTTCTCGCGCAGCGCAGCGTGCGAAATATCGAGCAGTACAACCGCACATTCGAGAAGGGGCAATCGCTTTCGCTCTTTGAGAACTCCGAGGAAGAGGAACATCGCCCGCTGCCCTACCTCGTGATCGTGATTGACGAATTGGCCGACCTGATGATGGTGGATACAAATGGCGTGGAAGAATCCATCACGCGCCTGGCACAGATGGCTCGAGCGGTCGGCATTCACCTGATCCTCGCGACGCAGCGCCCCTCGGTTGACGTGATCACCGGGTTGATCAAAGCCAACTTTCCCGCGCGCATCTCTTTTCGCGTGGCCAGCAAAGTTGACTCGCGAACCATTCTCGATACGAACGGCTCGGAATCCCTGCTCGGTAAGGGCGACATGCTCTACCTGCCGGCAGGATCATCCCGGCTGCACCGTATCCATGGCCCCTATGTCCATGAGAACGAAGTCGCGGCCGTCTGCCAATTCTGGCGCGATCAGGCCAAGGCCATTTACAACGAGGAGCTTCTCAGGCCGCCCAAGGATGAGAACGCGATGGGCGGTGGTCTGGGCGGCGATGGAGAAGGCGGCGAAGGAGTTGACGACGATCTCTATCAGGATGCCGTGCGCGTCTGCTGCGAAATGGGCCGCGCTTCCACATCCACCCTACAGCGACGCCTGCGGATCGGCTACGGCCGCGCCGCGCGCCTGATTGACATCATGGAGAAGGACGGCATCGTCGGCCCAGCCGACGGAGCCAAACCCCGCGAAGTCCTCAAAACCAAGGACTGGATGAAAGAATTCGACGACTCCGTGAAGTAGGGACCAGGACCGGGAGTGGGGCATGCTTTACCGGCGCAATATGCAGCGACCGGCACCGATCGGGTCTGGTTCACAATTTTCTATTTTCCCGTTTCCATTTTTTTCTTCTCTGTATCTTCGTGCCTCCGTGGCAGATTGCCTTCGGCGCTTTTCCCTTTCCGTTGCGGTGGCTTTTCCGTAGAATCTTTTGTTGTGCCGGTGCCGAGGTAGCTCACCGGTAGAGCGCGGCCCTGAAAAGGCCGGCGTAGGCAGTTCAACTCTGCCCCTCGGCACCATTTTCATTCGCGTCAGTCTCGCCAGAGAATGCCCTATTGTGAAGCTCCCATGGCACCAGTCCAGACGCAGCCCCTCACGGAGTGGCCGGTGCTGACCGTGGCTGGCGCTCTTATGCGTCCTCGCTGTTCCAGCTACCGCGCACGGCCAAGGCGCTCCGCCGCTGTTGACCAACGATCCCGGCACGCCGGGAAACGGTAACTGGGAAATCAATTTGGGCGTGCTGGCGGTTCTGTGCCAACATCAAAATTCCTTTCAAGTTCCGCAAATTGACCTGAACTTCGGCCTGGGCGATCGCATCCAGCTTACCTATGAGATTCCTTTCGTTCTTCAGACCGAACCCGGCGAGCCAACCCAAGCTGGATGGAGCAACGGCTTTGTGGGTCTGAAATGGCGATTCCTCGACAATAAGAGCGGCTGGAGCGCTTCGATATTTCCTCAGCTCGAACCACCGGGTCTCGGAGCTTTCATAAGAACGGGAATCGCTTCCAGCGGGACACGGCTGCTTTTTCCGGCCGAGATTACGAAGTCAGTCGGGCCCTTGAATCTCGAATTCGAAGCGGGCTACTACTTTCCATGGCGCTCTCACGGCGAGCGGATTGTAGGTTTTGGCGTTGGGCACCAGTTGACGCCCAAGCTGAACATCCTGGGAGAGATTTACAACGATTACGCGATGGGCGCGCTGCCGCACGACACTACGTTTGACGCAGGAGGCCAATACCGATTTCACAAGGGACTCATTTTGCTTTTCACTGCGGGCAGAACCTTCAGCGAAAACTCAAGCGGCCAGCCGGAATTCATGGGGTACATCGGAGTGCAAATCCTGCTCGACAAATATGGGAAAGAGCTGCATTCGGACGAATAGCACCCGGCGGCCGAGCAGCCGCTACTTCACAGAGAGTGGCTGCGCCACGCCGAGTTGGTTCAGGAATCCCAGCGCGTCCGTGGATTGCCATGTCTCCACGCACTTGCCGGCGCGGAAGAGATGAATCACCATTCCGGCCGATATGACCAGCTTCGAGGTCGGAGCAATTCCCATGTACTCGCCCTTGTGAGTGCCGTAAAAGGTGTAGCGATTCGCGATCTTCTCGCCCTCAGCGATCAAGTCTTCGCTGGCCAGTCGCATGTCAGGGAACCCGCCGCGTAGCACCGTGTAATAGTCTCGCAGCCCTCCGACGCCGGGCTTGAGCCGCCGCGAAAGTCCGTGGAATATGACGGATTTATCAAACATTTCGAGGTAGCCTTCGAGATCCTTCGCGTTAAACCGGGCGATAGCGCGATTTACGTGCTCGACATTTTCTTTTGCAGGCATGGGTCACCGTTGGCCGAGGAATCGGAATTCCAAATCCCGCACCGCCGAAAAAACGCTCACTTGGGAGGCTTCGAATCGCTCTCCGTAAGTTCCCGCCAGAGAAGGTAGCTCGGCACGGCGAGTGCGGTAGTCGCGATGATGTAGAAGCCGATTGGCTTGCGCATGTAGGGTCGCTGTTGTTGCGTTTCGTCGGCGCCTTCATCGTGGCAGCCTTGTTCCAGATTGTCGTCGAAGGTTACATCCGCTGATTTTCCTTCCGGAATCGTGCGGAGCTCGCCGCCATTGTCCAGCGTGAGAGCGCCACGCATGGCTGAGATCACCAGTTCCTTCGGCCCTTTGAACGTTACTTCCCCGGCGGCTCCGCCTCCCCCCGCTGCACGAATGATGCCTGCCGGTGTCCGCATCGCAATCTCGCCGGTTGCAGGTTCGGAGAAGCCCACCGTTCCGGCAGTTACCAAAACTTGGATTTCGCTTCCGTCGTCCTCAAGCGCAGCGTCGCTGCCAGCCGAAAGGTAGACCTGGCTCGAACCAATTCTGGCGCGCAGCGCCACTCCGTCGTTGGTATCGAGAGCGTCGCAGGAATAAATATCCGCGCCCACCACAGCATTCTGGCTGTCGAGATGACCGCGATCGGTTTGAGTCACCACGCCGAGGACGCGGCGATGAGCGCCACGCGCCCCAAACGTGGGCCAGATAAATAGGGCCGCGTAACACAATAAAATCACGAAAAAACGCACAACATGACGCATTCGCTTCCTCCGAGAGGTACGCTCACAATGTGTTCTCGAAGGGCGCGAGCGTCAATCGGAAGGAGCGCTGCAGTTGCCACAATTGCAACTGAGGAAAGGGGTTGCGCGTGGTCGTGACCAGCGCCGAGGTGCTTACGGCCGCAGCCATAGCGGGCCGCTAACGAAGGGATTCCCGCGCTCGTAGAATCGAAGCCGGCGGTGCGCTGCGCGGGAGATGCCAATGCGCGTGCTTACGCCGATTGCACCAGCCGGGCGCATCGCATCCCCGAGCCAGACTGAGCTCTGCCGGGAGCAAAGGTCGATGCCATTGAAGCGCTTGTCTATTTTCAAAGCCGCGGAAAGACGTCCGGGACCGCGAGCCAGGTCGCGCAAGCGCGACACTCCGCGGTGACGCTCCATCCAGGGAATTCCGTCGAGGGGTTCAAGGGCGCGAATTAAGACCCCCGCGCCGACGCCGGGAATTTCGCCCACCACGTTGAAGATCCAGCACGAGCCGTACGTGAATCGAACATATGCAGTGCCACGAACCAGGAAAAGCGAATTGTTGGCGCGCGAGTGGCCGGGAAACGCGTGTCCGGCCGGGTCACCTACCGGATAGGCTTCCGTCTCAACGATTCGCCCGCTCAGGCGGCCCTGCGGCAGGTCGTGGACGACTGTCTTGCCGATTAGAAACCGCGCAAGCTTGACGGTATCCACAGGAAGTTCGGCGCGGCGAAGTCGCCGGATCCGGTGAATCTGTTTTGCTGGCGCGCGCTTATTCGCCTTGGTGGCAATCGCGATCATTGCGGAGGGTGGGTTCGAAGCTAGGAATTCGGAATGGTGACCAGGATCTTCGTACCGGAATTATCCGACTCGATTCTCATATCGCCTCCGAATTGACGCACGCGTTGGCGCATGCCTCCGATGCCCACGCCCGAACCTCCCAACCGAACTTCGGCCAGCTTTGCGGCTGGCATGCCTCCGCCATCATCGGAGATCTCGACGGAAATACCGCTGTGCTCCCGCGCGATCCTGATCGCGGCGTTTTTCGCCCCAGCGTGACGATGAATGTTCGTCAATGATTCCTGTACCAGGCGAAAGACGACCAATTCGATGTCGAGTGAAATTCTTCCGAAGTCTTCAGGAATGCTCAAATCAATGTGTATGCCAGTTCGGTCCGAGAGCCCCTGTGTGTACCAAGCGAGCGCCGAAGCCAATCCGATTTCATCCAGCAGGGGCGGATGCAAGAGATAGGACGTCGTCCGTATCTCCTGAGACAGTTGCCGCACAAGCTGTTCGGACGCCTCCACCCGTTTAGCGAAGTCGGGAGCGCGCTCCTGGATTTCTTGAAGTAGCTGCGACAAATTCATGCCGAGCACGGCTAATGTTTGACCCGCGCTGTCATGCAGCTCACGAGCAAAGTGCCGGCGTTCCTCGTCCTGCACCTGCAGTAGACGCCGCGAAAGATCGCGCATCTGCTCGGATTGCTTCAACAAATCATTGCCGCGTTCCTCCCACTCTTGCGTTCGGACGCGCACTTCCGCATCGAGACGTTCCGAGAGGGTGCGAAACTGTTCCGCCGACTCGCGGCGAATTCGAGCCATCGCGAGATGCGATCCTACGCGAGCCATCAATTCGCGGGCGGAAAATGGCTTCACCAGATAATCGTCAGCTCCGGCCTCTAGCCCTTCGAGGCCGGATTCTTCCCCCGCGCGAGCGGAAAGCAAAATCACCGGAATACTTTTCAAGTCCTGATCGGCTCGCACCGCGCGCAACATTTCGAAGCCGTCCAACCGCGGCATCATGATGTCCGAAAGGATCAGGTCCGGGCGCCGCTCGCGGGCAGTTTTTAGAGCCGACTCCCCGTCTGCCACGGCCACCACTTCGTATTGGTCGCGCAGAAGCCGCTGAACGTAGTCGCGCATATCCGCGTTGTCGTCGGCGAGCAGAACGAGTGAGGGCTGTTCGTGACTTTGTGGGGAACGCGATAGCGATTCCGGCGATGCACCTCGAGTCGCGGCTTGAACGTCATTCGGCGACATTATGATGTTCCGGCAACCAACGGAGAGCCTCTTGCACGTACGCCTCGCCTCGCAACCCGGTTGACGACCGAGTGCGTGCGCCGCCTATGCGATCAGCGGGTAAGTGAGCGCTGCCAAGAGGAATAGCAATCGTAAAGGCGCTCCCACGATCCATTTCGCTCTGAATGCGCACGCCGCCGCCGTGCAGTTTGACAAGCTCCTGCACGAGCGCGAGCCCGATTCCACTGCCCTCGTACGAGCGCCCGCGCGCTCCTTTGACCCGATGAAAGCGTTCGAACAGCTCGGGAATTTCGGAAGCCGGAATGCCCGTCCCGGTATCGCGCACGGTCATTTCTACAGTCGAATCAGCCAGCCGCAGCGAAACCCCAATCTCTCCCTCGAAAGTGAACTTGAACGCGTTGGACAGGAGATTGAGGACGACCTTCTCCCACATTTCCCGGTCAACGTAGACCATCTCCGAAAGAGCGGGACAGTCAACGACCAGTCGCATTCCCGCCCGCTCAATCGCGGAACGGAACACGCTGGCGAGTTCTGCTGTAAGGGATGCCAGTTCGGTTGGTTCATACGAGGCCTCGATACGGCCAGCCTCTATGCGCGAAAAGTCGAGCAGCGTGTTGACAAGCTTGAGAAGGCGCAAGGAATTGCGATGCGCCAACTCCAGACGATCCCTGTTCGATGCGGACAATCCCTCGGGCGCCGCGATTGCATCTTCCAGCGGCCCCATCATCAAGGTCAGAGGCGTGCGAAATTCGTGGCTGATATTGGCGAAAAATTGGGTCTTCAGCTTATCGAGCTCCGCTAATTCCTCGCGCTGTCGTGCGATCTCGCGCTCATGCGCCTTCTTCTCGGTGATGTCGCGTCCTTCGGCCGCGATGAACACGACGTTGTCTCGCTCATCCTTAACCGGCATGAGTGAGGCGTCTATAATGATGGTCTCCTTGCCCCCGAAGCGTCCGTAGATTTCCGCATCCCAGCGAACGAATTCGTCTTTCGAGGCGCGCTGGATCCCATCTCTGAGCGTCGCGTTGATTTCCTCGGAAACTTGCCACCAGAAGGTTGTCCAAAACGGCTTCCCTTCGACGTCCGAGAGTTTGATTCCGACAGCGTCGAGGGCGACCTGGTTGATTTCGAGCACCGTGCCCTTTGCGTCTAGGAGGCCGACGAACTGCACCATGGAATCGAGAGTGATTCGCGCCAGTTTTTGCCGATACTGCTCGCGAGTGTCACTGGCCAAGAGTTGGGTGCCACGGACGTTCACGAGGTTGGTGGACATGGAGGGTTTGGCGCTCATGTTAAGTCCAAGAGTATAACGCGGAGTAAGTCTCGCTCAGTCCCCACAAGCGCTGCGCGACATCTTTCGCCCCTCGCGCTCGATTGGCCCTCCAAGTAAGGTAACAGGACTTTTCCCCACCGACCACGGATGGTTCCTCAAACAGGGCCACCGCCGCCGAATTCAATCCCGTGCCATCGGTGGCTCGATTGTTTTACCATAGGCGCTTGCTGTCGGCTTTAGATCGCCGTTTGGAGGAGCATCTGCCATGGCTAACGCCTGTCCGCACGTGAAAGATATTCGCAAGGTTACGCCGAGCGCCAAAGGTTGCGAAGACTGCTTGAAGATTGGCGATACGTGGGTGCATCTGCGAATGTGCCTCGAATGCGGCAAGGTGGGCTGCTGCGACAGCTCAAAAAACAAACACGCCACGAAGCATTTTCATGAAGTGCATCACGCGATCATGCAGTCCATCGAGCCGGGAGAAGACTGGCGGTGGTGCTACATAGACAAAATGGAAGTGTGAGCGCGAAAGGAGGCGTGATGGCGAGCAAAGCAATTATCTCGGGGCTGCCAAAGGACGAGGCATGGCCGGCGCTGCCGCTCGCGGAATGGAGTGCGACGCGCGACACGCTGCACATGTGGCTGCAGATCGTCGGCAAACTCCGGTTGGCGCTCAGCCCGCAATTGAATCACTGGTGGGAGGCGACGCTGTACGTGAGCGCGCGAGGACTGACAACTTCAGCGATTCCCTACCAGATGGGAGTGTTCGAGGCCGAGTTCGATTTCATCGCACACGTGCTGCGGTTCACTACGAGCCGTGGCGAAACGAAAACAATCGCGCTCGCGCCGCGGAGCGTGGCTGAGTTTTACCGCGAGTTCAAAGCGACGCTCGCGTTCCTGAAAATCGAGGCAACAATCTGGCCGATGCCAGTTGAAATCCCGAACCCGATCCGCTTCGATCAGGACACCGTCCACGCGTCCTACGATCCCGCGTACGCGAGTCGCTTCTGGCGAATTCTCACGACCCTCGATCCAATCTGCAAGGAATTCCGCGCGCGATTTATCGGCAAGGCCAGTCCCGTCCATTTTTTCTGGGGCAGTGGTGACCTGGCGGCAACGCGCTTCTCCGGACGGCGCGCGCCCGAGCGTCCTGGAGCGGACGCCGTTACGCGCGAAGCGTATTCGCATGAGGTAAGCAGCGTGGGATGGTGGCCGGGAAACGGCGGATTCGACGCGCCGATGTTCTACGCGTATGCCGCGCCAGAACCGCCCGGCTTCCGCGAGAGCAGAGTCCTTCCGGCGCAGGCATCCTACAACGCGCAGATCGGCGAGTTCCTGCTGCCGTATGACGCCGTGCGGAATTCCGCCGATCCGACGGGCATCTTGATGCAATTTTTTCAGAGCACCTACGAAGCCGCCGCAAACCTTGGGAACTGGGATCACGCCGCGCTCGAAAGGCAAGCGCAGGGCCGCTAAGCGCGTTAGATCGAAGAAGGCAGCAGAGGGACGGACGAGAGCCTGCGCGGTTGCGGGCGGCTTTCTTCGGAGGCGACGAGCAAGTGCCGGGCGAGGAAATGCTTCTGCGCGCGGCGGCCCCAGCCTCGTACGAAGTAATAGTTCAGCGCGCCGGCGGCTCCCGCGCTGAGTACCGGGATGATTCGCCCGGCCCACTTTTCCGCGACCTCAGCGCCGACCTTAACGGCCAGGCGATCGATAATGCGCGGAACGATCCGCTCGACGGCCTGCTTCTCGAGAAAATCGCGGCTCAATTCCAGACCTGCCGCGCTCGCTGCCGCGACCCATAGCTTAATGTTTTCTTCCTCGGTCGCGTATTCGAAGCCGTAAAGCAAGCTCAGCTTCTGCAGCATTCGCAAAGTAATCGCCGAAAGTATGCCCATGTCGGGAACGACGGTAAGGAACCCGCCGAGGCCGAGTCCCGCACCTTCGAGCGCCGCCATTTTTGACGCCGAGCGAACGGTGCTCGCCGCAATCGGGTCAATCACCTGCGGACCCAGAAGAAACATGTCGTGCCAGGTTTCAATCGGAAGACGGTGTGCGCGCTGGACGTGCCGGAGGTATTTCCGCTCGTCAATCTGAACCTGCCGATAAGCGCGACTGAATCCCGTGCCGGCAGCCGCGGTCAGAATCCCCGCGAGAGACGATGTGTCTCGGTTCTTAGCCACGGAATGATTCTACTCCCGATTCCTAATCACCCGCAGGGATAGGTTCCACCACGTGGCGTGGAACGAATCACTCCGCTGACGTGCGCGGAATGGATTTGCAAATGATTGCGGGATGCCGCATCATGTTTTGCTTCGGTCCATCCGGCGCATCGCTCAAGGTTTAGCGGGCGCGTACGAGAGCCGTCGAGCAGTCCTTCGGCCTCGCTCAAGAAAAACCGGCGATACGATCTTCAAACGCTCAGGGGGAAATGGAATGCGCAGGCCCGCCAGTATTGCTCCGCCAAAAGGAAAATTGGGAGTGCTGATGCCCGGCATGGGTGCGGTCGGCACCACGTTCATGGCAGGAGTGGAACTTGTGCGCCAGGGCCAATCCGTTCCCGTGGGCTCGCTGACGCAACTAGGCACGATCCGCCTGGGCAAGCGGACAGAGGGACGCATCCCGAAAATTAAAGATTTGGTGCCGCTCGCGAAGCTCGACGATCTGGTTTTCGGCGCCTGGGATGTGTTTCCCGACGACGCGTATCAGGCGGCCGTGAAGGCCGGCGTGCTCGACGCGAAAGACCTCACGAAAGTACAGAAATTCCTGAAGACCATCAAGCCGATGAAGGCGGCGTTCGATCAGAATTTCGTCAAGAACCTGCACGGCACGAACATCAAGAAGGGCAAAACGAAGTTCGACCTCGCCGAACAGATTCGCCAGGATATTCGCGACTTCAAGAAAAAGAACAAGTGCGACCGTCTCGTGATGGTGTGGTGCGCGTCCACGGAGGTGTTCCTGAAGGCGGAGGCCGTGCACAAGGATTTGGCGTCATTCGAAAAAGGGATGAAGGAAAACCATCCCGCGATCGCCCCTTCGATGCTGTACGCGTACGCGGCGATCAGCGAGGGCGTGCCGTTCGCGAATGGCGCGCCGAACCTGACCGTGGACATTCCCGCGCTCGAGGAATATGCGAAGGCCAAGGAAGTGCCGATCGGCGGGAAAGATTTCAAGACCGGTCAAACGCTCTTGAAAACGGTGCTGGCGCCGGCGTTCAAGGCGCGCATGCTGGGCCTGAATGGATGGTTCTCAACGAACATTCTCGGCAACCGCGACGGCGAAGTCCTCGAAGATCCCGGCTCGTTCAAGACTAAAGAGGAATCCAAGCTCGGCGCGATCGAATATATTTTGCAGCCCAGTATTTACCCTGACCTCTACGGCAAAATCCACCACAAGGTGCGCATCAACTACTACCCGCCGCGCGGAGACAACAAAGAGGGCTGGGACAACATAGACATTTTCGGCTGGCTTGGCTACCCGATGCAGATCAAAGTGAATTTCCTTTGCCGCGATTCGATTCTCGCCGCGCCGATCGTCCTCGACCTCGCGCTGTTTTTCGATCTCGCAAAGCGCGCAGGGATGCGCGGTATTCAGGAATGGCTGAGCTTCTACTTCAAGTCTCCGATGTGCGCCCGCGAACTTTACCCCGAGCACGACCTCTTCATTCAGTCCATGAAGCTGAAGAATACGCTGCGCTGGATGGTCGGCGAGGACCTCATCACGCACCTCGGCGCGGAATACTACGATTAGCCTCTGCAGTCTGGGCTAGTTCGCCGCGCGCAACACACCGGCGACGAAGCGCACTAACCGCAGCTCCTCCATCAAGGGCGCGTGTTTCTCCGGGTCAACGTGCGAAAACGCGGTGGTTATCAGAAGAGTGCGCAACCGTCCGTGCGGAATGTCCTTTGCGATCCATAAGCTTTCCGCGGGCGGGATGATATTGTCCGCCGATCCATGCAGGACGAAAACCGGGACGCGCAATGACGCCAGTTTTCCGCTCGGCGAGATGGCCTCCAGCTCCGGCTCGTCCGTCTGGATGGCGCTAAGAATTCGCGGCCGCACCTCGTCGATCCGGCGGTTCAGCAATGCATCCATCGTCGCGCGCGCCGGTGGACTCAGCTTCTCCATCGCGATCTTCGCTTTGTCCGGTTGCTCCCAAAGCCAATCGCGTAGCGCTTCGTGCGCCGCGTCCAAATCAGCCGCAGGGAAAAATTGATTCAGGTGCGCGTAGACGAAGACCGACGCGCCGTAATCATGCGCTGGATGCGGCTCGCTCGTGCCGTTTGGCAGCTCTTGGATACCCGTGGCGAGGAATCGTGAAACGCGCGGGAGGTCGTCGTATGCGCCCATCAGAACGAGCGCGCGAATATGAGGCGCGTAGCGAGCATCGCTTGCCGCAAGCAGTGACAGCCCGCCCGCAAAACTAATTCCCGTCACGGTTACCTTGTGACCGCCCAGCCGGTCATCCAGCCACGCCGCCGAATCGCCAATGTCCGCGATTGACGCCGCATCCACATGATAGTCCGCGAGAGCGTCAATCTGCGGCGTCAAGACAGCGAGGCCTGTGCCTGCCACGGCTCGCGCGAAACTCATCAGGCGTGGCTCGTCCATCCCGAGATGATGAATTCCGTGCACGGCGACCATGCCTTGCGGATGCGCGACGCCGACGGGCAGAAAGAGCCGGGCACGCAGCAGGCCGCTAGGCGTCGAGATCGCGATGCCCTCGGTAGTTACGTCGTGAGTTTCAAACCGCAGGAGCGGGCCAGAGGCGCCCGGGTCGGCGAAGCGGGTAAGCAATGCGTAGCTGCGCAGATCGTAGCGGAGATAATTGATCGCGATCGCGGCCGCGATGAGAACGAGAACCCAGGCAAGCCAACGCACGCGGCGATTTTGAGGGGCTTTCCGATCCGGCCTGGACGCTGGTTGCGCGTTCGGTTTAGTGACGCTGTCGCCCATCGGAGTGCGGGCAGTCTATCACTGCGCAGTCAGCTTCAGGAAATGCTCGTGGACGCTGGTATCTTCGGTTAGTTCGGGGTGAAACGTCGCGGCCATCACGCGGCCTTCGCGGACGAGCACGGGGTGCCCCGCATCCTCGGCAAGGACTTCGATTCCCTGCCCGACCGATTCGATAATCGGCGCGCGGATGAAGACCATCTCGAGGGGCTCCTTGCGCAGCTTCGTTTTGCCCATGTGCACGTCGCTCGCCAGCTGGCGGCCGTAGCCGTTGCGCAGGATGGTGACGTCGAGCAATCCGAGCGAGGCTTGCGCGGGGCCGTGGACTTCGCGCGCTAGCAGGATCGCGCCGGCACACGTGCCGAAAAATGCGCCGCCCTTCGCGGCGAACCCTTTCAACGCGTCGAAGAGGCCCTCTTCGGTCATCACTTTCAGGTGCGTGCTGCTCTCGCCGCCCGGCAAAATTACCCCGTCAACATCCGCCAGATCCGCCGACGTTCGCACAAACGAATACGAAGCGCCCAATCGGCTAAGCGCTGCGGCGTGCGCCGCATAATCACCTTGAATCGCGAGTATCCCAATGTTCATGGATTCAAATTCGTTTCAGCCACCGATCAACACGGATGAACGCAGATGAAGACCGTAATCTGGTAAGAAAGAATCTGTTTTCATCAGTTCTTATCAGTGTTTATCTGCGTTCATCAGTGGCTAAGACTTGCTCTTCTTACCATCCACGCGTCTGCAGCAGATCCTTCTCGTCCATCTGTCGCACGTCGAGGCCCGGCATCGCTTCGCCCAGCTCTTCGGACGCTTCGAGCACCGCCTTGGCGTCCTTGAAGTGTGTGGTCGCCTTCACAATGGCACGCGCGCGCTGTGCGGGATCGCTCGATTTGAAGATGCCCGAGCCGACGAAC
Source organism: uncultured Acidobacteriota bacterium (assembly GCA_963818605.1). Taxonomy (GTDB): domain Bacteria; phylum Acidobacteriota; class Terriglobia; order Acidiferrales; family UBA7541; genus Palsa-295. Next base: position 107,290 of record CAWFSW010000003.1, read on the forward strand.
ACCGATTCTGCGCCAAGCTGCATCACCAGCGCGGCATCCGCTGGAGTCGCAATGCCACCGGCCGAGAAATTCGGCACGGGCAGCTTCCCATTCTTGGCGACCCACGCGACCAGCTCGAACGGCGCGCCGAGTTCCTTCGCTTCGTGCATCAGCTCTTCTTCGCCCAGCGTCGTCAGCTTCTTCATGTGGCCGACAATCGCGCGCATGTGGCGCACGGCCTCAACAATATTACCGGAGCCCGCTTCGCCCTTCGTGCGGACCATCGCCGCGCCTTCGCCGATGCGCCGTAGCGCCTCGCCGAGATTGCGCGCTCCGCAAACGAACGGAACCTTGAAGCCGTGTTTCCAGACGTGATGCTCCTCGTCGGCGGGCGTGAGCACTTCGCTCTCGTCAATGTAGTCCACCTCGAGCGCTTCCAACACCTGCGCCTCGGCAAAATGGCCGATGCGAACCTTGGCCATCACCGGAATCGAAACGGTGTCCATGATTTCGCGAATGATTCGCGGCGCTGCCATGCGCGCCACGCCGCCATCCTTGCGAATGTCGGACGGAACCCGTTCGAGCGCCATCACCGAGCAAGCGCCCGCGTCCTCCGCGATCTTGGCCTGCTCCGCGTTCGTGACGTCCATAATCACGCCGCCCTTCAGCATTTCCGCCAGCCCGACTTTCACCCGCCACAAATTGTTGCTCATCAAGTCCATGATTTTTCCCCTTTTATTTTCAGGTCCCGCGCGTTTCCTCCGGCGCCATGGAACGAAATCGCGCCGGATCAATCTCCACGAATTTGCCGCGGCCCCGGGCCAGCACGGCGCCCGACGAATTGCGAATCTCGCCCTGTCGCATCCGCAGCCGGCCGTTGCGCTCGAGTTCCCAGCCCTCCACGGTCAACTCTTCGTCCACGCGAACCGGTTTCAAATATTCGATCGTCAGCTCGCCCGTCACCGCAATATCCTTTTCGAACCGGTTCACCTTAGCCATCGCTTCATCAAGCAGCGTGGCCACAATACCGCCATGAACGAAACCCGGGCCTCCCTGATATTCCGCTCCGATTCGAAACACGCCGCGAATGCGCCGCGAAACGTCATCCTGCTCGAATGCCAGCTGCATGCCGCGCGGGTTGGCGCCGCCGCAGCCGAAACACTGGTTCTCCAAGTTTGGTTTCAGCAGCATATTGGTCGGATCGTCAAATCAGCGCGACTCGCGAACGGAATTCCTCTCGAGCGCCGCGCTGCCGCTTGCGCAGCTCCGACTCCACCAGCCCAGCCAGCCTTTCGATTCCCTGAGCGATACGCTTCTCATCCACGGCCGCAAATCCGAGCCGCAAAGTGTTCGGCCGCGGCTGTTGTGAATAAAAGTATCGGCCCGGCAGGAACAGGATTCCGCGCTCGCGGGCGTGAATCAGCAACTCGCCTGCATCGAAACCGGAGGGCAACGTCACCCACAGCGTCATGCCGCCCTCGGGATGCGTCCACGAAGTGCCGTCGGGCATGTGCTTTTCGAGCGCTTCCTCCATGGCAGTCAGGCGGCTGCGATAAATCTTGCGCATCTTTACCAGATGGCGCGCGAAATATCCGCGGCGCATGAATTCAGCCATGGCCGCTTGCGAGAGCTGGTCCGTGTGCAAATCGGTGGATTGCTTCACGAGGCGCAGGCGTTCGATGGCGCTTTCGGCGCCGATGCACCAGCCGACGCGCAGGCCGGGAAACGCCGTCTTCGAAAAGCTGTCTACGTGAATCACGTTGCCCGCAGTGTCCAGCATCTTGAGCGAAGGAATCGGATTGCCGCGGAGGCGCAGACGCGCGTAGATGCCGTCCTCGATCACGGGCACCTGGTAATGCGCGGCGAGCTCGAGAAGTCGCCGACGCTCGGCTAGTGGCAAAACCGTTCCCGTGGGGTTGTGAAAATCCGGCGTGACCATAAAGAACTTCACGCGGTTTTGCAGGAGCACAGTTTCTAGGTTGTCCACATCGAGACCGACGTGCCCGATGCGCGCGGGATCCGTCTCCACACTGACGGCGAGTGTCCGAACCCGGGCGCCGGCAAAAATCGCGATCGCGCCGGGATAGCCCGGATTTTCAAGAGCCACTGAATCACCCGGCCGCAGGAACGCTTTGCAAACGAGGTCAATCGCCTGCTGGCATCCGTCGCTAATCAGAAGTTGCTCTCCGCGAACGATCAAACCCTCGCCGCGAAAAAGCTCGATCAGTTCCCGCCTAAGCGGCTCGTAACCGTCGGACGAGCCCAGCTGCAAAATCCGGCTGCCGTCCCGACGGAGCACATCGTTGGCGCAGCGGCGAAACTCTTCAAGTGGAAAGGACGCTGGCTCGGGCCGGGCCACCGTGAACGCAATGGCACCGGGAGGGACCTCCGGCATCATGCGGCTCAGGCTTTCTTCGCCGCGATCGTCGGCAAATAGCGCTTCCCAGCGCATGCCTCCGCCGTGGCCATTCGTACGAGGCGGCGGAGAGAACTGCTTCACCGGCGTGCCGCAAATATATGTGCCGCGGCCGACGTGACCACTGATCAACCCTTCGGATTCGAGTTCGGCGTAGGCGTTCGCGACCGTGGTGCGGTGGACGCCTAGCTGGCCGGCCAGTTCGCGGCTCGCCGGAATTCGATCGCCGGAGCGAAGCTCGCCAGAGTGCATCAGCGCGCGAAGCTGATCGCGAAGCTGCACGTACAAGGGAATGTGGCTTTCAGGCTGCAAATGTAGTGGAAGCATTGGCCCGTTCCTATAGGCCAATATAGATTACGCGGGCGAGGTGTAAAGAGCCAATATGTCTTTTCGTGTGATTTTTCGAGAAACGACTATTCACTGAAGAGTTTGGACTGCGCTTCGAGCACCGCGCGGATCTCCCGTGTTGCCCGTGGCGCGCGTCGGGCCACGCCCACCACGCCCAGCACTTTCATCTCGGCCAGAGCCGTGCGAGGAATGAACATGTGCAGCACATTGCCGTGCAGGTCTGGGGGCGTCAGCCGCACGCCAGTGTCCAGCAGGTCGAGCAGATTGTTCGCGACGATGCCTTCCATCACGTCGTCGTCACGAAAACGCAGGCGGACCCAGAGACCATCGAGCTTTGGCCGACTGAGAAACGTCTTTCGTTCCGGTTCGAAGGGGTCCTTAAACTCGCGCACGAAATAGACGGATTTCACGTTTTCGAGGTGAAGGGACTTCTGCTCACCATCGAGCGAGAGCAAGTCAATCTCGTTCGACCGTCCGAGCGTGGCAGGGTTCAGATAGCCCCGGACCGCGGTCCGGTCAAGCAGGAGGACTACGACTTTCTTGTGCGTCGAAGCTGGGGCGCGGCTTTTCACGGCTTGGACGGCCCCTTTTTCGGGGAGATTCTTGCTATGTCCTCGGAGACTATGTTATCTTTAAGGCGGTTTTTGTCAAGTTGTTGTTGCTTAAAGGGTTAGCTCCGGAGCTTCGCCGATAGACAGCCAGCGGCATGTCCGTGAATCAGCCTCCATCCTGGCCTCCGTTACAGCTATCAGCCAGACTTGCAGACACTTACGCGATCAACGAGCGGTTCTCCTTCTTGGCCGTACCTTTGCGACGGTCATGTACGTCCTTGCATACGACTGAGATGAGCGGAAGGGCATAGGCTTGGAAACGCAGATTCGCACATTCCTGAACTGCCTGCGGGTCGAAAAAGGCCTGTCGGACAATACCATCCAGGCGTACCGGCGCGACATCGCGAAGTTCGCGGCGTTTGCCGCCACGCGCGGCCTCGACGCGAAGGAAGTGCGGCGAGGCGACGTCGTGGATTTCCTGGGCACGCTCTACCGCAAGGGCCTCGACAGCCGGTCCGTAGCGCGCCACCTGGTAACCATCCGACACTTCTTCCGCTTCGCACTCATGGAAGGCTACGTCCAGGACGATCCCGCGGCCACGATCGAATCGCCGCGATTTCGCCACAGCCTGCCCGAGTTTCTGAGCCTCGAAGAGGTGGACAGGCTACTCAAGCAGCCGGATATGACCTCAGTTGTTGGCCTGCGCGACCGGGCCATGATCGAGCTGATGTACTCGTGCGGGCTGCGGGTGTCGGAACTCTGCTCGCTGCGCGTGTCGGACCTCGAGGCCGAAGCCGGATGCCTGCGGTGCATTGGAAAGGGAGACAAGGAGCGGCTGGTTCCGGTTGGCCGGCAGGCGCTCGAAGTCGTCCAGCGATATCTGCGCATGAGTCGGCCAAAGCTGCTGCGCGAGGGTTCGTCGCCGAGTCTTTTTCTGAATCAGAAGGGCAGCAAAGTGGGACGGATCGCTTTTTGGAAGACGCTCGGACAGTACGGCCGCAAAGCAGGGCTGCGGAAGGCCCTGAAGCCGCACATGCTGCGCCATAGTTTTGCGACTCATCTGCTCGATCGCGGAGCCGATTTGCGCTCCGTGCAGATGATGCTCGGCCATTCAGATATCTCGACAACGCAAATCTATACGCACGTGGTCGAGGAGAGATTGAAACAGGTTTATAAGGCGCATCACCCGCGCGCCTGAAACTCCGGCGGGGCCAGCGAGAAGGAGCACGACCTCATGCCCGATTACATGTACTTGCTCGAAAGCAGGCTTTCGCCCGAGCAGCGCGCGGCGCTCGAACGCGTGCAGGAACTATCGGTTTCGCAGGAAATCAACGTCTACCTCACGGGCGGAGCGATCCGCGACCTCATTTCCGGCCAGCCGATTCGCGATCTCGATTTCACGGTGGAAGGCAATCCCGTACGCATGGTGCGCGAGTTGGAAAAGGGCGGCGCTCGAGTCGCCTGGGAAAACGAAAAGCTGCGCCACTACGAAATGATTTTCGCGGGCGACGCCGACGGCTCGATTTCGGCGGCGCGCGACGACGTGTACGACAAGCCCGGCGCGAAACCCGAATACCGTTTCGGCGGAATCATGGAAGATCTGCGGCGGCGCGATTTCTCGTTCAACGCCATCGCGATTTCGCTCAACGCACAGTCGCGCGGACTTCTGCTCGATCCCACGAACGGTCTCGCCGATCTCGAGAGGCAGGAAGTTCGCGCGCTTTCGATTCACGCATTCACGAACCAGCCGGTGCGGTTGATGCGCATCTTGCGGTACTGCGCACGCATGGGATCCAAGATGGAATCCCGAACGCAGGAGTGGTTCGAGCTCGCGATGGAGCGCCGTCTCTACGAAAATATCGAAGGCGCTGAGGCTGGGCACGAAGTTCGCGCGCTCGCCCGCGAGGACAATCCGACTGCGACGCTGAAGCAATGGGAGTCGCGAGGACTGCTCGCTTCGATCCATCCGAGATTGCAAAAGCGGAAACCCGACTACGACAGCTTGAACAAGCTGGCGCGCATTCGTTCGAATTTTCTGGATGCCGGAATCCGGCCGCGTCCGCAGGTGGCGATCAGCGGATACGTGATCGGACGGCTGAAATCCAGGGAGGCGGCGGCGGCATTGCGCAGTATGGAGTTTCGGTCCGCCGAAGTGGATGCGATCGCACACCTGATTCCCGAAGCGCAGAAGGTTGTGAAGATGCTCAAGGGCCGCAAAACCAATTCGGCCCGCGACGCGTATTTCTACATTGCCTCCGTACCACCTGAGATGCTTGTGTTCATCGAGGTCGAACTGCCGAATCCGCGAGCGGTTTCGAAGATTCGCAACTACGTGCAGAAATGGCGGCCCATGCGGCTGGCGCTTCCCTTCGGCGAACTCGATGCGCTGGGCGTGGCGCGCGGACCGAAGTTCGACAAGATCATCGAGCAGCTTTTCGAAATGCAGCTTCGCGGAAAAGCGCGCTCCCCTGAGGACCGCACCAAAGCGCTGCGCAATCTGGCAGGAATCAAGGAAGAGCCAAAGAAAAAGGAAGAGAAGCCGAAAAAGAAGTCCAAGGAAACTGAAGCCGCCCCGATCGCGAAAACGCCCGACGCAAAGGTCGCAAAGCACGGCGACAAGCATCCGCAGCAAGCACCTCCTGAGGCGCCACGTGCGCCTGCGAAAACTGCTCCGAGCAGCGCGAAGCCTGTGCAGTCGGCAGCCGCCGCCATTGGCGCAAGGGCGCAAGCGAAGCATGATGACGCGGCCAAAGCGCATCACGCGGCGCACAAACACGCACCCGCCGCGCGGTCGAAACCTAAGGCGCGCGCCGCAAAGAAGGCCCGCGGCAGGTGAGGCGCGATTGAGTTCGCGATGACGTCTCGCGCGGCGCGAACGTCGGCATGGCCCATCGAGCCAATGGGAACTCCGTCTATGAGCGCGCAACAGCGGGTTTCATGATCGTGAATCGCCAGCGCAATGTCCGCATTCCCACGAGAGACCTGAGAGAATTCCTCATGCGCGCTCGTCGTGCCCTTCGCCTGCCCGCCGAATCCGTTACCGTCTGCCTGGTCACGAACTCCGAAATGGCGCGCTGGAATCGCGCGTATCGTGGCAAAGCGGGACCGACGGACGTGTTGTCGTTTCCAGCGAATGGGCCGCGAAGGAAGCAGCGAAACCAACCGACGCGAAAGCATCAGGCGAGCTCCAGGTCGCGCGGTGACGGCGATGCGTTTATTTCTGCTTCGGACAAATCCGGCGATTCGTACCTGGGGGATATTGCGATTGCGCCAGTAGTCGCGCGCCGCAATGCGCGCCGCTTTGGCCGGACAATTCGGCGAAGAGATGCGCATTCTGATCCTTCATGGCATGCTTCACTTGATGGGTTACGATCACGAAACGGACACGGGCGAAATGGACCGCCGCGAGCGGCGATTGCGCCGCGCGCTGGGACTGAGCTAAATGACAGCGCTGCTCCTCTACATTTTCGGCGTGCTGCTGCTGACGACGGGTCTGATCGTCGCGTCGTATCTCGATCGCGTCTACCGCGAGCTCGGCCGCCCGTCGAGGGGCCGCATCCACTCTCATCTTGAAGAATTCGAGGCGGAGATCGAGCCGCGCTTCAAGATGGACCGAACGCGCGCGGCGATGGCGTTCGGCCTGCTCGCGCGATTCTGGATCGTGGTGGTGACGACGATCACGGCGCTGGGCATCGTTTACTTTGAGCCCGATCGCTGGCAAACCGCGCTGGAAATTGTCCTGCTGCTGGGCGCGGAAGTTGTGATCGCCATGCAGTTGCTTCCGCTGATGCTGCTCGCGGGGACGAGTGGACGCTGGGTCTCGCCGCTGGTGCCTGCGGTTCGATTGTGCCTGTGGATCATTTGGCCGATCCTTGCCGTCCTCGATCTCGCGGTCTCCGTGCTGCGGATTTCGGAGGACGAGCCGAGTGCGCCCGTGACCGAGCAAAAAGCCATCGAAGCGCTGGTGGACGCGGCCACCGAAGAAGGAATCATCGAGCAGGATGAGGCGCGGCTGATCGAGCAGGTCGTGGAATTCGGCGACAAACGCGTGCGCGACGTGATGACGCCGCGGCCCGACGTGATCGCCATATCGGCGAAGGCATCGCTCGAAGAACTCCGCAAGCGCGTGGTCGCGACCAAATTCTCGCGGCTGCCGGTGTACGAAAAAACGATGGACGACATTGCGGGCATCGTGGTGGCGCGAGACATGCTGGAAGTTCCCGACCGCGACGCGGGGCGACGTACCGTGCGCGAGCTGATGCGGCCGGCGCTATTTGTCCCGGAGATGAAATTTGGCTCCGAGCTGTTGAAGGAAATGCAGCGCAAGAGCCAGCAGATCGCCATCGTGATTGACGAATACGGATTGCTCGCCGGTGTGGTTACGATCGAGGATCTGGTGGAAGAGATCGTCGGCGAAATTGGCGAAGAGGATCGCCGTCCCGCCCCGGACGTGATTCGCGAGAGCACCGGCGCGATGGTCCTGCGCGGCAGCGTGCCTGTGGACAAAATCGGCGAGCTTTTCGGCGTGCCGCTCGAAACCGCGGCGCAGCATTCGAACGTGACGACGATTGCGGGTCTGCTGAACAGCGTCGCCGGACACGTGCCGCGTACTGGTGAAGTGGTCGAGTTCGATGGTCTGCGCTTCGAAGTGCTCGAAGCCAACCAGCGCAAGGTGCTGCGCGTCCGCGCGCGTCGCTCGACGACGGCGGCGCCGATTTCAGCCGCCCGCGCGGTGTGAAAGTGGCCTGCATTACCCCCCGTTTTGTCTGTCACTTCGTAGTGACCCCGATTGTTTGTTTTCAATGAGATAGGCCGATCATTACTCGACACGTGTGTCGAGTAATTCTGCACGGAAACGGCGGGAAAATTCGGTCCGCACCGGCCGAACGGGACAGTCCGGCCACAGGCTGGCGCGAGCCGTACGGAGGAGTTTTTAGGCCAAACCCGGGCTCGACTGACCTCCGCTCCTCGCTGCTTCGTGTGCCAACGTTTCAACGTCGCGCTCCTTCCGGGGCGAACCTCCGCCCAAACGCAAACCTAGCAGGAAGAGAAGTTGAGACTGTCAACCAGCGCCTGTGGACTTTTCTGACGGCAGGAAAAAGGCAGGCTCGGTGGGCACCGAGTGAACTCATTCGCAGAGTGCCGCGCTGCCCGTTCGCTTCGCTCAGGGTAAAAGGACCGCGGCGCTACATTTAAACCTTCGGTCGCCGGCGCCGTTAACGTCAGGCGGGACGGTTTGTGCCCAGCGTTTACGCCGAAGAGAGATCCCTCGGGCGTAAACGCCCTCGGGATGACAGTGCTCGCAATGTGGCTGGGCACAGCCAAGCATGTTTGCCGGGCACGGCATGCCGTGCCCCTACAAAACCGATTAAAGGGAGCGGAGGCGGGTTCCTGCCTCTCAGAGTGCCGCGCTGCCCGTTCGCTTCGCTCAGGGTAAAAAGACCGCGGCGCTACATTTAAACCTTCGGTCGCCGGCGCCGTTAACGTCAGGCGGGACGGCTTGTGCTCAGCGTTCACGCCGAAGAGAGATCCCTCGGGCGTAAACGCCCTCGGGATGACAGTGCTTGCTTTGTGGCTCGGCACAGCCAAGCATGTTTGCCGGGCACGGCATGCCAGCAATCGGTGCGGCGGGCCTGCCGTGCCCCTACAAAACCGGTCGCGAATAGTAACCGCAAAGCCAAGCATCTGCGCCGGGCACGGCATGCCGTGCCCCTACAAAACCGATCAGAGGGAGCGGAGGCGGGCGATTTCTTCGCGGAGTTCGCGGAGCTCGCGCTGCAAATCGGGCAAGCGATTGAAGACGGCTACGGATTTGCGCCACGCGAGATTGTCCATAGCGGGATAGCCGGAATAGATTGCTGCGGCGGGAACGTCGGTGGGCACGCCGGACTGCGACGAAATCGTGGCGCCGTCGCCGATGGTGAGATGTCCGGCGGCGCCGACCTGACCTGCGAGGATGCAACGGTTGCCGACGTTGGTGGAACCGGCGAGTCCGACCTGGCCGCAGAGCAGCGTGTCTTCCCCGACTTTACAGGCGTGGCCGACCTGGACGAGGTTGTCTATTTTTGTGCCACGGCCGATTTGCGTTTCGCCGACGGTCGCGCGGTCAATGGCAGCGTGGGCTTGAATCTCGACGTCGTCGCCGATGACGGTGATGCCCGCCTGGCGCATCTTGTGCCAATGGCCGCTGGCTTCGCGGGCGAAGCCGAAACCGTCGCTGCCGACAACGACGCCATTTTGCAGCAACACGCGATGGCCGAGACGGCAATCTTCGCGCACGCACGCATGCGCGTGGGCGAAGAAATGATCGCCGATGCGCGCGCCACGATAAATAGAAACGAAACTGTGCAGCACGGCGTGGCTGCCGATCTCGACATCCTCGTCCACGAAGCAGTACGGGCCGATGTGCGCGCCGACTCCAATCTTTGCCGAATCCGCAATCACGGCCGTCGGGTGCACGCTGGGAGCGTAGCTCGGCGTGGGATGAAACAGTTCAATGGCGCGCGCGAAATCGAGATAGGGATTTGCCGAACGCAGCGCGGCGATGCGGGGACGCGGCTCGTCGGGCGCCAGAAGGATCGCGGAGGCACGTGTGGTCTCAAGCGCCGAGCGGTATTTGCGGTTGACGAGGAATGTCAGCTCGCCCGACTGCGCTTCCTCGATCCCGGCGACGCCAATGATTTCGAGGTTTGCGTCGCCTTCGACGGCGCAGGCTAGTTTTTCGGCGATTTCTCCAAGTTTCATGGTGATCTCCTCGCGACGACTCGAAAGCCGGTAGTAGCCACAGATGAACACTGATGAACGCAGATAGGCAGGTGAAAAGTTAACAGTTGAAAGTTGAAAGTACAAACGGAAGAGGGGCGTGTGCCAATGGCGTTCGTTGCGTGACTGGTTGCAGATTGGGAATCCGTGCTTACCACAGAGTTCACAAAGTAGACAGGGAGGTCACGGAGACTGCCAAAGCCATTCGCCGCCGAGACGCAGAGCGCCCGGTGGGCCAGCGTTCGGTGGCGTGTTTGCATTCACTTGCTGGGCAATTCGCCAAAGTATATATTCGAGCGCATGCGTGCCTCTGGGGCGCTATCGCTGATATTCGTGGCCCTGATTTACGCACTCCTCTGCCCGCCCGTGACCTCCGCGCAAGTCCCGAAACGGCTTCAGCGATGCTTGCCATATCCGACTTTCGCGGATGAGATCGAAGCGCTGAACCGAGAGATGAAACTCAAGGAGACTGAAAGCGCGCAACCGGAAAAAGTCATCGTTGTTGACTCTGTAACATTTGATGGGCCGATCAGTCTTGCGGAGTCCGAACGAGAGAAGCTCGTCGCGGAGTTGAAACAGCAAGAGTTTGATGACGATCCCAAGTCTGCCTGGATCGACGAGATCGCCGAGGTATGGGTTCGAGGAGCGTGGCAGGATCAGGGCTACTTCAAGGTTGTAGACACAGTGAAGGCTGATGTCGTGAGCGCAGATGCAACCCGCGAACACGTGGCGCTGACCGTTCATGTTGATGAGGGTTTGCAATATTTCCTGGGGCGCCTTGAATTTCGCAGTACCGACCCCGACGAGCCGCTGATATTTCCGGAGGCGGAACTGAGAAAACGGTTCGCCCTGCGGGATGGCGACATCTTCGATGCCGACAAGGTCAGGCAGTCCCTCGATTCACTGCTGCAACTTTACGGTTCTGAAGGCTACATTGACTTTTCGGCGGAGCCGACCTTCGACTTAAATGACGCGGATCAACGCATTTCCCTAACGCTCGGGCTTGACCAACAAAAGCAATTCCGCATCGGCAAAGTCGAAGTGCAGGGTCTCAATTCCCCAACAGAAGCGGCCTTAAGGTCAAAGATGAAATTCGGCGAGGTCTTTCACTTTGATGCACTTAAACAATTCCTTGAGGACAACAAGTCGGCGTTGCCTCCCGACGCGTCGCTAGAGGACGTGAGCCTTGAGAAAAACGTAAAGACCGGCATCGTCGATATGAAGTTTAACTTCCTTACGTGTCCGCAGGTCGAGGATTAGCGTTGGAGAATTGCAGCCACACGCCACCTACTTGCCGAGGAGTTGACGGGCGATGACGAGGCGCTGGATTTCGCTGGTGCCTTCGCCGATGGTGCAGAGTTTTACGTCGCGGTAGAATTTTTCCGCAGGGTAATCCTTGATGAAGCCGTAGCCGCCGTGGATCTGCACGGCTTCGTTGGCTACGCGCACGGCGACTTCTCCCGCATATAGCTTGGCCATGCTGGATTCGCGCGTGATGCGCGCGTCGTAGTCGCCCGCGGCGATGGCGCGATCGGCGAGCCAGGCAGCACGATACGTCAACAGGCGGGCGGCTTCGATTTGAGTGGCCATGTCGGCGAGCTTGAACTGGATGGCCTGAAATTCCGAGATGGTCTTGCCGAACTGCTTGCGCTGCTTGGCGTAGCGCACCGAGCATTCGTACGCGCCCTGCGCCATGCCGAGGCCGAGCGACGCGATCGAGATGCGGCCGCCGTCGAGGATTTGCAGGCTGTTGACGAATCCCTCGCCCTCACGGCCCAGAATGTTTTCAGCCGGGACGCGGCAATCGGTGAAAACTACTTCGCTGGTGTCACTGGCGCGCAGGCCGAGCTTGTTTTCCTTCTTGCCGGGGCGGAAGCCAGGAGTTCCCTTCTCGATGATGAAGGCGGAGATGCCGTGGTGTTTCTTCGACGCGTCCGTAACGGCCATGGCGACGCAGACATCGGCGTGATGGCCGTTGGTGGTAAAGGTCTTCGCGCCGTTGATTAACCAGGAGCCAGCTTGCTTGTTTGCGACAGTCCGCGTGCCGCCGGCGTCGGAGCCGGCTTCGGGTTCGGTGAGCGACCAGCAGCCGAGCTTTTTGCCTTGCGCGAGCGGCGTGACGTATTTCTGCTTTTGGGCCTCGCTGCCGAATTTGTAGATGTGATTGGTGCAGAGAGAATTGTGCGCGGCGACGATGATGCCGATCGAGCCGTCCACGCGGGACAGCTCTTCGATGATGATGGCGTACTCGAGATAGCCCATCCCCGCGCCGCCGTATTGCTCCGGGAAAATCACGCCGAGGAAACCCATTTCCGCGAGCTTGGGAATGATTTCTGTGGGGAACGTGGAGGTTTCGTCCCACTCCATCACGTGCGGAGCGATTTCGCCTTCGGCGAATTCGCGGACGGTGCGGCGAAGGTGCTGCTGCTCGTCGGTGAGTGAGAATTCCACGATACGTTTATATCATGGCCGCGAGGGGCGGAACCGGCGGGTAGCCACAGATGAACACAGATGGACACTGATTACGGACGCAGAGGCGGTGGCGGATGGTACACGCTCAGCCAAGCATCTATGCCGGGCACGGCATGCCGTGCCCCTACGAAACCGGAGGCGGATGGCCTTCGCAGAGCCAAGGATCGGCGCCGGGCACGATATATCGTGCCCCACGAAGAGATGCCACTGATCCTAATTCGAGAATTAGAACGCTGCCCGAAGAGCAGGGCTCTCGGATGCAGCACGCCCGGGCAAGCCCGTGCGGCAAACAGCGGCGGCAAGCCGCCGCACTCCACATGCGCGATGCCCATTGGAAATGTGGAACGGATAGGTGACGCGCACGCAAGCACCCGTGCGAGCTACAACGCGAGGGTGGCTACGCCGGAGCGGCGGCCTACGGCGCGGAGGACCAGGTCGGCCAGGGCGCGGATCAGGAGCGGCGAATCGTTGAGCGCGGGCATCATGTGAAATTCGGTGATGCCGAGGGATTCGGCGAGTTCGCGGGCTTCGATGTTGATCTCGTGGAGCGTCTCGATGTGCTCGGTGAGAAACGAAATGGGAATCACGAGCATGCGGCGCTGGCCCTCGCTCGCCATGCTCTGGATGGTGCCGGTGAGCGAAGGCGTGAGCCATTTCTGCGGGCCGACGCGGCTCTGAAAACACAAAACGTGGGGATTGGACCACGAGCCCAGCTCGCGCACCAGACGGACGGTCGCTTCGATGTGCTGCGGATACGGGTCGCCCTTTTCGACCAGCGCCATCGGCAGGCCGTGCGCGCTGAATACGAGATGAACTTCGTCCGGGCGCGGAAGTTGCTGGAGGACGCTATTGATGCGTTCGACGATTCCGGCGATGTAGTCCGGGTGATCAAAGAAATGATCAATGAGATGGACGGGAACCCTCGGCTTGTAGAGGCGGTTCCACTCCTTGAGGCTGCTGCCGGTGGTGGCGAAGGAATAGTGCGGGTAGAGGGGGAGAAGCACGAGCTCATCGAAGGAGGCGGTTTCGAGCGAGGCGATGGCCTCCGCAGTGTCGGGATGCCAATAGCGCATCGCTACGATGGTGCGCGCGGGAAGATGGGGGCGCAGGGCGAGTTCCAGAGCGCGCGCCTGCTGCTCGGTGAGGCGGCGGATGGGCGATCCTCCGCCGATCGCAGCGTAATGCTGACCGGCGACCTTCGAACGCGTGACCGAAATCAGCTTAGCAAGCGGCTTGCGCGCGAGAAACGATCCGGGAAAGTTGATGATGTCGGGATCGCAGAAGAGATTATAGAGAAATGGCTCGACGGCAGCTTGAGAGTCCGGGCCTCCGAGTTGGAACAAGACGACGGCGAGTTTTTTCGGGGCGGGCATGGTCTCGATTGCCAGATATTAAGATGCCATAAGAGAAGCGCGCGACTCCAGAAAAACCATTGGGCGTCGAAATCTGCCGAAAAACGACAATACAAAGAGCTGGCGGGACGCCGGCGCTACGAAAACCAACGGGAGTCGCGATCGGGCCTCGATGCCCTTCCACGTTTCGCGGGCGAATCAGTCCGACGATGCGTTATTGACGCGTCCGGGGAATATGTCTACATTCGTAACGTGCCCGTCAAAAAAATTCAAGTTGGCCAGGTTTGGAAGCAGGACGGCACCGGCGACTCCTTTCTGGTCACGAAAATTTACAACGAGGCGCTAACCTCGTTCGCAGTCCTGCGCAAGACCGGATCGGAAAGCGAGCCTCCGATGCGCGTGAAAGTCGCCCACAGCGGCGGGGCGGCCGATCTGCCGGGATTCTCCTACACACAGCAAGCTGACGATTTCTAGATTTCGACTTCAGGGAGCTGAACCCACGACCAGCCGATTTTCCCGCTCTGGTCAGGATTGCGTACACGTTTACGCGAAGCTGGATTAGAATGGGTTTCGCATGGCTGCCTCGTCCGGGTCAAACTTCGTTCACCTTCATCTCCACACGGATTACTCTCTTCTCGATGGCGCGTGCGAAATCGGCGAATTGACCGCAGAAGCCGCGCGACGCGGGATGCCGGCTGTCGCGGTGACGGACCACGGCAATCTCTTTGCGGCCGCGAATTTTTATCATCAGGCCACCACGCACGGCGTCAAGCCGATCATCGGCTGTGAAGTGTACGTCGCGCCGGACAATCACAAGAATCGCGGCACCGAAGCAGAGCGCTCGAACCACCTCGTCCTTTTGTGCGAGAACAACGAAGGCTACCGCAACCTGATCCAACTGGTCTCGACCGGATTCCTCGACGGCTTCTACTACAAACCGCGCGTGGATCACGAGCTTTTGGCGCGACACAGCAAGGGCCTGATCGCGCTTTCGGCGTGCCTGCGGGGCGAAGTGGCCGACGCCCTTCTTTCCGAGAAATACGATCAGGCGCGGACGAACGCGTACCGCTTGCGCGATATTTTCGGCAAGGGCAATTTTTTCCTCGAAGTGCAGGATCAGGGCATGGAAATCGAGACGCGCATCAACCGCGATCTCGTCAGCCTGTCGCGTGAGACGGGCATTCCGCTCGTCGCCACGAATGATTGCCACTACCTGACCCAGTCGGATTCCCACGCGCAGGAAGTTCTGATGTGCATCCAGACCGGGAAGACGATGAGCGACGGCCAGCGAATGAAATTCGCAACCGATCAATTCTATTTCAAGACGGCGGAAGAGATGGCGCAGGTCTTCCATGAAATCCCGGACGCCGTGTCGCGCACGGTGACAATCGCCGAACGCTGCAATGTGAAGATTCAGCGCGTCAGCAACCCCTTCCCCGAATTCAAAGTTCCCGAGGGACACACGACCGATTCGTATTTCGAGAAGGTGGCGCGCGAAGGTTTTGCAACACGCGCGCTACAACTCGAACGGCTCTCGCGCGAGAATCGCCTGCGCCATTCGCTTTCCGAGTACGAGAGCCGCCTGAACGCGGAAATCCAGATGATCCAGAAGATGCGCTTCGCCGGCTACTTCCTGATCGTCTGGGATTTCATCCGCTACGCGCGGGCGCAGGAAGTTCCGGTGGGGCCGGGGCGGGGTTCGGCCGCGGGCAGTCTGGTCAGCTATGCGCTGCAGATCACGGACGTGGACCCACTGCAATACGACCTGCTGTTCGAGCGGTTCCTTAACCCCGAACGCGTTTCGATGCCCGATATTGACATTGATTTCTGCATGCGCCGGCGCGGCGAGGTGATTGATTACGTTCGCAAGACGTACGGAGAGAAAAGCGTCGCGCAAATCATCACGTTCGGCACGATGGCGGCGAAGGCTGTCCTCAAGGACGCTGGTCGCGCGCTGGATATGCCGTACGGCGAAGTGGACAAGATCGCGAAGATGATTCCCACAACGCTGAATATCGAGCTCGAGGACGCGCTGAAACAAACGCCGCAGCTCGAGTCGATGCGAAAAACGGACGATCGCGTGAAGGAGCTTATCGAAGTGGCGCTACGGCTGGAAGGGCTCACGCGCCACGCGTCCACGCACGCGGCCGGCGTGGTGATCTCGCCGCAGCCGCTGACGGAAATCGTGCCGCTGTACAAGTCGAACAAGGATGAAATCACGACGCAGTACGATATGAACGCGCTCGAGCGCATCGGTCTGCTGAAGATGGATTTTCTCGGGCTGACCACGCTCACCGTGCTCGACGACGCCGTGCGCCTGATCCAGCAGAATCGCAGCGTGGCCATTGACCTGCCAGCGCTGCCTCTCGATGACGCCGCGACCTACGCGATCTTCGCGCGCGGCGACACCACTGGCATATTCCAATTTGAATCGCACGGCATGCGCGACATCCTGAAGCGCTATCAGCCGACGCGTCTTGAGGATCTGACTGCGCTCAACGCGCTGTATCGTCCCGGGCCAATTCAGGGCGGCATGATCCCCGATTTCATCGCGCGAAAGCACGGCGAGAAGAAAGTCACTTACGACCTGCCGGAACTTGAGGAGATTCTTTCCGAGACGTGGGGCGTGATTCTCTATCAGGAACAGGTGATGCAGATCGCGAACCGCCTCGCGGGATTTTCCCTCGGCGATGCGGACCTGCTGCGGCGCGCGATGGGCAAGAAAAAGCCGGAGGAAATGGCCGCGCAACGCGAGAAATTCCTTACCGGTTGCCAGGCGCGCAAAGTGCCGGTGAAAAAGGCCACGAAAATCTTTGACCTGATGGCGGAGTTTGCCGGCTACGGATTCAACAAGTCGCACTCGTGCGCCTATGCGCTGCTGGCCTATCAAACGGCGTGGCTGAAAACGCACTACCCGGTTGAATTCATGGCCGCGATGCTCACGTCGGAAACGGGAAATACCGAAAAGGTCGTCAAGTTCATCAATGAGGCGCGCAGCATGGGCATCACAGTGCTGCCGCCGGACGTGAACTCGAGCGCGCTCAACTTCACACCGGTCGGCGACTCGATCCTTTTTGGCCTGGCAGCGATTAAGAACGTCGGCGAGAACACTGTAAGAGGAATTCTCGGCGCGCGCGAAACGCTGGGCAGGTTCACTAACTTCTTTGAGTTCTGCGAGTCGGTGGATTCACGGCTGCTGAACAAGCGCGTACTCGACAGCCTGGTGCGAGCCGGGGCGCTCGATGGCTTAGGCGCGCACCGCGGCCAGATGATTTCCGTGATAGACCGAGCCATCGAACGCGCGCAGAAGATGCAGCGCGCGAAGGAGAGCGGGCAGCACGGGCTATTCGGCGGGGGCTCGTCCTCGTCGGCGCCACCTCCTGCCGAGGCTTTGCCGGATGTAAACGAATGGCCGGAGCATGAGATTCTCGCCGCCGAATACTCGACGCTCGGCTTCTATATTTCGGGGCATCCGCTCGACAAATACGCGGGCCGCTTGCAAGACTTGAAAGCGATTGACCTCGCGACGCTCGAAAGCCGCCGCAACGGCGAAGACATCGTGGTCGCGGGAATTATCGTGCAGTTGCGGCCGATGCGTTCGCGGCGCGGCGCGCGATGGGCGATTCTGACGTTGCAAGACCGGACCGGCGTGTGCGAAGCGCTGGTCTTCCCCGAGGCGTTTCAGAAGCTCGAAGGAATACTCAAGCCTGCGACGCCGCTACTGGTGAAGGGGCGCGTGGCAGTTGAGGACGTGGGCACCCGTGTGATCGTGGCCGACGCGCGATTGCTCGATCAAGTGCGCGACCCTGCGCCTAACGGCGCCGCGAATGCGGCCGCTGCGGGAGCGGCAGGCGCGCCCAGCCTGCTGCGCGTGCGCGTGAGCCGTAACGCCATGGACGCGGGAATCATCAACCAATTGCACGAGCTTTTCGTGAGCCGGCCGGGCCGTTGCAAAATCGCCTTCGAGCTTGTGCAGGACGATGGAACGGAGGCTACGATTGACGCCGGCAGCGCGGTGATGGCGGATCGAGAGTTGGTCGAGCGCGTGCGGCAGATCTGCGGCAGCGATTCTGTCGAGATGGTGCAATGAGCGATTCGCCCGAGCAGAAGGAAAAACGCAAGCTGGCACGGGAGCGGCTGCGCCGGCTGCGCGCGCTCGCGAAACTGCGAAGGTTGCAGGAAAGGGCCAAGGAGCGCGCTGCGAAGGCTGCTCTGGCGGGTGCTACTGCTCCCGCGACGAAGACTCGACAGCCCAATGCTCCCTCCGCGAAAGAAACCGTTTTCAGGCAGAGCGACGATCGTCGCAACGCCGACCGCGACGAACAGCGACAGGTCGAAATCAACGCGCTCGAGCGGGACATCGCCGAGCTGAGCCGCCTGACCGATCCAGACGATGCGACGGCAGGAGAAATAAACCGCATCCGCCGCGAAGTGGAGGAATTGAAACACGATTTCTACGCGCACCTCGCTTCGTGGCAACGAGTGCAGCTCGCGCGTCATCCGCAACGGCCGTACACGGACGACTTCATCCGGCTGCTGTTCGACAATTTCAGCGAGATTCACGGCGATCGCAATTTTGCGGACGACCCTGCGCTCATCACAGGCATGGCATCGTTCGGCGGCCGACCCGTCCTGATTATCGGCAACCAGAAAGGGCGGGACACGAAACAGCGGCTGGCGCGCAACTTCGGGCAGGCGAAGCCCGAGGGCTATCGCAAGGCCCTGCGCGCGATGCATCTGGCCGCGAAATACCGGCGGCCGATATTTGTGTTCGTGGATACGCCGGGAGCGTATCCGGGGATTGACGCGGAGGAGCGCGGGCAGGCCGAGGCCATTGCGCGCAATATCCGCGAAATGTCCCGGCTGCCGGTTCCGATTGTGGTCGTGATTACCGGCGAAGGCGGTTCCGGCGGCGCACTCGCTATCGCCGTTGGCGACCGCGTGATGATGCTGGAAAATTCGATTTACTCGGTGATTTCGCCCGAAGGATGCGCTTCGATCATGTGGCACGACTCAACCAAGGCGGAGTTGGCCGCTGAAGCGCTGAAAATTACGGCACCCGATCTTTTGCAGCTGAAGCTGGTGGACGAAATCGTCCCCGAACCCGAGGGCGGTGCACATACCGATCATGCCGCCACGGCAAAACTCCTCGCGCCGGTCCTCTCCCGTGCGCTGGACGACCTCTCGGGGCTCTCACCCGAAGCACTGCTCCAGCAGCGTTACGACAAGTTTCGGCACATGGGCCAGTTTTTCTCCTAAAGACCGGGTATTTACCGTATTGCCTGTGCCGGACTTGGCCGCTAGCCTATACTCGCACTCGAAGATTTATGGCCGCCGGAGCAGGAGGTTCGCCAATGCAGACGAGCAATTCGCGCCAGGGAACGCTCGGGGTTTTGTGGCTGATCTACGGAATTCTCTGTGTAGCGCGGGCCGCCTGGATCCTAATAAACGGCGCGACTTTCACGCTGATGTGGGGCGCACTTCTCAACCGGGTCGCCAATCCATTCTTCTGGATGGACCTGTTTCACTTCGCGATGCTGGCAGCCGTCGTCCTGACAATTATTACCGCGATATTTTCGTTCCTTGCCGGCATCGGCCTGATGCAGGGAGGGCGGTCTGGCCGCACGGTGGCGCTGGTGGCTGGCTTTCTGGGAATAATCAGCGGCCCGCTGGGCATCGCACTCGGCGTTTACACGCTTATCGTCATGCTTCCGCAGCCTGCGAGCCAGGCCCGCAGCGACTTCTCTTCGGCTGCGTAGATCTGCACGCCGACGGCCCTGTATGGGCGAACGCATCGTTTCGCTACGCTGTTGAGTCTTCGTCTTTCTTTCCGCCATTAGAGCATTGGGCACGCCTCGCCGGGTAGTGATTGCCCGCTTCCCCACACTCGTTTAGCTTTGATAAACGGGGGATCCGTTCCATGGCTGAAGGCGAGGCACCTTTCATGTCGGAAGTATTCCGACCGTACGAGAGACTTGTCGAAATCACGATTCTGGGAAAGACGTTCCTGGTTCCCGAGAGGAATTCCCTGCTCCGCGCCTTTCAATTCATCAGCCCCGAAACAATCCCCTACGGACGTTTCTGCTGGAATCAGGAGTGCCAATACTGTCGGGTGAACTGCCAGCTCTCCGACGACGATCAGGCTCGGCCCATCTTGAGCTGCAAATTCATCGTGTCGGAAGGCATGGATATCTCCGAGCTTGCACCCGAACTTGTAGGGTGCCTGCGCACAAAACTCGGGCAGAGCACAGTTGTCGCTGCGGCGGCCAAGGGCATTGTGAGTGAGCCGAGCGGCGCGAATGGCTCCGCTGACGCAGCCTCTGGCGGCACGAATGGCTCCAACGGAACAAGCGGCACAAACGGCCAGTAGCAAATCCCAAGACGGATCAAGTCCCCGAGGATTGAATGAGCGGTTTTAGCGTACTCGTCGCCGACGATTCGTCGGTGTACCGAAAGTTCGTCGAACACGCGCTGGCCGAAGATTCATGCTCGGTATCGTTCGCAAGCAGCGGCCATCAGGCCATCGAAATTCTGGAGCGAGAACACCCCGATCTTGTCGTCACAGACTGGATGATGCCGGACCTGACCGGCATCGAGCTGTGCCAGCGAATCCGCACGAATGCCGAGTCTGCGTATACCTACGTCATTATCCTGACCAGCAACGCAGAAAAAGAAAACGTGGTGAAGGGGCTTTCCGCCGGCGCGGACGACTACCTGACAAAGCCTTTCGATCGCAACGAGCTACTGGCACGCGTGCACGTGGGCCGAAGACTGATTGACCTCCATCGTCAGATAGAAGCCAAGAACAAACTGCTCGAGGAATTGGCGCTTACCGATCCGCTTACAGGATTGCCGAATCGCCGCGCGATTGAAGATTGGTCCGCACGCCAACTAAGCGGCGCAGCCCGGCACGGCTTTCCGATGTGGGTCGTGCTGATGGATCTCGATCATTTCAAGAGCGTGAACGACAACTACGGGCACGACGCCGGGGACACGGTGCTCAAGAAATTTGGCGAGGTGCTCCGAGCCAATACGAGGCTCTCCGACATCTCCGGCCGGATCGGCGGCGAAGAATTCCTGTTGGTCCTCACTCACGCGGACGAGAGCAACGTGGTCGTCGTGCTGGACCGCATTCGCAAACAACTCTCAGCGGAACGATTCGAGTGGAATGGCTCGGCAATCAACGTGACCGCCAGCTTCGGCGTCGCGGGATTCTCGGGCAAGAAAGCGCCTGAATTCAAGCGGCTGCTGAAACAAGCCGACGCGGCGCTCTACCGCGCAAAAGATCTGGGGCGCGACCGCGTCGAGCTCGAGCCCGTAAACTCCTTCTGAAACTGCCGCTGGATATACCGTCCCACGAACCGATGGTGACTCAGGTGGATTTCGTGACGCAGTTTCCGAGAACCCGACAAACCAGAACGGCCTTTTCCAGTTGGATGCGCCTAATTTTTATGTTGGAATGACGGGCGCTTCAGAATTATTATTTTTATGTTCGAACACCAAGCTGCTCAGTCCGAGGCGAAAATGAGAAATCTAATCTTTGCAATCAACATTACCCTGGATGGCTGCTGCGACCACACCAAGACAATTGGCGATGAAGAATTACATGAATATTTTACACACCTTATGCGAGATGTTGACCTACTCGTCTTTGGGCGTAAAACCTATCAATTGATGGTTCCTTATTGGCCTGATGTCGCAAAAAGCCACTCTGAGACAAAAACGACGAACGAATTTGCCGACACATTTTGCTCCATCAACAAAGTTGTCTTTTCACGAACATTGGACAGCGCTGAAGGAAATACGAGAATTGTTCACACGAAGCTGCAAGACGAAATACTTAGATTGAAACAGGAACAAGGCAAGAATATTTTAATCGGCGGTGTATCGATCCCTTCACAACTTATAGAGCTTGGTCTAGTTGATGAATATCGTTTTGTCGTTCAGCCAATAGTTGCAGGAGAAGGGAGACGGTTGTTGGAAGGTATTAGCCTGCCGGAGAAATTACAATTGAAACTTACTGAGTCAAAGATTTTTAAGTCAGGATGTGTTGCGCTTCACTACATGAAGGAGCGACAGAAGACACTACCCGACACTCGCGCCGCTCTGCGTCAATGATCCTTATATCTTATATGTATGCACCCTACTTTCTGGTCGTGCCTGCTTATCGAAAATTGAGTCACTACTCACGAACCTCGTCGCTTGCCAGCAAATCCCCTCCATGCCATTCTTGCCGCCTTGTCGGGGAAACTACAAATGCCGGTTTGCGATAGCTGCGGCGCGCAGGTGGACGATGCGCACATCCGGCAGCGCATCGAACGGCTCGAGCTGGCGACGCGGTTCCGGCCCATCCACATCTCGGTTCTATTGATTGATGCCGCCCCGCCTGCTCGATTCGAGGACTACTTTTATCGTGCCGCGAACGATCGCTCGGAGCGCTCGCCCGCGTCGCGCGACTATTTCGACGGGCTGGCGAAATGCGCTGGCGCGGTTCCGGGTCCGGGTCCGGAAATGAATGAAGATGCGGCGCTCGCCGAGTTTCAGCGTCATGGATTCTTTCTTATAGGCGCTGTCGAATGCTCCCTGGAAAGCCACAGCGATCCGGCGAAGGCCATCGAACGGGCTGCGCCCGGGATTCTGAGGCGCGTCAAGGTTTCATACAAACCAAAGCATGTCGCGTTTTTGTCTCCTTACACGCAAGTGCTCGTTCCTATGTTTCAGGCAAACGACTGGGCGGACCGCTTGATCCTCGATCACGGCAAACCCTTCAGCGATTCGCTTTCGACTGGCCGCATGGCCAGGGCGATTGGCCAGACGGGCGAACGATGAAACGACATTCCGCGATTGTGTTAGAATTCGTGCTTCCAGCCGCCAGGCAGATGGGGGTACAGACATGAAAGCGCGCAAGAAATTCCTAATCGGTTCGGGGATTATTGTCGCCACGCTCTTGGGGCTGGCCTACGTCGGTTACACGCAGAGTAAAACCTACTACCACACCATTTCTGAGCTGCCGACCTTACAAGGGTCCACGCTTCACCAGCGTATGCGCGTCTCGGGCGATGTCCGCGCGGGATCTATTTCGCACCACGATGGGCGCGTCAATTTCGTGCTCGAGGAACAGGGCAAGGGCCTGCCCGTCAGCTACGTTGGGAGCGATCCGCTTCCCGATACGTTCAAAGATGGCGCGCAGGCGCTCGTCGAAGGCCGGCTGATGCCCGAAGGCGGCTTTGTCGCGGAACAAGTGCAGGCTAAATGCGCGTCGAAGTATGAAGCTTCTCCGATCGGCACGCCCGTGGCCAGCGACAAGAGTCCTAACAAGAGCTAATATCCCCAGGGGGAATCCGTTTGGATATTTTCGGTTCGTTCGCACTGCTTCTCGCTTTCCTGGTTACCGTTTATGCCTTCGTTGCCGGGATCGTAGGGATCATTACGCGCCGCACTCTGCTGACGAAGAGCGCGCGCAACGCCGGCATGGCGGTGTTTGGACTGATCACCCTTGCCGTCGCCTCGCTTGAATATTTCTTCTTCACGGACGATTTTTCGCTGGCTTACGTTACCGCGCACAGCAACCACGCCCTGCCTCTTTATTACAAATTCTCAGCTCTGTGGGCGGGACAGGAAGGCTCGCTGCTGTGGTGGAGCTGGCTGCTTTCGATCTACGTGTTCCTCGCGCTATTCCTGAATCGCAAGAGGCATCCGGAGCTGATGCCGTACGTGGGCGTCACGCTTGCGGGAGTGCAGACATTCTTTCTGGTTCTGAATAATTTCGTCGCCAGCCCGTTTCACGTGCTGGCCAGCGCCGATTCCGCGGGCGTGATGCATCTGGCGCGCGTAGCCGAAGGCACGGGCCTGAATCCGCTGCTGCAATACCCCGAGATGGTGATCCATCCGCCGATGCTCTATCTCGGCTATACCGGATTCACGATACCGTTTGCGTTTGCGATGGCGGCGCTGCTGGCACGCTATCCCGGCGAAAAGTGGATTCACATCACGCGCCGCTGGACGATGGTCGCGTGGTGCTTCCAGGGAATCGGCGTGCTGCTCGGCGCGCACTGGGCGTACGCGGTGCTTGGCTGGGGCGGCTACTGGGCGTGGGATCCGGTCGAGAACGCGGCGTTGCTGCCGTGGATTACCGGCACGGCGTTTCTGCATTCCGTGATGATGCAGGAAAAGCGCGGCATGATGAAAGTCTGGAACGTGTGGCTCGTGTTTGTCACGTTCATGCTGTGCATTCTGGGAACGTCGCTGACGCGCACCGGAATCGTCAGCTCGGTGCACGCATTCGCGGAATCCAACATCGGCGGCTACTTCTTCGGCTTTCTCGGGATCATTTTGGTCGTGTGCCTGGCGGCATGGTTCAAGAATCGCGATTACCTGCGCAGCGACAACCAGCTTGATTCGCTTGTTTCGCGCGAATCGAGCTTCCTCTTCAACAATTTGATTCTGCTGTCCGCGTGCTTCGCGGTTCTTTGGGGAACTCTTTTCCCCGTGATCTCCGAATGGGTGAGGGGCATTAAAATCAGCGTGGGCCCGCCGTTCTTCAATAAGGTAAATGTTCCTATCGCGCTGTTTCTTTTGTTCCTCACGGGCGTGGGTCCGTTGCTGGCTTGGCGCAAGACTTCCGTTGATGCTCTGCGGCGCAATTTTGCGTGGCCCCTTGTGGGTGGATTGATCGCGGGCGCGGTGGGATTTGCGTTCGGTTTCCGAAGTTTCTATCCGCTGGTTTGCTTGATACTTTCCGTGTTCGTTACGCTGACGATTGTTTCGGAGTTCTACCGCGGCGCGCGCGTGATCGCCTCGCGCGACGGCTCGAATTTGCTCACGGCGGTTGGCGAACTGACGATGCGCAATACGCGGCGATACGGCGGCTACGTGGTCCACTTTGCCATGGTGCTGATCTTTGTCGGAATCGCCGGGTCCGCGTTCAATCAGGACATCCAGAAGGAATTGAAGGTCGGCCAGAGCCTCACGATCGGGCCCTACACGATCCTGTGCCAGAATTTCGACCAGCCTTCCAACGAGAATTACGAATCGGATCGAGCCACGCTGGAAGTGTTCCGCAACGGCAAGTCGCAAATGATGCTGTATCCCGAGCGGCGGCTGTTCCGAACGAGCGGCGTCACTGAAACGATCGTCGCGAACGAAAGCACCCCCGTGCATGACCTGTACGTCGTGTACGCCGGCCGCAGCCCGGATACGAACCTGCCTGTGATTCACGCGTACCTGAATCCGCTGGTGAAATGGATCTGGTTTGGCGGCATCGTCATGGTCCTGGGGACCTGCCTGGCGATGGTTCCCGATCGCCGCGCGGCAATTGTCCTTCGACCGGTGGCGGACAGATCCTGGGGTGATGCGATCGCTCAAGCCGGCAGCGGCTCGCCCGCGACAAGTCCCGCGAGAAGTGCGCCCGTCCGCCGCCCCGGTTCCGATGATTGACGCTTCAATCGGCACGAAACGGAAGAGCCTCGCGACGAGAGCTGGCGCAGCCTTGCTCTTTGCGGCGATTTTCCTCGCGCTCGCGCCGGGTTCACGCGCGGACGATTCCCCTCGCGCCAAGGCTCTCAGCAAGAAAGTGATGTGCATGTGCGGCGGCTGCAACGACACTGCCGGTACGTGCAATCACACTGGCGGCGCATTTTCCGGGCCATGCGATACCGCGAAGGCAATGCAAAAAGAAGTGGCGCAGCGCGTAGATCGCGGAGACTCGGACGACCTGGTCCTGCAGTCGTTTGTTCAGGAGTACGGCCCGACGGTTCTTCCTGATCCGCCCAAGAAGGGCTTTACGTGGCTCGTGTGGATCGCGCCGATCGCTGCGCCCCTCCTCGCGCTGTTACTGATTTGGGAAGTTGTGCGCCGATGGCGGCGTCGCGTGGCGCTTGCGCCGGCGGGCGGGCCGGCTATCTCGCCCGAATTACTCGATCGCGCGCGCCGAGAGTCAGGTAAGGAATCCGATGAGTAGCGTTGATATCGCCGTCGCCTGCGTGTTGCTGGCGCTCGCAACCATGATTTTCGTCTTCGGCGTGCGGCCCGAAGCCTCCGATGACGCACCGCATCGTACTAGGCTCGATCAGTTGATGGAGCGCCGCGATGCGATTTACGAAAACCTGCGCGATTTGCGTTTCGAGCATCGCGCCGGAAAATTTTCCGAAGCGGATTACGACGAAATCAAGCAGTCGCTCGAAATTGAGGCTGCGCGGGTGCTCGCGGACATGGACATATTAACCGGCGGCGCCCCGACCCCTGCCACGCGACAGGCTGCGTCTGAAAAAGGCCGGCGCTCATGAAACTCCGTAGCCTCGCGTCGCTGGTTACGGCTTCCTTGTTCTTACTTTTTCTCGCGTGCCCCGTTTTCGCCGGGACGGTTACGGGCACGGTCACGAACGGCACCACCGGAAAACCCGCTGCCGGCGTGGAAATGATTCTGATTCAGCTTCAGGGAACGATGCAGCCGGTCGCGAACACTAAGACCGATGCGGCGGGCCATTATCGCTTCGACCATCCGGGGCTGGGCGCCGGACCAATGCTTATCCGCGCGGTGTACCGCGGCGTGAACTATCACGAGCCCGCCACGCCGGACAAGACGACCGTGGACGTCGAGGTATTCGAGCCAACCGACAAACCCAGCGCATTCGCGGTCACGGTCCACGCGATCATCTTTCAGCCGAATGGTTCGGATTTGACCGTCACCGAGGAATACAACATCTCGAATAAGACAAACCCGCCGCTCGCCTACTATCGCGCGGATGGCTCTTTCATTTTCTCGCTGCCCGAGGGAGCACAACTCAGCAATATTTCCGCGGTCGGTTCCTCCGGCATGCCTGTGGTGCAAAGCCCCATGGACAAGGGACAGAATCAGCAGGCGATTGCGTTTCCCTTTCGACCGGGCGACAGTCAGGTGAGCCTGTCGTACAAGGTTCCCTACCCCGGCAATCAGGCAAACCTACACTTTGCGTCTCGGTATCCGGTCGAACACCTTGGGCTTTTCGCGCCGCCATCCGTACAGGTCTCGGGCGGCGGATTTTTGGCCTCGGGCCAGGCGCAGGGATTCAGCGCGTACACCCGCGATTCCGTCGCTGCGAATACGCCCGTATCGGTTTCGATCTCCGGCACGGCGCCACCGCCGGCTCCCACGCAGGACGGCGCCGCAGCGGGCAATGCACCAGCGGACGACACTCAGAATCCATCGGTCAATTCGCGCATTGAGACCGGCAACGGTGTTCCCATGGCGAGCGTCACGACGCTACCCGCTCGAATCGACAGCCTGAAATGGATTATTGTCGGCGGCTTCGTCGCACTGTTCCTGCTTGGCTTGGTTTTCGTGTTGCGCCAGCCTCAAATGGCAGTTTCCGCTGACGGCGCTTCTGGAGTTATTCCGGCGGTTGCGCCGTATCCGGCACGCCCGGCAGGATTGCAGCAGCCCGCGCCCGGCAGTTCGGATGCCGCGAGCGCTTCCGCCGAACTCGACCGCGAAGTTCGCGGCAGCCTCGACGAGCTAAAGGATATTCTGTTCCGCCTCGAGTTGCGGCGCGAGGCAGGAACTATCACTGAAGCGGACTACGCTCGCGAACGCGATCGCGTTCAGAAAGCCCTGCGCGATCTGGTGAAAGGCTGACGGATTTGTCCGGTACCTTGTCCACGCCGGTGCCGTCGCATTCCTCGATACGAACCGCTTCCACCGCTTCTGCCGCGAGCCTGGGAATTTCCTTCGATCGAGTCGAAAAGCGCTTTGGTTCGCTCCTCGCTCTCAGGGGCGTCTCGCTCGAAATTCTTCCCGGCGAATTCGTCGCGCTGCTCGGCCCTAATGGCGCGGGCAAGACAACGCTGCTGCGCATCGCCGCGCTTCTGGTGGCCCCTACGAACGGCAGGATCGCTTTTCGAGGCATCTCGCGCGTCCTTGACGGACCCACGAGACAGCAAACTGAAGTCGTTTATGGTGATCCGAGGCCATCGATCGGGATGGTCGCCCACAATACATTGCTCTACGATGAACTGACAGCGGCAGAAAATCTGACTTTCTTCGCGCAGCTTTATGACCTCGACGGCATTCCCACCCGGGTTACGCGAGCCCTGGAGTCCTGCGGCCTAGTCTCGCGCGCCGGAAGCATCGTGCGCACGTTTTCGCGCGGCATGCGGCAGCGGCTGGCAATCGCGCGCGCCTTGCTGCACGATCCGCGCTTGCTGCTCTTAGACGAACCCGCCGCCGGACTTGACCGCCAGGGCCTCGCGTGGCTGGGCGAGACGCTCGCACGGCTACGCGATAACGGCACAACCGTGGTTATGAGCACCCACGCGCGCAACGAATCGCTAGATCTGGCCACGCGTGCCGTTTCGCTCGCGGGAGGCCGAGTCGAGCGCGACAGCGGATCGGGCGGCAACCCGCGGCCGCTTCTCGCCGAGCTTCGCTCCGAGGCCTGATATGACCACCGCCCGCGCCGCCGCTATTGTGCTGACCAAGGAACTCCGAATGGAGTTCCGCGCGCGCGAACTATTGAGCACCACGGTCGTCTTCGCGCTGGTGGTCGTGGTTCTTTTCAGCTTTGCGTTCGATCCCACGGCCGCCGATTCCCGCCGCTTCGGTCCCGGCCTGCTCTGGATTGCGTTTCTCTTCGCCGGGTCGTTGATGGTCAATCCATCGTTCGCGCGCGAGCAATCGAACCAGACGCTCGATGCCCTGCGCATGGCTCCCGTTTCGCCGTTCGCGATCCTAATGGGGAAGATGGCAGCGAATTTCATCTTCATGGCGATCTCCGAGGCGATTCTCGTCCCGGTGTTCGCGGTTCTCTACAACATTTCTATAGGAAGTATTGTGGGCCGGCTGGCGTTGGTCCTAGCACTTGGCACGATCGGGCTGGTCGTCACCGGGACGGTGTTTTCAGCCGTGGCCGCGCACGCGCGCATGCGCGAATTGCTGCTGCCGCTCCTGCTGCTGCCGATTCTCGCTCCGCTTTTGATTGCCGCTGTGGAAGCCACGGCCTCTCTTTTCGCCGAACAGCCTTCGCTCGACCGCGCGTGGCTCGCATTCCTTGGTGGATTTGATATCGTGTTTCTGACTGCTTCGTGGCTGCTTTGCGATTTTCTGTTGGAGGAATGAAGTGAGCTTGAGCCGATGAAAGGACGCAGCGCCATCACGGCCGTAGTCGCCGCGCTGATTTTCTTTGCGGGCTATGCGGCGCTTTTCATCGCGCCCGACGAGAGCACGATGCACGAGATCCAGCGCGTGTTTTACTTCCATCTGGCGAGCTGGATGGCGATGTTTACGGCGCTTTCGCTGGCATTCATCGCGAACATTGCGTGGTTGGTCACGCGCAAGCCGCGATGGGACTGGCTCGGCGTCGCCAGCGTGGAAGTGGGCGTCGTCTCCTGCACGGCAGGACTGATCACCGGCGTGCTCTGGGGCCGACCCGCGTGGGGCATCTGGTGGACATGGGACGCCCGCCTGACGACCGCGTTTATCCTTTGGATTCTGTACATCTGCTACCTGCTGCTGCGCGGGTTGATCGAAGAGCCTCAGCGCCGCGCTTCCCTATCGGCGATTTTCGGCATATTCGCTTTCCTCGATGCGCCGCTTGTCTATGCCTCCAACCGTCTCTGGCGCACGCAGCACCCGTCACCCGTAATTTTCGGCGGAGAGAACTCAGGACTGGATCCCACCATGGGGAAAGTTCTGGTGGTCTGCATCATCGCCGTCATGGCGATGATGGTCCTCGTGCTCATTGATCGCTACCGACTGGAGCGCCTGCGGCACGAACTGGATGAGCTTCAACTCTCCGCGGATGCGCGCGGCGCCGGCTCAAACACCGTCTTTACAAAGGGGTTAACTTGAGAAACTTCCATTTCCTCCTGGCTGCGTGGATGGCCGTCTGGGCCGTTTTCTTCGCCTACGAACTGTCGGTGGCAAGCCGGGTCGCCAAGCTTCGGGACGACCTCGAGCGGCTCAAGCAGCAGCTTCGCGAAGGCTGATCAGCTCTAGCCCTAGCTACTAGGGTGACCGCTAATCGCCGCCCTGTTCATGAGAAGCGACAAAGAAACCAAATTGCGAGTTGCACCATCCAACCGGGCAGCGTGAAAGAACCAGCCTTGAGGGGTGTATAATGCGGCCAGGTTCCTTCCGGAGGCATCGATGAGGAAATCTTTCGCGGCCCAATGGATGGCAACACTCGTTGTGGCTTCGCTCGTGACGTTTCCCGCCGTCGGCGCCCCACAGACTCAGCAAACACCGTCACCGACCGCGCAGACTCCGTCAGCACAGACGCCAGCGCCGCAGACTCCTCCGGCACCGACTGCGCCCACACAGGCGCCGGTCACGCAAACTCCGGCCACGCCAGCGCCGCCGCCCGCAGTGACGCAACAGAGCAGCCCGAACGTGAAATCCGGCAGCGAAGCGGACGTGGACGCCATCGGGAACCGCAAAGTCGGGCACGGGCCCGAAATGTATTCGCTCGAGCACGACATCGCCATCGGCAAGCAGCTATCCCAGGAAGTCGAAAAGAGCGCAAAATTCATCAACGATCCGGTGATCAACGAATACGTGAATCGCGTGGGGCAAAACCTGGTTCGGAACTCCGACGCGCAAGTGCCGTTCACGATCAAGGTTATTGATTCGGACGTCGTCAACGCGTTCGCGCTTCCGGGCGGATTTTTCTACGTGAATAGCGGCCTGATCCTGCACGCGGATGAGGAATCGGAACTCGCGGGAGTGATGGCGCATGAAATCGCCCACGTATGCGCGCGGCATGGAACACGGGAAGAGACGAAGAGCACCATCGTGCAGCTCGCGTCCATTCCGGCCATGATCTTTATTCCCTATAGCTGGGCCGGTTACGCTATTTATCAGGGTATGAACTTTGCGATCCCACTCACGTTTTTGAAGTTCTCGCGCGGAGACGAAGCCGAAGCCGACTATCTGGGTTTGCAGTACATGTACAAGGCTGGCTACGACCCGAACTCCTTCGTGTCCTTCTTTGAGAAAGTGCAGGCGGACGAAAAGAAGCAGCCCGGGACCATCCCCAAGGTTTTCTCGACGCACCCGCCGACCCCGGATCGCATTGAAGCGATTCAGAAGGAGATCGCGACGATTTTGCCCGCACGAGATCAGTACATCGTCACGACTTCCGAATTCGATACCGTGAAGGCGCGCCTGCAGATGATCGAGGCAAATATTAAAGTGAAGGACAACAATCCGAACAAGCCGACTCTGCGCAAGCGCACCACGCAAAACAAGGGCGGCAGTACGTCTCCCAATGATCCCAACAGCACTTCGACTGGCGGCAGCACGACGTCAACGCCCGATTCAACTTCGACGGATGATAGCGACCGGCCGACGCTAAAGCATCGCACGGACGATCCGGATCAACAGCAGCCACAACAGTAGCAAGAGCCAGTCAACGGATGAGAGTTTGGAGTTCGCAAGATCGGGCGCCCGGCTTACAGCTGGGCGCCTTTTTTAGTGGGTGTGGACTTCGGCGACGCCGAGACGCTTGAGGCCTTCAGCATAATACTTGCGGTATAGAATGTCCCATTCCTCGCTGCCTTCGAGGATTTCCTTCTTTTGCGAAGAGATCTTTGCGCGGACTTCAGTGTCCACTTGTTCCTCGACCTTTAGGAGTGCGGTGATGATGTTGACGATCTCCGTGCGGATCGTATCGCGATCCTCGACAAAGTCCACGCCGGGATTGGACACCAGAAAGTCGATGACTCGGTGAGACAGGCGGACGGTTTTTTCGCGGCTCAGTCGCATGTGAGCGGCCTCCTTAGCGGAGGATGAGTTTCCTTTCCCTGGCGAGCTGGCTCTTTATTTTCTTGAACATTTCCTGATACGACGCGCCGGTGCGGCGCATCTCGTCGGAGTACTTGGCGAGGATTTCGCGAGCTTCTTCGTTCAGGCGATCTTCGATCGTTACCTCTTCAGCCATAACCTGGCGGACCTGCTGCGAGACGTTTTCAACGTCCTTTGTTTCGATCATCTTGGCGGCCACCAGGCGTTTTACGATCTCTTTCGCCATGTAGCCGACATAATCCCGCGATAGAAGCATTCCGTATGACTCCGCGACACAACTGCAAGCCATTCAGTCTAATGGTTGGGTGACAAAAGTTCAAGGCAGCGTGCAGGAAGCAAATAGAAGTTCAATCCCGAAGTGCGGCCGAAGCGGCCTTGGCAAATAGCAGCGCGGCGTCAGAGGGTTCGTCGGTGGCAACCATAGCCGTCAAGTGAGTGGTCTCAAACGAAGAAACGTGTTCGCTCCCGGCGCTCGAATCGCGTAGAAATCTGCCGTTTGCGAATCCCCGTATCGCGCCGGTCAAATGCTGCCCGTCTCGCGGTCTCAGAAACAACGAAAATTCCCGCGTGTCGTCGGAATAGACCAAGTGAAGGTAGAGGTGACCATCCAACGGGCACACTTTTGCGCGCTCCAGGTGGTAGTTCGAGGCCAATTCAATGGGCACGGAGACTTGAATCCCCTGCTCCGCGGCAAGCACAGCGATTTGCGCGCGATCGGTCGTCCAGGGACGTGGCCGATGCTGGACCACTTCCAGCTGATGATCCGTGGCGGCATCGGCATAGACGCGCGCGACGTGAACCGGCATCAACAGATATCCCGCCGCGACGAGCAGAAAGGCTGCGGCGATACCCATCGCTGCGGTCATCAAGCGGCCAGATTTCGGCCGCAGCGGAAGCGCTACAGTCCCCGAGGAGCCGGCCGCGATTAGCTCGCGAATACGGCGATTAACGCGCGCCACGTCTACATCGTCGGCAAGAAGGGCCTCGCGGAAACGGGCATCGAGACGTGCCTGCGTTTCGAGCTCCGCCATGCACGCAGGGCAGGTCTTCAAATGCGCGTCGAACTCGGCAGCGCCCTCGGCATCGAGGTCGCCGGCGACATACAGCGGCGCGAGTTCAGCTATGTCAGAACAATTCATCACATTTCTTTCCGGGCGCGCCCTGCAGCAGCTCGCGCCTCCCAAACCTTAGGTGCCGCAGGCGCGAGACGTTCACGCAGCGCCTGCCGTCCGCGGCTGAGCCGCGACATCACCGTGCCGATAGGGAGCGACAAAATCTCCGCCATCTCCCGGCACGTAAAACCCTCGACGATGGCCAGCAAGAGTACCGTCCGATGTTCAGACGACAGCTCCTCAAGGGCATTCGAAATCTCCGCAACTTCCACGAGTGACGTCTTCGCCTGAGACTGCGGCTCCGTCTCGTGGCCCGGAGCATCGAGCGAAACCAGAACCGGCCCGGCGCTTTTCTGCCGCCCCTGGGCGTAAAACGCGTTGAACAGGATCCGAAAAAGCCAGGCCCGCATGTTGGTGCCGGGCTGAAACTGATCGAAACTCCGCCACGCCCGAAAAAAAGTTTCCTGAACGAGATCCTCGGCCGCCGCCGGATCGAACGCAAGCCGCCGTGCCACCCGGAGCAAGCTCCTGGAGTGTGGCATCGCGATCCGCTCAAATTCGTCCTGCCGCGCAGTCACAGTCGTGGCGATCCCGTCAACGAACTAGGGCAGGCAAAGCCTGGAAAGACCTGCCTGCCCCATAGATACCACGGCTCGTGCCTATCGCGCTACTTCGCGTCCTTCTGCAGATCGGCGAGCGCCGCGAGGACTTCCTCGCTGTGGCCAGTCGGATTGACCTTGATGAACTCCTTCACGATCTTGCCGCTGGGATCGATGAGGAAGGTGTTCCGCGCCGCAAGTGTGCCGAGCTGTGGCGCCTGGGGGATGGTCATCGTCGAGCCATACAATGCGACGACCTTCTTGTCTGCGTCGGATAGCATCTTGAATGCCATGCCATCCTTCGCGCACCACTCCTTGTGCGATTCGACGGTATCCACGCTCACGCCCACGATGACGGCGTTGATCGCGTCATACTTTGCCTGATCGCGTTGGAAGCCGTGCGCTTCAATCGTGCAGCCAGGCGTCTGATCTTTGGGGTAGAAATACAGCACGACCCACTTGCCGCGGAAACTGTGGAGGCTGATCGCCGTGCCTTCCTGTGAGTTCAGGGTGAAATCAGGAGCCATGCTGCCCACTGTTGGCAGCGCCTGGTCATCCGCGTGAATCGCGGGGGCGTGAATCGCCGGATAGGCCATTACGACCAGTGCAACCGCAAGAAACAAGTATGGGAGTGTGCGTAGTGCCGCGCGTCGTGAATTCTTCATTTCGGGGTTCTCCTCGTGTCGAGTACTCCGCCTGTGGCGGTTCGTGCAACTACTATAACGTTTAATAGCCCCTATTTCATCCCTGGATGGGCGTCGCGGAGCGCACCCGGCGCCCGCGAACTTCTGGTACTCTAGACGTGCCGGAATGCTAAACGGATACCCGGAGAGACGAAAACTTCACGCCAAGGATCCTTTTTGTGGACCATCTGACAACTTCTGAACGCGGGACGAAGCGAGCCTTCAATTTCAACGCGGGACCGGGGGCGCTGCCGCTTCCCGTGCTCGAACGCATGCGGGAAGAACTGCTCGATTATGGTGGCACCGGCATGTCCGTTATGGAGATGAGCCACCGATCGCCCGAGTTTGAGGCCATCAGCGACAACGCAGAGCGGGCGCTGCGCCGTGTCCTGGCGATTCCGGACGAATACGCCGTGACTTTCCTGCAAGGCGGCGGCAGCCTCCAGTTCGCAATGGTGCCCATGAATCTGTATCAGGCAGGAAAGCCCGTGGACGTGCTGCACACTGGCTCATGGACCGCGAAGGCTATCGAGGAGCTGAAGAAAATCGCGCAGTACCGCCTTGCAGCTTCAACCGAGCCGGAGAAATTTACACGCGTGCCGCGCGGTAAAGAGATCACACTAGCGCCCGATGCCTCGTATGTGGCTATGTGCACCAACAACACGATTGAGGGCACGCAGTGGGACTACATACCCGCCACGGGCGGAGTGCCGCTGGTCGCCGATATGTCATCCGACATAGCGTCCAAACCGGTGGATGTACGGAAGTTTGGCCTGATTTTTGCGGGCGCCCAAAAGAATTTGGGTCAGGCGGGAGCGACGATTGTGATCATCCGACGCGATCTGGCCGACGCCGCGAACGACAAGATTGCCAGGATTCTCCAGTATCGGACGCAGATCAAGGAACGCTCGCTTTATCACACGCCTTCGACATTCGCCATTTACACGGTTGGTCTCGTTCTCAAATGGCTCGAGGCGGAGGGCGGCGTCCCAGCGATCGAGAAACGCAATGCAGCCAAGGCGAAGCTGCTCTACGACACAATCGATTCGAGCAGTTATTACAGGTGCCCCATAGAGCGGGAATCACGATCGAAGATGAACGTCGTCTTCCGCGTGGCGGGCGGTGACGAAGCCGTTGAGGCGAAGTTTGTGAAGGAGGCAGAAGCCTCTGGCATTGTCGGAGTCAAAGGGCACCGCTCAGTCGGCGGCATGCGCACGTCACTGTACAATGCAGTTACCTACGAGGCGGTGGAAGCGTTAGCTCGCTTTATGCGTGAGTTTGAGCGCAAAAACGGCTGAAACACACCTTTTTCGGCGCGAATCCGGCCTGCGGACGGTATACCACAATACTGTGGCTTAACTACAACACCGGGGCTTGACATTGTGCATCGCCGTGGTTATCGTGTGGCCTCCATGCGAAAACCCACCTTAAGACCGATTGAACCCAAGCGGGCGCCGCAACCGATGGGTGCCAATCCGGGAGCGGCGGTCGCAAGCGGTTCGAAAGATGCCTGATCTCCGGCCGGCGCTAAGCGGTCAGCCACCATTGGACGAATACTATAATTCCCTGTTCACGGCGTTTGGCCCGCAGCACTGGTGGCCGGGCAAGACCCAATTCGAGGTAATCGTCGGCGCAATCCTGACCCAGAACACTTCCTGGACCAGCGTGGAGCGCGCTATCTCGAATCTGCGGAGCGCGGACCTGCTCTCGCCCGTGGCAATCGAGAAAGCGCCCGTGCGACGTCTGGAGCGAATGGTTCGGTCATCGGGATACTTCAGGCAGAAGGCTCGGAAGCTCAAGGCGTTTTGCATCTTCCTGCGCAATGAATACGGCGGCTCGCTTAAGAGGATGTTCGAGACTCCCACCATCGTGCTGCGCGAGAAACTGCTAGGGGTATTCGGCATCGGACCGGAAACTGCCGATTCCATCTTGTTGTACGCGGGCGATCATCCGGTGTTCGTCGTAGATGCGTACACGAAGCGCATGCTCGCCCGTCACGGATGGATCCACGAAAAAGCCAAATATGAAGATGTTCGCTGGATGTTCGAGCGAGATTTTCCGGGAGACGTGAAACGATTCAATGAGTTTCACGCCCTCATCGTGAACACCGGAAAAAACTTCTGCCGCACGCACGATCCCCTCTGCGGAGAGTGCCCGCTCGGACGCTACCTCGAGGAGGGCCGTTAGGGTGAAGCGGCGACGCAAGAGCGACCTTTGGATGGCGATTGGCGGGGTCGTCGTAGTGCTGCTCGCAGCGGCCGTTTTCACGCTCGGCTCTCTCAATATTCCGCTGCGCCCACAGCAAGGAAACACGTTCGTCGTTTTTTTTGCGCTCTCCACTTTAATCGTCGCGGCGCTGCTGGTCTTCTCGCTGATCCTGACGCGCAGCCTGGTACGCCTCGGGGCCGAAAGGCTCAGCGGGCAGATGGGCTCGCGCTTCAAGGTTAAGATGGTATTCGGTGCGATGGGAGTATCGCTCCTGCCCATCGTATTCTTGTTTTTCTTCAGCTACGCTCTTGTGAACCGGACGTTGAACAACTGGTTCCCGCACCCGCTCGAAGTCGCCAACGAGCAAAGCCAGATTCTTCTTACTCATTTTGAAACTACTGAGTTCGACCGTTTGAATAAGCTAGCCGTCGAGGCCGCGCTTCACGGAGCACCCGATGAAGATTTTCTCGGCCGCTACCATTCAATCGATATTTCGTGGATAGCAGATGCGAGCGGAAAGGTGGTTTCGAGTCGGGACTTCACCAAGCCGCCGGGCGCGGACACGACCGCGCGAGGAAGCGGACACGCGGCTCCGGTAACAATCTCGCCCGAATCCGTGCAGACGACTCGCAGCGGGGCGCGTGTCTGGAAAGTGAATGGAGAGCTTTACCTTGCGGGCAGCGCTCCCTTGAAGGATGGGACGCTCTACGTCGCCCGTCATTTGCCCAGCGACTTTTCCGAGCGATACGCGGACATCGAATCGCAAACCGATATCTACCAGCAGCAGAAGCAGCATCTTCGCGCGTACAAGCGCGAAATTCTGCTGGCCCTCATGCTCGTCACGCTGCTTCTGCTATTCACGACAACCTGGGTGGCGCTCTTTCTCTCCAAACAGGTGACGGTGCCGATTCAAGCGCTCGCCGAGGCAACACGCGAAATTTCGCGCGGCAATTTCGACCATCACATCGAGGTGCAGGCGCAGGACGAGCTTGGCACACTGGTGCGTTCCTTCAACCGCATGACCGAGCAGCTCGGCGAAGGACGGCGGCAGATCAACGAATTCACGCAGAGCCTGGAGCAGGCGATCGAAGAACGCGAGCGCCGGCGGAAGCTGATGGAAGCGATTCTCGAAAATATTCCGACGGGAGTTGTATCGCTGGACGCGTCCGGAGATGTGGCCCGTGTGAATACCGCAGTAGTTACGATCTTAGGGGATTCCGCGCGTGAAGCGCATACGCTGCCGGAACTGGTGGGCGAGGAGGCGGCGCGCGCCGTGCTGCACCTGATGAGGCGATCTCTGCGGATGGGCGCGGCATCGAGTGAAATTGAAATCGCCACGGCCGGCAGGCTGGTGCGGACGGCAGTGACCGTCACATCGCTCGGCCCACGGCGGTCCAATCCCGGCTTCATCGTCGTAATCGACGACCTGACGGACCTGCTGCGGGCCCAAAAGGCGGCCGCCTGGCAGGAAGTGGCGCAAAGGATCGCGCACGAAATCAAGAATCCGCTGACGCCGATCCAGCTTTCGGCTCAGCGATTGCTGCGGTATCTGGATCGTTCGGCCACGGCGAACCCTGCAGCGCAGCGCACTGAATTTGAGAAGCTTTCTGCCGAGTGCGCTGGGCTGATTGAGCGCGAAGTACAGACGCTGGAATCTCTGGTGGATGAATTCTCGCAGTTTGCGCGATTCCCGGCTGCGCGGCTTGCGCAGGCGGACGTGAACTCCATCGTCGCAAGCGCGCTGGAGCTTTTTCAGGGACGGCTCGACGGCATCATGGTCTCTACCGACCTTGCGGGTTCGCTGCCGTCCGTGAAAGCCGATCCGGAACTGATTCGCCAGGTCGTAGCGAACCTTATAGATAACGCGGCGGAATCCATGGAAGGCGCGGCAATTCGCCGGTTACGAGTGTCCACGCGCACGGAAAGCGACGGAGATGCTGTGGTCATCGAGGTCTCTGACAGTGGCCACGGAATCTCCCCCGAGGACAAGGAAAAACTATTTTTGCCGCACTTTTCAACGAAGGGACGCGGCACAGGCCTGGGCCTCGCGATTGCCAGTCGCATCATCGCCGAGCACAATGGCACGATTCGCGTCGAAGACAACATGCCGGCCGGCGCGCGGTTTTTGATCCGGTTCCCCGCCGCTGAAGTCGGCGTCTCCACACAAGCAAGCTGAGGACACTAGCGAAATTATGGCCAGCATACTCATCGTTGACGATGAAGACGGGATCCGCGAGTCGCTCGGGGCCATCCTGCGCGACGAAGGCTACGAAGTAGCTACCGTGGCTTCCGGGGAGGAATGCCTTGCGCAGATCGAGCGGCACACGTTCGACCTGATCCTTCTCGACATCTGGCTTCCCCGGATGGACGGCCTCGAAACGCTCGAACGCATTCAAGCGCAGGACGGCGCACCGGTCGTGGTGATGATCTCGGGACACGGAAATATCGAAGGCGCGGTGCGGGCCACAAAACTTGGCGCATTCGATTTCGTCGAAAAGCCGCTTTCGCTCGAAAAAATTGTGGTCGTTACCAGAAACGCGCTGGAATACGTGCGCCTGGAAGATGAGAATCGCCGCCTGCGCGCCGAGCTTGAGGAACGGCACCAGATTCTGGGCGGAAGCGTCCCGATGAAAGCGCTGCGCCAGCAGATCGCTCTCACGGCGCCAACCACGGGGCGCGTCCTGATCTACGGTGAAAGCGGCACCGGCAAGGAACTGGTTGCGCGAGCGCTCCATGCCAGCAGCCAGCGCAACGAAAAACCTTTTGTCGAGGTCAACTGCGCGGCGATTCCGGAGGAGCTGATCGAATCGGAAATGTTCGGCCATCGCAAGGGCAGTTTTACAGGCGCCAGCGAAGACAAGGTCGGAAAATTTCAGAAGGCCGATGGCGGAACGCTCTTCCTCGATGAAGTCGGCGACATGAGCCTGAAGACACAATCGAAGGTGCTGCGTGTGCTGGAAGAGCAGCGCGTGGAGCCACTCGGGTCGAATCTGCCGGTAACGGTGGACGTTCGCGTGATCGCGGCCACGAACAAGAAACTCGAGGAGGAGATCGGCCGCAACGCCTTTCGCGAAGATCTTTTCTACCGGCTCAACGTGATTCCCTTCTACGTGCCCGCTCTGCGCGAACGAACCGAAGACATTCCCATAATCGCAGCGCACTTTCTGAAGGAATTCTGCGAAGCCTATGGAAAGAAGCCCAAGGAATTCACAGCGCCCGCGATGGAAGTGCTGCTGATGTATCCATGGCCCGGCAATGTGCGCGAATTGCGAAATTTGGTTGAGAGGCTGGTGATCATCTGCCCGTCGCCGCGAATCGAGCCGCACCATTTGCCGCCCGAGCTGTTTCGTGGCGCGTCGAAGAGCCCGCAAAAACCTTACGAAAGCCTGCACGAGGCGCGTTCGGCCTACGAGCGGGAATTCGTCCTCCGCAAACTCGAGGAGAATCGGTGGAACATGACCAAGGCCGCCGCAGCACTCGGCCTCGAGCGCAGCCACCTATATCGCAAGATGCGATCCGCTCGGAATCGCCCCCTCGAAAGCCTCGTAATGCAACCGGGAAGGTCATCAATGCGAAAGTGGTGGCTGGGCATCGCGCTCGTCCTGAGCGTTCTATTCATCGGTGACTTCTTACGGCCAAGAGACAGGGTGGCGCATCGGTCGAGGCACCGAAGACGCCCTTCGTCGTTTTCCTCGGAACGGGCACTCCCGGCCCTACGCCCGATCGTCAGGGGCCAAGCCTGGCGGTGATCGCCGGCGACAAAGCTTATCTGGTAGATGTCGGCGTCGGAGTGGTACGGCAGGCAAACGCAGCATATGCCAAAGGAATCCGGGCGCTGAATCCGCAGGGCCTGGACATAGCATTTGTTTCTCATCTTCACTCGGATCACACGCTCGGATTGCCCGACTTGATTCTGACCCCCTGGGTGCTGGGGCGGACAAATCCACTTGAATTGTTTGGTCCGCCGGGAATCTCGGCGATGGCGGAAAACATTCTCAAGGCATACCAGGAAGACATTCACGTTCGTACGACCGGACTGGAGCACGGCAACTTCACCGGATATAAAGTGAATTCGCACGAAGTAAAGCCGGGAGTCATATTTCGGGACGCGAATGTCGAGGTGACTGCATTTGCTGTGCACCATGGCAGCTGGCCGCTCGCTCTTGGGTACCGATTCGATGCGGGCGGCAAGAGCATTGTGTATTCCGGAGACACGGCTCCCGCGGAAAGCGTGGTGCAGGCCTGCAACGGATGCGACCTGCTGATCCACGAAGTCTATATCGGCACTCCCGCGAGCGCCTTGCATCCGCCGGAAAACTGGGTTCGCTACATGGCCGCGTTTCATACGTCGGCCCCCGAACTCGCCGACATTGCCACGCGTGCGCATGCCAAAGCGCTCGCGATGACACACCTTATGTTTATGGGTAACACAACAGAGGCGGACCTGATTGAAGCACTGAAGAAAGGATATGGCGGCAAGGTCGTGGTTGCCCACGATCTCGATGTCGTGACCCCCTAAAGCTCCGTCTGTTCGCTTTGCATTTCGCCGAGTGCTTCCAGCTGGCGATGCCAATCAAGCTGGCGGACGAGCACGGCGTTCTGCCGCCAATTGGGCTGGACCTTGACGAAAAGCTCCAGAAAAATGTGGGCGCCGAGAATGGATTCGATATCTTTGCGCGCCTGCGTGCCGATTTTCTTCATGGTCTCGCCGCCCTTGCCGATCAGAATTCCCTTCTGCCCCTCGCGCTCCACGTAAAGCGTCGCGCGAATCTTCACCAGCGCCTTCTTTTCCTCGAAACTGTCCACAAGCACGGCGATAGCGTGCGGCACTTCCTCGCGCGTCGCCATGATAGCCTTCTCGCGAATCAACTCGGCGGCCAGAAATCGCTCCGGCTGGTCGGTGAACTGGTCCGGCGGAAAATAAGGAGGTGATTCGGGCAGCCGCGCAAGCCACGCATCCACAAGTGCCGGACAGCCTTCACCCGTCAGCGCAGATAGGGGAAAAACTTCCGCGAAATCGTACAGCCCGGTATAGCGCTCGATCAACGGAAGTAGCAGTTGCTTGCGGACGCGGTCCACTTTGTTAAGCAGCAAGAAAATCGGCCCGCGAAAACGCCGCACCCACTCGAGCGAGAACTGGTCTCCCGCGCCGAATTCCGCGGAGGCATCCACAATCAGCGATAGCACGTCCACGCCTTCGAGCGCGTGCTGCGCCTCATCCATCATCTGGCGGCTGAGAACATTCTTCGCCTGGTGAATGCCGGGGGTATCAATCAGAACGATTTGCGCGTCGTCGCGATTTACTATGCCCTGGATGCGATTTCGCGTGGTTTGAGGCTTCGGCGAAACGATCGCGACCTTTCGGCCCACGAGCGTGTTCACGAGCGTGGACTTGCCGGCGTTTGGGCGGCCCACAATTGCCACGAATCCGGATCGGAAGGACATGCCAGGAAGAATTGTACGCTAGGCTGAGCTGAAGCAGCCGCTTCTTCCGCGCAGAACTTAGGAGACGCGATCGGGGACAATCTTGATGCGCAGTTCGCGCGTGCGGGGACCATCGAATTCGGCGAAAAACACTGCCTGCCAGCGGCCAAGCGTAAGCCGGTTTCCTTCTATCCACACCGTCGCCGACGTACCAATCAGCGCGGTCTTGATGTGCGAGTCGGCATTGCCTTCTGCGTGGGTATAGCCAGCGGAGCGCGGGACCATTTGGTCGAGCGCCGCCTCGATGTCGCGTGCGACGGCCGGATCGTCGCCTTCGTTCACGAGCACCCCAGCGGTCGTGTGCGGAACATACAGATGACACACGCCGTCGGCGCAGCCGGACTCACGGACGGCCATTTCGATTTCAGCGGTTACGTTCTTGAGTTCAGTGCGACGCGAGGTCTTGATGACGAGGGTGCGGGTGAAAGAATTGCCGGATCGGTGCGCTTGCGATGCCATCGTTCCTCAAGATGCCACTCCCCGAGGCCAATATCAACATTCGAGGAAGCATGACGGCGATACTAGACATCGTGTTGCGTTCTGCTCAAGGCATTTCGGCGGAGCGCAGTCTATGGAGACAGCTTCTCGTGCGTAGTCCTGTGCGGTAGTGACGGACGAGTCGCCGCGACAGGCGAGAACTGCAACTGCATCATCGGATCGCCAAATAGATTCCATGTGCGGCGGACGTCCACGTCCACAATTCCCAGTTTGGCGGCCAGAATCGCTTTGCCGATCGGCAGAGTCGGATTGGCCTTCCATTCGCCCAGCAACGCCTGATCCATCGTCGCCTGAGGGGGAGCGTTCGTGAAACCCGACGAGGCCCAGACTGCCACCGCGCCTCCGTTCGGCGCTACCATGAGCGACGTGGAAAGCGTGGTGTCGTAAACATCCTGAAAATATCCGTTCAGGCAATCCATGAGCAGATAGACGGGCAAGCGGTCGCCATTGGTGAGACTCGTGGCCGAAGTATCATCCAAGAGATCCTCGAACGACCACTGCTCTTCCGATCCGTGGCCGAGATAGTTCACCACCAGCGCTCCGCTGTTCAGCGCTGCGAGGATCTGCTGCGTGATTGCGGTGGGATCCTGGCCATCGGCGAGAATCTTCGTCGCCGTGAGAGACGCAGGCAGGTCCACAGCGGCGGCATTCGCAGCTGTCGTGAAGTCGGCCCCGATATTCTGGTCTGCAATTACCACGGCCTGCTGATTCCAGTTGCCGGCGCCACCTCCGCTCTCGTAGCCCACAATCTTGGATACGACCAGTGCCGCTTGAGCGGGCGTGTTAACGGGCAATCGCCCGGTTGGTATGGTCGCAAAGCCCGTCTGCTTGAAATCGGTGAACCAGTCGTCGGACGCGGTTTTGAATGCGGCCGTTTCGATCATCCGCGACGGAACAAAATCGGTGTCGCCAAACCCGAGATAATTTCGCGGGTCGAACGACGCTCCGCCCACCAGCAGAACCGCCTGCGGATGGGTGCGCCAGCTTGTTGCCGCGAGCTGCAAATAACTCTGCAGCGCAAATGGGCTGCGCTCCCCGTAGTTGAAAGCGTCAAATATTTGGTCGGTCGTCACCACCGAGACTGAATCGCCCTTCGTCTCGTGGAGTTTCACCAGAGGCGCAACGCTCGCGGCGAAATCGGGGTAGGCGATGACGACGAGGTCCGCGCCCGATTGTGCCCGGTCCAGGGAATTTGGAGCGTGATACGCCAAGCCCGCCGGTGCGGAGATTTGATCGTTCGAGAAAGCCAGGAGTGTGCGTTCGCTACCGCGCGCCCCAGGAATGGAAAGCGCGATCCCGAAGCCCGAGGCATCTGACGTGACAGGACCCGTCAATTGCGTGATCGCGAGCGGATCGGTAATGTCCAGCACCTGAATCTGCCCGCTACTGAACCCGTTGATGCGCACGGTATCGCCGGACGACGCCGTAGCGCGCAGCCAGTCCGAATCGGCTGTGTAGGTGTGCGCGTAGTGCAGCGCGATGGACTGAACGAGGTTCACGTCGTTATCGCCGTCAAGCGCCGTGAGCGTCACTATGTTCGCGCCATTCTGCAGGAGGCTATTGCTGATCGCGAAGGTGCTGGTGAAGTTGGCTAGATTCGCGAAATTCAACTCGCCTACGGGAGCGCCGTTGAAGGCAACTGAAACGCTGTGCGGCTGCTGGTCCGTCACGCCTTGGAGCGTCACGTCCATCGTGACCGGCAGGCTCGACGTCGGGTCAATATGCGCGACCGTGATCGTTTGATCCACAGGATCCGAGGTGACGATAGCGCCGAAGAAGTTGTCGTTGTTTTCACCATTCAGCAGAGCGGCAAAATAGGTGGTGCGCTGCTCGAAGAGAACCGTGAACGGGAAACTGGGGTCGCTGGACATCCCGTGGCCGGGTGACGCAACCGCCGAAATTCTCTTGCCCGCGCGCGAACCGCGTACCAGCCAATAGACCCGCGTGCCTGAATAGGGAGTGTCAATGCCGGTGCCGTAGAACTCAATGCTGTCGTTCGGACCGAGAGCACCGGACTGCTTTCCGAGAATCAGGAGCGGCTGTTCGACACCCTCTGCATAGAGCTGCAACATGCGGGCGTCAGCACCCGCCGGCATGCCCGCTGCCACTAGCTGATTGCGTGAGACCTGGTACCATCCCTCAGTCGTCACGGATATCTTTACCGCTGGCTCTCCATTGAGCGTCGCGGCCGATTCACTCGCTGGAACCTGCGTGACCAGAGGCTGGGGTGTCGTCAGCGCTCGCGTGACCTGTGCGGGCACCGGTGCAGCCGCCGACGCAAGTGCAAGGGTCTGACTCAACTGGCCCAACGTGCGCGCCTGCGCAACCAGAGCCGAACTCGAAGTGGCAGAGTCCGTGTAAATCGGCCCGTGGAGCGTGCGCGTACCGTTGAGATCCACGTCCTCTATCCAGTAAGCCGATTGCGAATTTCCTTGCGCGTCAATCCACTGATAGCTCTTCGCGCGGTGTTG
This sequence comes from uncultured Acidobacteriota bacterium, assembly GCA_963818605.1. Classification (GTDB taxonomy): domain Bacteria; phylum Acidobacteriota; class Terriglobia; order Acidiferrales; family UBA7541; genus Palsa-295. The sequence goes on from CAWFSW010000003.1 coordinate 152,001, forward strand.
CGGCTGGCCACCGCGAAATAGCAGAGCCGAACCGGCGATCAGCGACGGATCAATCTGATGGCGCCCCTGCGCGTCTTCACGGTACAGGTGGAATCCCAGGTTCCGGCTCTCTTCGCGCGTCTGCCATTCTAGCAGGATTCCGCCACCGGGCATCGTTTGCGCCTTGAATGAAGTCAGATCCACAGCCGTGGACGTTTGGATCGTCGAGATGGCGGTCGACGAATTGTTCGTCAGGTTTGGATCGCTCGTGGTCGAACTGACGGTCGCCGTGTTGGATGTCAGCGAACCCGATCCGGTAAACATCGCCGCATTCACGTTGATCGTGATGATTACCAAACCGCCGACGCTCACCGATCCGAGCGTGCAATTCACGGTGGTCGTGGCCGCGGTGTAAGTGCAGCTTCCTTGCGAGGCCGGAATCGAAGCGGAAGTGAAAGTCACCGTGCTTGGCAGCGTATCCGTAACGGTCACGCCTTGAGCGATTGCAGGGCCGTTATTCGTCACCTGAAGCGTGTAGGCCAGGTTGGTGCCGTCGTTCACCGGCTCGGGCGATGCAGTCTTGAGAATGGCGACATCGGACTGGCTCGGCGACGTGACGGTTGAAGGCACCGCGGACGCGGAATTGTTCGACAGGTTCGGGTCATTTGTCGTCGGGCCAATTGAGGCCGTGTTGTTGGCGGTAGTTCCAGGCACCGTTCCCGCCGCAACGGTCATTACAAATGTGAACGTCGCGGAAGTGTTGGCCGCCATTGAAGCGGGGCCGTTGCAAGTGAACTGGCCGCCGGAAGGAGCATTGCACGTCCAGCCACTCGGAAAGGGCGTGGTGGACGTGACAGTCAGACACGCGGATTGACCGCCCGGTGGAGTAGGAAGAGTGCACGAAAATGTGTCGGTGAGGACAGGATTCGCGACAGCGGCAGGCCCGTTGTTCCTGACCACCACCGTATAGGTAATCTTGTTGCCGGCAAGCACGGGATTCGGCGTGCCGGTTTTTGTGACCGCCAAATCCGCCTGACCAGTCGTCGCCACCACGGTTGTGACCGTGGCGAAGTTGTTCGACGGATTCGGATCGGTCGTCCCCGACGAGACGTTTGCAGTGTCGGTAGCGATCGTTCCGGAGACTGTGCCCGCGGCAACGGTCATTACAAATGTGAACGTCACGGAAGTGTTGGCCGCCATCGAAGCGGGGCCGTTGCAGGTGAACTGGCCACCGGAAGGAGCATTGCACGTCCACCCGCTTGGAAAGGGCGTGGTGGACGTGACAGTCAGACACGCGGATTGACCGCCCGGTGGAGTAGGAAGAGTGCACGAAAATGTGTCGGTGAGGACAGGATTCGCGGCAGCGGCAGGCCCGTTATTCGTGAGCGTCACTGTGTAGGTAATAGTGCTGCCGGCTAGCACTGGATTGGGAGTGCCCACATTCGTGACCGCTAGGTTGGCCGTATTCGCGGCGCCCACAATCGTGAGCACCGTCGCCGAATTATTCGCGAGGTTCGGGTCGTTCGTGCCCGACGTGACAGAATCGGTATCCGTAATCTGCGTCCCCGTCGGAGTTCCCGGGATTACCTGGACGGCAACGGTGAACGTCGCCGCTCCCGAAGCGCCGGAAGGCACATCCGCGTTTTTGCAAGTAATCACGCCGGGGTTGCCAACACCCGGATTCGTGCAGCTCCAGCCCGCCGCTCCGGCTCCGGAAATCGCGATGGATTGGAACGTCGTGTTCGCGGGAATCGCTTCGGTGAATACTGCGTTCACGGCATCGAACGGCCCGTTATTCGTCACTGTCTGCGTGTACGTGATGTTGTTACCCGGCACGACGGGGCTTGGCGTACCCGCGTTTGTCACGGAGAGATCGGCTCCCGCGCAGTAAGCTCCGGATTGGGTCCCCGGTGTCTGCGTGATTGTCAGCCCGGACGAAAACAGGCCCGGCTGCCCACCTGTGGCTCCATAAGCGTCATTTGCAAGAGTGGTCCAACCAGGACTGCCGCCAAGAACGCTCGCGCTTGCCGGAGCCGATGACGTGAAAATCACGCCACCGCCGCCGCCTGCTCCCGGTCCGTGCCGATTGCCCGGAAAGGGAGTGCCCGGAGGATCCTCCGGCCACGTCACTCCGCCGTTTCCTCCTACCGCGCTCGCAGTGAGCCCAGCGAGACCACCGCTGTTTGCAAACACGAGGACCGTACCGCCTGCACCGCCTCCTCCGCCGCCGTCGTTTTCAGTCTCCAGCCCAGCCTGCCCGTTGGAAGTGATCGTTCCCGTACCCGTCACGGATCCCGCATGAATGATTACAATCGCGCCACCTGCAGCTCCGCTGCTGTTAATGCCCGTGCTCGTGCCGCCGGTGTCTGTGGCCGGATTCCAAAAAGTGCCGTTGTTCGTGGTTCCCGCGCCGCCCCCACCACCCATGATGAGCGCGTTCGCGGACGCACTGAACGGGGCGCCGCCAAATCCGCCAACGATACCTGCGCTGCTCCAGCCGAAACCACCGACGCCACCCGTTCCGCCGTTGGCGCCGCCTCCGCCGCCATCGTTCTGGTCATTCGCAGTGGGATCGGCATCGGTGCCTCCTCCTCCTGCGTTCCCCGGTGCGCCGCGTGCGTAGCTGCCGTTCGGATAACCTTCGTTCCCTGTATTGGTGAGTCCTGTTAGCGTTGCATTGGCTATGTACGTTTGCGTTCCAGCGATTCCTTCACCCTTTGATCCGTTTGTCGTCTGCGTCGAGAGCGTGACGTAATCCGTCGATAGCGTCCCTGCCTGCCCGGTTAGGGTTCGACCGGCCCCTCCGCGAAAGCCATCGGCATCCAGAGCCACGGTACCGCCCAGAGTTAATTGCGCATCAACATCCAGCGCGAGAACTCCGCCAGTGGCACCATTCCATGGGAGCGCGAGGAGCCCCGAACCCAACGTCGCCGAAGTGTATTGCGGGACGCGAATCACCTGAAATGTTGCCTGCCCCGCCGTCGGATTGGTCGCAGGAGCAGCGGCGGCATTGACGTACGTATTCAGTAATCCGCCGCCCGCACCCGTGCCAGTAAACGTGACGGTACCGCCAGCCGCAGTTACCGGCGTCGCATTGGTCGCGGTCACAAATTCGAACAGACCCGAACTTCCGAGACCGGTTGAGCCCGAACCCGGATCGCCGGGTACGCCGTCTCCATATGCACTCGTATTCTCAGTTGCCAACGTGTTGATCGTGGCGTCCTGCATCTGGATGATCAGCAGGAGGTCGCCACTCGAAATAGAAGTTTGCGCTGCCGGCGCACCTGCAGCGGCTCCCAGTAGAATCGAAGTCGTTCCTGGGTTCACCGTGCCCACGCCCGCACCGGGAGGATAGTAGGCGTTCACCACACCAGTCAGCGTGCCTCCCGCACCGTCTTTGCCTGGAGTTGCGCACACGAGCGGCTGGACCACTGTAAGCACGGTCGCGGAATTGTTCCCAGCGACGGGGTCAGTTCCCGTGGTCGAAACGGCCGCGAGGTTCGTCATCGTGTTTGCGGTTCCCGAAGTCGTGCCGGTAACGGTGACCGTGATTGGAGTAGAAAGCGGATACGCGACCGTGCCGAGGTTGCACGTGATTGTGTTAGGCGTGCCGCCCGTCGCAGCCCCGCAACTTCCCTGCGTGGTTGTCGCGGAAGCTCCCGCTAGCGTCGTCGGCAGCGTGTCCTTCAGCGTCACTACCGTGCCTGCTGCCAATCCCAGATTCGTGATTTGAATCGTGTACGTGACTGGCGAAGATACGAATACTGGTGTCGGCGACGCCGTCATGGCAACCGCGAGATCGGAATCTCCCGCTGTCTCGACCAGCACCGATGTCGTGGTCGCGTTATTTGACTCCACGGGATCGGTGATTGTCGAAGTCACGTCCGCGGAATTCACGATCGTTGTCCCTGCCACCGGCGCCGCTGGTGTGGGTCCCGGATTCACGGTTACGACGAACGTAAAATTCGTCGTTGTGGTCGCGCTATTCAGGTTGGCGCCATCCGTACAAATTACCTGCCCGGTCGCTCCCACTGCGGGAGTGGCGCATGTCCATCCGCTCGGAGGAGTCATTGACGCAAACGTGGTGTTGGGCGGTGTCGCCTGATACACAACGGCGGTGACTGCCGCATTGGGACCGTTGTTCGTCACCGTCTCGGTGTACGTGATGGTCGCGCCCGCCGCGACAGCGGTCGCCGACGCTGCCTGCGTCATGGAAAGATCAGCGCCCTGGACAGTGATGGTGTTCGACGTGAGCGAGTTGTTCCCGGGGTTCGGGTCGGTTGTCGTCGAACTGATTGACACCGTGTCTGTGATCGCCGCGCCGGCAACCGTTTCGGGGTCCACCTGCACGATAAATGCAAAGGTCGCCGTGCTACCAGCGGGCATGTTTGCCGAGCGCTTACAAGTCAGCGTTCCAGTCGCGCCGGCTGCGACGCCTGAGCAGGTCCAAGTTCCAGTGCCTCCGGTCAGGGTGAAGGACACGTACGTGGTGCCAGCAGGAATTGTCTGGGTCACAGAAGGCGTGGTTGCAGCGTTGGTACCACTGTTGTTGATAACCGTTTGCGTAAAAGTGATCTGCGCGCCAGTGGCAATCGGAGTCGGCGCGCCCGTATTGGCTGTTACCTGAAGATCAGCCTGCCCTGCCGCCGGCGCTGCGTGCAGCAGCAACGCCATGAGCATGAAAACGGCCGGGGCAAGAGCGGTGCGGAAGCGCCCTGACCGTCGCGCGCTGCTACGAAAGAATCGATACGCCTGAGTGCGAAGCGCATGGAGCAGACTTGCTCCGGGCGACGTCATCGAAATCGTTTTGCCGCCTCGTTCGATCGCAATCACCTTACCGAGCAACTTCGCTCCCGGCGCATCATCCTGTTGGCCCGCATCCCCGCGGGTAATAATCGCGCCGGTCGCCAAGTCCCATCCGATCACTCGATGCAACACGAATCCTCGATCGTTCCGCGTCAGCGCGATATCGCCGCGCTTCGGTTTCCCGGCGGAAATCGGCGCCACTACCACCGTGTCGCCATCCAACACGTTCGGCTGCATGCTCCGTCCATCCGCTCGGAAGCGAATTCGCACGCCATCATCCAGCGCGGCCTCGCACACCACGGCGAACTGAAGGGAGTCGCGCGTTTCCAAGGGCTTAGGCTCCCTCACGGCAAATCGCCTCCACTGCGCTCTTGTCCGGGAGAAATCGGAATATCGAGCACGGAATTTCCCGCGCCACGCGGTCTAGAAATCGCAGAGTGAATTGAAGTCCCTTTGGCGAATGGTGCGGAACGAAACTGCGCGTGAAGAGTTCGGCTGCCGCGCGCCCGGGGGAAAGCGTCTCGAGTTCTGTCTTGTCGCTGTGCTCCAGCAAGTAGAGGCGTGAAAGGGGTGCGGACTCAGGCGAAGCAATGCCCGCATCGCCGTGCCATGGCGTTCCATACATCCAAATTCGCCCGTCGCGCACGCGAAGGATGATCCGGTCGTCGCTCAGAACCTGGGCATTTGACTCCGACTGCCAGAGCCGCGCGGTCGTGCTCTTTCCCGCGCCGGAATGTCCCAGGAAGAGATGCCCTTGTCCCGCTTCGTCTACGATTCCGACCGCGTGCGTTTCCACGCCCTCGCCGCACGCGAGCCGATGAATCATTAGCAATTCATCCAGCGGATATTCGAGAGGGTAGATCGGCTTGCTCTCGTCAAAATACGGGCGGAAGAGAACCAGATGCCCGCGCTTGAATTCAGGATCGAACCAGGCTGCTTTGTAGGGCGAGGCGCCCAGATACGGTGTTGAGAAATAAAAGCGGTAACCGCCTGACTCCTCAAATAGCCGCCACAATCCGCCGGAATTGAAAAGCGGCTCGCCCGATGGAATCTCGAGCGCGTCCGTCCATTCCACCTGAATCTGAATATCGCCGAAGCTCGGCTCCACGACGAAATCCCGTAGTCCCGGATCGAGCATCAGTTCGATACCATCGTCGCTGAAGAGGCCGAAGCTCGTCCCGCCCACTCGAAAAGCGAGCCTCTGCGTTTCGCTGGTCTTCGTTCGTGCGAAGGCATCGGTGCAAACAATATTTGACTCAACGACTGGCATGGGAGTGTTCGCCTTTATCAGGAACCCGGTGTCCGGCAGAATAAAGCGCCGCACGAACTGTTGCCCGGCCCGGCCACGCCCGAGATCTTGCAGTGGCCTAGGACGGCTTCATCAGGCCGTAAACTTACGCGAATGATCTTGGGAGCCTCGTAAGGCTTCCGATCTTCTTTCCCTGGTTGATTCCCTTCGTTCATCACTTGGCCGTTTGGTCCCTTCATGCGTGGTGCGTCGCGCATGAGCCGCAGCCGCCGCTCGCGCATCCCCCCGACGGCTGCAACACATTGAAGGCAGGAGGCGGTGTCTTGCCGCCGGCCCACAGGCTTGGATCCGATCCTTGTTTCTGAATGCGCTGCGGCCGAGGCCATCAATTCGTCGTGCGTCCGGCCGGGCTTGCAGCACGAGCAATCGCCATGTTCGGGCACATCAAATCCGAGCGCGTAGGCGCGCAGATGCGCCACCTGGCAGAGAAAATCCACCGGCGACTCAGGATCACCGTTTTCGAGTTCGCCGTTCGCCGGGCACATGCCGCAAATCGAGCGAATCTTGCAGCGATCGCAGATCGTTGGGCGAGTGCGCGGCTGATTGCGAATTTCCAGCAGCGGACCTTCCCATCCCTCGCGAAAACCCTTGCTGCGGATGTTGTAATCCTGCTGGTGGGAGATGACGCAAATGCTCATCTCGCCGGTCGGATCAATGGCGCAGCCATTCATGCCGCCGCCGCAGAAATAGCGGTGGTCGTCATCGGGCGTTGCGACCAGGGGCGCCGCAAGGTCGCGCTCGATCAGCCGGCCGTATTCATGGGCGCGCTTCGGGTCGAAATAGTCCAAAGCCACGGCTTCCTCGGGAGTCAGCCGGACGGCGATCGGGCTCTGCGAGCAATCCACTCGTGGATTGATCAACGAATCGAATTTGAATTCGACGTGGAATTCCTCTTCGGCAAGCCGCTTCATTTCATACACTTCGTGCTGGTTGACGCTCGTCGGCACGGTCTTCAAGCTTTAGAGGCAGGCCGCGCTCGAGCAGCAGCCGGATTCCCCTCATGCAACGATCGTAGGAGCCAGGGATCTGCGTCAGCGTTTCGTAGGTCTCGCGCGTGGCTCCATAGAGAGTGATTTCGATGGCGAACGGCCGCCACTCCGCCAAATAGTCGGCTATTCGCGGCGTAATCAGGGTTCCGTTGGTGAAGAGGGTGACAAGGAAGCCTCGCTTCTTGGCTTCCGTATAGATGTCCAGAAAATCCTTGCGGGCAAAAATCTCTCCGCCCGTGTAGCAGATCCAGAGGCTGCCCGCAGCCACCAGCTCATCCAACAACTTGCAATGTTCCTCGAGGGTCAGTTCCTGCGACCGGGCCGCCGCATCGTTCATTGGCAGGTTGTTGTAGCAATGGAGGCATTCGAGAGGGCATCGACGCGTCACCTCAATGGAAACTTCCACGGGCGTGCGCCGGCCAAAGTGGCGCTCGTGAATTGCGCGGCTAAATGTCGCGTAGGTTGCGTCGTTCATCCCAAGCTCCGGCCGCCCCCAGCCGTAGTTCTGCGTACTCGGTCAGCTATGCTCGATCAATCCTGCTTCGGAGAGATCAGCGAGAAACTTCTCGGTGTCCGCGGCAGCTTTCTCCGCAGATAGCCCATATTCCGTTTGAAGGTGCGCCGCCAGATCGGTGACGCTCCGATTTGACTCGATCATTGCCCACAACGTCGTGCCGGTTTCGTTGAAGGTGTAGATCGAGTCCATATCCGCTGCGCCGCGCCGGATCGGCACAACGATTGCCTCGTCAGCCACTACACGCGACACTACGTTTCGGCTTCGCTGTATCAGCTGACCCGGAATTTCCGTCAATATCGGCATAATCGTCCTGATTTCCCCCGCAATTAACGCTCACTGGTGCACGCGAGAGACTCTGGCCGCGCTAGCCCTGCTCGTATTAAGAAGCAGACTGGTGCTATCTAAACTATGTGTACGTCCTCGGAGGCACAACTACAAATTGACGTATACGTGCCAAAACGTCACTACTGTGTGCCAGAACGGCACATTTTCCCGCCCGAGGGACGGTATTTGCCGCTTACCGAACGCGTCTCATTTTGACGATTTACACGCAGAAATTGCGGTGTGCTTTCTAAACCGCGCAGAGGGAGTTGCGTAAGGAGAAATAATTGACTGTAGCGTGTCCTACAAAGAGCAGATCCAGCCGTCAAATGAAGGAAGCAATGTGCCTTAGCCTGTGAAAGTGTGGCTCTAGGCGACGTAAATGATAGGCAGACTCGCTTCTAGTGCTGAGCACCGCCGGAAAGCTCGCGAACGATATCGCCCACGAATCCCTTGGCGTCTCCGAAGAGCATCAAGGTCTTATCGAGGTAGTACAGAGGATTATCGATGCCGGCAAACCCGGGGTTCATGCTGCGCTTGATCACCATCACGGTCCGGGCCTTATCCACGTCCAAAATGGGCATGCCGTAGATCGGGCTGCTCGTGTCGGTGCGCGCCGCGGGATTGGTCACGTCGTTCGCTCCGATGATCAGGGCCACATCGGTTTGCGGGATATCCGAGTTGATGTTGTCCATCTCGAGCAGCCGGTCGTACGGGATGTCCGCCTCGGCCAGCAGCACGTTCATGTGCCCCGGCATTCGGCCCGCGACGGGATGGATTCCAAAGGTTCACGTCCACGCCCTTCTTGGTCAGGATGTCGTACAGTTCCCGCACTTTGTGCTGCGCCTGCGCCACCGCCATGCCGTAGCCCGGAACGATAACCACCTTGCTCGCCGCGGCCAGAATTCCAGCAGCCTCTTCCGGCGACGCGCTGCGCACGGTCCTCGCCTCGGTCTGCGCCGCGCCCGAAGTTTGCACCTGCCCGAATGCGCCGAACATCACGTTCGTAAACGAGCGGTTCATCGCCTTGCACATGATCACGGACAGAATGAAATCCGGACGAGCCATCCAGCGCTCCCGCCACCACCAGCACTTTGCTGTTCAGCACAAATCCGAGCAACGCCGCGGAAAATCCGGCGTAAGAATTCAGCAGCGAGATCACAGTCGGCATATCCGCGCCGCCGATGGGCGTGACCAGCATCACTCCGAACACCAGCGCGACGAGAACCATGATCGGGAAAAAGGGCTGTTCTCGGATTCACGACCAGCGCGACGAGAAGAACCAGCGCCGCGGCCAGTACCGAAAGGCTAACGATATTCTGGCCCTTATAGGTGATCGGGCCGCTGCGGCAATGAACTTTACTTCCTGCAGCTTCGCCGCCGCAATCAAGCTGCCCGTGAACGTCAGCGATCCGATGATCACTTCCAGCCCGATTTCCGCCATGCCGAATCGCGTGACGTGCGGGATGCCCACGTAATATTCCGCGATTCCAATCATCGCCGCGGAAAGCGCGCCAAAAGCGTGGCTCAGCGCTGTCCGCTGCGGCACCGCAGTCATGTGCACCATGCCAAGGGGGATGCCGATCGCCGCGCCCACGATCAGCGCGACGATGATCCATTTGTATTGCACTACCTCGCGGATTGCACAGCGTCGCGCCAACGCGCCAGCGCCGCGCGCGATCTCGCCTGCGAGCACCCACGTCGCGCCGTGGCGGTGAACTCAGCCACTTGATCGCCAGAATAAACAGAACTGTGGCGACGATGTACGTCGAATCGAGAATCTGCTGGATGGCGGCAGGGCTCATGATTTTTTGGGCTTGCCTGGTCTTGAACATGCGCAGCATGCGATCCGTGATGAAGAATCCGCCAACCATGTTGCTGAACGAAGCGGCCACCGCGATCGCTCCCAGGATCGTCGAAAGCTTCGTTTCATGCCGCCCGGCGATGATGATCGCGGCCACGACCACGATCGCGTCGAGCGCGTTCGTCAACGACATCAGCGGCGTATGCAGCAGCGGCGAAACGCGCTTGATCAGCTCGAACCCGACGAATCCCGCCAGGATGAACACATAGAGATTGGATATAAAATCCGAAGGCACGATTCCCTCCTTACGCCTGAGCCGCCGGCGCCGGCAGCGAAAAGAACTCCCGCACTCGCGCGTTCGCCACTTCCCCGCCCCGCGTCACCAAAGTCTCGCGGATAATATCGTCCTCGAGATTCAGGTTCAGCTTGCCGCCCTTGGCCAGCATGCATCAGAAAAGCCGTCAGGTTGCGCGCGTACATCTGGCTCGCGTGGTACGGCACCGTGCTCGCCAGATTGATCCGGCCGATGATCGTCACGCCGTCTTCCACGATCGTCTCGTCCGCGCGCGTCAACTCGCAGTTCCCTCCGCGCTCTGCCGCCAGATCCACGATCACCGAACCGGGCGCCATGCCGTCGCACCATATCGGCCGTCACCAGCACCGGCGCTTTCTTCCCGGGCACGACGGCGGTCGTGATGACCACGTCGCTTTCGCCCACGACGCTGCCCCATCGATTCCCGCTGGCGCGCGTAGAACGTCTTCATCCTGCGCGGTCGCATATCCGCGCGCGTCTTGCGCGTCCTGCGCCTCAATCGGCAATTCGACAAATCGCGCGCCCAGGCTCTGCACCTGTTCCTTCACCGCCGGCCGCACGTCGTACGCGGAGACCACCGCACCCAAACGCCGCGCAGTAGCAATCGCTTGCAATCCCGCGACTCCCACGCCGATGATCAGAACCGTCGCACGGAGTAATCGTGCCCGCCGCCGTCGTGAGCATCGGGAAAAACTCTCGGCAGCGTGTCTGCCGCAATCAGCACGGCCTTGTATCCGCAGACAGTCGCCATCGACGAAAGCGCGTCCATGCTCTGCGCGCGCGTGGTGCGTGGCATCAGCTCGACCGAAAAAGACATCACGCCCGTCGCCGGCAATTTCCTGCAAGATTTCGCGCGATCCCAGCGGCCGCAGAAAATCCGATCAGCACCTGATCGCGCCGCATCAGCGGAATATCGGCTTTGCCCGTCTTGTCATTCGAGCCGTAGCACAGCACCTGCGCGATGATGTCCGCGGCGCTGAACACAGACTTGCGATCGGGAGCAATCTTCGCGCCCTTTGTCCGCGTAATCCGCGTCCGGATAGCCGGCCTCGACGCCCGCGCCCTGTCTCGACGATGACTTCCAATCCCGACCTTCGCCAGATTTGGAATCACCGCCGGGACCAGCGCTACGCGCCGCTCGCCCGGAAAACTCTCTTTGGGTACACCTACAATCACGAAAGCCTCGCTCTTCTTGTTCCCTTCTTCGACAAACTGTGCGCCGCTCGCCCGAAAGGAATAGCTGAAGTGGCCCGCGGAACCGCTGCGCCCAACTTCGAGATCAACCCCCGCCCACGGTCCCCTATTCTATTCATTGTGGACTGCAAGTCTAGCGGAAGATTGTCGCATCGGGCGTGCGGAGGGTATCACCAATTCATGAAGAATAGAGTGGAAGAAAGATTCCTGGGCAATCTGCCGGCTTCGCGGTCGAATTCGGTTACTGCGATTGCGGCGCGCCACCCGGCGCGTCAACTCCCGTGCCGATGGCATCGCCATTCACCACGAGTTCGACTCGACGATTCTGTCTGGCGTCCTTCCGCCGTATCGTTCGTGGCGACGGGCTTGGTCATGCCGAACCCGAAGGCCGTCACGGCATTGGCGGGCACATGTTGGTCAACCAGGTATTCGCGCACGGACTCCGCTCGCTGTTCGGAAAGCCGCTGATTGAAATCGTCGCTGCCCACGCTGTCAGTGTGTCCTTCCACTTGCACCTTCAGCGCGGGATACGCGAGCAGGATGCCCGAGATTTTCGCGAGCTTCTCGCGCGCTCCGGGTTTCAGCGTGTAGCTGCCCGTGTCGAAAAGCACGTCGGACATGTTCACGATCAATCCCCGCACCGTATCGTGCGTCTGCAAAATGCTGCTCAATTGTTGCAAGAGCTGTTTGCGCAGCTCTGCCTTTTCCGACTCCGCTTGCGCGGCTGCGAGCCTTGCTCTTTGTGCGTCCGCTTCGGCGGCGGCCTTCTGCTGCGCGGACAACTGCGCAGCCTCCGCGGCCTGTTGAGCCGCCTGCGCCGCGGTCGCTTCCGCTGCGGCTTTCTGCTGCGACGCCAGCGCCGCTGCCTTTTCCGCTTCTTGCTGCTGCACGAGAGCCGCGGCGCGAGCTGCTTCTGCGTCCGCCTTGTCGCGCGCTGCTTTTTCCTGCGCAAGCTGCGCTTCGAGCTTTGCCTTCTCGGCGTCCGCAGCCTGTTGCTTGGCCAGAGCTTCGCGAGCCTCCGCTGCCTTGCGCTCCGCTTCCTGCCGCTCTTCGTCAAGCCGCTTGACGGTGATGGATCGCGCGTCTTGCGCGGTCTGAACCGCTTCGCGCGCGGTCATATCCACGTCTTTGCGCGCCGCCTTGTGCTTCTGGGATTCCTCCGCCTGCTGGAGAAGGTGCTGCGCCTTCTGAAAACTTGCTGCCGCGTATTTGTCGGAGCCTGCCGCCTGCGCGATTTGCACGGCGTTGCGCGCTTCATAGAGGCTCAGCGGAACGCGGGGATCGAGCCGCGTCGCGTCATTGCCCGTTGTGATCGTCGAGTAGTCGCTGCGTTGCAGCAGATCGAACTTGGCGTCCACTTCCTCGACGCTTCCCACCGTATCCGGGCGTACTTCGTTCTCCATCACGACCACATCGCTCGGCTGCGTCACCGCGAAATACGGCTCGGCCGTCACGATCATGGCGAACGCCTGAAACGCCGCCGCGCCATCAACCTTCGCTTTCGCGCCTTCCAGTTCGAGCTCGCCAAGATTCGACGCGCGGCCTTCCGGCGTGATCGCCCATAGGACATACGTGAGAAATTGCGGACCGTATTGCGTGGCCGGCGAGAGTTTTTCGAATTTCGCGGATATGCTGATGACGCCCTTCTTGCCTTCGACCCTCGCCTCGCCCTTGGCAAACGGCATCAGGACCGTTCCCTTGAAGTCTATCGGCGTGGAACCCTTTGCATGGCTGTAGTTGATCGCTTTCGTCGTTCGCGCTACCACCGTCACGCGATAGAGCGGACTCGACTGGCTTCCCTGCTCTTGCGAACCTGTTTGGCCTGGAGTTGTCGCCTGAGTCTGCGTGTTCGCCTGCTGCGGCTGGGCATACGACTGGCCCAGCATCGCGGTCAAGCCAAGCAGCGCGACGAGCGAAACTTCGAGACAAATCTTGATTCCACGGCTTTTCATACAGGCTCCCCATTTTCGACGAAATGTTCCGGTTCTGTATTTCAAGCGTATCAGGAGCCGCGGCTTGGACCGCGCGCCGGTGAATGCTTTGTGCCCAATTTGGCAGCCGACGATCCGACGAGGGTAGCGACTACAGGGTCTCCCTTCAGAAGGTCCGAATCGTTTGACAATGGCAAGGCGCGGGACTATGTTCTGCGCAAACGCAGGCCCTAAATCCGGCGGCGCGACTCCTGTGCATCTGGGAGGTGGTCCGTGGAGAACATTTCAGCCCTAAACTATTTTGGAGGCCGTAACAAAATCGTGTGCGTAGGAGCGATGCTTCTGGTCGCGGCCGCGCTTCTCGTGCTGCCTGACCGTCCGATTGTGGCTCAGGGTTCGCCGCACGTGACGGCCGTTGATCCCCCTTCCGGCAAGCCAAATGACATGATCACTGTGTCCGGCGAGGATCTCGAGAAAACTCACGTATCTGCCGTGTTCTTGTCCGACGACAAAGACGACCACAAAGCGGTCGTCGTCACGCAGACCGCGGACAAGATCATGATCAAGGTTCCGGAAGTGAAAGCCGGCGATTACAACATTTCGATTCAATCGGGCAGCGCCATTCTGATCGAGCCGGTGCGCTTCACCGTGCAGTGATCAGACGACGACTTTCTCGTCACGGTCATCGTCCCGGCGAAAGAATCAATTTCTGCACGCGCCAATTCAACAGCTCGGCGACGTACAGCTCATTCTCCGACGGGCACGCCATCTCGTGTATCCAGCCAAACTGTTCAGCTGCTTACCTGATTCGCCGAACACGCCAAGAACTTTTCCGTCGAGGCTCAGCTTGTAGATTCGCCCGGGAAACGCGTCCGCGCTATAGAGCACTTGATGCGGCCCCGGCGTGATGCAAATCGCCCAGGGCGCGCCGGGAGCCATTGTCCCCGTCGTCGCCGTCGGCTTCGCGCCGATTGCCGGACGAGCGTCCGATGGAACCGGAACGTCAATCGTGATCTGCCTCAGAAATTTTCCATCGCCATCGAACACTTGTATCCGCCGGTTGCCGCGATCCGCCACGTAAACATTTCCCTCTGCATCCGTCGCAATGCTGTGTGGCGTGTTGAATTGTCCCGGCCCGTCACCCGGCTCGCCCCAGGATTTAATCCAGTTGCCGTTCTTATCCACTTTCGCGACACGCGAGTTGATGTAGCCGTCGCTGATGAACGTATCCCCTGCCGCGTCCCACGCCACGTCGGTAACCTGCCTGAACATTCCATCAACGGGCGGCAGCGGCGGACGCACGTGCTTCAGCGGACCGGTGCCCTCGTCCGACGCCTCTTGCTTGCGGCCAAAAACCATCACCACTCGGCCTGCGGGGTTGAATTTGATCACCATGTCCGAGCCTTTGTCCGTCACCCATATGTTATCTTCCGGATCCACCTTGACTGTATGCGCGAACGACCATGCGTATAGGTTGTGCCCAATCTCACGCAGATATCGGCCATCGGGTCCAAACTCGAGAAGCTGCGCAGCCGATGCTCCGTAGGCCGCCCCGGTCGTGTTGCCGCGCGTGAAGACGAACACATGGCCCTTGGAATTGACGGCCACACCTGCGACTTCGCCAAAATACAAATCCGGCGGCAACCTCAGAAAATCAGCAACTGAGCGAAACGGAATCTCCGGCACCGCCGCCGCTTCCTGCACCCGTTCCGGTGAAGATGATTGTTGTGCGAACGCACTTCCCACCAGCACGAAGCAAAGAAAAAACATGACGCGTCTCATCGTCGCCTCCAATCGCCCGAGAGTATACCCCGTGTGCTACCCATCAACGCTGATCATCCAATCACGCTGGTGTCGTAGAGGCACGATATATCGTGCCCGGCACGCATGCTTGGCTCGATCGCGCCATTCAGCGCCGTTTGCGTGTTTGCCGTCCTCAGCCGGGCGCCGTCGGGTTTGAAATTCATCCTTCTATATGTCAGCCTGAATCATCATGACTCGAACATCAGGACTCATTCGCGCAGCGCTGATAGCTTTCGCTGTTCTCGCGGCTGTTCCGTCCGCTTGGGGATGGGGATGCAAGGGACACGAAATCGTCGCGTTGATCGCCGAAGCGCATCTCAATCCTCGAGCGCGCGCGATGGCGCTCAAGATTCTCGCCGAAGGTCCCATCAGCCCGACGATCTCCCGGTATTGCAAGGAGCCCGGCCTTGATCCTTTTGTGGACTCCTCCAATTGGCCCGACGACATACGCGCCATCCGGCCGGATGCCAGCCCATGGCACTTCATTGACATCCCTCGCGGCGCGTCCGAAAGCGACATCGCCAAATACTGCCCGCCAGCGACAAGCTGCATCACCAGCGCGCTAGCTGATCAGCTGGCAATTCTGCGTGATCCCAAGGCGACGGCCCAGGCCCGCGCCGATGCCCTGCGATTCATCATTCATTTTCTCGGCGACATACATCAGCCCCTGCACGACATCACGAATAATGACCGCGGCGGCAACTGCGTTCCGGTCGGGTTCTTCGACCGTGCGCCACAGGAAACGAATCCCACCTTCGAGAACTACACTCCGAATCTACACGGAGTATGGGACGTAGATATCCTCGAACGATTCATGAACGGACAAACGCCGCAACAGACTGCGGATGATCTGGACCAGAAATTTCAAGCGCAGAGTCACGATTGGCAATATCAGCCTCCAAACTTTATTTCTTGGGCGTGGGAGGGCCATCAACTCGGCGAACGCATCGTGTACGGACAGTTGCCTGTCAAAATCGCGATCGAGACGCCGCGTCCTGTTGATAGCTGCACGGATGACGATCACATCTCCACTCGAATGTTGCACCTCGATGAGAGTCTCGGAGCCGAATATCAGGACGCTGCAGCCCCCGTCGTTCGGGAACAATTGGCAAAAGGCGGAATTCGCCTCGCCGCGCTGCTGAATTCAATCTGGCCCTGAGCTACGCGCGAGAGCCGAGTAATCTTTGTGGGTCGTGGCTTCAGCCACGACATCAGCTCTGCGAAGTTAGGACGGCTTCAGCCGCTGAAGTTCCGATTTGATAGTTGCCGCATACTCGTCAGCCCGTCGCACGATTCTTTACACCAACAACCGTTTGAATTCCCCGCCCCGATGTGCCAGCCTAAAATCAGTTGTAGATGCTGTGCGAAAGGAGACGCGATGAAGCACGAAGAATGGGATCTGCCCGGCAGCTCCCTCGCAGTTCGCTCGCGCGACGACTCCAATGAATGTTCGGCTTCTTTGCGTCGCGACGATGCCGTCATCAGCCGCGCCGATCATTTCTTGAGTTCTGTTCGGCAGGGCTGTGCCGTTCGCCAGGACTTATATTGTCCTCGTCAGGGCACGGCTTCTTGTCCTGAGCAAAGTCGAAGGGCAGCCGTGCCAAACGACCTCGGACCCTCAGGGGTTTCAACCCCAGAGGCGAGGGTCCTCGCGGCTGCAATTTACTCGACACACGTGTCGAGTAAATTTCGCGCTAACTCATTGAAAATAAACAAAAGTGGTACACATTACTCGACACACAAATCGAGGGGTCGCCAACCTCATTTCCGCACCTTAATTCTCATTGGCCCTCCAAAACTTTGGCCAGTGCGGGTAAACTAATGACCATCCCGAACGAGAGGAACTAGCAATGTTGCGCGTAGGACTGATTGGCTGGCGAGGAATGGTCGGAAGCGTACTCCTGCAACGAATGCGGGACGAGGGCGATTTTGCTCGCATCGAGCCTGTGTTTTTCTCCACGTCCAATGTGGGTGGCTCGGCTCCGAGAGAAGCGAATGGCGCTTCGCTTCTAAATGCATCGAGTCTTGAGGATCTCGCGGCCTGCGACGTTCTCATCAGCTGCCAGGGCGGCGATTACACAACGGAAGTTTACGCGCCTCTCCGAAAGAGCGGATGGATGGGATACTGGATTGACGCAGCCTCCACGCTCCGCATGAGCGACGATGCAGTGATCATTCTCGATCCCGTCAACGCGGACGTGATTCAAGATGGCCTGCGCCGCGGCCTGCGCACTTTCGCTGGCGGCAATTGCACGGTCAGCTTGATGCTGATGGCCGTGAGCGGCCTTTTCAAAGCTGGACACGTCGAGTGGATGACCAGCATGACTTATCAGGCCGCATCCGGCGCCGGAGCGGCGAAAATGCTCGAATTGGTGAATCAGATGGAGCGCCTCACCGATCCGACTCGAGAGTCACCGTCCGAGAACGCGCTCGAAGTGGATCGCATGGTCATCGAAGCGCAGCGCGCCGGCAACGTGCCGGTTGCGGAATTCGGCGTTCCTCTCGCGGGCAGCCTGATTCCCTGGATTGATAAGGATATGCCCGGCGGCCAGACCAAGGAAGAATGGAAAGGCATCGCCGAAACCAATAAAATTCTGGGCCTCAATCCGCCGGTCCCAGTGGACGGCATCTGCGTGCGCGTCGGCACCATGCGCTGCCACAGCCAGGCGCTCTGTATCAAGCTGAAGAAAGATATTCCGCTGGGTGAGATCGAACAGATCCTGGCCGGCGCCAACCCCTGGGTCCGCGTCATCCCCAACAATAAGGAATCAACTCTGCGCTGCCTCACTCCCACGGCAGTTTCGGGCACGCTCAACGTCCCCATCGGCCGTCTGCACAAACTCAATCTCGGGCCGGAGTTCCTCGGCGCGTTCACCGTCGGCGACCAGCTCCTCTGGGGTGCCGCTGAACCGCTCCGCCGAATGCTTGGCATCCTCCACGAGCACCTCGGCACAGGTGTATAATCCCGCCGCACTTGCAGGAAACGAACCCGATGAAACGAATTGGGTCCGCCGCGCGTAGTATCCCCAAGGAGGACCACATGCACCGAAAATTTCTCGCAGGTTTGTTTGCAGTTGCGGTGTTCGCGCTGCCAAGTTTGGCGCAGAGCTCGAATTTGAATGGCACGTGGAAGCTGAACACGTCCAAGAGCACGTTCGGGCAGTTCCCGCCTCCGACCAGTGAAACTGACACGCTCACTGTCACGGGCAACGACTTCAAGCAGGAGTACACCAGCGTTACCGCCCGGGGCGAACAGAAGGGCCTGCGCTCGTGCACAGTGGATGGCAAGGAAGTGAATCTGACTCCCGACGATACGCGCGTTCAGCTGGGCGCGATCAAGCTATCAAAGATGCAATGCTCGTGGGAGGGAAAGGCGGTCGTCTTCCTCGAAACTGCAAGCCTCAATGGCAGCGCGCTGACGGACAAGCTGACGTTCTCGCCTTCCGACGATGGCACGACGATGACCATGGACTCTCACATTACCGCCGCGCAGCCTTTCCCCGATCGCAAGTTCGTGTACGACAAGGCGGACGGCTTCATCTGCTGCGACGCCGATCCGGCGCCGGTGGCCGCCACTCCCGGCGCCGCTGCGATGATTCACACGGGCAGTTCACAGCCGAATTTCGCCGGCACGTGGAAACTGAATCTGACGAAGAGTAATTTCGGCCAGATCCCGCCGCCTACCAGCCAAACCGATACGATTGAAGACAACGAGCCTTCGGTCAAAATCGCGGAAGATCAAAGGGGCGGCATGATGGGCGACATGAATCTCACCACCACGATCAGCACCGATGGCAAGGAAACCACTTCGAGTGGAATGGGCGGGGCCCCGGTCACAAGTATTGCGCATTGGGACGGCGTTGCTCTTGTTGTTGATTCGAAGACGAGCTTTCAGGGCAGCGACATCAAGATCAAGGCCACCTACACGCTCAGCGGCGATGGTAAGACGCTGACGGAAGTCACTCACGTTGAATCGGGAATGGGCAATTTCGATTCGACGAGCGTGTACGACAAGCAGTAGCGGAAATCGCGCGAGAAACTACGTCAGAAATGCGGAGCGATCTCCCAGGGGTTGGGAGCTCCGGGTCGTGGTGCGAAACACGCATCGCACGGTGTCGAGAAACGCAAGCACGGCTCGCGAGCTTTCGTCCTTGCGCCATACCATGTGGACTTCTATGCTCGCCCCGGGCTCGTCGAGTGGCACCACCGCGACTTCGCTGCCAGGCGCCGGCCTGCATGCTATTTCGTCCGGAATGATCAGAATCCCTTTGCGGCAAGCCAGAAGCATTGCCTGGACACCGTTGTGCGGGGCCGGGTCGGGCGGCACATAGATGACGTTAGGGGTTACTCCAGCGGCCGCGTACATTTCGAGAGTTTTGTCGTGAAGTCCGCTGGCGAGAATAGGATCGAAAAGCAAAAGCGGCTCTTCCGCGAGATCCTTCAATCGCAGACTCTTGCGCTTCGCCAGCGGATTCGATTTGCTGAGGTGAACCACCATCTTTTCATCGAACAAGAATTCTGAAGCCAGACGGTTGGAATCGGTGTAGGGGCGCAGGAAACCCACATCAAGATCCCCCACGGGTAGGGCTTTATACTGGGCGCTGGAGAATACGTCCCGGTACTGAACCTCGATGTTGGGAAATTTCTTGGCGTGCTCGATCAAGACGCGGCTTACGCGCTCTCCTAATCCGGGACCGATCCCCAGCTTGAGCAGCCCGACGGCCCCGCACTTCGCCATTCTGACGGAATCCGAAACGCGTGCGGTCTGAGCGACCAAAACCTTGGCTTCCCGCAAGAGCAGCCGGCCCGCATCGGTCAGCGTGACGTGGCGACGGTCGCGCACAAAGAGGCGCACGTCGAATTCTTCTTCCAATTGCCGGACTTGACGGCTCAGCGGCGGCACGGTGACGTGCAGCTGCTGCGCAGCTTTGGAAAAGCTGAGATGTTCCGCGACCGCGATGAAATAACGGAGTTGACGAAGCTCCATCGAACCCACCACCCTTGCAACGATCTTATATTCCCAATCGGTAACAGAAGCAATCAAAATAAGAAATAGACAATCAGGGCAAATGAGGTATTAGTGTCGCATGCGGTTGGGGTGGACATACTCTCATTTCGAACTAGGGCCACCTGCGTATTGTGGCGCCAGTGGGTTCTTACTCAATCCGTCATCTTTTTTTAAGTTCGTCGGGTAACAGTAGCAACTGAAACTGCCTTGGAGGCGTGATGATCACACGATTTGCTGGACGCAAGCTTGTGGTTTCGCTGCTGGTTTGCCTGGGAGCTGTGCTCCTTTGCGCGTCAATGGCACTCGCGCAGACCGCCGCGACGGGTTCAATCGCGGGAACTGTGACGGATCCGCAGGGACGCGCGGTGCCGAATGCGACGGTAACTGCCACCAGTCTCGACACGAACCAAGGTCGCACTGCGACGACCGGCCCCTCCGGCGATTATAAGTTCTCTCTGTTGCCGCCCGGCAATTATTCGCTGAAGTTCGGCGCGGCCGGATTCAAGACCTCCGAAGTCTCGTCGGTGGTCGTGAACGTGACCGAAACGGCGACCGCGAATGAGTCTCTGGAAGTCGGCGCTGTCACGCAAACGGTGACCGTGGAAAGTTCGGTCCAGACCCTGCAGACTGAAAGTTCCACGCTCGGAACCACCGTCACTGGCACGCAGATCAATGCCTTGCCCATGGCTAACGGGAATTACACGGAGATTTTGAGCCTTTCGGCGGGGACCAACGTCGGCGTTGACAACGCGACGTCCGTCGGCAAGGGTACGCAGGACATCAGCGCCAACGGCGTGAATCCGGGATCAAATAACTACCAGATGGACGGCGTGGCCGTAAATAACATCGCCAACTCCGGCAGCGCGAATGACGGCACGATCTATACGGGAATCCCAATTCCCAGCACGGATGCCATCGCCGAGTTCAAAGTCCAGACCTCGACCTACGACGCCAGCTATGGGCGCAACCCCGGCGCCAATGTGACCGTCAACACCAAGACCGGTACCAACGATTTTCACGGGTCAGCGTTCGAGTTTTTTCGCAACTCGCAGCTCAACGCGAGCGACTTCTTCTACAACCAGATCCCGGACCAGCCGCACCAGATTCTCGATCAGAACCAGTTCGGGGCCACGATCGGCGGACCGATCAAGAAAGATAAGCTGTTCTTTTTCTTCAGCTATCGGGGAACACGTGGCAAGAACGGCGTAGCGGCTCAAGGCCAAACGTCTGGCGCGTTACTGCCGACGTCCTTAAATCCCTTCGCAACGATTGGATCGCGCGGGACGTGCAGCACCCCCGCCTCGATTCCTGACACCGGCACGATCTCGGGCGAATGCGATGCGACCGCGCAGGCTTTCGCAGCGGCTCAGGGAATTCCCAATGGGAATATCGTGGGACTGAGGATCTTCCAACTAACCACAGGAGCTGGATCGGGAGTTCCAGCCAACTACTACATTCCGGCCCCAATCTCTGACCCGCAGTTTTGCCCTGCGGGAGGCGGTCCATTTAGCGCGTGCAATTTCGACGTGCCTGCTATCTACAGCGAGAACCAGTATCTCGCCAACGGCGATTACGTGATCAACAGCAAGCACACGCTGACGACGAAGTTCTTTAACACGAGAAACCCCCAAACATTGTTCTTGGGCCAAGGCGGTGGGGATCTGCCGGGGACGCCGGTGTTTACTCCTTGGGGTAACGACGCTGCCGTGCTCAAGCTCACTTCACTCGTTACGAACAATTTCGTCAACGAAGCTCGGGCATCCTACCAGCGGAATAACGGTGGCGCTACCGTAGCCGTCCCACCGGGCGGGTGCCCCAACGCTGGCAAGCTGACGGGCCTGGAAGGCTGCGGCTCTCCTGACCAACTGGGAATGCAGGGCTTAGTTCCAGGTTTCTATGAGGGTCCGACAATCATCGACGTCATTGACGGCTTCTCAATGTTTGGTGGTCTTCTGCCCTTCAAAGGACCCACGAACCAACTCCAGCTGGCCGATCAAATTTCCTGGCAGCACGGGAAGCACAGCATTCGCGCAGGCTACGAATATGAGTGGACGAATTGGCCCCTGGTAGACGGAGGGCTTCAGCAAGGACTTGAGCTAGTTCTCGGTGCAGGCGCCATACCTGGGCTCAATGGGCTCGAGACGGGCGGATTTGGGACGGCTGGGCCGACGGCCGGCCCCGGGTGGGACGTTGGATGCCTCTTTTGCGTGAAGGGCATCACGGGAGAAAATGGGATCACGCACTTCTACAAGCTCAACAACCAAAGCACCTATGTGCTGGACGACTGGAAGGTAAATTCGCGCCTGACCATCAACGTCGGCCTACGCTGGGAGTTTGACGGGCTGCTCAGCGACAGCCTCGGCAGGTTGAGTCAGGTGTGGCTTAACCGAATGGCGCCCGCCTCAGCTGTGCCGACATCTCTAGGCCAGGCCCTCACTGACCCGGCGAGCGTACAGCAGTATGTGGTGCCCAGCAATTTTGCTGCGCACTTCGGGCCACCGCCGGTAGGTATCCTGACCGCGAGCAATCGAAATTCAGTCGAAGGGCACGCCCCCTACAGCGATTTCGCTCCACGATTCGGATTTGCGTGGCAGCCGCTGAGCGGCGGTAAGTTAGTCGTGCGCGGCGGAATCGGGATCTTCTACAATCGGGTCGGCTTGGACAGCGTCGTACATGCTTACGAACAGGGATACCCGTATGCCGCGACGTACGATTACTCCCCGCCGAGCAGCCGATGGGCGGCGGCCACGCTGACGCAACCATATCCGCAGATACAGCTTGTCTGCATGCCCTCGGACCCAAATTGCAACACGGACTTTGGGCTTGGATTTGCGGCCCGTTTCGCGGATCCGGTTTCCGGCGCGGACTCGAGCTTGAGCACGCCCTTCGACCCGACCAGCGTTCATACACCACTGGTCCGGGAATACAGCTTGGGTACTCAGTATGAGTTCCTCCCCGGATGGGTGCTCGACCTTGGGTACGTAGGCTCGAGCGGGATCAATCTGCTGGATTACAACCACAATCACAACCAAGCGCTCCTGGCGACACCGACCAACCAGTTTAGTTCGCTGTGCACAGGAGTATCGCCCGACATTATCTGCAACACCGCCGCCAACGCGCAATTCCGCGTTCCGTTTCCCGGCTACCAAACGGATGGTCTGGCCGCCTCGGACGATAACGGCTACTCCAACTACAACAGCTTGCAGGTGACGGTTCGCCACCAGTTCTCGCACGGACTCTCCATGCAGGCGGCTTACACATGGGACAAGGACCTCTCAACAGTCTTCTTTGGTCCCAGCGCCAACATTAATCTTGCGTCGTGCATGAGTTGCCAATACGGGCGCGTATCGTTCGACCGGCCCCAGCGTTTTGTCATCAACTACAGCTACGATTTGCCTTTTGGCAAGGGTACGGAGGGAATCGAGAACAAGTTGATCAGCGGATGGAATGTGTCCGGAATCACCATCGCACAATCCGGCGATCCACTTACGTTCATCGCAGCGTCGGGGAGCACGAACCCAGTCCCGGTGACGGGCGCGGCGTACGGCACGAGCACAACTAGCTATCTGGACGGAAGTCTCGACGGCCGAGTATTGCCCCGGGGCTAACAATAAGAACGTCATGACGTCCGGCTCCATTAATTCCAGGGTAGCCAACGGCTACTTCAACCTCGCCGCCTTTTGCCCGGCACCCATCGTGCCATTCGGGGACGCAACAGCGACCGACTTCGGCAACACCAAGGTCGGCGCTGTGCTTGGTCCAGGCCAGTTCAACTGGGATATCTCCATCCTGAAGAACACGAAACTTACCGAGCGGGTAAACATGCAGTTCCGAGCGGATATGTACAATGCCTTTAACCACGCGCAGTTCGCCGATCCGGGAGGCACGTCCTTTGGCACCATTGGTTTCGAGGACATCGCGTCTCCGTCGACTGTGGCGATAACCCATACCAACGTGAACCCGCGCTTGATTCAGTTCGGGCTGCACTTCACGTTCTAAGCGGCAGCCCGCGGCGAACTTGCCGCGGCTGAAACGAAATGTTGCGGGCGCCTGGCTGGAGCGATGAATCCAGCCTGGCGCATCGCGGCAGCGAATGTACCACCCCTAGTACCACCCCGGGGAGCCCGGCGCGGAGACCTCAGTCTTCGCGCCAGGTAACCCGCCCCGACGTTTGCTTTTCGCTGCGACCCGGACATTGCATCGCGCTTGATCGAAGTCCTCAAGAAGCCATCGTTCGACAATACCGTTGCCGGAACAAATAGCCGTCACACCCACAAACTGAATCGAATGCGTCAGGGCATTTGGCGCGAACTGCGCGATGCAAGCGCATCGTCAAATGAATTATACGAGCCGTACTTCTCTTCGTTGACACTCGCGGAGGCGGGCAGGTAGCATTCAAACAGGAGCGATCGGGCGACTCATGCAGATTTTTGATCTCGAAACCTTCCGCGCCACGCCCCTGAGCCGGGATCCTTACGAACATCTCGTGATTCCGAGCTTTGTCAAAGCGGATGCGCTCGAAAAAATCAACGCCGACTATCCGAGGATCGAACACGCAGGCAGTTTTCCGCTCGATCACCTCGAATTCGGGCCCGCGTTTCAGGCGATGATTGACGCACTCGAATCCGAAGAGTTCCGAAAAGTCTTCGAGGAAAAGTTTCAGCTCGATCTGTCGAAACGTCCGACGACGATTACGGTTCGGGGCCGCTGCGACACCCATGACGGCAAGATTCATCACGACTCCGCGAGCAAAATCATCACCGTGCTGCTCTATATGAATCCCGCATGGGACGACTCCGGCGGTCGCCTGCGCGTGCTTCGCTCGCGCGACAGCATCGAAGATGTGGCCACCGAAGCGCCGGCTGCCGGCGGCGCTCTGGTCGCCTTCCTGCGCTCCGATCATTCCTGGCACGGCCACCTGCCGTTCATCGGTGAGCGCCGCGTAATCCAGTTCAACTGGGTCACTGACAACGAGAGCCAGCGGTTCGCCATCTTCCGGCATCGCGTTTCCGCCTCCGTGAAACAAATGCTCAGTTTCGGCAAGTCCTCCAAAGAACCTCGTCCCATCGCCCCCGGCCGCATGTGATTCAGCTGCACGCAATTCAGATACTCGGACCAATTCTTGTCGGCGTCGTGTTCATCTGCGCTTGTTCTTTGTTTCGGGAACCGAATAGGCAGAATTTTATGGCCATCATGATCGCCGGTGCAGGCGCGGCGTACCTGAATGGCGGTCTGGGCAAATGGGAATTTGCCTTCGCTACGGCGATCACGTACTTCGCCTACATGGGCCTGCGCTCCTATAACTTTATCGGCGTCGGCTGGCTGCTGCATACCGGATGGGACGTGGTGCATCACCTGTACGGAAATCCGATCGTTCCATTCGTTCCGGGGTCGTCTTTGGGATGCGCGATCTGCGATCCGGTGATCGCGATTTGGTGTTTTGCTGGCGCGCCTTCCGTGTATCACCTATTTCGCAAAAGACCGTAGGTCGTATCGCCCGCGCGTGTGAATCACTCGATGAAAAGAAAAACGGCTGGCACCTTTCGGCGCCAGCCGCTTTTGCAAAGCGAGCAAGCGAGGCTGCGATTACCTATGGCCTCCGCCGTGGGATCCACCTCCGCCGTGAGATCCACCGCCGCCATGGAATTCACCTCCGCCGCGCGGTGCTACGCCACGGAAGCCGGCATTGCCGTGGAATCCACCGCTAAACCCGCGCGGACCGGGACCGCGGAAACCAGCGCCACCGCGGAAGACGGGGCCCGAGTGAAAGCCGCGGCCATAGAAGCCGTGGAACCACGGACCCGCGCCGATGAATAGCGCCGCCCGAAAAATACTCGGGCCATAGTAGCCGTAAGGAGCGCAGGCGTATGGAGCAAAGCCGTAGTAGCCGTACGTGCAAACGGGAGCCGGAGCCAACGAAGAGCGGACCGACTCGAACCGCGACCTGTGCATTGGCAGCACCCGCCATGACCATGAAAAGCCCTATCAGTGCCACGTATTTTAGGTATCGCATCTCAAAACCTCCTCGCCAGCCTCGCTATCATTTCGATTCGAGAGCTGACATCCAACTCGCCCTTCCGATCTTTGTCGCGTCCCTATTGCGGACGCACACTCCCTAGAAGGCAAGGGGCATGCCAAACTGAAATGAGTGCCACAAAGAGATAAGCGCCTTGAAATCAGACACCTGTGGAATCGAAGAGAACGAAGCGTGAATTGAGGCTGAGTGCGCTGGTGGCTGCAATCCACCGGGATGCTCGTATTCAACCACGTTGAGGATGTGTACGAGAGACAGCCGGAGCTGATGTTCGTACCGAACGCCCGATCATTCCGGCACCGAAGTAGTCAATTAGAGGCGAAGGCCGAATCTGCGGATTTCACCGACCTTCAGTTTGACGGAGCGGTGTTCACTCACCCGGATAGAAGACACGTCTTCGCCGGCCCGCGAGACGCCTCTTGCAGAATCCAAGTCCCATTAGTCCAAGTAGCCCGACCTCGAGAAGCGGCAGCGTTCTCGGCTCCGGTGCACTGATTGTGTACTCCTCGCTTGTAACGTCATAGCCTCCCGTCGCCGGGTCCTGAGCCAAAGCGATTGTAAGCAATATATTCCCAGTCATTTCCAGTGTTGTCGGTGTGCAGTCTGGAGCGTGAATCTCATCAACGCAGCCGGTCAGGGGTCCAAACGTCGCAGGCTCCGAAAGTATTGCTTCCGTTGGACCGGAAAGAAACATATCGGCTTGGCTGAACGTCAGCATCCAGTCAAAACCATACTCTACTGGTTCCTCGACGCCATCGTGAGTGACTGTGACGAGGCCACTTACCCAAGTCGACAAGCATCCGGTGATTGGCTGCCCCGGTAGAAAGCTACTATGACAAGAGATGGGCGCTAGGCTAATGCCACCCGTCGCTGTGAACCCGTCTCCCGAAAGCGATATGTTGTCGCCTGCAGCTCCAATAGGTTGAAAGAAACCCGAAGTGACATCGTAGGTATCCGCTCTTGCGCACGCCCCGAACGCCAGTACGGCTAGGATCGCTAGTGCTGCCCGTTTCATCATTCCTCCCACTTTACTTCCGGAAAGACGCAAGCGCGTTCATGTTTGACGCTGTTAATCGCCTAACGCTGAAGACCAAGCACGCGAAGTACCTAAGCATCTGTCAGTAGAGCTACGGCAACAAAACTACTCGGACTGCTGGAAGATCAGTCGACGCGTCAACTCTCTCGAAATGAGGGAAAGGGACATTCGTTCGGCTTTGCGGACGCGGTCGAGGAAGCCGGAGTCGGCGGAGAAGGGTGAGTTCCCGTTGGGAAAAGTGGTGCGCCCGCGGTGATTCGAACACCGGACCTTCTGGTTCGTAGCCAGACGCTCTATCCAGCTGAGCTACGGGCGCACTCGATGCAGCGAACAGCTTGAGGTTTCAGCCCGGAAATTGTAACACAGCTGTAAATTTCAGCGAGGCGTCCACGCCATCGGAGGAGAGGAGGGACGACGCACCTCCCTCTCCTCCAACGGCCGACGAGAAAGTCAGGCGGTGGCCTCGATGCTCTGGACGCGGATGATGTTATGTGACGCGTCGAGCGTGCCCGTTACCTTGACTTTTTTCTCGTCGAACTTGCTGGCGGTTTCCTGGTCATCAAGCTGGTAGGAAGTCTTGCTGACATCGTCGCTGAAGACGAACCGGTCGCCAACCTTGGTAATCGTGCCCAGGAATATCCGTATCTCCGGCGCCGGATTTGCCTGGGCGATGGACTTGCCCCTGAAATTGGCTCGCAGCCACAGAAACATGAAGCTGGCCCGGCTGCGGAGCAGCAGCGACAACGATCGCGTAGAGAAAAACCACCGTTGCCACGGTCAGAAGGATTTTCCTCATTGCACACCTCGATCGTCAACGGGGCTGGTGCTTCGGGTTTGAGCACGATTCGTACCACATGGTCCGCGTATATCTCGTTTCATGTCAGTCATTTCAAAAGCGCCGCTCGCCGGCAGGCGGGTACAAATTTCGAGGGGCTTTGAAGATTTTGCTCGATGGCGGGAGCAAGCCGCGCCATGCCGCGCATAGCCTTGACCGGCCTATGCGCGTCCAGTAGTATTGCTTTAGTGGATCGTTGCAAAAACGCGGTGTTCTGTACTACGCCATGTTGTCGCGGCATGGCCGTCGCGGGAGCTCGATCCGAATAGTTTAGCCAGAATCGGACGTAAAGAGCCCGCTGACAGGCGCCAAGTCTGGTAAGCGGGTTTTTTGTTTGCACAGGGAAAACATGGAGAGGAATTCAGCGGTGAAGCCAGCAGCCATAGGTATGGTTTATCTCGTTGGCGCCGGTCCCGGCGATCCGGAGCTGCTAACGGTGAAAGCTCAGCGGCTCCTCGCGAGCGCCGCCGTGATTTTGCACGACGACCTCGTGCCCGCGGCGATCCTCGCTTTAGCGGGACCACAGGCCCAGGTCGCTAGCGTTGGCAAACGCTTTGGTGCAGAGGGCGCGACGCAGGCGGAAATCAACGCGCGCATGATTGAGTCCGCTCGTCTTGGTCTGGAAGTCGTTCGCCTGAAGGGCGGAGATCCCGGGATCTTCGGCCGGCTTGCTGAGGAAATCGACGCGCTCGAAGCCGCTGGAGTGCCTTTTGAAGTCGTCCCCGGAATCACGGCCGGCATCGCCGCCGCCGCGTCTCTCGGTGTTTCGCTCACCGACCGGCGAAAAGCGGCTCGTGTTGTCGTTGTCACCAATCATCAGGCGCGCACGGAACAAAGCACCACGAACACCGATTGGCATGGCCTCATTCGCGACGATTCAACTCTGGTGATCTACATGCCCGGCCACGATTTCGCCAGCTTGCGCGACGAACTCATCGCGGCCGGCTGCGCTCAGGATATGCCCGCCGCAATCGTCTCTCGCGCGAGCGTTCCCGATCAGCACTATCGCTTCACCATCGTCGGCCAGCTCGACAAGCTGCCTCGTATGGAGTCTCCCGCGGTCCTTCTGATTGGCCGTTCGCTCGATCGCGCGCATCAACGCGCCAACGCCGGTGCTGCACTCGCGCTCGACGAAGCGGAGTTGATCCTCTCCTCCCTGTAGCATTCGCATCTCCGCGAAACGAAATATCCGCGCTTCGTGTTAGATTCAACATGAATTCACCTGGTATTCCCGCTCTTCGGGAGCCATCTAGCGAAATGCTCGACCGCAAACGATCGGCCGTGGACTGGATTGACGCCCTATGGCTGCTCTTCATCGTCGGCCTGGCCTTCCTGCCGCCCATTGACGAAGTCCACAAACAGCTCATCCTGATCGCTTTTGCGTTGTTTCAGTTTTTCGAGGGCAAGCTGGTGGCCAAGCGCCCGCACGAAGGCCCGACCATCAGCGTCGGCATCAAGATCGTTCTCGCCACACTTTTGCTCGATCACACGGGCGAGATGGGAATCAATAGTCCCTACTATCCGATTTATTATTTGCCGATAATTACGGCCGCGATCTACTACGGCCCCATCGGCACGCTGCTCTGGAGTTCTGTCGCGTCTCTCGCTTACTGTTCGTTCCTGATTTCGGCCCTCGAGGAATACGAACTCACGCCGGAAGCGGAAGGCTTGCTGGCCCTCCGCATTCTTTTCTTTTTCCTCGTCGCGATTCTGGTCAACCGCTTCGTGGTCGAAAATCGCCGCCAGGTCGCGCGGTATCAGGCGCTCTCGCAGACGCTCGAAGAGACGAATCGCCAATTGCAACGCGCCGAAGCCGACGCGCGCCGCTCCGAGCGCCTCGCCGCGCTTGGTCAGATGTCCGCGGGTCTGGCGCACGAGATTCGCAATCCCCTCGGCGTGATCAAGGGCTCCGCCGAGATGCTCGTGCAAAAATTGAAAAGCGCCCAGCCGCTCGAAAGCGAACTTGCTGGCTATATTTTTTCCGAAGTGAACCGCCTCAATGCCCTCGTGGCGCGGTTTCTGGATTTCGCCCGTCCGTCGAACCTCGAGTTGCGTTCCCTGCAGATCGCGAGCGTCCTCGACCGCGCGCTCGATTCCGTGCAAACTCAATCGCCCGATGCCAAGGTGCGCGTCGAGCGCCAGTACGCCGCGGGCCTGCCGAATATTCTGGTGGACGAACAACTGTGCGAGAGCGTCTTCGTGAACCTGATTCACAACGCCTATCAGGCAATGGATTCGGTCGGGCGTGACAACGACGCCCGCGAGCGTGTTCTGCGCCTCTCGATTGCTCCTGAAACTTCCAGCGGCAGAACTGGCGTGGTCGTGACGGTGGAAGACACCGGCCCCGGCGTTCCCGCGGAATTGCGCGAGCAAATATTCAATCCGTTCTACACGTCGAAAAAAGACGGTGTCGGCCTGGGGCTGGCGATTGTCGCCAAGATTGTGGACACCCATCGTGGCTGGATCAAGCTTGACGACGATTCCACGCTCGGCGCGCGCTTCCGCGTCTTTCTCCCGAGCTCGCCCGAATGAAACAGACTAATATAAATCACGAAGCGGCGCTGGCTGATACGGCATCGAATGGACCGCGCATATGAAAACCGAAAAAGCATCGATCCTTATCGTCGAAGACGAGCCGAAAATGCGGCGCGTGCTCGAGCTCCAGCTGGCCGAAGAAGGATTTCACGCGCGCACCGCGCCAGATGCGGAAACGGGCCTGCAACTCCTCGGCAAAGAGTCTTTCGACGTGGTCGTCACGGATTTCAAGCTCCCGGGCATGAACGGCCTCGACTTCCTGCACGCCATTAAGCGCGTGAACGCCGATCTGCCCGTCGTAATTATGACCGCCTACGGGACCGTCGAAACCGCTGTGGACGCGATGAAAGCCGGCGCGAGCGACTACGTCTTGAAACCATTTTCGCTTGCCGAACTCGTTCTCGTGATCCGCAAGGAGCTCGCCAGCCACCAGCTACGGCAGGAAAATCGCGATCTGCGTGAAGCTCTCGGCCAGCGATACGAATACAAGAACATCGTCGCACGCAGCGACAAAATGCAGGCCGTCCTCGCCCTGGTCGAGCGCGTCGCGCCGACGATCGCTACCGTTCTCATCGGCGGCGAAAGCGGCGTCGGCAAGGATCTTGTCGCCCGCGCGATCCACGAACATTCGCAGCGCGCCGCCGGTCCATTCGTCAAGATCAACAGCACCGCAATCCCTGAAACGCTCCTCGAAAGCGAACTTTTCGGCTATGAAAAAGGCGCGTTTTCCGGCGCGATGACCAACAAGCCAGGAAAATTCGAGCTCGCCGACAAAGGCACGCTCTTTCTCGACGAGATCGGCGACGTTCCGGCCGCGATTCAGGTCAAGCTCCTGCGGGTTTTGCAGGACCGCGAATTCGAGCGCCTCGGGAGCACCAAAACGCTGAAAGTGGACGTTCGCCTCGTGGCTGCGACGAATCGCGATCTGCGCGCCGCGCTGGAAGAAGGGACGTTCCGCGAGGATCTCTACTACCGTCTCAACGTGGTCGCAATTGATATCCCGCCCCTGCGCGAGCACAAGGAAGATATTCCGGCGCTGGCCGAATTCTTCTTGGAAAAGAGCGCGCGCGAATCCAACAAGAAAGTCCAGGGAATCACGCCGCAAGCGATGAAGCTGCTGATGGATTTCCACTGGCCCGGCAACGTTCGCGAACTTCAAAATGTATTGGAACGCGCCGTCACGCTTTCCTCGGACGCAATGCTCGACGTCCGGGATATTCACATTGACGGCGCAGCCCGCCGGGCGTCCACTGATTCCACGGCGGCCCTGCCCGAAGGAATGACTCTCGAGCAATGGGAAGAAGAGATGCTCCGTGAGGCGCTCCGCCGGGCTAACGGCAACAAGAGCCAGGCCGCGCGTGCCCTTGGGCTTTCGCGCAATGCCCTGCGCTACCGGCTCTCGAAAATGGGCGTCGCCGATCCTCCCGACAAGGAATGAGGCCGGCTGCAGTCGACGGTTTCGTAGGGGCGCAGCATGCTGCGCCCGGCAAACATGCTTGAGGGCGACTCATCCATTCGAGGGCTGTCATCCCGAGCGAAGCGAGGGATCTCTCTTGTACCGCCAATGGAGCGATTCGTTGCGTCATTCCTGGTGGTTGAAAACCACCACCTCCGCTTCAAATCCACCAATAGTGACCGTTTGAAGAGGTCGGTTTCCGAAGTCACGAAATCCGTAACTTACTGTATCTGGGTGCTTTATAACCCATCGTCGCCCATGGCCGACTTTGGCACTATCCCTGCAATACACGGGTGGGATTCAAAGTTGTTAGGACATGGTTGGCGGGAGGGGCATGATGAAAATGTATCTCGCAAGTTTGGCGGCGCTGAGTCTTCTGACTCTGGGATTGACGCCCGCCAACACGCAAGGTCAGGCGCCTCCTCCGCCCGCCGACTCTTCGACACAGCAGCCTGATTCATCTGCCGACGCGGCTGCTCCGGGCGTGGCCCGCGTTAGCTACGTTCACGGCGACGTTTCCTCCCAGCGTGGCGACAATAGCGACTGGGTTGCATTGACGCAGAACGCGCCTGTATCTCAGGGCGATCGCGTGGCGACCGGGCAGAATTCACGCGCTGAACTTCAGTTGGATTATGCCGATGTCCTGCGCATGTCTGGTGGTGCCACCGCAAACCTCACGAGTTTGTCGCGAACGGCCGTTCAGGTCCAGATCGGTCAAGGCTTGGTCACGTACTCGGTACTCAAGGGCAGCGAAGCAAACGCAGAGATAGATACGCCAAACGCTGCGGTGCGTCCGCAAGGCCCCGGCGAGTATCGCATTCTGGTTAACTCTGACGAGGAGACCAAAGTGATCGTTCGCGAAGGGTCGGCTGACATCGCTACTCCTCAAGGCAGCACGCATGTGGATCAGGGCGAGATGATTACGATCGAGGGAACGGATAGCCCGCAGTACAAAACCGAAGCCGCGATCGGCCGGGATGAATGGGATACATGGAACGACGAGCGCGACCACCGGATCACCAGCGCCTCAAGCTGGGGCAAGACCGACCGGTATTACACAGGCACCGAAGATCTCGATAACCACGGCACCTGGACCGAAGTGCCTGACTACGGTCCCGTGTGGGTTCCGTCTGGAACAGGTCCGGACTGGGCTCCTTACCGCGACGGCCGCTGGGTCTATGAGCCCTACTATGGTTGGACCTGGGTCTCCAACGAGCCTTGGGGCTGGGCGCCTTATCACTATGGCCGCTGGTTCGTTTACGGAAACAGCTGGGCATGGTGGCCCGGACCGGTGGTCGGCTACCCGGGTTACTACCCGATTTGGGCTCCTGCGTACGTCTCGTTCTTCGGCTTCGGCGGCGGTGGCATTGGATTCGGAGTCGGGTTTGGATTTGGATTCGGGCGCTTTGGATGGCTGCCCTGCGGACCCGGTGACTGGTTCCATCCGTGGTTCGGTCGGTTTGGCGGCGGTTTCCGCTCGGTCGGTATCGCTAACGTCAACAATTTCCACGACGGCTTCCGGCCGC
Source organism: uncultured Acidobacteriota bacterium (assembly GCA_963818605.1). Classification (GTDB taxonomy): domain Bacteria; phylum Acidobacteriota; class Terriglobia; order Acidiferrales; family UBA7541; genus Palsa-295. The sequence continues at coordinate 185,397 of CAWFSW010000003.1, forward strand.
TGGGGGAAAATCGAGCGCGTCAGTTCTCGAACGTCCACGCGGCGTTGTCGAGCGATCGCGTGCGCAGCGGCGTGTCCTCGATGGCTGGCAATGAATTCGGACGCGGCACTGTGTCCTCTCACCAGGAACGAATGAGCGCGGCGTCGTTCCGCGAAGGCAGCATGATGACCGGCAAGATGCCTGTTACGCCGTCGCGGGAAAGTTTCAGCCCGTCCGGCCGCGCGGCGAGCCAGTCAACAATCCGCAGCGCTAGCTCAAGCTCGCAGCATTTCTTCAACAGCAGCTCGCGGACGAACGCGGGCGTCGCGGGTTCGCGCTCGTTTGGAAATTCAAACCAGGCGAGAGGCCAATCTGGATTTGCCGGCAACAGCGGTTCGACCGGGCAGTCGAATCGTCAGGGATGGCAGCATTTCTCAACACCGCAATCTGGCGCTGCGAACCATTCGGGGCAGGGCTTCGGTGCGAATAATTCCGCGTCGGTGAATAATTCTTCTCGCGGGTCATTTGCTTCACCCTCGCGCGGATCAGCATCTGGAAGCCAAACTGAAAATCGAGGTTCGTGGCAACATTTTACCCCGCCTGCGTCGTCGTCACGAGGGGGCTCCTCCAACTCATACAATTCATACTCTCGTCCTCCTCTTAATATGAGGCAGCCCATCGTGACGCCGCGTGGCGGCTCCAATACCTATGGCTCGCGTTCAAATGGGTCGTATCCGTACGGCTCAAGCTCGCGCGGATCGAGTCCCTACGGCTCGACCACCCCGCGAGGTTCGTACAATGCTCCGCGACCGAGCTATAGCGCCCCACGTAGCGGCGGAAGTACTGGCGCCCCCCGCAGCAGCGGCGGCGGAAGCCATTCCAGCGGTGGTGGCCACTCCGGTGGTGGCGGCCACAGCGGGCATCACTAAACAAATTCTCAGCCCAATAATTTAGCGAATCGCGTCTCGGACTCTTAGAAGATCGCGGCACCTCAGGAATCGGTGGAATGTGAAATTTCCGGCGATCTGGGAAGCCGCGACTGCTCTATGAGCGGAAGCAGGAGGCCCTATGTCCAACCTTCGCGTTGTCGCTTGGCTCGCATGGCTTACATGGTTGATGGTATGGCAACGGCTGACGCGGACGGTCATGCTATCGCCCAAGGAACAGGGCCCCACAGGAGAAACCTCATGATCAGCTACACAATCCAAAAGCTCAGCTCACTCTTCGTGCTCGCGCTGTTTGTTGCTGGAGTCGTTGCACTGTCCCCGATGCGGGCTACGGCACAGGACGATCCTCCCGGCCGCGTAGCGCGCTTGAACTATATCCAAGGCTCCGTGGCCTATCAGGTTTCCGGTGATCAGGATTGGGTGCAGGCCGATCCGAATCGCCCGCTGACGGCCGGCGACAATCTGTGGGTGGACAAGAACTCCCGAGGCGAAGTTCACATCGGCAGCACTGCCATTCGCATGTCGAGTGAAACCGGAATTTCATTTTTGACGCTGGACGATAACACCGTGCAGCTCCAGCTCGCGCAGGGCGCGATTGAAGTGCACGTGCGAGATGTTTCCTCCGACAATGCTCTTGAAATCGACACGCCGAACCTCGCGTTCACCATCGACAGCGGAGGTGAATACCGCATCCAGACTGATCCAAATGGAGGTTCAAGCATCATCACCGTGCGCCAGGGACAGGGCGAAGTTACCGGTGGCGGAGATTCCTGGAATTTGCGCGACGGGCAACAATATACATTCAACGGCACCGACCAGCTTTCATATGACGCCTCGCAGGCTCCGGGCTATGACGATTTCGAGAACTGGTGTCAATCGCGCAATCAGCGCGAAAATGCTTCTCAATCGGCGAAGTACGTTTCGCGGGATACCGACGGATATTACGATCTCGACGAATACGGCGACTGGCATACTGATCCAGACTACGGCGCTGTGTGGGTTCCCCGCGGAGTTGAAGCCGGATGGGCGCCCTACCACACAGGACACTGGGTGTTCGTCGCGCCGTGGGGCTGGACTTGGGTGGATGCGGAACCGTGGGGATTCGCGCCGTTCCACTACGGCCGATGGGCTTTCGTGGGAGGCTACTGGGGATGGGTCCCAGGGCCGGTTGCCGTAAGGGCGGTATACGCTCCGGCGCTTGTCGGATTTGTGGGAGGCGGAGGGTTCGGCGTCTCCGTTGCCTTCGGCGGAGGAGCTTCCGGCGTTGCGTGGTTCCCGCTCGGCCCGCGTGATGTGTTCGTTCCCGGCTATCACTGCAGCCCGCGATACGTTCAGAACGTCAACATCACCAATACGCGCGTCATCAACGTGACGCAAGTCACCACCGTTTACAACAACGTGTATGTCAATCACAACAGCACCGTGATTAACAACTACACGTATGCGCGCAACGACCGCGCCGTCACGGCGGTTTCGCGCGACACGTTCGTGAATGCGCGGCCCGTTGTAGGCGCGACCATGCGCGTGTCAGCCCAACAGATTCAAGGCGCGCGAGTAGTAGAGACTTCGCCGATCGCTCCGACGCGATCGAGCTACGTCTCTTCGACCGCACACGTTTCAACCAATCGGCCGGCGGTTCCGTTCGCGCAGCGCTCGGTGGTTGCGCGCCTGAAACCGACAGTTTCGCGCCCAGACGTAAAACCGTCGTCCAATCGCAACGGCCAATTCGGCCAAGGTCAAACCAACCAGCAGAACAATTCTCGCGGCAACAATAACTTGAACAATGGCCAGCCGGCCGCGAGAGGAAACAATCCGCCGCCAGCAAACAATGGCGTCAACGGCCAACCACCCGCTCGTGGAAACAATCCGCCGCCAGCCAACAACGGCGTCAACGGTCAACCGCCCGTCCGCGGAAATAATCCGCCGCCAGCCAACAACGGCGTCAACGGTCAACCGCCCGTCCGCGGAAATAATCCGCCGCCGGTCAACAACGGCAACAACGGTCAACCGCCCGTGCGTGGAAATAATCCGCCGCCAGTCAACAATGGCGTCAACGGTCAACCACCTGCTCGCGGAACGAATCCGCCGCCAGTCAACAATGGCGTGAACGGTCAACCACGCGTGCGCGGAAATAATCCGCCGCCAGTCAACAATGGCAACAACGGTCCACCACCGGTGCGTGGAAACAATCCGCCGCCAGTGAACAACGGCACCAACGGTCAGCCACCCGCTCGCGGACACAATCCGCCTCCGGCCAATTCCAATGGCAATCCACCGCAGAACCAACAGCAGTCACGCGATGGTTTCCATCCGTTCCAACCCCCCGCCGGCGCAACCAACAATAACAATAACCCGAACAAGAATGGCAACAACGGCGCCGGCAACAACACAAACAACGGCCAAAACGTCAACGGCAACCAGAACGATAACCGCAACCGGGGCAGTCAGACGCCGAACCGCAACGATCAAACCACGCAAGGCGATCAGCGGCCGCCGGCGAGAACTACGCCGCCTGTGAAGACGCAGGATGAGAATAGTAATGTTCGTCCGTCGCCAAACCAGCACCAAGCGCCACCGCAGGCCAAACAAGAACAGAAGCAGGAACAAAAACAACAGAAGGACAATAAGAAAGAAGACGACAAGAAGAAGGACGACCAAAAGTAAGCCCAGGCAGCCTGGTCAAATGATTCACAGCGGCCCCGAGCAATCGGGGCCGTCCTTTTTTCGGCCGCGGCTAGTCGGCGCAAATTACAAACTACGGCGATGCGGCGTCCGGCGGCGCGGGCGCGTTGGGCGCGGCCGGCGCTGCGCCGGGATTGGGCGACGGACGAGCCTGATCGAGTGCGAGATACGCGCGGCCGAACGCGGATTGCTGCGTGCCGGCGGCGATTGCGACGGCCTGGATTGTGTAGTGCCCGGAAGGCAATTTGGCGAGCGGCAGGCTGATGCGATACGACGCGGTGCGTGTCTTGGGATCAACAGCGGTCGGTGCGAGAAGCGGCGTGGCATTTACCTGCACGCCGCCACGGAAGAAAACCAGCCCGGCGCGAAGCGTAGTGGGATCGAATGGCTCGGACTTGTCCGTCTTTTCCGGGTAATACGCCTGGAAGAACACGTAGAGCGTCTGCTGCTGGGTGAAAAAGCGCGTGACGCTGGGAACGATCTTCTCGCCTTCCATTTCGAGCGGCGACGCGGCGATCTGCGCGCGAGTTCCCTGCCCTCGCGTCTCGACCTCCGACGATTTGGCTACCACCGGTACAAGCTGGCTTGAAAGCAGGACCGAGCTGAGAGTCATGCGCGTAGCCGGGCGCTGCAGCACGGTGAACGTCTGCTCGAATGTGCCGATTTTTCCGGATTCATTTTCGCGCGCGATGAATTTCATGCGATAGGAGCCGGGCGCGAGCACCACGCCGCCCTGATACACCAGGTTGCTGCGATTCACCTGCTGAAACCGTTCTTCATCCAGATGCACTGTGATCGTATCGCGCAGCTGAGCGACACTTTGCCCGGAGGGTTGCGCGAGAACTTCGGCAGCGAAATCGAATGCGGCTTCGTGGCGGTCGTGCTTCTTGGCCCAATCGAGCGCGCTCGAAGAAAGCTTTGCGGAAATCGGAATATAAACCTGCTGATCGTTCAACCGGAACATCGCAGTTTCAACTGCGATCGGCAGATCCACTTCCGGGTTTTCCGAACGCATGGCATCGGCAAGCTGCTGGTCGCGGTCCTCTTTTTCGAGATGCTGAAAATCGCGCGGGGCGTAGTAGCCGTTGCGGTAGCGGATATGCGCTCCGGGCGCGTTGACCTTCACGCGGATGGCGTGCCAGCGGCCGTCGCGCTTCACGTCCGGCGGAAGATCGTATCCCACCAGATAGTATCCGCTGTTGTCCTGCTGAATCCTGGGGAAGGCGTCGCTCAGATCTCCGAGATCGAAGAAGGCCTTGCCGCCGGTATCCACGGAGAGCGTTGAGAGAGTGTCGCGGGAATCTTCGCGCTGATCGGTCTGGTGATATACGGATGCGCCGCTGAACATCGAAGTGCCGGTCGCGGCATTGGTAGTGACGTCGCCGCCGGGCGGAGTAGCAAACATGCCGCGCGCGTCAATCGAATAGATGGCAACGTCGGCGCGATTGGCGGCATCGGTGACGGCCCGCAACGCAGCGCGATTTTCCTCGCCGGTCTGTGTGATGCCTCCCGTGAATTCAACGAGCGCCTTTCGACCTGGAATTCCCGCGAGGACGTTCGCGAGGCCTTCAACGGCCGCAAGCTTCTGATCGGTATTGAAGACGTTGAATTCAGTTTCGTCGGGCGTGTAAGCCGCGCCCGTATATTCCTGAACGTCGTATTCTCCGTTTGTCGCGGCGGCGTAGAGCGGATTGGAAATCTGCGATGCGGCGCCGGGAACCAATTGGGCGATGGCTTTGTCGAGCGTCGTGCGATCGTTCGTGAAATTCGCAAGCACCGCGAGGCGCGTGCTGAACACGACTATGGAGACGAGATCGGCGGGCGTCATCTGCTGCTTCAGGAACTTCTGCGCTGCTGTATGCGCGCGGAGAATGTCGTCCGTTTCCATCGAGGTCATGTCGAAAAAGAGAACGATCATGCGGCGGTCGCGGACGGTGTCCGTGACGGCCTCGGTGGCGCCGGGCCCCTCGTTGTCCACAGGAATGACGATAGGCTTGGCGTTGTCTTCTGTGGCCGTCTCGACTTCTTCGATATCCGAGTAGGAAAAGCTGGAGATTTTCTGCTGCTTGCCGTCGTCGGAGACCACAAACTGATCGGCCCGCAGTCCCTTGATCGGCTTGCCGGAACCGTCAACGACCGCGATATCAATGCGGACCACGTTGGACTGCGCGCGCAGGACGAAGGTTGGGTTCGGCTGCGGTGGCTGGGCTTGCTGCGGTGTCGGCGCAGGCGCCGCCTGCTGCTGCGCGGGAACAGAAATGGGGGCCAGCGACAGTCCTGCGGCGACGAAAATAGCCATCGAGCGGCGGAAGAGCCGCACCCTTGAAAATTTGCGATTAGAACGAGGTGCGATCGTTTGTTTACAATAACTTAAGAGGGGTTCTAATAATCCATATTTGCGATTAGAAATCGCAAAAGCGGCTCCGGAATCCGGCATGAGGAGGGACACGAATGTCCTCGTCCCCCGGGACGACTTTGCCCGGGATACCTTCGATTGCGCCGACTTTTGTACCGGCTTTTCCATCATCAACATGTTAGCCCTCGTAGGGCGGGGCGCAAGTAGGTTGTTGTCGTAAAGAATTTTCCGTAATCTTCGAAACCGTTCGTCGAGAGCATTGTGTCACTCATCGCTAAAAGTTAAACCGGGCTTGCATGGCCATGGTGCGCATCGGTCCCGCGCTTGATACGCGGCCGAAAAGGGATAAGCCCGGACCGGCTCCGGTTCCCGCGCCGCAAACGATTCCAGCGGCGTTCCCGGTTCCTCCTGTTCCCCCGTTGCCAAAACACGGAAGGACAGTGCCAATGCCAGTGAAATTCGGCGTGTTGGTTACATTCGAGACCTGCCAGCTCAGGTTCAGCTGGTGGCGGCGGTCCGGGCCGAATCGAAACGTCTTCGCAAGAGAGGCATTCCAGTTGAATTGGCAGGGGCCTTCGACGGCGCCGCGCGGCTCGTCGCCATAGGCCAGATTTCCATTTGCGTCCGTCGGCAAAGTGAACGCACTGGTATTGAAGAACCCGGACGTGGATCCTCCGCAAATCCCCAAGTTCGGATCGCCGATCAGATTGGGACGCAGAGAAAAATTGGCGCCGGTGCCGTTGTCGGACGCGACGCCGCCCAGCAAGACCGTAAATGGCGTACCGGTCTGCCAGGTGAAAATATTCTGCAGCCGCCAATCGCCGAAGACGTGTTCTTTCCATCCGTGATTCGCCCAGCGGGCCCTCTGGCCAAAGGGAAGCTCCCACATCGAAACCGCGCGGAACTGGTGACGGACGTCGAAGGTGGAAAGCCCGTACTCGCCGTGGAGATTGCCGTCCTGCTGCTCGACGGTGGCCGACCCTCCACCGATGGAGCTGGAATCATCGAGCGATTTTCCGTACGTGTAAATTCCCTGCAACAAAACTCCGTGAGTGAAGCGATGTACCAGGCGAACCTGCAAAGCGTTGTAGATGGAATTCGCGCCCGACTGATCGAATGTGAAGCCCGTAGCATTCGGATCAATGCGATTCGCCTGAATCTCGTCGGAAGGCGTGCCGAGAGGGGCGCGATTGGGCGCGCGGAGAATATCGAGATCGGTTCCCTTCGTTCCGGTATAAGTGAGGTCCAAGATCCAACTGGGAGAAAGGGTAGTTTCCGTGCCGAGATTCCAGATTTGGGCGTAACCATTCCTATAGTTGGGATCCACTGACTCGGTATTCGAAATAAATCCACCGCCGCTCCCTCCAGAGGACGGGAAACCGTTCTGGAGAGTGAGGGGCGCGGTCGAAGTGGTGGTCAGGGTCTGAACAGTCGAAACCGGCGCTTGAAAAGCGAGTTCGCGCGCGAGTGTGTTGTAGATCGCCTCGTTGTAGAAGATCGAAAATCCGCCACGAACTACGGTCTTAGGCTTGACGAACTTCGGCTGCCACGCAAAACCGATGCGGGGCTCAAGATTTCCGTAGTTGCCGTGAACCAAAGCGCGGGGAAGACCCGGCGCGGACAGATTGGGCTGGCCGTGCGCAACAACGATCACATCCGCGAGATTCGTGATGTTGAGATTTACGAGATTGTCGTTCAGCTCGATCGGCGGAGTGACCGCTTCGTATCGCAGACCATATTGAAACGTGAAGGTTTTGCTGACGCGCCAATCGTCCTGCGCGAAGGCGGCTACGCCCCAGCTGCGGAGATAGAGGTTCGGATTGCCGAACTGTTCCGTCGTGTTAAACGCGAGACCGCCGAGAACGTCGCCGGCCTGGTTGACCGAACAGGTGGTCGGGGACGAAGGCAGGCAAGCGAGAAAATCGGCGAAGTCATTGCCTGTGGCGAGGCCAGTGAAAACGAAGCCGCCGCGCGGATTGGGATTGGATTGAGTATTCAGTTGAATGCGGCGAATCTCGCCGCCAAACGTCATCGTGTGTTTGACGTGCGTCCATGTGAAAGTGTCGGAGAGGCGCAGTGTCTGATTGCGGACCAGGGACGGGATCGGATCGTTGATGCCCGAAAAATCCGTGAAGCTGATCAGCGGAATGCCGTAGTCAATCGGCGAAACGGACACGCCGGTGATTCCCAGATTGGCGGCAATGTCCGAGCCGAATGAATTGTCGCTGAGAAGCTCGATGCGGCTGCGGCTCCAATTCAGCGCGATGTTTTCGACCAGACGCGGCGACCAATTGTGGGAAAGCCCAAGGCTCGCGCTCTGATTGCGCGTGGATTGGTGACCGCCAATGCCGGCAAAATTGCTGAGCGTATTGATGCGCTGCGAACTGAAGTTGTAACCACCATTGACGTTAAATTTCGCGTTGATAGTGTGCAGGACGTGAGTGCTGAGAACGTCGCTATTGAGCGGCGTTGTGGATTGTAAAAGATAGTTCTGTCCCGTGGCGCTCGGCAGGTTCGGCATGGGAATGAAAGAGAGCAGGCCCTGGACCGCCGGGTTCATCGCAAATTCGCTGGTCGGAATCTGCTGGCAGCCGGTGCCCGCTGACGGAAACGGAGTTGTCGTGAACGGCTCGAAGATCGTGGAACCGCCGCAGAAAAGTCCGCCGCGCTCTGCCGCGGTCGGCACGGTCGAAAACGTGTTGACCGCATTCTTGGCGATTTCGTGCTGGTAGTTGACGAAGAAATACGTTTTGTCGCTTCCGTTGTAGATGTGCGGAATCTTCAACGGGCCGCCAACGGTGCCGCCAACGCGTTCGTCGTAGCTGCCGACCTTTGGAGAATTCGCGCCGGTGATCGAGAACGGTTTGGCGTCGAACGCGGAATTCGTGTAGCGATCGAAGACCGTAAATCGCACGCGGTTTACGGTCTGCCGAAGCAGTCTGCCAGCGCCCGCGCCACCGGGCCCGCCACGGCCGCCGCCTCCGCGGCCAAATCCCCCGCCGCCCGGAAAACCGCCGCCCTGCTGTCCGAACGCACCTGCGCCACCGCCACCAGGTCCGCCGGGACCTCCCGCGCCGCCAAAACCTCCAAAGCCCTGTGCTTCAAGGGCGCCGAAGCCGCCCTGACCCTGGCCCTGGCCGGCAAATCCGCCTGGACCGCCGCCGAAGCCGCCCGCCGACTGACCTTGCCCGACCGTGCCTTGCAATAGGAAGGAATCAGAGGATGAACCTGCTCCAGTGGGAGCGCTCATGTTCGGCTGCGGGCCGCCCGCGGCTTCTTCACCCTGTCCGTTTGCGGCCTCTCCCGTCAGATCGGTTTGCTGGAAGCCGCCGTCACGGACTGCATTCAGCAGGCCGGGAGGAAGCTGCTGGCCTCGTCCGCCCCTGCCCCTGCCGCCGGGTGCACCATCTCCTGAGGCGCTTTGGGAATTCGCCGTGCCCGGCGGGCCACCATTAGGCGCGCCGGAGCCGGGGCCTTGGCCCGGACGCCGACGAGCGGAAGGCGCGGAAGATCCTGTGGGCGCGGCAAGCTCGGCGAGAGTGCCTACGCGAAGCACGAACTGAAGCGGTGGAGGCGCAGGGCCGCCGCCAAGCTCGATATTGAGCGACCCGGACACGAATCCAAGCTGAGAAGCCTCGACTGTGTAATGGCCCGCGGGAAGCGCGGGAAACTCAAACTTGCCGGATTCGTCGGTCCAGCTGACGAAAACTTTTCGCGTGTCGGTATTGACGAGGCGCAGCGTGGCTCCCGGAACTGGAAAGCCGTCGGAGGTGTGCACAACGCCGGATGCCACGGCGGTGGAGGTGTCCGCTGGCGCGGAACTCTGCGCGGTGGTCGACGCAGAACCCGGAGTGGATGTCTGGTCTGTGGCCTGAGCACCGGCCTGCGGCGGTGATTGCGGCGCTTGAGACTGCCCCGGCGCTTGCGGCGCCTGCGCAAATACCGCGACAGGAACTGCCATCACGAGGGCGAAGAGCCATGCGGCCGTCGCGCGAGTAGCCTGTAGGCAGATTGGACTGTGCAACACCATTTCCTCAGCTTACGGAATTCGCGCGTGACTGCAATAAATCAATTCGACGGTGTCGCACGAGAAAGGGTTACCCGCCTGACGGCGCGGGATCGTAGACGAGACGGAAGGTGACCGGATTCTTGAAGCGCGGATTATCCATCTTCGTGGTCACGTAGAGTTGCTTACCGTCGGGAGACAATTCGTAGGTGCGCGTGGTGCTGCCCTGGCGTCGGCCCGGCGTCACCGCGACGAGTTGAGCGCCTTGCCACTGTGCGGCTGGGGGGGCGGCGACGCTATCGCCGCTTGAGCCATTCGACCCGCTCGTAGTCGAGCTGGTGGATGAACCGGCCGACGGGCTGGTTGACGATCCTCCCGCGGATGAATTCGCCTTCGATGAATCTTCCGCGGAATAAAGCGCCAAAACCTCGCCTGAATCGCCGGTCACTTTCGCGGATGAAACAGTCTGCTCGATGGTTAGCTGCGAGAGGTTATTCATGGCGTTGCCGGAGCCATTTTGTCCACCGCGCCTGCTGCCTCCGCCACCCATGCCACCACCGCCGCGCTGCCCACCGCCGCCTCCCCAAACGCCGCCACCGCCGCCCATGCCTCCACCACCGCCCATCCCGACGTGGCCTCCGCCGCCGTTACCGTTACCATTGCCATTGCCGCCGGAATTGCCCGCTTGCTGCATTGCTTCGCGGGGATCATCGCTGTCGTCCTTGTTCAACGTCCAAGTGCCGGAAAGGTTTGGCTTGCCGCCGATCTGTGCGGGGGCCGTAGATTTGGGCGAAGGTTGGGCCTGATCGGAAGGCGTCGCTGCGGGAAGCGGGCCGGGGCCTGAGGTCTGAGCGCCCGCGCGACTCGCCGGAAGCAAGAGCGCGGCGGCTGCGAAAATGGCGAGAATAAACCACCACAAAAATATCTCCGCGAGGCTTTGGTTTTTCTTGCCGTCGACCGCTGTGGTGGCCATCGTGTGCCTCCTGCGGAACAGAGCCGGGAACGTTTATCGCACGCACGTTTCAAGATACATTGGCACGCAAATCCCGGCACAGTGATGATTCCTTTCAAGGCACGCGATAGTTCCAAAAGCTGAGGGAAGGCTTTTGAGTCTGCCGCGTCCTCTTGTATCATGCCACTTAGCATGCTTCCTCTCACACGACGACCGTGCAAGCCGCGTCCGCATCGCCCGCGGGGCTAACCCCGGCGCGCCCGCGCGATGGCGAGCGCGAATAGCAGGCCACTGGAATTCAGAATTTTCCCAACGAAGCAGCCCGAATCAAAGCGCGAAAGGGGAATCAATCAATGGCACACACAGGGAACCAAATGCGGCTGGCCGTGCTGGGCGCGGGAAAAATGGGCGGCATTTTGATCGAGGCGTTCGTAAAGCAAGGGCTCGTGTCGCCGCAGAATATTTTCGCGACCGTACAACATGCCGCAGCGGACCGCAAGAATGGTTCAAAGCTGCCGGTTTCGCTGAGCAACAATAATCGCGCCGCGGTGAAAAAGGCGGACGTGATTTTTCTGTGCGTGAAACCGCAGACCGTGGGGCAGGTTGTAGACGAAATACGAGGCGAGTTGAACGACAAGAAACTGCTGATTTCGATCGCGGCGTCGGTGCCGGCCGAGTACATCGAGCGGCGGCTGCGCGGAAAAGTTCCCGTGATTCGGGCGATGCCGAACACGCCGTCAGTCGTTGGCGCGGGGATCACCGCGATCGCGGCCGGAAAATTCGCAGAGCAAAAGCACGTGGAGACGGCGCGGAAACTTTTCGACGCGGTGGGCAAAACCGTGGTCGTGGACGAAAAACACATGGATGCCGTGACCGGGCTCTCCGCGAGCGGGCCGGCGTTTATTTACATCATTCTGGAATCGCTGGCGGAAGGCGGCGTCAAGGTGGGGCTTTCACGGGAACTCGCGACGCTGCTCGCGGCGCAGATGACGCTAGGCGCGGCGAAAATGGTGATCGAGACCGGGCATCATCCGGCACTGCTGAAGGATACGGTGACGACTCCGGCGGGATGCACGATTGACGGCATCCTCGAACTCGAGGAGGGCGGGTTGCGCGTGACATTAATCAAGGCAGTCGTCAAAGCAGCGCAACGCGCGAAAGAATTGCTGGTTACCGACAAAGGCGCTTAGCGGGCAGCCTATTTCTTCATCAGCAGCACGTTCACTGCTTTGACGACGACTTCGACTTTGTCGCCGCTCTTGATGCCGAGCTCCTTCAGTGATTCTAGCGTCATCACGGAGGCCATGCCGGATGATGCCGGGATGGTGACCTTCACGAGACACATCACGCCTCCCTTTTTGATGTTCGTCACTTTGCCGATGATGCGATTGCGCGCTCCTACCTTCATGATTTGCTCCTCTGGACTACAGTACCGAGTTTGAACCGATTTCAATGCGACTGCATCAGATTATTGCCACCCAGGAGATGTCGCGAAGGCCGCCAGACGACCGGAAAGCTAATTCTGACTGTTTAGTTCGTGATCGTTGGCTGACACGCCGCAATGTCTCCAGGGCTAAAGCCCGTGGCGTGTTTGGACCGCTATTCGTGGGCCTGAAAGGCCCACGCTTCCACCTTTCTAAGCGGCACCGTTGCGGTGCGCCCGAACAAACTCGGGCGGTAAAAAAAGGCGGCACTCCACGCGCCTCGCGGGCGAAATCGACAGCAACCTTACGCGAGAATTCTGGCAAGATCGCGCGCTTGCCGTTAGGATAGAGATATGGAAATCGATCGCAAGGCTTTCCTCGACGGCCTGGGAGGCGCAGAGGGCGTCAAGCGCATGGACGACGAAACGCGGGCCGACGCGCTTGAGTCGCACATGATGTCGGAGTTGAATAGCGCTATTGCCGGCAAGAAATCTGGCGAGCCGCGGCCATCAAAGAAATATCTCACCGCGGCGGAAGTCGAAGCGCAGATCGAAACGCGTCCTTATCGTGCGGGCGCGGGTTTCCTGATCGTGCCGCGCAACGGCGGAAACGTGAAAAAGCTTCCGCCAATGCCCGCGAATCCCACACTACAGGATTATTTCAAACTGCGTTTTACGGACACCGCCAATCACGTGCTGCAGAGCGCTAACTTGGCGAAGAAGAACGGCATGTCCGAGGAGATCATCCTGGCGTGCCTGCTTCACGACGTGGTGCAGGAAATCATGCGGACGGATCACGGGTGGTGGGGAGCGCAGCTCTTCGAGCCGTACGTCTCTGAGAAAGTGGCGTTCGCGATTCGCTATCACCAAGCGCTGCGGTATTACGCCGATCCCTCCGTGGGATACGAGTACCCCGATCTTTATCGTGAATTATTCGGCGCGGATTACGTCCCTCCGCCGTATATCGAAGCGACCTATCAGATGGTTCGCAAACACAAATGGTACATGGAGCCGCGCATGGTCGCGGTGAATGACTTGTACGCGTTCGATCCGAACGTGATTGTGACGATTGAACCGTTTCTCGACATCGTCGGGCGTCATTTCAAGCAGCCGAAAGAGGGTTTGGGAAACGATGGCAGTCCGGTCGCGCACATGTGGCGAACAATCTCGAGACCTGATCAACCGCTGTAGGAATATCCTCGAAACATCCCCCGTAGTTGCAGAAAAAGGTCCGGGCACAATCGCGAAAATCGCCGAAGCGAGCTAAGAGGCTGCCGAAAGACGGACGAATCGAATCAGATCCTCAGGCCCGGAGGACGCGCCAGCCGAGATTCAAAATCGCGGAGGCCTTCAGCCCGTCCGGCGATGTATTGCCTGTGTGAACTGAGATCATTTTTGCGAACATGCTCGGGTGCGCGGCGAAAAGACGCAGCACCTTACGGCGCAGTGTCACGCTTGAGTTCATTAAAAGCAGGAGCCGCGTTATACGGAAGGCGGTGCTCGTGATGCGTCGGTGGGCGGATTCGTATTGCGCCAGGTCGCCCGCCGCGAGCGCCTCACCAAGATGAAGGGCTTGCTGAAATGCGAGGCTTAGTCCCTGCCCCGAGATGGAATCCACGGTGCAGCTGGAATCGCCCACCAGCGCCACATTTCCTCGAACCACGCCGCGAGCCCTGCTGAATGATGTGACCGCGCCAGCCTCGGTAGAAATTGGAGACGCGCTGCCGAGACGCCGGGCAACTTCGGGAAATTGATGAATGGCACGATCCATTCGCAAGCGGGAATCGTCCACGAAGAGCGAAACGCAGATTTCGTTCCCCGCAGTGGGCGTGATAACCATCTGCGATTTCCTGCCCCAATGAACTTCCACAAGATTGTTCCAAGGCGCGATCGGATAGTGGCGGCGAAATCCGAAACGCAGACCATCGGCTCGGTACGGTCCAAGGCCCGCGAACTGACGCACGCTGGAATTCCGGCCATCCGCTCCGATGAGCCATTTGCAAAGCACGAACTGCCCGTTGACGCAGGCTCCACGAGATTCAATATTCGAAATCCGCGCGCCCCACAAGAGGGAGACCCCGATTTCGGTAGCGCGGTCAATCAATAGTTGGTGAAGGGCGGTGCGGCGCAGGCCCAAGGCTTGCCCTCGGGGAATCTCGGCGCTGACTGAAGCAGTGTCGTCGGAGAAACGAAAGCCCTCGAAGGGAAACCCGTCGCCGGATTCAAGATTCACTCCGAGACGGCGTAACGCCGCTACCGCCTCGGGAAGCAATCCTTCGCCGCATGGCTTGTTGATGGGAGGTTTTCGGGAATCAACTACGGTGACGCGGAGATTTTTTAGACGCGCCGCAATCGCCGCAGCCAGTCCGGCCGGGCCGCCGCCTACAACCAGAACATCAGGCAGCAACGTCAGCCCCCGCTAAGCGGTTTACCAGCGCAAGAGCAAGAGTTCCGCACAGAAACCGGGCCCCATGGCAGCCAGGATACTGAGCGAGCCGGGTTCCGGACGACGATGCCGATAAACATCCTCGAGAACGAGAAGGACTGACGTGGAAGATATGTTTCCGACCTTTCGCAGACATTCCCACGACGCCTCCAAATCCTTTTCCGTGAGGTCGAGAGCTGTTGCGGTGGCTTCGAGCACCTTCGGGCCGCCGGTGTGCATGATCCAGCTCTGAATGTCACTCCGACGGTGACCCTGCTCCGCAAGGAACTCATCCACATCCCTGCCTAGGTTTTTCACCACCGTATCGGGAACTTCCGGCGACAGTACGATGTGAAAACCCTTCTCCGAGATGTCCCATCCCATCACTCGCTCTGTATTCGGGTAGAAGATGGACTTCGTGGCCAGAATTTCCGGGCCGTTCGACTCCACTTCCGATCCGACAACCACGGTCGCCGCGGCGCCGTCTCCGAAAAGCATCGCAGAGATCAGATGCGCCATCGAAATGTCATCGCGCTGGAGCGTCAGAGAACAAAGCTCAATGGACAACAGCGCAGCCGCTTGATCGGGAAAGGCGCGAACATAATCGGCAGCCCGAGAAACTCCAGCGGCACCGGCTACGCAGCCAAGCCCGAAGATCGGGATGCGCTTGATATTCGGCGATAGGCCCATCCGATTGATGAGCCGCGCATCGAGCGAAGGTGCGGCGATGCCGGTGACCGACGTAACGAATATCGCGCCGAGGTCCCGCGGTTCAATTCCGGCGCCGACGAGCGCGTGGCACAGCGCTTTTTCACCAAGTTCGAGCCCCACTTCGATCCAGACGTTGTTCGCCTCTCCCCACGTCTTCATTTCATTGTGGTAAAAATCGAGAGGCCGCGCCGTGAACCGGCCATCCACCTTCATGCTTTCGTCCAGCCGGTCGAGAATGCCGGGTTGGACCAGACGATCCTTCCAATAATTCTTGAGCGCACCTACGAGAACTTCCTGCTTGTGGTAATACTTCGGGAACGCGCTACCGACTCCGGCAATTCTCATGAATGCTGCTCCTCGGGCATCCGCCCGTGCGGAGGGCATCAAACTCATAAACGCAAATCGAGAGTCATTTCATCCCGATCTCTTGAATTTGGCCCCGTATTTAAATCTGAAGAACCCTTGCTACGTTCCAGCGCCCTCTTCAGGCGAGCCGACCGCGAGCGGACGGATCGACGCTGGCTCAGCCCTTTTCCACATTCACCAACCGTCTCCGGCATTCGAACACGACTGCCGAGAAGAGCGCCGATCCGATGCCTACTTCAGACACCCGGTTGTGATTCCACTGCTTGCGGGATGCGGGAGAGGCCACGATAAAGGAACAGTGCGCAACCCAGAGAACTGATTAGAAGAAGAACTCCAATTCCCCCAGAAAGCAAGCATATCCTTCCTATCCCGAACAGGGCGCAATATACCATGGCACAGCCCACAATCCAGTCGAGTAAATTGCGCCGCAGGTCGTGAACTGACACTACATCGGGAGCCATTCGGGCGATGGGCCGCCAGCCCAACACGTCCGGACGCACGCGCCGATAGAATTGCACAAGCGTGTCGCGGGGCTCGGCCGGCGTCAGCAGCGTGACGAGAACCCACGCTGCGGTAGTGACCAGAGTGGTGACGAGCGTCTGCTTCGCGAAAACCGCAGGCTCGGAACCGTGGAATGGCGCCGTCCAGCGGATCGCGAGCGAAACGACAAGGGCCGTAGTCATCGCGGTGATTTCGCTCCAGGCATTCACGCGCCACCAATACCAACGCAGCAAATAGACGCTGCCGGTTCCGGCGCCAACTTCGAGCAGCACCTCCCAACCAGAGCGAATCGTAGCGAGTTCCCAGGAAACGCACGCGGCGAGAACTACGAGAAGGATCGTCACCCAGCGAGAAACGGCAACGTAATGCTTCTCGGGCGCGGTGCGATGCACGAATCGCCGATAGAAATCAGAGACCAGATACGAACTCCCCCAATTGAGGTGCGTGGCGATTGTGGACATGAATGCCGCGAGAAATCCGGCGACGAGAAGCCCACGCGCGGCCCGGGGCAGATGATCCACAGCGAGCATGACGTAGCCCGCTTCGGGATGCGCGAGCTGGGGGTAAAGGACGACAACCGCCATTGCGGCGAGGATCCACGGCCAGGACCGCAGTGCGTAGTGCGCGAAATTGAACCACAGCACCGATAGCAGCCCGTCGCGCTCGTTGCGTGCGCTGAGGATTCGCTGAGCGACGTAGCCACCACCTCCCGGTTCCGATCCCGGATACCAGAACGCCCACCACTGCACGCCGAGATAGACGCAAAACGTGATGACGGGAATGGTCCAGAGAGATTCGCTCGCGAAGCCGCGCGAAAAATCGGGGAAGAAGGAAACAATGTTCGACGAGTTCGGTCCTGCCGCGGCGTGTCAGAGTGTCGAGCTTCGCCAGGAGCGCATGCATCCCGCCAGCGGCGCCTACGCCATACCACGCTACCGCAATGACTACACCCATTTTAAGAACGAACTGGAACAGATCGGTCCAAAGGACGCCCCAGAGGCCGCCGAGCGCGACATAGATTCCCGTGAATGGAATCAGGAACAAGACACAGACGGCGAGTGCCTCGCGGTCGCTGATGCCGAGAACGACGGCGGCGATTGTGGTCATCGCTTTGGTCACCCAGCCGAGGATCACGCAGTTCACCAAAAGACCGAGGTAGATGGCGCGAAACCCGCGAAGAAACGCGCCCGGTTTTCCGGCGTAGCGCATCTCGGCGAATTCAACATCCGTCAATAAACCAGCGCGAACCCACAGCCGCGCGAACAGAAAGACGGTCATCATTCCCGCTGGCAGCATGCTCCACCAGATCCAGTTGCCGGCAATGCCGTTGCGATAGACGAGGCCCGTGACGACCAGCGGCGTATCGGCTGCGAAGGTGGTCGCAACCATGGACGTGCCGATCAACCACCAGGCAGCGCGCCGGCCGGAGACGAAGTAGTCCGCGGTGCTGCGACCCGATCGGCGACGAAAATAAAGGCCCTGGATGAGCGTGAACAGCAGATAGGACGCGATGACGACCCAATCGGTGAAGTTGAGTTTCATGAATGCCCGAGCTGCGGCATAGTTTGGTCGAGGATCAGCGGAGAGTCAAAGAGAATGGTGGGCCGGAAACTACTGATGCCCAAAAGAAAAACCCCGGATCTGGGGGAGGATCAGATCCGGGGTCGGGGCACTGAGAGGGACTACCTGGGCCGACAAACTTTGGTCGGGCTAACTTTCCGCGGTTGAGCTAGTAATTCAAGTGCCGCAGAAACATCGTCGCCCGAAAAACGATCTGCATGCTAAGCACGATCAGCGTATCGCGAGCCGCGGCCAGTTTCTGGCTTACGGATGCTTTCTCGGAACCGCTCGCGCGGGCCACTTCGACGGCTGAGCCGCCGCGGTCCGCATTCCAATCGCTGCCGGTGAGTGCGCTCACTGCGTTCCCCTAGTTAAGAACGTAAACAGGATTGTCGTGCTCGACGCCAACAACCATGGTCTTGAAAATGTCCACATCCCAGCTGTCCGCGATGCGCAAGCGGACGACTTCGGTCGTTTCGGACAGCAGCCTCCCGCGCAGCGGTACGCGAAGATTCCCTGCTACAACTCGAAGAATTACCGGCTGCCCCATCCAAACTTCGTAGCCACCTTCCATCGGCGTCCCCTCCTCAGAGTTATTTCCGCGAACGAGTACATTTTCGAACGGGGGAACATCCTGGCCAATGGTACAGGGGGTTAAGAATGGTAGGATTGAAGTACTATCAGCTGGCCGCTTACCAGAGGTCTTGGGAGCCGGCTTCTTTGTTGCTGTAAATGAAAGACTTAGAGACGGGCTGTCGGGCGAAAGCAGGCGGGATTCACGCGAATGATCGAATTTCTTAGGCACCTTCTGGCGCAACTCTACGATGTCCGCGGGCTGGTCGAATGGGGCGGGACGCTGTTGGTGTGCGTGGTTGTGTTCATCGAAACCGGGATGTTCGTAGGCTTTTTCCTACCGGGCGATTCCCTGCTGGTGACCGCAGGCGTGTTTGCCGGAGCCGGGCACATGAAGCTAGCGGAGCTGCTTTCGCTCGTGACGCTATGCTCTATAGCGGGCGATCAGTTGGGCTACCTGATCGGCTGGAAGGCGGGTGAAAACCTCTATAAACGCGAGGACTCGCGATTTTTCAAGAAGCGACACCTTGAAAGCGCGCACGAGTTCTACGAAAGGTACGGCGGAAAGACAATTATTATCGCGAGGTTTGTTCCAATCATCCGGACGTTTTGCCCGCCCGTCGCCGGAGCGGCGAAAATGAGTTACCGGCGCTACTTGGCGTACGACATTGTCGGCGGGTTCTTGTGGGTATGGAGCATGATCCTGGTGGGATATACCCTTGGACGGACGGTTCCGAACGTTGACAAGAAAATTCACTACATCATCGCGGTCGTAATCGTGGTGTCCTTGATCCCTGCCGCGTATCACACCTGGAGGGCGCGGGGCTCCAAGGCGTCGGGTTCGATAGCGCAAACTCCGGCAGCAAAAGAACCCGAGGGGCTGTAAATGCAGAACGGGGAGCCTGGCAGCTACCCCGTTCTGTTCACCCGCTATGCCGCGGCGAAGCTGAAAGCACCGCCAGCGGTTCGCGCCGCAGGATCAATGTCAAGAATGGGCCCGCAAAGGGCTTCCAATAGGCCACTCATACGCCCGGACTGGACGGCGCGCAAGTGGAAAATCTTGAAGGGGCGGTCTCGCGCGGTGCGCGAGAGGCATCGGTCAGTAGATCAGAAAATACCTGGGTGGCGGCCTCAGAACTGTCGAGCGATGATGCCGGTGGCGATGGGAGTTGTATCCTGGTCGAACAACAGAGCCGTGTTGTCGTCGATCAAATAATAGATGAGATTGAAAGCGGCGGCAGGATTCGTGACGGCTAGAACAGCGGTCCCCCGACCATTTGAGGCGGGCGCACCAATCGAATTGCCCGTAGCAGAGATCGGATCGGTCGGTGAAACGGAACTGAAGGAATTGATGTCGAGATTCCCTCCCGTGATACCTGTGCCGCTGAACGTGATCTGGCCCGATGCATCAGGTTGTGCCGACGAGGTGCTATTGTGAAAAATACCCTGGCCGGTCAGCCCGATACCGAAACTTCCACCCAGTAGTGCGACAGACGTGGAGCACGCGGTGGCCGGCGGCACGCATTGCTGGTAGGCCGTGCCTGTAGATAGCGCGTTCGCATCTATTTCGAGCAACAAGGCAGTTCCCTGCGACGTCTGATAAACCGCAAATTCACTCGTACTGGAATTTGCTCCCGATGGGCACGCGCCGCTGCCGGTGAAAAGCCTGAGATCGATTCTGCCCGTGGTCGCATCCGTAGCGTACGACGAGCACGAATTTACCGCCGGACCCATGTTATATGTGCCACCGACATTTGCGTCGAAAACGCCGCCGGAAATACCCGCCGTGCCAGTCGATGTGAAAACTCCACCCGTCGCGAAGGGCGCGAGCACGGATGGTTCACCCGTAACGGGGACCATTGCGCCACCGCCGCCGGTGAAAACGTAATTCCCGGCTGTCAGAGGCGTAGATCCCGTCGGAGCGCTGAACATATCGCCGGCGACGAAGGCCTGCCTGTCAATTTCGATGAGATGCAGATGGGTTACGGTAGTCGACGGACCCTCGATCGCGTAAAACGCATACACACGCTGACCCGTTGGTCCACTCGTGAGTGTGAGAGTGCCGCGGCCGGTACCGGGAAACAGAGGATCAAATTCAAAGGAACCCGCGAGCGACGTGTTGCCGGTGGTAACCGTGCCTGCGGCGATGCCGTTATCATTTACATCCAGGATCGTGTGTGGTTGAGCGGGATCTGGAATCGTACTGACGCCATCCGCCGAGAACTTCCCAGCCAATCCCAAGGGATTGAACTCAGCATCGGCGCCTAGCAGGTTAAAAACGTAGGAACCAGCGATTACCGACGGTGAGTTCGAAAGGGCATTCAGGCTCTGCTGATCCATCGTTCCACCGCCCGTGGAAACGCCGTCAAAAAGAGTCATCTGCGCATGCTCGTTCGTCGTAAGCGCAAACCTCCAGACGTGGGCCCCCTGACTGCTGCTGATATTGGCCGTGCCTCGCCCGTCCGGTCCGACCGAGTAAAAGCCGCTGAGCGATTCCTGCTTCGTGACTCCTGTGAGGAAGCTGTCTACATCCTCAACGCCGCTGAGGATGTTGCCTTTCCCGTCTGTCGCAAAGCTACCCGCCACGGTGAGAAAGCCCGACTGATCATTTCCGGTATAGGAGAAAGCGTATTGACCCGTAAGAGAGGCGTCTGAATATACGATCGTAACCACCGCCGTTGCCGGAGCCGGCGCAGCCGGGTCGGTGGCAGTGATTGTGACCGTGCCGCCTGGCGGAGGACTTAAGGGAGCAGTATAGTTTCCGCTCGCATCAATCGAGCCGAACACGGCGGCGTTGCCTGACGGTGTCACTGTCCAGGTCGCGTTCAGATCCCTCAACCCATTCAGCAAAGCTGTAAACGGTTGAACTTGATTCGCGGCGACCGTTGGGGCGGTTGGCGAGAGCGTGAGGCCCAGGCCCGAGCCGACGGTGACAACGGCGACATTGGACGTCACCGTCGGGATCGTGGCGGTGCTGCTCGTCGTTGCGGTTTGTGTCGCCACCGCGGTGACGCTGACTTGCCCGAGCTGCGTCACCCCCGTGACGATCGTCGTTGGCACCGACCCGGGAGCAGTGTATGTAGCATTCAACTGGTTGTCGGCATCCGGCACGATGCTGCCTACTGTTGCTAAATCCCCGCCTGAGATACCGTTTACTTCCCAGGTGACCGTGGTGGTTGGCGAAGTCGTCGAGTTGGCAAGATTGACCGTCGCGAAGAATTGGGTCGTAGTATTCAACGGAACGGTGACGGTGGGAGGAGTGATCGCTATGGAAGTTACCGTGTTCACGCCGCCACCACCACCGCAACCCTGCAGGCTCCAAGCCCCCGCGATCAACAAAGCGATCATGGCAAGAAGATGGGCCATCGGCGATCGCCGAAGCCTCTCGCCGCACAATCCAGTAGCGTCGTGCGCCACGCACTTTCCGATCGCGTTCACGAACTCCATAGGCTTCAGCCTGTTCATCGAGACTTTATCTCCGAGGGGTTTTCAAGGGTGTAGAGAGGTTCCATTCTAACTGGAAATGGTTCCATTTTCTTCACGAACGGCTGGAAGAGGCAGGCTCCGCACCGATCCAGCGAATTGGCGGCCCACCCACCCTTCGTGGCTCCAGACACCCGGATAGGCAGATGTGAGTGACCAATATTTGGTTGTCATGCAGGAACGGTCGCGTTTGCGGAAAGCATGTCCGAGAAACGGCTACTTGAGAAAGAGGCCTTCGCGGACCTGATCGCGGCCGACGAAGGTCTTCGACGAGCGGAATTCGCCAAAAAGGCCAAGAATCTCGCGATTCTGAAAAACGTGCGCGTGAACCGCGATGGTGGGCGCCGGTATAAGCTCGACCGTCTGGCTGTCCACAACGCGATAGCGATGGAAACGTTCGGCGGGTCGACTGTGAAACATCGCCAGCATGGCGCCGCCAGGATGAAGCACCTGCGAAAGGCGCGCCATCAGCCTGGGCGCCACGTCGGTATCAAAATAATCCAGAAGGTCCCATGCCAGCACGCCATGAAAACTTCTTTCCGGGTATTGAAGCGCGTTCTCGAGGAATTTGTCGGCGAGCACCGCGGGGGAGATTCTCTGTGCTTCGGCGCCGACTGGAGCCGCGCGAAATCCCTCTTCTTCTGTGGTCAGGAAATCCTTCCAGGTTCGAAGCAGATCCTCGGTCGAAACACGATAGCCCTTGTCCACAAAGAAGCTGACCGTGGATTGCCACACGGGACCGAGATCGAGAATGCGCCCGTGCGGAACATCGCTAATCAGCCACAGAAATTCCTTCAGGCCGTTTGAAATGCGGACATTGGCAGACGAGCCAGCCGCAGACTGGGCCGGGCCTGGCTTCACGGGCGCTGCGCCGGTCGCCGCACCCGCGGCCCCCGGACGGGGTTTTGCCATCCAATTCATGGTTCGCTTTACTAGCCCTCTACGTTGGCAACTATCGGCTGAAGAGTCCGCGGAGTCTTGATCCTTAACAGCCGGGGAAGATTCACGCGACGGCGTCGCGGGTATCGTTTCCACTTTGCCGCGGAGCCGCGCGCCATCATCGATTCCGATGCGAGGCGAAAGAACGGTACCCACGACTCGACTCGACGCACCGAAGTGCGCGCTCTGACCCGCCTTCAGATTTCCCTGCACGGTGCCGTCAATCACGATTTCGCGAGCCTCAATGTCAGCCTGAACTCGGCCATTGGGCCCCACCGTCACGCGGGTCTTCGCGAGGCGTATCTTACCCTGAACCTCGCCATCAATGTACAGGTCAGAATCGCCCGACAATTCTCCGTGAATCTTCAGTCCGGAACTGATTTTGGAAGTGGCGCTGCCAGCTGGCGCAGCCGCCGACTGTGGAGTGTACACAGACGGAGCCGAGTGAGCCGGCGCAGTCACGCGGGGAGCCGGTACTGGAACTGCTTCCTGCGATGTGACCGGAGCTGAAACGGGCGGGTTATAGGACTCTGAAGACGGCTTTCCCTCTGACGTTTTTCGCCACATAAATTTCCTCCCTCCGAAAATGGGGACGCTGCGGCGGGTGGCAGCCATCCTCTGCGGTGAGAAAACTATAGTACAGCCGCAACTAGCTGTAAACAAGCAGTGTACTGGAAACGTACGAAACGGCAACCATCGGCCGACGGGCATCCAAGGCGCCCGAGTCGGATGTTTGCGCGTGATTGCCACGCATTTCCCAAATTGCTACGACCATCCCAACCAACTCATGGGTGAAGATTTTAATTCCCAATCTGGTACGCCACCAATTATCGGGTTCGAAGTCGTCATCCCGCGCGGCTACGACGCGCAGAACGGTGCCGGGCGGGAAAGCCCTTTCGCAAATGTATCGCGCCCTCCGCGTGTGGTAATTCGATGTGACCACAATAATTCGCTTCCATGCATGTGAGGAAATGAGCTGGCTGATCGCGAAGGCCTCGTCGCGCGTGTTTTCGGCGCGGTGGGCGAAACGAACGATTGCAGTGACCGGAACTCCGCGGTCGGTGAGATCGTGTTCCTCGAGTTCGGCGATGCTGGCGTACGAGCGCAGACCTCGGCCGCTCGCCACGATTCGGGGGGCCCAGCCGGCTTTGAGAAGCTCGGCGGCACGAGTGGCTCGGTCACCGTTGTAGTTGTCGTCGCCCAGAATCACGATGACATCGGAGGCGACGGGGCCTTCATCCACGATCCAGAAGCTGCCGGCCATCCGCAACAGCGGATGCCGCGCCAGATAAACGAGGAAAATAAGGAACAGCAGGAAGATCAGGAACAAAAGGCGAAAAAATATACCGCCGCGCTGCGATGCACACGGACGAGACCATGGAAGGGTAGGCATCATTTTCCGGGATCGAACTGGCGGAGACGTTCAGCAGCCTGCTCGGGCAGAGTGCCGTTGAAATAGACCTCCTTGATGCTGTAGGACTTGCTCCGAGTCTCGAGGATGGGAAGGATTTCGATGTGCCAATGGTAGTCGCCAGCAATAGTCGCCCAGTAGTCGCTTAGTTCTCCCTTGGTCTGCAGCGTGTTTGGCGCGGTGTGCAAAACCATATGATAGCTGCTGCTGACTTGCAGCAGGCGTCGCAGCGTGCGGCCGAGCAGCGCCGCCAGATTTCGCCGCTTTTCCTCCGGCGAAGGAACTTCAAACTGGTGCGAGTGGGTCTTTGGAATGATCCAGGTCTCATAAGGAACGCGAGAAGCGTAGGGACAAAACGCATAATAGTCGCCGACGCTGTCCACGATTCGCTTCGCCTGGCGAATTTCCTGCCGAAGGATATCGCAGAAAACGCAGCGGTCACGATCGCGATACCACTCTCGCGCGGAACGAAGCTCGTAGAGGATGCGGCGCGGCACAAAGGTAGTGGCGGAAAGCTGAGAGTGCGAGTGCGGCCACTCCTCGCCGGCCGCAGGTCCCTGGTTCTTGAAGACGGCTACGTACTTAAAGCGCGAGTCGCGCTTCAAGTCATCGATACGCAACGCATAGGCCTCCAGCACACGCTCGATTTCTTCGTCGGTCAGCTGCGTGAGCGAGCGTGAGTGGATGGGCGTCTCGACAATAATTTCGTGAGCGCCGATTGCGGCCATGCGGTCAAAGATTCCGTCGGCGTTGCGCGCGGGATCGCCCTCGATACGATAGAGCGGGCGAAAATGCGGATACGCGCGTACCTGCCAAATTCCTTGCGTTGGTAATTCCAGCAGCACCCGCGCGTTCGTGCGATTTTCGGGGCACAACGGGCAAGGCTCGGCGCGATCTTTTTCCCGCTCCGGATGTCCGACGACTACCCAACTTCGAGTGATCGGATCTTTGCGTAGTTCCATCGAGTCCCTTTGCTGACGAGGAAGTCATCTTATAACGAAGCTTCGCGGGACGACAAAGGCAAGTGCGAACCCGCAGGACGTCGAAGCTAATGATGTTGGGTTAATTCAGGAGCGGAATTGAATTTTAGTTTACACTGCGCACCAATCGTTTCGGTCCGAAGGCATTCGGCGTCGGATCCGACCTGCGAAACGGATGAGGAGAGCTCTTTGAGCAAGGGTTCCACCAGCGCTTCCGCGAATGTGACCGGCGGCAAAGGATTCGTCAGTGTGCGCAAGATGACGGTCCTTCCGATGATCGCGGCCACTTACTTCATGGTGGCCGGCGGCCCGTATGGCCTGGAAGACATCGTGCAAAAGACGGGATATCAGGCGACGCTGCTGATCCTGCTGATCACTCCCCTGCTCTGGAGCATTCCCACAGCGATGATGGTCAGCGAACTTGCGACGTCCATCCCGGAAGAAGGCGGCTTTTACATCTGGGTTCGGCGCGGCCTGGGACGCTTCATGGGCTATCAGGAAACGTGGCTGACGATGGCGGGCAGCGTGTTCGAAATGGCCCTGTACCCAAATTTGTTTGTGGCTTATATCGCGCGGTTCGCGCCGGGGCTGGTGGCCGGCCATCGCGGGCTTGCGATCGGCTTCGCGATGATTGCGGTGTGCGCCGCGTGGAATATTTTCGGCGTACGCGCTGTGGGCGATGGCTCTGTCGTGCTCAACGTGGCGCTGCTCGCGCCGTTCGTGATTTTGGTGGTCGTCGCCATATCGCACGGTCATTCCAATTCCGCGGGCGCGGTTCCGCTGCGTCATGCCGACTTCCTCGGCGGGATCCTGATCGCAATGTGGAACTACATGGGCTGGGACAACCTCTCGACCATCGCGGGCGAAGTCGAAGCGCCGCAGCGGACGTATACCCGCGCGATGCTGGGCGCGGTAGTGCTGGTTGTCGTGAGCTACCTGCTGCCCGTGGCGGCCGTGGCACACATCGGACTCGATCCGAATAGCTGGACGACCGGAGGCTGGGTGGATGTGGGACGCATCGTCGGAGGCCAGGCACTGGCGCTGGCGATTGCAATTGCGGGAGTCCTGGGCGCGGTCGGTTCGTTCGGCGCGTTGATGATGTCGTTCACCAGGCTGCCGGTGGTGATGGCCGAGGACGGCTATCTGCCGAAAGTGTTTGCGCGGCAGCATCCGCGGACGGGGGCGCCGTGGGTCGCAGTGATCGCATGCGCGCTGTTCTGGGCGCTATGCTACCCGCTTGGATTCGAGCGGAGCCTTATCCTTGATGTGCTGCTGACCGGCCTGAGCATTCTTTTAGAATTCTGGGCGCTGGTCGCGCTGCGGATTCGTGAGCCGAGTCTGGAGAGGCCTTATCGCGTGCCAGGCGGAACGATTGGCACGATCCTGATCGGGATTCCCCCACTCGCGCTGATCGCTACGGCGCTAGTGCGCAACAACCAAGAGTCCGTCGGCAGCACGAACGAGCTGGTTGTGGGCGCATCGGTTGTGGTTGCGGGGTTCGTCATGTACTTCCTGACTCGCCTCTTCCAGCGGAATAGAATAGCCTAACCGCGCGTCACGATTCGACCGCGGCCTCATGCTATTCTGGCGGGCAATGGCTGAATCTACCCAAGCAGACGTCAGCTTCATGCAAGCAGCGCTCGAGGAAGCGAAAGCGGCGGGAACGCGCGGCGAGGTACCCGTGGGGGCCGTGATCGTCTCCGGCGATCGCATCGTGGGGCGCGGGGGCAACCGGACGATTCTCGACTGCGACCCCTCGGCGCACGCCGAAATTGTGGCGCTACGCGAGGCGGCGAAGGTCATCGGGAATTATCGTCTGCTCGGCACTACGCTGTACGTGACCATAGAACCATGTGCCATGTGCGCAGGAGCCATGGTCCAAGCGCGCATTGCAAGGCTGGTTTACGGTGCGGACGATCCCAAGGGCGGCGCGGCGGGATCCTGCTTTTCGATTTTCGATCATCCGCAGATCAATCATCGTGTCGAAGTTTCACGGGGCATCTTGGCCGAGGAAGCTGCGGCACTGCTTCAGAGCTTTTTCGCGGCACGGCGCTGAAAGCAAATTCTTACTTTGTACTTCCATCGCCAGATTCGTCCTTGGACGGCAGCCAGTAGCTGGCGAGGACAGGTATCAGAAACAGAATTGCCAGCGGCGAGGTGATCATGCCGCCAACGACCACGCGAGCGAGTGGTTGCTGAGCCTGGACGCCGATGCCCGTCGAAACCGCCGCGGGAAGCAAACCGAGGCACGCCGCGGCGCACGCCATCACGACGGGCCGCATCTCGGCCAGCGAAGCGAGCTCGATGGTCGCGCGCAATGAATGGGAGCCGCCTTCCTTCCTGCGAATGCCCGAAACAAACACGACGCCACCGAGCGTGCAGACTCCGATCACTGACGCAAATCCAACCGCGGCGGAGATGCTGAAGGGCGTGTGAGTCACCAAGAGCGACAGAATTCCTCCCAGCAGGCCGAATGGGAGAATCGCGAGAACCAGCAGAGCGTGCCGCAGAGAGTTGAAGGCAGTGAATAGCAGGCGCGAGAATGATCAGCAACGTGATCGGAATAATGACGGCGAGACGCCGCTGTTCCTTCTGCAGGCTGTCATATTCGCCGGCCCATTCCAAGTGATAGCCTTCCGGCAGATGTACCTTCTGCGCCAGGCGGCTCTGCACGTCCTGAATGGTTCCGGCAAGATCGCGTCCGCGAACGCTGAATTTGACGGGAATATAGCGGCGTCCATTTTCCCGAAAGATCATGAACGCCCCTCGTCGCAGCGAAACGTCAGCCACCTGCCCAAGAGGAACATTGTTGCCCGTCGGGGGTGGGAAGAAGAATGTTGCGGATGGCTTCCGAGGAGGTGCGGAATTGGGGCTGGTAGCGAATCACGAAATCAAAGCGGCGGTCGCCTTGGAGAATCTGGGTCGCCGGAAGCCTCCGATGGCCGCCTGAACTGCCGCGTTAACGTCCGCGGACATCACGCCGTATCGGGCGCTTGCGGCGCGGTCGATCGAAATCAGAAGTTCCGGCTGTCCCGATTCCTGAAAGACCCCCAAATCGGCCACGCCGGGGACGATGCCATGACATCCCGAATCTCGCCGGCTTTTGAGACGAGCGTGTCAATATCGTCGCCGAAAAGCTTCAGCGAATTTTCGCCCTTAACGCCTGACATTGCTTCCTCGACATTGTCCTGAATGTTCTGCGAGAAATTGAAAT
Organism: uncultured Acidobacteriota bacterium; assembly: GCA_963818605.1. GTDB lineage: Bacteria > Acidobacteriota > Terriglobia > Acidiferrales > UBA7541 > Palsa-295. The sequence continues at coordinate 213,905 of CAWFSW010000003.1, forward strand.
CAATGCCGGGATATTTTTCGAGCTGCTCGTCCATCTGGCTGATGAGCTTGTCCTTGGTTAAGCCGCTCGGCCACTGGCTCGGACGGCTTCAGCGAGACCATGAACTCAATATTGTTGAAGGTGGTGACGTCCGTGCCGTCATCAGGCCGGCCCATTTGCGAAACCACCTGAGTGACGGCTGGGAAAGCCCAGCAGAATTTCGCGAATTTCGTGGGCCTTCTTGGCGCCCGTTTCGTAGGAAGCGTCTTGCGGCAGCGTCGCGCGAACCCAGAGGTTCCCTTCCTCAAGTTTGGGCATGAATTCCCCGCCCGAGAAGAAACGCCACGATCAAAATGGCGACGAGCGCCGACTCCCGCAATGGCGAGCACCGTCTTTCGATTCGACATTGTCCATCGAATGCTGCCGGCGTAGCGCCTGCCAAGCCAGCTAACCAGCTGGGTATGGTGGCTGCGTATCTTTTCCGGATTCATCCAGGAGGTAAGCACCGGCGCAAACAGAACCGCGAATAGGAACGCGCCTATGAGTGCGAATCCGTAGGTTTCAGACATCGGCGCGAAAACTTTGCCAGGCACACCTTCCATGGTGAAAAGTGGAATGAGCGCAACGATGATTACGAGTACGGAGAACGCGACAGGGCGGACGGCCTCCGCGGTGGCATCGGCAATCAGGTCGAATGTATGGGCGCTGGAATTGGCCGACTGGAAGCGGCGGAAGATGTTTTCAAGAACGATCACGGCCGCGTCAACGAGAATCCCGAAATCAATCGCTCCAATTGAAATCAAGTTCGCCGAGCGGCCGGAGAACACCATCAGCGAAAAGGCGAAAAAAAGCGAGCACGGAATCGTGAGCGCGGCGATCAACGAAATGGGAATGTCGCCAAGAAAAATAATCAGAACCAGCGTTACCAGCGTAAGACCGACAATCACGATATCCCGAACCGTTGACGTCGTAACTTGATGAGATCCGCGCGATCGTAAAGCGTTTCTAGCTTCATTCCATGCGGCAGCAACCCGTCGTTCAGCTGTTCACTTTCTGTTCAACTGGCGGAGCGCGGGAAGCGACTGCTCGCCGCGCTGAAGAAGGACGATCCCTTCGACTGCATCGTCATCGTGATTGACGCCCACTTGACCCAGCCGAGGCTGAGAGCCTTCGTGAACGTCGGCGATGTCCTTCAAATAGACCGGCACTCCATTGCGCGTCGCGATGAGAACGTTCTGCATATCCTCGACCGACTGCAGCAGGCCCACCCCGCGAATGTTGACGCTCTGGCTGCCCATCGTCAGGTAGTTGCCGCCCGCATTGGCGTTGCTGGCGGATACTGCGGCGATGACCTGCGGGAGCGTGACGTTGAGCTGCAACAGCTTGCGCGCATCCACCTCCGCGACGTATTGGCGCGTGCTGCCACCGAACCCGGCCACGTCAACGATCCCGGACACTTGCTTGATCTCGCGCGTGACCAGCCAATCCTGCGTAGCTTTTAGCTCGTTGAGGCTGTACTCGGGTCCCGATAGACGATAGCGGTAGATCTCGCCCACAGGAGATTCCGGCGATAGCTGCGGGCTCAAATTCGCGGGTAGCGAAACCAATTGCAGGCGATTCAAAACTTCCTGGCGGTCCCAGAAGTATTCACTGTCGTAATCGAAATAGAGTTTCACATCGCTGAGGCCGAAGATCGCCGCCGAACGCACAAATTCCAGATGGGGAATGCCGAAGAGAACAGTCTCAATGGGGACGGTAACCTGCCGCTCCATTTCTTCGGCCGACCAGGAAGGATTTTGCGTGATCACCTCGACGAGAGGCGGCGACGGGTCCGGATACGCCTCGATGTCGAGACGCAAAAACATATAGATTCCGCCGGCGATCCAGGCCACCAGCAGGACGACCATCAGTGGGCGGTAACGGAGCAGCGAGGCAATTAAGTTGCGCATCGCGGATCAGTCCTGGCCTGCCGCACGCAGGAGCAAAGTGCCTTCCGAGACGATCGTTTCGCCCGCGGTCACACCGGAAAGAATCTCGATCGATCCGTCCAGGGTGCGGCCGATCTTGACTGTCGCGGCGCTCGAAGCGGCCGTTTCCCTTCCCGACGAACACGTACGCATCGTTTCCTTCGCGAATGACAGCGGCCGTCGGCACGAGAATTCCTTGCGCCGAAGATCGCAGGATGCGGATCGCCCCAAACATCCCGGGTTTGATACGAGCGCTTTCATTCGGCAGGACAACGCGAACGTGAAGAGTGCGCGTGGCCGGATCGACGGCGTCCGAAACGACGCCGACGCGGCCGGCCCAGTGCTGATTCGGATAAGCGTTGAGAGTGACCTGCGCTTCCTCGCCCGATTTCGCGGCGGAGAGATCCTGTTCATAGATATCGCCCACGGCCCATACTGCTGGTGATGTCCGCAATAGTCGCAAGCGGGGCCGGCGCGGAGAGCGCTTGCGAAAACTCTCCGGGCGCTGCTCCGATATCGAGGACGACTCCCGCGCGCGGCGCTTTCACAAGAAGCTGAGTCGAGGCATGGTCAGGGTCCATGCCGAACACCTGAACTTGTTCGCGCGCGGCCTCGACTTCCGATTGGGACTGCTGCGCATCGCCCTGGGCCTGCTCGTAATCTTTTTCTGAAATTGCGTTGTGCTCGAGCAGGTCCTGCGAGCGCGAACAAGCGCCTTTTGCTTCACCTGATGGTCGGCCAGGGCCTTGTGATAATCCGCAACAGCGCGGGCGAGATCGCTGCTCTCGAGCATGGCCAGCGTTTGACCCTTTTCCACGCGATCCCAGGGACGAACTTTCATCTCCACGATTCGTCCACCGGCCGGAGCGAAAACATGCACCACGCGTGTGGGATCGGCTTCGATGTGAGCGGGCAGATCTAGATATTCGGGAATCGCGCTCGTGCGTGCAGCCTCCGTTTGAATTCCCTTTGAATCCGGAGCGACATACTCGGTGTTGGGCGAAGCGGAATTCTTCGGATTCGAGGATGCATCATCCGCGGATTTGTCCGTACCGCATCCCACCAAGGCTGCAGCCAAACCCAAAATTAGGAAAACTGATCTCATACGACTGACTCCCGTGCGACGCCGGATTGCGCCTCTAATGCGCGGCGCAGAACCTGTGCGCTGACCGCCGAAACGCGGCCGGAAATGGCTGAAACGGCCTCACGCGCAAGGGCGTGCAATAAGACCGGTCAACTCTCGAAAAACTGAAATGGGAAACAGCTGGCGTTACAGGAAGGAAACAGGCGGTGCTCGACTGGATGAGTGATTACTTGGAAGAAACGATGCAGCTGAGCTGCGTGGCTAGTTCTAATTTCTGCTGCGAACTCGAGGGGCCAAAGAACGGGACAGCTGCAGCAATCACCCAGGAGAATGTGTGCAACGCCGTTCCGGATTGCGGCAGGGCGTGCGCGCCCGGCAAGCAAACCAAGTCACGCCTGGTCGCCGAGCACTCCTCCAAAGCCACAATTTCGGCGTGCATATCGTCCGTCATAGAGACGGCGAAAAAAAGCAGCACGAGGGCTAGGCTGACTGCGCTCCATTCCTGGAGAGAACGCCGGGAGAAATCCCGCCGCTGATGGATCCAACGCGTGCGCCAAATTCCTATCAGGCCCACGGCGATGAGCATCCAGACGATATTGAGAAGTAATTCCATGTTGATCCATGCTACCCCAGACCGCGGAAATAAGTTACCACCGGGAGGCAACTCACGGCAACACCCAGGTCCGGGCGAGTTGTCACAACACGGGACGGGATTACTTGTCAGCGGTAAGAATCCGGGAAATTCTCCGATGCAGACGGGAGAAAAACTGGCGAGGCATACAGTCCGCGGCCGAACTATTCTCCACCAAATTCCCCGAAAACATGGAAGAATGCGGCGAAATGGGGACGCTGGCTTGACTGTCGAAGGGCGTCCATAGCGCATGTGAAAGGTTGCGCCGGATTCGTGGACGCGATGACCATCGCGTTGTTTCGATCATCCAAGCCGCGGCACTGAAAAGGGCTAACGGGAGGACCAATGAGAGTGAAAAAAATTCTTGTCTGGTGGGATCGCGCTGGCACTTGTGGTTAGCGGCTTGTTCGTCACATCGGCAACGAGGGGCAGGATCTTAACGCCGTGCCGCCAAATTGCAACCGCGCGTGCCTGGTCGAATTCATGAACAAATATCTGACTGCTCTGGTCGGCCGGGACTCGAGCCGGGTGCCCTGGGCTGACGAAGGTGGCGTTCACTGAAAATAACGCCCGATTAATGATCGGCGACGGGTCCTGGGCGGTGACAACCGGCAAGGTGGACAACGATCTGATTGTCGCTGACCCGCTCACCGGGCAGGTCGGCTACTTTGGGACCATCGAGTTAAACGGACTGCCCACCTGGTTTGCCGCGCGAATTAAGGTCGCGGACGCCAAAGGTGACAGAGCTGGAGACGGTTTGGAGGCCGCGGCCCGCGGTGGTGAACGCCGCCGCTCCGGGAGGCGGGGACCCCAAGGATCTGAAACACGACCCTGCCATGTACGACAGTCTGGCGCCGGCAGAGCGTGTGCCGCGCCGCAAAATGATTGACCTGGCGAACGGCTACTTCGCGACGTTGCAGCTCAACAATGGAACTCTTTACACCGAATTCGACCCGACTTGTTCGCGGATCGACAATGGCACCAAGACCGCGAGCAATCCGGATTCTCCCCAGGCCAGTTTCCGCTTGAACTGCGGTGACCAGTTCAAGACCGGCATGTACGCCGCGAACGATGCCGTGCGCGAGCGGGACTTTTTCCTGGTTGACGAAGAGAAAGGGATCGTCATGGCCAGGTCTTTCCTCGACCACAATGCGGTGGTCCAGACGATCAACCTCACGGACGGCACGCAGATTCACGCCGGATTCAGAACTCCCAATAGCTTCGTCATGCTGGAAATGTTTAAGTTCAAGAATGGCAAGCTTTATCGGGCGGAGGTGGTACATGCCGACACCAACTACCACGCCAGCTCACCTTGGACGCCGACCGCGAGGCGCGAATAGCCGGTAGCTAAATGGCGGAGAGGGTGGGATTCGAACCCACGGTTGAGTTTCCCCAACACTCGCTTTCGAGGCGAGCTCCTTCAACCACTCGGACACCTCTCCGCGTCGTAGCTTAGCAAACAGACTCATCGGTCACAACTTGCTTCGGTCTACCGTATGCGACTTCGCCGTTCAGCCGCGCGACATACCCTATTAGTGGTATCTGGATTGTATTGACACCGCAAGACCGCGCGGGTACATTTGCGTTGTAGTTCTTGGAGGAAAACGTGCGATCCAACATCCTCTCTGGCGCCCGCTCCTGCGTGATTGCTTTCGTTGTCGTCGGCATGCTGAACCTTCCCGTGATGGCGGCGAGTTCAAAGTCGCTGGGAATGGTGGTTAGCGCCGATCATGCCAGTCTCGATAACGCCAAGGCAGCGATCGGCGCCGATATTTACTCCGGCGACGCGCTCGCCACCGATGCAGGCGGCTCGATGCGCGTGAAGGTCGGATCCGGCCAGGTGTATTTGCTCTCCGGCAGCTCCGCATCGCTGGTCCCCCAGGAAAACAAAGTACAAGCGAAGGTGGACCACGGAACAGTTGACTTCTCCACGTCAACGCCCGAGCAGCTCGAGGTCGGAACGCCGCTGGGAATCATTCGCGGCGCGGATAGCCAGCGCGTTTTCGGTCAAGTGGCTGTCCTGAGCCCGACGAAGATGCAAATCAGCTCGTACGAAGGAACTCTTCTCGTCACCGCGCTGAACGGCGAGCAAAAGACGATCGAGCAGGGTCAAACGTATGAGGCCACACTTGCCGCGCCCGAACCCGGCGGCGGTCAGAATCAGGCCGGCGTTGGCGGGACCGGAATCAAGTGGAAGCATGTTGCGACCGTGGCGATCATCGGCGGAGCCCTAGGTGGCACAGCGTTGGCACTCTGGCTCGAGGAGTCGGAAAGCTGCTCGACGCCTCCTTGCAACTGATCAAGCTCGATTGCTTCGCAAACTTCTGAATACTCAGCTTCTCCGAGCGATATTGACCTGCTGCTCTGGAATAAAGTCCTTATTCACCCTGTCATTTGCGAATAAAGGGTACAAAGCGCGGCACTTCGCTGCAGTAATCCGCGTAGAGCGCGCCAAAGCGCGCGCGCATCTCTCGCTCTTCAAACGAAATAGCCACAAGCATCAGCCCTAGCCACACTCCGGCCACGATCCACATGACGCGCGTTCCCGCGAGAAAGCACGCGCCGAGAATTGCAAGGAACGACGCGGTATATCGTGGATGACGGATCCGGGAGTAAATTCCCCCTCGCTGAATCTCACCGGCGCCGGAAAGTTCAGTCTTCCCCACCAGACGCGACGCCCCCAAATCGCGACTTACGCGCCAGAAAATCCAGCCTTCAAAGATAATCAGCGCGAGACCCAGTACGAGCGCGCCCGCGGAAGGCCAGTCAGACCGAAACAGTTTTCGATGAAATACCACGATGGCAATCGTCACCGGCAGCCAGGAGCCCGCGAGTCCCGCGACGTAAGCCGCGCGCGGATGCCGCCGCCAGAATTTCACCTGCGGATGCACGACGAACCAGTAGAGCGGAATCGGCAATTGCAGAAATAAAACAATCGCCGCGAGCCAGGCCGGTAAGGTCACGCGCGCATCTTAGTCGAACCGGACTATCCGCGACAATCGGTGTGTTGCGATCTGTGGCAACGCAGGAGCCTGTTTCGATAAGGACATTGGCGCGAAACGTCATGCCTCGCGCGCAAATTACCTTCGCGTGGATATAATGAGAGGCTTACCAAAGTTGATCTCACTCGTCGGAGAAAGAATGACTCGAGTGCTTCCGCGTCGAAGGCACACAGCCGTTGGGTGCGCGCTGTTAGTGGCGGCTTTGGCGATTCCATCAGTCGGCCGCGCAGACGAACCCTACGCTCGCAGCCGCGATTACGACCTGCAAAACATTCGCACGCACTTGTGGTTCAACATCGAGCAGCGCCAGGTTCGAGGCGAGGTAACTGAGAGCATCGCGGCGCTGCGCGACAACGTCTCCGAACTCAAGTTCGACTCCGTGGATCTGACGATCGAAAGCGTCTCGGTGGACGGCCGCACGGCCAAGTTTTCCATGACGCCGAACAAGCTTGTGGTGGCGCTCGATCGTCCCGCCGCGCGCGGCGAGCGGCACGAAATCCTCATCCACTATCACGGGCAGCCGAAGAAGGGCCTTTATTTTATCCTCCCCGACAAGAATTATCCGCAGCAGCCCAGAGAAATTTGGACGCAAGGCGAGGCCGAAGACACGCGCTACTACATCCCACTCTACGATTACCCCAACGATCGCACCACATCGGAAATGTTGGTGACGGTCCCAGCCGCGTGGATCACGGTCTCAAATGGCCGGCTCGTGGGAGTAAAGGACGAACCTGACGGCACGAAAACATGGGACTGGAAGCAGTCCGAAACGCTTTCCACGTATCTGATTTCGATGGTCGCCGGAGAATTCGTGGAACGCGACGATTCCTGGCGCGGGATTCCGTTGCGTTATTTGGTGCCTCGGGGCGAGGAATCCACGATCGAGCCGACATTCGAGCGCACGAAGCAGATGCTCGATCTTTTTTCCAGCAAGCTCGGCGTGCCCTATCCATGGGCGCAATATGCGCAGACTGCCGTTGACGATTTCGTGGCTGGCGGAATGGAGAATACGAGCGCGACGACGCTGACCACACACTCCCTGATAAACCCCATGCTTGCGGCGGAGGATCACGACGGAGCCGACGAAACGACTTCGCATGAACTGGCCCATCAGTGGTTTGGGGATCTGGTTACATGCAAGGACTGGGCGAATCTGTGGCTGAATGAGGGCTTTGCCGATTATTTCCAGCGCGTCTGGAACGAGCGGCGTTACGGCGCGGATGACGCCGACTTCGAATTCTGGCGCGACCAGAACACGTGGAACCGGCAGCCGCGGCTATTTCCAGTGCCGATTGTCAGCCGCGATTTCGACGACTCAACCGAGTATCAGGACAACATCTACGACAAAGCCGGTTGGGTTCTCCGCATGCTTCACGAAAAGCTCGGCGACGAGGATTTCTACCGTGCCTTGCATCACTATCTCGATGTCAATCGCGGGCAGAATGTCGTCACCGCCGATCTGCAGAAAGCAGTCGAACAGGCTACGTCGATCAACGTGGACAAATTTTTCGATGAATGGATCTACGGTGCAGGCGCGCCGAAATTCGACGTAAGTTACGCATACGATCCGGATGCGCATGAGGTGAAGCTCACCGTCAAGCAAACGCAAAAGATCGAGGGGCGCGTCGGCCTATTCGATATGCCTGTTGATATCGAAATCGCAACCGCGAATGGCCGCCAGACTCACTCGATAGAAGTCAGCCAAGCCAGCCAGACGTTTGCTCTTCCGGCGGATGGCACTCCGCTCATGGTGATCTTCGACAGAGGCGATCAAATTCTGAAAGCTGTCGACTTCAAGAAGGATCCTGCGATGCTGGCCTATCAATTGAAGAATGCGGAGACGACTCCCGACCGCTCGGACGCCGCCGTGGCTCTCGGTAGTGTGAAAAGCGATCCGACCGCCGTCGCCGCGCTCGGCGACGCGGCGCAACACGATCCCTTCTGGGGAGTTCGCGTCGAGGCTCTGCGAGGGTCTGGGCCGGATCGGCGGTCCCGACGCGGAAAAGCAGGTGCTCGCGGCTTTGGGAGATTCCGCGCCTTGGGTGCGCGACGTCGCCGTGACTCAGCTGAGAAACTTCAAGGATGATGCGTCGCTTCCTTCGAAGCTATCTGGTATCGCTGCGACCGACCCGGCGTATCGCGTGCGCAGGGTGGCTCTTGGCTCGCTGGCGAAAATTCAGGCGCCCAATGCCTTCGACGTGTTCGCAGCCGCAGTGAACTCGGACTCGCCGGACGACACGATTCGCGAGGCGTCGCTCACTGCATTCGGCATGCTCGGCGATGTCCGCGCCGTCCCAATTTTGATGGAATGGTCGGCGGTAGGAAAACCCGTGGGCAGCCGGCAAGCGGCGATCGGAGCGATCGCGGAGCTCGATAAAACCAACAAAGAAATCACGCGCATGCTCATTTCTTGTCTCAACGAGCCCTACTTCGACGTGAGGACTGCGGCGATATTCGCCCTCGCCGCGCGTGGCGACCGAGACGCCATCGCTCCGTTGGAGGACATGCTGCAAAAGGGTGAGCTTACCGTAGCGATCGGACCCTACATCGAACTGGCGCTCCGCCTGCTGAAAGCGCAGCCGGTCGCGAAATAACTAGGCCCGAGGGCAGCGGTTCCGCGAGAAGTATCCGCAAGTCGCGCAGATTGTTGCCCGTCGGTCCGGTGACGATTGCGTCGCCCAGCCGCGCAAAGAAGCTGTTGGAGTCGCAGCGTCGCAGGAAGTCGCCCGGATCGAGGCCTGCGCCGCGGGCTCGATCGAGAGTCTCGCCGTCCGCCGCCGCGCCTGCTGCGCTGCTGTTGCCGTCAATTCCGTCGGTACCGGCACTCAGCACCGTAATTTTTCTCCCGGCAATCTTTGCGACGCAGGCCAAAACAAACGCCGAGTTGCGTCCGCCGATTCCATTGCCAGTGACGGGGCTGCTGAGCTCACCATCGCAAAGAACGGCCACCGCGACGATTCGGATTCGCATTCGCCTGGACCGCCAGCTGTGCGAGTAAATATTCCACAGCTTTCTCGACCGGCCAATTGTCGGTCGCGTTGTCGCAGACGCAAAGATACCCCTCCGCTTCGCATGCGTGATGCGCCGCGTGGAGAAGTTCATGCTGGCCCAGCAGAAGAACGAAATGGGAGCGCACGAAGGCTGCGTCGCCTGGCTTCGTTGTTTCGCGCAGCGAATGAGTTTCAAAGATGTGGCGAATCGCGGGAGGAAACCTGTCAACGAGCTTGTATTCCCCGACTATGCGCTCGGCGTCGCGAATCATGGACGGGTCCGGCAATGTTGGTCCGGACGCCAGCGCGGATTCCTGCCCTTGCGGCACGTCGCTGATGGCGAGTGTGAGTTTCATGGAAAGCGGAGCAGCCGCGGCGAGGCGTCCGCCTTTGGTCGCCGACAAATGTTTTCGGATTGCATTGATTTCATCAATCGGCGCCCCACAGGTAACCAGCACAGAATTGAGCTGATCAAAATCGGCCAGGGTGACCGCAGGATCAAGCGGCTGTTCGACGAGTGACGAGCCGCCGCCGGAAATCAGAAAAAAGATCAGCGTGTGTTCATCGCAGCGCGCCAGCCGGTCGAGTATCGCCCGGCCCGCGGCGAAACTCCCCTCGTTGGGCACCGGATGCCCACCGACGAAACTCCTCCACCCGGGCAGCACAGGCTCCGGAGCGCTGGGAACCACCAGAATGCCTTCGGGAGAAAACTCAGGACCGAGGACGCGCGCCAGACCTTGAGCCATCGCGTAGGATGCTTTTCCATAAGCAATCGCTACGATGGATTCGAATTCCCTGAGATCTATCGGAGCATTTCCGGCTCGAATGACCGATCCGTGGCGGGACAACTTTCTTTCGATTGTGGCAGGAATATCGATGGCCGCGAGGGTCTCGCGAAAAATTCGCTCCGCTGTCTGTTTCACGCCTTTTCAATCGCGGCGGCACCGGCACGCGCCACGTCGAGGTCTTGATCTTCAGTTCCCGCGCTCGCGCCAACGGCGCCAATCACCTGGCCATCCACGATCAGCGGCACGCCGCCGCGAATCGGCGTTTGCTGGGCAGGATTCGCAATAGCCAGTCCCAGCGCGGTAGGCAGATTTACCTGGTCACCTGCCATCGCGGGACCAGTAGGCGCACGCCGCAAGGCCGCGGCCTGCGCCTTCACCAGCGAGATCGTTATGGATGCGGGCTTCGCGCCGTCCATCCTTTCGAATGCGAGCAGATGGCCGCCGTCATCCACAACTGCGACGTCCATCGGGACGCGAATTTCTTCGGCTCGTCGCTGCGCTGCGGCGAGCACCGCGCGAGCGCCTTCGAGCGTCAGCTTCGGATGATTGCGCGTCACAAGCGCCATTTCGAATTCCTCCCTCGCTCAGAGCCCCAGCGCATCCGCATTCAATGCGTTTGGCGGGCGACGGCCTTCAAGGACAGCAGCGGCATTGGTCGCCGCCATCACAGCCATCTTGGTTCTCGTATCAATGGTAGCGCTGGCGATATGCGGCGCGAGGATCACGTCTTTGCGCGCAATCAGCGCCGCGCTCACCTTGGGCTCGTGCTCGTAGACGTCCAGCGCCGCGCCGGCGATTTTCTTTTGCTCCGAGAGCAGCGACGAGCGCCGCTTCGTCCACCACAGGGCCGCGCGAAGTGTTGATCAGGTACGCGGTGCGCTTCATCTTTTCAAACGCCGCTGTCGAGATCAGGTGACGCGTCTCGGGAAGTAGCGGGACGTGCAGCGAGATGAAGTCGGATTCCGCAGAGCAGCTGGTCAAAGCCAACAAATTCGGCGTGCAGTTCCCTTTCGACGTCGGGCGTCGCACGAATTCCATCGTGATAGAGCACGCGCATCTGAAATCCCTGCGCGCGGCGCGCGAGGCCCCGGCCGATTCGTCCGAATCCAACGATGCCCAGCGTCTTCCCCCAGACGTCGCCGCCGAGAAGCTGATCGAGGTCCCATCCGGGCCATGTGCCCGAGCGCATCCATGCGTCGCCTTCGACCAGGCGTCGCGCGACTGCCATCAGCAGCGTCCACGCGAAGTCGGCGGTCGTCTCGTCGAGTACGCCGGGCGTGTGCGTCGCCACGACCTTGTGACGAGTGCAGGCGGGCACGTCAATATTGTCGTAGCCGACCGAAACCGTAGCCGCGACGCGAAGCTTCGGCGCAAGCGTAAGTAGCTCTTCGTCAACTTTTTCGGTGAGCAGGCAGACGAGCGCGCCCTTCTCCGCGACGCGCTTCAGCAGCTCGGCCCGCGGAATCCGTTCAGGCACAGTCCAGTATTCGGCATCGAAATGCCGATCGAGGATCGCACGCGCCTCGGGGAAAAGCGGCCGCGTCACAAGAGCTTTTGGCTTGCTCACCAGGTGCCTCGCAGAGAAATCAACTCGTACCGGTCCAGTAGAATACACCACTGCGCCCGAGTTCAAGCGGCGCCCGGCAAAATCCCGGCATGGCCGTAACTTAGAATCCCGATGGCGCAACGCCGGATTCGTTGACGCTTGCCGCAACGGGCGACTATAGTTGCCGCAGGCGCGGGTATGGTAATGCTCTCGCGCGACGCCAATGGATTCGCGACTTCTCCACAATTTGACGAAACTTCTCGGCCCGCAGGGCATCCTGCACCAGCCCGAGGATCTGCTGCTTTACGAATACGACGGCTCGGTTGAAGTTGGGCGGCCGGACTGCGTGGTTTTCCCTCGCGCCACCGCGGACGTGGTTGAAGTCGTCCGGCTCGCCAATCGCCACAAGGTTCCGCTCGTTGGCCGCGGAACAGGAACGGGCCTCTCTGGCGGAGCCATCGCGCGGCACGGCGGGATCATCGTTTCTTTTGCGCGCATGAAACGCATCATTGAAATAGACGCTGAAAACCAACGCGCGACGGTGCAGCCAGGCGTGGTAAATGCCGACCTCAGCCTGGCCGTCGAGCACCTCGGCCTTCATTTCGCGCCCGACCCCTCGAGCCAGAAAGCGTGCACGATCGGAGGAAATGTTTCCGAAAATTCCGGCGGACCTCACACGCTCGCCTACGGCGTGACCACGAACCACGTCGTCTCGCTCGAAATCGTGCTCCCCAGCGGCGAATTGATGCGCCTCGGAAACACCGCTCTCGATCCTCCCGGCTACGATTTGACTGGCCTGTTCGTCGGCTCCGAGGGAACTTTCGGCCTGGTCACTGAAATCACCGTGAAGCTGACGCGCAATCCGGAAGCGGTGAAGACGCTGCTCGCCGTTTTTGACTCGGCTGACGATGCCACGGAAACGGTGGCCGAAATTACCGCGCGCGGAATCACCCCCGCCGCGTGCGAGATGCTGGACGGCTGGACGATTCGCGCCGTCGAAGACTACGTTCATGCCGGATTTCCGCTAGATTGCGCGGCCATTTTGCTGATAGAGGTTGATGGGCTGCGCGAGGTGGCCGAAGCGGAAGCGAAGGACGTCGCCGATGTTTGCGGGCTGCATCACGCGCGCGAGGTGCGTGTGGCTCGCGATGCACGCGAACGCGATCTCCTGTGGAAGGGTCGCAAGAACGCGTTTGGCGCGGCTGGCCGTCTTGCGCCGAGCTATTACACGCAGGATGGCGTGATACCGCGGACAAAACTTCCGGCGACGCTGCATCGCATCGGCGAAATCAGCAAGAAATACGGCCTCCAGATCGGCAACGTGTTTCACGCCGGAGACGGCAATTTGCATCCCATCATTCTTTTCGACGAGCGCAACGAGCAGCAATTCCGCGATACGATTCGTGCGGGCGATGAAATCATCGAGTTCTGCATCCAGATGGGCGGCTCGATCACCGGCGAGCACGGCGTCGGAATGGAAAAGGACCGCCTGATGCCGTTGCTCTTCAGCGAGGCTGATCTCGCGCTGATGCGTCGCGTCCGCGACGTGTTCAACCCGGACGGGCTGCTCAATCCCGGGAAGATTCTCCCGACTTCGAAGGGCTGCGGCGAAATCTACGTGCGCCCACGGCCCGCGGCGGTCGCGCCTTCCGCATGAGCGTTGGTGGCGCCAGCGTTCTGTCGCGAATGGCCGAGATCGCTGGCGTTGCGAATGCTACGAGCGACCCGGCGCATATCGCGCTGTTTCAGATTGACGGCAAATCGCCCACAACAGTGGTGAGGCCCGACTCGAGCGAAGAAGTCGTCGAGATTGTAAAATTTGCCGCGCGTGAAAAGCTCGCGATTGTTTCCGCAGGCGCCCGAACCAAACTCGGAATAGGCATGCCGCCGCGCCGCTACGACGTCGCGCTCGATATGACCCGCATGGATCGCATCGTCGCGTACGATCCCGGCGATCTGACTCTGAGCGTCGAGCCGGGAATTCCCTTGCACAAGATCGCAAGCACTCTTGCGGAACACCGGCAGTTTCTTCCGCTCGCTGTGCCGTTTGCAGACCGCGCGACTGCGGGCGGCACGATCGCTTCTGGCGTGGACTCGCCGCTGCGCCAAATCTACGGCACGGCGCGGGATTTCGTTCTCGGAATGGAGTTCGTCACGGGCGATGGCATCGCGGCGAAGAGCGGCGGGCGCGTGGTGAAGAATGTAACGGGCTACGACATCCACAAAATGATGATCGGCGCGCTGGGCACTTTGGGTGTCATCACGAGAATTAATTTCCGGACGTTTCCCGTGCCCCGCGCAACGCGGACCTGCATCGCGACGTTTCGCGGCCCGGTCGGTGCATGCGAACTGCGACAGGCCGTCGCCAAATCCGTTCTTCGCCCGCAAACTGTCGACATTCTGGCGGCAGCCGGAAGTTCAACCGCCGATCTTGGCCGCCGCGCGGCGGTTTCCTTCGAAAATAATCGTTGGTCGGTCGTGGTCTCCTTCGCAGGCGACGAACAGGTTCTCGACCGCGATCGCCGCGAATTAGAAGCGCTCGCACGGGGCGCGGATCGTAGCGCGCTCGAATCGTTTACGGAGCTGCGCGCGGAGCCAGCGGAAAACGTCAGTGACTACATCGCCGACTTGCCCGCCGCGATCCTCGACCACTCTCCCGGGGCCGCGATCTTCAAGATCAGCGCGCTCCCCACGGACTTGGCGGGGCTGGCGGACGACGTTCAGTCCATCGAGATTCCGTGGTTGGTTATGATGCGAGGTCTTGGCGTGACCTATCTCGCGCTCATGCCCCCCAATCGCAGCGAAGGATCGCTTCGCCTGCTGAAGCAAGAATGCGCTCGGATTTTCAACTTGTCCGGAAAAGCTCCGTGGGGACGCTGCGTGCTTCTCTGGTGCCCGCCGGAATTGAAAAGCGAAATCAACGTGTGGGGCGCGCCTCCTAGCGATTTTATGTTAATGCAGAAACTGAAAAGCGTCTTCGACCCAAGCGGCATCCTTAGCCCCGGCCGGTTCATGGGAGGGCTCTGAAGCGATGGGCACCAATCCACCTCTCAGCGGATTCGCCGGCGCGGACAAACCCGAGTACGCGGATTATTCGCGCTGCGTTCATTGCGGGCTTTGCCTGAATCATTGCCCGACCTACCGCCTGTGGGGTCAGGAAGCGGATTCGCCGCGCGGTCGGATTCGCCAGATGCAGCTTGTGGATGAAGGCCGGCTCGAGTTGGGCGAGGGATTCGTCACGCACATTGATCGCTGCCTCGATTGCCGTGCGTGCGAAACGGCGTGCCCCTCGGGCGTCGAGTACGGCAAGCTCGTCGAAGTGGCGCGAGCGCAAATCGAGCAGCACTACAAGCGTCCGCTTGCGTCGCGCATCGCGCGCGATTTCGCGTATCGCCGACTGCTTCCCTACCCGAAGAGAATTGCCGCGGCAGCGCGGCTACTGCGCCTCTATCAGCGCTCGGGTTTAGCAGCGCTCGCGCGTGGCACAGGCATTTTGGCTCTGCTCGGATTGCGCGACCGGGAGCGCTTGCTACCGAAGATAGACTCGGAGTTTTTCTTCGGCGATCTCGGTAAGACATTTCCGGCGCACGGTCCTCGGCGTGCGCGCGTTGCCTTCTTCGCTGGATGCGTCGCGCAGGTCACTTTCAGCGAGCTCAATCGAGCCACGATCCGCGTGCTGCAGGGAAATGGCTGCGAAGTGGTCGTCCCCGCGGGCCAAGTCTGCTGCGGCGCGCTTCCGGCGCATGCAGGCGTGCGGGACGTGGCCCGCAATCTCGCTCGCGCGAATTTCGCCGCGTTCCCGGCAAGAGATTTCGACGCGATTATCACGAACGCTGCCGGCTGTGGCTCGACGTTGAAGGAATATACGCACTTGTTCTCCGCGGGTGGCGAAGCGCACACCGAAGCCACGGAACTCTCGAGCAAAATGCGCGACGTCAGCGAATTCCTGGCGGACCTCGGCCTGACAGTGCCTCTGCGGAAGCTTCCCTTGCGCGTCACGTATCAGGACTCCTGCCATCTCGTCCACGGACAGAAAATCCGCGAGGCCCCACGCAAATTGATTCGCGCTATTCCGGGAGTGGAATTGATCGAAATGCAGCTGGCGGACCAGTGCTGTGGCTCGGCGGGCGTTTACAACGTCACGGAAACAGAAGCGTCGCTCGAATTGCTGGCTCTCAAAATGGATTCCACGCGCGCTACGAAGGCTCAGGTCATCGTCACCGCAAACCCCGGCTGCATCCTGCAACTTCGCGCCGGCGCGGCAATTCATGGCACGGGTCAGGAAGTCTTGCACGTCGTCGAACTTCTCGACCGCGCTATCAGCCCCGCCGGCGGACGCGGGAATTGATTATTTCTCGCCGACGAGGTAACGGCAGCCCTTCGGTCCCATTTGCGCTGAGTGGACCGTGCCGGCGGGAACATCGCAGCGGTCCCCCACGCGAAATGTTTGTGATTTGCCGCCAAACATCAGCGTCATCTCGCCGTCAAGAATAATGTGGGCCGTCAGGCCAGCGTGCGTGTGGTCGGAATAAAGCGCGTGTGGACGATCCTGCCAGACAAACGTCTGCGCGAATCCCTCCGCGGATAGTTGCTTCGTCAACTCGGCTTCGTTCAATGGCGTCATGTTTCTAACGAAATTATAGCAGGGACGTTCGCGCGTGGCGGGAGGAGCGCTCGCGAGCGGGGCGTGTGTGGGTTCCCACTCGCGAGCACTTTTCCTTCGTGGGTAAAATCAGTCCTGCGGCGGCGGGGGTGCTGGTTGTCCGGCTCCGCGCCTGAAACGATTCGCTCCTCCCTGCTTCACCGTGTAATCGGGCGGCACTTGAAACAGAGACGCGTCCGGCTCCTGCTTTTGGATATTCGTCAATTGGAACGTCGTCGTGCCCATGCGCGGATCGCTGCGCTTGATCATGACCACGGTCTGCAGTTCGGACGAATACCATCGCTCATTCGTGATCACGATAGGATTGGCGTTGCCGATCGCGCCCGCGGGAATCGTGTGCGTGGTGCGCGTGCCCTCTGCCTGCACGCCGTTAATCGTCTGCGTGCCGAGCGAAGTGGTGGTCACGTTGGGACGCCTGTTCGTTCCACCGGCCCCGTTCGCCGGCCCAGATTCTGCGTCGGGCAATGCGCCTCCACCATGCCTGCCACCGCGAAATCTCTTGGTCTGTCGCACAACCTTTCGATCCGGGTCCAGAATGTACTGCGTGCTGGCGACATTGTCGTTGATGAATACCACGCGTGGAGCGGACTGCCCGGACGTGCTCCACGGGACCGATTGCGGGCAATGTAATGTCGCGGCGCGTGCGACCCTGGCTATCCCGCGCGAAGGTACCGGTGGCGCTGTGCTGGATTTGATTTCCGTCGGCGAGCGCCTGCGTCGTCTGCGTCGAAAAGCTCGCGCTGAAAGGCGCGCCGGTCACCGTCTTGCCCGCCAGCCCGGCTTCAAATCCCACGAACGCCATCGCATCGTCGGACATCGGTCCGTGACCACCGTGGCGGCCCGGAGGCGGAGTTGGCGGCGCCGAGTTCGACTGCGCGTGGACCACGCCGCAAAGAGCGAGCAGCGCTACAGCCGTAAGCGCCCAACCGATTCGCACGAATCTGCCTCTGCGTGTCATCTTATCTGCTCCTTCTGCAACTGCCGACGCCCCTAGCCGCAGCGTCAACTACTCGTCAATCTGAGATTGGGAAACTAGCCGAATCGCCTGCGGCGAGCCATCTTCGCTCAGCAGCAGATCGGCGGGAATCTGGTCCGTCGCACCCGGGTCCGTGACCGGAACGCCAAGCGACGCAAGCGCAGGCCGCGAGAGAATCACGCGGACCACGGTACCTCCGTCAACTGCGGTGGGATCATCGGCGTATGGCAGCGGCACAAACGCCGTCGCGTACTCGGAATCGTCGGCCACGTTCTCGGTCCCCTGATCCTGCTGCTGTGAGTTCGCGGGAGTCGCGACTGGCGAGATCACAGGCGACGATGAGGTTTTCCTGGCGTCCGTCACGGGCGCGACATTCGGATTCGTTGTACTCCTGCGGTGCAGCGAGAACCCCAGCGCCAACAGCACAGCCGCCGCTGTACCAAGCGCCGCAATCTGCCGCTGCACTCTTCGGCGGGACGAAGCGGCCCTCTGCCGCCGGAATTCCTCCATCAGAGCGGTTCCCACGCGAGGAGTCGCCTGCTTGCCAGCCTCGCGCCGCGCAACCTCGCGCAACGATGCATCGAGCGACTCCGCATCAGTCATCAGCCGCGCGCAATGGCTGCACGACTCGGCGTGCTCCAACGCGCTATCGCGAAGAGCGAATCCCTCAGTTCCGGGACGTTCCAGATCGTGAACGATTTCTTCGAATCGAGCGCAATCCATAAAATTCACCTCTTCGTTCATTCACCCACCGCCGAAACCCGGCGAACAACATGCGGTTCACGGAGCTTTTCCACCAACATGGCCCGCGCGCGATGCAGCCGGGATCGGACGGTCCCGACCGGGCAGCCCAGTGCCGACGCTGCTTCCTCGTAGCTCAATTCCTCGAGCTCACAGAGCACCACTACTTCGCGGTAGTTTTCCGGCAACGTGCCAACCGCTTGCCGCACCCGCCCGATGGTCTCGATGGAAGCAAACTCGTCCCAGCTCGGGGCGGCGGCAAGAGCGCTGTGGCCGTTTCCATTTCCATGGCTGCCATTCTTGCCAATTGCATGCTGCGATCCGGCGCCGCTGGATCCCGTGTCGCGCAGGTCGCCCGGATCGCCGTCGAAAGACACCAGCCGCCGGTCCTGCTCCCAGCGTTTCCGCACATGATTTCGCGCGACGCCAAAAAGAAATCCACCCAGGGTTCCGCGCGTGGGATCAAATCGCTTGGGATCGCGAATCAGCGCCATAAAAACCTCTTGGGTCACGTCGTCTGCCATAGCCGAGTTCCCGGTCATGTGCAGGGCGAATCGGTAGATTGCGGGGTGCTTTTGCCTATAAATCTGCGCAAAAGCCTCTTCATCTCCGCCGGCCATCCGTCGCAGCAGAAGGGCGTCCGTGAGATCGGTCGTCTGAGTCATCTGTATCTATTATGGACGGCCCGTTTTGCTTCTCGTTACATATTCCGGAATACGGGCATAAAGGTTCCCAAATTCTACTCCGGAAACGGCATACAGCCATCCCCGGCGCGAATCCGTACGGCCAGCCCCTGCAATCCGGGTTCTTGACCAAAGGGCCTGAGTCCAATAACGTAGGTGCGCTGCTACCAGGAGGCGCCATGCTGGAGTTTGATCCACACGTTCTCGACGAGGAGCCGGTTCCGCCGCCGGAGGAATTCAGCAAGCGCGCGCTAGTACGGTCGCTCGATGACTACCGAAAGATGTACGAAGCGGCCGAAAAAGATCCCGAAGCCTTCTGGGGCGAACAAGCCGAGCTGCTCGACTGGTTTACGCCTCCCACCAAGGTATTGGAGTGGAATCCACCGCACGCGAAATGGTTTGCGGACGGAAAACTCAACGTCTCGCACAACTGCATTGATCGGCACCTCATGCGCAATGGCAACAAGCCCGCGCTGATATGGGAAGCCGAGGACGGACCCACGCTTCAGTTCACCTACACCGAACTCCACGAGCGCGTATGCAAGTTTGCGAATGCGCTGCTATCGGTTGGCGTCAAGTCCGGCGATTGCGTGGCGATCTATCTGCCGATGGTGCCGGAGCTGCCGATTGCCATGCTCGCGTGCGCGCGAATCGGCGCGGTGCATTCCGTGATTTTCGGCGGATTCAGCGCCACGGCCCTCGTGGACCGGATTGCCGACGCCGAAATCGAAAGTGCTGATCACCGCCGACGGAGGTTACCGCCGCGGGAAAATCGTTCCGCTCAAAGACACGGCGGACGCTGCGCTGAAGAATTGCCCAACGATCGAAAAATCCATCGTCGTCAAGCGCACGGGGCAAGATGTCGCCTGGCAGGAAGGGCGCGATCTCTGGTGGCACGAAGTCGAGAAAGCGGCCTCGAAGGATTGCCCCGCTGCGCCGCTCGATGCCGAGCATCCGCTCTACATTCTCTACACCAGCGGTACCACGGGAAAACCAAAGGGCGTGCTGCACACGTCCGCCGGCTACCTGCTGCAATGCACGTGGACCACGCGGCTGGTTTTCGACCTGAAGGATGACGACGTTTACTGGTGCACCGCCGACATCGGCTGGGTCACGGGCCACAGCTATATCGTGTACGGTCCGCTATCCAACGGCGCCACGATTGTGATGTACGAAGGCGCGCCGGACCAGCCGACCAAGGATCGATTCTGGCAGATCGTCGAACGTTATAAGGTCACAATCTTCTACAGTTCCGCCACGGCCGTCCGCGCATTTATGTCCTGGGGCATGGAGTGGATAGATAAGCACGACATCAGCAGCCTGCGCCTTCTCGGTACCGTCGGAGAACCGATCAATCCCGCTGCCTGGAAATGGTATTTCGAGGCGATTGGAAAAAATCGCTGTCCGATCGTGGATACCTGGTGGCAGACGGAAACCGGCGCGATGATGATTTCCCCACTCCCGGGCGCGACGCCGACAAAACCTGGCTCCGCCACGCTTCCGCTTCCCGGCATCATCGCACGCGTGGTCAACATGAAGAACGAACCGGTTCCTCCCGGCGAAACCGGCTATCTCACAATTCAGAAGCCCTGGCCTTCCATGCTGCGAACGATCTATGGCGACGACGAGCGTTACGCCCGCGAATACTGGGCCAAAATTCCCGGCGTTTATTTCGCGGGCGATGCCGCTCAGTGCGACAAAGACGGCTACATCTGGGTACTCGGCCGCGTGGACGACGTCATCAAAGTTGCCGGCCATCGCCTCAGCTCCATGGAAATCGAAAGCGCGCTGGTGAGCCATCCGACGGTGGCCGAAGCGGCAGTGGTCGCGCGGCCCGACGAAATCAAAGGCGAGGCGATCGTCTGCTTCGTCACCTTGCGCTCCGGTCATTCGCCTTCGCGCGATTTGCGCGGCGCGCTGATGGAACACGTCTCCGTAACCATTGGCTCGATCGCCCGTCCTGCCGATGTGCGCTTCTGCGATATCTTGCCAAAAACGCGCAGCGGAAAAATCATGCGGCGCTTGCTGCGCGAAGTCGCGCACAAGGGCGGCATCACCGGCGACACAACCACGCTCGAAGATATGAGCGTGATCGAGCGCATCGCCAAAGCACAGGGCAAAGAAGAAGAGTAGCGGTCGCGACTCGCAGAGTTTGGCAAATTTCCCGGCATTCGTTCAGGGTTCACTTTTTTCTTAACACGTATACGTCCTCGTTATCCGTGCGAAGACCCTGATGCGCGATCGCTGCCCGTTGTATATACTGCACACCTTCGTAGTCGTAGCGGTTTGGGGCCGATGCCAATGCGATGTCCACAGGGGGGACAAATGAGAAGGGTTGCGCGGCTGATAGTCCTGACCGCAATTGCTGCGCTTTCGTCGCAGATCGCAAGCGCGCAGGCCAATTCCGACTGGCCGATGTACGGCCATGATCTGGCTTCCATGCGCTTTTCGCCTCTGAAACAAATTAACGCTGACAATGTCGCGGAGCTCGCCGTCGCCTGGTCCTATCCGATGCGTCCCGGAGGCGCGGGACCGGCTGGTGGCGCGTTCGCCCAGGTGACTCCGATCGTCGTGAACGACGTGATGTATTTACCGGCCGGAAACCGCGTGCTCGCGCTCAAGCCCGAAACCGGCAAGGAAATCTGGAGCTACCAGCGGCCCACGGGCCTCGTTTCCGCGCGTGGCGTCGCGTTTTGGTCCGGCGACACCGACAATCCTCCGCGAATTTTCTTCACCAGCGCGCACAAGCTGGTTGCGCTTAACGCCCAAACCGGAAAGCCCGATCCCAAATTCGGCGAAAACGGCGAAATCACGATGGACGTTCCGTTCGCCGAAGTTCCCACAATCTACAAGAACATAATCATCGTCGGAGCAAACGTGTACGGGCCCGGCGAGACCAATCTTCACCCTCAGGACGAAGTAGCAGCCGGAGTTCCGGGCGACTCGCGCGCGTACGACGCTCGTACCGGAAAAAAGCTCTGGGATTTCCACGCGATCGCTCAGCCGGGTGAAGTCGGCCACAACACATGGGGCGACGATAGCTGGAAGGGCCGCGGCGGCACCAATGTCTGGTCCATCACCATGACCGTGGACGAGAAGCGCGGCATCGTTTATATGCCGTTCGGTGGTCCTGCCGCGAATTACTATGGCGGCGATCGTCCCGGCGACAATCTTTTTTCCAACACGCTCGTTGCCGCCGATGCGATCACCGGCAAGCTGAAATGGTATTTCCAGACGGTTCACCACGAGCTGTGGGATTTCGATTTGCCGCCCGAGCCGGTGTTGATGGACGTGATGCACAACGGCAAAAAAGTTCCGGCGCTGGTGCAGACCGGCAAGATCGGCTACGTGTTTGTCTTCGATCGAGTGAACGGCAAGCCAGTCTTCCCCATCGAAGAGCGCCCGGTTCCGAAGGGCGACGCGCCAGGCGAGCAATATTCTCCGACGCAGCCGTTCCCCGTGAAACCGCCGCCCGTGGCGCGCGTTACCATCAGCCGCGACGATATCGTGTCTCCGGACGACACCACTCCCGAGCATTCCAAGGCTTGCCACGAATTGTGGGACAAGAGCAACTTCTACAATGCGGGTCCCTATACGCCGTGGGTCGTGCATTCATCGCCGGCCGATACCAAGCTGACGCTGATTTTCCCCGGCGCCACCGGCGGCGCGAATTGGGGAGGCGCGGCTTCCGATCCGACCATGGGATACGTGTTCGTCAACATGCAGAACGCGGGCTCGACCGGATTCCTCGAGAAGAATCCAAAATACAACGCGCAAACCAAGGGCACCGAAGTGGAATACCATCGCGGCACTGGCTCCGGCAGCCAGTACGGCGGCTTCAGCGCGCCTGTGAAAGACGCGAACGGCAAAGTGATCGGCAACTGGCCGTGCCAGAAACCTCCGTGGGAAACTTTGTCCGCGGTAAACATCAATACCGGGGAGATCGCGTGGACAGTGCCTCTCGGCATCACCGAAGAACTTCCCGAAGCGAAGCAGCACACGGGCCGCGCCGGAGCTTTCGCGGGTCCTATCGCAACCGCGGGCGGACTTGTCTTCATCGGTGCGACCAACGACAACCGCTTCCGCGCGTTTGATTCGAAGACGGGCAAGGAACTTTGGTCCACGAAGCTCCAGTACACGGCGACCGCCGTGCCCATCACATATCAAGGCAAGAACGGAAAGCAATACGTCGCCATCATGGCCGCAAGCGGCGGTCAGGGCAGTGATCAAGCCCTCATGGTCTACGCGCTGCCGTAGATCGGAAGTTCGTCCCGCCGCTGCGCGGCCACAATTCTATCTCCCGAATTCCCCCTAAAGCATTGGCGCGTTCGGCCGATTCACTTCCTATAGAGTCGAGGCGCTCGTCGTGTGGCATTCCTCCTGCGTCGGAAAATGAAGGCTCGAGGGGGCCATGTGAAGGACCGCAAGGGACGCCAGATTTGCCGTCCGCTCGTACCCAGCTTCCGGTTGCATCCGAAAGCGTTCGTATTTTTGGACCGCTCCACGGGCACAAAGCGCTTCGAAGTGAACGCCGGCCCGGACGGAAGTCTTCCCGTCGAGGAAGCCATCAGCCTGCTTGCCATGCAGTGCGTGGTACGCGGGCAAACGCCCGGAGATTTCCGCGTTATGGTATCGATCGCCGAAGACCTGCTCGATGGCTTGGCGCCGCGAACAAGCAAGCTGATTGAGGCCTGCATGGCTACGGTGCTGCCGATGCATTTGAGCCAGCGCCAACAGGAAGTCCTCCGCGGGATAACGCAGAACCTTTCGAACAAGGAAATCGCCTCGAAGCTGAACCTCGCCGAGCGAACGGTGAAATTTCACGTCTCTGCGTTGTTGCAAAAGTTTCATGTGCAAGGGCGGGTGAGCTTGATGCAAAAGGCTGGCGATCTAATGTCCGCCGAGAGCACTCCCCAAGGCGCCGCCGCGCCTCTGAAATTCCCGGCCACTGCACCGCGCAGCCCCGGCATTGACAGCAGCGCTCTTCCCCCGGCGCTCGTCCGACTAGCTGCCGCTGAACGCAGAGTCAGCCGGTAGATTTCCCAAGGGAATCGCTGACTAAACGCCGATGGCGCCGACGCCGGAGATGTATCCGCAAGCACTGATAAGTACAGTTCGCCAGATCGTTTAAAGTGGCGCCGACGCCGGAGATGTATCCGCAAGCACTATAAGTACAGTTCGCCAGTCCGTCAAAGCGTCAACCCTAGGGGTTGACGCTTTGACGCTTTGAAGCAGCTGACGACTGACGCGAGCCCGTGAAGGACTGGCAATTCTAGTTCGCCCGTCCGCCAAACCCTCGGTTTGGCGCTTTGGCGCACTGCCCAACTTCGGCGAGCTACCGACCAGCCGAAGCTGTCTCAGTCGCATGACCGGACATTCGACGCACTAGCACCTACTTGTCCGGATAGCGCGTTGATCAAGACTTTGCACGCACCTAGGCAGAACTGCCGGGATCGCGTTCAGTGATCGTGCATGGAATCTGCCGTACCGTCAGACCACTTGCCGACGGGAATCATGAAAACAGTCAGCCGGTCCTGAGCGTCCTCATCTGCCAAAATCGGGGAGCCCGGCAAATCCGCGCCCCAGGCTGCGGCGTCGGTTCGCGGAAGGAAAAACATCAGGTGGGGATGCCAATGTCCGGCACTATCGCCCAAGTACGACTGCTTTGACATCATGTAGCACATCGCTCCGGATTCGATCGCCGGCAGTTCCTTGTTGTCGAAAGCGGCCTTGATGCCCTCAACCATTTGAGGCCCTGATCGTCCGGCCAGCACCAACTCGGTCTTCTTGATAGTGATTGGAATGTAGGTTCGCACGGCGGGCGGGTTGAAGCAGATCGCCCCTCGCAGCTTGGGGTTCCAAAAATCGGGATCGTCGAGCGGGGCAGTCCACGATCGTTCCACCAGGCACACAAAACCGTTCTTGCCTTTGACGGCGACTTCGTAACCATGCCGTCCGAGGACCATGACTCCGGCATCGCGCGAGATGGAATCTGGTGCAGCGCTTTTCGCCAGCTCTATCTCGGCATTTCGCTCCATCAGGTATTGGTCAAGCGGGGCCATGCTTGGATAGGGTGTCTTGGCGCTCTGTGCTTGCGCCTGCCCCGCCGCACCCAGAATGAAAATCAGCGCAAAGCTTCCTGATCCGATCGTGCTGAGAATTTTTCGCAGCATTGGTGTCTCCTAAGATGGGGTTCTCTCGTAATGGAGCCGGACCGCCGAGTCATGCTCTCCCACCGAGCCGTTTGGCGCCCAGTATAATTCAATCTGTGTAGACAGCTCTGAGCCGTTCCATCCAGTCCCGTTCATCGTCTCGATCTTGTCCGGTTACCCCGCCAATCATGAGTCAGCCGGCCTTTCTTGGCGCGACCATAAAGATGCCCTTGCCGGCAACCGGCACAAAGACATGTTTATTCCTCGCGTTTGCCGCAACGGAATGACTGCCCAACGGAATGGAAGTGAGAAACTTCCCGGTGGCGGCGCTTACCGCCGTCAATTTTGAGTTTTGCGAGAAATAGTAATTGTTAGACCCCGAGTCATACCAGACTTCGTCTGCGTCGGCGCCTTCAGGAATGATCTTTCCGACCTTTCCCGTTCTGGAATCGACAGTCACTCCACCTACACTGCCGCACACGGTCATCAGAACCCCGTTCGGCCCCACCGTAAGGCCGCTGAGTGTGAGACCGAGCAATCCGCCGGTGCATTCCACTGGAAAGCTCTTGATGGGGTTGGGGAGTTTGTGGGGATCGAACACATCGAGACGATTCGTC
The DNA here is from genome assembly GCA_963818605.1 of uncultured Acidobacteriota bacterium. GTDB lineage: Bacteria > Acidobacteriota > Terriglobia > Acidiferrales > UBA7541 > Palsa-295. Next base: position 239,724 of record CAWFSW010000003.1, read on the forward strand.
TTTCCCGGAACGTTCTGGTAAAACAGCCCGGTCGTGGAAACCCACACCGGCTGTTCCATGCCATCTTGTTCCTTCGGATAGACGTAGCGCCCTAAAACGGAACCGTCGGTTACGGAGACGAAAACGATATATGGCGGGGAATCGCCATCGTTCTCAGCCATCAAAATCCGGTCTCTTGGATCATAAGCCAATTCATCAATCCGGCCCTTGCCGTTGGTCGGGATCGATCGAATGATGGTTGTGCTCGGCTTGTCGTCCGCTTCGATGATGTTTGCATCGCCGTCCCCGGCCCATACGTGGCCGAGGTCGTCGGTGACGACGCCGTTTGGCCCAGCGCAAAGGCGCAGTTCTCGGGGCTGGCCAGGGCAAGGCCTACTACCTGTGTAATGACCGCGTCCGATAAACCCGAGGAACGCGTCGGTCGCGGAATCGACCACGTCGATCGCATTGTTCGTGCGATCGGCGAGGTAATACCGTTGCGCGGCGTTGTCATTCCAACTGACATCGAAGGCTCTGAGATTGGTAGGGGAATCCTTGACCAGAATCGGTTCCGCAAATAGCTCCTTAGAATCGTCGCGCGCGGGAGGGCGAGTAGCTTGGCTGGCCCCTTGTAGATTGGCCACGCCTGCAGCCAGCGCCACGAACAAGGCCGTTAAGCTGAGACTCCCCCAAACCTGTTTCACGTTCTCCTCCCATTAACCAGTGAGCAAGCATCATCGTTCGTCTTGGTCCACCATAGATAGTAAGTTTCTTGCGACCACAGGCCGACTCCTGATTATCGGACAAGTCTAAAGCCACTGTCCGGTCGCGCGTCAATCAGCTAGACGCCTGAGGGAGTCTCTCGGCGATTGTCGCTTGTGAACGACGCACCAAGGCGCGACCGTGTGGCCGATACCCAGTTACTCGTAACGAATCGCTTCGATCGGATCGAGACGGGAAGCAATTCGCGCCGGATAGTAGCCGAAAACAATTCCCACGCCAAACGCAAACATTCCGGCGAGCGCGATGGCGTACGGCGAAATCAAAGACGGCCATTGGAGGGTTCTGGAAACGACGGCGGACGCTACGACGCCGAGCAGAATGCCGGCAGCTCCGCCAAGCAAACTGACTGCCGTGGCCTCAGCCAGAAATTGCCTTTGAATGTCTTTTTCGGTCGCGCCGACGGCGAGCCGTACTCCAATCTCACGCGTCCTCTCGGTGACGGATACGAGCATGATATTCATGATTCCGATTCCACCGACTATCAACGAGATCGAGGCAATCCCCCCGAGCATCAGCGTCAAGGCCCAGCTCGCCTGCTCCCGGGCTTGAAGTGTCTCCTCGGGGTGCCGGATGTTGAAATCGTCGGACTCGTCAGGCCGCAAGTGGTGGCGTTCCCGCAGCAGGGCGCCGATTTGATCGATGGCGGGCGCAATGGCTGCGGAGGAACTTGCCGATGCATAAATATCGTCGAGCCAGTAGATGCCTTTCATTTTTTTCATGGCAGTAGAGTACGGAATCACGACGACGTCGTCTTGGTCGTAGCCGGTGGTCGAGAACCCTTTGGGTTGCATGATGCCGATCACCGTAAAGGGCAGGTTTTGCAGGCGAATTGTCTTCCCGAGAGGGTCGTCGGAGCCAAAAAGCGTTTCCGCCACTGTCGTTCCCAGCAGGCAAACGTCCGTCTCGCGTTGCGAATCCATGGAAGTAAACAGCGCACCGCGTTCCTGATGCCAGTTGCGTATGTCAAAGTACTCGGACGATACCCCGCGAAAGCGCGTATACCAGTTTTCGTTCCCATAGACCGCCTGCATGGGGCCGTCGACATTCGGCGCTACGCTGACGATTCCCTGAACATTTGCCAGAATCGCTGTGGCATCCTCGACGGTTAGCGTCTTGGTTTGCCCGTTGCCTGTGCGCACACCGTTCACGTTTCGGCCGCCTGCTTCTACCCAAATCATATTGACGCCTAGGGCCGTCAGTTGGTCTTCGATCTGCTGCGTCCCTCCCTGGCCCACCGCAACTGTGCAGATTACTGCTGCGATGGCGATCATGATTCCGACCATGGTAAGTGCAGTTCGAAGGCGATTTCGCCTGAGCGCGCGAAACGCCATGCGGAAGATGTCGCGATAGGATCCGAAAACGTACTGAGTCACGTCTTTTAACATTTACGTTCTGTCAATTACCGACGCGCCAGGGCGAGACAGTTTGCCATGTGCGAAGCTGTTCGAGCGTCCAGTCCGGGTTCTTGTCCGCGTGGCATGAGTTGCACGGGTTCGGGATTCCAAGTTGCTTAGTAAGTTGCGGTGATACGAACCGGAACGTATGTGCGTGCACCAAGGTGTTGGGCGGGCCTTCAGTTTCGATCTGCGGCATGTGGCACGCTACGCATTGGCTTCCGGCGCTGCCATCTTTGTGATGCGTGTGCTCTTCGATGGTTGCGGTACGGGGGCCATTTGGTGACGACGGGCCATGACAATCGAGGCACAGTTGGTCAGCCGGTTTGCGGAGTTGCGCGTAGTTTTCCGTTCCATGCACGTCGTGACAATCGAAACACGTAACGCCGCGGCGGTACATGACGCTTTGGACGAAATCGTTCCCTTGCATGCGGTTCTTGTGAGCGGTGCCATCGGGATAGTAAAAGAAATTGGCAGGCTCGCCGAGCGTGTGGTCCTCCAGCTTCCAATAATCCTGCAGCTTTAGTCCCACGTGGTAGCCGACGGGCCAATCGTAATACTTGCCCTCAATCGGATTCGCAAGCGGCTGCCCTTGCGAGTGGCACTGAATGCAGGTGTCGCTGGCCGCGACGTAATTCATGTGAGCCGGATTGAGGATGTTGCTGCGAGTCGGGTGTGCCACGTGCTCGCTGCCGGGGCCGTGGCAACGCTCGCAGCCAACGTTCCATTCGGCCACTTGCTTCGTGTGGATGTCGTATCCGACCGAATGGCATCCGTCGCATAGCGGCCCTGTTGGGCGGTGCATGTTGTCGGGAGGATAGAACGCAGCCCACCAATCGCCTCCGGTCGGGGGCACCCGGTACTTGCTCCACTTCTTGTTTACGACTTCCCACTGGACGGGCAACGGAAAATAGTCATCGCCCACCTTCGTGAAGTAACGCTGCTTCCAAATACTGCCGTAAACGAACGCGACTTGGTCCTTGGAGAACTTGAACACGTTGTTCGTCGCGAGGTCGGGAATGATGGCGTCGGGGTGCTGGTGCGGATCGCGTACGACATTGGCCATCGGCGTCTTCTGCCAGTGCTCGTAGATTTGCGCATGGCACTTTTCACACGCTACCGAGCCGACATAGTGTGCCGACGCCGAGGTTTGCGCCTGCTTCGTTTGTTCCTGCTGAGTGAGCGGACGAAGGCTCCGAATGAAGAGAACGAGCTTCCAACTGTCGTCGCCTTGCGCTTGATGCGGATTACCCCACGCAGGCATTCCCGTCAGTTCGACGCCAGTTTCGATGATGTAATGAATTTCGCCGTCCGTCAGATTTTGCGTTTGCGGCGAGCGAAGGTCAGGCACGCGCGGATAAAGTGACTGGCCCATCGGTGTCAGGCCGCTAGCGTCGTGCCCATGGCAATTTTCACAGCGGGCCAGGAAGGCGTCGCGACCATCCTGCAAATTCTGCGAAGTAGCCTCTACAGGATTTTTCTCGTCGCGCGAGGCACCTGGAATGGAGAAATTTCGCGCCGCGCGCGAAACGACGGCCTCAAGCCAAGAAGGTTGATTCGTGGCGCGAAAACCACGTTGAATAAATAACAGTCCGAAAGCCGCCACAATGACAGCAACAAACAGAAGCGTCAGAAAAAACGCCTTCCACGCTTTCATCCCCATTCCCTTTCCGCAGACTGTCGGCCAATCCAATCAGGGAGCTGTGACAGCTTCATAGATAACCACGATGCCTGTGGCGTCCTCGCTAAGAGCCAATCCCCGAAGGCCTCGTAGAGCCGCAGAATACCACTTAGTGCCGGATTAGTCGGATAACCAGACAAGGGTTTGGTCAGCAGCCGGGTCCAAGGACAAGGTTCGCGCAGAAGCCTCGCATGCCCGACGGCGAACTGAGCTAGTGCCTGCGTTCACGCGGGCTAGCCTTCTCGCCCATTTCTATGGCTGTCCACGCCATGGCTAGAGCACCTTCCCTGACGGCGCGGTCCGCTTCTTCGGTGACGCAGTGCGCCGTAAACTCCGGCTGATGGTTCACCGCGGGCAGCGAATTGATTCCAATCATCGGATGGATCGAAGGAATCGCGTGCGAGACGTTACCCATATCCGTTGACGCCGTCACCTTCTGCATCGCCGCACCCAGCTCCGGAAACGTGCGGCCTGCGGCTTCCGCGTTCCGCTTGTAGATCGAATTCATCTCGTGGTCGAATCGCATCTCGGCGTAGGGCTTGTCTCCGCCGCGGATTTCGAGTTTGGCTCCGGTCGCGATCGCGCCGGCTTCGAAGCAGCGATAAACCTTCGCGCGCACGTCCTCGAGGTCCTTCAGATTCTCGCCGCGCACGATGTATTTCGCCGAGGTGTGCGCAGGGACCACATTCGGCGCATCGCCGCCATGAGTGGTGATGCCGTGGACGCGGTCGGATTGTTTCAAGTGTTGCCGCAACAGGCCGATGGCGGTCTGTGCGACCGTCAGAGCATCCGCTGCGTTGATCCCCAACTCCGGAAACGCGGCAGCATGCGCTTCCTTGCCAGTGTAGTGAACGTCGAACATTGCCGCTGCGATGATGTGCGATTCGAGCATTTCCATCGGCGCGGGATGCACCATCATTGCTGCGTGGACCCCGGCGAATGCGCCGCGCTCGAGAAGCAGAATCTTTCCGCTCGCGTTGCCCACTTCCTCGGCGGGCGTGCCTATCACGCTGACGGTCAAACCGGCGTCGTCCGCCAGCTTCGCGACCGCGATTCCCGCGCCTGCGGCCATGGCGGCGATAATGTTGTGACCGCACGCGTGACCGATCCCAGGCAGGCTGTCGTACTCGGCGCAGATGGCGATGTGCAGCGGGCCCTTTCCCGCCCGCGCTACGAAGGCCGTCGGCAAATCGCAGATTCCGAGTTTCACATCCATCCCGGCATCCGCCAGCATTTCGGCGAGCCAGTTCGAGGCTTTCTCTTCTTCGAATCCAAGTTCGGGGTTGGCGTGAATCCGGTGGCTGAGACTGAGGATGTCCTTCTGAATCCCTTGCAATCGCTCCTGAGCGCCAGATTTAGCGTTCATGGTTTCTTCCTTCCGTGCGCGCGCCGGATTGGCGCGCTTACTGCCACGGATCATACGCTCTGAGCAACCTTCGAAGATAGCTCCTGTTGACCCTCCCGGAAAATCAGCGGGAGCAGAAAATCCTGAAGTCGCCCGCTTTCCGCCAGCGTAAGTTGGTTCAGTTGAATCCCGATTTCGTTGTCATTGAGCAAGCGCATCACGGAACCTAAGCCGACGATGGGCTTCATGTCCGGGGACAAATACAGATTCACCCGCACGGTCATGCCTGCCATCAGGCTGGTGGGGCCTTTGACGAGCATCCCGTTCAAACTTACGTCAATCGTCTCGCCCTCCCACTCCTGCTGGTCGTGCCCAATGTGTACTCTCGACCGTAGCGCGACCCGCCGGAACCGCCGCCTTTCGTGCTCGATCGCGCCCTGGGTGGCCCGGATCAGCTTCAGCAGGCGGCCTTTATCAATCGGCTTGTACAGAAAGAAGCTCGCGCCCGCCGCGAATGCCTGCGACACAGCCGCGGGGCTTTGGTCGTCGCTGATCAGTATGATGGGCGTCCGTTGATTGATCCCCGAGTCGCGCGTGAGCCGCGTCAGTTCGGCTCCGTCGGGCGCCGGCATCCGCAGATCGAACAGCGCCACCGTAAACTTCTCCGCGCGCAAACGCACGAGCGCCTCTAAGCCGCTAGTAAGCGTCAATACCTCCACGCCTGTCGCGCTCAAAATGCCTCGGATGAATTCGCACACGGCTGGATCGTCGTCCACAATCAGGGCGCGCCTCGGCATGGAGTCTTACCTCTGCAGGGGTTATCGGCCGAATGCTACTGTTTCTCCAGTGGACGAGGGCGAAAATCCCCGATATTGCCGGAGGCGATAGTGCCCGCGGACCGCCGATGGACGGATTAGAAGGAAAGGTCCGCTGATCAGACTTTTGCGCTTCGAGACTGACCGCCGGTGTGGCGACCCTTGGAATGGGCCGTCTGCGAACGAGAAGTTCGAGTCCGGGGAGCGCCTTCAAAATCCATGATGTCGCTCGCGCGATACGGCTTTTCCCTCTCGCATGCCCGGCACCGCAGACTGAACACTCTCGTCGGATGTTCGTGCGCCGACTCTGAGACCTTGCTTCTGAGCGTCGAATCCATAGTCGCCAGAATCGCGGGCAATGGAATGGGCTGCCGGCAGGACAAGCAGCGGACGCCACGATAGGATTGCTGAATAGCTTCGACGCTCATATTAAACGTCTCCTCAGGAATATGAATGGCCCAACGAAGGGATGCGGATAATACATCGCGCGGCCGTCGCAGTCCACACCAACTGCCGCTTGCAGAATTCCCCGGTTCGTGACAGTTTCGTATTGGCATGATGAGGATTCGCGACATCGGTACGAGAGGTTTCGCCGCGAGCCTTCCACTCGCTCCGCGAGCCCGTCAATTCGCGCCCATATCCCATTTTTCTAATCGCAAATTCCAGGAATTAGAACCAGGGCTATCTCGTTCAAAACAAAGGAAAGCAATACGCTCTAATCGCAAATTATCGCGAGTCTCTCTTTGTGTCGGTGCGGCATTTCTGCGCTGCTCCGGAAGCGGAAGCCCGCAAGGGAGCCACGTGTGACAGACACCTCTCGCCGTCAGTTCTTGAAGGTCGCCACAGCTGGCATTGCGGGCGCCAGTCTCGGAATTCCTGCTCGCGCCGCCGGCGATCCTACCCTAGGCATGATCTTCCCTCCCGCGAACACCCCGGTTCCGCCGGAGGCTCACCTGATGTATCCCTCAGGCGTTCGATTTCTGGCGACGGGTGTTGGACTGGAGCGAATGACCCCGGAAGGATACGACCAGGTGGTTGGCCGCATCGTGCCGGCCGCGCAAAAACTGGCAGCAGACGGAGCCAACGCCATCGCGGTGATGGGCACGTCTCTCACGTTCTATAAGGGCGCGGCCTTCAATCAGCAATTGCAGGACAGCATTGCCAAGGCGACCGGCCTGCCCTCGACAACCATGAGCACGGCGATCATCGAAGGCCTAAAAGCCGTGGGCGGGCACCGCCTCGCGGTTGCGACGGCTTACAACGAAGACGTGAGCGAGCGCCTGCGTGTGTTTCTCGAGCAATCGGGATTCGAAGTGCTCGTCGTCAAAGGGATGGGCATCGAGCGATTTGAAGACAGGCCGCCCGTGACATCGGAGGAGCTGCTTAATTTCAGCACCGGAGTCTGGCAGACGGCGCCGAAAGCGGACGCGCTGCTGGTTTCCTGCGGCGCGCTGAAAACTCTTGAGCTTCTCGCGCCACTCGAAGAGCGCTGCAAAGTGCCTGTCGTCTCGAGCCTGCCGCACGCGCTATGGGCCGGCGTTCGCCTGCTCGGACTCAGTGGGCGCGCCCCGGGATATGGCACGCTGCTCTCACGGGACTAACGTCGTGGATCGTTTCGCGGAAAAGGCTGGGGTTTCCTACGATTCCGAGGGCCGCATCATCTTCGCCGCCATCTTGACGATGAATCGCCGCGGCGCCAGCCTTTCGCCTTCCAGCATCAACCGGTTCTTCGTTCCCGAAATTACGCAACTCTTGCCCTGCGCAAGTCCCGCGAGACCCACGCGGGCGACTTTCTCCGCCGTTTCGGCGCTGCGGAATACGCGGTCCGGCTGCTGCGCCACTTCCTGGAACTCAGTGGTCGTCGAACCCGGGCACAGCGCGCAAACGCGCACTCCAAACTCGCGCAATTCCTCGGCGATTCCCTCAGCGAAGATCAGATCAAACGCCTTCGTCGCCGCATACACGGAATTGAACGGCACAGCCTGGAAGCCGGCGACCGAGGCCACGATCAGCACATCGCCGTGGCGGCGCTCGACCATCGCGGGGACGTACAGCCGGGTCAGTTGCACGACAGCAGAGCAATTCACCTGGATCATTTCGAGCATGCGCGATCCCGGGATCTCGTGGATGTACCCGAACGCGCCAAAACCGGCGTTGTTCACCAATAGCTCGACTTCGATTCCCTTCCGGTTCGTGAAACCGAGAATTTCGGCAGGCGCTTCGGGCCGGACCAGGTCCGCAGCGAACACCTCGGCCTTGATTCCGTGCTTCGCCGAGAGGTCGGCCGCCATCTTTTGCAATCGGTCTATGCGCCGGGCGGTAAGAACCAGATGCACGCCCGCTGCAGCCAGTTCCTGCGCCAGCGCCAGACCAATTCCGGCGCTTGCGCCGGTGACCAATGCCCATTTCCCGGCCCATCTTTTGGACGAATTGCCGCTCACGGACGCCTCCTCGAAGCCACGAGGCATGAAAACACAGTTGAGAATAGTTCGAAAGAAGGAAATGGAATGCGGAGGCGAATCAGGCGGCGCGGTCAGTGCGATCGGGACGAGGGAAAACAGAATCTCGGATGCGCCCACCCTGCACTTTCAGCCGGTCAAGCAGACGTCGCGCCCAGACGAATTCGGCTGCCAGAACTCCGAGGCCGAGCAGTATCGTAAGCCAGCCCGGACCCGGCGTGACTATCATAATGACGCCGAGCGCAAGCAATGTGAACCCTATGAGGATCTTCAGAAAACGTTTCGCTTGTTGCAAACTTCTAATGAACATCTCTTTGGCCCACTCCACCCATTTAGATGCATCGTCCGCGATTCGGACACTACAGTGTTTCCAGCACGTACACTGCCAATAACGGGGTCTGCGGCACATCGCGAATTCCCCGATAAAAAGGGGCTTTCGGCAGACGTATGGCCGATCGGCATTGGTACTCGATTCCATTTGTGGGAATTTTTTTCCATGCGAGGGATGAAAATATGGATTTGCTAAGTGTTCGCCTGGAAATTCCGAAGGACGCGAATCTGATTCTCGGTCAATCGCATTTCATTAAGACCGCGGAGGATCTCTACGAGGCAGTCGTCAACACGGTGCCGGGCGCGAAGTTCGCCGTGGCATTCAACGAAGCTTCGGGGCCGTGTCTGGTGCGTGTGGAATCGAACGACGAAGAGTTGCGAAGCGCGGCTGTATCGAACGCGCAAGCGATTGGCGCCGGCCACCCATTCATCCTTCTGATGCGGCAGGCATATCCGATCAATCTGCTCAGCCGCGTGCGGGACTGCTTCGAGGTGTGTACCATTTTTTGCGCGACGGCAAACCCAGTTGAAGTGATCGTTGCCCAGACGGAGCAAGGGCGGGCAGTGCTCGGCGTCGTGGACGGCAGCTCGCCGAAGGGTGTCGAGGGGCCCGAGCAGACTACGCAGCGACACGAGTTTGTCCGCAAGATCGGTTACAAGCTGTGAAGGAAGTCGAAAATGACGGAGGACTGCCCGATCCCTCGCGGCGTCCGACTAGAATTTGTAAACGACGCCAGCCGATATCTTGGGATTGTATTGATGCGTGCCGAAGAACCGGGTGCCGACCATATCGGCCTGCAGGCGGATGCCGATTCGTTTGTGGCGTGAATTGAGATCAACTCCACCGCCAGCTATGAAAGCGAAGGCGTTCTCGCTGCCGAACGCCGTCTGCGGCACAAATTTTGCTCCGCCCACCATGCCGTGCGCCCATACATCAATCTGCCGGGCAACTTCCAGCCGGTAGCGGACTCCCCCCAACCCCATTGCGATCCTGGTATTAACGCTGCCCTGCGGCGCGAAGGCGGCCGCAAATTCGCCGTCGCCCGCGAAGTGGCCTCCGTGGGGGTAGTACACCAGCGACATATTGAAACCGTTTAGATTGCCGGTGGTGCCGGGGAGTTCATAAAACACGAAATGCGTGAATCCGACGTAGGCCTGCCAGTTGTAATTCTGGAGAACTCCGTACACGCCCTGGGGTGCTGGCTCGGCAGGTTCAGCTGTGGGAGCGGGATCAGCTAGTGCCAAGGGGCTCGCGCCAGGAACTGGCTCTGCAGGAGCTGCGGGAAGCGCAAACGCGGGCATCGGGGATCCAAATAGCAACGAAGCGCCGGAATTTACCTGAGCTTTGGCCGTGGACGCCAGAATCATGACGATCCCGCACACAAACGCAACGTGTCTCATAACCAATCTCCCTCAGACACTGCTCCGCAAGTTCCCCGCACATTTGATTAGAACGGGGTGGCGAGGACCTGTCCACTGATTTGATGGGGAGGGACGCGAGGGAATTACCGTCCCTGAGGACAGCCGCCGACCGGGCAAGCTCAAGCCGCGAAAGCGCCAGCCTGGAGTGGGGCAAATCGGGCTGACCGGAGGATCAGGACGCCGATGCAGCACGGTAGCGAACGAGGAGAAGAGTGATGTCGTCGGCCTGTGCCGCTCCACGAGTAAAAGTCTCAATGGACTCGAGCACCGTCTTCTGAACATGGTCCAGCGAGGCTTCGTGCAGATCGGAGAGAACGTCGCGCAGGCGAGGACCGCCGTACATGTTCTGGTCCGGGTCCATGGCCTCGGTGACTCCATCACTGAAAAGGACCATCGTATCGCCCGGCCGGAGCTTCATGCGCGCGGTGACGTATTGCGTACCTGGCATCAGGCCAACCGGATAGGAGCCCTCGGTGAAAGGTTCGTCTATCTCGCCTCGGCGCAGCAGAAACGGCGAGGGATGACCGGCGTTGATGAATTCGAGCTGGCCTTCCTGGTCGAGGACCCCGAAAAACATGGTGGCGTAGCGAGCGAGTTCCACGTGCTCGCAAAGGAACTGATTGATATGGTCGACGATGATCGCCGGTTCGATGCCAATCCGCATGGCCGATAACGCGCCTTGGAGCATGGTTGTGAGGAGCGCGGCGCCAAGCCCTTTGCCGGAAACGTCGGCGATGATAAACGCTGTGCGGTCCTTGCTCATCGGGAAGACGTCGAAGTAGTCGCCTCCCACCGTCAGGCAGGGGAGATTGATGCCGGTGACGCCGAGGTGAGGAAAATCGCTAAAGCCGCGTGGTAGAAGCGCCTGCTGAATGTCGCGGGCAATGCCGATTTCCTGCTCCATGCGCTGGCGTTCGCGCTCGCGTTCGACGAGTCGCGCGTTGTCGAGAATGCTCGCGGCTTCGACCGCGAGCGCGTCCAGAATCCTCCGGTCGAGCCTCGAGAAAGCGGCGGGACGGCGGGAATCGAGATACACGACGCCGAGAAAATCGCCGCGTTTATTCTGCACGGCCGAATCGGAAGTGCTGGCCCGCGGCGTGGCGTAGAGCGGAATCACGACGATGACGCGAAGGCGCTGCGCGATGATGCTTTCCGCCGCCTGAAGATTCCCGCCTGCCTGCGCGAGGTCCTCGGTGATGATGCTTTCTTGCTGATCCACAGCCTGGCGCAATGCGGTCTGGCTGGGAGCTGCCTCCGCAGATGAAAGCCGCGTGCCACCCCGACCGCGAGCGAGACGCACGTGAAGCGGCTCGGAAGATCGAGCCTCGAGCAGGAAACCTCGATCCGCATCGGTTATGGCGACGGCGTGGTCCAGCATGGTGCCAAGCACAGCCTCCAGAGGAAGCCGGGAATGGAGAAGCGCGGTCGCCTCGAGCAAGAAGGTTGAGTTTGTGGAGCCCGCCGGGAGGAGCTTCGCTGCTGGATATGCTCTCGATGCGACTCAGCAGATCGGGAATAGACGTATCGAGCAGCGACGACCGGAAAATCAGCTCGTAGAAATTTTCGACGCCGAAACTGATCACATCGTGATCTTCCAAGATGCAGCGAGTAACTGGTTCGCCGTTTACGAATATCCCGTGGCGCTGGCCGCGATCTTCGAGGTAGTAACGGCCCTCCTCCAAAACGAGCGCGGCACACTGGCGTGAAATGCGCGGGTCCTTAAGCTGCAGGTGTTTCGCCGTGTCGCCGGAGCGGCCGATCAGAAAGGGTGTTTCGGCGATGCGCACAAAGTGGCGAGACCCGTCGGGAGCAACGACCTCGAGGCCGGTGTCGCCGTTGGAGGGATAGTCAGACATTTGCGCTACTCAAAGCGGAACTTGTAACGCCAGTTAGTCGCTGGCGGAATCTGCGTCACTTGGAAAAGCTGCGAATACCGTCGGCTTCGGTATCGGACACGTCGAATACCGTGAGCAGCTTGGTGACCTGCAACACTTCCTGAAATTTCATTCCCAGATTGCAAAGGCGTAAGGACGCACCGTGAGTCGACGCGCTGTGATGCGCAGCGACAAGAGTGCCGAGGCCGGTGCTGTCAATCAAAGTGATGTCGGCCAAATTCAGGAGAATTTTCTTCTTGCCCTCGGCGAGCAAGGCTTTGATCTTTTCGCGGAACGCGTTCGTCTCCTCGCCAAGCACGATGCGCCCATCGAGCGCGACAACAGTAACGCCATCCATTTCCCGGTCGGTCATCTTCAGAGGCATGTCTGTTCCCCTCGTACTGAAAATCCTCCAGCAAGCTGACTGGAGTGGATTGCAACGGTCTTGAGCCGGGACTCCCGTGCGGAGGCAGCAGCGGGGCGGAGTATATACCGGTTCTCGTGCCGCTGAAAAGCGGGGCGAAAAAGGAGTGGTGGGTCCGTTTGGATCACGGGCAGCAGTCAGCTACCATTGCGCCATCATGCCCTGGGAAAAGCCGTTCGGAATTCACCAAGAGGGGTCGCCTGTATGGGCAGCGTTGTGTTTCGCGCGTGCAGACTCGTCAAATGCAAAATATCCAGTCCGCGAAAAGCACGCAGTCCTGGCTATGGTCCGTGCGCCGCAGCCGGAAGTGGAGGGCATCGTTTATGCTTTGCTGCAGTCGAATGGCTGGCGTGAACCAGAAATCAAGAACCTAAAATTGCTGGACCAGCCGTTCCACAGCGACGATCCAATCATGCGGGCCTGTCACGAGAGCGCGATTAAGGAAGACGGCGGCTTCGTGGTCTATACAGATCCGATTGGTGAAGCCTAGCTCCTCGCTCATTTCAAACTCGCCCACCGCCGAAAAATGATGCGACGCGGCTTCGTTGACTTGTCGAGAAGCGATACATAAGATGTTGCGCAATGCCCGACCCCGATTCCCTCATTGGTCAAAGCGTCTCGCACTACCGCGTCGTCGAGAAACTGGGCGGCGGCGGGATGGGCGTGGTCTATAAGGCCGAAGACGTCACGCTGGGCCGGGCCGTTGCGCTGAAATTTCTGCCGGAAGACGTTTCCAGAGAAAAACAGGCCCTCGATCGGTTCGTGCGCGAAGCGCGCGCGGCCGCGGCTCTGAACCATCCAAACATCTGCACAGTCTACGAAATCGGCGAGCACGATGGCCGCAGGTTCATCGCCATGGAAATGATGCACGGGCAGACCCTGAGGCATCGCCTTGCCGACGGGATGATGGATGTAACCACGCTTGTCAGCTTGGCCGAACAAATTGCCGATGCGCTCGACGCGGCGCACGGGCACGGCATCGTCCACCGCGACATCAAGCCCGCCAATATTTTCATCACTGAACGCGGGCAGGCCAAAGTTCTCGATTTCGGGCTCGCAAAGCAACTGCCCGTCAGTAGACATGGAGGATACCAAGGCGAGACGCAGGCGACGATGGACCACGAGGACCCGAACCTGACGAGCCCCGGCGTCGCGCTTGGCACCGTGGCGTATATGTCGCCGGAGCAGGCGCTGGGGCAGGAGGTGGATGCGCGCACCGACCTCTTCAGCTTCGGCGTGGTGCTCTACGAAATGGCTACAGGACGCCAGGCCTTTGCGGGCCCCACGTCCGCCGCGATCTTCGATGCGATTCTGAACAAGGCACCCACATCACCCGTAAGACTGAATCCGAATGTGCCGCCTGAGCTCGAACGCGTAATCAACAAGGCGCTAGAAAAAGATCGCGCGTTGCGCTACCAGCATGCTTCGGATATTCGCGCGGATTTGAAACGCCTGCAGCGCGATACGGATTCAGGACGTTCGGCTTCAGCACTTGCTGCATCGCAGAACGCAGCGCCCGCGGCTGATGTGAATGCGCAACGCGCGAAGCGGACCTACAAGTCTATTGCGTTCGGCGTCGCGGCGTTGATTGTCGCCGCAGCGCTCGCGGCGGGAGGCTACTTCTTCGTTCATCGTGCGCCCGTGCTGACGGAAAAAGACTCCATCGTCGTAGCGGATTTTACGAACTCCACAGGCGACCAGGTATTTGACGGCACCCTGCGCCAGGGCCTTTCCGCGCAGCTTGAGCAGTCGCCATTTTTGAATCTCGTTTCGGATGAGCTTGTTGCCCAGACGCTCGCGTTGATGAATCAGCCGAAACAGACGCGTCTCACGCCGGAACTCGCGCGTGACCTTTGCCAACGCACGGATAGCGCCGCAACCATCGAAGGCTCGATCTCCAGTTTGGGCAGCCAGTACGTGCTGGGCCTGCGCGCGATGAATTGCCGAACCGGCGAGCTCTTAGCGGAAGCACAGGCAACGGCCACCGGAAAAGAGCAAGTTCTCAATGCGCTGGGCGACGCCGCAGCCAAAATCCGTGCCAAGCTCGGAGAATCGCTGGCATCGGTGAAGAAATACGACGCTCTCCCTGAGAACGTCACGACGCCGTCGCTTGAGGCGCTGCAAGCCTACGCTCTAGGCAATCAAACGTCTGACGTGGCAAACGACTACACCGCTGCGATCCCCTTGTTTGAACAGGCCATTTCCCTGGATCCGAATTTCGCCATGGCCTATTTGCGCTTGGGCCAGAGCTATCAGCCTCTCGGCGAAATGAACCTTTGTGCCGAGAATACTCGCAAGGCTTACGAATTACGGGAGCGAACGAGCGAAAGCGAGAAGCTTGCCATTACGTCGTTCTACGAGTTGGTCGTCACCGGAAATCTTGAGGCTGCGCGTACGTCCTATCAGTTGTGGGCCCAAACCTATCCAAGGGATGAGGAGCCGCCGGAGAGTCTCTGGATCACTTACACCTTTATGGGAGACTATGACAAAGGTCATGCTGCGGCGCTCCAGGCCGAAAAGAACAACTCCGCAAGCGGCAATAACCTTGTGAATTTGGTCTACAGCTACCAGTGGATCAATCAGCTCGATCGGGCCGTCGAGACCGCTCAGGAGGGGCGAAAGCGCAACGTTGACTCTCCGTGGGTTCCTCTGGTTCTTTACGTCGTCGATTTCCTGGAACACGACTCCGCAGGAATGGAGCAGCAAATCGCCAGCGCGACGGGGAAAATAGGAGTTGACGATCAGATCCTCTTCCTCGAATCCGAAACCGCTGCATACCACGGAGCGTTTGCTAACGCGCAGGAACTGACGCGGCGCTCAGCCGATTCCGCACAACGAATCAATGAGAAGGAAACAGCAGGCGAATATTGGGCCCATGACGCCGTCCGCGAAGCACTGGTTGGAAATATGGCGGTTGCCAAGCACGAGGCCGAAACCGCTCTCGCGACGGCGCATGGCAGGAATGTTGAGGGGTTCTCTGCAATCGCGCTCGCCTTGGCCGGCGAGACCGCTCAGGCCGAGCACCTAGCTGACGATTTGAGCAAGCGGTTCCCGGAAGACACGGCTGTAAAGTTCGAGTACCTGCCGATGATTCGCGGCGCCCAACTGCTTCCGACTCGTGATAGCGCACGAGCGACAGAGGCTTTGGCCGTGTCTGCGCCATACGAATTGGGAGAGACCAATACTTCCTTCACATTCGCCCTATACCCCGTTTATCTTAGCGGCGAAGCAAATCTGGCGGCAAAGCACGGCGCGGAGGCGGTTAGCGAATTCCAAAACATTCTGGATCATGCTGGCGTCGTGGGAAACGAACCGATCGGCGCGCTCGCACATCTTGGTCTCGGCCGCGCATACGTTCTGGCTGGCGATAACGCCAAGGCGAAGACAGCGTATGAAGATTTTCTGGCGCTGTGGAAAGACGCCGACCCCGATATTCCCATCTTCAAGCAAGCCAAAGCTGAGTACTCCCAGCTGCAGACGCAGCTGCAATAGCCGGCCGGGTCCGGCCCGCCAATATTTCAGACACAAATTGGAGACCCTCGTCACGCAATCTCCGCTTCCTGGTCGAAACTCCTCCGACCGGCAATTGCGACCCATAGCCGCGGGCGATTCGAGTGATCCGCAGCGCCAACCCCTAGGTTTGGCGCGTTAATCAGGGCTTGGCAACTCCGGCATTGTTAGTGTTAGGATGTTTGGCGATTCGGGCACAAGGGAGGCATACATACAAATGAGGAAAGTGGCGAACGCGATTCTTCTCACAGCTCTGCTATCAAGCGCGGCCTACGCGCAGACCAATGCGGGTGAACAGAAACCCGATCCCGACCTTCCCTTCACCATGACGCAGGTGGCGAGCTTTGACCTGCCCTGGCGCATCGCGTTCCTGCCTGATGGCCACATGCTGGTGACCGAAAAAGTCGGCCGCGTCGAACTGGTCACGCCGCAAGGCGCCAAGACCGACGTTCAGGGAGTGCCGGTTGTCTATTTTCAAGGGCAGAACGGCATGCTGGGGGTGTTCCTCTCGCCGCATTACGCTACCGACCACAATGTGTATCTTACGTATGTCGAACCGGGTGACTATGGGGGCGGCCTTGCGCTGGGCCGAGGCCAGCTTGTACTGACTGGCGACCGAGCCAGACTGGACAAGTTCGAGGTGCTGTGGCGCCAGATGCCCAGGGGCAAGGGCGGCCAGCCTGGCGCGCAGATCGCGTTCTCGCCGGACGGCAACTTCCTCTTCCTCACGGTAGGAGATCGCCAGCGCTTTACCCCCGCGCAGGATCCCAACCAGCCGGAAGGCAAGATCCTGCGGTTGACGCTGGACGGCAAACCCGCGCCGGGCAATCCGATGGAAGGCAAAACCGGCGCCCAAACCATTCCGTTGATTGATCCGGCGAGCGATACCGAGGCGGCCAAGACTGCGCCGGTGGTCAGCACGTATACATTCCCCGGGCCCAACCTGACGCCGGCGGAAACCTGGTCAACCGGCCACCGCACGCCTTACGGCATGGCCTTCGGTCCCGACGGCCGGCTCTGGGAAGTCGAGCATGGCCCGCGCGGCGGTGACAGACTGAATCTGATCGAGCCCGGTAAGAATTACGGCTGGCCGCTGGTTTCCTATGGTGTGAATTATAACGGCGTGCCAATTCCCGGCCCCGATACACGGCCCGATCTGGCCAAGCCCGTGATCTATTGGGTACCGGTGATAGCGCCGGGCAACCTCATGTTCTACAAGGGCAGCGTGTTCCCGTGGGATGGCAACGCCTTGATCACCGGCTTGGGCACCAAGGCGCTCGTCCGCCTCACGTTCGACGGCAAGGGTGGCGCCACCGCGGCCCAGCGCTGGAACATCGGCGAGCGCGTCCGCGATATCGAAGAGGCTCCGGACGGCTCGCTTTGGATGCTGGAAGACGGCAATCCCGGCGGCCTATTCCACCTGACGCCGAAA
The DNA here is from genome assembly GCA_963818605.1 of uncultured Acidobacteriota bacterium. Taxonomy (GTDB): domain Bacteria; phylum Acidobacteriota; class Terriglobia; order Acidiferrales; family UBA7541; genus Palsa-295. Next base: position 257,172 of record CAWFSW010000003.1, read on the forward strand.
TAGTTCGACGGAACAGGCCAAGGAAAATTGCGGGAGACTTGCGCTCAAACTCGTCTCCACTAGTGTCTTTGCTTACCGCTTACCGTACTCCGTGAAAACGTAGTCTCTTGTCTTCACTATCGTGTGGCACATGAACCCGCACCTGGCGTCGTTCGCCTGTGGCGGGCGGTCGGCTGAGGTGGCAGGCCTGAACGTATTGGACGCGGCGTCATACTCGAACGCGGCCCATCCCCATCCGCCGCTGTCCGCGAACCTCTTGCTGTCCTTCTCCATGAAGTCCACGCTTTGCAGGGCACCGGGCACCGTCGTCGGACCCGGAGCCGTCTCGCTCTTTTTCGGGTCCCAATGGATCTTCGCCATCTTGGAGCCATCGGGGAAAGGTTTGCCGTTGCCGGGAACGCCGGCCTGGTAGGCCTCTATCATCTCGGGATTGGCGAGGATCAGAGCGACCGCCCTTTCGCTGTGACTGAGGGAGACAGCCTGCCAGCGTTCATATCCCCTGAACTCAGAGAACGCTAGCCCACCCGGCACTTTCAGCGTGTACTTGTCCTGCTGGGCCGCCAGGCCGATACCAACCAAACTGGAGAGCAACATGCCAAGGATCAGAACGGGCCGAATGGTCTTCCTTTGCTTCATTTTGCTTCCTCCTTTTTTCTCCTTCTGTGAGGGCTCTTGAAGGTTGCCGCGCTGCGATTGGAGGGTTACTAAAGGGAGCTGGGATAACCCGGAAGGTTACGGTTAACGTTGAGCTCAGAGGCCCGTAGGTAACTTAAATTACTCGGAAAAAAAGTGAACCCGCCGGAGAATATTGTCAAGTGCCTGATTAGATGAGCTGACGTTCAGACGACGTGGAGTATGCCACGAACGCGTTGCGGCCGCGTTCCTTGCGTAGGATGGGACACGACCGCCGAGCCAGCAGCCCCGACGGCCGTCCTTTAGCCTTTTAGCTCTTTCACGCACCGAACCCTCGCAACGCGCGATGTTGGACGGTGCCTACGGTTCTCAGTTATGGGATTTTCACGTCCTGCATGGTAATCGTCAAATATGGCGACTGACTCGGGGTTGAGGTCGTGCTACCGCCTGCCTTTACTCCCTTCAACGGCCTCGTTGCTTCGAGCTTCTTGCCTCGCTTGAGATGCTTTCCGACCTTCGCACGCTTCTGGATTGTGGCCACTGTAAGCCTCCTGTAGATTCCGATTTTCGTGTCCGAATCACACCGTGATCCCATTGGGTCGTACTGCCGACGCGGGAGAATATTGCAAATCCTTGGCCAATGTCCACAAATAATCCGGGGGGCGCCAAGCGGAAGAAATCAGGGTAGATAGCAGCGAGGAGATTTCGCCCGTCGAGCGGCAAAAGCAATGCGCGTTGACAAAGTCAACCACGTCTGTTGAATTATCGTGCAGTCGGTGAAGCATGACCAATTTGCGTGTCGATCAGGATGCATGGTAAGTCCTGACAAGTCCGATTGCCTGACGTACTCCACTTCTCCGGTCACCGTGTTATACGGACAAGCGGTAGATTCCGTTTGGGGATCAGCGAAACCACGTCTAAACTCGCACCCGTGGTTTCCCTGCGAACTTGGGAGATTCCTTATGGTGGATTTCGCGGTGGTTCCGGCCCGTACGGCGCTCATCAACGTCGATATGCAGAACTGTTTCGTCGACGGCTATTCAATCTCAGCCCCGGATGGGCTTGTCATCTTGGCACGCGTCAACCGCTTGGCTGCCGCGTGCCGCAGCGCGGGCGTTCTAGTCATTCATGCGAGTATTGTGACTAGGCGTGACGGTTCGAATCTCGGCATCCTGGCGGAGTTTAGCCAACCGGTCAAGGAAGGCATCCTCAACAAAGGGTCAGAATCGGCAGCGCTCCACAAGGGACTCGTGGTGGATCCTTGCGACATCCTTTTGGACAAGCCGCGCTTCGGCGCATTCCATGGTACCGACCTGGAGTTGATTCTCCGCTCGCGCGGCATCGACGCCGTCATCGTCAGCGGCGTCGCCACCAACATATGCTGCGAGACAACTGCGCGCGAGGCCGCCGTGCGGGACTTCCGTGTTTTTTTCCTCAGCGACGGGACCGCCACAGCCGCGATGGGGAATGTCTCGGCCGAGGAGCTGCAAAAGGCGACCTGCGCCACACTTGGATTCCTGTTCGCTGAGGTATTAACGGTCGACCAGATGATCGGAAAGATCCAAGGCGCGGCCAAGTCAGCAGCGGCTCCGCGCTAGCGGACCGAGTAGGCCGTGACTCCTGATAAGTCGGACGACCAGACAAGTAAGGTAATGCTCCGCTTGTCCGGTTAGCGCGTCAATCAGGAGTTGAGATTGCTTACGATGAGGGGCCACAACAGTCATCAACGGAGTTTGACTTGAAAAGGCTGGCTGGTTTGGTGTCGCGCGCATTACCTTAAAACCGAGTAGAGAAAATGCGGCTGTGATTTACGCCAACCTCCGCATAAGGTGAGAGCGAAAGTACGCGCCGCCACACGTCGCAGCTCGGAATCGCATCTTGGGGTCTATCGTTTCTTCGCCGGCTGCCCATTCTGGGCGACTGCGGCCTTCACGAGCGCCTTGAACGTGCCCGCGTTTACCTTCTCGCCTTCGTGGATGTCGATCGCCCTTCGCGTGTTGCCCTCCAGACTGGAATTGAAGAGATGCGATGGGTCTGGGATACTGGCCCCTCGGGCGAACGTGAGCTTCACCACCTTCGTGTACGCCTCCCCGGTGCAGACGTTGCCGTGGTGCGACCAGACGGGAGTGCCCATCCACTTCCACTCCTCGGTCATCTCGGGGTCGGCTTCCAGGATCAGCGCTCGCATGCGGGCGAGAGCCTCTCCGCGCCATCCCCCCAAGTCGCGGATCCGCTGGTCAATGAGCCGGGACGCGGGTTTCCCGGTTGCTCGCTCACGGCTGCTCATGTCTTTTCATTCCTTTCACAGAATGGACCTTACCTCTCTTTGTGAAATGTGTCCGAAGCAGATCAACAAGGCGTGCATCGCGATTCTTATAGCACAATTCGTCGCAACTGCTGATTCGTCGGATTACCGGACATGTCTTTTCCTCTTGATCGGTCCCGTAGCCTCGCTCGTCCGGGGTTATGTACCAAGGCAATCATCAACTTGGACGTTCGTTAGTAATTGGACAACCGCCGCTGGGGAGCATCAATCGATCAGATCACGCTCGACCCTTATGTAGCGAGACCTAATCTCAGCGCCGAGGTACACGATGAACGCCCAGCGAAAAGGCACATCCCGAGAGGTTTCCGTCCGTAATGCCGTCAGTCGCTTGAAGGACGCAGAAGTTGACCTTTTGGTTGCGATTCGTTCGGGAAAGAATCGCCGCCATGCTGCTCTACTCGTAGCCATTGTTCTGGTGCCGAGAAGCACTTGCCGCACTGTCCGGCAAGACGTAGGAAAATAAGGCGCGGCGCAGAGTCCAAAGCGCCCCATTTGCCATTGGCGCCAGGCGGACGGTTCCGCTAGAAGGCGAGCCAAAACTCCGAACTAGGTTAGCAGGGCAGCGAACCTGCCGTTCGCGATTTAGAATCGCCGTGAACCGGAACCCTGCTAAGAGCTTTGCTATAGAGGGCCTCCGCGCGATAATCAACCCACGATATGGCCACACTGGACATGCCGCAGGCGCGGAACAGTTCGTTCACGCCTGACATGAGCTGGACGCAGCAAGTTCCGCAGAGCAAGCGATTGAACTGCCTTGCGGCGGCCGAGCAAGTGTTTGGTCAGGCGGAACAGAAACTTGCGCAGGTCGAGAAGACCGGCCTTGACCGGGCCGAGATCCGCGTTGCGGCGTTTATGCCGCGGCTGCCGAACGTGGAAGTTGACCGTGGGTCCCGGCGGTACGCCAGCTATATGGGGAAGCAGTTCCGGCAGCACGGCATGGATTTTCGCGTCGAGGAAGCGCACAGCGCCGACGCATTGGAACTGCTGTTAATGGGCGCGCAAGTCCACGACAAGATCTACGGCACTTTTATCTTCTTCCCGGCGCCGTACGGCAAGACCGAGGATTATTTTCTGCGGCAGGGTACGGCCGGAGAAGGACATCGAAGGGCTCACGGTCGAGAACACCGGCCGAATGGCGCTAAACATCAAGAGCGTGGACGAAGAACAGAAGTACGAAGGCGTGGTGCCCTGCACGGCAAAGGCGATCCTGACTCTGCTGCACGAGCACGGCGAGATCAAAAACATGTTTCCGCGCGATGCGCAGCAGAGCGGTCCGACGGTGGCGATCTGCAACAGTTCGGCGCGCATCGGCATTCCGCTGCAAAGTATGCTGATGCGGATCGGCGCCACGGCGCTAATGATCCATCCGCAGACGCGGCCGGAAGACCGGGAAGCGTATCTAAAGACCGCTGACATCATCGTGACTGCATTCCGGGCGCAGTCCGAAGCAGACCTGGTGCGCAACGTGAAAGACGGCGCCGTGATCATTGATTGTTCCACCGAAGGAAACTTGCATGCGGACGTGCTGCACAAGGCCGCCTATCTATCGACTCACGACAATCATCTGGGGCAGATTACGACCGCGCTTGCAATTTACAACACCGCCTTGTGCGCGCTCTGGCAGCGCGGGATGCAGGAATAGCGCCCGCTGGGCCGATGACGCAGGCGCTGTGGACCTCGCGGATTTGGTGAGTGCGCGTGGCGTTATTCCGCTTCTGAAGCATACCGATGTTGGGCGCGATACAACCGTGTGCCATCCGGCATAATCGCATAGAACAGCAATGCACCCTTGGAGCCATTCTTCATTGGGTGCGCTACCACTGTAATCGGGTCGCCCGGCTTGTACGTCGCCCGATTCCAGCCCTCGCTGACCATGATGTTGATGCTCGAAGCCTCGATATCCCACGTTCCGACAGTGGAGGGCTCCGTCGCTTCAGGACCAACCGTGACGATGATGTGGCTGTGTGGGTTCCGGAATTGATACTCCGTCACTACGCCCCTATACGTAATATTCTTGGTCACATCGAACATCGCGCGGGAATGATGGGCGAGGGACGGACGAACCGCAAAGAGCAGGACTCCCGTCACCGCCATCAAACTCAAAATTGCTTTTTTCGCCTTCATCTATCTTCCCGTCACCAACTTTTCGACGAAACCGACCAGCAGCTTTTTGTCACATTTGTTTATCCTACTGCAGGGCCAACGAGCCTGTAGCCATTTTTCGACCAATTCAAAGTCGCCACTCTTTGGCGAACGTTCTATATTACCAGCGTATCCATCTTTGGGCGGTTGGCACTACTTTGTGTTTCTTCGGTTTCAAGATACGCATAGGCCGCGGCGAATGATCACATACCAGCGGCGGTGACTATTGACGCGCGAGGCCAGCGTTTGTTACGATTTCCTCGCTGCCCTAACCAGCAGCGCTTATCAAGAGTGGCTGAGGGTACAGGCCCTAGGAAGCCACAGCAACCTGGTCCGAGAACCAAGGTGCTAACTCCTGCCCCTTAAAAGGGCTCTCAGGTCGGCAGCAATTTGAGCCTGAGAGATCAGGGAGAGATAAGATCCTCAACTGATCCCGAAATCTCGGGACCGATTGAAGATTCAACTCCCAAACTGTATTCCAGAAAAGTGCGGGCCTCCGCTTTGCGCGGCTCTCGTGCTTTTCTATTGCGGCGCACCGAGCGACCGCGAAGGCCTTGCCACATGCGCAGGGTTTCCGCTCGCACGGGCGCAAAGGGAGCTACACCATGAAATTCGCAACGAGAACGATTCACGCGGGCCAGCCGTCGGAGCCCGAGACAGGCGCGCTGGTCGCCCCGATTTTTCAGACTTCCACGTACGAACAGGAATCGCCTGGGCAGGACAAGGGCTTTTCCTACTCGCGCACCAACAATCCCACGCGCCAGCGGCTCGAGACAGTGCTCGCGGAACTCGAAGGCGTGCCGTTCGCGGCCGCTTTCTCCTCGGGTTTGGCTGCCGAGAATGCCGTGCTGCAGGCCTACCTGCGCCCCGGCGATGAAATCATCATCCCGCTCGACGTTTACGGCGGGACGTATCGCATCCTGAACAAGGTCTACCAGGGTTTCGGCGTGGTGACGAAGCAGATTGACACGTCCGATTTGAAAGCAGTCGAAGCAGCGCTTTCGAGCAAGACGCGGCTCGTCTGGATCGAATCGCCGACCAATCCGCGATTGCTGATCACGGACATCGCGGCGGTCGCTAAACTCGCGCACGCTCACAACGCACTGGTGGTGGTGGACAACACGTTCGCGACTCCCTGCTTCCAGCAACCATTCGAACTGGGCGCGGACATCGTGGTCCACAGCGTGACGAAATATCTCGCGGGCCATTCCGACACGGTGCAAGGCGCGGCGCTGGCAAAAGAAGCGTCTGTTTTCGAGCCAATCAAGTTTCTGCAGAACGCCACGGGCGCGGTCCCTTCGCCATTTGACTGTTGGCTGACGATGCGCGGGCTGAAGACGCTCGAGCTGAGAATGCAGCGGCACGAAGAAAACGCGCTCGCGATCGCGAATGCTCTGAACGGACACGCGCTCGTGCGCCGCGTTTACTTCCCCGGTCTCGCGAGCCATCCGGGGCACGATGTCGCGCGACGGCAAATGACCGGCTTCGGAGGAATGGTGTCATTCGAGCTGGACGGAACGCTCGACGAAGTGATCGCGTTTGCGTCGTCGCGCCGCTATTTCACGCTCGCCGAAAGCCTGGGCGGAGTGAAATCGCTGCTGTGCCATCCGGTGACCATGACGCATGCTTCGATTCCACCCGAGGCGCGCGCTCAACTCGGCCTCTCCGACACTCTGCTTCGATTGTCACCAGGATGCGAGAACGCGGAAGATCTCGTCGAAGATTTGCTCGCAGGACTCGCGGAGGTGGCGAGTGTGCGGGCATCGCGAAAGCCCGTCACTGCGGCGGCGCGGTAGCGGGCAACATCACGATCGGATCATAGGTGCCTCGCAAAGTTCGATGGGGAGTGCTGGGAGCGGCCTCGATTGCGCTTCGCCGTGTGATTCCGGCGATGCAGAATAGCGATTGGAGCGAGGTCTCCGCGATCGCCTCCCGGGACCGCAGCAAAGCCGAAGACGCCGCTCGGACGCTCGGCATTCCCAGGGCATACGGATCGTACGAAGAGCTGCTGGCCGATCCGGAAATCGAAGCAGTCTACAATCCCCTTCCCAACAACCTTCACGTTTCGTGGTCCATCCGCGCCGCGCAAGCCGGTAAACATGTGTTGTGCGAAAAGCCGCTGAGTATGAACGCGGCGGAAGCACGAAGCCTGATCGAGGCGCGTGATCAGGCAGGCGTCAAGATCGGCGAGGCTTTCATGGTGCGGACGCATCCGCGATGGCTTCGCACGCGGACGCTGATTCGCAGCGGACGCGTCGGAGAAATGCGGCTGATCAGCGGCCTATTCGGCTACTTCAATCGCGATCCCAAGAATATCCGCAACATTCCTGAGTCCGGAGGAGGAGCGCTGCTCGATCTCGGATGCTATCCCGTCACGCTGTCGCGATTCCTTTTCGAACAGGAACCGGCGCGCGTAATGGGTTCGCTCGAGCGCGGACCCGGAAATGGGAACAGATCGGCTGACTTCGGCGATTCTGGAATTTCCTGCCGGACAGTGCGTGTTTACGTGCAGCACGCAGCTCGCGTATTACCAACGAATGCTTTTGCTGGGAACCAAGGGGCGCATCGAGATCGAACGGCCGATCAACCCTCCGACCGGTGAACCCTGCCGGATTGTAATTGACGACAATCCCGGCGACCCAACGGGCGCGGGCATGACGTCGGAAATAATTCCCGTGTGCGATCAGTTTACGATCCAAGGCGATTTGTTCTCGCGAGCGATACGCGAAGACGGCGAGGTTCCCGTGCCGCTCGAAGACTCGATTCGCAACATGGCCGCGATTGACGCAATCTTCCGCTCTGCGGAATCTGGACATTGGGAAAAACCGTAGCCGCGCGGAGATCTGACTAGCCCGGCTTGCGCGCGGTGATGATGCTGTAGTCGAGAATGACATCGCGATAATCCGGCGACACGAAACCGGCCGCACCAAGATACTCCTCAATCTCAGCAACCGAATAATACCTTCCTTCCGTCCCAGCCATGAGGAACACCGAATGCGCGGCGATCCGCAGCGGGCCGGTTTTCTCGCGATTGAGATGGCGGTCGTGAATCACGACGAGCCCGCCTGGAGGAAGCGCCGCAAACGATTTCTCCAGGAGAAGTTTCACCGTCACGGCGTCCCAATCGTGCAAAGCGTTGGACCAAAGATGGACGTCGTATCCCGCGGGCAGCGGGTCGCGAAGCATGTCGCCGGACGCTACGGCGACGCGCTCGGCAAGGCCGCGTTTCGCGATGCACTTCTGGGTGATGCGATCGACCGGCGGCTTTTCGAATACCGTCGCTTTCAAATGAGGATGCGCGGCCGCGATGCAACAGGCGTAGATGCCCGATCCGCCCGCGATGTCCAGCAGGCTGCGGCGAGCCTTCAGATCGAGGTTCGCGGCCAGGACTGGACCAACGTACATGCCGCGCGAATCCATGGTTCCGGTGAACTGCTCGGCGAACGCGTCATCTTCCATCGCCTCCGCCCAAGGCTTTCGAGCCGTCGCGCCGGACCAGCTGGGTTTGTCCGTGCGCAGGGTTTCGAGAAGCCCCTGATAAATGGGACGGTCAACGAAATGAACGAAGTACGGGCCAACGAACCACGGCGAGCCGCTTACCAGGAATTCGCGCGCGGTTTCCGTGAGGTGAAACGCGCCGTCTTTCTTTTCGACATAGCCCATCGCGCAGAAGAGCGTAAGCATCACGTCCACGGGCCTCTCGGCAAGGCCGAGCGAAGTGCAGATTGTTTGTGCGTCCGCCGGTGATTTTGCGAGCCAGGAAAAGAAATCGAGTCCGACAATTGCGGCGGCCACAAGTTCAGGCGCGTAGATGCCGTCGCGCTGGCGGAAAATCTCCATCGGATCGGTTCTGGGTGTGCGAGTTAGATCGTCCATGTGGGCCACGGTAAAACAGTTTGGCGCGGCTCCGCTCGCTGCTTTTTAGTTTTTCACGCCGCGCGAGCTTCCGAGTTTGATATCTTTGACGGCGAACGGAGGTGCACCGCCGATGGTAATGCGCCATGACTGGACGCGAGATGAAATACGGCAGATCTACCGGCTTCCCCTCCCCGAACTGATCTTTCAAGCGCAGGTTGCGCACCGCGAATTTCATCGCCCCGAGGAAGTGCAACTTTGTAGCCTGCTTTCGATCAAGACCGGCGGCTGCCCGGAGGATTGCTCCTACTGTTCGCAGAGCGCCCATTACAAAGCGGGCGTTGCCCGGCAGGAGTTGATGAATCCCACCGATGTTTTCCAGGCGGCCAAACGCGCAAAGGCGGAAGGCTCGACGCGATTCTGCATGGGAGCCGCATGGCGACAGGTTTCGGATGGAAAGGAATTCGACCGCGTGCTTGAAATGGTGCGCGGCGTGGCGGCGCTGGACATGGAAGTATGCTGCACGCTGGGCATGCTGACAGAGTCTCAGGCGCAGCGGCTGAAGGACGCGGGCCTGAGCGCTTATAACCACAATCTCGATACGTCGCCCGAGTTCTACGAAGAAATTATCACCACGAGGGTTTACGAAGATCGTCTGCGAACGATCGGCCACGTGCGCAAGGCCGGTATCACGGTTTGCTGCGGCGGCATTTTGGGCATGGGCGAGACCGACGAAGACCGCGTGAGCTTGCTCGAACAGCTATCGCGCCTCGATCCGCATCCGGAAAGCGTGCCGATCAACATGCTGGTGCCGAACGAAGGCACGCCGCTTAGCGGCGCGGAAGAGCTCGATCCGCTGGTGATGGTCCGCACGATCGCGACAGCGCGGATTCTGATGCCCGCGTCCCGGGTGCGGCTGGCGGCCGGGAGGCGAGGGCTTTCACAAGAAGCGGTTACGCTGTGTTTCCTCGCGGGCGCAAATTCCATTTTCTCCGGCGAAAAACTTCTCACTACTCCGAATCCCGGCGCGGATGCCGACCACCGGCTGCTCGAGACGCTGGGCATGCGAGCCATGCAGGGTGCGTAATATGAGCCCGCGCGCGATTAACGAGCACATGGCGCAACGGTTGGATACGCTGCGCGCGCAATCTCAATTGCGCACGCTCGATACGCCTGCCGGAATAAATTTGAACTCGAATGACTATCTTGGGCTGGCGACCGATCCGCGGCTGAAGCAAGCGGTGCTGGATGCGGTTGCGCAAACGACGACCGTTGGTTCGACCGGCTCACGATTGCTTTCCGGAAATGCGCGCGAATGGGAAGAGGCGGAGGCGGAATTCGCCGAATTCGCGGGAACGGACGCGGCGCTCTATTTCGGTTCGGGATACGCCGCGAATGTGGGATTGCTGACGTCCATTTTGAAGCCGGGCGACACTGTTTTCTCCGATGCGCGAAACCATGCGAGCTTGATTGATGGGAATCAGGCTGTCGGGTGCGGCGAAAGTAATCTATCCGCATCGCGACCTGAGTTTCCTGGAGGACGCGCTGCGACAACATGCAGGAGGCAGCGGCCTGAAGGTGATTGTCACCGAGACCGTGTTCAGCATGGAGGGCGACATCGCGCCGATCAGGGACCTGCTTCGCCTAGCGCGGACGTATGACGCAGCCATTGTGCTCGACGAAGCGCACGCGACCGGCGTCCTCGGACCGCGCGGCCGAGGGATCGCCGCCGAACATGCATGCGAACGCGAGATTCTCGCGATCGTCCATACGTGCGGGAAGGCGCTGGCTAGTGCGGGCGCGTTCGTATGCGGCGGGAATACGCTGAAGGAATATCTGGTCAACTGTGCCCGTACTTTTATCTTCAGCACTGCGATGCCGCCCTATTTCGCGCGCCAGATTCAAGCCGCGCTTGCGCTGGCTCGCCAGGCGGACGCCGAGCGCGGGCATCTCCGCGAAATCGCGAGCGCGCTCCGAGAAGATTTGGCCGCGCGAGGTTTCGACTGCGGGACGAGCGCGACTCACATCGTGCCTGTGATGCTCGGATCGAACGAAATGGCGCTGCACGTGGCTAGCGAGCTGCAACGCAGCGGATTCGCCGTGAGGGCGATACGGCCGCCAACGGTGCCCGCAGGGAGCGCGCGCGTCCGTTTTTCATTGACGAGCCGGCTTTCGCCCGACGATGTTCGCCGCCTCGCGCAAACGATGGAAGCGGCGTGCAAGTCGCTGCCGATATCCTCTGCCGCCAGCGCCGTCACATGCCTGAGCGTTTCTTCATAACCGGAACTGACACCGGAGTGGGCAAGACGGTCGTATCCGCCCTGCTCTGCGCCGCGCTCGACGCAATTTACTGGAAGCCCATTCAGACGGGCACGCGCGAAGGGACCGACCGCAAACGGTGATGCACTTGGCGCGGCTCCCTCGCGCTCGAACCATTCCGGAGGCTTACCGGTTCTCGCCGCCAGTTTCGCCGCATCTGGCCGCGCAGCGAGCGGGCGTGCGCATCAAGTTGCGAAGCCATACGGATGCCGCGAATCGCGCCGACGCGAGAATCTGATCGTCGAGGGCGCGGGCGGCGCGCTTGTCCCGATCAACGAAACGCAACTGATGACGGACCTGATGCGACATTTGAAGCTGCCCGTGCTGTTGGTCGCGCGAACGGCGCTCGGCACGATCAATCACACGCTGCTTTCGCTCGCGGCGTTGCGTTCCGCGGGCTTGCCTGTTCGCGGCGTGATCATGGTTGGCAAGCCGAACCTCGACAATCGGAAAGCAATCGAACGATACGGGGATATTCAAGTTGTTGGGACGTTCCGTGGATGAAGAAACTCGATCGCCGCATGCTGATCAAGGCTTTCGACGACAATTTCGACCGCGAGGCCTTTCACGCATGAACCCCGACCTCCAGATTTGGCACCCTTTCACGCAAGAGGCGCTCGACCCGCCGCCGATTCGAATCACCAAAGCCGAAGGCGTGTATCTCTACACCGATGACGGCCGCAAGCTGATTGATGGCATTTCGTCGTGGTGGGTGAATCTCCACGGCCACGGCCATCCGGCCATCGTTTCCGCCATTGCGGAACAGGCCGCCAAGGTTGATCACGTTCTGCTCGCGGGATTCACGCACGATGCCGTCGAAGATCTTCGCGGCGGCCTTCGAAAGATTCTTCCGGCAAACCTCGAGCACATTTTCTTTTCCGACGACGGCTCTACGGCTGTCGAGGTGGCGCTCAAGATGGCGGTCCAATACTGGAAGAACGTCGGGCGGCCGGAAAAGCGTTCCATCGTGGCGCTCGAGCATGCGTATCACGGCGATACGGTTGGCGCGATGTCCGTGGGCGCGGATTCGGCTTTCAGCGATCCCTTTCGAGGAATGCTGTTCCCGGTGCACCGCGTTCATTCAGCGTATTGCCACCGCTGTCCCGTGGGAAAAGTGCGCGCGACATGCCGGATTGATTGCGCGGACAAATTGGAGCAGCTGCTCGAGGAGAAACATGGAGAGATTGCCGCCGTCATCGTCGAGCCGCTGCTGCAGGGCGCGGGCGGGATGATCGTGCATCCAGTCGAATTCCTGCAACGCGTGCGCCAACTTTGCAGCGAGCATGACGTGCTGCTGATCGCGGACGAAGTGCTGACCGGCTTCGGACGCTGCGGGAAAATGTTTGCGTGCGAACTGGCGAACGTCGTTCCCGACGTGATGTGCTTGTCCAAGGGGCTGACGGGCGGGGTCCTGCCGATGGGCGCCACGGTGTGCACGAGCGGAATTCACGAGGCATTCGTGGGAGCGGACCGAGCGCGCACTTTTTATCACGGCCATTCGTACACGGGAAATCCGATCGCCGCGGCCGCCGGCGTGGCGAGCCTGCGAATATTTGAAACCGAGCCCGTGCTCGATCGCATCAGCACGATCGCCCGTATCCATTGCGAGCGGCTGCAGGCCATCCGGAATCATCCAGCGGTGGGGGAGGTCCGATCCATCGGCACGATGGCAGCGGTCGAGCTGCGAGCCGATGACGCCGGCTATTTCTCCAAGCTTCGGCCAAAGCTCTATAAGTTTTTCCTTGATGCTGGCGTGCTGCTGCGCCCGCTGGGCAACGTCGTGTACGTTCTGCCGCCCTATGCGATATCACCGGCAGAACTGAATTACGTTCACGATCGAATCGCGGAATCGCTCGACATGTGCCAGGATTAATTCCTCGAAGGAGAGTTTGACTCAGCACGACGGAGAGAGTAGAAAAACACTGCGATGAGCGACAGAAATCAGGCGTCAGACTCGGCCAAGCCCCTCGTGGTAGGAATCGGGGGCACGACCAGAGTGGTGTCATCCACCGACCGTGCGCTCCGCATTGTCCTTGCAGGCGGCGGAGGAAGCGGGAGCGCGCACATTTCGTATTCGACGGGGCGTTCCTCTCGCGGCTTCCTCACTACGCGCCGGAAAATCCCGAGCGCAATGAGGAGCAGCGCCAGTTGGTAGAAATGGTGCGGAAAGCCGACGGAATAATCGTCGCCAGCCCGGTTATCACGGCGGCGTTTCGGGGCTGGTGAAGAACGCGCTCGATCTACTCGAAGATTTGCGGGACGACGAGCGAGCCTACCTCGATGGGCGCGCGGTCGGGTGCATCGTCAACGCCGCTGGGTGGCAGGCCTGCGTGAGCACGCTTGCGGCTCTGCGCTCGATCGTGCATGCGCTTCGCGGGTGGCCAACGCCTTTTGGCGCAACTCTGAATACGACCGACAAGATCTTCGACGACAAAGGCGTATGCAAGGATGACAAGGTCGCTGTGCAACTGGCGACGGTCGGCCGCCAGGTCGTCGAATTCGCCCAGAAATATCGCCGCTAGGCTTGCGTGCCGAGTTTGCGGTCGTGCTGCGCCGAGAGAAATTCCGACACCGCGTGATGCGTCGCGGCGGGCTGGTCGGTCGGGAAAATGTGGCTCGCGCGCGGAATCATCACCAGCTTCGAACCGCGAATGCGATCTGCGATTAACTTGCCGTTGCCCGGCGGTACGAGCCGATCGGTCTCGCCATGAATCACCAGCGTGGGCGCCGCGATCTGCGGCAAGCGGCTGTACGCTTCCCAAGCGATGATTCCCTGAAACTGCGCCATGTAACCCACAGGATTCGGCCACCATTGTTTGCGAATCGCCGTGTCCTCGTCGAGGCGCTCAAGCGGAGTGCCCGAGTCGTAGATAAACGGGTTCGATGCTGCCACGGAATCATCCGGGCTCAAATCTCTCCGCGTCAGGACCTCGAGTACTTCCGGCTCCGCGCGTAGCGCAGTCGGGCCGCCCGCGGCGGTACAACCCAAAACTAGCGAACGAACTCGCTTGGGATATTGCAGCGCAAATTCCTGCGCGATCATGCCTCCCATCGAAACGCCGAACAGATGCGCGCTTTCGACGCCTGCGGCATTGAGCACTGCTGCAGCGTCGGACGCCATCAAAGCGATGGAGTACGGCCCGGGCGGTACGTCACTTCGGCCGACGCCACGGTTATCCAGAGCAATGGTCCGGTAGCGCTCCGCCAAAACCGACCGCGAGCGATGCCACATCGGTGACGCCCACCCTAGACCCATGATCAATAGAATGGGCTGGCCCTGTCCTTGCTCGTCCCAGTAAATCTTAGCGCCCTGATTTTCGATAAAGGCCATCGCAACCCCTCGCCAGCGTTCCAGTGCTAAGCGTTCATGCGCGGCCTGCCACGTGCGAAGTCGCCGCACGGGTGCAGAGCTTCGTATTCCGATAGTCGGTTACAGACGAGAGCGACTAACGGTTTCGAATTGTATATAATCGCGCCCATCATGCCAAGACAGGAAACTCTCTACGAAGTGGCCGACCGGGTCGCGACCATCACCCTGAATCGCCCGGACAAGCTAAACGCGTGGACCGCGATCATGGAGCAGGAGGTGCGTTCCGCGATCGAAGAAGCCGAGCGGGACGAAAACGTGCGCGTGATCGTGCTGACTGGCGCCGGCCGAGGATTCTGCGCGGGCGCCGACATGTCGTTGCTGAGCGGCGTGGCGACGCGCGGTGTCGACGAAGCGACCAAGGAACGGGCGCTACAGGCAGGCGCGCGACGCGAGGGTGCGAAGCCAGACTTCCAGAAGAAATACTCTTACTTCCCCGCAGTCGAAAAACCCGTGATCGCGGCGATCAACGGTCCGGTCGTCGGACTCGGTTTGGTCATCGCGCTGTACTGCGATCTGCGGTGGGCCTCGGATACCGCTCGCTTCAGCACCACATTCGCGCGACGCGGCTTGATTGCCGAGTACGGGATGGCGTGGATGCTGCCGCACCTGGTCGGGCATGCCAACGCGTTGGATTTACTGTTTTCAGCGCGTACGATCGATGCGCCCGAAGCGTTGAGGATGGATTTGGTGAATCAGGTGTTTCCCCAGGGGGTTTTCTTGGATAAGGTGCGGGAGAACGCGCGCGACCTGGCGTCGAACGTAAGCCCGCGTTCGCTACGAGTGATGAAACGGCAGGTGTACGACGCGATGTTCCAGACGCTCGCCGAGGCGTTCGAAACCTCCGAGCGAGAGATGCTTGCAAGTTTACAGAGCGCGGATTTCAAAGAGGGCGTCGGTCACTTTCTCGAGAAGCGGCCCGCCGCTTTCACCGGCGGATAAGAGACCCCAGTGAAATTCGAATTCAGCGACAAAGTGAAGGATCTGCAGCATCGCTTGCAGGCCTTCATGGACGAGAACATTTATCCAAACGAGCAGCGCCACCACGAAGAAATTGAGCGCAACAGGTGGCTGCCTACAAGGGTCATCGAAGAACTGAAGCCAAAGGCTCGCGCGGCGGGACTCTGGAACCTATTTCTTCCCGAAAGTGAGCATGGCGCGGGACTGACGAATCTCGAGTACGCGCCGCTCTGCGAAATCATGGGCCGGAGCCACATGGCGCCCGAGGTCTTCAATTGCGCGGCACCGGACACCGGCAACATGGAGGTGCTCGCGCGTTACGGCACGCCGGAGCAAAAGCAACAGTGGCTCGTGCCACTCCTCACAGGTGAAATCCGGTCATGTTTCGCGATGACTGAACCCGCAGTAGCGTCGTCCGACGCGACAAACATACAGGCAAGCATCGCCCGCGATGGAACCGAGTACGTCATCAACGGCCGGAAATGGTGGACTTCCGGCGCCGGCGATCCACGCTGCAAAATCGCCATTTTCATGGGCAAGACGGATCCTTCGGCGCCAACACACAAGCAGCAGTCCATGATTCTGGTGCCCATGGACGCGCGAGGAGTGAAGATCGAGCGGCTGTTGAAAGTGTTCGGCTACGACCACGCGCCCCACGGTCATGGCGAAGTCACGTTTGACAACGTTCGCGTACCGGCGTCAAACATGTTGCTTGGCGAAGGGCGGGGATTTGAAATCGCGCAAGGGCGCCTGGGGCCGGGGCGAATCCACCACAGCATGCGCTGCATTGGCGTGGCGGAACGCGCACTCGAAATGATGTGCAAACGAGTACAATCACGCGTGGCGTTCGGGAAATCGCTTGCCGAGCAAGGAACGATCCGCGCCGATATTGCGACCTCGCGCATGGAGATCGAACAAGCTCGGCTGCTCACGTTGAAGGCCGCCTACATGATGGATACCGTGGGAAATAAGGAAGCTCGCGCGGAAATCGCGATGATTAAGGTGGTCGCGCCGAACGTCACGCTGCGAGTTCTGGACCGGGCGATTCAGTCCCACGGCGGCGCGGGCGTTTCAGAAGATACATTTCTCGCTGCCGCCTGGGCCGGAGTGAGGACGCTCCGGCTGGCTGACGGGCCGGACGAAGTCCACATAGAATCGATCGCCAAGCACGAGTTACGGAAGTGGGCCAAACCTCCGGCGCGCTCCACGCCGCAATGATCTCCAAATCCTCTCGCTGTACGTAGCAGTCTTCAAAAGGAGATTCGATGCCGCCACTCGTGATCGAGACGCCGCGTTCACTGAAGGATTTCCTCGGCCGCGAAATCGCCGTGACGGATTGGTTCACGGTGACACAGGAGCGCATTCGTCAGTTTGCGGAAGTCACCGAAGACCGGCAATGGATTCATGTGGATCGCGAACGCGCGCAGAAAGAATCCCCGTACGGCACGACAGTCGCGCACGGCTTCTTGACCCTGTCGCTCGCGAGCCACTTCATGAAGGAGGCGATTCAAGTCCGTGGCGGCGTGCGGATGGGCATCAACTACGGATTGAACAAGGTCCGCTTCCCTTCTCCTGTCCGTGCGGATTCGCAGATCCGCGCACGGGTGAGCCTTCATTCTGTGAAAGAACTTCCAGACGCGATCGAGGCCATTTACGGGATATCGGTGGAGGGTAAGGACAGCGAGAAACCTCACTGCGTGGCGGAGTGGATCGTCCGTTACTACGAATGAGGAAAAGCGCGCTACCAGAACCCGGACACTGCGACACGAACAAAATGAGGCCTGATCAAATCGTCGTGCTATCGGCGGAATGCAGTGAAGATCGCAACAGAATCTTGACCAGGTCCGGCATCGAAGCAAAGCGTGGGTCCTTTGTCAGACCCTGGTGATAGCGACAATAAATCTGCTGAACGATTACGGCGATCTTGAATCGCGCAAACGCGAGGTAGAAGGTCATGTTGGACACGTCGCGCGTCGTCGCCCGAGCGTAGCACTCGACGAGTTGCGAGCGCGTGAGGCTACCGGGATACGATGATGGACCCCAGCGAATTTTCTGCAGCTCGTCCGGATCCTGCGGGTCAACCCAGTAGGCCAGAGTCGTACCCAGATCGGTGAGCGGATCGCCGATTGTGCCCATCTCCCAATCCAGCACGCCAACGATCCTGGTGATGTCTCGCTGATCCAGCACAACGTTGTCGTACTTGTAGTCGTTGTGTATGAGCGCGGCATCGCTCGCAGCAGGCATATGATCCTTCAGCCAGGCAGCGATTCGCGCGACTTCCGGCAAATCGTGCGTCTTCGAGCCGTAGTAGCGCTCAATCCAGCCATTCACTTGCCGTGAGAGATACCCTTGCGGTTTGCCGAGATCGCCAAGCCCGATCGCGGCGTAGTCCAATCCGTGCAAGAGCGCGAGATTATCAATGAACGATTCGCTCAGGCGTCGCGCCGTTTCAGCTGTGAACTCGAGACCTGCCGGCGGATCGCGACGAATGATGATGCCTCGAATCCGCTCCATCAGATAAAAAGGTGAGCCCAAAACCGAGTCGTCATCGCAATACAGCAGAACCTTCGGCGCCGCCGAGTACGCGGGATGAAGTTTTGACAGCACGCGATATTCGCGGCCCATGTCGTGCGCGGATTTGACTTTGCTGCCGAAGGGCGGCCTGCGAAGCACCATCTCGCGCTCGCCGAGGCGCAGCAGGTAGGTGAGATTGGAATGGCCACTGGGAAATTGCTCGACGACCAGAGGTCCCGCGTCGGAGGGAAAGGAACGCCGCAGGAAAGGCTCCAGATTCTCCAAATTCAATTCTTCGCCGCGTCTGACTGCGCCCGGATGATCTCGAAGGTCAGCCATGTCCTGTCTTTGTCCTGTGCGCTATCGGTACGTTAGCAACGATGGATCGTCCAGGTGCGGGAACGAGTTGAATGAGCTCAGCGTAAAGCGTTCACCGGAACACAGAAACTCGCTGTACGAGCAATTTCGGGACATCCACGTGATCCGCAGCGTATCTCGCGGTGAAAGATTCAGGGCGCGTTGCATGGCAGCGCCAATCGGCCCGCCCGAGGTAAAGATGGCCACGCGCTCGCCTCTCATACTACTCGAGGTGAATTTCGAAAGCCCGCGATTCACTCGGGCGCAGAATTCCGGCCAGGACTCCACTCCTCGCAAGGGAATTTCTCCGTCCACCCACTTGCCGACGACGGTTTCGAACATCCGCTGGAAAGTTTTGCGTTTTTCGTCAGAGGTCACCGCGCGTTGAAACGCGTCATGTAAATTGCGGATCCGCGCATCCGTCTTAACGAGTTCCGGAACGCTCTTCTTCAGCACATCCTCACTCTGATATTCGTCGAACTCCGGCATTATGGCCGGCCCGGGAAACGCGACTCCCCGTCGCCTGCACAGGTCGGCCACGATTTTCGCCGTGTCAACTTGGCGAACGCGTGGGCCCGAGTAGACGCGGTCAAACGCGATATTTCGCGATGACCAGTACTCGCCGAGCAGGCGTGCTTGAATCTCGCCGGTCGGAGAAAGCTTATCGTAGTCCGGCTCGAGGAAAGAAGCTTGGGCGTGACGCACCAGGACAATGTGGCTCACGTGGCCCGTTCGAACAGTGCCGCTGCGCCCTGGCCCCCGCCGACGCACATTGTCACGACGCCGTAGCGCACCTTGCGACGCGCCATTTCGTTGGCAATCGTGCCAACCATCCGCGAGCCAGTCATCCCATACGGGTGACCGATCGAAATCGAGCCACCATTGACGTTGAGCTTTTCGGGATCAAGGCCCAAATGGTCGCGGCAATAGAGCACCTGCACGGCGAAAGCTTCGTTCAGCTCCCAAAGATCAATGTCAGTTATCCGCACGCCGCTGCGCTTCAGCAACTTCGGTACGGCGAACACCGGACCGATGCCCATCTCATCGGGGTCGCAGCCGGCAACTTGAAAACCTCGAAAGACCAAAGAATAAGGAATCCCCAATTGATCCGCACGCTCGCGCGACATCAATAGCGTCGCGGAAGCGCCGTCGGAGAGCTGGGAGGAATTGCCGGCAGTCACAGTGCCATGGCCGCTGTCGGGATCGAAGTATGGCTTAAGGGCGAGCAGGCCATCGAGAGTCGTGTCCGGCCGGTTGCACTCGTCGCGGTCCGCACAAACCTCTTCCTTGCTGGCAACTTCTCCTGTCTTTTTGTCGAGGAGGGCTCGCGTTACGCGTATCGGCGCGATTTCCGCATCGAAGATTCCTTCACGTTGCGCGCGAGCCGTGCGCTGCTGGCTGAGAAGCGCATATTCGTCCTGCGCCTGGCGGCTGATTTTGTAGCGCTTGGCCACAACCTCAGCCGTCACGCCCATCACCATGTACAACCCCGGTAATCGCTCCAGGAGTTCCGGATTCGGGTTGTAGTCACGCGGCGTGAGGCTGATGCTTTCGAGGCCTCCGCCGATTGCGGCGTCCACGCCTTCGTTCACAATTTGATGCGCGGCAACCGCGATGGCTTGCAAGCCGGAGGAGCAAAATCGGTTAATCGTGGTGCCGGCGACCGAGGTCGGCAATCCGGCCAGCATCGCAGCAACGCGGGCAACATTCTGTCCCTGCGGCCCGTTAGGTTGCGCGCAACCCAACACCACATCTTCGATTTCCTTAGGATCGAGTTTCGGCGTCTTGCGCAGCACGTCCTTAATGCAGTGCGCGGCGAGTTCGTCGGGACGCGTCAGGTTGAAAGATCCGCGAAACGACTTTGCCAACGCCGTACGCGAGCTGGCGACTACAACCGCTTCTCTCATGCTCTCTCCGGGCATTTCGAATGACGAATCAACGAAACAAAAAGCGTCATGCGCTTCGGTTCTCGAATTCTGCGACCCTAGGCGGTAATGCCCTGCTCCCTGGTGAAACCGGCAAAGGTACCGCCCTGCTCAGCTAGTTTCTTCAGAATAGGAGCCGGCTCCCAAATCTCGCCGTGCTGGCGATGAAATTCGCAGACTCGCTCGTACACTTTCTTGAGCCCCACGGTGTCGGCGAACCACATCGGACCGCCGCGATACGCGGGAAAGCCGTAGCCGCTGAGGTAGACGATATCAATATCCACCGCGCGAAGGGCGTAACCCTCCTCCAGAATGCGCGCGCCTTCGTTGACCAGGGCAAAGACGCAACGGTCAACGATTTCGTCCGCGGGAATCTGCCGCTGCGGAATGCCGGCCTCGCCCGCCCACCGGCGCACGAGGGCCGCGACCTCAGGGTCGGGAGTCGCGCGACGGTTCTCATCGTATTTATACCAGCCCGCGCCGGTCTTTTGCCCGTAGCGTCCCATTTCACACAGACGGTCGCCCGCCATCGCCTGCCGAACTCCCGGCTTTTCCAGATGGCGATATTCTTTGCGGACGCGCCAGCCGACATCGAGGCCCGCGAGATCTCCGACGGCCAACGGACCCATGGCCATGCCGAAATCAGAGAGGGCTTTGTCAACGGCTTCAACGCTCGTGCCCTCCTCGACCAGGAAAACAGATTCGCGCACGTAGGGACCGAACATGCGGTTGCCAACAAAGCCGCGGCAATTGCCGACGAGCACTCCGATCTTTCCAACTTTCTTCGAAAGTTGCATGCATGTGGCGATCACAGGCTTGCTGGTCTTTTTCCCGCGGACGATTTCGAGTAGGCGCATCACGTTCGCCGGACTGAAAAAGTGCGTGCCGATTACGAATTCAGGCCGGGACGTAGTGGACGCGATTTCGTCGATGTCCAAAGTTGACGTATTGCTTGCCAGGATGGCGCCCGCTTTGCAAACACGATCAAGCTCCGCGAAAACTTCCTTCTTGAGCGCCATACCTTCGAAGACTGCCTCCACAACCATGTCCGCTTTCTCGAAGCCGTCATATTGAAGCGTCGGCCGAATCAAGTTCAGGCGCTCGTCCACGAATTGCTGCGTGAACCGGCCGCGTTTCACGGAGTTTGCGTAATTCTTCTGAATATTCGCTAGCCCTCGATCGAGCGCTGCCTGATCGGACTCCTTTAGCAGCACCGGAATGCCCGCATTGGCGAAAACCATGGCGATGCCGCCGCCCATTGTGCCGGCGCCAACCACCGCGACATTATTCACCGGGATCGTCGGAGTTTCCTTCGGCACATCCGGGATCTTGGCGACCTCGCGCTCGCCAAAGAAAACGTGAATGAGCGCTTTGGACTCGTCCGACTGCAAACATTCAACGAACAGCCGCTGCTCTTCCAAGCAGCCATCCTCGAACGATAGCTTCGTGGCGGCTTCCACCGCATCAATGGCAGCGAGGGGCGCCTTCATGCCGCGCTGTTTCTTGCGGACGGCTTCGCGAGCGGCCGCGAAGATAGGCGGGTTCTGTTCGGGATTTCCGAGGTTGCCCTGACGCTCACGCGTTTTCGGAGCGGGGCGTCCGGCGGCTTCTCGTGCGAATCGAACAGCGCCGGCAAGCAAGTCGCCCTCGACGATTCGATCAATGATGCCGAGCTTCGCAGCGTCTTCCGCCTTGACCGGATTCCCTTCGGCGCACATCTCCACGGCCTTGGCTACTCCGGCAAGCCGCGGCAGGCGCTGCGTCCCAGCGGCGCCGGGAATAATGCCGAGTTTTACCTCGGGCTGACCAACGTGAGCGCCGGGCGCGGCGACGCGATAATGCCCTGCCATCGCAAGCTCCAAACCACCGCCGAACGCCGTGCCATGAATCGCCATCACGATGGGCTTGCCGCAATCTTCGATTTGAAGCAGTAGCGGCAACAACCCCGCGCCGCGAGGGCTTTTGCCGGAGGCGAGCTTTCCGAACTCCTTGATATCCGCGCCAGCAACGAACGTGCGACCGCCACCGATGAGCACCGCCGCGCGAATAGAGCCATCCTTGCCAATTTGCTCGACAGCTTCGGAAATGCCTTGCGGGACACCGGGGCTGAGGGCGTTTACGGGCGGATTATTGATGGTGATGATCGCTACGTTACCGTCTTTGGTGAGTTGGACGAGGTCGCTCATAAGAATTGACCGTTTCTCTGAGTTCCTAGGCGCCCTGCACCGAAGCGGCCCCGGCATCGATAACCAGCCGGGCGATGCGCTCGCGATGAAAAGTCGAATCGCCGAGAGTAGTCTCCGATGCTTTGGCGCGCCGGTAATAAAGGTGAAGATCATTTTCCCAGGTGAAACCCATGCCGCCGTGAATCTGAATGCCGCGATTGCCGACCGCGCGGCAGGCGTCGCTTGCGTACATTTTTGCAATCGAGACAGCCACGGCGGCGGCGGGCGCGTTCTCTTCGAGCGCCCACGCCGCGTAATACGCCGCCGAGCGGGTGCTTTCCGTCTCCAGGTACATATCCGCGCACTGGTGCTGCACCGCCTGGAACATTCCGATGGGCTTGCCAAACTGTTTCCGCGTCTTCGCATATTCGACGGTGATGTCGAGCGTGCGCTGCATTCCGCCCACCATCTCCGCGACCAATGCAGCGGCGGCAACGTCGAACGCCCGCGAGAGACCCGTTGTGTCGCCGATCCGTTCGGCAGGCGTCCCATTCAATCGCACCGAGTACACTTTGCGCGTAAGGTCCATCGCCTCCATCCGCTGAATGATGATGCCGGGCGCCTTCGCGTCCACCGCGAAAACATCGTCACGAGCCACAACGAGAATGAAATCCGCCACGACGGCATCCGGCACGAACAGTTTCTCGCCGGTCAGCTTTCCGTTCGCTGACGCGATATGCAAATCCGCCAAATTCCAGCCGGCGCCCGCTTCGAGGATTGCGACAGTCGAGCGCGCATCGCCCGCGCAAATCGGAGCGAGATATTTCTTCTTTTGTTCAGGAGTCGCCACTGCATTCAGCACGGAGCCGGCGAGCGCCACGGTCGAAAACAACGGACCCGGCAAAAGCGCGCGTCCCGCTTCCTCCATCAAGAGAATCAATTCGACAGCGCCTAGGCCGACGCCGCCATAGTCCTCGGGGAAAATAATCCCGGTGTAACCCTGCTCGACCATCTTGGCCCACAGGGCCGCGTCGTAAGCCGCATCCGTCTCCATGATGCGCCGCACCTCAGTCATCGGGCACTCGCCCGCGAAAAACTTTCGCGCATTGTCCTTAAGGAACTGCTGGCTCTCGCTCAATCCGAATTCCATCGTCGCCTCTTAATAGCTCCTCGGCAATCCGAGAACAAAATGCCCGATGATGTTGCGTTGAACTTCCGATGTGCCCGCCTCGATCGTATTGCCACGAGTTCGCAGATAGCCGTAAGACCAGATGCCATTGTCGACAGCGTGACTGTCCCCGCCGGCGAGCTGGCCGTAGGGACCCAGCATCTCCTGCGCGATCTGCTGGACGCGCTGATTGAGTTCACTCCAGAAAATCTTCAGGATTGACCCCTCGGGACCCGGCACGCCAGTCGAAGTGATCCGGCTAAAGGCGCGCAACTGATTCAAGCGCATGATTTCGATCTCCGCGAAACACTGCGCTAGCTTTTGGCGCATCAGCGGGTCCTGTGCGGACGGGCGCCCATCCTTTTGAGATGTGCGGGAGAGTCCAATCAGCCTGTCAATATTTCGCTTGAACTGAAGATGGAGGCGGGCGCCGAACGAGCCGCGCTCGTACATGAGCGTGCTGACGGCCACATTCCAACCATCGTTCACCTTGCCCAGAACGTTTTCCACCGGTACGCGCACATCGCGAAAGAAAAGCTCGCAGAATTCGCTCTCGCCCGTCATTTGCCGCAGTGGACGAACATCGACGCCGGGCGATTTCATGTCCACCAACAGGACCGTCAATCCCTTGTGCTTCGGAACGTTCGCGTCCGTGCGTACCACCAGCTCGCACCAATTCCCGAACGTGCCGAAGCTCGTCCACACCTTCTGGCCGTTGACGACGTAATGGTCCCCGTCCAGACGCGCCTCGGTTTGTAGACCGGCGAGATCGGAGCCCGCGTTCGGTTCGGAGAAACCCTGGCACCAGATTTCTTCAGCGCTAAGGATTTTGGGAATGAATCGCTTCTTCTGTGCCTCCGTCCCAAAGGCGATGATGGTGGGGCCGATCAGCCCGAGTCCAAGAGCGTTCGCCATGGACGGAGCCTCGGCTCGCGCCATCTCCTCCCAGAAAATCGCTTGTTGCATCAGAGTCGCGCTGCGGCCGCCATACTCCTTTGGCCATGAAACCGCGGCCCAGCGATCTCCATGGAGCTTCCGTTGCCAGGCGCGCAAATACGGAAACACTTCCTCGAGTGGTTTCTCCCGCCACTCGGCCCAATCCTTCGGAATGTTGGCATCAAGCCAAGTGCGCAGTTCATCGCGGAACTGCTTCTCCTCGGCATTCAGATTCAGATCCATTCAAAGAACTCCTTGTATCGTTCGCCGCGGCCGCTGCTACGCGCCCTGCGTTGCGCGCTTGACCGGCACACCTATTTGTTACGCTGGCGATCCCTTTCGCTTCATCTCAACGACTTCCGGCCGGATCGTTTCCTGTCCCTGCCAGTATTTCTTGCGCAGGTCTCTCTTAAGGATTTTCCCCGTGCCGGTCTTGGGTAAGCTTTCGAGGAACTCGACAGAATGTGGACATTTGTAGTGCGCGAGCCGCGACCGGCAGAATTCGATCAGCTCCGATTCATTCGCGTGCGCCCCGGACTTCAGCACCACCAGCGCCTTGGGCACTTCTCCCCATTTCTCGTCTGGTACTGGGATAACGGCAACCTCGAGGACCGCGGGATGCGCGAGGAGTTTCTTCTCGACTTCGAGCGACGAAATATTTTCTCCGCCGCTGACGATGATGTCCTTTTTACGATCGACGATGAGGACATATCCTTCTTCGTTCCACGTGGCCATGTCGCCGGTATGGAACCATCCTCCTCGCATGGCTTCTGCCGTTGCTTCGGGCTGCTTCCAGTAGCCTTTCATGATGTTGTCACCGCGTGCGATCACCTCGCCGGTGGCCGTTCCGTCGCGGGCGACATCATTGTCATCCGCATCCACAACTCGAAGTTCTACGCCCGGAATGGCAAATCCGGCCATAGCCTGCCCAGCGAAACGCTGCTCTCCCTCCCATCCAAGTCCGGGCTTCATTTTGGAGGTGGACAATGTTGGCGCGGTTTCCGTCAGTCCGTATCCGGCGTAGCATGTACATCCAAACTTTTCTTCCACCTCCTGCACCAATGACGGTGAAGATGCCGCGCCACCGAGATTGAGCCATTTCAAGCTGCTCAAATCGTATTTCTGAAATCCCGGAAAGTTCACCAAGGCGATTGCCATCGCGGGCACAGCGCTGAGACTTTGCACGTGCTCCTGCTCGATCAAGCGGAAAATTTCGCCGGGATCAAAACGCGGGATCATCACGTGCTTAGCGCCCCTTAGCGTGACGGTATGCGCTGCGCCCCACCCGTTGGCGTGGAACAGCGGAATGGTATGGAGATGCACGCTCTCGGCCGTGCTTTCGTGGGTTAGTGACGAGCTGAGGGCCTGCAGATATATATTTCGGTGAGTCAGCATCACGCCCTTGGGATCGGCGCTGGTTCCACTGGTGTAAAAGATTTCGGCGACGGCGTCTTCGTCGATTTCCATTATGTCGGGGCGGTAAGGGGTCGCACCGGCCAAAAGTTCCTCATAATTCTGAGGCATCAGCCAGCTGGCATTGGGCTCGCCGGATAGCAGGGAGAAGGATTCTACCGTGGAGAGCTTCGGTCGGAAGGATTCCGCCAGATCAGAGAGCTCCTTTTCCAAAAACAAAGTTTTCGCTTCCGCGTTATTCAGAATGTAGGCCAGTTCGTCGGAAGCGAGCCTGATGTTCAGTGGAAGCAGCACGGCACCTGCTTCCAGAACGCCGAAATACGCCTCCAGCAGCCTGTGGCAATTCAGGCTCAGGAAAGCGACCCGATCGCCACGCATGACACCAATTTTGCGCAGGCCGCCAGCAAGACGACCTACGCGGTCCGCCAATTGCGAATACGTGAAGCGTTCGCGCCCGCAGACGACGGCTGTCCTGCCGGGGTACTGCTGCTCGGCGTAGCGCAAGAATCGGACGGGAGTAAGTGGAATATTCATGGCACCCTTCGCCTCTGCTAGGCCGTTTGTCCCCCATCCACCACCAGAACGTCTCCAGTAACGAAAGCGGCAGCGTCGGAAGCGAGGAAGACAGCTGCTCCCTTCAAATCATGATCACCGCCGAAGCGGCCCAGTGGAATTCCTTTGAGAAAAGTTTCCTTGTTTCGCTCGATCACGATTTCAGACATGCGAGTCGGGAACCATCCCGGCGCGATAGCATTCACACGAACGTTGTGAATGGCCCACTTGCGTGCCAGATCCTTGGTGAACGCGATCACTCCGCCCTTGCTGGCGTGATATCCGATCGCCTGAAATTCCGGCGGAGCGCCCCGGAGTCCGGCCGTTGACGCGATGTTGATGATCGAGCCTTGCTTCTGCGCCGTCATGAATTTGCCGACCGCCTGACAGCAGAGGAAGGTTCCGGTCAGGTTCGTCTCCATTACTTTGTTCCAATGCTCGAGGCGCATCTCCTCAACCGGCGCCCCCCAGGATGTTCCCGCATTGTTTATCAGGATATCTATTCGCCCGAATTCGGAGATCGCTGCATCCACAAGCCCCTGAACGCTCGACGGACTCTTTACATCGCAGCTGACTGCCAGAGTTTTCACACCGAGCGCCTTCAATTCCTTCGCGGCCTGTTCGCAAGGTTCTTTTTTGCGGGCGCAGAGCACGAGATTCGCGCCCATTTCCGCGAGGCCCTCGGCCATTTGCCGTCCCAGCCCGATCGAGCCACCGGTGACGATGGCCACCCGCCCTGTTAGATCAAAAAGTTGTCTTACGTTCATCACTCAGTTGGCTTCATTCAATACCTGCCCGCTCCAGGGCACTCATCGCCCTGGCGAACATTTCCGGCAGATCATGCACGATCAGCTACTACGAAAGGCCGCGCGTGCACGGGACTACAGATCCAGGGGTGGCCAGATCCGATAGTCCCGCCCCGCATGGTGAAGCAACTCGCTAGACGTTGCGCCACTTTAGTGTGTGTACATATCATATGTTAGCGACTAACGTCAATTCACTCGGAGCCACTGCGCATACTGTAAAACGCGCTTTTTCTAGATGTGAAGTAGGCGGATCGCCAAACCAGCCAGCGCTCCACCGATCAGCGTGCCGAACACCGAAACTGGCGCGTACGCCCAATCCGAGCTGCCCTTCCCTGCGATAGGTAGAATCGCGTGCGCGATCCTGGAGCTTAAATCGCGCGCAGGGTTCATGCTGCTGCCGGTTGTCCCTGCCAGCGAGAGGATGAGTCCCCAAACCAACGCACCAACCAGGAAAGGCCCTAAACCGGCGGCCATGCCGCCCGACAAATTGGCGCGCGAAAAAATGCAGAGCACTACAAATACGAGCAGGAATGTCGGGATGATTTCGCTCACCAGATTCGTAATACTGCGCGGAAAAGCAGGATGGCTGCAGAAGCAACCCAGTTTGTGCATGGGATCCGGTGTCTCCGCCCAGTGGGGCAAAAACTGAATCCACACGAGCACCGAGCCGACGAACGCCCCAAGCATTTGCGCGGAGATGTATGGCACGAGCTTGGTGAAATTGCCGCTCTGCAGCGCAATACCCAAGGTCACGGCTGGATTGA
Source organism: uncultured Acidobacteriota bacterium (assembly GCA_963818605.1). Classification (GTDB taxonomy): domain Bacteria; phylum Acidobacteriota; class Terriglobia; order Acidiferrales; family UBA7541; genus Palsa-295. The sequence continues at coordinate 285,374 of CAWFSW010000003.1, forward strand.
TATGAGCCTCAGGGCTTCCGCAAGCGATGGCCGTGAAAATCCCAGCCATTGCTGCGAACGCCCAGCCCGTGGAGACAGCCATCCATCCCGCGCCTTGCGCCTTTGACCGCGCGAGAGAAATGTTCGCGATCACTCCGTTGCCCAGCAGAACCAGGACCAGGGTGCCCATGAACTCACCCACTACAGGCGATGACATTCGCTGACCTTTCGGACACCTAAACTGAGCGCACGGAAGGGACGATGGATCGGGGTAGCCCTCCCCATCGTCCTCGCGGTAGAAGCCAATCTAGAATGTCAGGCGCGCGCCAAACTGAATTTCACGCTTGGGCAACGCAGACGTGAAAGCCAGCGGCGTGCTGGACGTGGCGACACCGCCGCCAGCGAGAGGAGTGCCGGGTCGAATCCCATGCACGTTGAACGTCGTAAATCCGGGCTCAAAACCAAACAGCGGGCTGACTTCATTGTTGACGCTGGCAAAGTTCGTCCGGTTTGCGATGTTGAATCCCTCGGCCGTAATTTGCAGATTCACTTTTTCGGTCAGCTTGTGCTGCCAGGTGAGGCGCGCATCGAAATCAATCAGGTTGGGGCCGAGGCCAGAGTCGCGGGGCGCTCCGATCGGACGTTCGTTCGTCGTGTGGCCGTCACCATTGACCTCTCCTCCGGCCAATAGATTGAACGGATGTCCGCTGCTGTACGTGAAAATAGGGGACAACTGGAAACCGGACAAGACGGCTTCCTTCCACGGACTGTCGAACACTCCGGCTACCACGACCTTGTTCCGCTCGTCGAATTCCGAAAGGCCGCGATCCAGACTCAAGTTGGTTGGGTCTTGCGGTCCGTAGTCCGTATTGAAATCGGTGGATGTGTCAAAGCCTTTGCTGTAAGTGTAATTCCCGAAAATCGTGTAGTGATCGCTGAAGCGCTTCTTCACTTCAATGATCCCGCCCTCGTAGAGCGCAGACGCTGCCGAGGTGTACTGGTTATTTTGAACAATCAGCGGATTCACAAAACACGTAAAAGGATTTGCGCCGCAAGGAGAAAGCCCTCCTGGGAATTCGACGCCGCCGAGCGGATCGGCGCCGGGATTGCCGGGCGTATCCGTGTTCCAGTTGCGATACGAAACGCTCTTTCCGTTGGCCAGAGTTACAGTGGTGATGGGCGCGAGTAACAAATTCGTATCGAGCGCAACCGGAAGCCGCGATGTGTGGGAATAAATCCCGCTCAGGGAAATAGAGAACCCCGGCGAAATTTCGCGCTCGATTCCTAGCGATGCCTGCTGCGAATACGGAGGCGCGTAATTCGGCGGGTTGCTGAAAAGCACAGTCAGCGGCGAAAGCTGGCCCGTATTCTGAACGAAGATGCCGAATGGGGCTACGTCGGCTGGTGTGATACAGGCTTGGTTTCCCGGAGCTGGCGTGGTGCAGGCGATAAGATTCGTCCCGGATGGGTTGCCAGCAGGATTGAACAATCCCTGAAACACAGCTGCTGCGTTTTGGAGAAATGGAAGGGGCGTCGGTGTGAGGGGGTCCACATAGATGGAAATGAAGCGGTTGCAGGGACTGGAGCCGGTGCCCGGGAAAATAACGCCGGCAGATCCAAATGCCGTGACTCCGATCCCGCATGTGTTGACGACGTTGTTGATCTGATCCGGAATCTGCGAGGTATTGTGCTGGTTTTCGACAGTGCTGCGATTCTGGTTCAGAACTCCCAAACTCAAGTCCACCGCCGGAATCTGCGCGTCAACCGGCCCGTAAAAAATCCCATAGCCGCCTCGGATCACGGTCTTGTGATCTTTGAACGGGTCCCAGGCGAACGACAGGCGCGGAGCAAAATCGTGATAGTCGGTATTCAAAGGAAGATATTGCGAGTCGATCTCATATCGCAGGCCAAAGTTCAGCGTGAAACCAGGCGTGACCGCCCAAGAATCCTGCCAGTAAAGGCCCGTTAACGGCCGCGTGTATGCCGGGTAATCAGGATTGCCAAAACCCTGCTGATACACTTGCGGCGCTCCCAACGACGCGCCCTGAAGCGAATCAATGACCGCCGAACTCAGAACTCCGCCCAGCCCACAGCCCGTCGTCGCAGTGCCCGTAATCGCACCGTTCGGGTTTGACAGGCACGAGCTGAGCGCGGATCCCGGCAACGTACCGAAGACGAATCGTCCCGGAAAGAACGTGTGCGACTCCGAATGATTGCCGCGGAGCAGTTCGCTGCCACCGAACTTCATGGTGTGATGGCCACGAATCAGGGTCATGTTGTCGGCAAATTCCAGACGGCGAAGGATCGTGAAATTGGGAAGGAAAATGTTCGTTCCCAAATTATTCGCGAAGCCGGGAATTTGGATTCCCACTTCTCCAGGCTCATTCGGAATCACGTTGAAGCTGTTGTAGTCCCACTGCAGGTGGAGTTCGTTCTGAGCCGTCGGGCTGAATTCGTGAAACCAAGCTCCTTGAATGGTGTCGTCATAGGTATGAATCGAACTGCCGGCTGAGAAACCTGTCAGGGATTGCACGTCGGGATTCTCCTCAAGGTCATACCCGTACCTGAACGAAAACGAGACCTGATCCGAGTTACTGATTCGGTGATCGAGCCGGACCGATGCCAGGTATTCGCGCGTGTTGTAATTGAAAAGCCCTCCATTTGTTTCGAGCTGGCCGATGAAGTATTGATTCAATGCTGTTTGGCCCGGTGTTAGGCCCGTTACTGGACTCACGGTCAACCCGGTCGCGAGCGCTCCAGCACAGGTCTGTGCGGGCAAGGGCGTAACGGTGCCATTCGGATTGTTGATGCACGGAACCGTCGGATTTCCCGGGTCCGTGGCCAGCGCCGTGACAATTGCCTGTTGTGCGAACCTCGGGTCACTCGGCGCAAACGGGTTCGCTGCCGCCACTGGATTCGGCCCGAGGAAAATCGAGCTGTTCGTCAAGAGAGGAACTGAATTTTGGGAGTTCTGCAGAAGACCTTCGAACGCGAAAAACAGAAAGGTCTTGTCTTTCTGAATTGGAAGTCCCGCCGCGCCGCCGTATTGGTAGCGGCTCAGGCTGTTCTTTACGGGCGCGCCGACGGAGTCAAAGTTAAAGTTGCTGAAGGTCGGATCCGGCGCCAGTGCGGGGCTAAACGCGAAAGGATCGCGCGCATCCAAGGCGTCATTGCGGAAAAAACCAAAGAGGGACCCGTGCAGATCATTCGTTCCTGATTTCGTTACGATGTTAATTGAGGCGCCGCTTGCGCCGCCCAAATCCGCGGAATAGTTACTGCGATTCACCTGGAACTCCTGCACCGCGTCCTGGCTTACGGTTGTGCGAACGCCGCCGCTATCGCCGAGAGCTTCGCCGCCATCCACGGTCACGCTGTTCCCGCGCCCGTTGCTTCCATAGAACGAGAGTCCGCTTTGAGGAGTTTGCTTGACGCGAAAATCCTGATCGTCCGCCAACCTGGTTGAATTCGAAACACCGGGCAAGAGCAGCGTGAACGTGAGGTAATCGCGGCGGTCGATTGGCAGATCGGTGATGTACTGCTCGGTCAGCGTATTCGCCTGGCTTCCCCGTTCGGTGTCCACCACGGGCGGTGTGGCGCTGACTTCCACGGTTTGTCCGGAAGTCGCAACCTTCAGGCTAAAATCCAAAGTCGAAGTCTCACCCACATTGACGACCACGCCTTTTTGAACGAGTGTTTGAAAACCAGTGACCTGAGCGGTCACGTCGTACTGGGCGGGCAGCAGTCCCGTTAGGCGGTACTGTCCGGTGGCGCCAGTGACGGCCGTGTATTGCGTTCCTCTCGCCGTTTCGACGGCGACGACCGAGACCCGTGGGACGACCGCGCCCGATGGATCGGTCACAGTGCCGACGATGTCCCCGGAGGCGCCCACACCCTGCGCATACGCAGCAGGACTCACGAACAGCAAACACGTCAACGATGCGAAAGCAGTCGCCAACAAGATAGACTTCATAGGTCCTCCTCGAAATTCAATACCTCGCCAAGGTGTTTCGGAGTAGGCCCAAAGATTTATCATTCCTGCGTTCTGAGTTTGATCGGTTTGATCACCGTTCCCGCCCCATCCCCGTTCCCGTCCGCCCATCGAATCCGGATCCCCATCCGAAATTGTGATAGCCAATATCACATTAAAGAGACTAACGTCAAGACGAAAGCACGATCGGTCCAGACGAAGGATTCGCATTCGCGGACCGGACTTGCGGCCAACTGAGGAGCGAGAGTTGAGGCCTGTTGCGGGTGCAGATTTGCTGGCAGAAGTGAACTACGGTTTGGCCTTAGCTAGGCGGACGCGTCAATGGGGAGTAAGAACGATCCGGCCGGAAACGCTTCCGCGCCGCAATTCGTCCAAAACCCGGTTGGCTTGCGCGAGAGGACGCGTGAACGTCTGGCAGCGAACTTTTCCTACTGCTGCCATCGCAAGGATCTCCGACAAGTCTTGCCGCGTGCCCACGGCGGATGCCTGCATGCGAACTTCGCGGGCTGCCATGAGAATCGGCGGAAAACAAATGTTTTCGGCGGGCAGGCCCACAATAAGAAGACTGCCACTAGGCCGCACGCAGGAGAAGGCCATGTCGTAGGCTGACTTCGCCGCCGAGGTCACAAGCGCTGCATGAACTCCACCCATATTCCGAAATTCCCTGGCCACATCTGGCGAAGTGGCATTGAAGGCGTGGCTAGCACCGAGCGACTTGGCGAGCGCGAGTTTTTCCTCGGAGATGTCCACCGCGATGATCTCCGCGCCAAGCGCGCAGCCGATCTGCACCGCAATGTGCCCCAAGCCCCCGATACCAAAGACAGCGAGTCGCTGCCCGCGCAAAATCCTCGCCTGTTTGAGCGCTCGGAACACGGTGACGCCCGCGCAGAAAAGAGGCGCCGCTTCGATAGACGAAAGGCCATCCGGGATTTTCAGAGCATGGCTCGCCGGCGCCTTCACAAATTCTGCGTAGCCGCCGTCAACGGTGACGCCCGTGATCTTCTGCCGCGCGCAGAGATTCTCGTTCCCCTCGCGGCAGAATTCGCACTCGCCGCAGCTCCAGTGAAGCCATGGCACTCCAACGCGGTCGCCCACTTGCAAATCGCGGACTGTGGAGCCCTTTTCAACCACACGGCCCGCAATTTCGTGCCCGAGAATCAACGGCTTCTTGACGATTCGCGCGAACTGCGGCCAGTCGCCGTCCGCTACATGCAAATCGGAATGGCATACGCCGCAGGCTTCCACGGCAATCAGGACTTCCGTGTCTCCGGGCTTTGGCGGGTCAACTTCCTGGAGCGTGAGCGCCTGCTTGAATTCGTGCAGGACAGCAGCGTTCATCGCGAGGACTCGATCGTCACGGCTGGGCGGCGCGCAGGAAAAATTCCACCGCGCTCCGCACTCGCTCGCTCAGTCTATGGGGGCCTGTGAGATCCACAGCCCATTGTCGAACGATCGTGTTGTAGAGTCCTTCCATGAACTCAGCGAGGTGAACCACCGGGAAGTCTCGCGTGATCTCGCCGCGCTTTTGGCCCTCCGCGAAAATCTCCCTCAAAAGGTTGATAGTGACTTCCTCGGGCCGGCGCATGTCGGGCGATCGCACCGGATCCATCGCTCCCGATAGCACAACCGCTCGCCACAACGGGCGGTCCGCTTCGACCTCGCGAGCCATACGCTGATACATCCGCCGCAGACGCTCCCCGGTAGTCGCTTCGCTTGAGAGTTCGGTTTCCAGACGTTCTTCGATGCACGCAAACCCGCGCCGTCCAACTTCCCGCAGGACCGCATCCTTGCTCGGAAAATATCGGAAGAAAGTCGGCTGGCTGATTTCGAGAATCTGGACGATGTCGTCCACTCGCGTGTTCTCGTAGCCGCGCTTGCGAAACAGCTTGACCGCAGTTTTGATAATCTCCTGGCGCAGTCGCACCTTCTTGCGTTCGCGTAGGCCGGGCACCTCGTGAATCCCCGATTCCTTTACTGAAGCCGGGCCTCCCTGCTTTGGCAAGCTGCGACGATTCCCGGAGGTGATTTCCGGCACCGGCGACGATACGTCCCGAGCAGTCTTAGTACGAGCCATGAGTCAATATTCTCCAAGATTAGTTGCAGAGCGAGCCGACGATGGCATCAAGCTTCGCGAGAACTACTCTAACATGTTAGTGGCACACACCAATATCAGTCAATGCGAGCGACGACGCGGCACAGCCTGCCCGGAAAAGTGCCGACTGTTCGCTAGGGACACTGTGCCATTGCGGGTCAAGCATTCGCGATGCCAGGCAGAAATCTGTGCCTCAAATCGAAATGTGTCCCTTTCAGTACAGATACGCCGGTCTGGAATGCTTACGATATTGCCTGGGATCATCCGCTGTTGATCCGAAGCTAGGGGCGCGGAAATGACGAGCGTAAAAGCTGAGAAGTGCGCACACCCTGTTTGTTCGTGCGCGACCACGTCGGGCAAGTACTGCAGCACTGAGTGCGAGGCTATGGAAAAGACACCGGATATCGATTGTCTGTGCGGACACTCCGGCTGCAAGGGCAAGACGTCCTAAACAGAAATGAATTGGCAGCACCTATCGGTAAGCGAGTTCAAACTTAAAGGGAGATAACCAAATGTTGAAACGTCTTTTGATCGGCACCACGCTGGCTTTGCTCGTAACTATCACTGCGATCGCGTCCTCGGATCGCGAAGATGATGTGAAACGCAGCCACAGAGCTGCCCAGGTCTTCCAGGAGATCATGAGCGCTCCGGATCAGGGCATTCCTCAAGACCTTCTGGAATCGACGAAATGTATCGCCATCATTCCAGGCGACGTGAAGTTTGCGTTCATCTTCGGCGCCAACTACGGCCGCGGACTCGCAACCTGCCGCACCGGGCATGGCTGGAGCGCCCCGATGTACATTGCGGTTGACGGCGGAAGCGTGGGTTATCAGATCGGTGGTTCTTCTACCGACCTGGTGATGCTCTTCATGAATGACCATGCGCTGCATAGTCTGCTTAGCGATAAATTCAAGCTCGGAGCCGACGCGTCTGTTGCGGCCGGTCCCGTGGGCCGCAGCGCCAATGCCGGCACCGACCTTAAGCTCACTGCGGAGATTCTGTCCTATTCGCGTAGCAAGGGCATTTTCGCTGGGGTCAGCCTGGAAGGCGCCGTGGTGCAAGCCGACAAGAGTGGCGATAAGGCCATGTATGGCGATGATGTAGACCGCCATGAAATTCTTAGCGGCAAAGTTGCTGTTCCTGCGTCAGCACGAGAGCTGCTACATGAAATTGGTGGCTTTGTCCGCGAAGCAGATGCTAGGTAGCAGACCCAAGCCGACGGGACTCAAACCCAATTCGGGTTTGAGTCCCATCAGGCACTGAACAAGTTGTAAGCCGGCATCAGCACGAAAGCCCCGGGGACGAGCGCTATCTTCCGCCTTCGTCTGCTTCAGTTGTCGACGGTAACTTTCTTGAGGTTGTCGCTGGGGATGCGATCGACGAGCAACGACAGCGGATCGATTCCCGCCTTGTCAGGCAACTCATCCAAAGTAAACGTGTAAGTCGCCTTCCCGGTGGTCATGTGTTCGCGCTCGCGATAGAGCACCTTGCCGTACTTTTTGCCTTTTGCTGGCGCTGCAAGAGCTCCGATCTCAATCCAGTCGTCCACCGGAACCTCTCGCTCGTTACCTTGGTCGTCGGCTTTGAACTTGTGCGTGTCCACCAGGATCGTCACGTCGTATTTCCCGTCGCTGCGCTTCCGCGCGTTTGCCGATAGCGCTCGATTCGAAAACAGCGTGATGTCCTCAAACAAATCCTTGATCAAATATTGCAACTGCGGGGGTGTTCGCTCGCCGAGGGCGTCAACCAGAGCGTACGACGTCGGATACGGCGGAGGCGCATAACCATACTGCTGCAGCACCTTTCGCAGCGCGGTATTGACGGCTTCTTCGCCGATCATTTCGCGAAGGTAGTACATCACCACGCTGCCTTTCCTGTAATGGATGTACCCTTGATTCGCTTCCACCGTCAGCAGCGGCCGTTCCTTCAGTAGTTCCCTGCCGCGCGAGCGCAAATAATTATCCATTTCGTATTCAAGAAATTTCCGCATCGTGTCCCGGCCGTACTCCTTCTCCATCACCATGAGCGCCGAATACTGCGCGAGCGTTTCCGAAAGGACCGTCGCGCCCTGCATGTTCGCGCCGATCACTTGATGCGCCCACCATTGGTGCCCCATCTCGTGCGCGACAACATAGAAAACCATGTCTATATCGTCCGGATGCTCGAGGTCCGCGATGAATCCAATCGCTTCCGAGTACGGCATTGTTCCGGGAAAAGCCTGGGCGAACGCCGCCACGCGGGGAAATTCGATAATGCGCGCCTCTTTCTGCGGATAGGGACCGAAGTTCGTCGTGTAGTATTCAAATGATTTGCGGACCGAGTTCAGCATTTTCGCTACATTCCACGGGTGTTCCTTCAGGTAGTACACTTCGATCTTGATCCCGTTCCAATCCTCCCGCGCGACTTCGTACCTTGCCGACATAAACGAATAGAAGTTAACCGAGGCATGGTCGAGCTTGTAATGAAAGTATCGTCTGCCGTTCTCGGTCCACTCGCGTTCCAGCGATCCCGGCGCGACGGCAATCTGATCCGGTGACGTGCTGATCGTGGTCTCAACGTCCACCCAGTCCGAATTGTTACTCAGATAGGTGTTCATGCAATCGCTGGTGCAATTGCGTTCGAGCGCCGGCATCAAATCTTTTTCCTTCAAGCCGTATTTCTTCCTTTTGTTTCGGTCCGTCAGCTCTCCTCCGGGTTGATACCCGATTTGAGGCGCAATCGTGTTGTTAAAAAACGTCCCATTCTGCACGATGCTCAGGTTGGTGACCGAATTTTCGAATCCCCGCGTGTGCGTAACCACGGAGAAGCTCATGGTCCGCGACTCGCCCGGCTGCATCGGCGTCGCCAGCTCGTAGATCTGGTATTGCAGGCGCTTGTCGTCCGTGATCAGCTTCGCGCCTTCCAATTCAATCGTCGTGTCGTAATTGTCGTCTAGGCTGAAATGGATCTCCCGCAGAGGCTGCTGTGTTTCGTTCTTGATAATTTGTGTCCCGCGCATTGTCATGTTCCGCGTTTCGGGATAGAGGTCAATCGCGTAGCTTACGTTTAGAACGCGCGGCAACGGCTGGTTCTCATACTTCTTGTACGTCTTCTCATAGTCGGCAAGGAGTGCGTCACGATCGCCTTCACTCACGATCTTGTTCAAGATTTTAGTGTTGTAATAGATCCACCCACCGGTTACGACGAACGCCACCATCCCCGTCACGGCCACGGCGCGCAAAGCACCTCGCCAGCGCAGCTTGGCATCGCGAAAACGGTGTCGCCACGCCGTCTCGCGCCCCCGGGGCCACAGGATAATGCTGGCTACAACCATCACGACGCAAAACGCCGACCAGTAAACCGTGAACCACGCCCAGGCTTTGATGAAAGGCGCGTAACCGAAGAAATCCGAATACCTCATGTCCGGCTGGGTCCCAAACCGCACAAGATCCGTTGCGACATGCAGCGGCCGCCAGACAAAGATGTTTAGGATCAGGAAAGCGATGTAAGCAAAATAGCCGATATATTTGTTCGGTGAGATGACGTGAATGAAGAATGCGAGCACCGCGAGGAACACCATTGCGCTCAGGTCAATTCCCAGCATCGTCGAGATGTACAGGCCAATCTGGTAGCGATGATAGCCGTTGAAGAACTGCACAATAATTCCGGCACACATCGCCAGGCACTGAATGATCACAATGCTCGACATCAGCGCCAGAAACTTGGCCCCGTACAAAGGCCAGTCCCGGTGCGGCAGCGCATCCTGAATCTCATCCATCCGCGTGTCGCGCGCTTCCCACACCAGCACGCCTGCGTAGTACGTGATCATCGCAATCAGGAACAGATATAAGGTTCCGGCGATCAGCTCGAGCATGTGGTACGTCACCGGAAGCGAAGTGTTTCCGTACCCTTCCGAAGCCGAGAAAATCAACGAGGGAATGCAGTTCAGTAACGCCGCCAGGGTAATGACGATGAACGACGTGGTCTTGATCAATCCCTTGAATTCGAGCTTGGTCGCGCCGACGAGCTGCGCCCATTGCGCGCCGGTTCCGAACGACCGGCTGCCCACTATCTGTGGTGTTCCGGCAACCGGTAGCGTCAGGTTGTCAGTTTCGTCCGAGCGCTTTGTCTTCCGCCTTTTTTCTTCAAACGTGAATCGTGCGTAAGCAAAACCGAATATCAGCAAACCCACCGCCAGCCAGATCACGCGATTCCAGAGCAATAATCCTGAAAAGCCGATGGTGAGATGGTTCTTATCCGCCACCGTCCAGTATTTTGTCGCCAGCGCGAATGTTCGCACCCCGAACGGATCGATCAGTGCGGCCAGCGTTTCGTTTGTCAGTTTTGTCGTCAGCGCCTGCGAAACTCCGTAGGCCACCAGCAGAATCAAACTGCCAATAAACGAGGTCACCGTGCTTCGTGTTAGCACGGCAATCGCGAAAATAATCGCCGCGATAAAAAGCGCGTTCGGTAAGGCGAAAACCAGAATCCCCATCAGGTGAGCGCGCCACACAACCGGCCCCCACCGCTCCGCATCCACCCACGGCATGTATTTCGCGACAAGAATTCCCGCGGAAACTCCCATCATCGGAATCACGGAGATCAGCGCCGAGCCCAGATAGCGCCCGATCAGATAATCCGACTTGCGCACCGGCGTCGTGAAGATCAGCTGGTACGTATTGAATTGAAAATCTCTGGACGCAGCGGAATTCACGAACGCCGTGACCATCAGCAGCGTCAGCAGACAAATAATTGCGTAAAAGTTCTCGATGACGAACGGCGCGTTGTGGTAGGTATTCTCCAGCGCGCCACCAATCGTGACTTCGTCCGTGCTCACTGCTCCGAAGATCAGCAAGGCAATGATCGCAAAGAAAATCCAAAGCATCCACGATCGGAGCCAGTAGCGGACTTCGAACCAGAGAAAAGTTCTCAGCATGGGCGTTCCATCATTGCAGTCCTGAAATACTTGCGAAGAAGACGTCTTCCAGATCAGCCGCCACCGGCTCAAAACCGTTGCCGGGATTCTCTTCGGAGTAGATGTGGATAAGCGGTCGGCCGGCAATCAGTTTGCTGGAGATTACGCGGTACTTCTGCTCAACATCCTTCGTGTCTGCCTTGGTTATGAATTTCTGCCAGATCTTCCCGGCCAGGCTATTCACGGCCTTGTCGGGCACCCCGGCGAACAGAACCTTGCCCTGATGAATGATCGCCATATTCGTGCACAGCTCCATCACGTCCTGCACGATATGCGTGGACAGAATTACGATGACGTTTTCGCCGATTTCAGATAGCAAGTTGTAGAAACGATTGCGTTCGCCGGGATCCAGACCGGCCGTCGGCTCATCCACAATCAGCAGTTGCGGACTGCCGATGAGAGCCTGCCCGATCCCAAAGCGTTGACGCATTCCCCCCGAAAAGCTCGCCAGCGCCTTCTTCCGGTGCGAGTACAAATTGACTCGCTGCAGGAGCGACTCCACCAGTTCCTTGCGCTCTCGGGCATTCACAAACCCTTTCAGCAGCGCGAGGTGGTCAAGCATGTCCTGTGCCGTGATCCGCGGATACACTCCGAAATCCTGCGGAAGGTAGCCCAGCAGTTTGCGCACTTCTTCTTTCTGGCGCAGAACGTCGATTCCGTCGAGACCGATTCGGCCGCTATCCGGCTCCTGCAGCGTCGCGATCGTCCGCATCAGCGTGGACTTTCCCGCCCCGTTCGGACCGAGCAATCCGTACATTCCGTGGCGAATGGTTAGGCTCACATTGTCCAGGGCCTTCACGCCATTGGGATAGGATTTTGAAAGACCTTCGATTCGCAATTCCATGATCGGTGTCTCCGCCAATGTCCAGAATCCGAGAGTGCGCCATACTATACGAGATTCCGCCCGCGAAGGTTTCAAAATCACCCGCGATGAGGGCGACCGAACCTGAGGATTTACTGAGGGCCCGGCAATCTGATTAATCAGGAGTTAGCATGCCGATTCTTGGACGGATCCCGAGTCCGAACGCCTGGGAAGTTGGCGGGTAAGCGGCTTTTGGAGCGACCGACTTGCGCGGAGGCCTAGAGTGCGGGTTTCTGGAGGCGCAGACGCTGGAGCTTGGCGCGTAAGCGGTCTGCGTCCATTCCGGCGGACTGGCAAACAAGCGGGAAATCCTTCTGATCCTGGAAAAGATATTCTTCGGCCTTGCGCTGGGATCGCAGAGGTCCCGAAATCCATTCTTGTATCGTTGTCACAATCACTGCTTGCCACAGGCGCGTTTCAAGGACTGCCGATGCTTCAGCCAGAACCACTGCATTTGTCGCCATCGTTCCCCCCGGGGTGTGCCGCCGCGGCTGAGTGCGGTGGAGATTCAATTCGGGTGAGAGCAACAATTCGGCCTAAGCAGCTTCTCGTCGCGCTGTTTGACGGGCGATGTGCTCTTTGAGTGAAGAGCGAGCACTATGCTGAGACACGAGTTAGCGTTTGGCGTCCGGCGAGGCCTTATCCCTCAGTTTTCAGGGTGCGGGGCGGCAGCTGGGCATGCGGAAAAAACTTCCTTGGCTAGATAACTCTTACCGGTGACGACGCTGTCCCTGTGCTGTATGGGACATGAATGATCCGGCCAGAGATGCATAGTATCGAAGGGCGTGTCTCCCTGGCGTTACGGAGCAGCGCCACTGCTCGGTTCAGTTCCAAAGACGATGACGGATACCCTTCGTTACCCCATGCATCCAACAGAAGATGTGGCGTTTGATGACCACAAGTCACTGCCTGGAAAGGCGGCGAACCGGCTTTGAAGCGAACATCGGCATCCACTGAATCTTCACGACTTCTGGGGGTCGTCGCCGCAGTAGTCGTGATCGCCACCCTCTACTTTGCTCGAGTGGTTTTCATACCCTTGGCGTTGGCGTTGCTTTTTTCACTTTTATTGGCTCCTCCGGTTGCCTTCCTCGAGAAGATCAAACTTCCTCGAATATTTGCCATTTTCCTTGTCGTCGTAATTCTGGTTGGCTTGATGGGCCTTATTGGTTGGAAGACTTCTCAACAATTCGTTGATTTAACGAACCAGCTGCCTTCCTACACCGAAACCTTGCAGGACAAGATCCACGCTTTGAAGGGGTCGGGTGGTCAGAGCCTCAACAAGGTTGCCGCTACCGTTAATGAATTGGAGAAGGAAATAAGCGCGGCGGCTCCCGGGTCAACTTCGACCGATGAAACAGCAAAGAGGCTTCCAGCCCCTGGATCCTCACCAGCGCGACCACTTTCTGTGGAGGTAGTTCCGCCCACTAACGCTCTTGAATCCATCGAGTACCTGCTCGGTCCAGTGGCCACCGCCGGTGTGGTCATCATATTCACCATCTTTATCCTCGTCGGCCGTGAAGATCTGCGCAATCGTCTCATTCGCCTGGCGGGCGGTGGGCGTTTGAATATCATGACTCAGGCGCTCGATGACGCGACTCAGCGGATTAACCGGTATTTATTCCTGCAGTTAGCCGTCAACTCTAGCTATGGACTGGTGATATTCACGGCATTGCATTTCATCGGTATTCCGAATGCCGCACTCTGGGGCATCAGCGCCGCGATTCTTCGGTTCCTGCCTTATGCAGGGCCGCCCATGGCGGCGGTAATGCCGATCGTTTTGGCGCTGGCTGTTTTCCCCGGGTGGCATCAGGCCCTCGTCACCGCGGGACTCTTTCTCGTTCTAGAGTTGCTGGTCTCCAATATCGTTGAGCCGCTGCTATATGGCGGGCATGTCGGTCTCTCGCCCCTGGCAATCCTGGTGGCGGCCGTCTTTTGGACGTTGATTTGGGGATTCCCTGGCCTCGTACTATCCACTCCGCTAACGGTCTGCCTAGTCGTCATCGGGCGATACGTTCCGAGGCTCGGTTTTCTGAACGTCCTTTTGGGAGATGAGCCGGTCCTTTCGCCACAGGCTCAGTATTACCAGCGCCTTCTGGCCATGGATCAAAATGAAGCACGGCATATCCTGGAGCAATTCCTTAAGGAAAAACCTCTCGAAGAGCTCTATAGCTCAGTGGTAATTCCGGCTTTAAGTCTGGCGGAGCAGGACCGCCATCGTAATGAACTTGACGGAGAGATGCAGACTTTTATCTATCAAAGTACCCGCGAGATCATCGAAGAACTGAATGACACTCCCACCGATCAGCATGCGGAAAGGGCGTCGGAGAACCCGTCTGAGGTTTCTCTACGTGAAATTGAATTGGCGGGCTCCATAGACGTTCTCTGCATTCCAGCTCGAGACGATGCGGACGATGTCGTGGCGATGTTACTTGTGCGGCTTCTCGAACGGCAGGGGTGCAGGGCGCAGAGCATTCTGATTGATTCAACAGCGGAGATGTTGTCGCAGGTGGCGAAATTGAATCCGGGAATCGTATGTATTTCAGCCCTCCCACCTTTCGCTGTAAACCACGCGCAAGCGTTGTACGCGAAATTACGGATTCAGTCACCGAATCTGCACATCGTGGTCTGCCTGTGGCATCTCGAAGGAGATCCTGAGAAGCTGGCGCTCCGTTTGAAGCTGAGCAGAAACGACGGGCTTTTCACAACTCTGCCAGAGGTCCTTCAGCACATCGCTTCCAGAGTGGAAAAGATTGAATCCGTCGCGAAATAGTCTCTAGATGGCGGAGAGGGTGGGATTCGAACCCACGGTTGAGTTTCCCCAACACACGCTTTCCAAGCGTGCTCCTTAAACCGCTCGGACACCTCTCCGCACGATGAGGCTTCAGCAGCCTAACAAATTGACGGCAGCGCGGCAAACAGCAGAAGTCGCGCACTCCGGTGCCGGCAACAGATCGCTAAAATCTCTGCTACACTTTCTTGCGCTAATCCGGGGTAGTGCAATTGGTAGCACGCCAGCCTTTGGAGCTGGTTATCCTGGTTCGAGTCCAGGCCCCGGAGCCATTCCTCCGTTTCAATCCGCGCACAGGTATAACTTCTGCACCGAGCGCAACAGCAGGTGGGTGTTCCAATCGCTCAAGGTGAATGCGTGGATGGACCGGAACACGGTGCTTTGGGTCGGCGATTCTCAAGCGGTGACGGCTGAGCCAAAAAATCGCGGCCAATCCATCAGCAGCCTACGCCGCCCAGGTACCCGGCAAGTCTTAAGCAGCGGGGCGGGGCGATCTTCGGGTTGCTCGAAGAACGGCTTGCGGCTCCTTCACCAGGCGGAGCGGGCTTGCCTTAGTGCATTCCGAAGCGCGGAGAAGCAGGATTTCGAACTCACGCTCGGACAGAGACATTCTTACCACTCCAACCCCAAGCTTAAAGGCCATACTGCCCTCCACCCTCAAAACCCCAATAAAAGGGCCATATATTGAGCGGAGCGTATTCCTGGCCCGAAATCCTGTCAAGCAATTTTCGGCTACAGACGCGTGGCGGTAGCTTCGAAGGGTTGCGACTGTTTACAACAGGTTGCGACTTAGCTTAGCGGAATCGTGGACAGGAACGCCGGTAGCGCGAGGACAATTAGAAATCCGCTCAGCGCGTAGGTGCAAAGTGAAACGAATCCGAGGGGGAGTAATGCGATCAGGACTGGATCGCGGCCATTTCGGTACATATCGAACATCATGCCAATCGCGCGAATCTGCATCCACATCGCCAGAGGCGCGTAGAACAGGACCGGCCAGACCCGTGCTGGTCCCGTGGGACCAAAATGGGCCGCGGCGAGCATCGGAAATACCAAAATCATCGGGAGTAGCGTGAGTACCGCCGCTTTGAGCCCGAGCTTTTTTCTATCTTCCATGTATTGCAGCGTACCTCATGCTTGCAAGCCGAAGCAGCGGGTTCGTCGCGCCGTGTAGCGAAATCGGCAATGTCATATCCGCGATGCGCCCTAGCCGCCATACGAACGGCCAGCCGCCCCTGCGCGGCGCATGCCTAACGTATGCGCCACCATAATTCCGCGCGATAGCGAACTACGAACCCTCCCGCATGTTTTTCGGGCAACTGCGCCCGCAGTTGATGTATCTTACTTCTCGGGTGCAACCTCCGCACCCAAACCGCTGCGCCAGCGGCAATCCCCACGACACGGGGACCTCCGGAGGCAACGCTGGGGAATCTCCCGCGTCGCTCATCCGGAATTTCACCCTACACGAAAGTGCCGTTTTCTTTTGCTGAGGGTCCATCCCTGCGGAAGCCAGTGCGTTTCCGCCCGGGACACAGGAGGATTCAATGAAACGTTTTATCGCTCTTTGCGCCGTGGTCTCACTCGCTCTATGGCTGAGCCCGGCGGTCCACGCCCAAGCTAACACGGTAATTCCAGGCACGCAGGTGCGCCTTACACTGGTCAATGGACTCAGTACCAGCGTCGCCCATAACGGCGATCCTTTCACAGCGATCGTCGCGGAACCCGTATTCCTCGGCAACCAGCTGATCCTGCCAGCCGGAGCCAAGGTTCACGGCACAATCACAGCCGTCGATCGCCCGAAGCTCTTCTCGATGTTCCGCGGCGGGGCGTCGATGAATCTGGCTTTTAACTCAATTGAAGTGGAAAGCCGCATCTTTCCGGCGAAGCTGAGCATTCTTTCCATCTATAGCGGCGGGACGGAAGCGACCAAGCAGCGGAAGGACCTGAAAACCGTCGAGGGCGAAGATGTCCAGGAAAACCGCGGAATCAAGGGCGATGTTGAGGATGTAGCTATCGGAACTGCGGGCGGTTCAACCGTCGGACTGATCTTTAGCCACGTTTTGCGCGGCACGGTATTTGGACTCGTCGGCGGCACTGCCTACATAGTCGCGAAGAAGGGCAAGGACGTTGATCTTCCGGCGCAGACGGGAATTCTGGTGCGCATGGATTCAACACTGTCGCTTCCCACAACGCTGCTGCACAACGCGTCGTACACGTCCGGCGGAAACTAAGCCGCGGCGCGCCCGCACGCATTCACCAATGCTGATTTCTCTGGCGTGATCCACACGCTGGATACATGAGACGCCGTTCACGCCCCAGCCCGAACGGCGGCTTGCTTATCTGCGCTCTTGAGGAAGCGGTAGAGGCTTGTTCGGCCGATGCCGAGCATGCGCGCGGCGCGTACGCGGTTGCCGTGGCATGTCTCGAGCACTCGCTGGATATGCATGCTTCGCATTTCGCTCAGCGGCAACGGCCGCCAATCCCCGTTCAGCGTTACAGTGGCACTCTGCAGTTTCCGCAGCTGCTCGGCCAAATCGTCGAGCGTCTTCATCAGGCGTGGATAGTCGAGGGGCTTGCAGAGATAATCGTAAGCGCCATGCTTGATGGCCTCAATCGCGGAATCCACGGAATGCGCCGCCGACATCAGAATCACGTGCATCCTGGAGTCTTGACGCAAGGCCTGCTCGAGAAATGCGATGCCGTCTATTCCGGGTAGCTTGCAATCGGCGAGAATCACCCGGCAGCGTCCGATGCGAGCTTTCTCAAATGCGTCATGCGAACTAAGGGCGCCAATCGCCGGGAATCCGGCGCGAGAAAGACAGTCCCTCGTAAGTGCCATCTGCGCCTGGTCGGCATCCACCACGCAGATCGTCAGATTCCCTCTTGCCGCTAAGATCGCCGAGGTTTGGACGGCAAGACTCATTTCATCTGCATAGGCAAGGCTCGGGCCAGAGCGGCAGCGGCCTCACCATCAGTGAATTTTCGCGGGCGAGTCTCCGAAACGAAGGAACGGAAATTGATAAAGCGTCTGGATTGAGACTGTTGGTTGGAGAGCGGCGCGCTCGGCAAGACTCGCGCAAAAAATTGTTCTTCGAAAACTTCATCTAAGAAGAAACGAATTGCGTCCCGAACTGGAACCGCAGTTTCAAACTGGGCCAGACTCGGAGTTTCCTTTGGCGTTCTAAAAACAACCTGACTGAATCGGACTCGTGGCGGAATCAGCCCCAGTGCGAGCCCGGATACAGAAGATTGAGCGCGAGGCTAAAAATGGCCCCAAAGATCCGGTCATAAAGGATCCACGCAAGTACGATTCCCATCATTCCGAAATTTTGATTGTTCGTCCAATCGAGGAATCGCAGCGCTGCGCCTTGGCTCATTAGCAGCGTGACGCCAGTGTGGCCGTCGAGCGGTGGTACCGGCAACAGATTGAATGTCCCGAGGAGCACATTCAGAACGAACAGAATGCTCAGGAATGTCGCGGCAAACTCCGCCGCCCCCGGACCAGTCGCCTCCGTGATGTGCGTGAAACCTACCGATTCCGGCATTCGCAAGTATCCGAACGCCATGCCTCCGCGAATTCCCAGAGCCGCGATGAGTGACAGCGTGAAATTTGCCGCGGGTCCGGCTAGCGCCATCCAAGCGGCGCGGCGTGGATACTGGCGTTGCCACGCGGGATCGTATGGCGCGCTCGCCCAGCCGAACATCCAGTGCGGAGGGAGAATATACGTCGCGATCGGCACCAGGACCATCCCGAACGGCGCACGGCGAATGTGCGGCAACGGATTCAAGCTCGCTTGTCCGCCGTGAAACGCGGTGGGATCACCACCAAGATGCGCCGCGAGCGAATGCGCGCCTTCGTGGCACGTCGTGGAGAAAAGAAAAACGATGTACCAGATAATTCCGAGCGCGACGAAATCCGGAGCCATAGTGATCGCAAGACTAGAACGGCGGCGCGCAATCTGCAAGCGCGATCCGGCGAGACTCGCCGCGAGATCCAATAAATTTCCGATGCGGCCATCTTCTTTCGCGGTGCAGACCTGTATGCTAGACTTCGCGAAGCGGTCGCATCGCAAGAAAAAATTGCGATGCAGACCGGCGATCGGTGGAACTTCGGGCTCTGTGCAACGATTCCCCGCGAACCCCGCCAGGCCCGGAAGGGAGCAACGGTAGCGGGTCAGCTTCGTGTGCCGCGGATCACCCGAAGTTCCTCTTATCGCTGCCGGGCCGTGAGAATTCAGGGGCCGAAAACAGGGTCGAATGAGCTACAAAGTCATCGCGCGAAAATATCGTCCGCAGACATTCGCTGAAATCGTCGGGCAGCAGCACGTTACGCGGACGCTCGCGAATGCGATCGAGTCGAATCGCGTCGCGCATGCCTATATTTTCTCGGGCGTGCGTGGAGTCGGCAAAACAACGGCCGCGCGCATCCTGGCTAAGGCTCTAAACTGCGCGAATGGCCCCACGGCTCAGCCCGACGGCACGTGCGATTCCTGCCGAGAGATTTCCGCCGGCACATCGCTCGACGTTCTCGAAATTGACGCGGCGTCGAACCGCGGCATCGATCAGATCCGCGAGTTGCGCGAAATGGTGCGCTATGCGCCTGCATCGAGCCGCTACAAGGTCGTGATACTCGATGAGGCCCATCAGCTCACCGACGAGGCGTCGAACGCGCTGCTGAAAACCCTCGAGGAACCGCCCGAGCGCGTCGTATTTATTCTTGCCACTACTCGCGCTGAAGATTTGGTCGAGACGATCAAATCGCGCGCTCAGCTTTTTCAGTTCCGCTCGCTCACTTTTCAGGAAATCTCCGGCCAAATTGAAATGATCGTAAAGGCCGAAAATCTCAAGATCGACTCTGGCGCCGTGGCCGTGCTCGCGCGCGCGGCAGAAGGCAGCTTGCGCGACGGGCTTTCGTTGCTCGAGCAGGCAATCGCGTATGCCGGGGACGTCATTTCGGACGGGCAGGTTCGCGAGCTTCTCGGCGTCGTCGCGGAAAGCGTGCTGGACGATCTCGTTGGAGCTATCGCGGATCAATCTTCCGAGCGCGCGTTGGGGCTCGTCCACAGGCTCATCGCCGACGGGCAAAATTTGCAGCATTTCTGCCGCGAGGCTATTCGCCATTTCCGCAACCTGTTAGTGGCTCGCGTCTGCGGCGCCGATTCGGAACTTGTTGCCGCTCCACAGGACGAACGCCCGCGCCTGGCGGAACATGCCGCGAAGTTCAGCGAAGAGGATCTCACGCGCTTTTTCAACATCCTGCTCGAAACGGATGACGATTTGCGGCGCAAACCTGATGCTCGCTTGCACCTCGAATTGGGACTGCTGCGCCTCGTGAACGCGCAACGACTCGCCCCGCTCGAGGAGATTCTTGGAGAACTTCGCGGCGGCCAGAATCCCGCCAGGTCATCACAAGCGCCGCCCAGTACTCCGCCCCGACCAACCGCTCCGGCCCAAACCGTTTCCGTATCCTCGTCGGGCGCGGCGGCGGTGCGAATGGCTCCAGCACCGGAAACGAAACTTTCCGCTTCGCCGTCCGCGGCTCCGGAGCGGCCGGTGCCAAACGTTCCCGTGCCGGCATCGGCGCCGCGCATCGTAGCGCGCGCCGCCGAAGATGGCACAATCGGTTTGGGTGCGGCGCAATTGGATGCCGTGAAAGCGATGCTGCAAAGCTCCAGATTGCTGTCATCTTTTCTCGAACATGCCACTCGCTGCGAAATTGAGGCCGGCGAGTTCCGGCTTTTCTTTCACACCGAGAATCGCACGCTGACGGAAATGTTGCCGCGCGAAGCGATGGAGCGATTGCGCACAGCTGTGCAGGAAGTCGTGGGCCAGCCTTTGCGCGTCTGTGTTAAACTGGACTCCGGGCGAGCAGGAATGGGACGCAGTTCGGAGTTGCGAGCTCGGTTTGAAGAAGATCCGATCGTTAGGGCGATGCTGGAAAAATTCGGCGGCCAGATTTCAAGAGTGAAGCGCCCGGGCGAGGAATAACCCATGGAAGTAAAAGCTCTGCAGCAGATGCTCTCTCAGTTCCGCCAAGTGCAGGAGACGCTCGAAAAGCGCATTGACGGGCTTAGCGTCGAAGCATCGGCCGGAGGCGGCATGGTGTCCGTGAAAATGAACGGACAAAAGCAGCTGACCGAAGTGCGCATAGAGCAGGAAATCTTCAAGGCCAAGGATCAGGAGATGTTGCAGGAATTGATTCTAGCAGCGGTGAACGAAGCCACTCGGCGTGTGGATGATGAGTTGTCCAAGCAGATGAAGGATCTCACGGGTTCCGCGCCCGGCATCATGGGCCTGAAAATTCCAGGACTGTTCTAGCCAATACTCCTCCGAAGGTCGTTTCGTGGCTTTTCATTCCCAGCACTTCCGCTACACGTTGTTTCGCGTAGGGCAAGCTGGAAGTGTGCGCCGATTAAACGAAAAACGCCGGCAAGATGCCGGAGCTACAAAAAAAGAAGGCGCAGTCCGCCGCGACGGACTGCGCCCCTTCTCGCGGGCATTCCTTACAGCTACTGTCGAGGAGGAGGTGGGCCTCCGCCGGATGTGCGATGGAACAGACCAATCAGCACCGTGCCGGTGAGGACGTGCCCGTCCATCGCTTTCTGCACGTCGTCGCGGCTCGCGCCCTTCTGAAGATCGAGCATCGTATCGAGCGCGAAGAGTTCAAACGTATAGTGATGAACCGGTCCCGGCGGCGCGCATGGCCCGAAAAACGACGCCGAACGGGCGATGTTGTTGGCCTGCGGGGCCACGGTCGAATCGGCCTTCATGCCTTCCGGCAGCGAAGTCGCATCGCCGGGGATATTGAAGACCATCCAGTGGGTGATATCGTCGAACGCCTTTGCCGCATGCGCGTCCGGATCGTGCAGCAGCAGCACGAAACTCTTCGTCCCGGCCGGCGCGTTGACCCACGAAAGCGGCGGCGAAACCATCTTGCTGGCGTCCGGAGGGCCGCCGGCCATTCCGGGAATGCACGAATACTTGTCCGGATACGTACCGACGTCGGTGAATGCCGAGCTGCTGAGCTGAAGCGGCGGTCCCATCGCCGGACGTCCACCACCACCGCCACCACCCGGTGGCGGGCCTTGTTGCGCCACAGCCGGAGCTGCGGCGGCTACTAGCAAAAGTGTAAAGATAGCGAGCGGTCGCATGTTTCTCGTTTGCATTCCGTCTTTCCTCCCTATATCCGCTGCTGGAAACTCTCCAGAGTCGGTTCCCCCACAAACCCACCACGAAGCGCCTGGATTGTAACTCCCGCGGAGTTGCCCGCGCAATGAATCATCCTATTCTTAAGCGGCGCGTCCGGGACCTGCGTTTCACTTCTGGCGAAAACGGACGCGACTCTGCGATAATGGCCTCGCATGCCTGATTTTGCCCCTTCCGTCACAAGATTGATTGACGAGCTGAAACGCCTGCCTGGCATCGGGCAGAAAACAGCGCAGCGGCTCGCCTTCTACCTCCTGCGAGTGGACAAGGGCCAGGCGCTCGCGCTTTCCGACGCAATCCGCGAAGCCAAAGAGAAAGTCCGCGAGTGCTCGATCTGCAACAACATCACGGATAGCGATCCTTGTCTCTTCTGCAGCAGCTCGACACGCAGCAAGAACATGATCTGCGTGGTCGAAGAAGCCACCAACATCCAAGCCATCGAGAAAACGCGGCAGTTCAACGGTCTCTATCACGTGCTCGGCGGCGCGCTTTCGCCGTTGCAGGGTGTAGGGCCGGACCAACTGAAGATCAAGAGCCTCATCGAGCGTCTCAAGGGCGGCACGGTCGAGGAAATCATCGTCGCCACGAATCCCACGGCGGAAGGCGAAGCAACTTCGGTGTATCTCTCAAAGCTGATCAGACCGCTGGGCGTCCGCGTCACGCGCATTGCCATGGGAATTCCGGTAGGCTCGGATCTCGAGTATGCCGACGAAGTAACGATGATGAAAGCCATGGAAGGCCGCCGGGACGTCTAGATCTTCCTGCCTTGCTTCCCCGCCTCGACAGGCGTATACCAAAACCATTGAACCGAGGAGGCGCGCGATGCCCTCATTCGACCGCTACATGGCGCAGTACGACCACGAGCACACTAACGCCTGGAATAAAGTCCTGCACGGCATCGGAATTCCTCTCATCATTGCAGGAATCGTTCTGGCGGTTCTGACTTTCTGGCGCACGGGTCTGGCGTTCTTCGTCGGCGGATGGATTTTACTGTTTGCCGGCCATCGAATAGAGGGCAACAAGCCTGCCTTCTTTCAGGGCTTGATCTATTTCCTCGTTGGCCCAATCTGGATCGCCAAGGAACTGAAAGACGCGCTATTTGGGCCGTCGCGCCGTTCCACCCCTACGCCCTAGCGCCATTCGCTGAGAACCCACAGTAGGACTCTGAAGTTACCCTTTCGCACCACCTCCCTAGCCCATCCTGCCCGCCTCAAACGCGGATGCTACCCTTAATTCCTACCCTTTTGGAGGCCTAGGTGGTCGAGTCGTTGCCATTGGATGACGCCAGCACACAGAAGCGCCGAAGCACGCGCATTGTGCAGGCCGTGCCGATCACAGTCGCGGGTGTGGACGCGCTCGGCCAGCCGTTCAAGGAACGCACCACGACCGTGATGGTCAACTGCCACGGGTGCAAGTACCAGTCGAAGCACTACGTCCCCAAGAACTCGACGATCAAGCTCGAGATTCCCCATCCGGACCCTTCGCTCCCGGCACGTTCCGCCGTGGGACGCGTCGTCTGGGTTCAACGCCCGCGCGCTGTCCGCGAGCTTTTTCAGATTGGCCTGGAGTTCGAGGTCGCCGGCAACATTTGGGGAATCGCGTTCCCACCGGAAGATTGGTTTGCCTATCCGGGCGACGAAACCCAAGCATCTGCCGCGCCGACTGAATTTGCCGTCGCGCCTGAAACAAAGCTACCCGCCGCGCCCGCCACGGACGCACCGAAAACGATCGCAGAGCCTGCCGCACAAGCACCCAGCGCACACTCGCCAGCTACGACACCATCCGCCGAGAGCCGCCTGCACGTGATGCCCGGCCCTGTGTTCTCACAGCCTGCGGCTCCGCCCGCTTCAGCGCCCACAACTTCGCAGGACGCGCAGCTTGCAACCGCGCGACAGATGGCCAAAATGGTCGAGGACGCCAAAGAAACTCTCGACAAGACCCTGAAGCGCGGCGCGCAGTCCGCGATCAACGATGAAATGACGATCGTTCGTCAGCAGCTCGATGTCCAGCTACACGAAGCCGTCGAGCGAGCCATCAAGGTCTCGATGGAACGCGTCTCTGAGTCGGCGGTCAAGAAGGTCGTCCAGCAGGCGGCGGATCGCACCGCCGCCATCGTCGAGGAAGCCCGCAAAGCGAGCGACACAAACACCGAGAATTTGGACGCCAAAGTACGCCAGGCGGTCGAGCAAGCGGTGAGCAACGTTGCTGACCAGGCCGCGCAGCAAGCCGCGGAACATGCGGCAGCGCACAACCTCAAACACGCCGTCGAAGAAGCCGTCGAGCGCGTGATCTCACAGCGCGAAGCGTCCACTCCATCGCTCGGCATTCTTTCGTCGCCCGAAGCGGCGCAACAACACCTCAATCAATGGAAAAAAGATCTCGAAGAGACCGCGCAGAACGTTCGCACTCGGACAATTGACGAGACGCAAGCTGACGCGATCGCGGCAAAGCAGCGCTGGAACGATGAATTTGAAGCCGCGGTGACGGGCGCATCGCAAAACCTCGGCCAGAAGATCAGCGATGCATCGCAAGCGGCGCTGGCGCAATCGGAACGGGATATCGCCGAGCGCCAATCGGGTGTTCGCGCGTCGCTGGATGAGGCTGTCGCCGGCGCGCAAGCTACGATTCAATCGTTGGGATCGGGCCTCGAGCAGGAACGCGCGCGCACGGAAGCCGCGAAGACCCGGCTCGAGGAAGCCGCGCGGTCCACAATAGATGAGACACGTCGTAACTTGGAAGACATCGCCGCTGTGCAGCATCAGGAAGCCGTTCGCCGCGCCGATCAGGCTATCGCCGAGCGCGCGCAGCAAATCGAACCTGTGCTCCGGAATTCCGCGCAGCAAGTGTTCGAGCGCTTGTCCAGCGAGCTTGATCAGAAGCTGACGCCAAAGATCGAGGAAGCGCAGAAGGCTGCTTCGGGATTGACCGAGGCGGGCGAGCAGGCCTCGCGTCTGCAAGGCACGATCCGCGAGCAGGTCCAGCAGGCATCCGACCAGGCCGCGCAAATCGAAGCAATGGTCCGCGAGCACGCGCGCAAGACCGCCGAGCAGGCTTCACAGATTCAGACGGCCACGCGCGAGCAGCTTCAGCGGGAATCCCAGCAGGTCGTGCAGGAATCGCTCGCACAGCTTCGGCAGGAGTCCGCAAAAGTACCGGAAGAGTTCGAAAAGTCCGTTCGCTCCACGCTTTCCAAAGTCGAAGAAGAGTTCGAGCAAAAGAGCGTAGGCGCACAGCACGAAACGTACGAAGCGCTCTCGAAGGCAGCCGACTGGTACCAGAAGAAGGCGCAAACCACGATGCAATCCACGCTCGAAAAGGCTGTCGAGCAATCCACGTCGGCTCTGCGCGGGCGTGCGGCGGAAATATCGAGTCTGGTCGCGTCCGAACTTGACCACTACCGCCGCTCCTACGTTGAGCACAGCCAGGCGGAAATCGAAGAGGCTGCGAAGGATATCGTGGACCGTGAGCGCGCCAAGCTCGGCGAAAACGCGGAAATCGCGCACGCCGGCTTCACAGACCGCGTCGAGCACGTGACGGGTGAGTCGCTGCGCCGGTTCGAGGAATCCTCGCGCCAGGCTCTTGAGAAAGCGCGCTCAGACATGGAGTTCAACCGCGAAGGTTCGCTCACCGCGTTTCAAAAGAGTATCGAGGAAAAGATGTTGCAGACCGTCGAACAGGCGCAGGTCCACCTGCAATCGCAGGTCGGCCCGATTATCGAAGCGCTCGAGGCAAACCGCCAAAAGCAAAATCAGGAATGGATGGAGCAGCTCAAGAAATCTACAAACGAATCAATCGAGCAGTATAAAGCGCGCCTTGAGAACGCTTCTAACTCCTGGCTGCTCGCGTCCGCCACCACATTGGGTCAACATTCTCAGACGGTTCTCGACACGCTCGCCAAAGCCGCTGAAAAGCGCATGCGGGAAAGTATCGCCGGAGTATTGTCCGGAATGGGCGACACGTTGAAGGATCGCCTGATGGGAATCTCCGAAAATATCAGCGCCGAAGATAACGACGACGACGAACTCCCCACCAAAAAGTAGCTCCCTCAGAACCGGTCGAACTAACCTTAGTTCGTGGAGCTCGCCTTCTGATCCTTTATCTGAAGTTCATTCACCACTTGTTGAACGTTAGGGACGGAAGATGCCACGCTTTGAGCCCGCGATCGTCTACTTTCTGAATTGACGTCCCCAGTCAGCGTGACCACGCCGTTTTTCACATCGTACTTGACCTGCTTCTGCATTCTGTTCTGAATGAGCGCGGCATCGAGATTCTTCTCGATTCCCTTATCGAGGTCGGAGTTCACTGCTTTGGCTGCGCTCGAATCTTCTGTGGGGACCACGGCAATCTGATCCGCTACCACCTGTGAGCCGGCAATCGACTTCGCGATCGATTCAGCCTGAGCCTTGTCGCTATCCATCGTTACATTGCCGCCGAGTGTGACTACTCCCTTGTCGCGGTCATCGCTCACCGTAACGTCCTTGTAACCGGACTGGTCGAGTGACCGCCGAACGCTGTCAGAAACGTCGGGCGACTTTGTCGTTGTGGAGCATCCGGCGAATACGCCAATTGCGAAGAGCAGTAGCGTGGTAAGAAGAGTTCCAAGTGTTTTCATGATTTCCTCATTGCTCCCTCGTCTGTAAAGGCTGCAACAAACAAACTCTAGTGCGCACGTCCTTTGCACTCGGGATGCTCGCACCGGCAGTCAATGTCAGGTGTCTTCTCCATCGCTTCGCACGCCTCGCTGCAATACTTGCCGTTCGTTGCCATGCAACTGCACACCGGGTGTGCGCACTTCTCGCCTTTGGACGACATTTGAATCTCCCTTCGCGCGTGGATTCATTGCGGCCGAACTAAGCTTTGCTTCAGCGTCGGCCTTTCGAACGTGACTTTTTGGCAGAAATTGCTCTTACTCGCTTCGCCACACGGCTCTTCATTGGTTTCCGTCTCCGCCTCGTGGTTTTCGTCGTCCTGTTGATCGTGGCTGCAATCGTGCCCAGTGTTGAGCCGATTGTGCGAGCGACGCGCACGAGCGTGTCATTTTCCGTGCTGCCGGTCCGTACATGCGACTTGGTGGTCATTTCAGCCCCTTTTCCTTGCGAGTATGGTTTGGCTCGAACAAGCACTGCTCCCTGTCCTACGCATTCTTCGCATTTACATAGGCCCGCTCGCCAACAGTCGTGGCGTCCATCACGCGCTCTGCGGCGTCGTTTACGGCTTGCCTCGCGCGTTTCTTTAGCTTTCGGCCGGTCGTGACCACGTCATCGATCGCATCCATCGTGCCGTCCGCTAGATACTCGCGGGTTTCCTCGCCGGACTTTGGCGCAAACAAGACGCCTAGAGCAGCTCCGATTCCGAGACCAACTGCAAAGCCAACGAAAGTGTGCGGCAATTTAACGTCCCTCATGGCGTCCCTCCAGTTAGAATTCCCTTCTGAATCATTCGCGCGTTTCTTGTCCCTTAGGCGGAATTCCACGGACACAGTAGACCGCAGGCTGCTGAGGGACCATACCCGGAAGCACCCAGATTGGCGGGAAGAGTCTGGCAGACACCTATCTAAGGGTTTGCCGGCCCCAGGCCCCGATTTCGAAATTCGCCCGTCGCCCCGGTATAATGCTCGGCATGGCGAATCATTCGTATCTGAATATGTGGTCCAAGGATTTTTCTGAGGAATTCATCATGGAGCGCTTGGGCGCGTTCCTCAAGACCGTTCCCTTCTCGGCCACGAGGCCGGGGTTTACCTATCTGGCCATCCGTGCGGTGGATGCGACCGAGTCGCCCATACTAGAGCAAGACTTGCGGGCCGTGCCGCACGATGCCGCTGGGATTATCGAAATCGCGAAGGACCAGGTTCACAGCGACTGCTCGTACGAGGTCGGCTGCCATTGGGATCTCGCCGTATTCGACCCGGCCAACGGCAAATCTAAGGTCGAGCCACAGCCGCTGGAGATCCTTTGTCGCGGCGAAGACTACGACGACGGATTCTGGCGCGAAAGCGGCCACTTCGAAGTGAATCTTGGTTTCGAGCATCTCTTTACCGGACACGCCGGCCTGCTAGGCATCCGTCCGGGCCCAAAGATGCCGGCTCAGAGCCCGGAAGAGGCGCGCTTCCTGGAAGCGATGCATTGGCCCGAAAATCTGGAGAAATACCAGGAAAAAACACGCGAAAATATCCGCAAGCTGCTGGACTGGGTACGCCGGATCGAGGGATCCCTGCCGATAGGAAAGGTCCGCCTTTGGTCAGAAGGCGAAGAGAATTTCGAAGCCCGTCTCGACGAAATTGTGGCTGCGCGCTGACCACAAAGAGATTCGTTACAGCCCTTCCGTGAATGGAATCAAAACGCTAGAATCTACGTTATACAATCTGAATTCGAACAGGCCAGAAGGTGCCATAGGGAATGCAAGGTGACCGTAGACATTCGGCCGCGAAAGTAGCCAATCGCGGACCCGCTGCGTCCAATACTCGCAGATGAGCGCCATCGCACAGCCCGTCTCCGCAACCGTCGCGCGGCCCGCACGCAAGCCCTCCGGATGGTCCCAGCTGAAGCTGCTGTTGCCCTACGTGTTTCGCTACAAGCGAATGGGCGCTGTCGGAATGGTCGCGCTTGCGCTTACAGGGCTGGTCGGTTCGCTGCCCCAGTTGATCATTGGGGCGATCACGGACTTGCTGCATGCCGCGCCTCAGCCACTTTCGACACTTACGGGTACCGCCCGCGCGATTCTTCATCCGCTGTTTGCGTTCTACGCGCCACTGAGCCGCCACGCTCTGGGTCTCTATTGCATCATCCTCGTCGTCGTGATGTTGATTAAGGGATTTTTCTCGTTCTGGTCGCGCTGGATATTGATTGGCATGTCCCGCGAGATCGAATATGACCTGCGAAATGATCTGCTCGACCGCCTCCTGACCATGGATCCCGAGTTCTATTCGAAGAATCGCACCGGGGACCTGATGTCGCGTGTGACTAACGATTTGAACGCCGTTCGCATGGTTCTCGGACCTGGCATCATGTACACCGCCAACACCATTGCGACGATGGTGATGGCGATCTACTTCATGATCAAACTTTCGCCAGTACTGACCATGTGGGTACTGATCCCCGTGCCGTTCGTGGCCTTTGCGGTGCGCTATTTCGGCCAGATCATTCATCGCCTGTCGGAACAGATTCAGGCGGCCCTGGGCGTGCTGTCCACCCGGGCACAGGAAAATCTCACGGGCGTTCGCGTGATCCGGGCGTACGCACAGGAAAAACCTCAAATCGCGTCGTTCGACGAAGCCAACCGCGACTACGTAGACCACAATATCAAGCTCATCGGCTCCTGGAGCCTCTTCTTCCCTGCCCTGGCGGCCCTGATCGGTGTGACGGTCGTAATTCTGCTTGGGATGGGCGGTGCCCAGGTCATAAATCAGCGGGTATCTCTCGGGACTTTTTTGGCTTTCTATACGTTCTTGGGCCAGCTCGTGTTCCCAATGATCGCTATCGGCTTCGTGACGAACATCTTCCAGCGCGGCGCAGCTTCGATGGGCCGGTTGAATTACATCTTGAAGGCGCAGCCCAATATCCGGAATTCAGCCGCTTTCGAAGAAGAAGCCTCACAAGCGGCGAGAGCTCATGGAAATGGTCCAGCGCATGATCGCTCGAACGAACTATCCATCGAGGCCCCTTCGACCATTCGTGGCGAAGTTGAATTCCGCCATTTGACATTTACTTATCCGACTGCTGGAACTTCGGGCCCCGAGGTGCTGCACGACATCAACCTGAAGATTCCCGCCGGCTCGACGCTGGCTGTGGTCGGCCCCACCGGCAGCGGCAAATCCACCCTGGCGGCTCTCGTCGCACGCTTGTGGGAAGCTCCGAAGGGTTCGCTTCTGATTGACGGGATCTCGATCCGCGAATATTCGCTCGAAGGCCTGCGCCGCTCCATCGGCTTTGTGCCGCAGGACACTTTTCTATTCAGTGAAACAATTCGCGAAAACATCGGCTTCGGTGTGGATGCGCTGGACGAAGAACAAATCCTCGAAGCTGCCGAAATCGCAACCATCTCCGGCGAAATTCTCAGCTTTCCAAAACGCTACGACACAATGGTCGGCGAACGCGGCATCACCCTTTCCGGAGGGCAGAAGCAGCGAACCTCGCTCGCCCGCGCCATTTTGCGCCAGCCCAAAATTTTAGTGCTGGACGACTCACTTTCGAGCGTAGACACCGATACCGAGGAGAAAATTCTTCGCCAGTTGGGCGCCGTGATGCGTCAGCGGACCACCATCCTCGTGGCCCATCGTATCTCCACTGTGAAGAATGCCGACCAGATCATCGTTCTGCGCGAAGGACGCATCATCGAGCGCGGCACGCACGATCAACTGCTCGAACTCGGCGGCTATTATGCCGATCTCTATCAGAAACAGTTGCTCGAAGAGGAATTGGAACGGGAATGAGCGATTTCCGCGAAGAAGAGAAACTCGGAAAGCTCTACGACACGCAGATCACGCGGCGCCTGATGAAGTATCTCTGGCCGTATCGCTGGCTCGTCGTGCTCGCCGTTTCAATGACCCTCGGCGTTGCGGCCATGGGTATCGTCGGACCTTACCTCTTCGGCCACGTCGCCGTCGATGGATTCATCGTTCCTGCCACCAACCATTCCATCTCGGTGCACACCGCACTGATTGGAATACTTTGGGTCGTGGTGGCGTATCTCGGTTCGTTGCTCGCGAACTTCGGCTTGCAATATACCCAGGTACGGATCATGCAGTCGGTCGGGCAGAAAACGATGTACGACCTGCGCAAGGAAATTTTCGAGCACCTTCAGCGCCTGCCAATCAGCTTTTTCGACCGTAGCCCCATAGGTCGGCTTGTCACGCGCGCAACGACCGACGTCGACGCCCTGAACGACCTTTTCGCATCGGGCGTGGTCGCCATGCTGAATGATTTTGTGCAGCTGTTCGGCTTGGCCATATTCCTGTTGTGGTGGCGGCCGGTTCTGGGACTTGCGACCCTCTCGCCTCTTCCGTTCATGATCGTGCTCACCTATTTCTTTCGCAACAGCGTCCGGGAAGCAAACCGCGGAATCCGGACTGCGATCGCGCGAATCAATGGATTCCTTCAAGAACACATCAGCGGCATGGCGATCGTGCAGCTTTTCAATCGCGAGCGAAAAGCGCGCAAGCAATTTGCAGAGCTGAATCGCATCCACATGGAAGCTTATAAGGACGCGATCGACGCTTTTTCCTACTTCTTCCCGGGCGTCGAATTTCTCAGCATGGGAGGCATCGCGGTCCTTTTCTGGTTTGGCGGCGTGCGCACGATATCCGGCAGGATCGAAGTCGGCGTGCTCATTACTTTCATGCTGTACGCCCAAAGCTTTTTCCGCCCTATTCAGGACCTCAGCGAAAAATTCAACATTTTGCAGGCTGCGATGGCCGCTTCGGAACGCATTTTTGGCCTCCTCGACGAGCCTATTCCGGCTCCTGATCCCAATGCGCACGCGCTCCCCGCTCCGCGCGGCGAGGTTGAATTCCGCAACGTCTGGTTCGCGTATCACGGCGGCGCGACGCCCAAAGATGAAGACTGGGTATTGCGCGACGTTTCCTTCCGCGTCGAGCCCGGCCAGACGCTCGCAATCGTCGGCCATACCGGCGCGGGCAAGACCACAATCATTCAACTTCTCTTGCGCTTCTACGATATCCAGCGCGGCCAGATTCTCCTCGACGGTATGGATATCCGCGAGATCGCCCTGGAGGATTTGCGCTCGCTTTTCGGTATCGTCCTGCAGGACCCGTTCCTTTTTACGGGCACGCTGGAATCCAACGTCAAGCTCGGAACCGAAGCGATCGGCCGCGCCACAATCGAGCGCGCACTGAAAGAAGTCGGACTCGGGCCGTTTGTTTCTTCGCTTCCTCAGGGAATAGACACGCCTGTCAACGAGCGCGGTGGGACTCTTTCCGTGGGCCAGCGCCAGCTCGTCAGCTTCGCGCGTGCCCTCGCGCGAGATCCGAAGTTCCTGATTCTCGATGAGGCCACGTCGAGCGTGGACACGAAGACTGAGCTTCTGATCCGTGAAGCTCTCGATCGCTTGATCACCGGACGCACGTCAGTCGTCATCGCGCACCGGCTGAGCACGATCCAGCACGCGCATCGCATTCTCGTTTTCCACAAGGGCCGCTTGCGCGAGCAGGGTTCGCACCAGGAATTGCTGCTCGTCCGCGGGATCTACTATCGCCTCTACCAGCTCCAATATAAGGAGCAGGAGTTGACGGTGTCTCTTTCTGACGACACGATGCCGGGGTTCCCACGGCCCCCGCAGCCATTGTCCGCTGACGATTAACGCGGTGTCGCTCGCATGACGCCACCTCAAATTCTGATCTCCGCCGGGGAAGCTTCCAGTGATATGTACGCGGCGCGCCTCGCGGTCGCCTTGCGCGAACGCACCGGAGCTCAATTTTTTGGAATGGGCGGTCCGCGAATGGCCGAGACGGGCGTCGAATTGATCGCGGACTATCACGAGGTCGCCGTCGTTGGCATCTCGGAAGTCCTGCACAAAATCCCATCTGTGGTTCGCGTGCAGCGCAGGCTCGCGCGCGAAGCCGTTCGCAGGAAAGCATCGCTCGCAATCCTCGTTGATTCTCCGGGAACGCACCTCGGCGTCGCTCGGCGCTTGAAAAAACACGGAATTCCCGTCGGCTACTTCATTGGACCGCAAGTGTGGGCATGGCGCTCGGGCCGCGTGCGGATCGTGAAGCGACGCGTAAATCACATGGTCGTCATTTTCCCGTTCGAGGAAAAAATCTATCGCGATGCGGGCGTGCCCGTAGATTTCGTCGGCCATCCGCTGGCGGACGTCGTAAAAGCCTCAATGACTCGCGCGGAATTCGCGGCGCGCCACGGCCTTTCCGCGGACCGCCCCATCGTGACGCTATTGCCCGGTAGCCGAGGCAGCGAAATCGATCGAAATTTTCCGGCCATCCTCGAAGCATGCGAACGCCTCACGCTCGACATGGGCAAGGACTCAGCCCCACAATTCGTACGCGCGGCGGCTCCCGGGCTCGCCCGCACCCCCTCAACGGTGGCAAGCGGACCCTCGAACGTACCGATCAAGCGAATCGAAGGCGAGACGTACAACGCGCTCGCGGCGGCGGATTGCGCCATCGTCGCCAGCGGCACCGCAACAGTCGAGGCAGCGCTGCTCGGAACCCCAATGGTCGTGGTTTACCGCGTCGCCCCGTTAACGGCGTTCATCCTCCGCCGCATGGTGCATACGCCCTTTTTCAGCATGGTAAACCTGGTTGCCGGGCGCCGGATCGTCCCGGAGCTTATTCAGGACGATTTCACCGCAGCCGCGGTAGCTACTGAGGTTCGTCGCCTCCTGGAGTCTCCCGCCGCTCGCGAGGAGATGAAGGAAGGCCTGGCTGGCGTGCGAAAGAGCCTCGGGTCGGGCGGTGCGATCGAGCGGGCTGCCGACGTCTTTGCCCGCATGCTCTAGGCGCTGGGTCGCGGGCAACTGCGCGCGAATATCTGGTATCTTAGCTAAAGGTAATCGTCCTTTTCAGGAGAGATTCCTCTTTTGCTCAAAATCTGTCGATTGCCCGCTGTCCTGCTAATGCTGTCGCTTCTGACCGCAACATGCGCATTGGCGCAGGCGCCGCATTCCTTCCCTTTCCGCGCGACAAATTACGACGTCGAAGTGATCCTCCACCCGGAGGATCAGACGATTCAGGGACAGGCCAAGGTTGATTTTGTCGCCGATCAAGTCGCGAAAACGGTTCTTGTCGAGCTGCATCCCGATCTGCACGTGACTTCCGTGAAAATGGCAGGGCAGCCCGTGACTTTCGCGCGCGATAACAATTCCCCGTTGCTGCTCACCGTGGCTCTTCCGAGTACCGCAACGCCGGGGAAACAGATCACTCTGACATTCGACTATTCCGGACCGGTTTCGAGCGAGGAAGACAGCCCCACAAAAGGAATTCGTTTCGCATCGGTCGAAAAAACCGCTGCGTATCTGCTTTTGCCTGCCCGCTGGTTTCCGCTAACCAACTATCCGTCGAACCGGTATACCGGCAAATTCAATCTGATCGTGCCGAGTTCGTTCGCTGTCACCGGAACGGGCAAGGCTGACCCACCGACCACGCAACCAGGAATTGGCGGAGCGCCGAACCAGGCTTCGTACGTTTTCCATTGCGATCAGCCCGGTCCTGTCGGGTCATTTGTCGCCGGCAATTTGCAACTTTCGCCGGCTGCCGACAGAGGGATATCAATTTTCGTTTTACACGCCTCCCGGGCAAGCCTCCACCGTGGCGTCTTACGCAGGGTCGCTGGCGCAGATCATGAGCTATTTCTCGGAGACGTTTGGCACGCTCGGAGCGCTGCAAGCCGGCGCGCCCAGCCTGACCGTCGCCCAATTGCCGGATGGCTCGCTTGCCGGCTACTCGGCTCCGGGTTTGCTGCTGATCAGCGCGCGCCAGTGGACATCCAAAGCCAACGACCGGTTGCTTTCGCAGCTCGCAGCCGGACAGTGGTGGGGCGATCGAGTTTTGCCTGCCACGGGCGCGGACGTATGGATCACCGACGGGCTCTCGCGTTACGCCGAGGCCATGTACGCGGAACAATCGGGCGGCGTCGCCGCGCTCAATAAGGCGCTCGAGGATTTTGCCGTAGGTGCCCTGATGTTCGAGGAAGCGACTCCGATTTCCCAGGCCGACCGCATCGGGGCGTACTCCGATCCATATCTTTCGATCGTAGCCGATAAAGGCGCCATGGTTTTCCATATGCTGCGCGCTCAATTGGGAGACGATGGCTTCACCGCTTTGCTGCGCGAATTCTACAAGCAGCACGAGGGCAAAACCGCCACGATTGATAGCTTCGAGCGGATGACGGCCACCAAGGCTCCGCCCGCGAAGGCGGGTGAACCGCCTCTCAATCTGGTTTCTTTCTTCTCGCAATGGCTGAATTCAACGGGCGTCCCGGAATTCACGCTTCAATACATCGTCTATCGCACACCAAAGGGTTTTCAGGTGGTCGGAACAGTCCATCAGGATCTCGATACGTTTCGCATGCCGGTGGAAGTGAAGGTTGATACCGAGGGCAATCCCGAGTTCAAGAAAATTCTGGTGACCGGTACCACATCGCAATTCAAGCTGGAGACTTTCGGCCGGCCAAAACCCAATGGCATCTCGATTGACCCGAACAATAATCTGCTGAAATCAAGCCCGCGCCTGCGCGTTCACGCGACTATTGCGCGAGGTGAGGGACTGGCGACGCTCGGCAAGTACTACGAGGCCATTCAGGAATATCAGCGCGCGCTCGACGTCCAGCCGACCAATTCTCTCGCGCACTTCCGCATGGGCGAAGCGATGTTCTATCAGAAGAATTATCAAGCCGCAGCCAACGCGTTCCGCGCGGCGCTGGGCGGAGATCTCGACCCAAAGTGGACCGAAGTGTGGGGCCACATTTACATGGGCAAGATTTACGACCTACTGGGACAGCGCGAGCGTGCGGTTAACGAATATAATCTCGCGCAGCATTCCAAGGACGATACCGCAGGCGCGCAGTCCGAAGCCGCCCGGTATATGCGCACTCCGTACAACCCAGACAACACCGCCCCCCCGGCCACAGCTACGGCGAGCGGCAACCCCGCGCAGGTTCCCGCCGCGGCGACAGCGGACTCCGCCGCGGATAAGCAGCCCACCCTCAAGAAACGCACCGATAGCAATTAGCTAGTTCGAACCTGCCTGATTTGCCTGAAGATCGCGGAACGCTTCTTCGAAGACGGCGAGCGCTTCCTTGTCAAACAGCACAAAGCAGACTCGCTCGATCGAAGTTGCCCCCTCGAGGTGTTTTGCCGTCTCCCGCAGCATGATTTCGGCGCATTCGCGCATCGGAAATCCGCCGATTCCTGCGCCAACGGCGGGAAACGCGATGGACTTGAGCCCGTTCTGCGCGGCGATCCGAAGAGAGTGCGCAGTCGAGCTGCGAAGCGATTGCGCGGACGTCCCTCCGCCAAGCTGCATGCTCGCCGCGTGAATCACATGCCGGGCTTTCAGATTTCCGCCCGACGTGATCGCGGCTCCGCCCACGGGAATTGCGCCGATTTCGTCGCACTCTAGCCTGAATGCGCGGGCCGCCCTTGCGGCGGATGGCGCCGGCGAGGCCGCCTCCGAGCTGCAGATCATTGTTGGCGGCGTTCACGATGGCGTCCATATCCATTTCCGTGATGTCGCCCTGGCGGATTTCGATTCGCTCGCCGAATTTCATTCCAGAAGCAGTCTCCTGATGGCGGGTAAGGTCGTGCTCAGCACTTGATGGCTGCGCGCCGTCTAGAGCCGGGCGATGCCCTCTTCGTCGAATCCGACCACAACTCGCCCTCCGGCTACGACCACGGGCCGGCGGATGAGATTCGGTTCCTGGGCCATCATCCGGATGGCTTCTTTGCGCGACGGCGGATTCTCTCTCATATTTTTTCGCCGGAAGAGCTCGTTGCGGCTATTCAGAAATTCCTTATAGTCGCGGTTCCCGATCAACTCCTCGAGTTCCGCCGAGCTCAATCGTTCTTTCGCGAGATCGCGAAAATAGAGCTGAAATCCCCGCTTTTCCATGAAGCTCCGCGCTTTGCGGCACGTTGTGCAATTCGGCTTGTGCAGGAACTTGGCTTTCTTCCCGCCTTTTGCGGACCTCTTCGCGGCTTTGCTCTTCACACTGGCCATCTCGCCTCCTTAGTATCGCGGCACCAGCGGATCGACTTCCGTCGTCCAGCGGTCAATGCCACCAGACATAGATAGCGCGCCTTTAATTCCCTGCGAGCGCACCCACACAGCCGCATCCATGCTACGGATTCCGTGATGGCAGAAGAAAACGACCTCACGCGCCACCGCCAGGCGTTGCAGGTTTGCGGGAATTTCACGCAGCGGAATCAGCACTGCGCCATCGATGTGCGAAGTCTCATGTTCCCATTTCTCGCGGACATCCACAAACAGGAACTTCTCCCCGCGCTCGAGTCGCGCGCTCACTTCGCGCGGGGTTACTTCGATATTCGCGAGAAGATCCTCGGTCATGGATGCTTCCTGCCCCTTTTTGTACTTGAACGACTCGGGTCTCAGTGCCCGCGGAAGTTTGGAGCGCGTTTCTCGAAGAATGCCGTCAGGCCCTCGGCGCAATCCTCCGAAAGAAAGCAATGAAGTTGCAGACGGTTTTCCTCATCGATTGCGTCTTCGAGTTCTTTGTGCGCTTCGCCGATCATCGTCCGCTTCACGTCGCGGAAAGCCAGAGGCGGTCCTGCCGCCACACGTTCCGCCAGCTTCCGAGTTTCCTCTTCGAAGGTTTCCTTGGAAAACACGCTCGCCACGATTCCAATCCGTCGCGCTTCCTCCGCCGAAAGCCGCTCCGCCGTGTAGAACAATTCCGAGGCGCGTGACAGGCCCACCAGACGGGGCAGAAAAAATGTGGCGCCGAAATCGGGATATAGCCCCAATTGCCCGAACGCCTGCGTAAAGATGGCCGGTTCCGACGCGATACGAAGATCGCACGCCAGCGCCAGACTCATCCCTCCGCCCGCCGCGGGGCCATTCACCGCCGCGATCACCACCTTCGGCATGGACGCGATGGCGAGGCAGATTTCCTTGCCGGTTTCCAGCATGACTCCAAACTCATCAACCGCGCGGCGGTTCCGCGCATCGCGCATGAAATTGATGTCGCCGCCGGAGCAAAATCCGCGTCCCGCGCCGGTCAGCACCACCGCCCGCACGGATTTGTCCTCGCTGGCTTTCAGCAGTCCGTGGACGAGCGAGCGGCACATCTCCGGATTCAGTGCGTTCAGTTTCTCCGGCCGATTCAGCCGCAACGTCAGAACCGAGCCCGAGCGTTCTTCCAGCACCAGCGGAGTTGTGGCTTGTTGGGTTGCGCTCATTGCCGTTAATCTCCAGCGCGCCCCGCGTGGGGCGAGCTAGTCTTTTAGACTCTTCAGCAGTACGGCGAGTTTCTTGAAGTATCTCTTTTTCACTGCCAGGCCTGCTCCCGCATTTTGGCCGCTCGTGGACGGCAGTACGAAAACCCGCGCGCCGTAGAGCGGTTCTTTCTGCAGACCGAGTTTGCAAGGTCGTCCGGTGAATTTCTCATAGACCATTTTCCCATTGAACGCGATCACGCGCGGCCGAAGTTCTTCCAGTTTTTGCGCCAGCAGCACGCGGCCTTCGGCGAATTCTCGCCGCTCGAGTTCCTCGATTCCGCGCGTCGGCCGCTTGCAGAGGTCGGTCATGCCGATGCCGAATTCGAGCATCCTTCGGTCGTCTTCATATCCGATGGGTTCAGGAATCACGCCCGATTCGTACAGGATGGGCCAGAACTGATTGTTGCGTCCCGCATAGTAGTGCCCCACTCGCGCCGAGCGGTCGCCGGGATTGGCGCCCACCAGAATCATCTTCATCCCTTTGCGCAGATAATCGGGCAGAGTCTTCATCGAGTTTCTTGGGTTCCCCGAGCCGGTCTCATCTCGCGTCTAGATTCCGGTCCTCTTGCCTTGCTGGATGGGCCAGCGGCACCGAAAGCTCGCAATCGCGATTGAGTTGAAGCGATTCCGCTTCGCTCGGTATCATAATACATTCCCGGCGGCAAGGTTCCGAAAGCTGTGCTAACCTTTCCTGGGGAAAAATCCTCCATGAGTTCTTCAAAATTAGACCCCGTCGCGCGCCGCCCGTTACCTTCCCAGGTAGTGAAGGATGACGAATCCGCTCTTGTCGCAGCTGCCAAAGCGGGAGACATTTCCGCGTTTGAAACACTTGTGGGCCGCTACGAGCGGAAGATTTTCCGCCTAACCCAGAACATCACCCAAAATCGCGAGGACGCCGAAGACGCCATGCAGGAGGCGTTCCTGAAGGCGTATGAGCACCTCCAGACATTCGAAGGCAATTCCCGCTTTTATACATGGCTCGTGCGCATCGCCGTAAATCAGGCGCTCATGAAGCTGCGCAAGCGCCGCCCCAATGTCGTTTCGCTCGACGAAGAAGTGGACACCGGCGAGGACATGGTTCCCCGCGAAGTGGAGGACTGGGGCCCGTCTCCCGCCGACCGTTACGCGCAAACCGAGCTTTCCGAGATTCTCACGAAAGTTATCGGGGAACTTGATCCGCCATTCCGAATCGTTTTCCAGTTGCGCGACATCGAAGAATTATCGACCGAGGAGACGGCCGAAGCGCTGGGGCTTTCTGTGCCCGCAGTGAAATCGCGGCTTTTGCGGGCGCGATTGAAGTTGCGGCAGACGCTGAATCAGTACTTTCGGCGGGGAGAAAATCAGTGAAGTGCAAAACGATTATCAGCGAGCTCGCGGATTATCTGGATGAGGCGCTCGACCCCATCCTGCGCGCCTCGATCGAAGAGCACCTTGGCAAGTGCAAGGATTGCCGCGTCGTCGTTGACACCTGCAAGCAAACAATTGAAATCTTCTGCAATTCCGAACCCGCCCCGCTGCCCCAGACGACTCGCTTGCGCCTGCACGAAGCCCTCGCCAAGCGCCTTCGCCGCGTCCGCGCCTAGAATTCTCCAGAACGCGAGCCCCGCTCCTCGATCTTGCCCCTACCTTGTAGAACCCGTTTCGCTAACGTTTTTGGGGGGTCGGAGCTTCAGCCGCGACCTGAAGACTTCACAAGAAGGACCTCAGAGTCTGCGTGATGATGGGATTGACGCGCCCGATATAAGCGCCGTAGGCGCGGCGGACGTTAGCCCCGCCCGGCAGGGCGGGGAAACTAAGCCGCCGAATCCCAAGCGCCGTGGGTGCGGCACGTTGTAGCCGCCGAGGACGTGGTTGCGGGGGCCCCATGCTCGGTGTGTGAGCGTGGGGACTTTCGGCCCGGTTCTTTCGTTTCGAGCTTGCGCCATGCCCAGAACTACTGAAACATCGGAACTTCCCGCCCCATGCCTCGTTCGCGCGCCAGTTCGTAGACTCGCCCCCCCACCACAACGTCTTCGATGGCGATTCCATTCGATTTGAAAAGAGTGATTTGATCGCGGTTCGTGCGGCCGGGCGCTTTCCCCACAATGATGTCCGAAAGCTCGCGCACCGAATCCCATCCCTTCACACCCTCGCCGAAAGCCAGAATCAGGTCGCCGGCCTCAATCTTTGATTGCTCCACGGAATCCGCGGCGATCACATCCGCTCGCCGAACGGCTTCCCCATCTATTT
The DNA here is from genome assembly GCA_963818605.1 of uncultured Acidobacteriota bacterium. Lineage (GTDB taxonomy): Bacteria > Acidobacteriota > Terriglobia > Acidiferrales > UBA7541 > Palsa-295. The sequence goes on from CAWFSW010000003.1 coordinate 325,393, forward strand.
CCCGCTTGTTCGCGAAATTCGAGCCGATCGCATTTATGTGCACGCCAGGCTCGAGCCATCGCCCCTCGACCACCGGATTCGTTGATGTCGTGGACGTGATCAGGATTTCCGCGCCGCGCACGGCTTCCTCGGCGGTTGCCACGGGCGTCACGGGCACGCCGATTCGCGCGGTCATGTCTTTCGCGAATGTTTCTCGCCGCTCGGGATCGCGGCCAAACGCGTGGACCCGTTCGAGCTTTCGCGCCAGCGCAACCGCCTCCAGCTGCGTGCGCGCCTGCAAACCTGTGCCGACAATTCCAGCGGTGTGTGCATCCGCGCGCGCCAACACGCGAGTGGCCACGCCGGTCGCCGCGCCCGTCCGCATCTGTCCGAGATAGTTCGCCTCAATCAGCGCCAGCAGCTCGCCCGAGTGTCCGCTGAAAAGCGGCACCAGAAATCGCGCGCCGCTCGGCGACACCGTATAAATCTTCAGTCCGAGATATCCGCCGGCGGAATCCGACGCCGCCATGTAGTGCATAAAACCCTTTTCCGCCAGTCGCAACCTTTGGCGGGAATGAGAAACTGCCGTGCCGTCTCCGAGCCGCCGAAATGACTCCTCGACAAGGTCCATCGCCAGGGGCATGGTCAAAATTGCTTTCACATCTGCTTCTGTCAGCAGCAACGACATCGAATTGACCTCGATTCTGGGGGAAGCGTCCTGCAGAGGGAAAATATCAGAAGTTGAGCCGATAACGAAGCACGCGCGCCTCGGGCCTGTCGAGGACAAGCAGCTCCTTGCGCGGACTGACCGCCAGCGAGGGAGCGGCGTGATTCGCCTGCCCGAGTTCTGGAGCGAGATCCACATCAAGCTTCGGCCTGCCGTCCACCGTCCATACGTGAAGCATCCGCCCATCGACATCCATCGCGAAAATGTACCCGAGCCCGACAGCAAACTGATCGCTGAGTCTGCGATCGACGCCGTCCGCCTTCGCATCCACGAGCGAGCTAAATTGCCCCTCGTTCGTGAAGCGAAGAATTTGGTCCGCGACGGGATCCACGAAATACAAGTAGCCGTCCGGGCCCACGGCGATAGCCCGCGGTTTTCCCTTCCCATTCGGCATGTTCGCGGCGGGCTGCCAGTTTCGCACCAGCCGAAAGCGCGGCGTGTAGGTGAAGACGTGGCCCGCATCCGCATCGAGCACATGCATCAGCCCATCTTCGCCCACGGCGACACCCAGAAGATTTTCGTCATTCGGCCGGGTTTTCAGCCGTACTTCGTGATACCGATCGCCGTTAGGAAAGAAAACGAAAGTGCTGCTTCGTCCGACGTCAGTCAGGTAGATTGCGCCACCGCTGTCAACGGTGATCGCTTGCGGATATTTCAATCCCGGTTCGCCGAAAGAAAGAAGCGGCCTGCCCTCCCATGTGAACTTGTCAATGTAGCGGCTCCCGGCATCGGCGAGATAAATGTTCCCCAGCGAGTCGGTCGCGATATCCGTCGGCTGTTCCAATTGCCCCGGGTCGGACCCTCTCACGCCCCACGTCGCGATGTACGTGATCGAGAAACGCGGCGGCGCCTGCGCCTGGACGCGCGTGCCTCTCTGCGAGCAACCTCCCAGAGCGCCGGCAAACGCCAGCACGGCGAGAATCATCAGAAGCGAAATTCCACTGCGCTCGCAAACGCTAGCAGCGTCGGCCTCAGTTTTCCGTGTCACTTGTCTATCCATGCGTGTGCTTCCGCTTTTCAGGCAGCGTCGCCCGGTTGTCTGACCCGCCGCACGCTCGTCTGGTGCATTTGGTAAACACGCTGCTCTGAACTCCCACTGCTCCAATCCTCAAATGCGAACGACGCATCACCGTTCGGTGCGTCGCGTGAGCTTCAAGGGCAGTTTTCCGCACAGGTCGCTCGCGACGAACGCCGTCTCGTATCGCTGGCTCTGCTTACCCCATGTAAACACGCGCGCCTGCGTGAAGTCGCACGGCTGCCCTTCCGGGCCTCGCGTGCCAACCACAAGATATTGCGGCCGGGCGCCGCCCGATAAATCGGCGACGCGATTCAGCTCAAACCATGCCGCGATGCGCAGCCCCGCCGAACTGGCGTAGTCCGGAAGCGGCGGGGGAACATCGAGGTCCACGAATCGGCCGAGAATCCAGCCCGCCACGGTCGTCTGATCGGCCAGATGAGCGCGCACCAGCCACCAATCCTCTTTCCTCGCCGCAGGAGGCGCACCCGCAGCGTCCCCGTCGTCGCTGTGCGCAGCCGCTGGCGTGGGCGCAATAGCCGCCGCCGGAACTTCTACCGCTTGCCGCTCAAACAACTCCACGGGAATCCCCTTGCTGATCTGCCGCAGACGCGGAGATTCGCGCCCAGGTACAATATGCAGATTGCTGATCACCCGCGTCGAACCCCGCGCTTCCACAGGCGAAGCCGTCGCCATCGCTTCGAGGTCCTGCATCTTCTGCCATAGGTCCACCGACATCAGGTCGCTCTGCGCGACCCATCCGATTTGATGGCTTGGCGTGCGCACCTTCGTCTGTTGCTGAAAATGGTCGAGCACGTCCAGCCGGTCGCCATATTTGAGCGTGCCGATGGCTTCGCGAATCTCCGCACTCGAATCCCACAAGATGACCTGCCGATTGCCCGCGTAGGCGACCTCCAGAACCGGCTTCGAATGGTGAAATCGCAGATACGCGGCAAGGCATACCACCAGGACCACGACGAAACCCAGCAACAACTTCCGGACAGTTAGCGGGACGTGCATTTGATTTTCACGCTGAATGTTAATTCTACACCACCGGTCCCGCGCGTCCGCTGGCAGTGCCCGGGAAAATACTGCCGATGTGTCGCAAAAGGTGCGGGTGCGCGGCATTCTGCTACAATCCGGCACTGCAATCCTTCTGCTTCTAGTTTCACCGCCAAGGAGAGTTCGAATGTATTTTCTCGAAAAATTGAAGCCGCTCGGGCTGCTGCTCCTTCGCGTAGCCCTCGGAGTAATTTTCATCTATCACGGTTACCCGAAGCTGTTCGGACACACCCGGGACGCGATGCAGTCGTTTACTCACATGGGAATTCCTGGATACTTCGTCTACATCGCGGGAGTAATCGAGTTCTTCGGCGGATGCATGCTGGTCGTGGGACTATTCACGAGAGTAGCAGGATTGCTGCTGGCCATCGAAATGACAGTCGGACTGTGGAGGGTTCACAACATAATTTCGAACCCAATGGCCGTGCGAAACTACGAGTTGCCTCTCGTGCTCGCCGTCTCCACGTTCGCCCTCGCCACGGTCGGCGCCGGCTTGATCTCATTCGATCAAGCTCTCTTCCACGAAGGGCGCCCGTCCCCGCGCAAGCTCAGATCCAAGGAATAGGCCCCTCCCTCCGGTTGAGTACTATGTACCGACTCGAAGCCCACAATTGATGCATCGGTTTCGGGGCAACACCGACCAAGGCCCGACAATCGAGCGGGTTTGAAACGGACGCTGACACCGCGGACAGCGCCACCACTGAAATTTAAAAATGGCATAGCTCCAGAAGGCTGCGCAGCCCACAAAGCTAACCCCCAACTGCCATGTGAGCTCCCATCTCGGGTCCAATAAACGCTCAACCACGAGCCAGACTAGCCAAACTAATAAGGCAATTACCGCCGTAATCCTGACGCGCCTGAGTTGTTGCCATGCAGACTCGTACATAGGCTCGTGAGGCGACGCGGTCTAGGCCGGCTGAGCTGATTGTGGCGCGCTGGACTGCGCGGGCGCAGCAGGTATTGGGTAAGGCGCCTTCGGCATCACCAGCCACGCCACAAAGTAACCGATAAACGCCGGCACGACCGGCACCGGCATCAGGACCAGCAGAACCCAGATCAACCGGACGAGTGTCGAGTCTATTTCCAGATACTCGGCAATTCCGCCACAGACGCCTGCAATCTTGCAATCCACCACCGACCGTGTCAGTCGCTTGGAAGCTCGCGGCGGGCCGTCTGGCGAAACGTGCTGCCGTGCTCCGCAGAAATAGCAGAAATTCGAATAGTCCGCGAGATCCCTTTGGCAGTTTCCGCAAGTCATATTCAAACCTCCCGAGCGCAAGACCGCTCTCACCAATAGATACGAAGGAAGCCCGCAAAAAGTTTCTGCGTCTGCCCTACGATCCGAGCGCCGTAGGCGCGTCAGACGTTAGCCCAACGCGGAAGCGTTGGGACACCAGGCCGCCGCCATTTCAAGCGCCGTAGGTGCGACAGATTTGCGCTCGCCCAGCCTTCACAGTGCCCAATCAATACGCCGCCAGGTCGCGAACCGCCCGGACAATATCCGCCGTCTGCGGCAAAATAGCGTCTTCCAGCGACGGATGGTAGGCGCAGAAGGTATCTGTCGCCGCGACACGCCGGACCGGCGCATCGAGATCGCCAAAGAGTTCGTCGGCAATGCGCGCCGCAATTTCAGCGCCGTAGCCCCACGAGCGCGTGTCTTCATACGCCACGATCACGCGATTGGTCTTTGTTACGCTTGCCGCAATCGCCTCCCAATCGTAAGGGCTCAGCGACCGTAGGTCGATTACTTCGGTCGAGACTCCCTCGCGCGCCAATTCCGCCGCCGCCACTTCCGCGCGATGCACCACCGCGCCATACGTGATAATGCTCACGTCCGTGCCCTCTCGCGCCACGCGCGCTTTGCCAAAAGGCACCGTGAAATCCGCGCCGGGATAAGGCGAACGATTGTACGGCTGCCGGTAGAGATGTTTGTGTTCGAGAAACATCACCGGGTCATCGGATCGAATCGCTGTTCGCAGGAGGCCGCAAAGATCGAGTGCCGTGGACGGCATCACCACGCGCAATCCAGGTATGTGCGTGAAAATAACCTCGCCGGACTGGCTGTGATAAATTCCGCCGCCCGTCAAATATCCGCCAATCGCCACGCGCACCACCGCCGGGCACTTGAAATGTCCCGCCGAACGCCACCGCATGTTCGATAGCTCATTGCGGAATTGCATCATCGCCGGCCAGATGTAATCGAAGAATTGTATTTCCGCGACCGGCTTCAACCCGCGCACCGCCATTCCCAGCGCCCGGCCCACAATTCCGGCCTCGGCAATCGGCGTGTTGAATACCCGCGTCGAACCATACCGGCGCTGCAATCCCTCCGTGGCTTTGAAGACTCCTCCCTTCCCTTTCACATTCGGGAGATCTTCTTCGCGCGAGCAGTCCGCCACGTCTTCGCCGAACAGCACGATTCGCTCGTCGCTGGCCATTTCGTCCGCCAGCGTCGCGGAAACCATTTCGACCATCGTTTTCGTTTTGGCGATCGCGCCGCCGTCGGCATGGTCCGCGAATTTTGGCGCGACTTCAAACTGCGCTCCCGTCGGATCAATGTCCGGCGAATAGACGCCCACATATATCGAATCCGTGGGGGACGGCTGGGCAGCAAGCGCGCGGTCCGTGGCCTCCAGGACCTCGCGATCCACGTCGGCCTCGAGCGCCTCCATCTCGCTTTCCTCGAGAATCCCTTCTCGCACCAGAAACAACCCAAACTTCGGAACCGGGTCTCGCGTCGCCTCGGCATCGCGGGCCTTCGGCGTCTTGTAGAGCTTCTCGTCGTCGGAAAGCGAGTGCGAATAGGGACGCGTCACGTGCGCGTGAACCAGCGCCGGTCCCTCGCCGCGCGCGGCAGTGCGCCACGGCGCGCCGAAGCGCCGCATAACTTTCCAGCGGGTCGGTGCCATCGCATTCTTCGATCGTGAAATTGGGGAAATTCGCGGCGAGCTTCGAAATATTGCCACCAGCCGTCTGCGCTTCCACGGGCACCGAAATCGCGTAGCCGTTGTCCTCGACCAAAAACAGCACGGGGACTCGCCGCAGAGCCGCCGCGTTCAGCGCCTCGAAAAATTCGCCCTCGCTCGTTGATCCGTCGCCGCCCGAAACGAACACAAGTTCATCGCGATGGTGGCTTAGCGAATCCCCGAGCGGCGCTTTGCGCGCCTGATCGAGCGCCTTGGGGAATTTGTCATAATAAAGCGACGCCTCCGCCGAACCCACCGCATGCAGCCACTGCATCCCGGTTGACGAAGCACTGGGCACGATATTCAGCCGCCTGCTGCCCCAATGCGAAGGCATCTGCCGGCCGCCGGACGACGGATCGTCCGCGGCGCCAACCGCCTGCAGGAGCATGTCGTGAGGCGTCACGCCCAGCATCAACATCAGCGCGCGATCGCGATAGTAGGGGAAAAACCAGTCGTAGCCGGGCTTCAGCAGCAGACCCGTCGCGGCGAGAACAGCCTCGTGCCCCGCACCGCTGATTTGAAAGAAGATCTTGTTTTGCCGCTTGAGCTGGATTTCGCGGTCGTCGAGCCGCCGCGAGAGGAACATCGTGCGGTAGATGCGTATAAGCGCATCGCGGTCGAGGCCGTGGTACTTCGAAGCGTCAAATCGAGTTGTCTTGACCTTGACCTGAGAGGCCATCGGGTATGCCTCCGACGGAAGGACGGGCCACTTGTATCACCCTCGGCCCATTATAGCCAAATTACCTGCCGCACAACCATCCGGTCCAGACCAGACGTCCCCTCCCAGACGTCCAATTTGGCGCCTGCCAATCGGCCCTTTGGCCAATCCGCAGAATCTGTGCCACCGCGTCCGTTTTCGGTAGGGCACGACTTCTTGCCCTAAGCGAAGCCAAAGGGTAGTCGCGCCGTCACGGCGTTCCCGGCACTGTAGGTGCGACAAATGGTAGCCCAGCCCGTGCAGGTGTTCGGAACCAAAGCCGTCCCGATGCCAAGCACCGTAGGTGCGGCAGTAGCCCAGCCCGGCAGGGCTGGGAACCAAAGCCGTCCCGACCCCGAGCGCCGTAGGTGCGGCAGATACTAGCCCAGCCCAGCAGGGCTGGGAAACAAAGCCGCCCCGATCCCAAGGGCCGTAGGTGCGACACCTTTCTTGCGCGGAAGCCGCATTGCACAGCGCCTAATCCAGCAAATCGAAGCGCTCCGCCACCTTGGGATGTTCCGGATCGCCGCTCCGGACCGTCTCCGCCTTGGCCGATTTGAACGGCTCCTCCGCAGGAATCCGGTCGAGCCACCGCTGGTGCGAGAGCTTTTCGTGATCCGAAAAATCGAGCCGCACCAGGACGCGAACGTGTGTCGCTCCCTCCGTGCCATCGCCCTTCTTCTCGGCCGACTTCTTTTCCGCGGACTTCTTTGCCGCCTTCGCGGGCGCGTCGTCCTCGCCCTCTTCCCCGGTTGCGATGTCTTCGCGGTCGAATTTCAGCGTCATCTTGTTCCCAAGCCGGAATCCTTGCTTCCAGCCCTCGATCTTGTGACGGGCCTGCTGTGCTGCTTCCTCGTTAGTGCCAAAATCAAAAATGAATATGGATTGGGCCATGTACCTATCTAGCGGCCTGGAAGCCGCACTGTCAAGCCCCGCTTCTCGGTCAGCAGTTGGTTCGCCGAATTCCGTCGCCCGATGTCCGCCTCGATTAAAGCATGCCTGCCACTGGCGAGCGGGAGATCGGAGAAGCGAAGTACCCCAGCGCACTCATAGGAATCAGAACGGCGTGACCGAGGTTAGTCTGCGGTAGAAAGTGCGGCGGCGTGTTCGCGCTGTCGCAGGTCCGGCAAGAAACCGGCCAGCAGCCCGATCGCCGGCAAGAAAGCGCAGATCCGGTACACGGTATAAATTCCGTAAACATCGGCGACGCGGCCCAACACGGCGGCGCCTAGTCCGGCCACGCCAAAAGCGAAACCAAAAAAGAGGCCGGAGATCATCCCAATTTTGTTCGGCACGAGTTCCTGGCCGAACACCACGATCGCGGAAAAAGCCGAAGCGAGCACCATGCCGATGATCACACTCAGCACTTCGGTCCAGAAAAGGCCGACGTGCGGCAGCAGCAACGTGAACGGCAGCACGCCGAGGATCGACACCCAGATGACATATTTGCGCCCGATACGATCGCCGAGCGGTCCGCCCAGAAAAGTGCCGAGCGCGACAGCTCCTAGAAAGACAGATAGGTGCAGTTGGGCCACGCGAATGGACACACCGAAGCGCTGGATCAGATAGAAGGTGAAGTAGCTCGTGAGGCTTGTCAAATAGACGTATTTCGAGAAAATGAGCACCAGAAGGATGGTGACGCCGCGCTTGGCGGCACTCTGCGGCAAGGGGACACGTTCGAGACTCTTGCGATTTTCCTCGAGACGCGCCAAACCGTGGTCGCGATACCAAACCGCGACGTTCCACAACACCGCGAAAGACAGCAAGGCCAACAAGCCGAAGAGAGCGAGACTCGACTGTCCGTAGCGCACGACGACCAGTGCGGCGGCGATCGGCCCTATCGCGGACCCAACGTTCCCACCCACCTGAAATAGCGACTGTGCCATGCCGTGGCGTTTGCCCGCCGCCATGCGCGCGACACGTGAAGATTCCGGATGAAAAATCGACGAGCCCATGCCGAGCAGAGATGACCCGGCCAGCACCATCCCGTAGCTTCGCGCAATGGAAATAACCACCAGTCCCGCAAGCGAGAAGATCGTTCCGCCGGGAAGCGCAAACGGCGCGGGCCGCCTGTCCGCCTGGAAGCCGACCAGAGGCTGAAGGAGCGACGCCGTAACCTGATAGACCATGGTGATTGCGCCGACCTGCCCGAACGTGAGCCTCAATTCCGAAGCCAAATTTGGATATATGGAGGGAAGCAGCATCTGCATCATGTCGTTCAGCAGATGGCAAAAGCTTATGGCGAGAATCACGCTGAATACAGTTATGTCGGCGGACGATGGCGTGGCAGCGCCGGGTTGAGTTTCCGGCGCGAGTATTTTCTCTTTCCTCATCGGGCCTCGGCACGATACCACACCGACGGAGGACACACGCTCCACGTCGGGAGACTTTACTTCGTATGCTTCGAAAACCGGATGACCCACTAGCCGAGAGTCAACGCCAAAAGCCCCAACGTGGACCCGACTCACGTGGAAGTACAGGCACGCGTGCCTTCATCGCGCAAAAAATTTGCTTATGGCCTGCCGATGCAAAGCAATATTGACTCTATCTCATTGAACAAAAATAACTTAGACCATCTCAAATGACACACTAAATCAACGGTACAACCGAGACAGGGCTCCCAGGTCGACGCAGGATAGGGCTCCCGAGGCCACGGCAAGTGGCGCTCGGGAGATCGGTCGAGCCTGGGAGATCGGTCTACCTGTCCCTTCGTACGACTGATTCATTGCGCACAAAGTCCTTGCCTTACCATCTGCTATACGCTCCTCCTTGCTACCCTTGATTAGTAACTAGACAGGTCCGATCCAACTGGTACGGTTTTCTCAAAAGGGGAAATCTATGCGCGCGTCGAAACCATCTTTCGTTGCAATCGTCCTGGTAGTCGTTTTCGCTGGCGCTGCTGCGGCGCAATCAGCCAGTTCGACGGCCGGCAGCGTGACTACGGTGGAACAGGCGATCGATCAGATTGTGGCGCGCGAGCATGACGAAGTGGCCCTGATACGTCGCTACACGCCGATCATCGAGACGTACGTCCAGGACATGAAGCCCGATCCGGAGATGGGCATCGTCCCGGTAAAGGATCACTATTTCCTCGGCCAGGCGGAGCTGTCGAAGGGTATCGCCGACGCCTCTATGCTCGATAATAAAAAGAAAAGCAAAGTCGAGGGCTTCAACCCGTTTGCGCACCTCGAGGAATCTTCCAAATACGTTCCTGAGGGCTTTCTGCAGATGGTCTATCTCGACGCAAACGGCTTCGATCGCCAGCACTACGAGTTCAGCTATGTCGGGCGGGAATTCCTGGGCGAAGTGCGCTGCGTAGTCTTTGACGTCACGCCGCTACCCAAGACGGGCAAGGGGCGCTTCAATGGCCGCATCTGGGCGGAAGATCAAGGGTTCGCTATCGTCCGCTTCAACGGCGTCTTTGAATCATCCGAAGGAGAAGGCAAAGGCTTCAACCTGCACTTTGACAGCTGGCGCATGAATCTCCAGCCGGACCTCTGGCTTCCAGCTCTGATCTACAGCCAGGAATCCGAAATCAAGAATTCCACCGACTCGCCGGTCCGCTTCCGGGCGCAGACTCGCCTATGGGGCTACAACCTGACGAATCTCAGCCACCCGGCGGATTTCGGTCAGACCCCGCTCGATCAACCGGATCTCGATCGTGGTAAGAGCGCGCAGGACTACTCTCCGATTGAAGCCGAGCAACAATGGCAGCAGAGCGCGGAAGTGAACGTACTGAATCGCCTGCAACGCATTGGATTGCTGGCGCCTCGTGGAGAAGTGGACAAGGTTCTCGAGACCGTCGTCAACAACCTGCAAGTGACGAACAACCTGGATGTGAACGTGCACTGCCGCGTGATGCTGACCGGCACGCTCGAATCTTTCTCCATCGGCCATACCATCGTCGTTAGCCGTGGCTTGATTGATGTGCTGCCGGACGAAGCCAGCCTCGCCGCCGTTTTGGCGCAAGGACTGGCCGAGGTCATAGTTACGAAACCCTCGACCGACCAGTGGGGATTTAACGACACAACCAACGTCTCTGCCGGTGAGGCACTGTCTCATTTCTCGTTCAAGGGCACGCCCGCGGAAGTTGACATGTCCAACAAGAAAGCCTTCGATCTCCTGAAGAATTCTCCCTACAAGGACAAACTCGGAAACGCGGCGCTATTTCTGAAACAACTCTCGGCAGATTCAAAGGCTCTCCCGTCGCTCATTGATGCGCGCCTTGGGAACGGCGTGGCCCTCAGCTCCGCGCTGGCGACTCTGGGTCCCGCGCTGCAGGCCGACAAGGTGGACCAGGTCGCCGCGTTGCCGCTCGGCTCGCGCGTGAAGCTCAATCCTTGGGACGATCGCGTGGAAATGCTGAAAGCCAAACCCGTATCTCTGAACTCGGCTCGTGAAAAGATGCCCTTCGAGGTAACGCCCTTCTTGCTGTTCCTGACGCGCTACCAGGTGCCTAAGGCAGGCGGAAAGCCGGACTCCTCCGCTTCGGCAAGCAAATAGGCGGCGCTCGTCGCTCCCGTGTTGAAGCTAAAACCACAAGTGATAACGGATTGGGCCATGGGCCCGGGGCCCAGATAAGCCCAATTTTCTAATGTATTCCTGCTCTTGACGCGAGAGGCGAGTCGAGCGGTTCGGCGGCAGGCTAAGAGTTATTCCTTGATCAGTCGCAGGTCGTCCTTAAATATTTCCCTTTCGTCGTTAAGCGTTCCCAATTCAGTGCGGATTCGATGTTTGTTGACATCAACCTCGATCCAATTCTTCAGAACCAGTTTCGCGTCCTCGACCGCAGCGCGCAATTCGGGATGGCTACCAAGGCCCCCTAAGGTCGCCGAAACGGCATTGGCTAGGCGCTGTAAGGAGTTCTCCAGCTCCGTGATTCGCTTCACGACCTCGGGCGCGGACGTCTGGGCCTTAACGTAAGCGTCGAGTGCGACTTCACCCTCGATCTTCTCAACGGTTTGCGCGATAGTGATTTCGCCATCGTTTACGGGATGGATAACCTGAGGAAAGACCCCCGCAAATGGATTAGGATTCGGCATTGACCGAAATATAACACGGAAAACCATAGAGCGAAAAGCGTCGCCCGATAAGCCGGCTCACCGAAATCTGATCTATCACCTACCGGTCGCGTAAGTTGACGCCCGCCAGCTTTAATGTTATTCACCTCTCACTCGACGCAATTCCTGGGAGCCGCGTCGCGGCTGGGGAGCCATGAACGCAAGACTGTTCGCCGCAATCGTAGCCGTCGCCGCGTTACTCGCTGCTGCTCCCGCCGCCCGAGCGCACCATTCATTTGGCGCGGAATTCGATTTCAATAAGCCGGTCACGCTTCACGGCATCTGCGTGAAATGGGAAATGATCAATCCTCACAGCTATCTCACCGTTGACGTGAAGAACGACGACGGCAGCGTGACGCAGTGGAGCGTCCAGGCCGGCGCTCCCAGCTTCCTTTACCGCAACGGTTGGCGGAAGGACTCCGTCAAGCCCGGCGACGAGCTGATCATTACCGGCTACAGCGCCAAGGACGGATCGCACAACGCCTTTGCCCAGCGTGTGCAGCTGCCCGACGGCCGGCGCGTTCTCGGCGGAGCAATCATCGGCGCGACGCCGCCTCCATCGCCGGATTCCTCCGCGCCCGCTCCGAAATCGAATCCGTGAGGCTGCCGCGCATGAGGATCGCCATTTTCGCCGCGGCCGCGCTCGCAACACTTTCACTGCGCGCCTTGCCGCTCGCGGCTCAAGCGCCAACGCCGGCATCGAAGGTTCCAACCGCAATAACGGTCGCCTCCGCACCGGATGTTTCCGGGCCCATTCCGCGACTTCCCGACGGACATCCGAATCTCCAGGGTCTGTGGCACAACGACGTCGGCATCGAAGCTCTGCGCAAAGCCGGCCTCGGCGACATTCACAGCCCCGGCACTCCGCTTCCGTTTCCCTATCTGCCCGTGACCGACAAAATCCGCGAGTATCGCGATCTTCACGATCCCTACCACGATCCCGAGGCGCACTGCCACGTTCCCGGCGTGCCGCGCATCATCGAGCAGCCTTCCAGCATCATGCCTTTCCGCATCATTCAGGACGAGAAGTACGTCACCATTCTTTTCGAGTACGTTCACGACGTCCGCATCATCCCCGAAGACGCCAGCGCTCACCCGAAGCACTATTGGGCATGGGACGGTGACTCGCGCGGCCACTGGGAGGGCGACACGTTCGTCGTTGACGTTGCGAATTTCAACGGCCGAAGCTGGCTCGACATGGACGCGAATTTCGTGGACGAAAACGAGCACGTCGTCGAGCGTTTCACGATGGTCGGCCCCAACACCATCGCCTACGACGCAACCGTCGAGGATCCCACCGTGTTCACGAAGCCGTGGACCATGCATCTGACGCTAAAGCGAAATCCTGCGAAGGATCAGATCGTTTATTACGATTGCCATGAAGGCGAGCGCGATGTGGATCACTACACGCGTTCGGAAGGCAACGCAGCGAGCAAGCATGAATAGCCGAATCGCAATTTCGATCTTGACCGCCGCGACAGCGGTCGCCCTCTGCATTGCGTCACCACGTGCCATGGGCCAGAACGCAGCCTCGCACTATTCCCCGCTCCGGCCTCTCCGATGGCACGCCCGATTTCCGCGGCATCTGGCAGGCTCGCGGCACAGCGTACGTCAACGTCGAGGGTCATCCCGCCGCAAAAGGAATCGCGGCGGCCAAGAGCATCATCGTTGATCCGCCGGACGGAAAAATTCCGTACCTGCCGGATGCCCTGAAGCAGCGCGCCGACAATTTCAAGAATCGCGCAGCCGCGGACCCCGCCTCCAACTGCTATCAAGCCGGCGTCCCGCGCGCCGTCGTACTTGCCCACGCCGTTTCAAATTACGCAAAGTGTCGGCAACCTCGCGATCGTGTACACCGACAATCACGCCTACCGCATCGTGGACGCATCTTCTGTGCCCCACGACGACGGCATCGATTTCTTCATGGGAGATTCCCGCGGCCACTGGGACGGCGACACGCTCGTCGTCGATGTCACCGACCTCGGCGACCAGACCTGGCTCGACGAAGCCGGAAATTTCCACGGCGACCAGCTGCACGTCGTCGAACGCTATACCCTGCTCGGCCCCTATACGATGCAGTACGAGGCTCGCCTGGAAGATCCGAAAACTTACGCGAAGCCCTGGAGCATTCGCTTGCTTCTCTATCGCGACAAGAAGCCGGGCGCGCGCATCATCGAAGACGAGTGCCTCGAAGGTGCCGACGGCCGCTGGCATCACCTCTCGCCTTTCGACCCCCGCGCCGTCGCTCACCATGACTATGACGCCGAGCTAGCCGCCGAAGCCAAGGCCGCCGCCAGCAAGTAGTGGTGAAATCCTTTGCGTTTGGCTTTTCGGCTTTGTGTTCCTCTGCGTTCTCTGCGTCTCTGCGTCTCTGCGGTAAAGTCGTTCGCCTTTGTTGTCGAGTTTTATGTTCCTCTGTGCTCTCTGTGCCTACTCTGTGCGCTCTGTGGTAAGTCTTAGGTTTTTTCGGCTCCCGGCAAATGGTAGCCGCATCCAGCTGTGGTAAGATTCTCCTGAAGATTGAAGGGCGATGGAGTTCGCCTGAACCGTCCGGCAACGGACTGATGACTCCTGGCCGCCACTCGGCGCCCAGGAGTTTTTTTGGCCCCCAGGAGGGGCCCCCAGGTCGACGGAATGAAAGGGCTCCCGAGGCCCCGGTGAGGGGCGCTCGGGAGATCGTCGAGCCTGGGGATCGTCGCGCAGAAACCCGCAGCACAAGGAGACGCCGTGCGCATTGCTTTGCTGATCGTGTTTGGCAGTCTGGGCACCTTGGCGCGTTACGCGCTGCAAGGCATCGTGCAGGAGCGCACCGGCTCCACATTTCCCTCCGGCACGCTCGTCGTCAACTTGCTCGGCTGTTTCCTGCTCGGCGGCATCGCCGAGTACGCTCTCGCGCACCTGACCATTCCCCCCGAATGGCGCATCGGCATCACCGTGGGATTCTTCGGCGCGTTCACCACTTTTTCCACTTTCAGCTGGGAAACCGCGCGCATGCTTCAGGACGGCCAATGGCGCCTCGCGACCACTTATGTACTCGCGAGCCTGCTCGGCGGCCTCGTCACAATCTTCGTTGGAATGAAAATCGCCGATCGAATTTAGAAATCCGCTGGAGGAACGTTATGACCGACGCGACAAAACACGAGCGATTCGAAGGCGAGCGCACCCTGATGCGTATTCACATCGGCGAATCCGACCGCTGGCACGGTAAGCCGCTCTACGAAGCCATCGTTGAGCTTCTGCGTCACGATAAATTCAGCGGCGCCACCGTGCTCCGCGGCGTCGGCGGCTACGGCGGCGCGAGCATCTACCACACGGACAAAGTCTTGCGCCTTTCGCAGGACTTGCCGATCGTCGTCGAGGTCGTCGAATCGGCCGAGCGCATCGAGCAAGTCCTCCCGCGCCTCGACGAAATGATCGGCGGCGGCCTCGTGACCCTCGAAAAAGTCCGCGTAATCCTCTACCGCTCGCACAAATAGCTCGTTGTGTTCCGTCAATGTGCGTGTTACAAACCTCCCGCTCGGGAGGCGTGCCCATGGACAAAAATAAACTTCTTCAATACATCGACCACTTCAATCACAAACGTTACGAACAGGTCATGGAGTTCTATCATCCCGACGTACTGATCGAATACCCGACCATGCTCGCCGACCCCAAGGCTCCTCCCGTCACTCGCCGCGGCCGCGAAGGCTTTCTCGAACAATATGTCGAGCTGCACAAATCTTGTCGCGAGGCCCTCGAAGTCCAGACGGTCGTTCACGCACGGCGACATGATCGCCGCCGAGATGTATACCGAATTTCACTTCTTCAAGGACTACGAAAATTTCTCACGCCGCTCCATGAAGGCCGGCGACGTTTACATCACCACGAACTGGTGCATCTACAAAGTCGAAAACGAGAAATTCAAACACATCCGCGTAGCCCACTTCCGCCTCCACGATCCCAAGACCGCCCGCCTGTAACCATGAGCCGCTTACCCTTCTTGGAGTGGGCTCTTGCCGGCACCCTCATTTTGTCTTTTCTACCGGTGAAGTGTTCGGCACAAACTGCGGGCAGCCCTGACACACAAGACAACGAAGTCGTCCTGACCAGGCTGTCCTCGCCAATCTATCCTGTTATTGCACTGACGGCACGCGTCACGGGTGACGTAGACCTAATGCTGGGCATTCGGCGGGACGGGAGTGTCGAGTCGGCGGTGGTAGTCGGTCTTCCGTCACTGCTGCAACAGGCTGCTTTGAATAGCGCGAAACAGTCGCAGTACGAGTGCCGGAACTGTATTGAATCGGTGACCCAGTTGAGATTGGTGTACACGTTCCAGATTGTCGTGATGCCGGTTAGCTGCGCGGGGCCGCAAGACTGCAATCGCAGCTATCCCGACCCGCCGGGCCCCGTGGTGACTCAAACTCCGAATCATGTAACGATAGTCAATCACGTAATACCCTTGTGCATTTGCGACTCTGTAAGGAAGCGGCGTTCTTTGAAGTGTCTCTACCTGTGGAGATGTGGTCTCGGCTAAGCTGGAAACTGCCGCCCATCGCTTCCCTTATTGCACACCGGCACTACCCATGTTACCCTGAGCGAACAAAAGGCGAAGCGCAGACCAATGGCGAAAGCCTGCGCATTTTGCCTGAATTCGCATGGGAGGCGCTATGGCGGCATCCACGCAAGGCTTGGCTCGAAGGCCTCAGTCCACGCTAGATATCGTGCAGGAGGCGCTCGGAGCGCTTGCAGCGCGCTACCGGGGCGACGAAGTCCTCACCTCGATCAAACACTTTCCCGCCCGCGATGCCGATTTCCGCCCAATGCCCTCCTGGGTGCGGCCGGAACTGGTAGCAGCGTATCGCGCCAAGGGGATTGACCGCCTCTACTCCCACCAGGCCGCCGCCGCTGAACTTGCCCGGGCCGGAAAAGACTTCGTCGTAGTTACTCCGACGGCCTCCGGAAAAACGCTCTGCTACAACCTCCCGATCCTCAACGCGATCCTTGAAGACACCGACACGCGCGCCCTCTACCTCTTCCCCACCAAGGCGCTCGCGCAGGATCAGCTCACCGAGCTTCAAGATCTGGCGACGCACCTTGACGATTCCTTCGGTGTTTTCACTTACGACGGCGACACGCCCAGCGACGCGCGCAAAGCCATTCGCGAACGCTGCCACGTGATTCTCACGAATCCCGACATGCTGCACACCGGTATTCTGCCGCACCACACCAAGTGGACGCGCGTCTTCGAGAACCTGCGTTACATCGTCCTCGACGAACTCCACACCTATCGAGGGGTTTTCGGTAGCCATCTCGCCAACGTCTTGCGCCGCATCGCGCGCATCGCGGAATTTTACGGCTCGCGCCCTCAATTCATTTGCTGCTCGGCCACGATTGCCAATCCGGGCGAGCTAGCCGGTCAATTGACGGAGCGCGAAGTCGCCACCATCGAAGAAAACGGCGCGCCCGCCGCTGAAAAACTTTTCGTCTTCTACAATCCGCCAATGGTCAATCGCAACCTCGGCATTCGCCGCAGCTATCTCACCGAGACGACGCGCGTTGCCAAGGAACTCCTCTCCCGCAAATTGCAAACAATTGTCTTCGCCAATAGCCGCCTGCATACCGAAGTGCTGCTCACGTATCTGCAGCAGGCCAATCCCGCGCAACCCGGCGGCGCGGAACCCATCCGCGGCTATCGCGGCGGCTATCTGCCCGGCGAACGCCGCGAGATCGAGCGCGGCCTGCGCGAAGGCCGCGTTCGCGGTGTCGTGGCCACCAACGCTCTCGAATTGGGAATTGATATCGGCTCGCTCGACGCCTGCGTGATGGCCGGTTACGCCGGTTCGATTGCATCCACTTGGCAACGCGCGGGTCGCGCCGGACGTCGCAGCGGCACTTCGTGCGCCGTGCTCGTCGCGTCTTCCGCGCCGCTCGATCAGTTCATCGTTCAGCATCCGGATTATTTCTTCGGCCGGTCCCCTGAGCACGCCTACGTTCAGCCGGACAATCTCGAGATTCTCGTCAATCACCTCAAGTGCGCTGCGTTCGAGCTGCCGATTGCGCCTGAGCGACAAATTCGGTGCTGTGGACGTCCAGAATCTCTGCGAACTCCTCGCGGAAGCCGGATTCCTGCACCGCAGCGGCGCCAACTGGCACTGGGTGCAGGAAGCGTACCCCGCGGACACTGTAAGTTTGCGTTCTGTGACGTCCGACAATTTCGTCATCATTCACGCGTCGGTCGAAGACGACGGCAATACCACCGGCGGCAAGAAAGGCGCGCCCGAAGTGATCGGCGAAGTGGATTTCTCCTCCGCGCTCACAACCGTGCACCCGAAAGCAATCTACCTGCACCAGGGCCAGCAATATCATGTGGACCGCCTCGATTTCGACCAACGCAAGGCCTACGTCCGCCGCGTGAACATTGACTACTACACGGACGCCATCCGCTACACCCAAGTCCGCGTCCTAGAAATCGCCGAAGAGTCTCGTATATCAAATACATCATTCCGAGCGCAGGGCCTCGACGCTGTTGCCTCTCCGGACGAACCTCGTCAGGGCACGGCTTCAGCCGTGCCGGAAGGCGCTCCCACCTCAGGGGTTTTAACCCCTGAGGTCAGAGGCTCCTCTGCTTCGTCTTCCTCCCGCGCCCACGGAGACGTCCTAGTCCGCTCGCAGGTCATCGGTTTCAAGAAAATCAAATTCTTCACAAACGAAAATGTCGGCGACGGCAAGCTCGAGCTTCCCGAAAACGAAATGCACACAACCGCGTTCTGGATCACGCTCGGGCGCTCACTGCTCACCAACCTTCCCTTCTCGCTCTCAGAACGCCAAAGCGGCATCTTCGGCCTGTTGCACGCGCTCGAATCCATGGCCACGCTCCTGCTGATGTGCGACCGGCGCGATCTGGGCACCGCGGTCGGCGAACGCCCCGCAAGCCCGGGCGTCGAAACCGAGTGGCAGGAATTTTCCACGGCGGTGAACGATCCGGCTGAGACGAAAGAATATTTCGAGCCCAACCTGTATCTCTACGACGCGTATCCCGGCGGCATCGGATTTAGTGAACCGCTCTATCGCGTTCACGAACTCTTGCTGCAACGCACGCGCGAGCTGATCGCCTCATGCCCTTGCGACAGCGGCTGTCCATCCTGCGTGGGTCCCGCAGGAATGAAAAGTGAGCGCACCAAGGAAGCCGCCCTCGCGATTCTGGAGCGCCTGTGCTCCTGAGCGCGAGCGTCAGAAGGAAACGGTTTCGCCGGTGGAAGCGTGGGACTTCAGCCCCACGAAAAAGATCGCGAGAGGAAGCGGGCTTCAGCCCTGGCGCAGGGGGCTGGCCAGCGCCCCGGAAAAGTCCACAGGCGCTTCTTCATTTTTCGACTTTCGCGAATGCTAACGTGCCAACGAGTGCAAGGAGCACGATGAAATGCCGCAAGTGAGATCGGACGTAGGGGCACAGCATGCTGTGTCCGGCAAGCATCCTTGGCATCGCGCTGCCTATTCTCGCCAGAGTTCGAGTTCAGTGGTCAGCCGCGACGGTTGGGTAGGGGCACGATATATCGTGCCCGGCGAACGTGCGTGGCACTGCGCTGCCCATTCGGCGCAGATTTGCCGTTTCTTTGTAGGGGCACGGCATGCCGTGCCCGGCAAACGTGCTTGGCACCGCGCTGCCCATTCGCGCGTATCCCCTCACGGGACACGAAACGCGAGTCACCCGTCACCACTCAAGACCCCCAAATTGCCGCTCATTTACTCGACACACGTGTCGAGTAAGTTTCCGTGCAACCCCATGAAAACAAAGGATCCGGTACCTCACGAAGTGACACACCTTTTAATACTCACGCCGCCCGAGTTTTCTGTCCTCCAAGGCCCTCGTCCATGACCATTTCGCGCCTCCTCGGCCGGCTCAAGGCCCTTCAGCCTGCGCCCTCGCGTGGCAAGACCGCCTCCGCGCCCGGCACGGTCGATGCCACTCCGCGGGGCCACTCCCCCGATATTCCGGAGGGAGCCGCGGGCTTGGCCGAAATTCTCGCAGCCTCGGTCAGGAGCAACAAGTTCGGCGAGCATCTAGCGCTCCGGAAATGGTTCTCGGAACCCGTGGCCAGCGCCCCCGATCTCGCCGTTCCCGATGGCGAGCTGAATTCCGATGCGCTGCGCCTGATGGCGCCCGGCGCGCCCAGGGAAATCGCGGACCCGCGACAGTGGCTCTTCCTCGATACAGAAACGACCGGCCTCGCCGGAGGCACGGGCACGTACCCGTTTCTAATTGGCGTCGCCTGGTGGGACGCCGGCGGACTTGAAGTCGAGCAATTCTTCATGCGCGATTACAGCGACGAGCATTCCGTGCTGTTGGCGCTGGCCGAGCGCATCGGCGGAGCGGCCCGTCCTGGTTACCTTCAACGGGAAATCCTTCGACTGGCCGCTGCTCGAAACACGCTACCGGATGACTCGATGCATTCGCGCCCCTGTTCCGCGCGCCCATCTCGATTTTCTGCATCCGGCGCGAAATCTTTGGCGCCTGCGAATCGGATCGGTGCGCCTGGCGGAACTTGAGCTTCACGTCCTCGGTTGGAATCGCGGCGCGGACATGGTGTCGGCCATGATTCCCCAAATCTATTTCGAATATCTGCGCGGCGGGCCGCCCGAGCCGCTCGTCCCGATCTTCCACCACAATCAAATGGACCTTCGTGGACTTGCCGCGCTGGCCACCCGCACTCTTTCGCTCCTCGGCAATCCGGAAACTTACGGGCACGACGGGCTTGAGCTTTTCGGCGTGTCGCGCATTTGCGAGCGGCGCGGCGATTCTGTCCGCGCGCGAAAGTTGTACCAGCAATCTATCGCTCTCGCCCTGCCGCGGGAAACCGATCGCGCGGCGCGAAGCTCGCTCGCCCGTCTCGCGAAGCGCGAAGGAGACCTAGAACTCGCGCAAGAACTATGGGAAAGCATGCTGGGAAATTCGCGCGAGGGATTCGAAGCCTACGAACAGCTGGCGATTCATTTTGAACACCGTGCCCGCGAGCCGCATCGGGCCGCGGAACTTGCGCGTAAAGCCTTGCTCGAACTGCGCAACGCCCATCGCTTGGGCACAATTCCGTCGGCCGCCTATCGCCAGCGCCGGGCCCAGTTCGAAAAGCGGCTCGTGCGCCTCGAGCGCAAGTTCGCCCGCAGCCTGCTGGATGGAGTGGAATCGGAATCCCGCGCGGGCGCCGGTGAATCTAATCAAGATCGAATAGACGGGGGAAAATTCCATGCCAGAATCGGATAGCGCAGCAACCCAGACCGCGAGAATCTCGGAGACGGACAACAAAACCATGGCCGGAATCAGCGATCCATATCTTCGCGAACAACTCGAAAAACGGCGCGATAGCCTCAGAGTCGCGATCTCGACGATTCCCCTGACCGACGCGCCCGGCACGTCCGCCCCCTTCCGCAAGCTTCTCGCGGATGTGGACCTCGCGATCCGAAACATGGAGGAAGGAACGTTCGGGACCTGCGATGCGTGTCACGGTTCAGTGGAGCAGGAACGCCTGATCATCGATCCCCTCGCACGCTTGTGCCTCGATTGCCTGAGCAGCGACGAACAGCGCGCTCTGGAACGCGATCTCGAGCTTGCCTCGCGCGTTCAGCGCGGGCTGCTCCCTCAGACCGATGTGCGCTATCGCGATTGGCGGGTCCACTATCTGTACAGGCCCGCGGGAATTGTGAGCGGAGATTACTGCGACTTGATTCCGGGTGCGGGCGAGGACGGAAAAATGATTTTCCTGCTCGGCGACGTTACAGGCAAGGGAGTTGCGGCCTCGCTGCTGATGACGCACCTTCATGCAATGTTTCGCGCTCTCTCCGGCATCGGAATGGAGCTCGACCGGCTGATGGAAATGGCCAATCGCATGTTTTGCGAGAGCACCATTGCCGGGCAGTACGCCACACTCGTTTGCGGACGCGCCGGCCACTCCGGTGAGATTGAAATTGCCAGCGCGGGCCACTTTCCGGTTTTGTTGGCCTCGAAAAATGGCGTAACGAGTCTGGAGGCCACCGGATTGCCGCTGGGGATGTTTTCGACGAGCAGCTACACCGTACGCCGTGTGCGCCTCGAGCCGGGAGACAGTTTGCTACTTTACACCGACGGCATTTCGGAAGCGCGGGACAATTCCGGTGAGGAATATGGAATCGCCGCAATATCGCGCGCGACCGCCGGTCGGCACGGCTGGGAACCGAAAGATCTGGTCGCGGCTTGCGTGGCCGATGTCGAGAAACACTCATCCGGCCGCCGTCCCGTGGACGACCAAACCGTGATGGTCATCCAGAGGGGCGTCGCCGCCGACGCGGCATTCAACGACTAAACATTTCACAGGACAACTTGGCACGACGCGCGCGGCGAAAAAGTCGGCTCACGAAGTGATAGGACGTTCGAGGCCGATGTGCGTGGAGCGGTGCTCGAATACGTGCGTGCGCGGAAGCGCCGCGGAATCGAGCATCCGTTTGAGTTCCGGCACGGTGTAGGCCGAGCGCACGGAATCGCAGTAGAGCCGGTACATCACGCCGGAATAGTGGCGACCGTGCCAACGGACGTGCAGTGGATACGCGAAGCGGCCGGGCCGGCGAAGATCGCGAAGCAGAATCGCGCCGCCCGAATTCACGAGCCGCGACATTTCGGAAAGCAGTTTTTCCGGCTCGGCGAGATGATGCAGAACCGAATTGCAAATGACGAGATCGAAGCTGCCGTCCGGAAATGGGAGGCGGTTTCCGTCCGCCACCTGGAATTCGACGCGCCCGGCGAGTTGCCCACTCGCGAATGCGAGATTCGCTTTCGCCTGCGCAATCATCCCCGGCGACCGGTCCACGCCTACGAATTTCCATTCCGTCAGGCGCTTCGCGAGCTTGATGACGATTTGTCCGGGGCCCGTGCCGATGTCCAGCGCGCGGCCCCGCTCGCGCTCGCGTCCCTTGATGAGCCTTAGCGCGTGCTCGACCAGCGTATCGTCTATCGTGTTGAGATAGGCCTGCGCGGCAGCCGAGGAATATGCCTCTACCTCGGCCGAATCATCCATCACTTCAGGTTCGGGAACGCGCGGCATGTCGAAGAACGCCATCGGAGAAATTCTAGCGCGCGACGCGAACTGCTGAATTCGGAATTTGTGCGACGGAGGGAGTTGCCTCAACCGGACCCGGCGCGGGCGGCCAGCCGAGGGCACGGTTGATCGCGTCATACGTCTGGCGCGTGGCGCCTTCAACCGTGATGCATTGCAGGTCAACGCATCGCAGGAAAACGCCGCCCGTATCGGTCTGAAACTGAAAGAAATTCGGACGGCGATAAAGCTGCGTGCGCGACGCATATTTCATTTCGAGTGCTTCGCTGTACTGGCCGAAAAACCGCGCCGCGTCATCCGTGGTTTCGAGCGCGAGCAAGAACACGAGCCGCGAATCCTTCGTCTTTGCGTCCTCAAAAAGCGCGTAGTGGTCGCCGTCCCACGAGGGCGCAAGCTGCGCGGCCCGCGCGGGATCGAGAAACTGTTTCAGGATTTCTTCCAGGCCAAATTCACCCATCACGTTCTCTTCGAGCGGTTTCCAATCCGCCGGAACGATCCCTTTCAGCTTCGGCAGGGTCACCTTGGCCGGGCCGACATCCTTGAGGTAGAAATCGGGATGCATGATCTGCTGCGTCGAAACCGGCGGACGTTCGAACAACAGATGGAGATCCTGCCAGCCCGTATGCGCCTTCAGGAACTGCTGGGAAAAAGAAGTACCCGCGAGATACGGAAAGAGCAGGCCGTCGCGGATCACAATCGGCGCTTTCGCCAGGTTCGAATCCTTGTCCATCTCCTCGACCGCGCCGGGTCGAATCAGCGCCGTCACGTCGCCGATTTCACGAACGCTGAGGTGCTGATCCCGCAGCGAGTAGTCGAGCATGGCTGCGAGCGCTGTGCCCTCGCTCACGGAATCGCGGGCGAGTTCCGCGTCGTCATTGGGGCGCGCGGCCTTGATCCAAGGATCCACGTCGAACGATTGATCTTCAAGCGCATGGGTCAGTTCGTGGGACATCACGTCGCGCTGCTCATCCGCTGGAATCCAATCGGCGATGTAAAACTCCTTCGCCTTCGGGTCGTATAGGCCGGCGACCTGTTCGGTGAGGACATCGAGCATGAAAGAATCGAGCGGAAAGTTTTTCGGTATCAGGCCAAAGGCTTCCAAAGACTTCGCGTCGGCGTAACGCTGCGCATCGTCCTTGTCTTCCTTGTCCGCCTGGATCAGGTAAGCGCGGATTTCCTGCTTCGAGCGGAGGCTTTTTTTCAACGGCTGCTTGATCGGCAGATGAAGAATCACGCTCATCCGCTCGAGCACCTCATCCGCCGCCTTGAGGAATTCCGGATTCTGCGCCGCTGCGACCTGCGAACCATCCGCCGCCGGAACGGATGTTGCCGGGATCGCCAAGACGAATCCCGAAACGAGAACCGCCAGTATCACGCGCGACGTGAATCGACAAACCCGGCGCCGGGCTCGCCTCAGTTCAAGGTCCTCGCTCCAATGAAAGCTCACAAATCCATCATAGGTAGACGAATGCCTGAGTGCAAGTCATCCAAATCGCACAACACTGATTTAGAGGACCGGCAACCCGGACTTCGCCGAGTTTTACGAGCGGGAGTTGCTGGTGACAGGACCGGCGAGAACCGATTGGACGGTCTTGCAAAATTCTTCGACGGGAAATGGCTTGGCGAGAACCGGACAGCCCGCATTCCGAAGAACGTAGGCGGCGGCATCGCCTGCGTTGGATGCGGTGAAGACGATGCGCGTGGCAAGATCCAAGCGATTCTCCTTGATCCAACGGTATAGGCCGGCGGTCGAGGTCTCGCCAGGCAGATTGATGTCTGCAACCACGGCATCCACAAAATCACGTTTCAGAATTTCGATCGCTTCCTCCGCGGTGCGGGCTACTTTCACCGTGGCTCCGCTAGAAGCTAACACTTCCTGTTCGAGCAGTAGAAGGGCTTCTTCCTGGTCAACCAGCAAGATTGTGCCCGGCATCGAATGCGCCCGGCGAGAAACCGGTTCGTTCGACGCCACCGAAGATTCACCCGACAGCGGCAATGAGATGCTAAACGTGGCGCCGCGCGGCGGTGAATTCCGAACCTGAATTTCGCCTCCGTGCTCCTTCACGATGCCGTAACAGATGCTGAGGCCGAGGCCCGTGCCCTTGCCAACCGGTTTCGTGGTGTAAAAGGGATCGAAAATCTTGTGCGGATTCGTAACACCGGGACCGCTATCGGTGACCTCAACGCAGAGGCGCTGGCCGACCGCCGCCGTGCGAACCCAAATCTCGCCCGAGGCGCCTTTTTCCTGAACGGCGTCCACCGCATTATTCAGGAGATTCAGAAAAACCTGCTCCAGCTGATGGAAATCCCCGGCGGTCATGGGCAGGCGAGGATCGAATTCCCGGTGAATTACGATGTTGTGAAGCTTCATATCGAATTCACGAAGAACGAGCGTGTCTTCCAAAATCTGATTGAGCTGCACCGGCGCGCGATGAGGTTTCTGCTGGCGCGCAAAACTGAGCAAATTCTGCACGATGTGGTGCGTGCGCTGCGCCTGCTTATAGAGCTTTTCGAGGTAGTCCGCACCGCGCGGGTGGACGAATTGCTCCGATTTCAGGAGCTGGCTATAACCGAGAATCGCCGTGAGCGGATTGTTGAGTTCGTGCGCGACGCCAGAGATCAGTTGTCCCACGGCAGCCATCTTTTCGCTTTGCAAGAGCTGCTCTTGAGTGCGGCGCAGCGTGTCGTAGGCCTCGCGGGTCTTCTCGAGCAGCAGAGATTTATCAATGGTCGCGGCGATCTGGTTGCCGACGGCCGAGAGCAAATTTAATTCAGCTGTCGAAAAGGGCCGCATCTCGCGATTGCCGACGACCAGAATGCCCATGATGCGGTCCTTGGCCCAGAGGACGACGACTTGTGAAACCTGGATATTCTCCTTGTGGTGCAGATCGCGAATTTCCTCCGGGAGAGCAGGAAGGGAGCCGGAAAGCAATGTGGCGCGAGCCTGGCGAATTTGGTCAATCAGGCCTGCGGAAATTTGCATCGGAGCATTCCTGCGTGCTGATTCGGATTGATAGCCCACCGCGGCCGCGCGCTTGAGGACTCGCGTGGGCTGATCGAGGAAATAGACCGCGGCCGCGCTGACGGCAAACAGTTCCGTAATTTTCAGAAGCGCAGCCGTCAGGCCATCCTCCATCGCCACGGCCTGACCCAGCAATTCGCCGATGGCATTAAGCGCGAGCAGGGCGCGATTGCGGCGGCGAACGTCGATTTCCGCCTGCTTCTGATCGGTGATATCGAGCAGGAAGCCCTGATACGCGACCACGGCGCCGGAGTCGTCTCGAGTGGCAAAACTTGATTCATGGGCGGTGCGAACTTCGCCGTCGAGCCGGAGGAAGTCAAACTCGAAGTCCACGACCTCGCCGTATTCCTGCAGGAGGCGCTGCCGGCGTTCGCGATCGGCTGGGTCAACATAAAGCTGCGCGGGAAGATCCGCCCGAAGCAAATCGTCATGGCTCTCGTAACCGAGGATACGCATGAAGGCGTCATTGAAATCCACGAAACGCCCTTCGGGCGTCGAGATGAAAACGCCTTCCTGAACCTTTTCAAACAGCGTGCGGAACTTATTTTCGGCCTGGCGCCGGCTGGTGAAATCCTTGAGGACGTGAATCGTTCCCAAGCGCCCGCCTTCGGAATCATGGAGAGCGGAATCGGTGGCCAGAAAATAGCCCCCGAACGAGGGATCGATCGTCTCGGCCTTTCCCGCTGCGCCTTCACAATAAGGACACCGAACCCACGGAACAACACTGCCCTGACGAAGGACATCGCGCACCGGTCGACCCACCAGGGCTTCCGGTTCCACTTCGAGATGCTGGGCAAGCGGACGATTGGCGCGAATGATGCGGCCATCGAGCGAGTGGACCAGGATTAAATCATCGATGGAATCAAACGTATCCAGCCACTGCCTGCGGGAAGCCGCGGCGCTTTCGAACAGGGCGACGTTTTCAACCGTTAGTCCGAGAAGGTTGGCGACATTCACAAGATAGTGCTCTTCTTCGGTCTCGAAAGAGCGCGGGACGGAAGAGCCAATACCGAGCATACCGAGCGGACCGGTTTTTCCGGGAATGCGAACGAGGACGAGCGAGTCGAGCTTTTCCGCTTCCATCCATCGATGTACGGTTGCGTCCGTGACGTCACGGTAGGAAGCAAAAGGCGCTTCCCGTTGGAGCACGTCCTGCACCCAAGGTTCGGCGGGAGAAATTCGCCCGGTTTGCTTGCGAAATCTGTCACTCAAACCAACCGAAGCTCGGATCGCCAGCGTGGTGGGTTGGGCAGGATCATCGAGCAGGAATACAAGTCCGTGACTTGCACCCAGGCTTTCGACAAGATGGCGCAAAACGCCCTGGAGTGCATCGTCCACTCTGGAGGACTGAGTGGCCTCAGCCGTAATCAGCGCCAAGCGCCGCAATTTTTCGTTGAGGTCTTCGGTGCGAACGCGGCCCGCCTCCAGAACCAGGACGGCCATCGCGATGCCCATCATGATTCCAAACAGGCCTTCGAACGAGACACGGAACAATCCGATCGAGTGTGCCGCCCAATCCGACCGATCCAACCCGTGGAGGCCGCGCAGAAGGAGGCCTCCGGCCAGCAGCTTCCATCCCACGCCGCGGTGCTGCGCCTGCGATCGCCAAAAGAGCCAGCCGGCAGTGAGGTAGAGGAGGCATTCAAACAGCGATTCCGCGTCCCGCTGAAGGTGCGACATATTCGGAACCGAACCCAGGGCGATAAACAGGCTGGCGACAATCCCGCCCAACGGCCACAGGTACTTCAGCGTCTTTCCCAGCGCAAGACATTCGAGAACCGCTGCAAAGAACAGCGCCGCCGCCAACACTGAAAGCTCAGGGACAAAACGAGGATCATTGGAGCCGCCGCGCCATAGAGAATAGATGCGCAGGCCCTCCAGGGCAACGTACACAGTCCAACCGGCTAGCCAGTACCGGAAGAACTTCGCCGGAAAGCCGGGCACCAGTAACCAATACAAGACCAGCAGAATGAAGGCGGCAGAGCCCTCCATGAAGGCAACGGCGAGGAATCCCGGGTTGGATGCAAACGTCATTGGGGCCTATGCGAGTGACACGGGGCCGCACTACAGAACGCTCGGCAATCAAAATGGGGATATTAAAGAGCCATTGTGAAACCTAGCACACGGTTATTAGATACGGCAACAAACGCTCCGGCGCAGTGTGCCGTGCCTTATAATGGCTTATCGGACGGAGCGCCCATGCTTAAGGAAAAAATCCTAGTTGTAGACGACGAAGAGGCTATTCGCGAGGTTATTTCGACCCTGCTGGATGCGCAGGGCTTCCAGTGCACAACCTCGTCGAACGGCAAGCTAGGCCTCGAGGCTTTCCGCAAAGATACGTTCGATCTGGTACTCAGCGACATCGTGATGCCGGAAATGGACGGGTTGAAGCTGCTGAGCGAGCTACGCCTGGACGATCCGGACGTGCCCGTGATCATGGTCACGGCCATGCATGACATTTCGATCGCTCTTGAGGCCATTCGCGCCGGCGCGTACGACTACATTTTGAAGCCGTTCGAGAAGGATCAGCTTTACCTGAGCGTCCGGCGCGCGCTGGAGCATCGGGGACTAGTACTCGAGAACCGTACGTATCAAAGCGACTTGGAGCAACTCGTCGCCGAGCGCACGCAACAGCTTTCGATCGCGCTGCAGGACCTGGAACAATCCTACGACTACACGCTGGAGGCGCTGGGTGGCGCGCTGGACGCCAAAGACGCGGAAACCGAAGGGCACTGCCAGCGTGTGACGGCATTTACGATCACGATCGCGAGGGCGATGGGAGTCGAGAAGGGGCTGCTGCGCCACATTGCCCGCGGCGCGTTCCTCCACGACATCGGCAAGATGGGAGTTCCCGACAGCATCCTTACGAAGCCCGGACCGCTGACCGCGGAAGAGCGCGAAATCATGCGCCGGCATTGCGACATCGGGTTCGCTGTGCTGGAGAGAATTCCATTTCTGAAGGAAGCCGCCGAAATCGTGCTCTCGCACCAGGAGTGCTACGACGGCTCCGGCTATCCGCGCGGTCTGAAAGGCGAGCAGATACCTATCGGGGCCAGAATATTCGCGGTGGCCGACACGCTGGACGCGATGATTTCCGACCGGCCGTATCGAAAGGCGCTGCCAATATCCGCGGCGCGCGAAGAGATTCAGAGGTTTTCAGGGAAACAGTTCGATCCGCGCGTCGTTGAGGTATTCATGGCCCAGCCGGAGAAGCTCTGGCGCGAACTGCACGACAAGACGGGCGATCCCTTCCGGCTGACACAACTGCAGACTGTGTAGTTTCCCTCTCCGCATAAGACGACGAATCCCCAAATAAAGAGCGGGCCCCAAAGTGCGAGGCCCGCCCGAATTGCTTTCTTGCCGCGCGGCTTTAGAAGTCAAACCGCAGAGCGAACTGCATGACGCGATCGGGTTCCGACCCGGCCTCTGTGTTGAGTAGGCCAAACGCAGGGCCGGCGGTTTCAGTGGCGTTGGGTATACCGAAGTTCGTATGGTTGAAGGCGTTGTAGGCCTCCGCCCGGAATTGCAGCCGATACCTCTCGTTCCACAATGGGAAGTTCTTGGATACGGCCGCATCAAAGTTTGAAAAGTGCGGGCCACGCAAGTTGTCGCGAGTGCCGGTTTCCATACCTAGATTCGGTACAAACGCATTAACAGCGGCCGTCGGATTCTTGTAGAACTCAATCTGTGGATTGCCCGGGGTTCCTGTGTTATGGATGCCTTCAGCCAGGGCTGATCTCGGCCCGACGAATATATCGCCGGCATCCGCGGCCAGACTGGTCGTGCTGGCGACCCCATCCTGCATCGTAAAAGCCAGTCCCGTGCGCCAGCTCTCAATTCCAGAAATTTCCCACCCGCCAATTGCTTCGTTCACAAACCAGCCGACATTCCGACCCAAGGCCTGTCCGCGACCGAAAGGAAGATCGTACACAAATAGTGCAGTGATTGCGTGTGTCGCGTCGAACTCGGCGTTGCCCCGGCAGGCGTGTGTGTCAATAGCATTGCACAGGATTGATGTGACACCCTGCTCGAAGTTGCCATTTGAGTGTGGGACGGTCGAGTTGTTGTCAATCGCGTGCGAATAGGTGTAGTTGAAGTCAAATTGCAAGTTGTTCGAAAGGTGCTTGCGGAGCGTCACAAAGAGCGCGTTGTAGGACGAAGAGCCCTGATTTGTGCCAAAGGGGTTGACGTCGAACTGGGGGGTGTAGCCAATGTTTGTGGGGAAGTTCCCAAACGCCACCCCTCCGGTGCTCCCCCTCGAGAGGGCAAAGGTGTTATTGCTATAGATAAACGCTGTCGCGCCCGGACCGTCTATATCCTCGATAGCCGGCTGCGGCGCCACACTAGTTGCACCCGCTTGCGCTGCAATTTCCATTTTAGTAATCGCTTGAACCAAGGTTTGGCCGGACGCTGGATCGGTGAAATCGATGAACTGGCCCGCGTCGGAGATCACAAACAGCTTCCGGCTGAAATTCCCATAGTAATCGGCCTCCAATTGCAATCCGCCCGGCAACTCTCGCTGAAAGCCGAGAGAGGCGATGATCGAGTAAGGCGTTGTGAATTGGTCAGTCACGCCCTCGCCGCTGAAGACGGAGAAAGGAGGCGTAACCGGGCTCTGAAACGTTATCGTCGGAGGTGGCGCCGGCGCTGCGGTTAGGGAATTCAAGCGTGGCTCGAACTCCACAGAAGCCAGGTTGTTCCCCTTGGTACCAAAGTTCTCAGAAAACTGCCCGCCAAAAGTGAAGTCCCCCTGATTCTCCAGGGCAATGACGTTGTTGATCACCGTTTCGTCCCAAATAATCGAGCCTCCCGCTCGTATTACAGTCTTACGATCGCCAAGGATCTTGCCGAGGAGCCCGTCGTGGGAGGAAGGATTCCACGCCAGCCCAATTCGCGGTGAAAAATCATGGCGGTCCGGGGGATAGTACCCCGGGGCGTGGTTTAGCGGTCCCCCCGGCGAATAAGTAAGAAGCGGAGTGGAGGTTGGAGACGCAATGCCCGCCAAACCGTTGGCCACGCGCGTATCTACGACCGAACGGAAGTTGGTGTTTAGGACGAGTGCCTCAACGCCGTGCACTTCATAGGGAACACTCTGGTACTGATAGCGGACGCCTGCCGTGATGGTCAAACTGGGGCGGATTCTCCATGAGTCCTGAAAATAACCTGCATACTCGTTAAGGCGATAGTCATGGGCCACCTTAGAGCCGGCAGGAAGTGCTGTGCCGTTTTTGGTGAAGTTAACGGAGTCTTGTTCGTCGAATATGGAGCCCAAACCGCCGACAAAAGCACCCTCCCAGTTCGCAATTGCCTGTTGGGCCGTCGAAAGGTCGGCGGGCTCTTGAGCCGCAGGAAGACCCGTGAGGAAGCCACCGAATCCATTCTGAACGAAGTTGAAGTCGTTGGTGATCCCGTCCGCGATTGTTATCGGGTTATATTCTGCTCCGAACACAAACGTGTGCTTGCCGTGGACCCACGTGACATCGTCGCGGAAGGTCGGTTCCGGAGTGATCTGCGTGAACGCAGTCCCGCGAGAGTACGGCGTCGTGAGACCGTCGTCGAAGGACAACTCAAAAAAGGCGGGCGAGGGATTGAACAAAATCGGCTGAAAGGTGTTCTCGCGGGTTTCGCCATACGTGAATTGATTGATCAGATTCGCATTAACGGTCCAAGTTTCACCGATCACCCAGGCACGATCCCTGTCTATATTGGGTGCGGTCAGTGGATCCGTCGGAAATTCAGGAGCGGCCAGCACACTCACGGCATTCACAAAGTCGAATCTGATGAAGAGCTTATTGTTGTTGTTGATATTGAAATCGGTTCGAGCCAGGTAGTTGTTTTCCTTAAAGCCATTGGGAAAGTTGAAGATGAAACCGGCCGTGTTGATGCCATCTCCCGCGGAAAGATCATTGGGCTTCGGATACCGGGTCTGGAAGATGCTAGTCAGGGTGGGATCGAGGCCGGGGGCCTGGAAGCCTGGCGTGTTGACTGCGCAATTGGCGGCCGGGTTCGAGCATGGATCGAGCGCAGCCACGCTACCCGGAATTGAACTGTTGCCTGCCGGAGTAAACGATATGCAGGGAGTTGGCGTATCCGCGAGGGTTAGATGGGCACTGAGGCACGGGTTGTTCGGGTTCGTGTCTTGGCTATTGTTGATGTACGCAAGCTGGCCATTCTCCACATGCGGGAAGGGTACGGTGTCAGTTGCAACCGCGGATGAATTATCCCGCCGACCGTCATACTCAAAGAAGAAGAAAAGCTTATTTTTCCAGGCCGGGCCGCCGACATTGCCGCCGAATTGGTTCCGCTCCAGGGCCGTGCGAGGTATGCCGGATAGGTTGCTGAAGAAACTATCCGCTTCGGTGGCAGCGGTACGATTGTACTCGTAGGCGGTGCCATGCCAAGTGTTCGAACCACTCTTGGTCGTGATCAGGGTTTGCGCTCCACCCCGGCCGCCGTACGCAGGCGTTGGGTTCGCTACCAGCGTATTGAATTCCTGAATTGCCTCGACGGGAACCTCGCCTGTGGTCGTAAACGCAAATCCACTGGAGATACTGGTGGCGTCAATTCCGTCCACGACGATATTGCCCTGATCGGCGCGTGAGCCGGCCACAGAGCCGTCCCTGGTAAGGTTAGGGTCGATGGCTCCTGGGCCCGATGTCGGGCCAGCAGACTGCTGCGCGCTGACGACTCCTGGTTCGAGGCGCAAGAGATTGGCGGGGTCATCCCTGAATTCATTCGGCAGACTCTCGACGGCGTGCATGTCAAAGTTGTTGCCGATTTGCGTGTCGGTCGTATCGAGAGTGACCGAGCCCTGGGCCGTTACCTCAACCTTCTGGCTGAGGGTACCCACTTCCAACTTGACGTCCTGCGTGGTCGCGGTGGCCACAGGCAAGTAGAGACCATTGACGGAAAAAATCTGGAACCCGTCTTTCTTGACCGTCAGAGAATAGCCGGGGCCGGGTGGGAGATCCGCGATCCGATAGGTGCCGTCGCTTGCCGTCTTGCCAAAGTAGGAGTTGTTGGTGCGAGTGTCAATCAAGACGATTGAGGCGCCGGGAACCGCCGCGCCGGAGTTGTCGATGACAGTTCCGGTAACGGACGCAACGCTCTGGGCATTCGTGACCGCCGGAACAACGCACAAGACCAACAACAAGGCAAACGCTACAAAGATCCAATTCCGCATCTCTATCCCCCTATACGAACCCGGATATTTCAACTTAGGTGTCGCTCTTGGTCGACGGTCTTACGGACGCGACTCACAAAAACGGCCGAAACACAGCGCTTCAAGGAGCTGGCTAGCCTCCCGTTATGCAATCTGAATAGCAACTGATAGACCAAAAAACACCCGCCCTGCATTAATGTCTTAATATACATACATTCAATGAGATACGAGAATAAATTGAGCAACCAAATGACGAATTTTCAGCTTGTATACCAAAAACAATAGAAGGGAGGAAATTGCACTGCTAAAGATCATATTGCTTCGAGGGGGTCGACACGGCGGACGCGGTGTCCAGCTGGGGCAGACTGCCATGCGGGTTGAGAGCCCTATCGGGCCTGATTTCGACGACGATAGATGAGACCGAAGATGCCGATAAATAGGCTAGCGGCGGGCAGCAGGAGTAATAGGATGCCGTGGCGAAGGGCTTCGCGGCCGGGCGCGCCGGAGGCTGCGGCCGTCTGGTAACACATGGCGCAACCCTGCGCCACCGCGCGCGGTGCCGCCAGCGCAAGTATCGCCGGAGCAGGCGGCGCCCGCGGCGGCCCATTTATTCCTCGTTTTGCACCCTTGGCCGAACATTTCGATTCTCCCTTGCAGCTTACTTCTCGAGCAGCAGGAACAGGAAAAGCAAAATCCAGAGGCCGTTGATTGCGTGCCAATAGGTTGAGACGACGCCGGCAATCGTAGCTCGCGAGTCAGATGGCGCAGGGGCGCGGAATGCGACCGCGAGCAGAACCACGACGCCTGCTAGCACGTGGATCGCGTGCGCAGCCGTAAATACATAGAAAAAGCTGCTGCTGGGATTCGTCGCGATGCCGATACCCGCGGCTGCGAGCTGGCGCCAGGAGATTCCAAGTCCCGCGAGAAAGAACACTCCCAGGATCGCGGTGACGTTCCACCAATGGCGAAATCCGGCGTCGTCATTGGCGAGCAGGCGTTTGCGGGAGCGATAGAGAGTGAGACTGCTCGCCAACAGGATGGCCGTGCTCAGCGCGAGAATGCGCCACGGCAAATCGAGCACCTGCCAATCGCTTGAGAAACCCCCTGCGAACGATCTCCGCGCTGACCAGTGCCATGAAGAACATGAGCACACCGGCGAGGAGCATGATCGTTCCAGTGAGGTAGGCTCGCTGCGGAATTGCTCCGGTCGCCGCCGCGCCGCTGCGAGCGACACCTGCCGGGCGCTAGATTCTGCGGCAAGAAGTCCACCGCTTCGCCCGGTACGCTGTACTCGTATGGCCCGCGATAGACGCTCGGAAATTCGCCGCCAAAATTGTCCGGCGGTGGCGGTGACGACGTAGCCCATTCGAGAGTCGTCGCGTTCCACGGATTTGCGGATGCGGGCGCGCCCTTCTTCAGGCTTCGGAAAAAATTCCAAAAGAAAATCAGCTGCGCCGCGGCCGTGACGAATGCCGCGATGGTCATGAATTCGTGCAACGGCTGGAGCGCGGCGAGGTATTTGGCGCCGGTCGAATCCGCATAGCGGCGAATTCCTCCGGCGATACCCACGAAATGCATCGGCATGAAAATGCAGTACGCGCCAACAAAAGTAAGCCAGAAATGCAGCTTGCCGAGCGTCTCGTCCATGCTGCGGCCGAACATTTTGGGGAACCAGTAGTAGGTCGCGGCAAAAATTCCAAAGATCGAGGCCACTCCCATGACGATGTGGAAATGCCCGACGACATAATAGGTGGCGTGCAACATCGTGTCCACTGCGGGTTGCGCCAGAAAAATTCCCGAGAGTCCGCCGGTGATAAAGAACGAAACGAAGCCGATAGCGAAGAGCATCGGCGTGCGAAACTGGAGCTTCCCTCCCCAGAGCGTCCCAAGCCAATTGAACGTCTTGATCGCGGAGGGCACGCCGATCGAGATCGTGAGCAGCGAAAATGTGAGTCCCGAATACGGATTCATGCCGCTCACAAACATGTGGTGGCCCCACACCAGAAAGCCGAGAAAACCGATGGCGCAGAGAGCGAACGCCATGGCGCGATATCCGAACACGGGCTTGCGCGAAAAATTCGCAAGCACATGCGACACGACGCCCATGCCCGGCAGGATCGCGATGTAAACCTCCGGATGGCCGAAGAACCAGAAAAGATGCTGCCACAGCAGCGGCGATCCCCCGCTATGGCCCTGCATTTCACCGTTCACGACGAGTCCAGCGGGCAGAAAGAAACTTGTGCCGGCCGAACGGTCGAGCAGAAGAAGGATTCCGCCGGCCAGAAGGACGCTGAAAGCGAGCAGGCTGAGAATCGCGGTGACGAACCAGGCCCAAACCGTTAGCGGCATGCGCATCAACGTCATTCCCGGCGCGCGGAGGTCAATCGTGGTAGCGATGAAATTGAGCGAGCCCAGCAGCGATGCGAAGCAGAAAATGAGAATGCTGATGATCCAGATCGTCTGGCCGGTTCCTTCACCCGGTCCCGCCACTTCGCCGAGGCCGCTGAGCGGGGGATATGCAGTCCAACCGCTAATCGGCGCTCCGCCGGGAACGGCAAATGCAGCCAGCATGCAAAGGAAAGCCGACAAAGTCAGCCAAAACGAGAGCACGTTGAGCCGAGGGAAGGCCATGTCCGGCGCGCCGAGTTGAATGGGCAGAAAATAGTTGCCGAAGGCGCCTTGCGGAGCGGTCGTGAGCACAAAGAAAATCATGATCGTGCCGTGCATGGTCACGAGCGCCAGGTATTGCTCGGGCGTCATGATGCCGCGGCTCACAAACGGCAAATGCGCGGCGGGCCAAACGAGATGGAAGCGCATCAGGAGCGAGAGAACGATGCCGATCGTCACAGCCGCGAGCGCGAGGAAAAAATACTGTAGGCCGACGACTTTGTGATCCGTGCTGAAGACGCTGCGGCGCAGGAAACCCGTCGGCGGTTCCAGCGGCGCGCTCATTGGGCAGCCGCCTGACGCTTGAGGAAACTTTCGTAATCGGATTCAGAGACTACGTTCAAGAAACTGTGCATCGTGTTGTGACCGAGACCGCATAGTTGCGTGCAGACAATCTCGTATTGCCCGATCCGGTTGGCCGTGAAATGCACTGGAATCATCATGCCGGGAACCGAGTCCTGCTGCAGGCGCAATTCGCGCACAAAAAAATTGTGGACCACGTCCTGCGAGCGCAACAGCAACTCGACGGGATGATTGACCGGAACGGTAAGCGTCGGGACAACGATGTCGTCCGCGCTCGCGGGATCGTTGGGATCGAGACCGAGTGGATTTCCGGTGGGAGCGCTGACTAGGCGAGGGTCGAGCCGGCCGAATTTGCCGTCTGGGCCCGGGTATCGAAACGTGTAGACGAATTGAGTGGTGGTAACTTCAATCTGAATCGCTCCCGATCCGGCCTCCGTGAAGCGATCCTGCGCCCACGCTTTGCGACCGGCGATCGCCAGGCTGACAAACACAATTAAAGTAATTGAGGTCCAGAGGATTTCCATCGCGACATTGCCGCGGATGAACCGCGCGCGCTGTCCGCGATCGCGAAATCGAAATACGGCATACGCAAGGCCCAGTTGCGCGAGGACGAACACAACGCCTGCGACATAGAGCGTCAGATCGTACTGGCGATCAACGAGCAGCGCAGTCGAAGTGATTGGTGGCGGAGGCGGAAAGAGGTGAGCCGCAAAAACGTACACCGTCGCAAGCACCAGCAGAGTCAGAAGAAGTGCCAGCAGAAAAGCTGGGGCGGCGGAGCCACGGGCTTGCTTCCTGCTTCGGATCATAAATGGCGCGAGGTAGCGATGATATATAACCGTAGCCGGATTTTGTAGGAAGATTGTGGAAACGCTACAGGCGGGTGGATGATTAGGAACTTGGAGTGCGTCGGCTGCTAACGCGGCCTGATTTCTCTTCGGAAAATGTTGGTGCGGTCGAGTGGATTCGAACCACCACGCTCTTGCGAGCGCCAGCCCCTCAAGCTGGTGCGTCTGCCAGTTCCGCCACGACCGCATTGACGAGGTAAACGCCAAAATTGTAACAGAAGCCGCTAGTTCTTGGGAGCCGGGTTCGGCGCGGGCGCGGGTACCTGCGGCGCGGGCTGAACCGGAACCTGAACGGGAGGCGCCGCAGCTGGTTTCGACGGCGCAGGGCCCGGCTGCGAAGTCTGTTCCAGAATCGAGCCCGTGCTGGTGCCCTGATTCGGCGCGCGCTTAAAAGAGAGGGTCAGCGAAGTCATCATGAAAACGATGGCGCACCAGGTGGTCGCGCGCGAAAGAAACGTGGCGGCGCCTCGCGGACCAAATGCCGTCTGGCTGCCTGCTCCACCGAACGCGCCCGCAAGATCCGCAGCATTGCCGCTCTGCAGCATGATGACGATGATTAGAATGAAGCAGACGATCACGTGCAGAGTCACCAGCACCGCCGATACCCGCCAGCCGATCGATACCAAACCGATCGCGATAAGCATCGAAACGGCCCATTTTGCCCACGTTGGCATTTCTGCTCCCAATTTGCGCCGGGGCCGACCCCACCCCGCCTGCGCGCCTAATAACTCACGCCTGATAGTTCACGATTGCCGCGAATGATCGCGCGTCCAGGCTCGCTCCGCCCACAAGCGCTCCGTCAATCTCCGCCTGCGCCATCAATCCCTTGATGTTGTCGGGTTTGACGCTGCCGCCGTAGAGAATTCTGAGTGCTGAGGCTTCTTCGAAAGAGAACCGGGCCGCCGCGAGCTCGCGCAGATACCGATGCACCTGACCAGCTTGCTCTGGAGTGGCGGTTTTTCCCGTTCCGATCGCCCAAACCGGCTCGTACGCCAACAGAATACGCGAGAACTCCGCAGGGGTCAACGCGCCCAGGCCGCCTTCAAACTGGCGCTTGAGCACTGGTTCGGTGAGATTGCTCTCGCGCTCGCTAAGAACTTCGCCGACACAGACGATCGGAATCAGGCCGTCTTCGAGCGCGGCCTTTGTCTTGAGATGGACGGTTTCGTCCGTGTCATTGAAATACTGCCGCCGTTCGGAGTGGCCGATGATTACGGCACTGCAACCCACCTCCACCAACATCCGCGCGCAGATTTCACCCGTGAAAGCTCCCTCGGGGCGGCCGTGGACGTTCTGGGCGGCGATCGAAATGGCGGTTCCGCGCGCGGCCTCTGCGGCGACTGACAGCGCGGTATACGGAGGGGCGACAACGATGTCGCAATGTTTTGAATTCGCGACAAGCGGGCGAAACGCGTCAAAGAAAGCGCGCGTCTCCGCCTGCGTCTTGTACATCTTCCAGTTGCCGGCGATCACAGGACGGCGCAATGAACTCTACCTTTCGCTGAGCGCTTCGACTCCCGGCAGTTTCTCGCCGGCAAGGAATTCGAGAGACGCGCCGCCGCCCGTCGAAATGTGCGAAATCTGATTGGCGACGCCGGATTGCTCGACGGCCGCAACGGAATCGCCGCCCCCAACGATGGAGGTGGCTCCGGCCACGGTGGCGGCAGCGACGGCGCGCGCCATCGCGAGCGTGCCCTGGGCGAACGCCAGCTTTTCGAACATGCCCAGCGGACCGTTCCAGACGATCGTGCGCGCGTTCGAAATTTCCTGGCTGAATTGCGCGATGGTTTTCGGGCCAACGTCGAGGCCCATCCAGCCATCCGGCGTGTCCGCAATGTCCGTTGTCTTTGTCGCGCTGGAATTGGGGGATTCCGCCAGAACGTGATCCACGGGCAGCAGCAGGCGGAATTTGCGGCTACGCGCTTGCTCGAGCAAACCGCGTGCGAGATCGAGCTTGTCATTTTCGACGAGCGACTTCCCTACCGGCAATCCCTGCGATTTCAGGAATGTGTAGGCCATCGCGCCACCGATCAGCATTGCGTCGGCGAGCTTCATCAGGTTCTGCACAACTTCAATCTTGTCGGAAACTTTTGCGCCGCCGAGGACGGCAACGAACGGCCGCTCCGGGTTCGAGATGGCCTTGCCAAGATACGTCAGTTCCTTCTCCATCAACAGGCCCGCGGCGGACTGGCGGACGAATTTCGTGATGCCGACGACCGAAGCATGCGCGCGATGCGCGGAGCCGAAGGCGTCGGAAACGAAAAGTTGATCGCAGAGCGCGGCGAGCTTCTTTGCAAATTCGGGATCGTTCGCCTCTTCCTCCGCGTGATAGCGGACGTTTTCAAGGAGCAGGACTTCCCCATTGCGAAGCGCCTTGCTCTTCGCCTCCGCGTCGGCACCGACACAATCCGCGGCGAACGCCACGGGCTTCCCCAGCATCTCGCCAAGCTTTGCGGCCACGGGCGCAAGGCTGTATTTGGGATCCACTTTTCCTTTTGGCCGTCCGAGGTGCGAAGCCAACACGAGACGCGCGCCTCGTTCGATGGCAAGTTTCAGCGTCGGCAGGGTCTCGCGAATGCGCGTGTCGTCGGAGACGCGGCCGCCATCGAGCGGGACGTTGAAATCCACGCGGATGAACACTCGTTTGCCGCTCATTTCGAGATCGCGGATGGAGAGTTTGTTCATGGTCGCGTGAAAATACGAAATGGAAACGGAATTCTAGAACCGCGCGGCGAAGAATTTGATCAGGTCGCGGCAGCGGCAGGAGTAGCCCCATTCATTGTCGTACCAGGCAAGCACCTTCACGCAATTGGAGCCGACGACCATCGTATAACCGGAATCCACGATTGAGGAGCTGGGGTTGCCGCGGAAATCCACCGAGACCAATTCCTCAGTCGTGTATTCGAGGATGCCCTTCATCGGGCCGTCGGCGGCGCTCTTGAGAGCTGCGTTTACGCTGGCGGCAGTCGCCGGCTTTTCGACCATGACTGTGAGGTCAACCACGCTCACATTCGGAGTCGGAACGCGCATGGCATAGCCGTCGAGCTTGCCCTTCAGTTCAGGGATCACTAGGCTCAGGGCCTTCGCAGCTCCGGTCGTAGTCGGAATCATGGAGAGAGCGGCGGCGCGGGCGCGTCGCAAATCCTTGTGAGGTAAATCGAGCAATTTCTGGTCGTTGGTGTAGGAGTGAATTGTGGTCATGGTGCCCACCACAATTCCAAAGGTGTCCTGCAAGACTTTCGCGACCGGGGCGAGGCAGTTCGTGGTGCAGGAAGCATTTGAGATCACATGGTGCTTCGCGGGATCGTAGGTTTTCTCGTTCACTCCGAGGACGATGGTGGCGTCAGGATCGGTAGCCGGCGCGGAAATGATGACTTTTTTTACCAGTCCGCGAATGTGTTTGCGTGCGTCGGCGCCCTTGGTGAAAAGGCCGGTGGATTCGACAACGATCTGCGCCCCAACGGAAGCCCAATCGATCTCAGCGGGATCTTTTACGCGAAAAACTTTGAAGGCTTTGCTGTCAACGGCGATCGTGTCGTCGGTGTGAGTGACTTTATGCGTAAGATTGCCGAGAATCGAATCGTATTTCAGGAGGTGCGCCAGCGTCTTCGAGTCCGTGATGTCGTTGACGGCTACAATCTCGATCGCCGGATCGCCGAGCGCGGCGCGAAAAATATTGCGGCCGATGCGGCCAAACCCGTTGATAGCGACTTTGACGGCCATGCTTCCTCCTGAGAATTGCCGAGAATTACTTGCCAGCGAGAAGAGCCAGTTGGACTTCCATGGAACAGACGATGCTAGGGTGCGTGCGAAAAAAAGTCAACGCGGCTTCACCGTCATGCCGCTCAGTTGTACTCCTTCACGCGAATGACGGTGTTGCCTTCAAAAGTAACGAATGTTGTTTTCGAGGGCGGCGTGCCGTAAATCCAATCTTCGGTGTCGTGACCCTCTGAGTCGCGCTCCCGGACCTTGTGTTCCGGGCGGCCCATCGCCGCAAGCACCATTTCAGAATCCATTCCTACCACGGCGCGCTCGTCCTTGATCGCCTGCTGGAACTGAGGCGCGAGGGTATCAATCCAGTTCACCGTGGCGGAATGCTGCTGCGAGAAATCGAGCAGAACGGAGAGATCGTGCTTTAAGTCGTCCGGGCTCATATCCGGAAGACTATGCCCGTAGTCCAGAACCAGCGTCGCGCCGGGCAGCTCCGTCTGCGCATACGATTGTTGCGTCTGCTGGGGCGGCGGGGTGGACATGGTCCCCATGCCGATTTGCAGATGATCGCGCAAATGGAAATGTTTTTTTCCGCCTCCATTGATCTTCAGCACGATCTGATCGGCGCGAAACTCGATGGACGTGATCTGCACGGTATCGCCCTGGCTGGCCGCGGTACCGTAAAGCCTGAGCGCGTCGCTCAAATGCTGCATATCGAGCGGTTTCCCGGCCGGAATCTTGTAGCCCTTTTTCCCGCCGGGCAGAGGCTGCACGACCCGCGCGAATTCGCCATCCACAAAACGCACCAGGAGCAGCCGCGATTGCGGCTGCAAAGTCTTCGACGCGTGATCGGAGGATTGAACAACCGGAGAGGCCGATGCGTCCGCGCGCGCGAGCGCCAGTGCAGCAGGAAAAGTGCTTTCAAGACTTGGGGGAGCCGAACGGAATGGAGTCAAACCTGGAACATCCGCGCCCAGTGCGAGCGCAACCAAGAGCGCGATGCTGAACTGAACGCCCATTACGGTTTCCCTATTCTACGGCGTTTGCCCGCGTTCGGGAATAGTTACTTCAACTGGCAGCCGGAACCACCCCTGCATGTTCTTCGGGCCGATGTTTGCGCCGGTCAATACGCGAAACCGCGTGTCGCGCCGCCGGGTCGAATGGATTTCCTCCGGCGGACGCCGCGTGCAAGAATGGAGCGCCCAATCGGGGGGAAATGTTCCACCGTCTGCTTATTGCGGTCGCCGCACCCACTCTCGCTCATAGCGCGAGGCGCTGGATATTCCACCTCGGCGGTTTGGGTTTCATTCCCCTTGGACTTCTAGACGCCTCGATCATACCTGTTCCCGGCAGCATGGACGTGCTGACGATTGTCTTGTGCGCGCGCCGGAGCGATCTCTGGATCTACTACGCCGTCATGGCAACCATCGGCTCGGTCCTGGGAGGTTTTACCACTTACCGGCTTGCCCGCAAAGGCGGCAAGCAAATGCTAGTGCGCCGGTTTTCGGCCAAAACGCTGAAGAGAGTGTATGCAATCTTCGAGCGATGGGGCTTTGGCGCGATCGCCCTCCCGGCACTGCTTCCGCCTCCCGTGCCAATGGTCCCGTTCGTGCTTGCCGCGGGCGCGCTGCAATATTCGGCCGGGAAATTTCTGGCGGCGCTCACTTTGGGCAGGGCAGCCAGATTTACACTGCTGGCGTTTCTGTCCGCGCGTTATGGACGGCGGATGCTGACTTACATTTCGCAAGAGGGACACCCTGTCCTTCTGACAGTCATTGGTTTGGTTCTCGTTCTGTTCGCGGTTTTCTTCTTTTTCTTCGCAGGCAAACGCCGACGACGGCGCGCCCAAGCGTAATCATTCGCCGCCCCCGTCAGTTGCAGTGTCTCCTAATGAACAGATATTCGCGCCTTTGTCTCCCAAAATAGGAAACGCAAATCGAACCGTGAACGGGGAGCCAACAATGACAAAGCCAAGCACAAAAGATGAGTTGGAAGGCAATCTTCACGACTTGAAGGGAAAAGTGAAGGAAAAGGCAGGGCAATTGGTGAACGATCCCGACCTCGAAGCTGAAGGCCAAGCGGAAAAGATAGCCGGAAAGATCCAAAAGAAAGTCGGGCAGGTGGAGAAGGTCCTCGGCCAATAGCAGTTGAGAAACTAAGGCAGCTTGTGAACTAAAAGGAGATCCAAATGTTGCTACTGATTATTATCCTGCTGCTGTTGTTCGGCGGTGGCGGCGGCTACTACGGATATTCAAGATGGGGAACGGGCGGCGGACTTGGGATCGTCGGGACAGTCCTGTTAATCGTTCTGGTGGTTTACCTGTTCGGGGGATTGCGACTGTAAAGCCATGAGGGCGGCGCGCGCTCAATCCCGGGTGCACGCCTGAGCATTCGACCAAACGGCTCACGTGAAAAATGGCGCGAACGCGTTGATAACCGCAATTCGAAAAGAGTCCTGCCGCGTGACGAGATTGTCGGTGAGGACGCCCCATGCACCTTGTGCGTCGCGGATGCCGTGCCCCGCCGCGAACGCGTCAATCGCTTCCGAGAGTTCGACGCCATCGTCTACGACACTCTTCACGAGCGCCTGGGGCAGCAGAACAGCCCCGGATTGGCCGAACGATGCCCGACCGGTCCCATCGGTCAGGTAAACCCAGCTTTCGAGGAATACCCAGCGCTGACCGCGCTCGTGAACAACATCAACGCCTCCTTCAAGGCCCAGGAAATATTTCCAAGGC
This sequence comes from uncultured Acidobacteriota bacterium, assembly GCA_963818605.1. Lineage (GTDB taxonomy): Bacteria > Acidobacteriota > Terriglobia > Acidiferrales > UBA7541 > Palsa-295. The sequence continues at coordinate 368,407 of CAWFSW010000003.1, forward strand.
TCGTTTTCTTCGCGAGCGATGGCGAGGAGGGCCTCGGCGCGCTGACGGGCGCCGGTCATGATGTCTTCGCGCGAGAGAGGCGTGTGGCGAACGCCGCTTGACACTTCCACACCGACCACGCTGAAGAGCGCCTTCGCGCCCAGGCGAGATGAGATCACCGCGAGAGCGTCCCTGACGGCATCCAGTTTCGGCCGACGTGTGCTGCCTACTGCGACGACGATCTCATTCATTGGCGAAATCAATTGGACCGCAAAGGCACGCCGACATGGATTTTAGGCGCGCGAGATTCCAGCGTGATGGCACAAGCCGCCGGGATCGATTCAAAGTGGGTTGGGGAAAAATGGAGCGGGATAAGAGAATCGAACTCTCGCCTCCACCTTGGCAAGGTGGCGTACTACCACTATACGAATCCCGCTTACGGAGCGACGATGTGTCGCCTCACGCATTTATAGCACGGCGCCTACGGAGGGACAAGACCTGCTCCGAGATGTAAGTCATCAAGAGAGAAGGCGAGCGTCATCCCGGGCGGCGGTTCCGGAGAACCGAGGCCGGAAAGCCAGCGACGCACCTAGTCCACTTCGAGAATGCGGGTTGCCTTTACGACAGGCGACTTCTTTTGGCGTTCGGCAAACCGCTCGGCGCGTTCGCGATCTATATAGACGCGGCCGAACTTCTCGCCGTCCTGGTAGTACACCGTGACTTGCCAGTGGCGATGTTTGCGCCTCTTGTCCCGGTGGAACCGGCTGGAGCCTTTTGCTTTCGTAGTCGTCGTCTTCTTCTTCACGATGGGATGATCCTCAATGCTCGCGACTATCGCAAGTTTACTTTGACCGCGCAAGTAGCAAGAAGAAGGTTAACTCTCCTATTATTTAGTAATTGCGATTAATCGCTGTCCTTCGAGCTGCACCGAATTGCGCAATTTGGAAACATCCTACGAGGCGGTGGAACTTTTCACGACCGGGCCGCGTAGTATGTATGTGACGGCAAGGAGCAAGCTATGGTTGCAAACGTGAGTAGCAAGGCTCAGATCGAAGATCTGGGAAATCATCCTACGGAGACCGTGGCGGCGCTGCGAAGTCTGCTGGCCGGCGGCGCGAGTACGATTCCCGACCCCAAGCGCACGGGTTTCTATGAAGTCGAAAGCGATTCGGTGGTCTATTACATCCACGTTTCGCCGGTGACCGGCAGAGTCCTGCTGCTCGCCACATGGCAGAATGAAGCGGTGGCCGCAGGCCGGGCGTCGTAACGCCCGTTTAGTTCGGAGCGACGGCCGAATCTCCGGCGGAGAGATCAGCCGCGCTCAAATTCAACTGGTCAAACAGTTCCTTCTTCAACTTATAGAGCGCCGTATCGCCGCTGACCTTCGCATACACAAAATCCCCTGACGGTTTCGAGATTCCTAGGCTCAATTCCTTGCCATCCTTGCCGGTGAGGACCAACTTGATGGCCGGGGTTGAGAGTTGCGCCAGTTGGCTCGGCGCCGGGTGATCGAGCACTTCCTCGGCTCGCATCGTGCCGAGCGGATCGAGAACCTTCCAGCTCGACACAGGCTTTCCCTTCCGATCCGCGGGAGATTCAAAAGTCCATTCATCCGAATCGCCCGGCTTGCGACTCAAGACGATAGCGCCGCCGGCATCCTGGATTTGAATGCGCTGGGTATCAGATGTATCGGCATGAAGGACTTGCTTGTCGCGCAGGTCGGCGAATTTCTCCGACAGCTTCTTCTCAAGATCGCCATCAATCCGAAAAACCGTAGGCCGGGAAGTGTCGCGCGCGAAGTACAGCGTCCCATCCGGCTTCCCGACGACGAGCGTGGATTTCGCCCCCTTTTCGCCGGTGGCCGTGAACGTTATCGCAGGGGTCGCCAGGCCGTACTGCGGCAGGTTGTCGGGCTTTTCGCTCGCGACCGAAACCATTTTCGAGTTGGCGACTGCTTGAAGGAGTGCGTCCACTGTATCCTTTTCGGCGAGGGAACCCAGGGGCATTGCAAACTTCCACGCGTCCTTGTCCTTCGAAACGGCGAGATTGCCGGCGGAATTCTTCAGGTCGAACGAAGTGATCTGTCCGGTGTCTATATGAAGGATCGCCCGGTCACGCAAAGCGTCGAGTGACTTGCCAACGCTGGTTGCAAGCAAGTCCGGCAGCAGCGATACGCTTTGGGCGTTGTCCACGATGGTGTACGCGAACTCGCCCGTAAAATCCTGGTTGCCAATCAGAATCGTGTGCTTTGAACCATTCGCGAGCTGGAATACCACGGAAGTTTGCGGCGGGGCCAAGCCAAAGGCTTTCCGCCGGTCGACAGAGCCGGACTCGGTTTGCGCGATTCGCGAGCCCGCAAGCTGGTCAACGATTCCAGCGGCGGTCGATTGGTCCGCATCGGTCTCGACAGGTTGCACGATTCGCCATACTCCATCGTGCTTCTCAAAGCGAATCGGAGAATCTCCCGCTTGGCCGGGGTGCGCAAGAGTGAACGACGCGATGTCGGAGGCCTGAATCGAAAAGGCCGGCTTCGACGCGTCCGCGGCGGGCTTTGGTTCGTTCCCTTTCTTCCAATCGAAATAGTAGACGCCCGCGCCGAGAGCTATCGCGCAGAGAAGAATGAGAAGAGTGGTTTTCTTGATCATAGTCGCCCGCGCGGACTTTTTACCGTCGCTTCCACCAGATGGAGATCCCCACGATGATCACAAGACCCGGAAGAAAGAACCGATCGATCCACGCGAGAGCAGTCGCCTGAGCGACGGTCAGCGTGATGTGTCGGCTCGTTTCGGGCTTGGGCCGGATCGAAATCAGATTCTCGTCCTGCGCCAGCCAGTTGATGGAGTTGAGAAAGAGGTCGCTGTCGCTTCCTGGACCGCCAAGCACCTGGTTCGTCGCGAAGTCAGAGTCACCAATCACAACCAGTCGAGCGCTCTTGTCGTCCACCTTCCGGCTGGCAGCCACGCCGAGCGAAAGAGGGCCGAGCGTGTCCGTTTTCGGATCGTATTTCACAGTGTGCTCAAGCTTCACCTTCGTGAAACTTTGCGGTGAAGTCTTAAGCAACTCCACAGCCTCGGGATCGGGTTTCGACTTGTCCGCGATCGAAACGGTTCGCGCGATCGGGAAATAGGTCATCTGGCGTTGAAGGCTCTTGGTGATTGGACTATCGCCGTATTGAACGACCAGCGGGATCTCCGGTCCCGCTCCGAGCAACTGGCCCATCCCGCTGGCGTCAATCACCACGTTGTTCCCGACATTGACGTTCCACGGCTGAAGGATGGAATCGAGTTTGGGATCTGTCTCAGGATCGACTTCAATCATTACTTTGCCGCCCGCGTCCAAATACTTGGATACCATCGCGGTTTCCTGCGGAAAGAAAGGCTTCGTGGGGCCGGCGATCACCAGAACACTGCAATCGGAAGGAATGCCCCCGCTGACAAGATTGATCGAAGTGGTGGTGTAGGTTTCCTTCTTTAAATTCTCCGCCATCTGCGCGTAGCCGTCCACGCTGCTATCGGTCAGCGATTTCTCTCCGTGGCCGGTCACGAAACAGACTGTCTTTACGGTGTCGCGCGTCACCTTAAGGATCGTGTTGGTGACATCCGCCTCAGAGAAGCCGCCCTCGGGACTGCCTTCGAGATTCACCTTCTGGTCGCCGGAAGCGACGATAACGTCACCGATATGTTTCGCGCCGTATTCCTTAGCCACTTCGGGTTTTTCCTGAGGGTTGACGTCCTTAAACTGGAAATGCGGACTGAGGTGTTTGTATTCGATCATCAAATCCGTGAAGCGCTGCGTTTCCGGCGTCGCGTCAGAGGGCCGCGCGAAGCGAACGATGGTCACGTCCTTTTGCAGGCCGCCAACGATCTTGCGAGTCTGATCGGAAACGCTAAATAGCTTTTCGGAGGTTAAATCGAAACGCTTGGAGTGCCGAAAACTCAGGAAATTCAAGATCACCAGGATGGCGATGACCGCGACCGACAGAATGATGGCGTTCGTGCCAAGCTGAGAGGAGCGTTTCGAGAAAAAGTTCACGATGTGCTGAAAGCCGATCACGACGCCCGCAAGCAGGAGAACGCCGCCGCCGATCAGCAGAATCTCGCTCGTCCGCAGCAATTCGCCCTGTATCGAATACCGCAAATATCCGGCGATTACGCAAGCACCGCCGACCGCCGCGAGCGACCGTGCCGTTTCTTTCCGATCCCAATTCATACTATGAATTCCTCCGCAACCGCGAAGACCGCGCTACGCCCGTCGCCAACGCATGGAATCTACCGAGCGGACGGTCAAGAAAATAAAAAGAACTATGAAACTCAGGTAATAGGTGACGCCCGCGGTATCGATGATGCCGCGCGTGAAATCGTCATAATGATTGATCACCGAAAGATACTGCAGAACCTGCCCCATCGGACCGCTGGCCCCTCGCGTGCCGAAATCAATGGCCCACAGTGTCAGAAATGCGGCAAACGTGAGCGCGGCGGCGATAATCTGATTCTCGGTGAGCGACGAGAGAAAACCTCCTAACGACAGCAATGCCCCTCCAAAGAGCAGCGCACCCAAATATCCGGAGAGCACGATGCGCAAAGGCGGCGCGGGATCACTATGCAGCCAGATGAAAACAACGCAGCCCGCGGTCGGGAGCAGCATCGCGGCAAACAGCGTTAGAGATGCCAGGAATTTACCGAGAACGATCTGCAGTTCGGTGATCGGCGAGGTCATCAACAGCTCCATCGTGCCGCGCTTTCGTTCATCGGCATAAACACCCATCGTCACCATCGGAAGGAAGAAGAGGAAAACGAGGACGAGAAATCCAAGAAATGCGCGGAGCACCCACGTAGGCGCGTCGGGTGCCTGATCGTTGGCCGCGTTCACATACAGATCGAAAAAGAAGCCGCTTAGGAAAAGGAACAATCCCACCAGCACATAGGCGACGGGGGAAACGAAATAATGGCCCATCTCCTTGCGATAAATGGCGTACAGACTCCGCATCGTTTCCTCCGATTAGTTGGACGGCTGCGCGTGGGCGGCGTCGTCGGTGGTAAGTTCGAGGAAAATGTCTTCGAGACTCATGCTCACGCCGCGCAGTTCATAAAGCTCCCAGCCCTTTTCGACGACCTTTGCGGCGATCAAACTTCGGATGTCCTTGCCCGGAGCGGCTTCGACGGTCGCGGTCAAATGACCATCGGCACGCGCAGCATCCATTTGGACGCGGCTGGCCCCCGGAATCTGCCCGAGCAATTCCTGAAGAGACTTATCAGGGGCGCGCACCTCAAGTTGGATTCTCTGACCACTCTTAAGCTGGTTGGTCAGGTTCTGCGGAGTATCCACTGCCGCGATTTTGCCTTTGTTGATGATCACCACGCGGTCGCAGGTCATGCTGACTTCGGGCAAAATGTGCGTCGAAAGAATGATCGTGTGGCTTCCCGCAAGACTTTTGATCAGATGGCGCACTTCGATGATCTGCTTCGGATCCAGTCCTACGGTCGGTTCGTCGAGAATGATGACGTCCGGATCGTGAACCAGAGCCTGCGCCAGGCCGACGCGCTGCTTGTATCCCCGCGAAAGACGCTTGATCAGCTGAGCGCGCTTGTCTCCGAGATTGGTTTTCTCGAGCGCGTCATCCACGCGAGCGCGCCGCCGCTCCGCGGGAATATTCTTGATCCGCAGAACGAAGTCGAGGTAGGTCCCGACCGCCATATCGGGGTAGAGCGGCGGCGCCTCGGGCAGATAACCAATGTGGCGGCGGACTTCGATTGAATCCTGAGCGACGTCGAATCCGGAGACGCGCGCGGTTCCCGACGTTGCCGGCATGAACCCGGTCAGGATGCGCATGGTGGTGGTCTTCCCGGCGCCGTTGGGGCCGAGAAATCCGAGGATTTCGCCCTTATTGACGGTAAACGAGACGTGGTCCACTGCAGTGACCGGGCCGTAGGCCTTGGTCAGGTTCTCAACTTCAATCAATGCCTTCCTCCGTATGAACAGTACGAGAAAAAAAGAATAAACAAGCTACCCAAACCATAATGAACATTCTTTTATACCAAAAAACTGTTCAAAATAGAAAATCGCGTGAACTACCGGGAGAACTTCAAATCAAAATGGTTGTCGTTTGGGCGATGCCAGCGTGTTACGGACTGAACAGGCCACGCTGCCAGATGCCATCCGACCCCACCGGCCCCGATAACGGCAGGCAACGAGCGCCACGCTGGGCGCATCCACCATGCCTGTATCGTGCCGTAGATTGCAACTTCCAGTTTCAGATGCGCTCGATAGTTAAGATGCAACGCACTCTCGTAAGGTTGGGGGACGTTCGGGGCCGGAGATGTGGATTGACTCTCTCCGGCCGTTTTGTTATTCAACTCAATTCGCTAGATGCGCCGGAGCTTCCTGTGAGACTATCCAAATCCCGGCCGCGTCCAGATGGAAACCCGTGGGAGTAAGACGGTTCGGAAGGCGTACGCCCAAATGGAACGCAATACCGCGCGAGGGAGCAGATTCGATCATGGGAATTCGGGTGGGAGCATGAAGAGAATGCGATTCGCTGCGGCGTTTTGTGTGGCATGTGTGGGCCTGGCGATACTTTCTGGCTGCGGTGGTGGCAGCGGACTGATGATCTCGGTCGAGGTAAATTCCGTCACTGGCATTTCGTCGATGGACGAAACCCCGCTCGGTTCCGCGACGCCGAACATGCAGGGTTTTACAGCCACGGTAGGCGGGGACACGAAGGCTCTTGGAGTCACGTGGACTTTCCAGCCGAAGCAAGGCGGGTGCGCTGGTTCGGGACTAGCCGTTGGAGATTGCGGCACTCTCACGAATACCTCTCCCTTTAGCGTCACCTACACAGCACCGGCAATTACCGCGACTACCTCCGTGATTATATTGGCCACCTCCAACGCCGACACAACGGTCACCAAGACTGCAACGCTTTCGATCGTCCTTCCGCCCGTGTTCGCGACGACGGAGTGCAATCCAAGCGGCGTGCTTCCCTGCACCCTGATTGATGGAAACAACGCCGTGCCGTACACGCAGAGCTTCACGTTTACCGGCGGAGTCTCACCCTATACCTACAGCATTCCGATCGGCACGCTGCCGAACTGCTTGAAATTGAACGCGGCATCAACAAGCACGACAGGCACGATCGTTGGGACACCGTGCGGATCCGGGACATCCACCTTCACGATACAGGTGACGGACAGCGGCGGCGCAACTCCAGTCAGTCAACAATTCGTCATCACGGTTGCACCTCCGCCGCCGCTTAAGTTGACTCCGGCGCCCTTGCCACTAGCAACGCTGGACTCGAACTATAGCGGTTTGATCGCGTCTCAAGGTGGCGTGCCTCCGCTGACCTGGACCATCACGTCTGGCAAATTGCCCCCTGGGTTGTCGCTGAACAGTGGCACCGGTCTGATCACAGGCATTCCGATAGATGAATCGCACGCGACGCCGCCCGTGGTGTACCCAGCGATCTACACTTTCTTCGTGCAGGTGCAGGACTCGTCCCTGCCGACGCCACAAAAGGCTCCGGCAGCACCCGCGCAATTTTCGATTACGGTTCAGGCTCCTCAACCGCTTCTGATCACGACGCAGAGCCCTCTGGCGTCCGGCCTCACTGGAACCGCCTACAGCGCCACTTTGAACGCCTCCGGTGGAGTGCCGCCGTACACGTGGCGTGTGATTCAAGGACAGCTCCCAGCCGGATTGATCCTCTCGAGCCAAACAAATGGCACTGGGACCATTACTGGAACGCCTACGCTGGTGAATACTTCGACTTTCACACTTCAAGTAACCGATTCAGAGGTCAATCCTGCGAACGGGACTCCCGATCCCGCGACCAATTCGGCGCAGTTTACGATCACAATTAACGCGGGCACCACAAACAACACGCTGCTGAGCGGTTCATACGCATTCCTTTTTAACGGGTTTGACAGCGATGGTCCGGTGGCGCTTGTCGGTACGCTCACGGCGAATGGCGACGGAGTGATTACGTCTGGTACCGTGGAGAGTAATCGCGTTTCCGGCGTCGCGCTCGGTGGATCGATTGTGCCGCCGCTGTCGCCGCCCAGCGGCACGGCGCCGGGTAGCACGTACGTCATCGGGTCCGATGGGCGCGGGACGATGGAACTTACCTTCGCCTTCGGCTCTAATACGCCAATCATCGCCGATTACGATGTGGTACTCGACTCGAATGGAAATGCGAAGTTCTTTGAGAACTACACCACCAAAGTAAGTATGACAAATGATACGAAGCATACGCACGGCGAAGGCGTATTGAAGCCTGTCGTGGGGCCTGCGACCTTCGGTAACATTAATTTTGCAGGGAATTATGCATTCGAATTGCCCGGCTACGATTTGACAGGTAAGCCCGTCGCTTTGGCCGGCGTGATTAACTCGGATGGAAACCAGACTCTCACTCCACCTGGAGCGAGCGGTTCCAACAGCGATTTCAACGACGCGGGAACATATAGCTTCCAGTCGCTCAATGGAGATTACACATTTGGTGCGGGGAATCGCGGGACAGTGGAGCTTACCTTTGCACCGAACAAGCCACAGGTGACGCTGAATTTCATCTTCTACTTTGTAACGCCCTCGGACCTGTATTTCATCGAAGCGGACAGCGATATGACGACCGGAAAGCCGACAATGTTCAGGCTCGCCGGCGAGGCGATTCTGCAGCAGACGAATACGCAATTCGGTCAGTCGGCGCTAGCGGGCGCGAGTGTCGCGAGCGGAACCGGCATAGGTACTAACGGCGATGCCAGCGTGATTGCGGGGTTGCTCACGTCAACGCTTTGCAATCAGAATGCGGCCGTGAATATCACCTACGATGAAAACAACGGTGGCACGATCAACGGCGGCGCAGCGACGCCGATTTCCTTCCCTGGAACCTGCGCGATCAATTCGAACGGGCGCGTCGCCTTTACGGGCCTCGGGAGCACCGCGGCGACCACCCGCATTGCCGCCGCGTACTTAACCGGCCCTGGTCAGGGATTCCTGATCGGCAGCGACGCTGCGGTAACGACTGGGCGGCTGGAACAACAGACCCTTACATCCTTCGCGCCGACGTCCTTCCTGGGTGGCTACACCTTGACGACTCCGTTCATCGCGGAAGCCATGGTGAAAAACGTTATCGGGCAAACGACGGCCGACGGCACCGGGACACTTTCAGGGCTAGTGGACGAGATCGATCCGACGGGAGCTACCACCGCAAACCTGGCGCAATCGCTGAGCGCGACCTTCTCGAACCCCGCGCCCAACGGGCGCGGCACGCTCACGGGAACTGGCACTGTGCCCAGCGGTTTCCCGACAAACTCGATCTTTTACGTGGTGTCTCCAGGAAGTGTTCGCATAATTTCGGAGGACACGACGGACACACATCCGCAACTGATTCTGCTGGACCACTAGGATTATTCTACTGAAGAGTGGAAGCGGGATGGTTCACCTTGCGGCGGGCTTGGTGCGTAAGCTCTTCTTGTCGGCGTCCTTCTCTTCGAGGCGCAAGGCCGCTGAGTTAATGCAGAAGCGCAAGCCAGTCGGCTGCGGCCCATCTTCAAAGACATGCCCCAGATGAGCATCGCACCGGCTGCACATGACCTCGGTGCGGCGCATGCCGTAAGCGGTGTCGCTCTCCATTTCAACATTCTCGGCCTTGATTGGCTGCCAGTAACTCGGCCAGCCGGAGCCGGAATGGTACTTTGCGTCGGAAGCAAATAGCGGCTGCCCACAACAGACGCACACATACGTCCCTTCGGACTCCGTATTCTCGTACTCACCGGTAAATGGCAGCTCAGTTCCCTTCTTCCGCGTGACCTGATATTGCTCGTCCGTCAGCTTCGCCCGCCACTCTGCGTCGTCCTTGCGAATTTTTTCGCTCATGGCCATTAGATTACATGAGGTCGGGCGCGGATGCATGGGTACTCGCACAAAAAAAGCCCGCGAGCCTCACGGATGGAGACTAGCGGGCCTTGGCCGCAAAACAGCGTGTTTGGTTGCGCTACTTAGTGGGAATGTAGCTCAGGTCCGGGCGAAATTGGAGAATCTCGCTGGACTCGCTTTGGACGGCGCCCTCGAGCCTCTCATATACCGCGTCGGCCTCGTTTTGACCGAACGCGTCCTTGAGCATCTCGCGGAACGGTTTCACGTCCGGTTTGTCTTCGAAGTCCGCCCAGTTCGCATGCGGCTCGGCGAGAATGAACGTGCCATCGAAGCCGCCGTTGACGAGTTCATAGAATTCGAAATGAACGGGCCATTTTGTTTTTTGAATCGCTTCGCTCAGTCTGGACAACGCGCCTCGAAAAGCCGAGATTTTGTCGCGATGCACGCGGAAGGTAATTAGCTCCGTGAATTTCGCCGGTCCCGTGGAAGCAGGATCGGGGTTACTGACCTTCGGCATGAATTCGTAATAGCGGTCCGTCACCGACTGCACGTACGCACCGACAACCTTGTTGAATTCTTCGGTGTCGGAGGTATCGGGAATCGCCGGCTTGTCAAAATCCGCCCAGTGTTGATCCAGACGGCCGACGAGATATGTGCCTGTGTTGTCGCCGCTGAGAGTTTCGAAGACGTACAACGGCTGTGTGTCTTTTTGCTGCTTGTGCCAATCCGCCTTTTGTTTGCGCCCTTGTTCGTACTGTTGGCTCATGCCTGCCTTGGGAGTTTGGGACTCGATGGCGGCTATGTTCCCAGTGCTGGTCTGCGCCGAGGCTGAAAACGTCGCCAGCGCGGCCACGGCAAACGCAAAAACGTGCTTGAATTTCATCTTTCCTCCGGAAAGTTAGGGTGGGGACCGAATGCGGGCCGGAGCGTAGTCCCCACTTCGTACGTATGTCAAGCCTTGGGGCTTGAGAAAACTGAACGATCAGACGCATCGTACAACCGCGACTGATGTGATAAGTTCACCTCTCATGACGCGATGGAACAAGCTCGGCTGGATTGGTCTCGCGGTTTGCGGACTTGTGCTGTTGATTCTGGCATTCGCGAAGTTTTCGCGCCTTCGACCTTCTTCCGCGTCTCCCAATGCATGGAATTCGGGCGCGATCCAGAGCACTCTCGCGGGAGTGCGCGTACGCGAGGAGGATGCCACTCACGCGGCGGTCGTCTTTTTCTACGACTTGGACAATAAGACGGATAATGATTACCGACTGGCGAGTGGGCCAAACGTTGTCATCATGAGCCGGCTCCAGCCGAACGGCAGCTTGAGCAGCGACCAGCCGATCAGGTTAAATTCGACGGCGTTCGTACCGGCTAAGAATCGAACACGCATCGCGCTGGAAATAAGCCACCCCTTCGACTGGCCCACCCAAAGAGACGCTGTCGCGGAGCGCCAGGTCAGGCAGTTCGTGGCCGATCAGGTGGCGGGCCTCGAGGGATTCGTGCTTTTCGATCAGGCTACGCGGTACCAAATTGATCTCGCGACAACCTCGCCGGAACCCCAGCAAGCGTCCGCCTCGACTAGCCCAAACTGAACAGCGTTCCGCCCGAGCGCGGCGGTGACCTGCTTGAATTGACCGCTTAGCCAGCATACAATCTCCCGAACCGAGAAATTGTTGCGGAACCCAGACCCGCAGCCGAAAGAAGTTACGTCGGTCATGTCGAATTCTCTCGTGCAGGCCCACGACCATCTGCCGTCTCCCGATCGCCGCCTACACTCTCGGCTGCCAATTCGGTCGCTCGCGTACGTGGAACTCGACGAGGGCAACGGCGGGATCGTCCTCAACGTCAGCGAGGGTGGTCTTTCGGTGCAGGCTTTTGCGAGCTTGATGGACGACGTCCTGCCCGGAGTGCGCTTTCAGCTGTCGGAGTCCGAGGGCTGGATACAAGCACAGGCGCGAATCACCTGGACAGGCGAATCGAGAAAATTGGCAGGGCTCGAGTTTGTGGATCTGGCCGACGACGCTCGCGGCCGAATCAAGGAATGGTTGGCCCGAGAAGCGCTGCCACCAGGTGAGGCATCTGCGACAGGCGCGAATTCGAAAGACGATAAACCGCCAGCACCAGCGCCCGAAACCCGCGAGGCCGTAGCACCGATGGCTCCCGCCGCGGACGATCGCGACCTCGATGAGGCTCCCACTGCGGAACTGGGAATAGATGTGGCCCCAGCACTGGTGCCAGCGGCGGATCCGTATCCGATAGCGGACGCATTCGCACGAATCCTGGGTCAAGCGCGTGAATCTGAGCCCCGCAGAGCAACCAGTCGGTCGAAGCGAAACCAATCAGTGCCGAAAAATTGATCGCAAATCGCTGGGCTGCGGCCGCCGTCCTGGCGCTTCTGGCTGTCGCTTCGCTCGCTGCGGGATGGGCGGCCGGACAGGGACAGTTGCGGAAGCTTCTCGGAAAATTTGATGTGACAGCGCCGCAGGCTGGCGCGGCCGATCGCGAAACGGCGTCGAACTCAACGCTCCCGGCCGCGCGAATATCGGACATCGAAGTCGTAAGCGCAACGAACCAACGCTGGACCATCCCTTTCAACGGGCCGCTGAATTCCCCAGATGATGTGGCCCGTCGGCAGGCCTATGCAAATAATTCATCGGAGGTGCGCAAACCGCAATCGGGCTTTCGGACATGGATACTTTCGCCTCCACAGCAAACACGCGCAGTCGCTGATGACGGTAAAGTCACAAAAGAAAATCCGCCGGTCTTGGCGGACACTCCGACGGGTACCGAAGGCGCCCTGACGTCGTCCGGAGCAATTAATTCCCGCGCATTGGGCGGAGCGCCGTCCCTTCGGGTGCCCGATCCGCCGGCGCCGACTGGCGTCGTGAAACAGGGCCAGCTGATTCGCCGTTTCGATCCAGAATATCCGATAATCGCGAGAGACCAGCATGCGGAAGGCACCGTCAGATTGAATGTCACCATCGGTCCGGATGGCGTTGTTCGCGGGATTGCCCTTCTGGGCGGGCCTCGATTGCTGGTGGAGGCCGCTGAAAGCGCCGTTCGGCAGTGGCGCTATACTCCGACGACCGTCGACGGAAAGCCTGTCGAATTCCAGCGAGAAGTGGACCTGACGTTTCGCTTTTCAAACGCTTCGCATTAAGGATGCGGACGCTCTGAGCCTGTCCCCAAACCCTGCTTCATTCTTCGCTTGCGGCGATGGCCCCTTACAACGTAATGCTGAACGCAAGTAATGTCCGCAATCAGCAAATTGGATTGGACTTGGCGAGGTTCCGGCGGCTAGAGTTTTGTGGTGGCGGGTCCAAATGAGAATTCGCCGCGCTAGAGTTTGCTGCCGCTCCGCCGTCCCCGGGGGTTGCATCTCCGCGACGGGAGTTCCGGCGCGACCGTGCGCTATCATAAAGACATGAGATAAATAGAGGCAGGCGCAATGGCACAATCGGGCGTCCGACGGAAACCGAATGACAGGGGAACGCAAAGCGTGAGCCAAGGCACGGAAACACGGGACGTTAACTACGTTTTGACTCTTGAAGAGATCGGAGATCTCGCTAAACAGGGTGGCAAGCCAGCGGAAACGCTGATGAACGTGGTCGCGCTGATTGCGAAGCGGTTCGAAACCGACGTCTGCTCCGTGTACCTGCTCGAACCCGATCGAGCGAATCTGGTATTGGCGGCCACGGTAGGGCTTCGCCGCCAATGTATCGGCACTCTCCGAATGGGAATCCACGAAGGTTTGGCAGGCCTGGTTGCCGAGCAAGTGCGGCCGGTTGCCGTGGAGCAGGCGAAGGATCATCCGCGGTTCAAGTATTTTCATGAGGCCGGCGAAGATGCATACCAATCGTTCGTCGGCGTTCCGTTGATCGAGCGAGGTGTTCTGCAGGGCGTTCTTGTCGTCCAAACCATCGAGGCGCGCGCTTTTCGCGAGGACGAAATTCAGATGCTGTCGAAAGCCGCCGCGCGAGGTGGCGCCGGTAGTCAGCGAGGCTCGCACACTCGATCGCTTTATCGCTCCCGCGCAGGAAAGGCTTTGGTCGCTGGCCCGTAATGTCTGGTGGTCCTGGGATCACGATTCGACAAGCCTGTTCCGCGACCTCGATCCCGCGCGCTGGAGCGAACTGAATCACAACCCCGTTTCGATGCTGAGCGAAATTCCATCGGCGGAGATCGAACGCCGAGCCGGAGAGTTGGTGCTGCACAGCCGGATCAACTACGCGTACCGGCGCCAACTCGAATATCTCGAAGCCGATCGCACCTGGGGCACTCGGCATGCCGGCGTGTTGCGGCCTCGACCCGTGGCGTATTTCTCAGCTGAATTCGGATTGCACGAGTCGATTCCGGAATATTCCGGCGGATTGGGCGTCCTCGCGGGCGATCACATCAAAAGCGCGTCCGACCTGGGCATCCCGCTTGTCGGCGTCGGTTTGTTCTACGGCCAGGGATACTTCCGGCAGTCGCTCGATGCAAATGGCTGGCAGCAGGAAGAATACTTACAAACGAATGTGACCCATATGCCGATGGAACCGGCGATCGGCGTCAATGGCGAAGCCGTCACCGTGCAAATCGAGACGCGCGGCGGATTGATCCGGGCGAAAGTGTGGCGGATGAAAGTCGGACGCTGCGATCTGCTTCTTCTCGATTCAAACGTCGAGGGGAATGCGCCGCAGGACGTGGAGCTTACCTCGCGTCTTTACGGTGGAGACGCCCGCGTTCGAATTCGCCAGGAGTTGCTGCTCGGCGTGGGAGGATTTCGCGCTCTGAAGGCGATGGGGATTACCCCGGGCGTGCTTCACCTCAACGAGGGACACAGCGGATTCGCGGTCCTTGAAGCCATTCGAAATCGCATGCAGGAGGAGGGTCTGGGTTTCGACCAGGCGGTGCACCGGGTATCCCGTGAAGTTGTGTTCACCACGCACACGCCGGTGCCAGCCGGCCACGACCGGTTCGGGTCGGACCTCATTGAAGAACATCTCGGACCTCTTGGAGAATTTCTGGGACTGTCCCACGATCAGTTGATGGCACTCGGCCGCGTGAACCCCGCCAACAATGACGAAGAGTTCTGCTATGACCGTCCTGGGATTAAAACTCGCGCGACGCGCCAATGCCGTTTCCGCGTTGCACGGCGAGGTTTCTCGGGCGATGTGGACAGGGCTTTATCCCGGCAAGACAGAAGATGCCGTGCCCATTGGACACATCACGAATGGCGTTCACGTTCCCACATGGCTCGCGCCGCAAATGTTTCGTCTCTACGACCGCCATCTGGGAACCGGATGGCACGAGCACAGTAGCGAGGCGCGCATCTGGGAAGGCATCGAGAACGTGGATGACGGCGAGCTCTGGGAAACGCATCTCAGCCTGAAATCGCTCCTGCTGGAATTCGTGCGCCGTCGCGCCGTGAAGCAAGCTGAGCGCCGCAACGAAGCGCCGGAAATTCTGCAGCGACTCGCCACCGTCTTCAGTCCGGACGCCCTGACAATCGGATTTGCGCGCCGCTTCGCCACCTACAAGCGGGCGGACCTGATCCTGAGAGATATCCAACGGCTGGCTTCGCTCGTGAACGATCCGAAGCGGCCTGTGCAGTTCGTTTTCGCCGGCAAATCGCACCCGCGAGACGATCCCGGCAAGCGCATGCTGCAAGAGATCGCGCAGATGATGCGCAACCCGAAGTTCGCCGATAAGTTCGTGTTTGTCGAGGACTACGACATCAACGTCGGACGCCATTTCGTCCAGGGAGTGGACGTGTGGCTGAACAATCCGCGGCGACCGCTGGAGGCTTCGGGCACGAGCGGCCAGAAGGTTGTGTTGAACGGCGGGCTCAATCTTTCCGTGCTCGACGGCTGGTGGGCGGAAGCGTACGACGGCCTGAACGGTTTCGCGATCGGTACTGGCAAGACGCACTCTCACATGGACGTTCACGACGCTCGCGATGGAGAGGATTTGTACCGCGCGCTGACGCGAGGAAGTAATTCCCCTCTACTATCAGCGCGACCGCGATGGATTGCCGCGCGGGTGGATCAAACGCATGAAGCGAACCATCCGCACGCTCGGCTGGCGGTTCAATGCCGACCGCATGGTCATGGACTACACGCGGAAATGCTACGTCCCCGCGGCGGGCGGCACGTCGAGCGACATGAGCACGACGCTTTAGTTCATCAAGCAGCGGGTAGCTGAACGCCACAGAAAGCTTTCGCTGAAGTTACGATACATTGCGACGCCGCGCCATTGCTTCTGCAAACATCGCGCTCGAACGGCCGTTCCGCTATAATCCAAACCAGCTCAAAATAAATTAGCGCAGGCGAACTCATTCAGGATGCCACCATTCCCATCATCCCCTTCGGGTAAGGCGACCAGAGGGGCCGAAAGGTCCCCGCGATCGGCAACGGCTGGTCCGAATAGTCCTTCCAAGCAGCCATTCTGGAAGTTGCTGCCGCACGTTTGGGAGTTGATCAAGCCGCGCCGGTGGGTACTCGCGGGTGGATTCGCCTTGATGCTTGTGAACCGCGTTTCCGGGCTCGTCGCTCCCTATTCGCTCAAATTCTTGTTCGACAATGTGATTGGCAAGCACCAGGCATACCTGTTGCCGCGCATTGTGCTGGCGGTTGTAGGGGCGACGATCGTGCAGGGCATGACTTCTTACTCGCTCACGCAATTGCTCTCGAAGTCCTCCCAGCGAATGATCACGGAATTGCGCGTTGCGGTGCAGGCGCACATCGGGAAACTGCCGGTGTCGTTCTACGACGCGAATAAGACGGGCGTGCTCGTGTCGCGGATCATGAGCGACGTGGAGGGGGTCCGAAATCTGATTGGCACTGGCCTGGTGGATTTTGTGGGCGGAATCGTGACAGCAATACTGGCATTGGGATACCTCTTGCACGTCAGCGTCTCGATGACCGCGGCGGCGTTCGTGGCTGTCGTTATTTTTGGCGTCGGGCTAAGCAAAGCGTTCAAAACGATTCGCCCAATGTATCGCGCGCGGCCAAAGCTAAACGCTGAGGTAACGGGGCGCCTCACGGAGTCGCTCGGCGGAGTTCGCGTCGTGAAGGGTTACCACGCCGAAGAGCGCGAGGAGAAAGTCTTTCAAGGCGGCGTGCAGAAATTGCTCGACAACGTGCTGCAAACTCTGACGGCCACGTCGCTGATGAGTTTTTCCGCCACGGCGCTGATGGGAATCGTCACCGCGTCCATGATGTTTCTTGGCGCGCGAAATATTCTTGCCGGAACAATGTCGGTTGGCCTTCTCATTTCGTACATGGCGTTTCTCGCATTTCTGATCGCGCCTGTGGCGCAGATTGCGTCCGTCGGACCGCAAATGACGGAGGCTCTGGCTGGGCTGGAGCGGACTCGAGAAGTGTTGAGCGAAAAACTCGAGGATCAGGACCCACAGCGGACCGAGCGCCTCGATCGCGTAGAGGGCCGCGTCGTCTTCGAGAAGGTGGATTTCGCATACGATCCCGGGAAGCCAGTTCTGCGCGGTGTCAGCTTTGACTCCGCTCCTGGCACTTCGACGGCGCTGGTCGGGCCATCGGGCGCTGGGAAATCCACGATCATCGGCTTGATCGCGGCGTTCTATGTTCCGACGGCGGGCCGTGTGCTCGTGGATGGAGTTGATCTGGCGCACGTGCGCCTCGATTCGTATCGCACGCAGCTCGGAGTCGTGTTGCAGGAAACGTTTCTTTTCGACGGCACGATTCGCGAGAACGTGGCTTTTGCTCGCCCCGACGCCAGCGAGGAAGAAATTCTCGCGGCGTGCCGCATCGCCCGCGTGGATGAATTCGCCGAGGGCTTTGAGAAAAAATACGACACAATCGTCGGCGAGCGCGGCGTGAGGCTTTCGGGAGGCCAGAAGCAGCGCGTCTCAATTGCCCGCGCGATCCTGGCGGACCCTCGCATCCTGATCCTTGACGAAGCCACATCGAGCCTCGATTCCGAATCGGAGGCCCTGATTCAAGAGGGGTTGCGCTTCCTGATGCACGGACGCACAACATTCGTGATCGCCCATCGCTTATCCACGATCCGGCGCGCCGATCAGATTCTGGTCGTCGAAGCCGGGAAAATCATCGAACGCGGCACCCATGCGTCGCTCTATTCCGCCAGGGGCCGCTACTACGATCTCTACACCAGACAGCACGGCATCGAGACGAATCTCTTCCTCGCACCCGGTGAAGGTGATACTCCGATTGAAGAACCTCAAGGCACGAATGGCGATTCAGATTCCAGCAGGAGCGGAGGCGCGGCCCTTCCCGATGCCATTCGCTTGATTCGCGAGCGGCGGACTTGAACGCTCGCGTAATCGCAAATCTTCGAACACTCCTGGGGGCGACGCAGTAGAAATGTCCGAAATAACAATTCCAGTTTCGAGTGACATGGGGTTCACCGACGGTTTACCGAGCGCCCAGCGCCGTTGGGCCATGCTCAGTTATCTGGTCGGGCTGGCGATGTCCGTGCTCGACGGCAACATCGCTAATACGGCGCTTCCCAGCATCGCGACTCAGCTCCACGCCAGCCCGGCGGCCTCAATATGGGTGGTCAACGCATTCCTGCTGACCGTGGGAATCTGCGTGGTGCCGCTTTCTTCGCTCGTGGACATCATCGGGTACAAGCGCGTCTACCAGGGCGGCCTGGTGATTTTCACGCTCGCCTCGGCGGGCTGCTCGCTTCCCCATTCGCTGAACACGCTGGTTCTCGCGCGCGTGATTCAAGGCATCGGCGCTGCGTGTATCTGGAGCGTGTCCGCGGCGGTCATGCGGTACACCTACCCTCGCGCGCTGCTGGGCAAAGGGATAGGTCTCGGCGGCTTCGTCGTTTTCACGTCCGCGGCTGCCGGCCCCAGCGTTGCCTCGGCGATTCTCGCAGTCACCACGTGGCATTGGCTTTTCGCCATCAACATTCCATTCGGCCTGCTGGCGCTCAGCCTTTCCGAGCGATGCCTTGCGCCGGCCGCAGGCTCGCGCCATCGCTGGGACCTTTGGAGCGCCGTGTTGAATGCGATCACCGTGACGCTGCTCATCACAGGGATTGACGGGATCGGGAACGGCAAAGGTCGGGCGGTTGTCGTCGGCGAACTAATCGGTGCGGTAATTGCCGGCGTCGCCCTGGTCCGGCGGCAAAACCACCTGAGGATACCGATGCTGGCGATTGACTTATTCAAGCGGCCCATTTTCGCGCTTTCGTCCTCGGCATCGCTCTGTGCGTTCATGGCGCAGGGCCTCGGCGTGGTCGTTCTGCCCTTTTACTTTATTGACGTGATGGGTTACTCGCAGGTGATGGCCGGCTTGTTGCTGAGTCCATGGCCGATTGCTGCGGGAATCATGTCGCATATCTCGGGGCAGATGGCCGATCGGATTCCGATTCGTATCCTCGGTACGATCGGCATGACTGGAATGACGACGGGGCTGATCTTGCTCGCCCTAGTGGGGCCGCATCCCACCATTTTTCAGATCGTATGGCGGGCCGCGCTTGGCGGCGCGGGTTTTGGTTTCTTCGGCGCTCCAAACAACCGCGCCATGGTCGCAAGCGCACCGAAGGAGAGAAGCGGCGGCGCCGGGGGGATCAGCACAATGTCGCGGCTGCTGGGCCAATCGATCGGCGTCTCAGTCGTTGCGGTGATCTTCGAGCTAACCGCGCACGGTGGCGTCTCGCTCCATGGCGCAAGCCTAGCCCTGTTGTTCGGCGCCGGGTGCACGGCAGTCTCCGGCCTCATCAGCGCCGCTCCCCAGCCGCATTTGCGCCCAGAATAGACTACCCTTCTGACCTCCGGTCGGCCCCTCAACGACTAAAATCCCCGGCATTTGAATTCCTGATAGGTTGCATCGAAAAAACCTTGGGGTCTGGGAGTGCCTTCTCCGCGGGAAACGCTCTCGACAGAAATGCTAATATGTATTCTCGCTCAGGAAAATCCGCATTATGAAGACACAGCGCAAAGAGAATTCCATCTACCCATTTTCGGGCTTGCCCAAAGCTCAGGGTATGTACCGCCCCGAGAACGAGCACGATGCTTGCGGCCTCGGGTTCGTCGCCAATATCGAAGGGCAGAAATCCCACGATATCGTACTGAAAGGAATTCAGATCCTCATCAACCTGACACATCGCGGCGCGTGCGGCTGCGATCCGGAGACGGGCGATGGCGCGGGCATTCTGATTCAGATCCCGCACAAGTTTTTCGAGCGCGAGTGCGCGAGCTTGGGATTCACGCTTCCCGCGCCCGGCGAATATGGCGTGGGAATGGTTTTTCTTCCCGTGGATCGGCAGGACCGAATCCTCTGCGAAGGCATACTGGAAAAAACCGCGCGCGAGGAAGGTCTGACGGTCCTCGGCTGGCGCGACACACCGATCAACGGCGACACGATCGGACGCGTGGCGCGCAATACGCAGCCTTACATCGAGCAGATTTTCATACGGCGCGCGCCGGGCATGGATCAGGACGCGCTCGAGCGCAAACTCTACGTGCTGCGCAAAGCTGCGGAAGCAGCGGTGGGCAAATCGGACCTCAAAGAGAAGGATTTCTTTTACATTCCCTCTCTTTCGTCGCGCACCATCGTCTACAAGGGATTGTTGCTGGCTCCGCAGATCGCCAATTTCTACAAAGAGCTTTCCGATCCCGAGGTGATGAGCGCGCTGTGCCTGGTCCATCAGCGATTCTCAACCAACACATTTCCGAGCTGGCAACTGGCGCATCCGTACCGCTACATCTGCCACAACGGAGAAATCAACACGCTGCGCGGCAATGCGAACTGGATGTACGCGCGGCAATCGGTCCTCGCTTCTCCCTTATTTGGCAAGGACATGGAGAAATTGCTGCCCATCGTCACTCCAGGCGGCAGCGACTCCGCGGCGCTCGACAACGCCGTCGAATTGGTCGCCCTTGGCGGCCGCACGCTGCCGCACGTGATGTCCATGCTGATTCCGGAGGCATGGGACAACGACCCTCAGATGCCTCAGGACGTGAAAGCATTCTACGAATACCACGCGTCGCTGATGGAGCCGTGGGACGGTCCGGCTGCGGTCGCTTTTACGGACGGACGCGTGATCGGCGCGAAACTCGATCGCAATGGCTTGCGCCCCGGCCGATACGTTGTGACATCGGATGGACTTGTCATCATGGCGTCGGAAGCCGGCGTGCTTCCAGTGAAGCCGGAGGACGTGCGCATGAAGGGGCGGCTCGCTCCCGGCCGCATGTTGCTGGTGGACACGGAACAAAAGCGCCTTATCTCAGACGACGAAGTGAAAAAGCATCTGGCGGCGCGACAACCCTACGCGCAGTGGCTGAAAGAAAACCAGATCACGCTGGATGATCTTCCGAGTCCGACCAACGTCCAGCCAACGGACCACAAAACGATTTTGATGCGCCAGCGTGCCTTCGGTTATACCGACGAAGATTTGCGAACGATCCTGCAGCCTTCCGCGATAAAGGGAGAAGAGCCCGTCGGCTCGATGGGCATTGACACGCCGCTGGCGTGCCTGTCGGATAAGCCGCAGCTGCTGTTCAATTACTTCAAGCAGACGTTCGCGCAGGTGACGAACCCCGCGATTGACCCAATCCGCGAAGACCTGGTCATGTCGCTGAATAGCTACATCGGGCGCGAAGGAAATCTGCTGGATGAAACGCCGAAGCAGTGCCACACGCTCAAGCTTCGTCACCCGATCATCTCGAACTGGCGCCTGGAAAAACTGCGCAGCGTGAGTTGGGGCGATTTCCTCGCCACCACTTTGTCGGCGCTCTTCCCTGTGAAGGGCGGAGAGCAGCAACTCGAAAAAGCCGTCGAAGAACTTTGCGTGCGGGCATCTGCTGCCGTCAAATCCGGCTACACGATTCTGATTCTTTCCGATCGCGGCGTTGACGCGACGAATGCGCCGATTCCGAGCTTGCTAGCGCTTTCCGCCGTTCATAATCATTTGATCCGCGAGAAGACGCGCAATCAGGTCGCCTTGATCGTCGAATCCGGCGAGCCCCGCGAGGTAATGCACTTTGCGCTTCTTCTCGGCTATGGCGCGAGCGCTGTGAATCCGTATCTCGCCATCGAAACGCTCGAGGATCTCTACATAGACGGCCATTTCCCAAACGAAAACTCCTGGGACAAGATCTTCAAAAGCTATATGAAGGCCACCGATAAAGGCCTTCTGAAAACGTTTTCGAAGATGGGCATCTCCACTCTGCAAAGCTATCAGGGTGCGCAGATCTTCGAGGCCGTCGGCCTGAGCCGCTCGCGTGATCGAGCGCTATTTCACGGGCACGGCCTCGCGCATCGAGGGCGTGAACATCGAAATCCTTGCTCGCGAAGCCCTGATGAAGCACGAGTTCGCGATGCAGCCGCCGAGCGAGTCGGATACCGAGCTTCGGGTTGGCGGCGAATACCAATACCGCGTACGCGGCGAGCGCCACCTGCTGAATCCGGTGACGGTGAGCAAATTGCAGCATGCCGTGAGGGCGTCAAGCTTCGAAAGTTTTGAGGAATTCGCGAAAATCGTGAACCAGCAGAACCGCGACCTCCTGATGCTGCGGGGCATGTTCGATTTCAAGCCGAACGGCTCGCCCGTGCCGCTGGACGATGTCGAACCCGCCGCCGAAATCGTGAAGCGCTTCGCCACCGGTGCGATGTCCTTCGGCTCGATCAGCAAGGAAGCGCACGAAACTCTGGCGATCGCCATGAATCGGATCGGCGGCAGATCCAACACCGGCGAGGGAGGCGAGGATGAAGCGCGATTCCTGCCCGATTCGAACGGAGATCTCCGGCGAAGCGCGATCAAGCAGGTCGCTTCCGCCCGCTTCGGCGTAACCACGAATTACCTCGTCAACGCGGACGATTTGCAGATCAAGATTTCGCAAGGCGCGAAACCGGGCGAAGGCGGCCAGTTGCCCGGTCACAAAGTGGATGATGTGATCGCGCGAGTACGCCACTCGATTCCTGGCGTGGGCCTGATTTCGCCGCCTCCGCACCACGATATCTACTCCATCGAGGACCTGGCTCAGCTCATCCACGACCTCAAGAACGCCAATCCTCGCGCGCGAATATCGGTGAAGCTGGTCGCCGAGACTGGCGTGGGAACGGTGGCGGCCGGCGTTGCGAAGGCTCATGCAGACGTGATCCTCATTAGCGGCTACGACGGCGGTACCGGCGCCTCCCCCATCAGCTCGATTCGCCATGCGGGCGTTCCATGGGAGCTTGGATTATCCGAAACGCAGCAGGTTCTAGTGCTCAATGATCTGCGCAGTCGCGTGCGCGTGCAGGTTGATGGCAAGCTGCAGACCGGCCGGGACGTGGCTGTTGCCGCATTGCTTGGCGCCGAGGAGTTCGGATTTTCCACCACGCCGCTGATTTCGATGGGCTGCATCATGATGCGCAAATGCCATCTGAACACTTGTCCGGTCGGCATCGCGACGCAGGATCCCGAACTGCGAAAGAAATTCCAGGGACAGCCTGAGAACGTGATCAATTTCTTTTTCTACGTGGCTGAAGATCTCCGCCGGGTGATGGCGGAGCTTGGATTCCGCACCGTGAACGAAATGATTGGCCGCGTGGACTGCCTGGTTCAGCGCACGGACATTAGCCACTGGAAGGCCAAG
This sequence comes from uncultured Acidobacteriota bacterium, assembly GCA_963818605.1. Lineage (GTDB taxonomy): Bacteria > Acidobacteriota > Terriglobia > Acidiferrales > UBA7541 > Palsa-295. The sequence goes on from CAWFSW010000003.1 coordinate 391,826, forward strand.
GGAATCGACCTCTCCTCGATTCTCTACAATCCGCCGATGCCGGGCCACGTGGGGCGGCGCTGTACCGTGGCGCAGGATCACGGTCTCGAACAAGCGCTCGACTACAAACTCATCGAAATGACGCACGATACCCTCGAAAATCGTACGCCGGTTTCTCTGAGCATGCCGATTCGCAACATTCACCGAACGGTCGGTACGATGTTAAGCGGCGAAATCGCTCGCAAGTATGGCTCCGCGGGCTTGCCGGACGACACGATTCAGGTTCAGTTCACCGGCTGCGCCGGGCAGAGCTTTGGCGCGTTCCTCGCCAAGGGCGTCACGCTGACGCTCGAAGGTGACGCGAACGATTACGTCGGCAAGGGCCTCTCCGGCGGGAAGCTGGTGATCTACCACCCACGCCAATCCGAATTCGTGCCCGAGGAAAATATCCTGATCGGCAATGTGTGTCTCTATGGCGCGACCAGCGGCGAAGCCTATTTCGGCGGGATGGCCGGCGAGCGATTCGCGGTGCGCAATTCCGGTGCCACCGCCGTCGTCGAAGGTGTCGGCGATCACGGCTGCGAGTACATGACGAATGGACTAATCGTCGTGCTTGGCCGCACCGGGCGCAACTTCGCCGCGGGAATGACTGGAGGGATCGCATACGTACTCGATCAGTTCGGTGATTTTCCTACCGTGCGCTGCAATCGCGCGGAGGTGGACCTCGAGCCGGTCTCAAATCAAAAAGATATCGATCTACTCTACCAGCTCATCGCGCGCCACAGCGAACTGACTGGCAGCACACAGGCGAAGTGGATCATTGAAAATTGGGAGTCCACGCTGCCGAAATTCGTCAAAGTGTTTCCCCACGAGTACAAACGCGTGCTCGGCATACCGCGGGTGGCCCCCGGTGTGCTTGCCGCGCAGACCGGAAAACATTCCAGTGGGCAGGTGATCCGTGGGTAAGGTCACCGGCTTCAAGGAATACGCGCGAGAGACACCCACGCGGCGACCCGTTCCGGAGCGCGTGAAGGATTATTTCGAAGTCTATCTTCCCTTCGCCGACGACAAGGTCCGCACGCAGGCCGCTCGTTGCATGGATTGCGGCATTCCCTTCTGCCACACGGGCTGTCCTGTGAACAACATCATCCCGGACTGGAACGATCTGGTATATCGCGACGAATGGCAGGAAGCAATTCGTGTCCTGCATTCCACGAACAACTTCCCCGAGTTTACCGGGCGCATCTGTCCCGCGCCATGCGAAGCGGCCTGCGTGCTCGGCATCAACGAACCGCCGGTCAGCATCAAGGTCATCGAAAAAACGATCGTGGACCGCGCGTGGAAAGAAGGTTGGATCAAGCCCGAGCCGCCCGCGACGCGCACCGGTAAGCGGGTCGCTGTCGTGGGATCTGGACCGGCCGGCATGGCTGCTGCCCAGCAGTTGAATCGAGCCGGTCACTTGGTAACGCTCTTCGAGAAAGCCGACCGCATTGGGGGGCTTCTGCGCTACGGCATTCCCGACTTCAAGATGGAAAAGAATGTGCTCGACCGGCGCCTCGAGCAAATGGCTGCCGAAGGCGTCATTTTCAAAACGAATGCTCACGTGGGCGGCAACGTGCCCGCTGCGGATCTTAGCAAGGAGTTTGACGCCATTCTGCTTTCCGGTGGCGCGGAGAATCCGCGCGACCTGAAGGTGCCCGGGCGCGAACTCAAGGGCATTCATTTCGCGATGGATTTCCTGCCCCAGCAAAACAAGCGCGTCGCCGGCGATCACGTATCGGATCAAATCCTGGCCACCGGAAAACGCGTGGTCATCATCGGCGGCGGCGACACCGGAGCGGACTGCCTGGGCACATGCCACCGGCAGAACGCGAAGTCCGTGCTCCAATTCGAAATCATGCCCATGCCCCCGGCGGAGCGATCGTCCAGCACGCCGTGGCCACTTTGGCCGCTTCAACTGCGCACCGAAAGCGCGCATGAAGAAGGCGGCGTGCGGGATTGGGCTGCCGGCACAACAAAGTTCACCGGCGACGAGAACGGCAACGTGACACAGTTGCACGCCGTTCGCGTGGGTCCGCCGCCGAAATTCGAGACTCTGCCCGGCAGCGAGTTCACGATTGACGCAGATCTTGTCTTGCTCGCGCTTGGCTTCACGGGACCGGTGCAACGCGGGATGGTGGAAGAGCTCGGCGTGGATCTCGACGGGCGCGGCAATATCGCCACCAAGGGAAATTACATGAGCTCCGTGCCCGGAATCTTTGCGGCGGGCGACATGCGCCGCGGTCAATCCCTTGTCGTTTGGGCCATCTCGGAAGGCCGCAGCGCCGCGAAAGCCATCAACGACTACCTCATGGGCGGTAGCAGCGCAGGATAAGCTGTGAATGACGCGAAACGCGATTCGCTTCACTCGCCTACTGCAAAATCCAGGTTCCTGACTTCTGAATGAAACGGAAGGCGTATTGCGGAGGCTCCCCTTCGCGCGCGTCAGACCGAACGCATCGGGCCTTTCCCACGAGCCCATGACCCGTGTTGACGAGGGTAACATCCACAACCGACTCACTCCGCAGTACCGCTTTGCAACTGCACAGGAATCCGCTCAGGCTCACATTCTCGGTCAGAGTTGTTTCTTCGAACTCCCTCCCGTGAACATCGTTGCCGTGAAGCTTCACCGGCACGCGTAACTGAACGCGAACCTCGCTTCGCGGCACCATCGTCTGCCGCTTCACGGTAGCCAGGCGAGCTCGAAGGGCGTCGAAGTCAATCGGCTTCCCGAAAAAACCGGCCGCGCCCAGCGCCGCGCAGGACTCCTTCTCATCCTCCTTCATTGCGCCGCTTACAACAAATATGGGAACGAGATTCGTCTGGCTGAAGGCATTAAACGTCCGGCACAGATCATAACCGGAAAACTTGGGCATGTGCATATCCAGCAGGATGGCGTCGGGCTTGTGTTCCATTGCCAGAGCCAGCGCCTGCTCGGGATCCGCCGTATCAATGATCTCGTATTCGTCAGCCAGCTGCAGGCGGAACAGTCGGCGTATCGCTTCGTCATCGTCCACAATCAACAGTCGTCGCACGTGCGGACCTCTCCCTATCGCGCCTTGCGCGATTCACTCCCTACCAGAACTTCGGCATCTTTCGGCGCGGATCGGCCCGGCGCCTCCGCGTCCAGCACCTCGCGCACCTTCTGAATCAAAGTCTCCTCGGTGAACGGCTTGTGAAGCAGATACGTTCCCGGTTCGAGCACGCCCTGGTCCGCAATGGCGCTGTCCGTGTAGCCGGACATGTAAAGCACACGTAGGCCGGTTTGCAGTGCAACCAGACGATCCGCAAGCGCTCGGCCTGTCATGCCGGGCATGATGACGTCTGTCAGCAGCAGATTTATTCGCTCACACTTTTGTTCCACGATCTTTAGCGCTTCGGCCCCGTTTTCCGCCGCCAGCACGTGGTAGCCGTTTTGTTCGAGCAACGCGTGAGCCAGTTTGCGCAGCGCGTCGGCATCCTCGACCAGCAGAATCGTTTCCGCTCCACGGAAGGATTCCGCCGGCAATGCGGCCGGAGCGGGTGCGCTCACCGGTTCGTCAATCTGCGGCAGGTAAACTTTGAAGGAGCTTCCCTTTCCAGTTTCGCTATCCACCCAGATGTATCCGCCGCTTTGCTTCACTACGCCGTAAACTGTCGCAAGACCCAGCCCAGTTCCCTTTCCACGCTCTTTTGTCGTGAAGAATGGCTCAAAGAGATGCGCGAGTGTCTCCAGATTCATGCCCGTGCCGTTGTCCGTCACCGAAAGCATCACGTACGGTCCCACTTTCGACCCGGGGTGGTGAATCGTGTACGCCGGAGTCAGGTTTACATTCCTCGTCTCGATGACCAGCCTGCCGCCCTGAGGAAGTGCATCCCGCGCATTGACCACCAGATTCATCACGACCTGCTCGATCTGACTCTGGTCCGCTTTTACGCGTCCAATTCTCGGATCGAGCTGCAGCGCGAGTTCGACGTCTTCGCCGATTAAGCGAGGCAGCATCTTTCCCAAGTCCGTAAGCAGGGCGTTCAAATCGAGAACGGCGGGCGCTAGGACTTGCTGGCGGCTGAATGCCAGGAGCTGGCGCGTGAGCGACGCGGCGCGCTGGCCGGCTTTCTCGATTTCTTCGGCGTGTTCCCGCAGCGGGTTTGTAACGTCCAGTTTTTTCTTGAGCACCTGGCTGTAGCCGATGATCACACCAAGCAGATTGTTGAAATCGTGCGCGATTCCCCCGGAAAGCCTTCCGACGGCTTCCATCTTTTGAGCGACCTGAAGCTGCCGCTCCAGCAGACGTTTCTCAGTCGCGTCTTCCGCAAACACTTCGAAGTAGGCCTCCTCTTCTCCCTCGTCCTTCACCAGCAGCCCGCTGCACCGCGCCTTGGTCAGAGTGCCGTCCTTGCGCTTCCATTCGACCTCGACGTCTTTGAAACTTTTCTTCGTGGCGAGCATTTCGATGATTCGCTGGTGTTCGTCCGGCTCGAAGTAGAGGTCTCGCGCCAGATTCATCTTGAGCAGTTCGCCCGGCGACTCGTACCCGAGCATTCTTTGCAGGGCGGGGTTCACGCGGAGCAACTGCCCCGCGGCGGTCGCGCGATAAATCCCGTACGGCGCATTCTCGATCATTGACCGAAAACTCGCCTCCGACAGCCGCAGCGCTTCCGATGCCCGCTTCCGGTCGGTAATGTCCCGGTTCACGATGACGAGCTTTTCCGACACCCCTCTTGGGTTCTGGATCACGCTCGAGGTCGATTCCAAAACTCGCCACGTCCCGTCCTTGTGACGAATTCGATATTCAAGATTCGTGCCGGCTCCGGTTCGGCGGGCTTCTTCAGCGGCCGCCTGCACGCGCGCGCGATCGTCTGGATGAATTTGTCCGAGCGCGGATGATCCCTTTAGCTCGTCCGGCGAATAACCGAGAACCTTCTGGTAAGCCATGCTGTTGTAAATTCGGCGGCCTTCCATGTCCACGACCGCGATTAAGTCGGCAGCATTCTCGCTGATGAGCCGGAACAATTCCTCTCGCTCCATCAGCTTGCGCCGGATGCGGTGGATCTGGAGTTGCTGAAAGACCGTGTACACGTCGAAAATTAAAACGAGTCCAAGGAGGCCGCGAACCGCTTGCGGAAGCGTGAAACGCATGAAATTGTCGTCCGCATTCCAAAACTGCGGCATGATGAACGAGCTCAGCCCGACCGTCAGCAGCAGGCTGACCACAATGGCGGACGACCAGAGCCACCATTCTCGCCTTTCAATTTTGCGGAACCTGGACGCGTCTTGCCCGTCCGGCACACTAAGGTCCGTGCGTGACTTGGTCTTCCTCACCACCGCTCCTGTCATGATCGAGCCTGCAAATCTTCGCCCGTAAGTCTCTGAAAGAATTGATCGGCTGCAGGAGGGTATGACTTCATGCCGATTCGAAAACGATGTTCGTTATCAGCAGTCCATTTAGTTGAGGTGATGAAACGTTCCAGATCGGAACACGCGATACGGGTCGCTGCTTATAGTTGTAAGCAAGCGGTAAGCAGGATTCTCTAGTGTACGATTGCGCATCTTCGATAACTCTCCCGTTACGCCAGCGGTCGACTCGACATGAGGCGTGGGAAAATGGTTCTCGCGGCGCACCTCCAGCATGCGTCGTGGGGACCCCTTCCCCGGGAGTGAAAGTCAGTGAGCAAGCCTTGCAAAATTGTCGCGGTTCTTGGCACGCGTCCAGAAGCAATCAAGCTGGCCCTCGTCATCAATGAGCTGCGCCGCCGGCCGGCTGAATTCGAGACGGCGGTCGTGCACACCGGCCAGCATCGCACCATGCTCGACCAAGCCCTGCAATATTTCAAAATTAAGCCGGACTTCGAGCTGGACGTCATGCGCCCGAATCAAACGCTGAGTTCGCTCACTGGCCGCGTCCTCGATACGGTCGAAAACGCTTGCCAGCGTTTCGGCCCCAACATCGTGCTAGTCCAGGGAGACACGACGACTGCTTTTGCCTCGGCGCTGGCCGCTTACTACTGCAAGATTCCCGTTGGCCACATTGAAGCGGGCCTGCGGAGCCACGACCTCTACAATCCATTTCCCGAGGAGGCGAATCGCCGCCTGGTTTCGGTCGTCACAGAAATTCACTTCGCGCCCACCGCCAATTCGCGCGACGCGCTACTGGCCGAGGGAGTTCCTGCCAATAAAATTGTAGTCACGGGAAACACAGTCGTGGACGCGTTGCGAGGACTCAGTGAGCTACCTCATTCCTGGGAAAACACGCCCCTTGCCGGCATCCCCGAAGACAACTCGCGCCTGGTGCTGGTCACTTCGCATCGCCGCGAATCTTTGGGAACCGACCAACAAAACATGTGCCTCGCGCTGAAGGACCTTGTGAAAGCGCATCCCGATATTCGCGTGATCTATCCGGTTCACATGAACCCCAACGTGCGCAGCACGATCAACTCACTTCTGGGCGACACGGACAGGATTCACCTCACCGAGCCGCTCGACTACATTACGTTCGTCAGTTTGTTGCGGCGCTGTTTTCTAGTGCTCACCGATTCGGGCGGCATTCAGGAAGAGGCGCCCACGTTCCGCAAGCCTGTGCTCGTACTGCGCAGGGTCACGGAGCGCCCCGAAGCTTCACAGTTCGGATTGGCGAAGATAATTGGCATGACGCGCGAAGGTATTTTCCGCGAAGCCGAGCGTCTCCTGACGGACGAGGAGGCGTACCAGGATATGTCGGCTGAAGGAAATCCTTACGGTGACGGTCGAGCCGCCGAAAGAATCATCGAGGCCATCACCCGCTGGCATCAGGGAAAAACACCGCTGCTCGAGCCTGAAAAGGAATTCAAATTGCCGCCGAGGCCTCCGCTGCGACGCCGTAAATCCGACGGCCTGGAAGCCGCGAGCAGGGCGCGCCCCGAAAAGGTCCGCGCGTAGAGCGCGGCTGTCTATCATGATCTACTGCCTCTTCGCTATCGTCCTCGTCATCTCCGTCTATACGGCGCGCCATTACTGGTTCACGCTGAATCGCCTGTTTGGATTTCAACGCCACCCCTACATTGATACCGACACGGCCAACTGGCCGCAGGTCACGATCCTTGTAGCCGCGCACAACGAAGAGAAAGTCGTCGCGAACATTTTGTCCGCTTTGATGAACGTCAATTATCCAGCGGATAGGATGCTGGTCGTTCCAGTGAACGATCGCTCGACCGATCGCACGCGAGAAATCATAGATAGCTTCGTCGAAAAACATCCCGGCCGCATCCGGCCTTTCCACCGCACGGGCGGAAAGGGAGGCAAAGCAGCGGCGCTGAAAGACGCAATGGAGATGGTCGAGACCGAAGTGATCCTGATCTTCGACGCCGACTACATTCCCGGCAGCGGCCTGATCAAGCAACTTGTCGCGCCCTTCTTCGATCCCGAGGTCGGAGGCGTGATGGGGCGCGTCGTGCCGCTAAATGTCGGCACAAATCTACTCACGCGTTTGCTCGACCTCGAGCGATCCGGCGGCTATCAGGTGGACCAGCAGGCGCGGATGAATCTTCACCTCGTTCCCCAGCACGGCGGCACGGTCGCCGGAGTGCGGCTGAGCGCGCTGCGCGAGATTGGCGGCTGGAACGACAAGTCGCTTACGGAAGATACCGATCTCACCTATCGCCTTCTCCTGAACGGTTGGCAGACGGTTTATCAGAATCGTTCGGAGTGCTACGAGGAAGTTCCGGAGACTTGGCCGGTGCGCATCAAGCAAATCATGCGCTGGGCCAAAGGACACAACCAGGCGCTCGCAGCTTACGGCTTCCACCTTTTGTTCGGGAAGCACCGCGCCACTTTCCGTGAGCGCATTGACGGCACTCTTCTGCTAGGCGTGTATGCGATGGCGCCGGTAACGCTAATTGGCTGGCTCCTGGCTCTGGGAGTCTTCTACGAGGGCGTAGTGCCCCTGCACGGGATCATCGCGTTGTTCGCGTTTACCGCTTACGCTGCCATGGGAAACTTTGCCGCTTTTTTTGAAATCGCGGCGGCCGTTCGGCTCGACTACACGCGCCAGCGCATCTGTCTGCTTCCTTTTCTTGTTCTCGGTTTCGCAGTGAGCATTTTCTCGGTTTCTACCGCGTTCGTTTCCCAAGTGACAGCTCCGATTACAGGGGCCAAATTCCACTGGGACAAAACCGAACGCTTCCGGACTACGCCGTGAGCCCAGCAATGGCTACCCTCATTCTGGCCCTGTTAGCAGGGCTTTTATTTATGCTTCCCTTGCTTCCGGCTGTCGCTGAACTGCGACTCAAGCGCGACGCTGAGCCACTCGACGTCATCCAGCAGTATGGCGGAGACATTCGGCACTTTGCCCACGGCTTCCGCAGGGTCGCCATCGCATTGCAGCCTCGACTGCAGGAGTGCGTCGCCTCCGGCGCCACGGCGACTGGCACGCTGCCTGATGGCGATGAATTTGTGCTCCTCGGCGGCGCGGACAAATCCTTCTTCGTTCCGACCACGAGAAAAGACTCGACCTGGCGCTCGGTTGTCGCCGCGGGGGCCGATCTTGCGCTCCCCGATGGCCTGACGTTCGCCAAGGAAATATACGCCGCGGGGGATCTGACCGGCGGCGAACACAGCGCCTTCCGCGCGATTCTCGGCGAGAAGGATATTCATCTCCAGCGCGGCAGCAAAGTAATTCGATGGGCGCACGCCGCGGGCCGATTCCGAGCCGAACACGACTGCGACTTGTTCGGCCGCATCTCCTCCGATCAGGAAATACAGTTGCAGTCCGGCTGCGTCTTTCAACGCGTGGGCGCCCCCGTGATCGTCGCGGGGTTTTCGGATGCGGCGCCCATTCAGTCCCCTCACCAGCCCACGAGTGCAGGCGCAGATGCCGCACCCCTTCCCGCGGGCCGCACTTTGTACGATGGCGATCTCGAAATTCGCGCGGGTGAGGTCGTCTCCGGCAGCATCGTAACCCGCGGAAAGCTTCACATCGGCGCGGGTGCCCACGTCCTCGGCAGCGTGAAGAGCAACGGACACATGACGATTGATTCCAGCGTGTCCGTGGACGGCAGCCTTGTCGGCGGCATGACCACGCACGTTGGCTCTAACTGCCGGATTGGCGGACCCGTGCTGGCCGAGCGAGGAATGGTCATCGAGTCGGGCACTCACTGTGGCACGGCGCGCAATCCGACTACCGTCTCCGCTCCCACCATCGAGCTTGAGGAAGGCGTCGTCGTCTTCGGTTCTCTATGGGCCCGAACCGAGGGACGAGTGGTGCCCAAGGCATGACGATACGCCGGCGCATTCTTGTCTCCGTCGTTGTTGCCGCGCTTGTCCTCGCCGTCGGTTTCGCGTGGTATTCCTACGACAGCTTCAGCCCGGGTGCGGACCGCATCATTCTTCTGGTTCCCGAAGGCACCAGTTTTTCAGATCCGCGAGTGACCGTATGGACCGACGCCGGAAACGAAGAAGGCCTTCACGTCGTCCCCATGCATGATTCCAATTTCATCCGGTCCATCTTTCCGAGGCCGCCGTGCGCGGGCGTGATTTTGCCTGATTCGGTTCACGGGCGAGCCAGCGATCTTTTTGTCGGCTCGATCCACGACTACGTGGCCACGGGCGGCCACCTTATGCTTGTCTACGACGCAGCAGTGGAGACGCTGCAGGGATTCTATTCCCGCGATCGATCCCGGCTTTCCGATCTCGCGGGCGTCGACTACGCTCTCTACAAAACTCTGGGCTCCTCGACCATCCAGGCGAGCGACGTCAGCGGCACGATTCCCGTGATGGACGAACTCGGTGTGCCACCCGGAAAATATTTTCCGTTTATTCAGCCGCCACCCGGCAAGTCTGGCGCATCCGCCCCGATCGAAACCCAACTGCGCCGCTATCAGTACGGCAGCCTGGCCTACCCGAGTTTCGTCACGTCCGGAGAATATTCGGGACATGTTTTGCTGCATTCGCTAGCGGGCGTTGTCGCGGGCGAGCATAACTATCAAAAAGGATCCGTTCTGTTTGTGAACTTGCCTCTCGGCTATCTGAAGAGCAACACGGACGGCCTGCCCCTGCACGCGTTTCTCAAATACTTTGGGACGCATACGTTGTCCCTGCCTTACTTGCTTGCCGTGCCGGACGGAGTAGGCGGACTGGTGCTCGACTGGCACGTGGACTCGAACGCAGCCATTCAGTCGCTCCAAGAGTTGGAGACCTGGTCCATCGTGAAGCAAGGACCGTATTCGATTGACGTCACCGCCGGTCCCGATACCTACACAATTGGCGACGGTAAAGGCTTCGACGTTCTGCACAATCCCGTCAGCCAGGCGCTTGTACGCGCCCATTCGCAGCGCGGCGACGAAATCGGCAGCCATGGGGGATGGATTCATAATTACTTTGCGGCGCATGTCGAGACCGACAAACCGAAGGACATGGAGAAGTTTCTCGAGCTGAACAAAGCCGCTCTCGAGCAGGTGACGGGAAACCCGTTCTGGAATATTCCGCGCCCAACGGCGATCAGCCCGTGTGGGTTACCCACTGGCTCGATGACACACGGCTTCGTCGCCTATTACTTTACGGGCGACACGGGCATGGCCCCCACGCAGGGCTATCGCGGCGGCAAGCGCGGCGGGAGAAACATCTGGGCGTTCCCCATCGTTCAGATGGATCGCGCCGCGTCCTTCGAGGAATTGACCTCCGAGGATGTTCCCTTCGCCGTCATCCAGCAGTGGCTTGAGGCGCTAACTGACTTCGTTGTCGGCCACGAACAAGTGCGGCTTGCCTACTTTCATCCTCCCGGGATTCTTCCCTTCCATCAGGAAGTGGATAGCTGGATGGAAATCACGGCTCAGCTGAAAGCGCAGGGCCGCTTTCGCTGGTACACAATGACTCAGATGGCTGATTTCTTGAATTCGCGCCAGAAAGTTCGGTGGAAATTGACCGAGCGGGATGGCCTCGCTTCGCTCAATGCCGCCGACCCAAAAACTCTGGCCCACCAGACGTGGAGATTTCCCGTTGACAAGTTCAGCCAGCCGACGATCGTGCGCGGCTCCGCAACGGTGCGGCAAGAAGGCGACGGGTGGATCGTGATCGCAGGCGAAGGAACTCAGCTCGACGTGCAGGCGAGGACGTTGGGCCAATGACCCGCGACGGCCGCTTCCGAAATATTGCGGTTGCGCTGCTCTTGAGCCTCGTCTTTGCGCTCGCGGCGAGCGCCCAGCAGGATTCGACTACGGCGTCATCTCCGCAGCAGGCCGGCACGGACGTTCCGGCCGCGCCCGCGCCCGACAAAACGCTCACCAACTATGTCGAGGTCGGAGGCAGCTACCGTCAGCTCTCGAACGACTTCGGGGACTGGAGCGGCGGCTACGCTCGCGCTGTCTTCGCCGAGGGGAAAAACATCTGGAACGGTGAAGTCAACGGGCAGCACGAGTTCGGAGACGGCGGCGTGTACCTGGCCGCTGGCGACACGTACAACTTCAACCCGGATTGGTACGCGTCGCTCACGCTCGGCTCCAGCGTCGGCGGCTTCTTCTGGCCGCGCTTCCGCGCCGATGCATTCGTCAACCATAAATTGCTTTCGCGCAAGCAATTGATCGCCACGCTCGGCTATGGCTACTACGCCTCGAAGGACGTCCACCGCGATCAAAGCGTCTTCCTCGGCACCACCTACTACTTCCAGAAACCGTGGATCATCGAGGACGGTATCCGGTTTAACGTCAGCAATCCCGGCGTTGTCTTTTCGCCCGCTGGATTCGTCGCCGTCACGGAAGGAACCAACAAGCATCACTACGTCACCGTAAACGCCGGATTCGGAGAAGAGGCGTATCAACTCGTGGGGCCGAGCACGGTTCTGACGCGATTCGAGAGCCAGAACCTCACGATCACGTGGCGCCAATGGACCGGAAAAAACTGGGGATTCAACTTCGTGGCTGATTATTACCACAGCCCCTTCTACCAGCGAGGTGGTGGCAGCTTTGGACTCTTCAAAGAGTTTTGATCGCCGCGCTCTGCCGGTAGCCGCAAAACAGCCGCCGAGATTCGCCGACCGTAGCCGATTCCGCGGATACCGGGGCGGCGTGATCGCCATGCACCGCGCCCTCGCGCGGTTTGTTCTCGAACCCCTCGACCTAGTCACGGCGTCACTGCTGGTAATTCTGTTCACTTTCGTGTGGATTGCCGCGCTGCCGCTGGTGTGCCGCTTCTGGCAAGCCGTGCTCGAGACTGGAATGCGGGTGCTGGCCATGCATGCCGAACTCGGGCTCACCGAGCATCAATTCTCGCCATACATCCGGTTCACGATTCCCTTTCCAAGGATGCCGGGAATCCTGCCGGACGCGCAGACATGGTGGACCTCGACCGCCGTTGTTGTCCTGCTGTTCGCCGCGAGCTTTCTCTTGCCGAAGAAGCTGATACCGATCGTGTATCTTCTGCGCGCCGTCCTGTTCCTCCACGTTACCGCGCTGTTGTTCTTCCTGTTTCTGCCCGCCCGCTTCTCGCACTCGCCAGACAGTTACATGGAAGGACTCACGGGCTACGCCATTGCGCTCATTTCGTTCGTTCCCATCCTCTTTGGCTTGACCTACTACATTTTCGATTTCGGCATCGTCCGCAAGGCCCTGCTCACGGCAATGACTATGTGGCACTTGGTCCTTTTCGTGCCGTTGCAGATTCTGCTGCAGGCCATCGTCCTGCAAAAAACGGTTCTATTCATGCCGCTGCTTTACATCGTCTTCGGTTTGCCGGTGGACGTACTTATCATTCTCGCGTTTTATTCCTGGGGGATGAGCTGGTCGTTCAAGAATCAAAGAGAGGCGTAGTTTTTTCGAGCGGGTATTTCCGATCAGGAACGCTTCGTTTGCAGGTGGTGGTAGCCGAACTCTTTGCGTGCTTCGTCCAGCCGCCTTCCTCCACGCACGCTCTGGCGAATCGCTTCCTCGGCCGTTGCGATTCCTTCAGCGACAGCAAGCACTTCAGCCTCGTGCTGCCGCGGGATCGCTACAACGCCATCCGCATCACCCCGCAGGATGTCCCCGGGCGCAACGCGCGCGTCCCCGATATTGACGGCAACCTCGGTCGCGTCCAGCTGGACGCGATCTTTTCCGGTGCGCATGGAATAACTCTTGCTGAAGACTGGATACCCGAGCTCCATGCAAAGCGCGGTGTCGCGACAGGCACCGTCTATCACCGTGCCGGCGATCCCTCGTCGATGCGCGATTTCGGTCAGAATGTCGCCCCAGACTGTCGCGTTTTCGCGCCCACCGTTATCAATCGCCACGACGGAACCCGGCGCGACGTCATCAATGAAATCGCCAACTGTGCCCGCCGGTTTTCCGATGGGCCGATAAAGGATCGTGAACGCGCGGCCAGTCATGCGAAACCGCGGATCGCGGGGCTTAATGTTCAGGCACTGGCCGCTGATGCCGAGTCTGTCCAGCGCGTCGCTGATTGTGGAGGTGTCGAGTTTACTTGCGCGCTCGACGGATGCGTCCTGGATTGGCATGAGGATTTCCCCGGCTTAATTGCGCAGCATGTTTTCGTAGTTCGCGCCCATCACTTCGGTGATGGGTTTGCCTTCGCGCAGCGCTTGAGCCATGGCCGCTTCACGCGCGGAGATTTCCTCCGCCGCCCCTAGGACCCGTTCGATATTTTCCGCGGAGATGAAGACGACGCCGCTGCCATCGGCAATCGCATAGTCGCCCGGCTTGACCGGAATCGTCCCGACCGTGATCGGTTCACCTGTGGCAAGTTCCACGATGCGCCCTCGCGCGGTAAACGTCGTCACGCCGCTTCCGAAAACGGGAAAATCGTGCTGGCGCGCTTCGTCAATGTCCCTCACCGGCCCTTCGGCGATCACGCCGGCAACACCGCGCAATTTCGCGCCGAGCGTGAGTATGCCGCCCCAACTCGCCGCGTTCACGCCACTATGCTGCTCGACCACGATAATGTCACCGGGTTGCGCCGCTTCGATTGCCGTGGTGCTCACGTGCCGCGGTTTTCCCGCCGGGGCTTCGCCTACACCCAGCTTCACAGTGAGAACGCGGCCTGCGATTCGCCGCGACGATGCTAATTCTGTAAGCCCAGTCACCGCGCCCTTCAGATGCAGCTTATCGAGCGCATCGGACACTGCGCAGCAATCCAGCTTCTTCAGCCGGGTAACGAAATCGCCTGCCGCTGCGCCTGCGCTCATCTCTTCTCCTACTGCCAATAAACGAATCCCATCGCGCTGCCCGTGCCTGCCTCAGTCCGGTAACAAGCGACGTAGTCAACCAGGCTCATCTTCTTCCCCAGCGCGTTCATGCCCACGGACAGAGGCATCCAATTGCGTATCTCACAGGTATTGCCGAGCAAATAGCCTTCCGGAATCGCCGCAAGAGCCGACTCGTCGGCCGTCTGCATCGCCTTCAACACGCGCTGGTCGAGGTCTTCATCAATCACAAAGTGTGTGAGCCCCCCCGATGCAAACACGGCGACTTTGGCGTCTTCTTTCCAGCTTTCGATGGCTTTCATCAGGGCACGCCCAAACTTGAGGCACCGCGGTATCTTCGGCAGATTATTCGGAATACCCGCGTTCAGAAAAACAGGAACGCTGGGCGGCGGATTATCCACCATGATCCGCCGGTAAAGGAAACCGAAGGCGTGCGGAATGCCGTGGTCGTGGCCGTCAACTTTCGGCAACTTTGACGATTCGGAAACATCGAATTCCTGGTCCATCAGCGAGGTCACCAGATGAACGCCGAGATCGGCTGAGCCGTTGTAGACGGCGCCGCCCGGGGGGCAATGCCCGATCTCAGCGATCGCGATTCCCGGCGGGAACTTGGCCTTGGCTTCCTCGGTCTCCGGAATATTTTCGATCTTGCTTCCCGTGTACACCAGAAACGCGGGCGTGTTTTCGGCGGTGAACATTTCACGTTGGTCGTTGCCGATGATCACCACGACATCCGGTTTGACTACTGCGAATTTCGCGGCGAGTTTGTCGAGGGCGCGCTGGCACTGATCGTAGCGCTTCTTGCTTTCCTCCGGAGTAATCGCGGCAGCGTAGCCCGGCTGGCGCGCCGCAAGCAACTTTGGGAAGTCGTAAGCTTCGCCGCGATAAAAGTGCCTGGGATTCTTCTTGTCGGCGCCCGCGCGCAAATGCCACATGTCGGGCGGCGTTGAGAGCATCGGTCCGTGCGACGAACCGACACCGAGTACGACCTTAGCCATGATCCTGTCCTCCGTTGCTTCTCAAGCGCCGAACTCCCATTAACTCCACACCCGACGGGCTATTTCCGCCACGAGCCGCAGCTTAGCCCACTGCTGGTCCTCGGTTATCAGATTACCTTCCATGGTCGAGGCGAATCCGCACTGCGGACTGAGCGTGAGGTTCTCCAGCGGCACGTATTTCGCCGCCTCCTTGATTCGCTGAACGATTTCGTCGGCGCTTTCGAGTTCCGGGCGCTTCGAGCTGATCAGTCCGAGCACCGCAATCTTGTTTCGCGGAATAAATCGGAGGGGCTCGAATGTGCCCGAACGGCTGTCGTCGTATTCCAGCAGGAAACGGTCCACGGCCAGCGTCCCAAACATTTTCTCGGCGATCGCGTCGTATCCGCCTTCGGCGTACCAATGGCTCTGGCTGTTGCCCCTGCAGAGGTGAATCGCGAGCGTCACACCCGGTCGCCGCGCTGCTTCGAAGCACGCGTTGTCCGCGCGAATGGACTCATCGAACCACGCCTCGGGCTCGACTTTCATCTCCGTGCGTATCCATTCGCGCCACTTCGGATCCATGAAGTAGCTGTAGCGCGGCGCATCAATTTGAATGTACTTAACGCCATCCGCAGCGAGCCGCGCCATTTCCGCCTTCATGATTTCGACGATATCCCACAGAAACGCCGAGTAGGTCGGATAGGCTCCTTCGGACCTGCCGCGCTTGTAGGATATCGCCGGGAATTGTGTGGCGCTCGGAAGCGTCATTTTGATTGGGCCGGGACTGTGCTGTTTCAAGAACGGAAGCTCGTGCCCGGTGAGGGGGCGAATGACTCGCAGCTTCTCCACAACGACGCCTGCCACTCGGCCCTTTCCAAGCGACGGCCCCGCCGGCCTCGCCGTATTCCAACTGCGGGCTACGCCATCGCCGAAGTCGAAACCCTCTATCGCGTCAGTGAAATCGCCCATGAAATTCGATCTGCGAAATTCGCCGTCCGTGAAAATCTCCAGGCCCAGTTCCTTCTGCTTGGCTAGCACGCGCAGGATGGAACGGTCTTCAATCTCGTGCAGTCGCTCCGGATTTGGCGGATCGCTGCGGCGCGCTTCCAAAAGCTCTTTCGGCCGGAGGAAGCTGCCGACCTGATCCGCTCGGTATTCTGTGGACATCCCTTTGTTCGCCTTTTCCAACTCGGATCTCTCAGTCGCTCGGGACCGCTTCTATGCCGCGTTCTTTGCGCCCACATTGAGCTTGAAAAGTTTCTTGGCGTTGTCCTCAAAGATCGTTTTCTTATCCGCGTCGCTCAGCCATGTAAACGCTTCGATGTAGACTCGCACGTCGTCCATCCACTTCCCTGTTTTCGGATCCTTCGCCGTACCGACGCCGGGACGTTCCGTGCCGAACAAGCAGCGGTCCGCTCCTACAGTCTTGATCAAAAGCTCGCATGCCAGCGGGGTATAGAGCACCGTGTCGTAGTAGAGCTTGCGCATATTGTCCATGAAGCTGCTTTGTGCGCCGCGCCGGAGCGATGGCGCCAGAAAACGTCCTGCGTGATACGGAACTGCGCCGCCTCCGTGCGAGCAAACGATTTTGAGTCTCGGAAAATCCTGAAACACGCGCGAGTTCACCAGCGACACCACAGAGATCGTCTCTTCGTTGATGAAATGCGTCGAATAGCTGTGTCTCGTCGAGCGGCAACCGGCACCGTGAATGTAGCCAGGCACGTCGAGCTCCACGAGCTTTTCATACAGCGGATACCAATACTCGTCGCCCATTCCGGGGGTGTCGTAGTTCGTTGCCTCGCTCGGATCGGGATTGATCAGGCAACCGACGAATCCGAATTCCTTCACGCAGCGCTCGAGTTCCGGAATGCAGTTTTTCGGACTCACGCCGGGAGATTGCGGCAACCCGCAAACGCCCCGGAACACATTCGGAAAAAGGCGACACTGCTGAGCGACCATGTTGTTGCACTCTTCGATGAACCACTGCGAAACTTTCGCCGGCTTTTCGGCCATCATCATCTGGTACGGGCGAGGAGAAAGCAGCTGGACATCCGTGCCAACTTCTTTCAGCAGCCCGAAATGCGACATGCCCGTGCCAAACGTTGGCTGATTCAGGAACGCGGTCATCTCGTCGTCGCTGATCTCCACTTTTCCGCGGCCGTGCGATCCGCGATGCGACAATACGTTCGCCTTATAAACGTACAGCGAATCGGGCGCAGTCAAATGACCATGAACGTCAATTACCATTGCTGTCCTCCATCCCAACATCTCTCAACGTAAACGCTGTTCTTATCTCCGAACTCTTACCATGTCAACCGATTGTAACCCGCTTCGTTGGCGCGAGTGGATTTCCAACTCGTTCACCCTGGGCCTCGCAGCCTCATAACTTGGTTGACGTACTCTCGGGCGCGGCATAGTCTCCCCGATGCCAGCAGGGCGACGAATGCCAAACGACAAGGATACTTCAACAAGCCAGAGCGCGGCCACCGGGTCTGAAAAAGTCCCGCTAGCGGCCTATTACGTTCTGGGGATGTTGACTCTCATCTACTCCCTTAATTTCCTCGACCGCACAGTCATCACCATCCTGATTGACCCGATCAAACACGACTATCACCTGTCCGACAAGGTGATGGGTTTCATCTCCGGCTTCGGTTTCGTGATCTTCTATTCGATACTCGCTGCGCCTGTCGCGCGTTGGTCCGATCGAGGCAGCCGCCGCTCAATCATCACGTGGGGACTGGTGATCTGGAGCGGGATGACGGCGCTCGCGGGCATCGCACGCAACGCAGTCCAGCTTACACTCTCGCGGTTTGGCGTAGGAGTGGGTGAAGCAGCCGGTACCGCGCCATCTTCCTCCATGATTTCAGACCTTTTCCCCCGCAGCAGGCGCTCGACGGCGATGGCGATCTATCAGCTGGGGCCGGTATTTGGCGGATTGCTGGGGGCCTATATCGGCGGTTGGATTAATCAATACTACGGCTGGCACGACGCGTTCCTCGTGGCGGGCATACCCGGCTTGCTGGTCGCCGTCCTTTTTCGGCTCACCATCAAAGAGCCGGTTCGCGGCGAGTCGGAGGTAAAAAAAGTAGATACCGGCCAGCAAAATCTCCGCGAGACATTTCGCTTCATGCTGGGCCAGCGCTGCTACGTGCTGCTGCTCATCGGCTTCTGTTTCACGACCTTCACGCAGTTTGGATTCGGTACCTGGACCGCGCCATTCCTCGGCAGAATCCATCATCTAAGCAGCGCGCAAATCGGCACTTACATCGGCAACGTCAGATTCGCCGCCGGGCTGGGCGGCACGCTTGTGGGCGGATATCTGTCCGACTGGGCCGGGCGCAGGGATGTCCGCTGGCGAATTTATGTGTCGGCAATCTGCTCGATGATGGCGTTTCCGGGCGTGCTCCTCTTTGTTTTCTCGAAGAGCCTGTTCTGGTGCATTGTCGGCTTCACCATCGTTTCGGCGGCGTCGCCGGTGCACGTGGGTCCCATCGTTGCGGCGTGCCACTCCGTAGTAAGAGTTGGCATGCGCGCGTTCGCCACTTCGATTATGTACCTGGTCTCGGAGCTGATTGGTCTTGGGCTGGGCCCGTTCTTGATCGGCGTCTTTAACGACCATTACCGTCAGCGCCTCGGAGTTGACGTCATCCGCTACTCGATGTCCACCGCCGCATTCACGACGCTCGTCGGCGGCCTGCTATTTGTCGTCGCTGCTCAGTACCTGCGACGCGACATAGATCGCACCGTAGCCGACTGAGCGCGGAATTGATTCTTGCGTGCAGCGCGTGATAAATTTCTAAATCAATTTAGTGTGAGTGGGGGAACGTGGTCGATAAGACTCTAGCGACGGTAAAAGAAGCGGTTGCAAGCGTGTTCGACGGCGCCACAATTCTGCTGGGCGGTTTCGGCGATCCCGGCTTACCGGGACAACTCCTCGAAGCCCTCCGGCTGCAAGGCGCCAAGAATCTTACGATGGTGCACAACGGCTCCGGCGGTGGCACGCACTCGCTGGGAGGACTGATTCACGACGGCAAGGTTAAGAAGCTCATCGCCTCGTTCCCCAGCAATCCTGGTAATCAGTCGTTTCAGGAAAAGTATCTGAAGGGCGAAATCGAGCTCGAACTCGTGCCCCAGGGTACGCTGGCGGAGCGAATTCGCGCCGCGGGTGCGGGCTTGGGCGGATTCTTCACGCCGACCGGCGCCGGCACCGATCTCGCGGCGGGCAAAGAGACTCGCGTCATAGACGGACGCGAGATGATCTTCGAAAAGGCACTCCGCGCCGACTTCGCGTTCGTGCGCGCCTACCGGGGCGATCGCCTCGGCAATCTGAACTACCGTATGGCCATGCGCAACTTCAACGTGCCGATGTGTACGGCTGCCAAGTTCGTCGTCGCCGAGATTGACGAACTTGTGCCGGTCGGCTCAATTGATCCCGAGGACGTTCACACGCCCGGGATTTTTGTTGATCACGTGGTTCAGGTTGTTCGCCATCCCGAATATCTGAAAATCACAACGGAAGGAAGGTAGGAAATGTCGCTCACACGAGACGGAATCGCCTATCGCGTTGCGGCCGACCTGCCCGAAGGCAGCTACGTCAATCTCGGCATCGGTATCCCCACGTTGGTCTCAGGATATATCCCGGCGGGCAAAGATGTCTTCTTTCACAGCGAGAACGGAATTCTAGGCATGGGAGCGCTGGCCGCGCCTGGGCACGAAGATCCCGACCTCATCAACGCGGGCAAACAGTATGTGACGCTGAATCCCGGCGCGAGCTTCTTCGACCATCCAACATCTTTCTCGATGATTCGCGGAGGGCACATCAACTACGCCGTCCTGGGCGCTCTGGAAGTGGCGGCAAACGGTGACATGGCCAACTGGCGCACTCCCGGCGAAAAAGTTCCCGGAGTGGGCGGAGCCATGGACCTCGCCTTTGGCGCGCAGAATATTCTCGTGACGATGATGCACGTGACCAACAAGGGCAAACCGAAAATCCTGAACAAGTGTTCGCTGCCATTGACCGCGCCGCACTGCGTGAAGCGAATCTATACGGACTTGGCCGTAATTGATGTGACGCCGGACGGGCTGATGCTGCGCGAATTCGCGCCGGGCCTCGATGCCAAGACGGTGCAATCCCGCACCGAAGCTCCCCTTCGCGTCGCGCCCGATTGCAAAGAGATGATTGTTCCCGCCAAGTTCCACGCCGCTCAGCCGACGACCTGATTCCACGGAGGACTCAATTGTTGCAAGCGATTGATATGCACGCCCACATCCAGACGGGCGAGCGCGCCAAGCAGGGTTGGGGCCACATCACCAAGGCCGGGCTCCCGATGAACACCGGCAAATGGCGGTCCGATCCCGACGGAATGGCGGAGATGTATCAAGCCAACAACATGATGGCCGTGATCTTCGACGTGGATGGCGAAACCCGCAGCGGTGTGAAAATGGACAACGGTGAAACCGCGGCCTGGATGAAAAAATATCCCGACACGTTCATCGGTTTCGGCAGCGTGGATCCGTGGAAAGGCAAGATCGCCGAAATCGAAGTGAAGCGCTGCACCGATTTGGGCCTGCGCGGCATGAAATTCCAGCAGGCTGCGCAAGGATTCAACCCCAACGACGAGCGCTTCTTCCCGATCTACGAAACGATTGTGAAGCTGAACCTGCCCGTTATCTTCCACACGGGAACGACGGCTGTGGCGGCGGGCTCACCCGGCGGCAACGGAATCACGCTCGAATACTGCAAGCCGATTCCGTACATTGACAACCTCGCGGCGTGGTATCCGGAAATGCGCATCATCATGGCGCATCCTTCGTGGCCCTGGCACGACGATCAACTCGCCGTATTGCGCCACAAAGGAAACACGTACATGGATCTTTCCGGCTGGGCGCCGAAGTATTTCCCGGCGTCCACCGTGCACAACATCAACACCCTTGTGCAGGATAAAGCCTTCTTCGGCACTGATTTCCCCATGATGACTCCCGAGCGGTGGCTAGCCGAATTCGCCGAGCTTCCCTTGAAAGACAGCGTCCGGCCCAAAATCCTACTTCACAATGCGGCCAAGTTCCTGGGAATCAAACTTACGGCGGCTCAGCCGGCGCGCTGATTTTCCCTCTCCTCAATTCAGACAAATAACGTCGTAATACCGGGTAAGATCGAGCACGATGAGCCTGACTGCATTTTTCGGTTTGCTCGGCGGGATTGTGGTCCTCGCCTTCCTGGCCAATCGTCTGGCTGGGTGGACGCGCGTGCCGGACGTCGTGGTTTTGATGGCAGCGGGGATGTTGCTTGGCCCGGTCTTCCATCTGCTCAACCCGTCGAAATTCGAGTCGGTCGCTCATGGATTCGGCGCGCTGGCGCTGATTCTGATTCTTTTTGAGGCCGGGCTCGACCTTGAATTTCGAAACACGCTTCGGCATTTTCCGGGCGGCGTTCTTCTCGCTTTGCTGAGCTATGGGCTGTCCCTCGTCGCGATCGCCGCGTTCCTCATGGCCGCAACTCACCTCCCACGAATGGATGCGTTTCTGGTGGCCGCCGCGTTTGCGTGCGTCAGTAGCTCGGTGATGCTGCCCGTGCTACAGCAGATGAATCTCAGCATCTCGCTCAAAACAACGCTTGTCGTGGAAGGCGCGCTGAGCGACGCGCTCGGCGTCCTGGGTGTAGGCGCGGTTCTGGACTTCACCTCGACTCCGCACGAGGGAAATCAGACGAATGTGACATCTCTGTTGATGCGCCACGCTGCGGCGCAGGGCACGAAATCCTCGCTGGCCGGTGGCGTCGTGGAAGGCTTTATCTTGCGCGTACTGATTTCATTGGCGCTCGCCCTCTTAGTTGGCTTTTTGTGGTCTCGGCTACTTCCGCTGATTTCCGAGGAGCGTTTCTGGCAGGTGCTGACGTTCGCGGCCGTTCTGCTCGTCTATTCCATTTCCGATTGGGCTGGAGGCAGCAATCTTTTCGCGGTGATTGCATTTGGAGCCACTCTCGCGAACCTTCCCGGGAAGGCGAAGCCGGACTTGGAGTTCTCCTGGTGGGTCGCGCCGAAATCCGGTAACACTCACCGCCAATTGCTCGTATTCCATTCCGAGCTGGCGTTTCTGGTGCGCACGTTTTTCTTCGTGCTTCTCGGCCTGATCGTGAAGTTTTCCGGCCTCCGCGCCGCAGCTCTTCCGGCAGCGGGGATCGTGGCGGTCATCTTCGTGGCGCGCTGGATTTCGGCGAAGTTCAGCAGCCTCGTCATGAAAGATATCCAGCCGCTGGACATCGAAACCATCAGCCTGCTGGTACCGCGCGGACTCATCACAGCCGTCCTGGCTTTCGAAATTGTTGACGCCAAGGGCGCGAGTTTTGATTCCCTACCCGGGCTCGTTTTCTCTGTAATTCTTCTGAGCAACATGCTAATGCTCGTCGCCACGATTCGCCCAGGTGGCCCTGCGACCGACGCGCCTCTGGCCGAAACACCGGAACCAGCAACCGAACCCGCCTCGTAGAAATCTGCTCCCGGACCATCGACCATCCGCCTCGCCATTTCCCTCGGTATAATGAACCCGTGACCGAACCGCAAACGCAGCACATGACGTGCATGGAAGTCTGGGGTGACAGCCAACTCACCGCGCGCGGCATTGAAATGGGAGGGCTGGACGCCTGGGTTTACAGCAAACCCTTCGGCCAGGCCCAGCGTGGCGGAGACGTCTATTACGCCTCAAGCTGCGCCACCGGCCGTATCAGCCGCCTGCTGCTGGCGGACGTCTCGGGGCACGGAACTACCGTCGCGGCAACCGCGGCCGATTTGCGGACGCTCATGCGGCGTTTCGTTAACCGCCTCGACCAAAAAGAATTCGTGCGATTGCTCAATCAACAGTTCGTCGCGCTGTCGCGCACGGGATCTTTCGCGACCGCGGTCGTTACCACTTTTTTCGCTCCCAGCCGCCGTCTGCTCGTTTCCAATGCGGGCCATCCGCGCCCGCTTCTGTATCGCGCTGCGCAGCAGCAATGGACTCTGCTCGGACAAGATGGGAAAGACGACAAGCAGCGCACCATCCGGAATATCCCGCTCGGGATCATGGATCTGACGGAGTACGAGGAATTCGACGTTGAGCTGGAACCCGGCGATTGCCTGCTCAGCTACACAGATGCGCTGATTGAATCCCGCGACGCGGATGGAGAAATGCTCGGCGAGGACGGCGTGCTGCGCATCCTGCAGCTGCTGGGTGATGTCGAACCGCAGAAAATTACCGAGGCCCTGCTGAAGGAAATTGGTGAACGTTATCCCGAAAACTTATCGGAAGACGACGTGACGGTGCTCGTAGTGCGCGCCAACGGACGCCAACCGAGCCATTCGTTCAAAGAGAAGTTCTCGGCGACGATGCGTCTTCTCGGCTCGCTGATTCGCGGCATCAATCCGCGTGCTGAACGCCCGCCGCTGCCGGACTTCAGCCTGCCGAACGTCGGCGGCGCCATTATTCCCGCCCTGGGGCGCCGCTGGCGCGCCTGATTCAACCCCTATCGGCAAACACCAGAACGATAAGAATCAGCAGTAAGACACCCAATCCGCCGCTCGGATAGTATCCCCAGTGCGCACTATAGGGCCAAGTCGGGAGTGCACCGAGCACCAGCAAGACCAACAAGACAATTAGAAGTGTTCTCATGTGGCTTTCCTCGCCGGGCAGTGCAGGCACCCGCCCTGTGCTTGCCAATCGAAACTTAGATTCACCCACGGTTAGAAAGTAACAGCGAAAAACCACTCGGCCGTCATACCCATGTTAGAAGTGACTGAACAAGCCGATCAAAATGATGAACGGTATTGGTACGCCTAAGAACAACAGTAAAATCGAACGCATCGTGATCCTCCATTTTGTGTAAGCCGCACTCCTGCGTTTGAACCAAACATCGGGTGCCTCTAAACAGGCACATGATCTCGCTGGCTTCCGCCAATCGTCGCGGCAAAGCTGGCGCAAAACGCGCCGATCAATAGCGCCACGAACAGCCAATACAGCATGTGCGCGACGGCTTTGCGTGCGTTGTCAGCCGCTTGCCGGGCTGCCGCAACCGTTTCGGAGACTCGCTGTTCGGCCTCGGTCTGGCTTAGTCCCGTTCTCGCGATGACCAGCTCCGCAAGGAAGGTTTTATCTTGTGCCGTCAGATCGGATTGGCGGAGCGCGTGGGCCAGAATCACACCGGCCTCGGTCCTGATTGCCGCATCGCTCTGATCCGCAGTGGGATGCTCCGTGCGAAACAGCGAATCAACGAAGTAGGCATTCCCAGTCGCCACCGCTCCTTCGGTCGAGTTGCCGGCAGTGTTCCGTGTGGCTCCAGTCGCCATTGCGGCCGTCAGCGACGCGAAAAAGATCGCCGAAATTACCAGCCCGACTGCCCACACCAGAAAACCATGGGCAGTATCACGGAAGAAAACTTCGTGGGTATGAACGGCCACCCATTTGACGCGAAGTCTCCCCGCTAGATAGCCGCCGATTCCAGAAGCAATGACCTGAGCCACAATCAACCAGATGATCGCTGCAATTCCGACCCCAGACGAAGACAGGCCGGCGTTCGACCAGGGTGAAATGGCGGACAAACCCATCCCCGCGCCCAGTGCGAGCAATATCAGGGAGAGCGCCGCAGTCGAAAATGCTCCGGCGGTGATTGCCGACCATGTAACACCAGACGAATGTTCGTCGGTTCTTGCCGAGTTTTCTGGATAGGAATTCGTGGAACGCGCAACACTAGCCATAGGATTTCCTCTTTCATATCCGCTTCGTTCGCGTTGATGTAACCGGCCTGAAACTAACCCCTGTTATTGCGGAGCGATCCTGCTCTTCGGATGCGGGGATGCCCATACCCTATAGACCGGTTTCCCCTATATGAATGACCCTAGAGAGTCATCATGGCGACCGCCGATCCGTTGGACGGGTCAGACGCCGAAGACGTGAGACGCGGCTTAAATGGCGGGCATGCAATGAGGCGCAAAGGCTGCGGTCAAACTTGCTAACCGGAAGGATCTTTCTGACGCGTCACTTTCACAGCTTTCAGTATTCCCAGTCCCAAAAGCACGATTGCGCCCGCCGCGATCCAGTGCGCGGGCATGTGCATCAGGTACGCAGCATAAATGAGCCCGCTGATTACGATAGCAAACCCAATCGCGTAAATTCCGAACGACATGGCGACTCCCTTTTGGGCCAACCGGGACAGCTTTCGCCCCGGAGTTCGGCTTGGTCAGCTGCCCTCTACACGCTTGCCGAGCTGCCCCTCATAAAATGCAGCACTAGCAATATCAAACCGACGACCAGAGCAATGTGAATGAAAGCGGTCGTCACGTGAAATGCGAAAAACCCTAGCAACCAGAGAACGATCAAAATTGCAGCGATTATCCCAAGCATGTCCTCATCTCCTTATTTCTAAGCGCGGGAACATCCGCGATTGTGCGATTTCAAACTGCAGCTTAGTCGCTCGGGAAGTGCGGGTCTGTCACGTTGTGAACACTTTCGAATTAAGGCTTCCCCATGCGACCAGGCTGGACTCGAAGGGACGTGGGACCGATGGAACGGATTTTTGGCGACCGGGAAAAAAGTGCGGCTCTACCGAAAATTCTTCCACCACGGATACCAGCGCGTCCTTCTAAAGCACTGAGAAGGCACCAGATAAAATCACTCGATGTGGACCTGGTATTGCCCCTCCAAACTACGCAGGCTTACGTTCGACTGAGGTGAGTTATGAGCAAACCCACTTGCGCCTTACCTGACCCCGCCCCGCCAGGCGCTACTTCTGGAGCTAACCGGCTCAGCTTTCAGCATGGGGCGGTCTTTGCACTCGGCGATCAGTCGAGTGCCCATGACAAACTCCCAAGCATCTAACTGCCGGCTGCACCATCCGCCCGCCATTCGCCGGAGGGGGCGGCGACGCGGTCGCGCCCTTGCTCATAGCGACCCGAGCAGATTTTCAAATCGAAGCGAGAAAGAGAAACTATCGTGAGACTCAGCCTCCGATTAATAGTTTTTCTGGTCATCGGGATCACCCTCGTCACATTCCTCGTTTCCAGAAACGAAGTTCTTGCGCAGAAGCGAGGACTTCGCGCTGATCTGGTAAGGCGCGCTGAGATTCTGGCCGAGAGCCTGCAAGAAATCGTGGAACCTGCGCTGGAGCGAGGATCGCATGAACAGCTCCGGCAAATCGTGGAGCGATTCGGAAACCGCGAGCGTCTCGCAGGTGTGGTCGTCTACGATCCCAGCGGCCACGTGCTCGCTGAAAGCTCTAATTTATCGTCCCAGACTTTGCCCCCGCCAATTCCAATCGAACGTCTGAACGGTGGCGACCAGGAATTCAACGAGTTTCTTCACATCGGGGGCCAGCCCATGAACGCTTATTACCTGGCCCTCCAGGACGACACGAAGGTTGTCGGCGAGCTCGCGATCTTTCACGATTCTGCCTATATCGAAGCGCAAAGCACGCGCATCTGGCGGGAGACCGTGTGGCACGTGATCGCCCAAGTGCTGCTGATCGTCTTGGTTACAGTTCTGATCATCCGCTGGTCGATTGTTCTGCCGATCTCGCGCACGGCGCAATGGATGAAGGATCTTCGGAGCGGCCGGATTAGCCCTCGCCCGGTCTTGCCGAAGGAAGATTTCCTCGCGCCGTTTTCGCAGGAAGTGGTGAACTTTGCCCGCAGTTTGTCCGAGGCGAGGGCGTCCGCCGCAGAAGAGGCACGTCTGCGCGAGACGGGCGAGTCGTTGTGGACGCCGGAGCGGCTGCGGGCCAGCGTGCAGAGTAAGTTGGTAGGATCGCTCTTCGTGGTCTCGAATCGCGAGCCTTACATGCATGTTCGGCGCGGCAAGAACGTGGAGGCGTTTGTGCCCGCCAGTGGATTGGTCACGGCGCTCGAACCGATCCTGCGAGCTTGCGCCGGCACCTGGATCGCTCACGGATCGGGAGACGCCGACCGCGAGTCGGTCGATTCGCACGATCGTCTGAGCGTGCCCCCGGACAAGCCCGAATACACGCTGCGGCGCGTCTGGCTGAGCCCGGAAGAGGAAAAGGGCTACTACTACGGATTTTCAAACGAGGGACTCTGGCCCCTCTGCCACATCGCACATACCCGACCCATCTTCCGCTCGTCTGATTGGCAGAGCTATCAGGACGCAAACCGCAAATTCGCAGACGCCGCGCTGGAAGAGATGAAAAGCCGCGAGCACCCGCTCCTGCTCGTGCAGGACTACCATTTCGCTTTGCTTCCGCAGATGGTTAAGGAAGCTCGTCCCGACGCCCGAATCGCAATTTTCTGGCACATACCATGGCCGAATCCGGAAGCGTTTGGAATCTGCCCGTGGCAGAAAGAACTTCTGAGCGGGCTGCTGGGAGCGGACTTGGTTGGTTTTCACACGCAAGCCCATTGCAATAATTTCCTCGAGACAGTGGACGCATCTCTCGAATCTCGAATCGAATGGGAACGATTTGCGGTCAAGCGTCGCGAACACACCACGCTCGTGCGGCCATTCCCAATCAGCGTGGATTTTCGCGAATCTGCCTCGGAGCCTGACGCGGTGCGGACTTCGCCGTACGAACTGCGTGCGTCCTTGCTAAAGAATCTCGGAATTGAAGCCAGTTTTCTCGGCGTGGGTGTTGACCGCGTGGACTACACAAAGGGAATCATCGAAAGATTTCGGGGGATCGAACGCTTTCTGGAACACTGGCCGGAGTATCTGGGGAAATTCACATTTGTGCAGATCGGAGCACCCAGCCGCACTACGATCCCGCGGTATCACGATTTCCTGCTCGAAGTCGAGGCCGAGGCCGCGCGCATCAACGCCCGCTTCCCTCAGGCTAATTGGAAGCCCATCGCCCTACTGACGCGTCATCACGGTCACAAGGAAATTCTGCCGTATTACCGCGCGGCCGATTTCTGCATGGTGACGTCGCTGCACGACGGTATGAATCTGGTAGCCAAGGAGTTTGTCGCCGCGCGCGAAGATGAAGGTGGCGCGCTCATTCTCAGCCAGTTTACCGGAGCAACCCGCGAGCTGCGCGATGCGCTCATCGTCAATCCTTACGACACCGATCAACTTGCCGACGCCATTCAAATCGCTTTGGAGATGGATTCTGAGGAGCGGCGAATCCGGATGCACCGCATGCGCCAGATCGTCAGAGAAAACAACGTGTATCGCTGGGCAGGCAACCTGATCGCCGAGCTTTCCGATATTCGAATTGACGAGGTTGAGCCTGTTCTCGCCGCGAGGTCCGCATAATGTCCGAAGGTTTGAACTTTATGAAGGCGCCTGAGCCCGTCGAGGAGGAAACCGGCGACTCGATTGCCGACACGAGGAATCGAACAGTCAATCCACGAAAAGGCAGCGCGCCAGCAGCCGCGGGGCGAACCAACTCGGCGCACTCCGCGTTACAAGCATGGTCCACGATTCGCGCTCAGCTCCGATCGGGCGACCGATGGGCGCTGTTTTTGGATTTCGACGGGACGCTCGTGAAGCTGCGAAACCGCCCCGGCGACGTCACCATGCCGTTGGGCGTCAGGCAGGTTCTCGAGCGGCTCGTGCGGAACTCGAACGTGATGGTTGCCATTGTCAGTGGCCGAAAGCTCGAAATCCTCCGAGATCTCGTTGGCGTCGATGGCATCCGCTATTTCGGTTTGCACGGAGGCGAACGCGACGGCGCGTCCGCTGCACTCAGCCAGGAGTCCGAGCTGGCGCTCGAATGCGCAAAGCACGCTGCGCGTGTGCAACTCGGCGCTCTGCCGGGCATTTGGATCGAGGACAAGGGTCTTACGTTTTCCGTTCATCATCGTGACGCGAAGGCAGCTACGTCGGAAGCCGCCAGCGCCGCGCTCGTGAATTTCTTGTCGCCTTGGAAAAGTTCTTTGCATGTCTTGCAGGGCAGCAAAGTCTGGGAAATCCTGCCCAGGGAAATCCCGGGAAAGCACGCCGCTGTGCAGGATGTGCTTGGCGGCGTGCCCGCGAGCACCGTCGTGGTATACGCCGGCGATGATGGCACGGACGAACCAGCGTTTGCAGCCCTTGGAAATCAGATCACGATTCGAGTGGGTTGCACGCGTCACACGGAAA
This sequence comes from uncultured Acidobacteriota bacterium, assembly GCA_963818605.1. Taxonomy (GTDB): domain Bacteria; phylum Acidobacteriota; class Terriglobia; order Acidiferrales; family UBA7541; genus Palsa-295. The sequence goes on from CAWFSW010000003.1 coordinate 421,020, forward strand.
CACGGGCGCGGTACTGCCTGCCTGCACCCGCCGAGATGCTGCGTTTTCTTACGCGATTGGAGAAAGAACTCCGGTGAGAGCCAACGAACCATTTCAATTTGCCACGGCGTCCTATCTGGTCCTGATCGGAAATCAGGAAGCCACGAACCCGCTTGAATTGGAGCGTGGAATCGGGACGTGTAGCGACGCTTCGATTTTCTATCACACATTCCAAAGCCTCGGCCGCCACCACTTCCTCACCGAGGGTTTCTCGAACGACCTCGCACAGTGGGCCCTTGGTTCCTGCAATCGCCCCCTGCTGGCCGAGCGGCTAGCTTCGGTGGACATCCGGGACTACGTGTCGCTTGCCGAATTGCGGAGCGATTTGCAACGTATCGCTCGCGAGTACTGTGCAGCGAATCCGCGCGAAGCATCGCAGGGAGCGTTTGAGCCTTTCTACTTCTGCGAGACGGTCGAGGAGCAGGTGCCGCTAGGAAAGTCAGCATCCACTCTTGAGGAATTCCGCGATGGTCTGAAAGATTTGCCCCATGGATCGCTGTTGTTTCACTTCATCACATCGCGCTTGCGGCTCCATCTGCGATCCAACGATTTTACGCAGTGGCTTTCCAAGGAACTCGGTCTTACCGATCTGGCGCGCCACGTGGATCAGATAGACATTTACACGAACACTCTCGATGGCGCACGCACCACGATCCTGAACCTAATTGACAGGGAGCTCGCGAAATGAGTGAAAGCCAGGTGGAAACACCTATCAGCACTCTGGACGATTACAAGCGCGTGCTCGGTGAGGCTGAGATTGCTGAGTTGCGAATACTCGCGGAGCGTCTGCGTGGCCGCAGCGTGCAGATGGTCAATTCAACGGCGGTCGGCGGCGGCGTGGCGGAAATACTCAACCGCATGATTCCGCTGATGCAGGAGCTTGAAGTTACCACGCGCTGGGACGTGATCACGGGGGGCGAGGATTTCTTCGCCATCACAAAGGCGTTTCACAACGCGCTGCATGGCGATGGTTTCCGGATGCCGGACGACAGCTTCAAGACGTTCGTAGCCTATAACAAGCAGAACCAGGCGCGTCTTAATTTCGACTCCGACTTCACGCTCATTCACGATCCGCAGCCGGTCGCCTTGATTGATGCGCGGCACAATCACGACGGGCACTGGATTTGGCGCTGCCACATCGATTTGTCGCAACCCAATCAGCGGGTGTGGGATTTCCTGGCTCAGTATGTGAATCGTTACGATGGCGCGATATTTTCGTCGCCCTCCTTTTCGCGCCGGCTGCCGATGCCCCAATATCTCTTCTACCCGTCAATCGATCCGCTCTCGGAAAAGAATCGGGAACTTGAGCCGGGGATTGTCGAAGACACGTTGCGGCGCTTTCAGATCGATCCTCTGCGGCCGATCATCACCCAAATTTCGCGGTTCGATCGCCTGAAGGATCCGGTCGGCGTGGTGCGCGCTTACCAGATCGTCAAGCGATATACCGATTGCCAGCTTGTGCTCGCCGGCGGAGGGGCCACGGATGATCCCGAGGGAGACGCCGTCCTGGCGGAGGTTCGCGAAGCGGCAGGAAAGGACGCGGACATTCACATTTTGGATCTGCCTCCGTGGAGTGCCGTCGAAATCAACGCGCTGCAGCGCGCTTCAACAATCATCGTTCAAAAAAGCCTTCGCGAAGGGTTCGGACTGACGGTGACGGAGGGACTGTGGAAGAAGAAGCCGGTAGTGGCGTCCGCGGTCGGCGGGATTCCGTCACAGGTGATTCATAAGCATACCGGCATGCTGGCTCACTCGATCGAAGGAACGGCGTATCAGATCCGATTCCTCCTCTCGAATCCTGCGATCGCCCAACGCCTCGGAGAGCGGGGACACGAACACGTCCGCGAGCATTTTCTGCTCACGAGCGATGTGCGCCGGCATCTCACTCTGTTTCTGCACTTCTTGAGATAAGTATGGATAGAACGGCGCTTTAGGAGAACGGGCACTGGCGGGAGAGCGCGAAACTATAGTGCAGCCGAAACCGACGTACCGGCCGCAGCGAACACAGACGACATTTCCGCACGTGCTAGAGGAAGGAAACGATCGACGACATCCGGGTCGAATTGCGTTCCGCGCGCTTGCAGCAGCCGGCGTTCGGCTTCCTCGAACGGCAGGCCCTCTCGATAGGGACGTGACGAAACCATAGCGTCAAACGCGTCAATCACGGAAACAATGCGCGAGCCGATGGGAATCTCTTCACCTTTTAGCCCGGCCGGATAGCCTTTGCCGTCGTAGCTCTCGTGATGATGCAGGATCATCAGGCTGGCTCGCTCCATCCCCGGCACGTGACGCAACACGGCCCAGCCATATTCGGGATGCTTTTTCATTTGATCGTATTCCGCATCGGTCAACTTCGCCGGCTTTTGGAGAATCGCGTCCGGAATCCCTATTTTCCCGATGTCGTGTAAGAGCGCCGCCACTTCGATATCAGAGAGAGCGCTCTCGTCCAAACCAAGTTCTCCCGCCACGTGGAGCGCCCATTCTGCCAGGCGCGTGCTGTGAACTCCGGTGTTGAGATCCTTAAGATCTAAAAGCTGATTGAAAGCGCAAATCAAAGATGCGCGAAGGGCGGACAGCTGCTCTTCCATGCCCTTGACGTACAGAGTGGCGGGAGTCCCTTCACGACAAAGCTTGGTCAGGAAACTTGCCGGCGACGATAGCGCTTCCGAAGTACCACTGATTCGACCAAGTGGTGTGGAAGCGCTTGTCAACGGATTGGCGATCGCTATCATTGGAATCTGTGACGTGGCCTACGGCAGTTGAAGCAAACCCTGCACCGGATTCAGCGACGACAGCGTCCAGTCCACGTTCAATCGGCCATTGCCCATGTTCAATCCAACGAACTTCGCGTGGGAAATAGCCCAGGCTGCCTGGTTTTGATTGTCCTTCGGTTGCATGTTGAGAATCAGCGAAGCGGTGCCGGTAACGAAAGGCGAACTAAATGAAGTTCCCCACCCCGCGGCATAGATCCCGAAGGGGTATGTGGTGACGATTCCTTCGCCGGGAGCCGCGACCCAGACGATTTGATTTCCGTAATTGGAGAAGCTTGAACGCTGATCCTGATTATTCGTGGAAGCAACGCCCATCACGTTCTGCAATCCCGCCGGATAGACCATCTCGTTTGCGCCGTCGTTGCCAGACGAAGCCACCAAGACGATATTCTTGCCGTTGGCGTAATTGATCGCGTTCGTCAGCTCCGTCGAGCTCTGCGTCAGGTCGAAGCTCATGTTGATCACGTTCGCCTTGTTCTGCACTGCGAAATAGATCGCAGCGAGAATGTTTGAAAGCGAACCATTTCCGTCCGCGCCAAAAGCCTTCAGCGGCAAGAGCTTCGCGGTCGGTGCAACGAGGTGAATGACGCCCATCACCATCGTCCCGTGTCCGAAGGCCTCATAAGATGTGCCGTCAAGCATATGCGCGGTGTGCTGATCGAGCATTGCAGCAGTGTGTTGGTTCACGTATGCGGCCGGGCAGGAATCACACGGCGGCGGGGCGCTCATCGAAACGTCGTTCATTTCGGACCCGCCCGGTTGATTGCGCGTGAAATCGTAGCCCTGCAGCAAGACTCCCTGGAACGCCGGGTGATTCGGGTCGACGCCGGTGTCAATATCCGCAACGATTCCCGAGCCGGTGACATTGAAAACGCTCTGAGCTTGCGATATCTGAATGATTTGAGCAGCTGGCTGGTTCACGTATCCGTCCGTGACGGTTGTGCCGTAATAATTCACGGGCGTCGTGTCCCACAATCCGGCCGGCGGTGCGTTCGAAGTTTGTTGGCTAGTCGGGTCTGGCGGAATCTGAAAAGTTTGATCGGGTTCCGCGTCCAGAATTCCTGTTACCAGGTTAAGAACGCTGGCCAGCAGGTTCGGCAGAAGGCCCTTAACAGGCTTGACCAGGAAAACCTGATTGAGAGTCCCGTCCAGGTTCCCGGCGACCGTGCATCCGTGGAGAAGGCAGATGGTCTTCAACCCAGCGAGGCCACGGTTCGTCCGCACGATCACACCGGGTTGTGGCGACGTCAGATTCGTGAGCACGTTGCCCAGATTCGAGAGAAGCCCTCCGAGCCCTTGAGCGGCGGAAGGACGGGCGGACAGGGCGACAAAGAGAAGTATAAAGAGCCAGATTCGACGTTTCATGATTGCCGATACTCCTTTTGCGTTCCCGCTCAGTAGCCGCTGATCCCTGCGAGTGGCAGGGACACAGTTTCGGCCGGATGATGTATTTCCGGCTATGGTACAGACGGCTACTTTTGGCGGGTTTCGCATCAAACCTTCTTCCTAGTACCTTTCTTTCGCTTGCTAGAGTTTCTCGTAAGCTTGTTAGAATGAGTTACTTCCGGTACGTTATCGATGGCCTCAAGAGTCGGTTCAATAAGGGGCAAAGTGAGTACTTCGGAAGGGAGCACGACCCGTAGCTCAAATGGACCTTTGCGATCGCACTCGACGTCAAATTCTCCAAACGGGCTGGTCACGGCCTCAGCCAGGACCCTGCGGCCCCTCGTCAGCGTGACCGGCACTGCGCCAACAATTTCATCTGGATCGGCGGAGTTAAGCACCTGCCCTACCACCGCAATCTTCTCAGAATCGGCCTGAGTTTCGATTCGCACGTCAATTCGATAGTTCCCGGCGCCATAAAGCAGCTGACGCGATGTGGTCGCAGCCGACCGAACACCCACCGCGAGGGGACTCACTGCGCTGTCGAACAGAAGCTCGGCGATTGAGCGGGCGCCAGAGGTGGCTTTACGAGGCCCCTGAATGGCGAAAGTGCCCTTCATCGAGCGGACCGCGCCTTCGGGCGGCTGGTAGCTGAGTTCGCGCCGCGCAGCCACGTGGACACGCCGCCAAAGGCCCAAGACCTTCGAGCATTTCCTGCAACCGTCGCTATCCAGATGGCTCTGCATTTCAGCTCTTTCCTGCTCTCCAATTACCTGCCGGGCGAAATCCGCCCATTTCTCCAACGAATAGTGTTCCATCGCGTTCCCCCCCGAAAATTTCATTTCCCCACCCCGAATGGGGCTTCGCTGCTACTTCCAATGCTCAAATCATAAGGGTGTGCAGACGATCAAAAAATATAGGGGAGGGTGAGAAAGACTGAAGCGAAGGCTTAGACCGGTAAAACCTTTCCTATCAGCGTGAAAGGAGCCCAGTGGTAGGGATGGGGATAGTCTTTGCGCAGTTCCTGCATGGCGCCCTGAAGGGCGGAAGCCTTGCCCTCGCCGTCCCTGACGCGCCGATAGAAGCGGGTCATGAAGTTTGCCGTGCTTTGATCGTTGACGTCCCAGAGGGTCAGCAGCAGCGATTGTGCGCCAGCGTAGAGAAGCCCGCGGATCAAACCGAGTAATTCATCGCCCGGGGCCACGACGTTCAATCCGGTTGCGCAGCCGCTCAGGGTGACCAGCTCCGCTTCCAGCCTGAGTTGGTAGAGATCGTACAGGCTCAGATACGCGCCGCCGAGGCGAATCCCGGAGAACATCGGATTGTCCTGCCGAAAGCTGCCGTGTGTGGCTATGTGGATCAGCCGGCTGTGCGATCCTTTTTCTCGCAGCGCCGCTTCGTTTGCGTCGCCGCCCACGAGCAGTTCGGCCTCGGGCAGTATATTGGCGACGGATCGAACCTCGTCAAGAATGAGCGGAGCCTGCGAATCGGGAACTCCCAGAATCAGGGAAGAACCAGACGTTCGCGCAGGTTTCCGCTGGCAGTGGGTGAAGATGCTGGCACTAGGGGCGTAAGACACGGTGAAGGAATCGATCAGGTATCCAGCGCCATCGAACAATGCGTGGAACGGAAGATAGTGAAGCACGCCGTGCGGTACGATCACGAGATGCTTCGCGTGCAGATGCCCGCGCAGCGGCGCGAGCACTTCCTGGTAGAGCTGGCCAAGGTGCGCTTGCGCGGCAGCCAGCAGCGATTTTTCGAATGTCCGGACATATTCGGCACCGAGACGAAACTTGGATATCTGAAAATGGAGCATGCGAATCAGATTCACGACGCGCGACACAGGCGTGACAGGAACGATTTCGAGACCGTCGCGCGTCAAGATCGCGGCGATGAACTGGTCCTTGACGCTGAAGTATTCAATCAACGTCGCGTTGGGCGGCAAAGACTCCTGAATGCTTTCGAGTGAACCGATCGCGTTGCCCAGGCCCAAATCTTCTCCCACGCTCGGTGAAGGAATTTGGCGGAAGGCACGAAGAAGTTCGTTCTCGTGAGCCAGCGCTTGTTTCTGAAGCTTCTCGATTCGCTGAGGGGAAGGATCGTCGGCGCGCAACTGCTCGATCTCGATGCGTCGGTAATACCAATTGAGTTCCTCGCGCATTTCGCGGATGCGGCGCACCAGCTCGCTCTGGCCGGTGTCACCAACCGGAAGCGCGTTGCCATGTTGCACGAGAAGCTCGGCCAAGCTCCGCGACTTCGCCGATTCCATATAACCAAATGATTCTTCGGCGGATTTGGGGCCCGCGTCGCCGAGACACAATTCCACGAGGCATTCGTAGACTTCCAGGCGGTTCTTCAGGAAGGCGATTTTGAGTTCTTCGCCTCGCAGGCTGCTGCGCAGCGTTTCCAACGCTTCCCGCGCACGCTGGCAAGATCCGTACGCGCCGGAGGAATCTCCGGAAGACTGCTGCACCTGGCCCATCAGAAATTCCGCCTGATACCGAAGCATGGGAGCCTCGAGCGAAGCCAGGCGATCAAGCGCGCGCGTACACTCCGCGCGAGCGGCCGGAAGCTCGCCCGTCCGCAGGCAGATCCTTGCGAGAAGCAAGTGGCAAAGCACGGCCTTGCCCGACAAGAGTGAGGTGTCAAAGAATTTCGCAGCCGCGGAGCACAGGCGGCGCGCTTCGAAAAGGCGGCCTTCGTTGAAAAGCACGACGGCCTGATACAGATCGGTGAGCCACGGCCATACGAGATTTTTCTCGCCGGCAAATTTGAGCCTCGCCTCCGCAAACAGTTCCAGCGCGCCCAGCGCCTTGCCCAGCTGACTGAAGGCCATGGCCTCGTATGCCTGGCATTTGGCCTCTTCGTAGCCCATCCCGAGCTTTTGAAACCGAAGATACCCTTCGTGGGCCGTCTCTCGTGCTTCCGTGCTCAGGTTGAGTTCCAGATATATTTCGGACAGGTCGAGGTAACAGAGCGCCAATACATACGCGTCGCCATTTTTCTCGCATTCCTCCCGGGTCGCGCGCAGCATTTCGATCGCGCGACTGTATTCACCGCGGAGGTAATACAGATAGGCGATGTTGTAGTCTGCTTGCGTCACGAGAAGCGGCATCCCATGTTCGACGCACATCGCGCGAGCGCGCTGATAGGTCGCGAGCGCCCGCGGGAAATCATTCATCGTAATCAGGCAGACAGCCATGTTGTAGAGAGCGACCGCGAGACCCTCCGAATCACGAAAAGGTAGCAACGCCTCATAGGCTCGCTCGTAGCACGCGAGGCCTTCCTCGAACCGGTCCTGCCGGTGATAAATATTTCCGAGATTGATCTCCACGTGCGCGATGCGCTGCTGATTCCCCAGACGAAGAAAGATCTTCTTGGCACTTTCGGCGGCTTCGAATGCCTTGTCATATTCGCCGAGCATGATCAGCGGTTGGATGGAAGGGATCAGCGTGCGTGCTTCTTCTTCCGCATTAGGAATTTTTCGAAAGACACCGAGCGCCTGGGCGTGACATTTGAGGGATTTTTGATTCTCGCCCATGATGTTGAGGGCGCTTGCCTTCGAACGCAGACTGCGGCCGAGCGCTTCTTGGTTGCGCAAGCGGCGTGCGATGGCAATGGCACACTCAGCCAGGGCCAGAGCCTGTCGCGTGTCCGCGCGCAGATTGGCGCGCACGACGTCATTCAACTGGCTAAGGACCGGTTCGCGGTAGAGCCGCTGACGCGTCAGGAACCGATTCCGCCTCGCTTCGCTGGTGAGATTCGCCAGCTCCCGGAGGAGTTTTTCGGAAAGAGGCGGTTTCTTTGCCAGTGGTGTCACGAAAACCCCGCCTCAATCAGACCTTTACGCAAGCGCTCGAGGCATCGCTGGCGGATGAACCCAATTGATCCCGGCGCGATTCCCAGTGCCCGCGCCACGTCTTGATAGGGGCGCGCAGGCTCTTCAAAGAAAAGCATGTGGATGAGTTGCTGGCACCGGGGCGGCAGTGCCGACACCGCCTGCCGCAGGTTCTGCTCGTCTTCCGCTTCGCGCAGAATACTTTCCGCGCGGGACGGCGTGCTTCGTTCGAATTTTGCGTCGTTCGGATCCACGGCCTCAGTACGCTGCTGTTGCCGCTTCCCGTGAAAGCATTTGTGCGCAGTTACCTGCATGATCCATTTCGGCAGAGCTTTTGGCTTTCGCAGGTTCGGCAACTGCGAAAGCAATTCCAGGCAAACGGATTGAAAGATGTCCGTGGCGTCATCCGTAGAAAAGCCGTACTTGATCGGAATGGAAAATATGAGGTTCTTGTACTTGTCCATCAGCGCGGACCATGCCTCTTCATTTCCCTTGAGGCATTCCCGCACCAGGCGCGGGTCCAGCCACGCTTTGAACTTGTCGTCTTGAATCGCGACTTCGCGAGGAACCATCGGGCTTTTGGCCGCCAGTCTTATTGGATATACAGCTGATCAATATTCCAGAGCGTGTAGGGATCCAACATCGCCGGCCGGAAATTTCCGACGCGGTCGCTGGCTCCGACCAGAGATGTTCGGACTTACCAGACAAATGACGGGCAGTTCGTCGGCCACAATTTGCTTGCACACGGTCGTAAAGCCGCTTCCGCTTTGCATAGTCTAGCGTGACCAGCTGCTGCTGCATCAATCGGTCCATTTCCGCTTCCCAGGGGGTTGCCGGCTGGGTCTGATTTGGATGCCAGAGGTGCGTGTCTCCGTTGGACATCCAGACATTCATCTCGGACGTAGGATCGGCATCGCCGCTGACCAGACCCATGACGGCGGCCTCGTAATCGTGGGTCGTCAGTAAACGATCCACCATGGTATGAAATTCGAGCGAAGCGATCTGAACATTCATTCCCAATTTGCTCAGGTCGTCCTGAATGAGCGTCGCGATCTTGACGCGCTGCGCGTTCGAAGAGCTGGTGAGGATCGAAAACTCGACCGGGCTGCCGTGGCCATCCACGAGTGCACCATCGCTTTTCCACGAAAATCCGGCGGACTGCAGAAGTTCGCGCGCGTGCGCCACGGACATGGCCGGGTGAGAAATGCCCGGATCAATCCACAAGCGATTGCCGGGAGTCACCTGCGTCCACAGTGGCGTCGCACGCCCGTTGTAAACGAGGCGAACGATGCTATCGCGGTCAATCGCGGCCGAAACAGCCTGTCGGAAACGCTTGTCCTGAAACCACGCTTGCTTTCGCGCAATTTCAGGCAGCACCTTCGGGTCCACGCCATTGAGATTGAAGAAAAGGAAATTGTATTCGAGCCCGGCGCCGAGATCGTCGAGGTGATAATGCTTCGCTGCTTGCTGTTTTTCCAGGACCGTGAAATTCTCCGCGCTGAATCTTGTCAGGATGTCCGCATCTCCTGCTTGGAAGCGAATAACCTGCGCGTCCTCGCTCGCGACGAACAGAAACACGATCTGATCGAGATACGGGAGCCGGTGGCCGCTTTTGTCTTCCTTCCAATAGTACGGATTGCGCTCGAGGACGATCCGCTGGCCCGGAACGTATTCCTTCAAACGAAATGGACCGAGTCCCGCGAATTGGCTGGGCGGCATCGCGACGTTCCATGTGTCCGAGAAGCTGCCGCCTCGATAGACGCTTTCGAGCAGGTGCCGCGGAAGAATCGCGATGCCGTCGAAGAGGCGTTCGGCGGCAGCATAGGGCTGTGCCATTTCAAATCGAACGGTATACTGATCCACTTTCTCGACCGAGATCGGCTTTCCGCCCACAACCAGAAGATCGCGCTGCGGCGAATCTATCTTTTCATCGAGGTAAACCTGAAAGCTGAATACGACATCGTCCGCATCAAGAGGTTGTCCGTCCGAGAATCGCAAGCCGCGCCGGAGCCGCAATGTGTACTGCTTCCCGTCCCGGGATACGGTCCAGGATTTTGCGAGCGCGGGTTCCGTTTTTTGCGACGCGCGATTGATATGAATCAGATCGGCCGTCAAGCAGCGAATCACGTCGCGCGAAGGAGCATCCTGGGCCAGAACCGGATTCAAAGTTTTCGGCTCCGAGCGCATAGTAATGACCAGCCGGCCACCGGAGCGCCCCGAAGCGCTCTCCGCGACCATCCGCTCCTCGATAGTTTGCGACTGCGCCCCGGCCGCGGCACAGCAAACACAGACCATCGCAGCAACAAGAACGAGGAAACGGCCTCGAAGTCGAACTCTTTCCATAAGTTCAACTCTTAGCAAAGATTACCGGGTTTTTATAGCGGCACGGACGCGAGGCGTTCCTGCAGAGCATCGGCGGCGGCGTAATAGAGGAGAAAGACAGGGATGAGGAAGAGGGCCGGCAAGAACATCCACCAGAACGAGGACAAAACGTAGTATTGCTGCAACGAAGCCAGCAGTGTTCCCCAGCTGGGCATCGGCTCGCTGACGCCAAGGCCGAGAAAGCTTAGGGTCACCTCGGCAAGGACGTATTGCGGGATCAGGAGCGTCATTTGGGTGAGCACGACGCCGTAAGTCTGCGGGAGCACGTGGCGGCAAATCAAGTGGGCATCCGACGCACCGAAACCTCGTGCCGCGAGCACGAAGTTGCGCTCTTTCGCGCTGAGGACGACGCCGCGAATCAAGCGTGCCGGACGCGCCCAGCCGATCAGACCCATCACCGCGACCAGCAAAAGAAAAATCTGCCACTCAGCAATGTGCAACGGAAGCGCGGCGCGTACCGCGAAAAGTAGATAGAGCCATGGGAGGGCCAAAAAAAGCTCTCCGCCGCGCATAAGAATTTGGTCAATCCAGCCGCCATAGAATCCCGCAAGCGTTCCCACAATGATGCCGATCAGCAACGAGAGGCCCGCGGCGATCCAGCCAGCCATCAGCGATATCCGGCCGCCGTAGAGAAATCGCGAGAATTGATCGCGCCCGAATGCGTCCGTGCCCATCAGGAACAGACGGCCTGGATCGTCCACGCTGAAGAGATGCAAACGCGATGAGAATACTCCAGCGAGCTTGTAGGGTGAGCCATCCGAGAAAAAGTGAATGGGATAGACCTGCGTCGACTCAATCGCATAGATTCCGCTGTTCGTCGGATCGTTCTTCATGCCATAGACAAACGGCCTGGCGTGAAACTTTCCCTGCGCATCCACGAAATGAATGTGAGTCGGCGGCGCGAAAGTCAGTTCGCGATTGTGAGTCGCGAAATCGTAGGGCGCAAAGAACCCCGCGAATAACACAAGGGCGTGAAAGCACGCCAGCAGAATTAGTGCGATCCAGAGTTTGTGCCTGTGCGTCACCAAATCACTCCATTCGAATCCGCGGATCGCTCGCGAAAAGGAGCAGGTCTGCTAGCAGATTGCCAGCCACAAGAAAAACGGATGACAGCATCACGATCGCGACGACTACGGACACATCGCGCGACAGGATTGATTCCACCAGCAGCGGGCCCAGTCCCGGCCAGCTCAACACAATTTCTGCGAGCGCGGAAACGCTCAGCATGGTCGCCACCGAGAACCCAAGCAGCGAGATGAGTGGATTTGACGCCGCCGGTAACGCGTAGCGGAACAACAGCCGCGAATACGGAATGCCGTGCCCACGGGCCGCGCGCAGGAATGGCGAATCGAGCGCTTCGATCATCGCCGCCCGGATGTGCCGGACCAGCACAGGCAAACTGACGAGCGCCACTCCGAATGCGGGAAGAGCGAGATGGAGCGCGAAATCCTTCGCGCTGCTCCACATATCCGAATCGGCGGCCGCTTCCCCCCGCATTCCACCGGTGGGAAACCAGCCGGTGCGAATCGCAAGCAGCAGCAAGCCGAGGAACAACACGAGATCCGGAATTGTCATCAGCGCCGACGTGGCTGCGCCGCAGATCCGGTCCGCCCAGCCATTACGTTTCGTCGCGCTCCAGATTCCAATCGGGAGGGCGAGCAGCCATGCGAATAGCGTCGCGGTGCCAGAAAGCAACAGCGTGTTGCGAGCGCGCACGCGCAGCACCGGAGCCACTGGGCCGCGTGACGCGAGCGAAACTCCTAGCTGGCCATGAACAAGCGATCCAAGCCAGCGCGCGTATCGGATGGGAAGCGGCCGATCGAGGCCGTATTCCGCGCGTATGCCGGTGAGCGTCTGGCGCGAAATCTGCGGATTCAGCCGCATGGAATCGAAGTAATCGCCGGGCGCGAGCTGAAGCAGCGCGAACGAGAAAAACGAAATCGCGAGGAGAAGGAGCGTCGCGTGGAGGATCCGTTGGGTGATGTATCTCATTTTAAGCCAAGCGCTCCAGGCAAATAGATTCCAGCGACGGCATCGCGGCCAGAAGCTCTCGCGTGTAGGGATGTGTAGGATTGGCGAAAAGCTCGGGCGCGCTTTTCTGTTCGACGATCGTTCGCTCGTTCATTACCGCAACCTCGTCGGCGCACTGAGATACGAGGCGCAGGTCGTGCGAAATGTGCAGATAAGTCAACGAGCGCGCCGCTTGCAGATTGGCGAGCAACTCCAAAAGCATTTCCTGATTGGCGAGATCGAGACTAGAGAGAGCCTCGTCGAGAATCAGCAGCTGCGGCTCGAGGGCCAGCGCTCGCGCGATCGCAAGACGCTGGCGCTGGCCGCCGCTGAATTCAAACGGGCGCTTGCGCTCCGAGCCCGTAGGCAAGCCGACCTGTCGCATTAATTCCGAGGCTCGCTCGAGCCGCCAATCTTTTGTTCCTTCTTTGTGAATTGCCAGCGGCTCCGCGATGATGTCCGCAGCGGTCAATCGAGGGTTGAGCGGGGAAGTTGGGTCCTGAAAGATCAACTGAATCCGGCGGTGAAACGGGACAAGCTCTTTGCGTTCCAGCCTTGCTAAATTTTCGCCGGCGAACCAAATCGCGCCGCTGGACGGCTTCTCGAGCAACGCGAGGCATCGGGCGAGCGTGGACTTGCCCGAACCCGATTCGCCGATCAGCGCGAGTGTCGTGCCCTGACGAATCGTCAAACTCGCATCATCGAGAGCTTGCACGGTGAACTTGGCCCGTGTTAGCGGACGGCGTTGGACGTAGTGCTTGCTCAGGTGCTCGACGCGCACGAGTGGTTCAATCCGATCGAGTTTGCGGCGTGCGTTCGCGGCGCTGCTCATAGTCCCCTCACTGTGCGACGTGCTCTTGGGTGACGCGTTCCGATTCGACACTGGCATCTGCACTCTCGGTAGAATTGCGCCGAAGTAAAGTCTTCGTGTAAGCGTGCAACGATTTCCAGTACAAGTCTTCGAAGCGGCCTTGCTCGATGATTAGGCCGTCCTTCATCACTAGGACGCGATCGGCGAGGCTCGCTTGAATCTCAGGAGTGTGACTGATCAGCAGAATCGAAATATTCAATTGCTGATTCAGCTCGCGCAGTAACGCGATGAAATCGGCTTGGCCTCGCGCATCGAGTGCGGCGGTCGGCTCGTCAGCGATCAGCAGCGCCGGGCGGCAAACCAGTGCCTGAGCCAGCACGACTCGCTGGAGTTGCCCGCCGCTCAGTTGGTGCGGATATGCAGAAACAATTCTGTCCGTTGACGGCAAGCCGACCCGCACAAGCATGGAGCGGGCTTCCGCGCGGCATTGCTTCCAAGTCCACTCGCGGTGCGCGTGAACGACTTCCGCGATTTGCGTTCCCACAGGCATCAGCGGACTCAAAGCAATTCCCGGCTCCTGGTAAACCATGGAGATTTCCGCGCCGCGAATCCGTCGCAGCGCGCGCTCGTTCATGGCAACCAGGTTTTGTTCGCGGAAAACGATCGAACCGGAGATCTCTGCCTCACCCTTAGAGAGCAAGCCAAGCATAGCCAGCGCAACGCTCGTCTTGCCGCATCCCGACTCGCCCATCACTCCGAGAACCTCGCCGGGAGCGATATCGAAGCTCACGCCGTCCACCGCCTGCCACTGTGTGGAGTGAGCGGAGCGATAGCCGATCTTCAGGTCTTTGACTTGGAGAAAGGTCCCCATCCAACCCTTTCGGCGCACAGAATGCCCGTAACTTGCACTATCTATGCGCTTTGCCCTTGAATTTCCAGCGTAGCCCGGCCGCAGGTGGCGCTGCGAACACGCAGACATCTCGGCCCTTGGCTTCAGGCTCTACGGTAGGCGTGACACGCGCGACCGTCGATAGCTCGTCCGGTCCATAAATTGACGGGGGGTTATGGTACCTAGGTACTGGTGGAATTTGGTGTGTTTCCGCCGCAGCTTAGGAGACGCGCGGGGCAATGACGACACGGGTCTGCGTGGCCTAGGAGCCGCTCAGCAGATTGGGGCGCCGAACCCCAACGCGCTGCCGCTTTGCCGTCGCTTCTCGTAGTCCCTCTACTCGCCGACATTCCATACGTACAGGAAGTCTGCGTCCGTGGCAGTTGCGACCTTTCGCCCCTCTTTCCGTGTGGCGCGGTTCAGGGCGGAGCGAATTTTTTCTTTTGACGCTGCCAGGTCAGCCAGCGGCACCTTAAGCGCTGCGCCGGCTTTCAGAGTGTCGAGATCCTTCAGAATCGTGGTCACAATCAGCTTGTGCTTTCCATTTCGACCCTGCGGGACGTCTGCCTGCACCATTGTCTTGAAATGCATTGGTGCGACTTTCGTTTGACGGCTGCCCATACTGCCCTCCTCCCAAGGAATAGTTAAACAAACGTGGCGTTATCGTATCTCAACGTAAGGAGTCGTGCAAGTAAAAAAGATATGCCGCAGAATAAAACGCCCGGGCCGAGTCCCCGGGACACGCGACGTCTTCCCGCTGCTAAAGCAGCGTCCGGTTCCCTAAAAAGCCACAAGTCCGCGCCCAAAAGATCTGACCCGTATGACTTGTGGCCTGTTAGCTTCTGTGTGATTAGAAGGAGGTCACATGTTCAGAGCGACGACGCATTTTGAGCAGGTTCCGCTGGAGATTGTCATGAAAATTATTGAAGAACAAACGCACGGTGAAATAGCCACTGATCAGAATCAAGGGACCAAAAAGGAGAAACCGCAAGTCACGCTCACGAGCGCGGGCGACGCCGGCGCAGGCGGCGGACAATCATGACTCCCCGTTTTGACATTTTTCAAATGGAGCCGGCCGGCGAGGTGCGTTGGCATGCTTCGGCGGCTACCCTCGAAGACGCTAAGGAACGAATCCAACAATTGGCGGCGCTTTCACCTGGCCACTACCTTGTGTTGAACCAAACAACGGGAACCAAGGTTGTTTTCGCTCTCGACGGCGCGGATGGTGCAGTCAAGACGATCTCACCGGGTTAAGCGCCCCACCGCTCAACTTGCTCGCGCTCGCGCAAGGAACGCCCGACTAACGCAGTAACCGTAAGCCCTCGTTGCGCTGCCAAGACGCAGCTGTTTCACCATATTCCGTTCCCACCAAAACGGGTTTATCGTTGTATAGGGTATTGAACGGGAGAGAAGTGGTACGACCATGCGCCGAGGAATCAGGCCATCCCATGTGTTCGGTTTTCTACTCTCCGCGAGCTTGATCATCATGCCAAATCGAACCGGCAAAACCCCTGGCGACGCGCAACCCAGGCCCTCACACCCGCAGGAATCTTTCCAATCGCTCGACGACATCCTCCGATACATCTCCGATGACTGGGACAATCTGAAACGCTCGCTCACGGATTGCAAAACCTTCGAGGACGTCAAGACCGAAGGCGAGCCGATGTTGTATCTTCCCGCGAATGCCGGCACTCCTCCCGGCTTAGGCGACATGCAACAGCGCTGCCGCGTCGATGTCGAACATCTTCCGGCTATGATTTCGGAGCAATCCCTCGGCAAGATTCAAAGGCACGGGCTGCTTTATCTCGCGAATCCGTATGTAGTCCCGGGCGGCCAATTCAACGAGATGTACGGTTGGGATAGCTATTTTATCATCCGCGGCCTGCTTCGAGACCAGCGCAGGGATCTGGCAAAGGGGATGGTTGAGAATTTCTTCTACGAAATTCAACACTACGGCGGCGTCTTAAATGCCAACCGCACATATTATCTCGGCCGTTCTCAACCGCCGTTCCTCAGCTCCATGATCCTGGCCGTGTGCGAAGCGAACAAAGCCGCCGGGAAGCCCGACCTCAAATGGCTCGAACGCGCCTATGGCTTCGCCGCCAAGGACTACGAGCAATGGAATCGCGAGCCTCATCTTGCGGGAGATACGGGCCTATCTCGCTACTTCGACGAAGGGGATGGTCCGGTTCGGGAGATCATGGGCGACCCGAGCGACTATTACCGCGGCGCCGCGCAGTACTTCCTCGTTCACGAGGGTGAGAGCAGTCCGCATCTGGTAAGACAAGATGTCCGCGAGCCTGCTTCCAAGGCTGTAGGAGCCGTCTTCGAGCTTCCGGCTTGTGATCGGCAATCCAAGCAAGCGGCAAAGGCGGATTGCGCGAAGGAAGATCGAGTTTCGTTGACCGCCGATTTTTACAAGGGCGATCGCAGCATGCGTGAATCCGGATTCGATGTCTCGTTTCGATTCGGACCTTACGGCGCCGACACCCATCATTATGCCCCGGTGTGTCTCAACAGCCTGCTTTACAAAACCGAAACGGATCTCGAGCAGATGAGCCTGTTGCTTGGCCACAAAGATGAAGCCCGCGAGTGGGCGCACAAAGCGGCCGATCGGCGGGCAAGGATCACCAAGTATCTTTGGAACGAGAAGCGAGGACTCTTCTTCGATTACGACTTCACAACTCACTCGGAATCCAAATACGAGTACGCTACGACCTTCTACCCTCTGTGGGCCGGACTAGCTTCGAAGCAGGAGGCGCAAGCAGTCGTGCGGAATCTGCCGTTGTTTGAACAGGCCGGCGGCCTGGCGATGAGCCGCTTCGAGAGCCAGGCCCAGTGGGATTATCCGTATGGATGGGCTCCCATCCATTTGCTGGCCGTCGAGGGGCTGCACCGCTACGGATACGCCACGGACGCGGACCGAATCACGTCCAAGTTCCTGGCGATGATTCTCCGCAATTTCCGCCGCGATCATACGATTC
Organism: uncultured Acidobacteriota bacterium; assembly: GCA_963818605.1. Classification (GTDB taxonomy): domain Bacteria; phylum Acidobacteriota; class Terriglobia; order Acidiferrales; family UBA7541; genus Palsa-295. The sequence goes on from CAWFSW010000003.1 coordinate 438,127, forward strand.
GGGAAAAATACAATGTCGTTACGCAATCCTCCGCTACGCACATCGTGGCAGGCTACAGCCAGAACATCACCGGATTCGGATGGACGAACGCGGTATTCCTCGAATTGCTCCATGAAGCGCCGCCAGAAGTATCCGCGCAGTTGAAGAAGGATTGACTACGGTGAGCACTCGCGACGAAACGCGGAAGGAAAACGCGAGCTGCAAATATTCGCCTCCGCGTCGCTTCAATTACCCGGCGGAGATTACACCGGTCGCGCCTGACTTATTGAAAATAAGTGGTGAGCCGGGTAGGACTCGAACCTACAACCCGCTGATTAAGAGTCAGCTGCTCTACCATTGAGCTACCGGCCCATCAAATTTCACGTCATTTTGTTTGTATCTTTTAACTTTACACTGCCTTAGCTGACCTCGCAACTGAGTCCAACAAATTCGGAGTCAGCCCACACCAGCAATTAGGTCGCCAACCGTTGTACCGTCTCTTTCGCAAAGTTCTCACTGAAATGCGTGTATTTGTTGCGCGCAAGCTGAAATGGCCGACCTGAGTCTTGGTGAAATCACTCGGCACATTGTTCGCCTGTGAGTGGCTCACTCACTCATGTCGAAAGGGTTCAGCCCGGCGCGTGGAATCGCAAGCCGGTCACACAGCGGATACTGCACGTCGCTTAGCACGTTATGGAATTCAAACGACGCCCGCGCAACAAACCAAGCAAACTAAAATTGCCTACTCGATTCCCTCGACGATACGCAAATCTCGATCGGCAGCGCCGGCGATGAACTTCAGCGCTGCCTGATATGCATCGCCGTCGTGGGCCGCAATCGCTTTCTCCACACTGTCAAACTCTATGATTACAACGCGCTGCCTAATTCCGGATTCATAGGCCGCTGCCGCTTCGCCGAGCACCAACAAACGCCCCCCAGCTTTCGTTATGGCAGGTCCCGCGATTTTTCCATATTCTATTAAGGCCTCCGCGTTTGATACAGAGCGATATACGGAAATCCAGTATCCTTTTGCCATTGTTCCCTCCTTCGCTCCCATTTCAGAAGCCCAGCCGCGACGCCTTTCAGCACAGCGAACATGCTCTCATCGGGAGGAATCATTTAGAAAATCGATGCAACCCCTACCTCGGCCACCGCATGATCTTGCTCAACTAGGCGGCGACGGACGCCAACTACAGCGAGAACAATTCCCGAACCTATACGGAAAATCCTCCCGCGAAAATCATGATCTTTCCATTATTCGGGGCGTGGATCCCGAAAAATTACCGGATTGGGAGTGTGATGAGAGGTCCCGCGTGGAAAAAGTCAATCGGTTCGCCTTGAACTAACAATCGCCGGGGTTGGCGTGACGCAACTCATCGCATCACAAGAGCCGCCAGATCATAACCACTTGAGATTGACAGACGTTGGTAAGCTCTGCGTCTGTACGTGAGAACACTGCTCACTTTGATGCCCAGTTCCTGCGCTGTCGTTTTAGCAGTGAGACCCGCGGCAGTGCGAGCGCAAACTGCGCACTCCCGTGCCGTTAACTTCGCATTCAGGGAGGTCATCCTCTGCGTCAGTTCTTCGATGCGGGCCCGCCTCCTGGTACCTAATTTCGGCGATTCCGCCGTCAACTGATAGTGCTTTCCCAGCAGTGGAAGGAGAAGATGTGATAAAGCTGCGATGCGCTCCTGTTCTTCGCTGCTGAAACATCCCCAACCTGAATCCCTATAAAAGTTCAAGACGAACCAACCGTTTTCAGCCCAGCGGGCCAGCGTGAGCTTCTCAACGACGGCGGGCCTCAAGTAACAGTCATTCAGGTATTGGTAGTTACTGATACTGCCCGGACGAACCCTCAAATTAATCCATTCCGAATGCGCAGCGTTACGGATCGTCTGGTATGCAGGATCGAAAGTGAAATACCTATTGAGATAGCGGTGTATTCTCTCCTTGGAACCCGCAGCTTTGCCACTGTGCACAATAAGACGAGGACTCCCGGGGGCCTGCCAGACCCACCCCGTAAGCTCGCAGATCGGAGCGATCGCCGACACCACTTCGAAGAAGGCGCTCGTCATGCTCGTCGTTCCAGTAGACTGAACAGCCTTCTCGCAAACAGAGAACGGTTCAAATTCGTGAACAGTCAATAGATGGGACCCCGTCCCGCGTTTCCGGTGGGAACTGTATTCTTGCAATTCGATCATGTCAAGGCCGTGTGCTTTCAGTTACGTGTCGTCGGCCGCTGCTCCGGGAATCGCCGGCAACTAAAGGCGGAACAATTTTCGCGCGGTTTCTCCCAGGATATTGCGCTTAGCTTGCTCGCTGAGAAACGGCAGCCCGGCGATTTGCGCGGGCACATCGAAATCCCAATGCGGCCAGTCCGACGAGTACATCAACTGCGTCTCGGCATGCATGGCCTTGAACGTGGCCTCGAGCATGTGGGGAATCGTTACTTCGAGCGGCTGCGTTGTGAAGTACATGTCGGCGATGTATTCGCTCGGCAGGCGCTTGAGCAGCGGCGCATCGGACTGGCGCATGAGGTATTCATGGTCGAGCCGCTGCATCATGAACGGAACCCAGGCGAGGCCGCTCTCGATCCAGATCAATTTGAGCTTCGGAAAGCGCTCGGGGAGACCGTTGATGACCCAGTTGGTCAGGTGGGTCATGTTGCAGGTGACGAAGGACATCGCGTGAGCCGATAGGAAGCGATTCATCGTGGACGTCATCGTGTCGCCCCAGCTCGGACCGGCGTGAAAGCCCAGCGGCAGGCCGCGTTCCTCGAGTTCGCGGTAGACGCGCATGTAGACATTCTTGTGCACGCCCTCGTGACGCTGGCTGGCAATCATGAAGCCGACCACGCCCGGCGTTTCGCCGAATTCGGCGATCATTTTCAGGCAAGCGTCTGGATCGTGGAACGGTAGGGAGAGCAGCGTCTTTACGCGCTCTTCACGCGGCAGGATCGTTTCGGTGAACCAGCGGTTGTACGCGAACATCATCGCAGTGGCGATATCCTTGTCGGGATGCAGTCCCATTTCGAGCATCGGCTGCGGAAACACGACCTGCATTTTGATCCCCATGGAATCCATGGCGCGGCGCACAAGCGTGAGGTCGCGATGCTCGTCGGTCTTTTCGACGTATTCCGCGAGCTCGGCCTGGTGCGGGATGCGGCCGAAGACGTCCTGAAACGTCATTCCGACGGAATGATTGCTGAATGCGACGTTGCGCGCGTTAGGCCAATCCTGCGTCATCGTTTTCGCGTTGTAGCGCAACACGGGGTTCTCGAGGCGATCGAGGATCTCTCCCCATGAATCGAATTCCACGTGATGAGCGTCAAGGTCGACAATGAAGTAATCGTCGAGGTGATAGCGCGCGATGTCGCGGCGCGCGTTGGCGAGGATTTCGCGCGAGTCGGTGCGGGTCGTGATCTGCTGCACTGAATGTTCGGTAGCGATGTTCGAGCCGTTCAGAGTCTTGCCGGTGCCCATGGACCTATCCTTAGAAATAGCTATCTGGCGACTACGACTGCGGCGTGCTCATGCGCATTACACACCATGGCTGCGACCCGGCGCGGTGCGCGAAGGAGCGCGCAGGCCATCACCATCGCCTCGGTCGTTGAAACTGTCCCGTCAGTCACGGGAACCGCACCTGCTCCAGACGCCGCGTCTTCAACCGTCGCCGCGTAGAGTTTTATTGCGCCGCTCACCAGATTCGTCACGCCGCCAGGAGGCACATTCGTGATTTCGCCTGCCTCCGCCGTTCGCTCTATCTGGGCGCTCAGGCCGAGGAGCAGCGCTGATAACTTCGCGGCCTCCTCAGACGATGACACAAATTCCGTCCGCGCCTTCTTCCACCGCCACGGGGATCAGCCGGGCTGAGGGTCGCCCGGGATGCACGCCGGTCCGAATGTCGTACTCGAATCCGTGCCACGGGCAAACGATGTGCAGCCTTGATTCGTCAAAAGCGAAGCCACGACTCTCGCCGCCCGGCTCGATCACTTCTGTGACGCGGGGGACGATCTTGCCCTGACAGACAGGCCCGCCTTGATGCGCGCACTTGTTTTCCCAGGCGTGCAGCTTACCCTCGACGCGGAAGATGCCGATTGTTTTGTCGCCAACGTCAATGACGAGCCGGCCGCCTTCCGGTACCCGATCGCTCGCACCTACGAAAAGCCGCTGTGATGTTACCGACATATGTGGCCGACGGAGGGCACGATAGCGTGGTCCTCCATACACCTTTCACCGAATTTAATCTTCGTCTTATCTCGCTAAACACTCTGCCGACTTGCGAAATCTCAAGCACTTGAATCCTAGGGGTCACTTAGCAGCTGGATTCCCGGTGCTGCGACTCATCGGAATTTGGTGGATCATGCAGCCGTTGATTACCGAGCCGCCGTAGTACGCGAACCCCATGTTGAAAAAGACGAGCGAAAAGAGGGCCACAACCAACTTCCAGCCGTAGAATTTTCTTTCGCCCGACACATGAAGCTCCGTCGAGAAACCTACAGAACTTGCCACGGCCTCACCTTGATGCATCTCCAAACCTGAAAACTCGTACGCAAGATACCTTCAGCAGCTCAAGGTAGTCCGAATGCTGCATAAATGTTGATGGACGAGATTACGACATACTGCTTGCCGCCAACGGAGTAAGTCACGGGGCTATCACGTGGGTCGAGCCCGCTCAGAGGAAACGACCAGAGTAGTTTGCCCGTGTCAGCATTTAGGGCAAAGAAGTCGCCCTCGTCATCGCCGGAAAATACCAAGCCACCCGCAGTCGCGAGGGTACTTACCCACCCCGGCGCCAACAGCCGGTACTGCCATTTCTGTTTTCCTGTGGTTGAGTCGAGAGCTCGAATCGCACCGTAGGCATCGTCGCCACTCTGGAAATTCGATCCGGTTGGCGTAAACACGGCGCTCAGTTCCCTTGCGCTCTCGTAAAAGAGTTTGTTTTCCGGATCGTATGCCGGAGCCGTCCAGTTGTTGGCGCCGCTGGTGCTGGGATTCGTGAGTGTTCCTGTCGGTGCGGGATAATAGCTGGGCAGTAGGATGGGGCGTCCTTTTTCATCAAGACCTTTTGCCCAGTTCTGGCTTATGTAAGGCGCGCCCGCGATAAATTCCCCGGTCGCCCGATCCAAAACGTAGTAGAAGCCGTTGCGATTCGCCATCACCACGAGCTTTCGCGGCTTGCCCGCGATGGTCGAGTCGATCAGCACCGGTATTTGCGTCGCATCCCAGTCGTGAATATCGTGAGGCGTGAACTGGAAATGCCATTTGATCTTTCCAGTGTTCGCATCAATGGCCAACAGGGAGCAGGTATACAAATTGTCTCCGGGTCGTGTCTGGCCGCCGAAGGCAGGCGATGGATTTCCAGTACCGTAGTAGACTAAGTTGAGCTCAGGGTCGTAGGATCCGCCGTTCCAGACGTCCCCTCCGTTTGGAACCGCATCGCCCCAAGTATCCGCGCCCTCTTCTCCCTTGTTTGGAACCGTCCAGACTCGCCAGAGCCGCTTGCCGGACTTCGCGTCATAGGCGTCCAAAAGGCCTCGCGCATCGCGATCGCCACCGCCTGTTCCCATTATAATTTTCCCGTCGATCGCCAGAGGATTTCCCGAAATCGCGTGGTTATCGGAGTTCTTTTCGACCTCAACGATCCAGCGGAGAGCGCCCGTTTTCGCGTCGAGCGCCGCGAGGTGGCAATCCAGCGTTCCGACGTAGACCATGTCGTCCAGGATCGCGACTCCCCGATTGTTGGCATGGAGTCCGATATATTTCACGTCTTTAGGCATTTTCGGCGACCAACTCCAGATCTTCATGCCAGTACGCGCGTCGAGCGCCGTCACCGTACTCGGCGGCTCAACGATGTACATCAATCCGTCCGCTACAATTGGAGTTGCCTCGAAAAACTCACCGTTGAGTTGGGAGCGCTGAAAAATCCAGACCGGCCTCAAATTCGCGACGTTTGATTTATTGATCTGTGTAAGCCTGGAAAAACGATGCGATTGATAGTCCCCGCCGTACGTAAGCCAGTCTTGCGGTGTCTTGTCGGCATTCAGAATTCGCTCGTAGGGAACGTTCTGCGCTGACGCCCACCCAGAACTTGCGACTATAACGAGGGCCAAAGCCAAGATGTGCTTGAGGGCGCTCATTGTGCCGCTTTCAGACTGCCCAGATAGGCCGCCAAGTTGTTAAGGTCTGCACTGGATAAGGAACTCTGGACAGGCATAAAGCTCTTTCCTGGCTCCTTCTCGAGCGATTGCAGGTTCGCTTTATGCAGGGAGTGATAATTGCCCTTGGAATCCTCTAATAAGATCTCCAACGTGCTTTCGCCCTCGCGCATTCCTTCGATGACGTGGCCATCTTTCGTAACGGCGCGAAAGATCAAATACTCGGTCCATTTGCCGACGGCTATTCCCGTGACCGGCGATTTCGGTAAGTTGCCGCCGGGATTTTGTAATTCGAGGCGAATGAAGTCCGAGGGCCTTAAACTGCCGATTGTCGTCAGATCGGGGCCGAGATTTCCGCCGACGCCGTTTACGATGTGGCAGTTCGCGCAACCGTTGGCGTCATAAACGACTTTACCTTTGTCGGGATCGCCGGTTGAAACGACTCCCATCGCCGCATCACCTAGGGTGCGGAGATGGGCAACAATCTGATTGATTTGACCGTCAGTGAATCCCGCGAAAGCGGGCATTCCGGTACCGGGCACACCGCCCTTAATTATCTTCGCCGTTGCTTCATCGCCTAGGCTAGCCGGGATTCGTTGAATATTCGGTCCTGCTCCGCCGCTGGCGTCTAATCCATGGCAACTCGAGCAGGACGAGTCAAAAAGCTCCTTACCGCTGCTCAAATCAGGCCCTCTCCTCTGCGGAGAGCCGGCTGCGGAAAATGGCGCCGCAACAAGTAGACTGGTAAGAATGGCCGCCGCCGTGATGGTCGCCAGTACCGAACGCATGGTGCCCATAACGACGAATTCGCTCCTGGTGTCAGATTCCGTGAGAGCTCATGCCCGGCTTCGGCCTGAGCTCTCGTCCGGGGTGGGTGGAGGAGGAAACGACGTCCCTCTCCTAACAACGCCGCGAACCGAATTATGCTCAAAAAATGTACTTCAGCGCAAACTGCATGATCCTCGGGTCCGTAGGCAAACTGAATCCAGGAAAACTCGCCCCGCCGGCCGCTGCTCCGCTCGTGGAGTCGCCGAATGTTGCGCTGTTCAGCGTCAGCGACGGATCGCCATAATTTACCAAATTGAGCACGTTGAAGGCTTCAAAGCGAGCGTCGATCTCGTGGCGCTCATTTATCTTGAACTTCTTCGTCAAGGCGAGATCGAAACTCCTGATGGAAGGCCCTCTAATTGTATTGCGTCCGACATTGCCAAGCGGGCCGACGTTGATGGGGCCGATGCCGTTGTTGATCACGTTTCCAGTGAACCCGGGCGTCACGGTCGGTGCCACAAAGGCCTTAGGATTGATCCATTGCACTCCCAAGTGGCCGCTCGTTACCACTCCGTTCGAAACCGTTACGGGGAGAATCGTATGGGGCTCGTAAACCTGCTGACCCGGCACGGAATCCGGTCGCTGGCCGACGTCGTTGACCGTGCCCACGATGCCGATGAAGGCGCTATCGGCGTTGGTGGTCACGCTGAGCCAATCTGAACTCAGGTACGAGACGATCGGCGAAACCTCCCAGTTCCCGAGAATTGCCTGTGCAATCTTCGAGCCGAAATGCGGCGACTCGTATAGTCCATTTGCCACGAACTGCTGGTTGCGGTCAAAAATACAGTTCCCGGTTTCGTCCTTCAAATCATTTCGAAAAGCAGGGACGTTGACCGACGTGGTCGCTTCGCCGTTGTCGATGCAATGGGACCAAGTGTAGTTCGCAGTCAAGCTGAAGCTACGGCTGACGCGCTTCTGCACGCTCAAAAGAAGTCCGTTATAGCTCGAGACTCCGTTGTCCATATAGTCCAATCCCGTCGAGATCAGCTGCCCCTGGACGGGGTTGATTAAGCTCAGAAGCCGCCGCTGTTGCGTATTCGTCAGCGACGTGCAAGCACCGTTCGCCTTCAGACCATCGGGATCCGAGGCATAGGGCGCAGGGAAATTGCCGTTTGCTGTGCAGTTGCCTGGAATATAAAGCGCCGGATTGAAATCTCCAGGGATCGCGTTGTGCACGCCGTGATTCCCAATGTAGCTGGCGGTGGCTGACCAGTTTTGTGCAAACTGCTTCTCGAAACTCAAATTCCATTGCTGGAGGCTTGGCGATTTGAAATGCAGCTGATTGAAGCTGGCGTAGGCACCGGCGGTTATGAACGGAGTGCCGGGCGTCTGCGGGATCGGGAAAGGATCGACTCCGGTCACACCATTAAAGGTGAAATTCGCGAATGGATTCGTGAGGTTCACAGCATTTATAGTGAATGCGTCGGCGAATGGGGGGCCCTGGTACATAACCTCGTTCATTTGGAAACTCGCGAAGTCGTAGAAGATTCCGTACGCCGCACGAACTACTTCGCGGCCTTTTCCGCGCGGATCCCAGCTGAGACCGATGCGGGGCGCGAAATGTTTCATGTCGCCCAGGTAGGAATTCCCAAATCCTGAGTAATCACCCGACGAGACACCGGGCTTCGCCGGATATTCCATACCGGCCAGAGCATTTGGATACACTTTGCTGTGTATCCCCGCGATGTAGCCCGCCATGTTGAAGAAGTCCCCTTGTCCCTCGGGGTTGTGATAGGGAATGTAAGGCTCCCAGCGCAAGCCATAGTTCAGGGTCAGCTTATGGTTCAACTGCCACGAATCCTGCAGGTAGAGTGCGAAATAGTTCTTTCGATTGCTCTGCTGGATTGGATTCGACAATGTCAAACTGGCGACGTCGCCAAGCATGAAATCAGCCATTCCGAGTCCTGTCGTGGCACCCGTAATCCCGAAATTGCCATTCTCCGTCAACGCGCTCAGGGAATTCGAGGCGTAGTGAACCCACTCTCCGCCGAACGCGACTTGGTGCGCTCCGTGACTGATGGCCACGTCGTCGGCAATTTGCCAGTCCGTATCCGCGAAAGGAACCAGCGAGTTGGCGGCACTGATGTAGCTGAACCCGCCGGTCACACTGATGGCGGAATAATTCGGGAACGGGCTGAAGTAGTCGCCCCCAACACCCAGTTGTGTCGGGGTCTGTATCCCGGGGAGGATGGGCACGCCCTTTACGTTCTTGGCCCTGTTCAGGTTTGCGTGCAGCGAATTCACGACCGCACTCGAAATCAGATAGGTGTCACCTACCGTGACATCCTGGTACGAATCGTCTTGGATGCTCTGGTTCAGCGTAAGGGGACTTGTAAAATCCGGCGGCAGATCGAAGTGATCCCGGAAATACCGGACGAACATCGTGTTCCTGTCGCTCTGGTGGTAGTCAACTTTGACAACCTCTTCGTTGTCGTCCGTACGGACTCTAGTCGTAAACGTGATGTTGCCGCACGCCGTATCCGGCGACGTCGGCACCAGAGCCGCTATGGTCTTGGCCACTTGAATGATGTCCGAGGAAGGGATCATGTTATTTGCGTCAAACGGCGCTTTCAAGTGCACCGCGGTTGGCCGGCACGCCGTCGAAGCGAAGGTTGAGAAATCACCCGTCAGTTCCTGCGCCGTAGGCACGGAGGCGCTTGAGGTGGTCTGGTCGCGAACGATCGTGTCCTGGTAGGCGCCGAAGAAGAACAGCTTGTCCTTGCGAATCGGGCCGCCGATCACGCCTCCGAATTGATTCCGCTTCAGCGGGTCCCGTACGGGCGCAAAGAAACTCTTTGCGTTAAATAGGCCGTTTCTGACGAACTCGAATGCGTCCCCATGGAATTCGTTTGTTCCCGATTTTGTGATGGCGTTCACCGTAGCCGATGAATGCATGCCGTATTCGGCAGGTACCGCGGTCAAATCCACCTTGAATTCCTGCAGAGCATCCGGGAGCGGCATGGGAAAAGCACTCAGCTCCTGAATGTCGCCGCTGTTTCCGCCGTCCAAGAGGTACGTGCCGGCGCCGGGATTCGTGCCCACGAACGCGACCGTATACTGACTTGGAAAACTCAAAAGATTATTGAATTGCCCGATGTTGTTTACCTGGGCGCCCGGCGTCAGTGTGAGCAACTGCATCGGGTCGCGGCCATTCAGGGGGAGATCCACCACCTCCTGCTGATTGACGACCTGTCCGATGATGTTGCTGTGGGTCTCCAACATGGCCGCGTTGGCCGAGACCGTTACTTTTTGATCGACCGAACCGACTTGTAGGACGACGTTTACCGTGGGGTTCGAGCCGACTTCCAAAACGATGTTCTGCTGCACATACGCGTTGAAGCCGTCCTTTTTCACCTGTATCTGGTAGTTGCCTGTGGGCAAATCCGGAAAAGTATAGGACCCGTCGGCATTGGTCTGGGTAGTCCGAGCCAACCCTGTGGCCGCCTCCGATAATCCAACCTCCGCGCCGGCGATACTCGCGCCAGACGAGTCGGTAACCACTCCAGTCAGCCTCGAATTGACGACGGCTTGCGCAAAGGAAGGCGCGCAGGAAAACAGCACAGCCAACGCAGCCAACGCAGCCAACAAACACGTGATCATCTTCTTCATTTCGGCTCTCCCCTGATTTTCACGGAATGCAACACCACCCAATTCGTCGGGTCCAGCGACCCGATCTATGCCAGTTTTTTATCACGGCATATACAAGCTGTCTGTCCCCCTGACTGAGTACAAACCCAAACAGCCTGGCGTGGCAATCGGCAGGAATCGATTTCCCCGTTCCTTTTCGATTTCCGGTTTTGTTGGAGCGGCACGGCTTGCGGAATTCTCCAGAAGGCACAATCTCTGGAAATCGCGGTTTGCCACGCGGGCTCTAGAGCATCGATGGCCCAGGCGCTCGAACTCGACCAGGACCCAATCCAGAACGTTGTAGCACCGTGTTTCTCACCGGTGTCAGGCCCTCGACCGACCACTAGGAAATTCGGGCCGGGGTCATGTCCGATAGAGGCTTCGGCTGACCGAACTTCGCGATCATCTGCATCGCTTCCGCGAAGTCCTTGAGCTCCTTCAGATTCATCCACTGCTCGCGGGCACGATCCGCTTGGGCTTTACTTATCTGCTTTAGATCGCAGATGCGGTTGTACTTCGCGATCAGCTCATCGTGTGACATGGGTGTTGCCGGCTTACCTGTGAACACCCGCTCTTCACCGGATTTCTTGCGGACAGTGATTCTCGTGCCATTTCCGAACGCCGGATCGTTGTGCGCGTGAATGGTCACCTTGTTCATCAGTTCCCTCACTGCCGGATCCATATATTTTTCTTTTGTGAAGGAGTCGAGGTAGATCTCCTTATCAAGGATCATCCGCGAGACAATGAATGGCAGACTGTGATCAGCAGTTTCCTTGTTTCTCGGATCCCACTTTTGCGGATCCGCGTCTTCCTGCCACAAAGTAAAATTGAATTCCATTTTGATCGCGGCGACCTCTTGCGGTCCCGTCCAAGCGACGAGATCCGGTGCGATGTGCTCACAGAAGATCTCAGCACCGCCTACCAGAGGATACCGCTTATAACCGCGCCCTTGTCCATGCACCGTCTCGATGGCCATTCGGCCATCGCTACTGGCGGGTAAGCGCAGATCTCGGGTGAACGGTCCGATATGCGCGATCAGGCCCCACCTACCTTCGAAGGGTTGGCACGGCCCTGTCATCCCTGTGCCCGCCAGCATTGCCGCCCACACACCGTTGCGCACCTGCTCCGCACTATGAGTGCCCTTCCACATGGACTGCACGCCTGTATGAGTGACATACATCGGCATGTGCGGGACCATGGCGAGAGCCACGGCATTGCCGAGCTGGTCTTGGCTTAATCCCATAAGCTTTCCGCATGCCATCGCGACCCCGACGCTGTGGTACGGAGCATCAAAACCGCCCGGGTCGTAATTGCCCTTGCCCGTGCCCCCGATCGCACTGATCACTTCGTAGGCGATTGCCATCGCCTCCATCACTTTTGCACCGCTCGCATGCAGTGCCTCGCCCATCGCGAAGACCCCTCCGAACATCTCGTTCATATGGGCAGAAGCTCCAAAATCGGTGTGGCGTATCATGGCTGCGTTCATAAAGCCTGCCATTTCCGGCGTGGTCGTAATTCCATATCCCAAAGCCGTGCACTTCAGATCCCCGCGCATTGTCTGGGCCAATCGAGCGATGATTCGTGCCGGCTCCGACTCAAATGCTGCGTAGATGGAACCAACGGTGTCGACCATCAAGTAGTTGAAGGCCTCCAGGAAAGCGTCGGTCGGATTCAGCTGATACGAACTCACCCACTCGACGATCCGCTGAGTACACTCGTCCATCGGACCATTGCCAAATGCGCGACCCGAGTTGTTGACCCAGCCCGGCCCCGAGAACATATCGAAACCGATCTGGTCTGACGTCACCATTTCGCGGCTTTCAACGATCTCAGGCCATTTCTGAACGCTGTCGGCAGACGCTGGTGCCAACGGCCCCGACAACCGGCCGCCCTGTTGACCCTGACCCGATGCGCTCTGCGCTGCCAGAATTCCCGCCGCAGCCACTCCAGCGCTGACCCCCAACTTTATTAACTTCCTTCGCCCCATCGCAGGCGCTGGCAAGTTGGTTTCCTGATCCTGTCCCTTTACGTTGTCCATATCGTCCTCCGCCTTACCGTTGAAAAGGCTCTAAGGTACTGTTTTCAATTCCGCCGCAGCGGCAGCCGCCGCAGCCGTAGCTTGAGCCGCATCCACGGCCGGCATCGCCAACACACGATGAGGATCAATTCGAAAAGTGATGTAAACGAGTTTCTCGGTCTTGATGACCGTGAATCGATGGGGAGTGTTTGGCGGAATGATGATCACATCGCCCGGTACGACCTCGCGGGTCTTGCCGTTGTGGACGGCGGTACCGGTGAAACCCGGGCCGACTCGAACGTTGGGTGGATCTACCTTCTGGTTTTCGATCGTTCCGCCGGTTTCAAAAGTTCCGTTGCCGGAAACAATGTAGTAGATCTCGGTGATACTGCTGTGTTCCTCGATCGAATCGGCTTTGGGCGTCCGGCGAAGTGCATCGACCGCGATGTTGTACTGACTCTGACCATCGTCGATCCCCACTACGCGAAGCACTGAGACGACTAGACCAGTGGCGTCTTTATCTGAAACAGCTTGAACTTCGCTCGCCTTTACATCCGCGGCGGTTCCTTGCGGCAGCAGCAGCACCGGGGGATCTGCCGGGGTTTGGTTTGGGGAGAATGTCTTGAACGGCGACTGCGCCTGAACACGTCCCGAGATCAACAGTTCAGCGAGTAAAAGCAAAAAAAGACCGAACGGTACCTTTCGCATTTCTCACCCCTCTCTCGTAAATCACCATTGATGATTGAGCATGTGCGACCCAATTTCGCCGCGCGCGCATGTTGCGCGACACGCTCCTAACCCGGCACAGTCAAATACCACAGCAGCTCGAGTGCCGCTGTCATACGAACTAAGTACAAGCAAATACTCGAACAAATCGGACCTGAGTGCGGGTTGGTTCCGACTTCTCGAAGGGACTAACGAACCAGAGAAAGCAAGTTGCCTGTAGGTAATTCCGCGGCCCCGCAACACAAATTAAACCTAGCGCAGGAAGGTTCGAGTCTCAGGGATTCGGGTCGTGCTGCGCCAAGACCTGGCCCCCTTTTACAGAGTACGCGAACGTAAGGCGATATCCCCTCAGCATTTCCTTTGGAGCGATTGCGCGGAGCTCCTCGATCGTGCTCGAACCCAGCGTAATTTCGCCGTCGCCCTCCCAAATCTCGGTGCTGGCAACGTCATAGGCTGCGCCGGTAACCAGTTCGAATACAGCCGGTGTGGTTCCGTTAAGGGCCGGAAAGTGTCGTGTGTTGTGCATCGGCGGGCCGTGCAGAGTCGGACCAGTCTTTGAGACCTGACGAAGGGTAACAATCGAACGTGCAACTTCACGGCTGCCCGCTGTGCAGGTTCCGGCGAACTTAGACCCTGGTTCAAGCTTCGGAGTCGCCTTGCCAACAGCGTAGGTACGCGAGATGTGTATTGATCCGAGCTTCTTGGGAAAGCCCTGAATCCAGCCGCGGTACATCGCGAAGTCCTTATCGACCCAAATGTACACACAACGGCTCGCAGGCTTACCTTGAAACTTACAGCCCACAACGATAATAAATTCCTTGTATTGCGATTGAACGGGGTCGACCAATTCATGCGCATCGTCTGAACACGACTGCCAATCGGCAAAGATCGCGGCGACTGCGCCGGGATCGTCTGCCGGCTCCAATTCGGTTGGAAGCAGACTGATAACAGCGTCAGGATTTGTGCGGTACTCCACAATCGTTAGATCGCCGCAATAATGCCAAGGCGGAGCCGGAACGAGGCCTTCGGAACCGCTTGGCGAGAGGGGAGCTGTATAACCCTTGGGATATGTCCGTTTCATTCAGGCCTCTGTGAAATTCTGCGTCTGGAAAAGGTTCGTGCTAATCGGCGCTGGGAGGCAGGAAAGTGTCAGGCCATTCCAACCTTCCGACGTAATCCTGATTGATGTCCTCAACCTTTGTGCAACCGCAACTGCCCATCGTGATTTTGAGTTCGCGATCTACCATCTCGAGAACCTTGTCGACGCCCGGCTGGCCAAAAGCTCCAAGACCCCATAGGACTGGACGGCCCAATCCGACCGCCGTGGCGCCAAGAGCGAGAGCCTTAAACACATCTGTACCACGACGGAAGCCACCATCGACAAATATCGGAACGCGACCGTTCACTTCCTTGACGATTTCCGGGAGCGTCGCAATTGTGGAACGGAAGGTCTCCGTGGCGCGTCCACCATGGTTTGAAACGTGTATAAAATCGACGCCGTGCTTGATACCCAGCGACGCGTCCTCAACGGTGAGAATGCCTTTGAGGCCAAACTTACCTTTCCAAGCCTGGCGCATTTGATCTACGTAGGCCCAGTCGAACGGATCGTGCGGCGCTTTCGGATTGAATCCCTTGTCCATAATATGCGCGTTACCGCCGTTGGGCCCATCATGACACGTCGAGCATGACGAGACGTCCTTCGGTCGAAGGCGCTCCTCCGTTTCCGCGTTTCGTCCCCCGGCAGCATCGATCGTCAGATTGATTGTGGTGACTCCAGCCACCTCCAAACGCTTCAAGAGAATTATGCAATTCGAAAAAGCCGGCGGTGCGTAGATCTGCTGAACGACTGGACGACCAAGAGCGGCACAACAATCTTCGACCGATTCCGAAGCACTTGAATCCAACATTTGCATCGCATTGTGCGATTTGGCGGCTCGCGAAACCGACAGTTCACCATCTGGCAACCAAACATTTCTCTGGCCGCCCGTGGGGCAAGTGAATACAGGCGAGTCGTACGTCGTGCCGTATATCGTGGTCTTCATGTTCACCTTGCTGACATCGCGCATGCGGCGCGGGCGCAAGTAGAATTGATTGAAGCCTTCGCGGTTGGCACGGACCGTCGCGTCGCCGTCGACCCCACCTACTAGATGAGCCCAGTGGCCGGGCAGCATCCTACGGTGGGCAAGTTCCTCGAAATCGAACACGTCAATGGCTTCCGATGGATCACTGATCAGGCTGGAGGCGCCGGCGGCTTGCGGAGTCGGCTGATTGACTTCCTGAGCATAGATACCACCCTCAGCCAAGAAAGCAGCCATTCCTCCCAGAGAGGCGATGATGGGACTACCCGCGACAAACTTCAGAAATTCCCTTCGGCATTGAGTCTTTGTGATGCTCATGACGCGCGGGACTATGCGACCGATCCGGTTCGATTGCAAGATCGACCGGTCCATACAACTGAGCACAGGATTCTGGAGACGTATCGCGCAAGCAACGCTCAGCAAGAGCCTCGTAGGATTTACTTTCCCCGCTTTGAAGGCAGACGCTCATTCCAACTGGCATCGGCCGTTCCGAGCCCAAGAGCAGCGATCTGAGATGGGGGTTTTAGCAGCTCAGCGAAGCCGTTTCAACGTAGAGTTGAAATGCTACCGGCCCAGCAAACTTTTTATTCTAGCACGACGAAATATCGTTCCCTACGCAGGGGAAACAATGCAAACCGCAATCAGCGGCGCAACGAAGCGGCAATTTCTTTCGCTACCTGACGCGCACGGACCAGATCGCCCGGTCCCAGCGAAATGGCGGCCACGCGGGCATGCCCCCCTCCGCCGTATTTTTCGCACAGCGACGCGAGATTAACGTCCGGCGGAATGTCCTTCCACGGATTCGTGCCCACGGAAACCTTTGCGCGCGCCGGCGAAGAGCTTACTCCGACCGAATATAGCGCATCCGGATAAAGGAAGTACGGCACGAACTTGTTGTAGCCCTCGAGGTCGAGATCGCTCACGTCAAAATAAATCACACCGCCGCGAAAATCAGTCCGCTCCCGCATGATGTCAATGGACCGCCTGTGCCGCTCGAGCAATGGGCCGAGGTGCTTTTTCACCAGCGGCAACTGCACGATTTCGGCAAGCGGCAGCTCGGCCAGATCGGGAATCAGCCGTGGAACCAGGTACGGCTCCGGCGCGGCCTCGATCACCAGCGCGAGCTGCGTGGCCGGCTGAGTCAGGCCTACGGCTTCCTCCGGTGACGCAAACTGCGCGCCGTCAATGATGTCGCCCCATTTAATCAGGTCGGCGAGCGGCTTGGCATCGAATCCAAACCTTTCCGAAGTAATGTCAGCCAGGAATTTCGTGCAGGACTTGTACGTGGGATCGTAAAACTTCTTGCCCGAATGGTCGTGCTTGAAATGCTCGGCGTCTTCCGGTTTCAGGAACGCACTCTGGTGATGGTCGAACCACCAGGTCAGAAGGGGCGAGCTCGAATACTTGAAGTCCACGATCGCGTTTTCGTCGCCATCGAACGTGCCGTCCTCAAACGGCGCGGACGCCTTGTGCGTCATCCCCGTATAGAGGAACTCCGCGCTGGGATCAATGCGCTCGTGGTAAAAGCGCGAAAAGATCGCCGCGGACGACGCCCCGTCGAAGCATTTGTCGTGGAAACAGACACGAACCTTCAAGTCGTTCTCCCTCTACGCGCAAGCCTCTGGAGCTCCACCGCCCCAAGAGTAAAGTCAACTAACATGGCGGCTCCCTCTCCGGTTGTCAAGTGGGAATGGGCTACGTGGACTTCGGAAGACGCAATGAGAGAACGAACCCAAGGATTAGTCCAACGAGAGCGCCGCCAAGAATGTAGGAGGCAACGATCACGAAGGATCCATACCACGTTGCAGCTAAAGTGTCCTTTGAGCCAACGAGTGCGCCAACAAGAGCCATCCAAAACGTCCACGTGACGATTTTGCGTGTTCTGGCGTTCATGCTACTTCTTCTCTTTCGGCCCCTCGCTCGAGCGGCGACCGTTCTTGCGGCAATGGCATTCGAGGGCATGATCGTTAACCATCCCAACCGCCTGCATGAAGGCGTAGCAGATCGTGGTGCCGACGAAGCGAAATCCGTGCTTTTTCAGGTCTTTGCTCAGCGCGTCCGATTCCGGCGAGTCGCAGGGAACCTGCTGCGACTTCCGCCACGAGTTCTTCTTCGGCTTGCCACCCACGAATGACCACACGTAACGGTCGAAACTGCCGAACTCCTTCTGCACCGCGAGAAACGCCCTGGCGTTCGTAATCGTGGAGGCGATTTTCAACCGGTTGCGAACGATCCCTGCATCGGCAAGCAGCTTGCGAACTTTGCGTTTGTCGTAACGCGCGATTTTTGCCGCATCGAACCCGTCGAACGCGCGACGATAACTTTCGCGCTTCCGGAGAATCGTTTCCCAGCTCAAACCCGCCTGCGCGCCCTCAAGAATCAGGAATTCAAAGAGACCTCGATCATCGTGCAGCGGCACGCCCCATTCCGTGTCGTGATACTCAACCATCCGAGCGCTCTGCGCCCAATGGCATCGCGCGCGGCCGTCGTTTGCATTCGGATTCACGGTGAGGATTCGCCTCTCGACAGTTAAATTGCGCGCTTTTCGGTGGGAGTCTTCGCGCCCGGTTGCCGGAGTTCGCGTTCAGCTGCAAGCGCCAAGCAGCGAGGACAAAGGCAATCGATGAAGCGAGCCCGTAGATCGTTGGTTGCCGCGCTGCTGAGTTTCACTTCCGCGCACCAGCAGGCATTCTGGGCGGCCATACAGACGAAGCTCGCGCCGCAGACCGGGCATGTCTTCTGCTCAGTGCTTTCCCCTGCCGAGGGCGCCTTGGGCTCGCCGGTAGTCACAGCAATCGCCCCCTACTGAGTCACTCGAGCACCCGCTCACGCTCGCCACTTAGCAGCCGACACGCTCGACACGCCGCTGATAAAAAATTAAAATCGAGTGGGGTACCACCTAGGACGTAATGTGGCGCTCGAGGACCTTGACGATCTGCTCTTTCGGCACCGCGCCGACGATCTGGTCAGCTACCTGCCCGCCCTTGAAAACCAGCAGCGTGGGAATACCGCGGATGCTGAATTTCCCGGGCACGTTCATATTTTCATCAACATTGAGCTTCACGACCTTGACCTTGCCCGCGTGTTCCCGTGCGATCTCTTCGACCGTGGGCGTCAGCATGTGGCATGGACGGCACCAGTCCGCCCAGAAATCCACCATTACCGGCTGGGTCTTACTGGCCTCGATCACGTCCGCTTCAAAGCTCGCGTCCGTTACCGCTTGGAGAATATCTGACATTGGTTTCCTCTTGTGGCGGTTTCCGGGCCAACAGCCGTTCACACGCCCCTATTTAGATGATCCAACGACTCTCGGGATTCGAGCCCTCTTAGCGGCTTCATACAGCGTGACATACGCGGCTGCCGAGGCTTTCCACGAAAAATCCTTGGCCATGCCGTTCGCCTGTATTGCGTGCCACACCTTCGGGTCCCGGTACGCCTTCAGCGCCGCCCGAATGCATCCGAGCAGCGCTCCCCCGTCGTACTCGTCAAACTTGAAACCCGTTCCCTGCTGCGTCTTCGGCACGAAATTTTGAATCGTGTCGTCCAGCCCGCCTGTTGCGCGTACCACTGGAACCGTGCCGTAGCGCAGGCTGTAAATCTGATTCAACCCGCACGGCTCGTAGCGGGACGGCATCAGGAACATGTCCGCGCCCGCCTCGATCTTGTGTGCAAGCGTGTTATCGTACCCGATTTTCACGCTCACGCGGGCCGAATATTTATCCGCCAGCCCTTTGAACAGCTTCTCATATTCCGGCTGGCCGGTGCCCAGCGCGACGATCGAGACATTCTCCTTCATCAGCTCGCCAGCGATCTCGCGCGATCAGATCGAAGCCTTTCTGATCGGCGAAACGCGACACGATGCCGATCAGTGGCACGTCCAGATTTTCTTCCGGCAGGCGGAAAGACGCGAGAAGGTCCTTTTTGCAAGCCTTCTTGCCCTCGAGATTTTGCGCCGAATAGTTCTGCGCGATCAGCGTGTCCGTTTCAGGATTCCACACTGTGTAGTCCACGCCATTCAGAATGCCCACCAGCCGCTCCGCGCGGTTGCGGATCACGCCCTCGAGACCCCATCCGTATTCCGGCGTCTGAATTTCCTTCGCGTACCGGCGGCTTACGGTCGTCAGGTAGTCCGCGAAAATCAGTCCGCCCTTCAGAAAATTTACTTTGCCGTAGAATTCGAGCGCATCCATCGTGAATAAAGTATCGGGCAGCCCGATGCTTTTCATCGCCGTTTGCGGAAACAATCCCTGATATCCCAGATTGTGAATCGTGAGGACCACCGGCAGCGACCTCACCACGGGATCGCTTTGCGTGCTGCGTCCGCAGCAGCAGCGGCACCAGCGCCGATTGCCAGTCGTGGCAATGAATCACATCCGGCAGCCACACGCGTTTCACCAATTCAATCGCCATGCGCGAGAATTCGGCAAAGCGCTCGGCATTGTCCGGATAGTCCCCCGTCTTATCGCCGTAAAGATGCGCGCGGTCGAAGTACGGCGGATCGTCCACGAAGAAATAGCGCACGCCCTTGACCGGCAAGCCTTCGCCAATCGCGGGAAAACGCATTTTGTCGCCCAGTTGCATGCTGACGCTCGATACCAGCGTGGATTTGATTTTATTGCCGTGATAGCGCGGCAGCAGCACTGCCACCTCGTGGCCGAGCGCCTGCAACGCCGCAGGCAACGCCTCGACCACATCCGCGAGGCCGCCGGTTTTTGAGTACGGGAGCCCTTCCGAAGATACGAATAGAATTTTCACGGCTTTTCGGCTGGAATAAAAACGGTAGCGGACGCCTCCGCGTACGTCAAGCCAATCTCCGGCACGCTCGCCCGGTTTGTTACTGCTACCGCGCTCAGTGGCCCGTTGTTACACTCGAATCCCTTATGGCGCGACAACGGTTGGGCCAGCACTTCCTCAGCGGACCGGGCTGGCAGAAACGAATTCTCGACACGCTGCCGCACGGCTCGCAAGAAGTCTGGATCGAGATCGGCCCGGGCCACGGCGAAATGACCAAACTTCTCGCTGCCAAGGGACGCCGCTTGATCGCCATCGAGGCCGATACTAGGTTAGCCGCGAACCTGCAAGAAGTCGTGCGCGCTCAGCCCGACGAATGGCCCGGCGTTGAAATCGTGTCTGGCGATGTGCTCGAGCTCGACCTAGCGAAGCTGGCCGACAGCAAATTCCGCGTGTACGGCAATCTGCCCTACTACATCACGTCGCCGATTCTTCATCAGCTGTTCGGTTGTGCCACTCAGATCGCCTCGATTCACGTAGTGATGCAACTCGAAGTCGCCGAGCGAATCGTGGCGCGCCCGGGCCGTCGCGAATACGGATATCTTTCCGCCGCGTGCCAGTTCTATACGCAGCCGAAGCTCGCACTGAAAATTCCGCCGGGCGCTTTTCGCCCGCCCCCGATGGTTACGTCCGCTCTTGTGCAAATGACCCTGCCGGGCGAAGGCGCGTCCTTGGGAATCACGGACGAGGCCGAAATTCCTAAAGTTCATCCAGCTCTGTTTCGGGCACAAGCGCAAGACGCTGCCGCAATAATCTGCGCACCATCGCCTCGGATCAGCGTATCCACGATGCGCTCGCGTCCTGCGGCCTGCGCTCCGACGCTCGCGCCGAGCAACTCTCGCTCGCACACTTCGCCGCACTCTTCTCCACAATGATCTAATTATCTGTTCAGGCTTGGTGTTGTTTGTCTTCGATTGTGGCGCGTAACCGATCGGGGAGATCAGTCATAATTCCGTCCACGCCGGCGTGAATCACGGAGCTCATTTTGGCTGCATCGTTCACGGTCCACGTGACCACGTGCAAATCCGAACGGTGCGCCTGGTCCACCAGCTCTTTCGTAATCAAGTCGCCGCGCGGGCAAAGCTGCCGAGCGCCCACGTCGAGCGCCGATTTCACGAAGTCCCGGTTTTCGCCCTCGACGAGCAAACCCATCATGATCGAAGCATCGAGCCGCCGGAGCGAAGTCAACGTGGAAGGATCGAAGGAAAGCACGATGGTCCGCGCCGCGTTTCCTGCCCCTCCCAGCGCCGCCGCTAGCGCGTGGTGCATCCCCCAGGCTGCGTCGTACTTAATTTCGAGATAGAAAACCACATCGTGCTGCCGCGCAAATTCGAGAATTTCCTCGAGTGTCGGAATGCGCTGCCCCATGAACCCTCGGTCAAACCACATTCCGGCGTCAAGCTCTCGCAACTCGGCCAGTGTGAATTCGCGAACCGGCCCCTTGCCGTTGGTCGTGCGCTCCAGCGTCTTGTCATGGATCGCCACAAACCGCGCGTCGCGCGTCAGGTGCAGGTCGGTCTCGATGAATTGCGCTCCAAGCGCGACGGCGCGCTCAAACGCCGCCATCGTGTTTTCCGGGGCGTGGCCTGAGGCGCCTCGATGCGCGATGATCCAGGGGGCTCGCATGTGCTCGATCATCCTACCAGATTGTCCCCTCCGCCCCGTTTCGGGCCCCGACTGCGTTGTGAGAACCGCAACGCCACTCACTCAGTACCAGGACTGCTAGAACAGCCAGCGCATACCCTGACCGCCCTAGATGCAAATTCGTTCTTAGATGTCCCATTCTCGCGCATCAAAAATGGGCCGCGATGTGAGCTTGCCGGAACCCGGCCGGACCGTCGCCACCATCTCTTTGCAATTGAGGCAGATAAGACATGCCGGGTCGGAGGCGCCCGAAGCCTCCTTTGGTAGGCGGATTGCCACCTGTCCCTGCAGACGCGCGGACGTAGCTGGCAGTGGTGGGAACTTGGGAGGGCACGTGGCGCTGTTCGTCTTGATTTTGGTGGGCGTCGTTGTCACTCAAACGTGGCTCGATTGGCGCGACGCGAAAAAAGCGTGGGTCATGCCCGAATGGGCCAAGGGGATGGCGCTTGGGGGAATAATCGCCATTTCGATTGCCGCTTCCACGTCAGTTGCTGCGGTCTGGCTGCGCGAGGACGCGGGCCAATGGACGGACGCTTTTAGCTCGCGTCTCTTCTGGCCGGAGCTGGTGTTTCTCATCTGCGCGATGGGTATTCTGGTGGTCGCAACCCGCAAAAAGTGGTTCCGCCTAATGCTGTTGCTCGCGGGCGTGCTGGTCGCCGCGTTCTGGCTCGGTATGACGCTTTGACTCGCGCTGCAATGGCACCGCCGCGTTACGATGCGAAACAAACTGCGCCTATCCAAATAATCTAGCCGAGTCAATTGTCCTCTGTGGCCGTTGTTCGCCGGTGTTTTCCCGCTATTCGCCGATTAGTGCGCGACGTGCCCACGGGGTCCCGATAATCTCTCGCCATGTTCAATCCTGAATTCACGCAGGAGGCGATGGTGATGACGGACGCGAAACCCCAGTTCGTTTCCAGTAGGCTCGCACTTCGAGCAACGCTGCTGCTCCCGGCCGCCGCGCTCATTTTTCTCGGAAGTATGTTTCAATTGGGCATGCTCGGGTACGGACGTCTCAATCCCCGCGATCTGTGGCCTGCCCTGTTGATTGTCGAGTCGGCGTGGAATCTTCTGGTCCGTCCATTTCAACGCTCCCCAATTCGGCGACCTTTTCCAATTTTGGCCGCTGCTGCTCGTAGGGGCAGGGCTTGCCATTTTGCTGGCGCTCGGACCGGCAAATCGCTCTGCCGCTCCTCGCGGCGTTCGCGAGGGAAAATAGCGTCGTGTTTTCCTCTAGGCACAGCAACCGGCACTTCATTGTTGGTGTGGTCATCCTTTTCGTGGGTGTCGTGTTGCTGCTCGACCAGCTCGGTTTTGTCGCCTCCGAGAGGATCTTTCAGTTTTGGCCACTCATCTTGATCTATTTGGGCGTGAATCGGTTGACGCGGCATCCCGGTACGGTCGGCTGGTTTTGGGGTGGCTTTCTGATTCTTCTCGGAATTTCTTTCCAACTGCAAGAATTCGGACTGAGTCACATTCGCATCTTTGCGATTTGGCCTGTGTTCCTGATTTGTGTCGGCATCCTTCTGATCTTGCAGAGATACCAGAGCCGGAACCGTTGGGACCTCCCTCCGCCCCCGGGGCCTTCACCTGGATATCCGCCCGGCCCTCCGCCGGACGCACCGCCTACTCCTCCGCCCGCAAATGAGTCCGCGCCGGGAAGCACCGGCTCGCCGAGCGGCGCCAGTGCCGCAGGCGCTCCGTTCGGGACCCAATCGAATTTTGCGCAGGGCTACGGCCCGGGCGCGGGATGGCCGGGCGGAAAGCCTTGGAGCGATTTTCATCGGCGCATGGATGAAATTCGGCGACCAGATTCACCAGGGATGGCGGGATTCCTACAATCGGACCCGAAAATTCGGCTCCCCGGTTGAACGAAGTTAATATCTTTTGGGGTGGGAAGCGGCGCATCGTCGCGAAAAATTTCGTCGGCGGCGAAATCGTGAGTATCTTCGGCGGCTTCGACATAGACCTGCGAGAAGCGGACATCCTGGGCAATGTCGCGGAAATCGAAGTTGTCACGATTTTCGGCGGTGGCGACATTCGCGTTCCCCTCGAATTGGGAGATCGTCATGGAGGCGGTGGGAATCTTTGGAGGATGCGGCGATCGGACTCGCCATCCCGATAATCCGATCCGTCGGCGCGTCTCCCGCCGGTGGCTCGGCCGCTCCGCAATCGAAAAAACTGATCGTCAAGGGCGTCGCGATTTTCGGGGGCATGAACGTCAAGAATTAAGCCCTCCCATGCATCCCATCCTCGCCCAACTACCGCCGCCTGACTGCTCTACCTCCTGGGATGGATTCCGTTCGCCGGGATCCTCACTTATCTGCTGGCCGTCCCCGGCGGCTTGTCCTGGCTCGAAGCTGCCACCGTCGCGGTTGTCCTGTGCCTCTTGTACTCGTTCGTATGCCTCGCGGCGTGGTATCCGTGCCAGGCCACCCCTCTGGAACGATCCACGCTGTCGCGCTTTTTGTTTACGCACGTGGCCGGCGCGCTGGTCGCGAGCGGCCTGTGGCTTTTCGCGGCCAGGATTCTGGGCCGAATGCTCTCCGGCCTGGACGATTTTCACGGGATCGACAGCCGACTGTCGCGCGATTACCCTCTCTTGTTTGCGACCGGCGTGCTCCTGTATCTCCTGGCGGTTGGATTTCACTATGTCTTGCTGGCCGTGGAGGCGTCGCGAGAAGCGGAGGCTCGCGTAATGCAGGCGAGCGTACTGGCTCGCGAAGCGGAATTACGCGCTCTAAAAGCTCAGGTCAATCCGCATTTCCTATTCAACAGTTTGAATTCCATCAGCGCCCTCACCACCTCGGACGCGGCCAAGGCGCGCGAGATGTGCATCCTTCTGGGCGACTTCCTGCGGCGAACTCTGGGCCTCGGCGAAAAGGCTGCGATTCCCCTCGAGGAAGAGATTTCGCTGATTCACGCGTTTCTTGCGGTGGAAAAAATCCGCTACGGCGCGCGCCTACAGATGGAGGAGAAAATCGACGACGACGCTCTCGACGCGCACCTCCCGCCGCTGCTGCTTCAGCCGCTGGTTGAAAATGCTGTCGGCCACGGGATCGCGAATCTGATAGAGGGTGGCTGGATCAAGCTTGCAGCCGAGCTTCGTAACGGCGAACTCTCGATCGTCGTCGAAAATCTCTTCGATCCCGACGCTCCGCCGCGACGCAAGAGCGGCGTGGGACTTGCGAATGTCCGCCAGCGCCTCGAAGCCCGCTACGGGGATCGCGCGAAGTTCGCTACCAGCATTGACGGTCCTTGTTTCCGCGTCGCCATCAGCTTGCCGGTCAAAATAAAGGAGCGGGTATCGTGACCTCAGAAGCGAGCAAGAAAATCCGTACGCTCATCGTGGACGACGAAGATCTTGCTCGCCAGGTGCTTCGCGAATTCCTCTCCGCGCATCCGGAAATCGAGATCGTCGCCGAATGCGCCAATGGTTTCGAAGCCGTAAAATGCGCGGCGGAACTCGAACCCGATCTTTTGTTTCTCGACATCCAGATGCCGAAACTCGATGGCTTCGAAGTTCTGGAATTGATTGGCGCGAATCGTGCCGTCGTGTTCGTAACTGCCTACGACACTTTCGCGATCCGCGCCTTCGAAGTTCACGCCGTGGATTACCTGTTGAAACCCATTAGCGCCGAGCGGTTTGACGCGGCACTTGCGCGCGCCAAGGAGCGCCTTTCGGGCAAGCCGCCCTCCGCTCCTCTGCCCGCGATGGAGCTTGCGGCGAGCGCGAGGCCGCCAGCGCAGTATCTGGACCGCATCCCCGTGCGCGACGGCACAAGCGTGTTCATCATTCCCGTCGCGAAACTCGATTACGCGGAAGCGCAGGACGATTACGTGGCACTTGCGACGGGCGGCAAGAAGCACTTGAAACAGCAAACAATCTCGAGCCTCGAGGCCGCTCTCGATCCTTCGCGGTTCCTCCGCATTCATCGCTCGTACATCGTCAATCTCGAGCGTGTGGTCAAGATCGAGCCATTCGGCAAGGACACGCACGTGGCCGTGCTTTCCGGCGGCACGCAGCTTCCTGTCAGCCGAGCGGGTCACGCGCGTCTCCGCGCCTTCCTCGACCGCTAGAATCCTTGCGCTGTCAGAGCCTCAGTTACATCTCGCGGTCAGGCTTCGAGAATAGTCCTTGCAGCAATGAATCCGCCGGATGATCCTGTTTAGGAGCACCCGCCGAGCGCGATCTCGTCTGCTCCGGTCGTGCACAACAAACATGCATATCCTTGTCGCCGATGACGATGCAGGCAGTCGCGAGCTCCTGGCGGAGCTCTTGCGCCACGGCGGACACTCGGTCACAGCCGTACTCGACGGCCGCGAGGCGCTCGCCGCGCTCGCCAAAGACAAATTTGAAATCGTGCTGATGGATGAAGAAATGCCCGGCATGAGCGGTCTGGAAGCGACGCGCGTGATTCTCGAAGGAGCGGCACCCGGCCAGAAGCGCCCCATCATCGTCGGAATCTCCGGAAATTCCACCGAGGTAGATGAACAGCGCTGCCTGGCAGCTGGCATGGACGCCTTCTTGGCAAAACCTGTGCGCGCTGCCGAGCTTTTTAGCCTGCTTGCTATGCTGTCGCGCCGCCACGAACCGTCTGGCTCCGACCGAGCGGATTCCGTGTCAGCGGATCCACCCCCGGAGAATTTGGCGGATACTCTGCGCCGGGCGACAGGTGGCAACGACAAAATTGCCCGGTCGCTCGTGAAAACATTCCTCGCGGACACGCCGAAGAAACTTTCCCTGCTCCTCCGTGCGGTATCCGAAAAAGACGCCGGAACTCTTGCCACGGTTGCCCACTCGCTGAAGGGTTCGCTCGCGCTCATTGGTGCTTACAAAGCGGCCGGAACCGCGCGCAACCTGCAAGCCATGGGACGTCTCAATAACCTCGGCGGCGCCCCCGCGGAATTCCGCGTGCTGGAAAGCGAGTTCAACGAACTGCGGCGCGAACTGCTCGCTCTGCACGCGAAACCCAAGCCCGCATCGAAGCGAACTCCGGCGCGGAAGCAGAAGACCAAATCAAAATCCCGCCGCTCGACTGCTCAGCCTCGCCGGAAACGCTGATGCTGACTAACCCGGCAACGCCGCACCCGAGACGCTTGCTCGCCACATACCGCGAAGCCATACTGGATTATATGAAGCGAGAAATTTCACTCCTTGGGACCGCGGCGCTGTGCTTGCCGCTGTGCGGCATCTTGCTCGCGCCGCGAGCAGTGCGCGCCGATGATCTGAAGCTGAAAGACGGCTCGACAGTTTCCGGCACGATCGTCGGCTACGAAGAAAACTCGTTCAAGGTAAAGACGAGCTACGGCTTTGCCGTCGTGCAAAAAGACCAGGTCGTCTCCATCGGAATTTCGGCAGGAGCGGCGACGCCAGCTGAAAAACCAAAAACGGAGTCCGTAAAGGCCGCCGCGCCACCACCGCTCCCAGCAATGGCTGGCAGCAAATCCGATCCTGTCACGAAGCCCGCACCAGCCGCGGTGGCAGTTGCCAAATCCGCGCCGCCTGCCCCTCCAGTTGCCGCGACGACGCCGGTTTCAAATCCTGCGCCGCCCAAGCCGCCCGGGCCGGAGCCGATTCGTGAAGCAGTGAACGGCAACATCTACACCAACGAAACCTATCGCTTTCACATGTACAAGCCGCCGGACTGGGACGTGATCGCGACCGCGCCGGCCGTGTTGCCAGGCGCGATCACCGCGATGGGCACGGGTGACGACACGACCTATCTTTTGATCGGCCAGGAGCCCGCCGGAAAATCGCTCGCGACGGACATGGATACGACGGAGCACCGCCTGCGCGATGTGATGGAGAATTTTCGCGCCCTCGATGAGAAACAGATCACGGTGTCCGGTGCGGCCGCGACCGAACATCACTTTCGCGGAAAAGTGGACCAGCATGATTGGTCCGGAGTAGTCGTGCTCATCCCGCGTGGCGCGCGGCTCTACACAATCTTCGGCATGACCCGCGCCGACAATGACCTGGTGCAAATACAGGAAAACGTGATCGCGCGCGCGATTTCAAGCCTTCAGTTCACCGAGCAGTAGCCCAGCTTTAGGTCCTCAGAATTTCGTCACTTCGCTGAAATGGAAGTCGCGAACTTTCATCGGCGGCACGACCATCTCGAACGATTCTTCCCCGGCCGCGCGCACAGCAGGCCCCAGCATCTCGACATTCGACAGCATCTCGATGACGCTTTCGTTAAAGCGGAAATTTCGAACGCCGCCGGAGACGCGGCCATTTTCGATCAGAAACGTTCCGTCGCGCGTCATTCCGGTGAGAATCTTCTCGTAGGGGTCCACTTCGCGGATGTACCAGAGGCGCGTGACCAGAATTCCGCGCTCGGTGGTGCGAATCATTTCATCCGCGGATTTATCGCCGCCCGAAAAAACGAGATTCATCGGCGCTTCGCCGTACTCATTCGGCAGCGAAAAACCGTGCCCGGTTGGCTTGGCTTTCATTTTTTTTGCGGTCGCGCGCGAATAGACCAGATTCTTGGGAACGCCGCGATCCACGAGCAAAACTTTCTGCCGGGGCACGCCTTCCCCGTCGTACGGCGCGCCGCTTTGGAGCGGATGATAGGCGTCGTCCCAAATCGTAATGTTGTCACCAAACAATTTCTTGCCCATGCGACCCGTCAGGCAGGAGCGCTTGTCGTGGACCGCGGTGCCGGCAAAATCGTAGAAGAGAAAACCAACCAGATCGAGGACGGCCGAAGGGCTCAAAATCGTGATGTAGCGACCTGCGGGAACTTCGCGCGGCGCGCGCGATCCGGCCGCCGCAGTGGCAGCGCGTTCGGCGAGTTCCCCGGGATCGAGCTTGCGGATGTCGGGCGAATTCGACTTTGCCCAGCCGGAGGAATTCGCCTCCAGAATGGTGATCGAGAATTCCGAACGTGTTTGCTCGTAACGCGCGCGGAGGCCCTTTGAATTGGCCGTCACCGAACTGGACGAACCGCTCGCAAAAATACCGGCCGCGGTCTGTCGGTTCTTCTCAGCTTTTTTGCACACGCGGGTGACGGCCTTGGCGCGTTCCTCCGGCGTAGTCCCCGCCGTACTTGAGAAGAATCGCGAGACCTTTTGATATTTCTGCTTGCCCAGCAGAGGCAGCAGGTCGGGATTTTCGGGTTGGTTGCGCGCGAGCGTTACGGCGGACGCCACAACGCGGCGAAGCGATTCTTCATCCGTCTTATTCGTCGAGGCGCGCGCAGTGCGGCCGTTCACAACCGCTCGAACGGAAATGCCTAGCGTATGTTCGGCGACGTTTTGATGGATCGTGTTATTGGCGAAGCGCGTCAGCGCGTCGGTTCCAGCGCTCACGTCCACTTCGGTCTCGTCCGCTTCGCTGAGCTTGAGGATTTTCTCGGCGATGCGCTCGAGTTCCACGGACGATAGTTGTGCGTTCTTGTTGGCCATGGTCGTTGAATTATTTCGCGAAGGCGACGCCGACTTTGATATTGCGGAAACGCGCCGGGGACGCACCGTGTCCCGTGCCCATCACCTGCTGGGGCTGGCCCTTGCCGCAATTGGGCGTGCCCCACAGTGTCCAGTAGTCGCGCGAGCAAATGGCGTCGCAGTTGTTCCAGAACTCCGTGGTGATTCCGCTGTAGCTGGGATTCTTGATCATGCGGCCCTGCTTGCCACCCTTGATTTCCCAGCCGATTTCGGTCGAAAACTGGAAGTGGTAGCGCTTGTCGTCAATGGACCAGGATCGATTCGTCTCCATCAGGATCGCATCGTCCGTGTCTGCGATCAGATCCTCGTACTTCCACGTGCCCGGATTGATGCTGATATTCGTCATGCGAATCATAGGCAGCCGGTTCCAGCTTTCGCAGCGCACGGTGCCCCCGGAACGCTTTTCGCCGATCGAGGCGGCGGTTTCGCGGCTGCTCAGGTAGCCGGTGAAGAGGCCATTGGTGATAATAGGCGTGCACTGCGCGGCCACGCCCTCGTCGTCGTACGCGAATGTGCCCAGGCCCGGGCCATGATCGAGTCGCGCGTCGGCGACAACGTTGACGATATCGGAGCCGTATTTCAATTTGCGCAGCTTCTCCGTGGTGAGGAAGCTCATGCCCGCGAAATTCGCTTCCATGCCCAGCACGCGGTCGAGCTCGATCGGGTGGCCGATGGATTCGTGAATCTGCAAGCCAAGCTGCGAGCTGCCGAGGATGATGGTTTGCTGGCCCTCGGGGCACTGCGCAGCGGAATGCAGCGCAACACATTCTTCTGCGATGCGTCCGGCATTTCCAGCGAGGTCGAGCGACTCAATCAGCTCGTAGCCCTGCAGCATGTGCTGTCCGCCAAAGCTATTGGGATACGAGCGTTTCTGAATTTCGGTGCCCGCGAAACTTGTGGCGACGATTCCCGCGCCGGACTGCATCTTGATCTGATGAATCGAAGAGCCGGTGCTGGACGCAAACAGCTGCTCGATTCGGCGGAAAGACATCGAGCCTTCCGCAACCGTGACGCCCTTGACGCGGCGCATCTCTTTATCCGCGGCGAGCAAAAGATCAATCTGCTGTTCGACGGGAATCCGGAACGGATCCTTCAGGAATGGATTCTGCCAGGTGTCCACATGAGAATGTTCGGGGGCGAGCGAAACGTTTTCGCGCTTCGCGAGCGCCGAAGCCTTGGCGATCGCGACGGCTTCCGCGGCGCACGCCTGGACTCCTTCGCTCGTCAGGCGATCGGTCGAGGAAAACCCCCACGCGCCACCAGCGATCACGCGAATACCGATTCCGAGCGATTCCGATTCCGCGAGCGTGCCGACTTCACCGTTCTTGGTGGAAATGTCGCGATGGCGAATGTCCATCACGCGAACGTCGGCGTAGGAAGCGCCGCGGCGCTTCGCCGTTTCGATCGCCGAATTCGCCAATTCCTGCATCATTTTGTGTTCGCCATCCCTTGAAATCTGTGTCGAGTAATTTGGTACGCTTTCCTTTGTTTTCTTAGACTTACGCCGAAATTTACTCGACCCGTGTGTCGAGTAATTGCAGCCGAAAAAAGGCGCGCGCCGTCAAGGTTACCGGCGCTGTCCGGCGCTTTCGACAATATCGTCCAAAAATTCACAAAACCATCTTAGTGGAAAGTGGAGAGAGTGCAAGGGCAAGGTTCTGTAAAGAATGGGAATGCGTGGGAGATGACGCCCAATGATAAAGTTCACTCCAGCAGGGAGGTATAATCTCGTGACCATCCTTGCGCCATATCCACGGGCCATCAATCTAGCTATCGAGCGTGAGGACCGGCGGAGAGGCATATCGTGTTCCCCATATTTTCTCGCGCTTTTGCGGATTCCCTAACGGCCATTGATGCAGGGCCCAAATCCATCGGCCTTTCGGTCGCGGTGGCGATCGTGACTGCGCTGATTGTTTTGCTTTTTCGCGGATGGAACGATTTTAGAGAACACGTCATCGCCAATATTTTTATAGCTCTTGCAGGTGTCGTGGCTGTATGGCTGTGCGTCTTTGCGTACGTTTGTTGGCATGTTCCGAACAAGATGCAGGCAGAAGCAAAGGCTAACCTAGATAAGGTGATCGAAGAAAAGCGTCAGTACAGCATGGATATTAATGCACAGAAAGACGAAATCGCCCGATTGACTAATCTGCCAGTCGTGACACGCACCGTAACATTAGAACAGCAACGACAATGTTGGTTTACTAACCATTTCGGTTTCCCGAACTCAAAGATCGAGGGAGCCGTAAGTGCAACGACAGTGATATTCCACTGCAATCACA